>NZ_JBITXB010000001.1:0-1216572 GCF_044544295.1 Streptomyces sp. NPDC053750 | reverse complement strand
TGTGTTTTTTGTGCCGGCGGGGGGGGGGGGGTGGTTGGTCGCTGGGGGTGGTCTCTCTTTTTTTGGGGGGGGGGGGGGGGGGTTTTCCGGGGGGGGGGGGGGGGGGGGGGGGCCCCCCCCCCCCCCCCCCCCGCCCGTCGCAGAGACCTCAGCGCAGGAAGGGGTCCACCGCGATCGCCAGGAAGAGCACCGACACGTAGGTGATCGACCAGTGGAAGAGCCGCATCTCCTTGAGCTTGCCGCCCGTGACCTCGGCCTTGGCGCGGTTCTGCAGGCCGTGCGCCTCCCAGAGCCACATGCCGCCGGCCGCCAGGGCGACCGCCGTGTAGAACCAGCCGGTGTAGCCCAGCGGCTGCAGCAGCAGCGACACGGCGACCATCACCCAGCTGTAGATGACGATCTGCCGGGCGACGACCTTGTTGGAGGCGATGACCGGGAGCATCGGCACGCCCACGCGTGCGTAGTCCTCCTTGACCTTCATGGACAGCGGCCAGTAGTGCGGCGGCGTCCAGAAGAACATCACGCCGAAGAGGATGATCGGCGCCCAGGACATCGAGTTCGTCACCGACGACCAGCCGATGAGCACCGGCAGACAGCCCGCGATGCCGCCCCAGACGATGTTCTGGGAGGTGCGGCGCTTGAGGATCATCGTGTAGACGACGACGTAGAAGAGGAGTGCGCCCAGCGAGAGCCAGGCCGAGAGCCAGTTGACGGTGAGGCCGAACAGCAGCGTCGAGACGATGGCCAGGGTGATGCCGAAGGTGAGGCATTCGCGCGGACTGACCATGCCGGTCACCAGCGGACGCTGGGAGGTGCGGTCCATCAGCGCGTCGATGTCGCGGTCGATGTACATGTTCAGCGCATTGGCGCCACCCGCGGACAGGTAGCCGCCGATACAGGTCAGCAGCACCAGCTTCAGATCGGGCACACCCTGCTCGGCGAGGAACATCACCGGAACGGTGGTGATCAGCAGAAGCTCGATGATCCGCGGCTTGGTCAGCGCCACGAACGCCTTGACACGGGCCCCGAACGGCCGGTGACTCGGGCTCTGGCTCGTCCCGATAACCCCCGCAGGACGGGATTCAACGGCCGTCACGCACACCCCTGACAGAGACATCCCAGCGAGCCCGACCGTGTGAAGTGCCGGTAAGGACTCGCGCGTACCACGCCACTTTAGACGTTGCCCATACCTCGGCCTTCGCGGGGGTGGGGTCGTGTTGGCGGGGGTGCTCCGACGTGCGTTCGGGAGGTCGATTGAGCGGTCAGATGAGCGGCTCCGTATTCACTTGCCGAATGCGGTTTCACCCAGTCGACAGGCGGATCCCAGCGAGTCCCGGCAGTCTGGTTTCCAGCGGAAAAACGCACGTACTTACGGGGGTAGGCTCGACAGCGGCCGGCCGCCGCACGGACGCGCCGGCAGCCGGTGGGCGCCCACGTGCACCGGCATCCGAACATGTGGAGAGGAGCCCTGACTCAGGGTGAGCACCAAGCCGACCACCACAGACCTCGAGTGGACCGAACTGGACCAGCGGGCCGTGGACACCGCCCGCGTCCTGGCCGCCGATGCCGTACAGAAGGTTGGCAACGGCCATCCGGGTACGGCGATGAGCCTGGCGCCCGCCGCCTACACCCTCTTCCAGAAGGTGATGCGGCACGACCCGGCCGACGCGAACTGGGTCGGACGCGACCGCTTCGTGCTGTCCGCCGGCCACTCGTCCCTGACCCTCTACACCCAGCTGTACCTGGCCGGCTTCGGCCTGGAGCTGGCGGACCTGGAGTCCTTCCGCACCTGGGGCTCGAAGACCCCCGGGCACCCGGAGTACGGCCACACCACGGGCGTGGAGACGACGACCGGCCCGCTGGGCCAGGGTGTCGCCAACGCGGTGGGCATGGCGATGGCCGCCCGCTACGAGCGCGGTCTGTTCGACCCGGAGGCCGCCGAGGGCACCTCCCCGTTCGACCACTTCGTCTACTGCATCGCCGGTGACGGCTGCCTCCAGGAGGGCATCTCCGCCGAGGCGTCCTCGACGGCCGGGCACCAGAAGCTCGGCAACCTGGTCCTGCTGTGGGACGACAACCACATCTCGATCGAGGGCGACACCGAGACCGCCGTCTCCGAGGACACCTGCAAGCGGTACGAGGCGTACGGCTGGCACGTGCAGCGCGTCGAGCCGAAGGCGGACGGCGACCTGGACCCGAGCGCGATCTACGACGCGATCCAGGAGGCGAAGAAGGTCACCGACCGGCCGTCCTTCATCGCCATGCGCTCGATCATCGCCTGGCCCGCCCCGAACGCGCAGAACACCGAGGCCGCGCACGGCTCGGCGCTCGGCGACGACGAGGTCGCGGCCACCAAGCGCGTCCTCGGCTTCGACCCGGAGAAGTCCTTCGAGGTCTCCGACGAGGTCATCGGCCACACCCGGCAGGCGCTGGAGCGCGGCCAGGCCGCCCGCGCCGTGTGGGAGAAGACCTTCCAGCAGTGGCGGGACAACAACCCGGAGCGCGCCGCCGAGTACGACCGGATCGCCAAGGGCGAGCTGCCCACGGGCTGGGAGGAGAAGATCCCGGTCTTCGAGACCGGCAAGGGTGTCGCCACCCGTGCCGCCTCCGGCAAGGTGCTCCAGGCGCTCGGCGCGGTCGTCCCCGAGCTGTGGGGCGGCTCCGCCGACCTGGCCGGCTCGAACAACACGACGATCGACAAGACGTCGTCCTTCCTCCCGGCGGGCAACCCGCTGCCCGAGGCGGACCCGTACGGCCGCACCATCCACTTCGGCATCCGCGAGCACGCGATGGCCGCGGAGATGAACGGCATCGCGCTGCACGGCAACACCCGCATCTACGGCGGCACCTTCCTGGTGTTCTCCGACTACATGCGCAACGCGGTGCGGCTGTCGGCGCTGATGCACCTGCCGGTGACGTACGTGTGGACGCACGACTCGATCGGCCTCGGCGAGGACGGACCGACCCACCAGCCGGTCGAGCACCTGGCCTCCCTGCGCGCCATCCCGGGCCTGAACGTGGTCCGCCCGGCCGACGCCAACGAGACCGCGATCGCCTGGCGCGAGATCATGCGCCGCTGGACGAAGGAGTTCGGCAAGGGCCAGCCGCACGGTCTGGCGCTCACCCGCCAGGGCGTGCCGACGTACGAGCCCAACGACGACGCGGCCAGGGGCGGCTACGTGCTGTTCGAGGCCGAGGGGGGCGAGGCGCAGGTGGTCCTGATCGCCACCGGTTCCGAGGTGCACGTGGCCGTCGAGGCCCGCGAGCAGCTGCAGGCCGACGGTGTGCCGACCCGCGTGGTGTCCATGCCGTCCGTCGAGTGGTTCGAGCAGCAGGACCAGGGGTACCGGGACAGCGTCCTGCCTCCGTCCGTGAAGGCCCGTGTCGCGGTCGAGGCCGGGATCGGTCTGACCTGGCACAAGTACGTGGGGGACGCCGGCCGCATCGTTTCCCTGGAGCACTTCGGTGCTTCGGCGGACGGCAAGCTGCTCTTCCAGGAGTTCGGCTTCACTGCCGAGAACGTGGCCGCCGCTGCCCGGGAATCGCTGACCGCGGCTCAGCGCTGACGCTCACACACGACACGTAGGAGATGCATTTTCCATGACAGACGCACTCAAGCGCCTCTCCGATGAAGGCGTAGCGATCTGGCTGGACGACCTGTCGCGCAAGCGGATCACGTCCGGCAACCTCGCCGAGCTGATCGACCAGCAGCACGTCGTGGGCGTCACCACCAACCCGTCGATCTTCCAGAAGGCGATCTCGCAGGGCGACGGCTACGACACGCAGCTCGCCGACCTCGCCGCCCGCGAGGTCACCGTCGAAGAGGCCATCCGGATGATCACCACGGCGGACGTCCGCGACGCCGCCGACATCCTGCGCCCGGTGTTCGACAACACCGACGGCAAGGACGGCCGGGTCTCCATCGAGGTCGACCCGCGCCTGGCGCACAACACCAGGGCGACGGTGGCCGAGGCCAAGCAGCTGGCCTGGCTGGTGGACCGGCCCAACACGCTGATCAAGATCCCGGCGACCGAGGCCGGCATCCCGGCGATCGCCGAGACCATCGGCCTGGGCATCAGCGTCAACGTCACGCTGATCTTCTCCCTCGAGCGCTACCGCAAGGTCATGGACGCCTTCCTGACCGGCCTGGAGAAGGCCAAGGAGCGCGGCCTGGACCTCTCCCAGATCCACTCGGTGGCGTCCTTCTTCGTGTCCCGCGTGGACACCGAGATCGACAAGCGGATCGACGCGCTCGGCACCGACGAGGCCAAGGCGCTGCGCGGCAAGGCCGCCGTCGCCAACGCCCGCCTCGCCTACCAGGCGTACGAGGAGGTCTTCGGCACCGACCGCTGGGCCGCCCTGGAGAAGGCCGGCGCCAACAAGCAGCGTCCGCTGTGGGCGTCGACCGGCGTGAAGGACAAGGCGTACAGCGACACCATGTACGTCACCGACCTGGTCGCGCCCAACACGGTGAACACCATGCCGGAGGCGACGCTGTTCGCCACCGAGGACCACGGCGAGATCACCGGCGACACCGTCGCCGGGACCTACGAGCAGGCCCGCGCCGACCTCGACGCGGTCGAGAAGCTCGGGATCTCCTACGACGAGGTGGTCCAGCTCCTGGAGGACGAGGGCGTCGAGAAGTTCGAGGCGTCCTGGAACGACCTGCTCAAGTCGACGGAGGCGGAGCTCAAGCGCCTCGCTCCCTCGGAGGGCTAAAAATTGTCAAGCAGCAACCCGCTGCGTGACCCCGCAGACCGACGGCTCCCGCGTATCGCGGGGCCGTCGGGTCTGGTCATTTTCGGCGTCACCGGCGATCTGTCCCGCAAGAAGCTCATGCCCGCCGTGTACGACCTCGCCAACCGGGGTCTGCTGCCGCCGGGCTTCTCGCTCGTCGGGTTCGCCCGCCGCGACTGGGAGCACGAGGACTTCGCCCAGGTCGTGCACGACGCCGTCAAGGAGCACTCCCGCACGCCGTTCCGCGAGGAGGTCTGGCAGCAGCTCATCCAGGGGATGCGCTTCGTCCAGGGCACCTTCGACGACGACGACGCCTTCGAGCGGCTGCGCGGCACCATCGAGGAGCTGGACAAGGCGCAGGGCACGGGCGGCAACTTCGCCTTCTACCTGTCGGTGCCGCCGAAGTCCTTCCCGGTGGTCATCCAGCAGCTGAAGAAGCACGGTCTCGCCGACCAGACGGGCGGGTCCTGGCGGCGCGCGGTGATCGAGAAGCCGTTCGGCCACGACCTGAAGTCGGCCGAGGAGCTCAACGCGATCGTCCACGAGGTCTTCGGTTCGGACCAGGTCTTCCGCATCGACCACTACCTGGGCAAGGAGACGGTCCAGAACATCCTGGCGCTGCGCTTCGCCAACACGATGTTCGAGCCGATCTGGAACCGGTCCTACGTGGACCACGTGCAGATCACCATGGCCGAGGACATCGGCATCGGCGGCCGGGCCGGCTACTACGACGGCATCGGCGCCGCCCGTGACGTCATCCAGAACCACCTCCTCCAGCTGCTCGCGCTGACCGCGATGGAGGAGCCCGCCTCCTTCGACGCGGACGCGCTGGCCGCCGAGAAGACCAAGGTGCTCGGCGCGGTCCGCCTCCCCAAGGACCTGGGCCGGGACACCGTGCGCGGACAGTACGCGGCCGGCTGGCAGGGCGGCGCGAAGGTCATCGGCTACCTCGAAGAGGACGGCATCGACGCGCAGTCGAAGACCGACACCTACGCCGCGATCAAGGTCGGGATCGACAACCGCCGCTGGGCGGGTGTCCCCTTCTACCTGCGCACCGGCAAGCGCCTGGGCCGCCGCGTCACCGAGATCGCGGTGGTCTTCCAGCGCGCCCCGCACTCCCCCTTCGACACGACGGCCACCGAGGAACTCGGCTCGAACGCGATCGTCATCCGCGTCCAGCCCGACGAGGGCGTCACCGTCCGCTTCGGCTCCAAGGTGCCGGGCACCTCGATGGAGATCCGGGACGTGTCCATGGACTTCGCGTACGGCGAGTCCTTCACGGAGTCGAGCCCGGAGGCGTACGAGCGCCTCATCCTGGACGTGCTGCTGGGCGACGCGAACCTCTTCCCGCGCACCGAGGAGGTCGAGCTGTCCTGGAAGATCCTCGACCCGATCGAGGAGTACTGGGACGAGCACGGCACTCCGGCCCAGTACCCGGCGGGCACCTGGGGTCCCCAGGAGGCGGACGACATGCTGGAGCGAGACGGACGGAGCTGGCGCCGGCCATGAAGACAGACCTCACGGACACCACGTCCAGCAAGATCAACAAGGCGTTGGTGCTGGGCCGCCGGGCCATCGGCACACCGGCCATCGGCATGGTGCTCACGCTGGTCATCGTCACCGACGAGGAGAACGCCTACGACGCGCTGAAGGCCGCGAGCGACGCCGCGCACGAGCATCCCTCGCGCACGCTGGTGGTCATCAAGCGCGTCTCGCGCTCGCCCCGGGACCGTACCCAGTCCCGGCTGGACGCCGAGGTCCGCCTCGGCGCCGACGCGGGCACCGGCGAGACGGTCGTGCTGCGGCTGTACGGCGACGTGGTCGACCATGCCCAGTCGGTGGTCCTGCCGCTGCTGCTGCCGGACGCACCGGTCGTGGTGTGGTGGCCGGTGAACGCGCCGCTGGACCCGGCCGGCGACCCGCTCGGCGCGCTGGCCCAGCGCCGGGTCACCGACACCTACGCCTGCGAGGAGCCGATACGGGAGCTGGCCGCCCGCGCCGACGCCTACGCGCCGGGCGACACCGACCTGTCCTGGACCCGCATCACGCCGTGGCGCTCGATGCTGGCGGCGGCCCTGGACCAGGTCGACTGCCGGGTGCAGGGTGTCGAGGTGGAGGGCGAGGAGTACAACCCGAGCTGCGAGCTGCTGGCGATGTGGCTCGCGGACCGGCTGAACGTGCCGGTGCAGCGCACCACCTCGGGCGGACCGGGGCTGACCGCGGTCCGGATGGACACCGACTGCGGTCCGGTCGTCCTGGACCGGGCCGACGGTTCGCTCGCGACCCTGTCGATCCAGGGGCAGCCGGCGCGCGCGGTGGCGCTCAAGCGCCGCGACACGGCCGAGCTGATCGCGGAGGAGCTGCGGCGCCTCGACCCGGACGACACGTACGCGTCGGCGCTGCGGTACGGGGTGAACCGGCTGAACGCGCCGGGCACCCCCGGCAAAGGAGCCCCGGACGTCGAGGCCGTCGCGGTCCCCGCTCCCGTCGAGACGGCTGCGAAAGCTCCCGCGAAGGACGCGGCGCAGGAGAAGACACCGGTGAGGAAGGCGGCGGCGAAGTGAGCACTCCTCAGCTGGTCGTGCACCGCGACAAGGAGCTGATGGCCGAGGCCGCGGCGGCCCGGCTGATCACGAAGATCGTGGACGCGCAGGCCTCCCGGGGCTCGGCATCCGTGGTCCTCACCGGCGGTCGCAACGGCAACGGCCTGCTCGCCGCGATCGCCGGGTCCCCGGCCCGGGACGCCGTCGACTGGAGCCGCCTCGACCTGTGGTGGGGCGACGAGCGGTTCCTGCCGGAGGGCGACCCGGAGCGCAACGTCACCCAGGCGCGCGAGGCGCTGCTGGACTCGGTCCCGCTGGACCCGAAGCGGGTGCACGCGATGGCGGCGTCCGACGGCCCGCACGGCTCGGACGTGGAGGCGGCTGCGGCGGCGTACGCGCAGGAACTGGCCGAGGCGTCCGTCCCGGAGAACCACGCCGCGGTCCCGTCCTTCGACGTCCTCCTGCTGGGCGTCGGCCCGGACACGCACGTGGCGTCCCTGTTCCCGGAGCACCCGGGCGTACGGGAGACCGACCGCACGGTGATCGGCGTCCACGGCTCCCCCAAGCCGCCGCCCACCCGCATCTCCCTGACCCTGCCGGCCATCCGCACGGCCCGTGAGGTGTGGCTGCTGGCGGCGGGCGAGGACAAGGCGAACGCAGTCGCGATGGCCCTCTCGGGCGCGGGCGAGATCCAGGCCCCGGCTGCTGGAGCCCAGGGCCGCATCCGCACCCTGTGGCTCCTGGACGCGGCGGCGGCCTCGCAGCTGCCGAGGTCGTTGTATCCGCCGGCGTCGGCATAAAGCAGCCCGTCCGGCGTTTGAGGACGAGGCCGTCAGGCCGACAGGGGGGTCTGGGGGCGCAGCCCCCAGGGACGGGACGGGAAGGGGCGGCGGGGGCGAAACCCTCACCGCCCCGACGGCCGCACCCCCGGAGCATACGGATGCCCCTGCGGCGGCACGCCGTACCGCGGGGGCGCCGGAGGCATGGGAGGCATCGGCCCGCCGGGACGGGCCGGCAGAGCCGCCGGATGGGTGCCCAGCCGGATGCCGTAGCGCCGCCTGAGCCGCCCCGCCTCCAGCAGCGCGATGCACGTGACCGTCACGGGCGCGCCGAGGATGAAGACGACGCCCATCGTGAGGCTGAGCCCGTGCAGGTCGCCGGTGACGAGGTCGGGGATGGCCATGAGCCATGTCGTGACCGTGGCGAGCAGCGGAGGCAGGCAGCGGTGCGTGGCGGCGGTGCCGAAGAAGTTGCCGGACACGTGCACGGCGCCCCGGGCCACCACGACGACCAGCCACAGTGCCAGGGGCCCGAGCACCAGCAGGAGCAGGCCGGCGCTGCCGGACGCCGTCTGCAGCAGGACGACGGTGAGCACGAGCGTGCCCACGAAGAGCAGCAGCAGCTTCAGCGAGTTGAGCAGCGGCACCTTCAGCGCCCGGACCGTTCCGCCGCGCCGCCACACGTACAGCATCACACCGACGGTGAGCGGGGTGATGAACAGCAGGACGGCGGAGGCCGTCAGCATGTTCTCCAGCATCTCGTCGAAGGCGAACCCGCCCTCGATAAAGGTGTAGACACCGACCGCGGCGATCGTCCCGGCGATGAGGCGGGCCCGTTTGAGCCGCTCCACCGTCGGGTCGATCGCGTCCGGGATCCAGGCCGGATGGAAGACCGCGCGTGCGATGTGCTTGGGACGCAGCACGTTCCGCGCCGTCAGTCCGCCACCCGTCCAACCGCCCGACGAACCAGCCACCTTGTACTCCCCCGAGTCACCCTGACCATGATCGCGGAGGAGTCTACGGGATACGGCCGCCGGTCACTGTCGGCCGCGCAACTCCCGGTAGGCGGCGACGAGCGCCTGGGTGGAGGGGTCGAGGCCGGGGACGTCGGCGCCCTCGGTGAGGGCGGGTTCGAGGCGCTTGGCCAGCACCTTGCCGAGCTCGACGCCCCACTGGTCGAAGGAGTCGATGTTCCAGACCGCGCCCTGCACGAACACCTTGTGCTCGTAGAGGGCGACGAGCTGGCCGAGCACCGACGGGGTCAGCTCGCGGGCGAGGATGGTGGTCGTCGGGTGGTTGCCGCGGAACGTCTTGTGCGGGACCAGTTCCTCGGGCACGCCCTCGGCCCGCACCTCGTCCGGTGTCTTGCCGAAGGCCAGCGCCTGGGTCTGCGCGAAGAAGTTGGCCATCAGCAGGTCGTGCTGGGCCCGCAGTTCGTCGCTCAGCTCGGCGACCGGCTCGGCGAAGCCGATGAAGTCGGCCGGGATCAGCTTGGTGCCCTGGTGGATCAGCTGGTAGTACGCGTGCTGCCCGTTGGTGCCCGGCGTGCCCCACACCACGGGCCCGGTCTGCCAGTCCACCGGCTTGCCGTCGCGGCCGACGGACTTGCCGTTGGACTCCATGTCGAGCTGCTGGAGGTACGCGGTGAACTTCGACAGGTAGTGCGAGTACGGCAGCACCGCGTGCGACTGGGCGTCGTGGAAGTTGCCGTACCAGATGCCCAACAGGCCCAGCAGCAAGGGGACGTTGGACTCGGCGGGGGCGGTGCGGAAGTGCTCGTCGACGAGGTGGAAGCCGTCGAGCATCTCCCGGAAGCGGTCCGGCCCGATGGCGATCATCAGGGAGAGGCCGATCGCCGAGTCGTAGGAGTAGCGGCCGCCGACCCAGTCCCAGAACTCGAACATGTTGGCCGTGTCGATGCCGAAGTCGGCGACCTTGCCGGCGTTGGTCGACAGGGCGACGAAGTGCTTGGCGACCGCCTTCTCGTCACCGAGCGCGTTCAGCAGCCAGGTCCGGGCCGAGGTGGCGTTGGTGACCGTCTCGATGGTGGTGAACGTCTTGGACGCCACGATGAACAGCGTCTCGGCCGGGTCCAGGTCCCGGACCGCCTCGTGCAGGTCGGCGCCGTCCACGTTGGACACGAAACGGACCGTCAGCTCGCGGTCGGTGAAGGCGCGCAGCACCTCGTAGGCCATGGCGGGGCCCAGGTCGGAGCCGCCGATGCCGACGTTGACGACGTTCCTGATGCGCTTGCCGGTGTGGCCCTTCCACTCCCCGGAGCGGACCCGGTCGGCGAAGTCGGCCATCTTGTCGAGCACGGCGTGCACCTTGGGGACGACGTTCTCGCCGTCGACCTCGATCACCGCGTCGCGCGGGGCGCGCAGCGCGGTGTGCAGGACGGCCCGGTCCTCGGTGGTGTTGATCTTCTCGCCACGGAACATGGCGTCGCGCAGCCCGAACACGTCGGTGGCGGCGGCCAGTTCCCGCAGCAGCCGCAGGGTCTCGTCGGTGACGAGGTGCTTGGAGTAGTCGACGTACAGGTCGCCCACCCGCAGCGTGAAGCCGGTGCCGCGGCCCGGGTCGGCGGCGAACAGCTCGCGCAGTCGCACCTCGCCGAGGTGTTCACGGTGCTTGGCCAGCGCGGACCATTCGGGCGTCTGGTGGAGCCTGGTACGGCCGTCTGCGTTCATGTCGGACGTCAGCCTTCTTCCTTGGGTGTCCCAGCTGTCCCGGCCGTTACAACCTAATTGATCAGTACGGTCGGTACGGAAGAAGACCGACGGAGTCGGAGTTAGATCTCGCCCCGCAGTTTGGCGAGCGCCTCGGCGAGGATCGCCTCGCCATCGGCGTCGCTGCGGCGCTCGCGCACATACGCCAGGTGGGTCTTGTAGGGCTCGGTGCGCGGCGGGTCCGGCGGGTTGTCCCGGTCCTGTCCGGCCGGGAAGCCGCAGCGCGGGCAGTCCCAGGTCTCCGGGACCTGTGCGTCGCTCGCGAAGCTCGGCTGCGTCTCGTGTCCGTTGGAGCACCAGAAGGAGATGCGCAGACGCGGCGCGGACTCGCCGCGCTCGGCCTCGCCCATCGGCCCCGCCCCGACCCGGCTTCCCCGGATCGCGTTGCCACTTGCCACGGTCGTAACTCCCTGCGTGATGGTGCCGCAAAGCGAGTCGGCGTTTCGCTTCGCTGCGAGCGCCTCAGTCTACGTAAGGCCCAACGCGCGTCCAGTGATTGGAGTTACAAGGGGACCCGCTCAGGCGCAAGCCCCATGATAGGCGGCGCTGTCGGGCGCGTACCGAACATGGGGCTTTACGTGCGGAAGTGCGTGCCGGGTCAGGTGTTCGCCTTCATCAGAAGGGCGAGCACGATGATGCACGCGAACCACAGCAGACCGACCACCACGGTGATCCGGTCGAGGTTGCGCTCGGCGACCGAGGAGCCGCCGACGGACGACTGCATGCCGCCACCGAACATGTCGGAGAGGCCGCCGCCCTTTCCCTTGTGCATCAGCACCAGCAGCATCAGCAGCCCGCTGAAGACGAGCAGGGCGATCGAGAACCCCATAACCACGGCTGGACCAACTTCCTCGGCTTCGGATGAACGACGGGGGCACGGTGACAGCAGGCCACCATGCCCCCGCAAGGGTACGACGTATCGCCGCTACGGCATACTCACCGGTCGACCTGCCGGTCGGCTCACTGGTCGCGGAAGCGGACGATCTTGACGAACTCGTCCGAGTCCAGCGAGGCGCCGCCGACCAGGGCACCGTCGATGTCGGGCTGCGCCATGATCTCGGCGACGTTGCCGGACTTGACGGAGCCGCCGTACTGGATGCGGACCTTGTCGGCCAGCTCCTGCGAGTACAGCTCGGCGAGCTTGCCGCGGATCGCCGCGCAGACTTCCTGGGCGTCCTCGGCGCCGCAGACCTTGCCGGTGCCGATGGCCCACACGGGCTCGTAGGCGATCACGACCGACTCGGCCTGCTCGGCCGGGAGGTCCTTCAGGCCGCCCTCGACCTGGGCGAGGGTGTGGGCGACGTGGTTGCCCGCCTCGCGGACGTCCAGCTCCTCACCGACGCACAGGATCGGGGTCAGACCGTGCTTGTAGGCGGCCTTGACCTTGGCGTTCACCAGCTCGTCGGTCTCGGCGTGGTACTGCCGGCGCTCGGAGTGCCCGATCGCGACGTAGGTGCAGCGGAGCTTGGCCAGCATCGGGCCGGAGATCTCGCCGGTGTAGGCGCCGCCGTCGTGGGCGGAGACGTCCTGGGCGCCGTACTTGATCTTCAGCTTGTCGTGCTCGACCAGGGTCTGCACGGAGCGCAGGTCGGTGAAGGGCACCAGGACGGCGACCTCGACGGCGTCGTAGTCCTTGTCCGCGAGGGCGAAGGCGAGCTTCTGGACGTGGGCGATGGCCTCGAGGTGGTTGAGGTTCATCTTCCAGTTGCCCGCCATCAGCGGCGTGCGGGTGGTCATTGCGGTCAGTCCTCCAGTGCGGCGAGGCCGGGGAGCGTCTTGCCCTCGAGGTATTCGAGGGAGGCGCCGCCGCCGGTCGAGATGTGGCCGAATGCCTTTTCGTCGAAGCCGAGCGTACGCACGGCCGCGGCGGAGTCGCCGCCGCCGACCACGGTGAAGCCCGGGGCGTCGACGAGGGCCTGGGCGACCGCCTTGGTGCCCTCGGCGTAGTCGGGGTGCTCGAAGACGCCCATGGGCCCGTTCCAGAAGACGGTGGCGGCGTCGGCGAGCTTGGACGCGTACAGCTTGCGGGTCTCGGGACCGATGTCCAGACCCTCCTGGTCGGCCGGGATGGCGTCCGCGGCGACGGTGGTGGGGTTGGCCGGGGCCTTGGTCTTCAGGTCCGGGAACTCGGGCGAGACCAGGACGTCGACGGGGAGGACCAGCTCGACGCCGCTCTTCTCCGCGCGCTCGATGTACTCCTGGACGGCCGGGATCTGGTCCTCCTGGA
Source organism: Streptomyces sp. NPDC053750 (assembly GCF_044544295.1). Classification (NCBI taxonomy): domain Bacteria; kingdom Bacillati; phylum Actinomycetota; class Actinomycetes; order Kitasatosporales; family Streptomycetaceae; genus Streptomyces; species Streptomyces sp. NPDC053750. Next base: position 1,203,557 of record NZ_JBITXB010000001.1, on the reverse strand, counting down.
GGAGCGAGATGCCGACCTCGTAGCCCTTGGCCTTGAGGAAGGTGTACGCCATGCCGCCGCCGATGAGGAGCCGGTCGGCCTTGCCGAGCAGCTGGTCGATGACGGCGAGCTTGTCGGAGACCTTGGCGCCGCCGAGGGCGACCACGTACGGCCGCTGGACGTCGTCGGTGAGCTTCTTCAGCACGCCGACCTCGGTGGCGATGAGGTACCCGGCGTAGTGCGGCAGCCGCTTCGGCAGGTCGAAGACCGAGGCGTGCTTCCGGTGCACCGCGCCGAAGCCGTCGCCGACGTAGACGTCCGCGAGGCCGGCCAGCTTGTCGGCGAAGGCGGCACGCTCGGTGTCGTCCTTGCTGGTCTCGCCGGCGTTGAAGCGCAGGTTCTCGATGACGGCCACCTGACCGTCGGCGAGGGCGGAGACGACGGTCTCGGCGGAGGTGCCGACCGTGTCTTCGGCGAAGGCGACGTCGGCGCCGAGGAGTTCACCGAGGCGCGCGGCGGCCGGGGCGAGGGAGAAGGCCGGGTCCGGGGCGCCCTTGGGGCGGCCCAGGTGCGAGGCGACGATCACGCGCGCGCCCGCGTCGGCCAGGGCCTTGACGGTGGGCACCACGGCGCGGATGCGGCCGTCGTCGGTGATGGTGGTGCCGTCCAGCGGCACATTGAGGTCGGCGCGGACGAAGACGCGCTTGCCCGCGACGCCTTCGGAGAGCAGTTCGTCGATCGTCTTCATGCAGAGGGCTCCTGGGTTCTCGTGATCGCTCGTGATCCTACGAGGGCTGGTCGCTGCGGACGCGACGCAGGGCCCGGACGGCGCGACCTTGCGCTGTCCGAGCCCTGTTACCGCATCGAGTGCCTGCTGGGGGGAGTCGATCAGAGCTGGTTGCCGACGAAGACCGTGAGGTCGACGAGGCGGTTGGAGTAGCCCCACTCGTTGTCGTACCAGCCGATGACCTTCACGTTCTTGCCGTCCTGGACCATGGTCAGGGACGAGTCGAACGTGCAGGACGCCGGGGCGTTGACGATGTCGGAGGAGACGATCGGGTCCTCGGTGTACTCGATGATGCCCTTGAGTTCGCCCTCGGCGGCCTTCTGGAAGGCGGCGTTGATCTCTTCCTTGGTGACCTCGCGGCCGAGCTCCAGGACGAGGTCGGTGACCGAGCCGGTGGGGACCGGGACGCGCATGGCGATGCCGTCCAGCTTGCCCTTGAGCTGCGGCAGGACCAGCGCGGTGGCCTTGGCGGCACCCGTGGTGGTCGGGATGATGTTCTCCGCGGCGGCACGGGCGCGGCGCAGGTCCTTGTGCGGGAAGTCCAGGATGCGCTGGTCGTTCGTGTACGCGTGGACCGTCGTCATCAGGCCCTTGACGATGCCGAAGTTCTCGTCGAGGACCTTGGCCATCGGCGCCACACAGTTGGTGGTGCAGGAGGCGTTGGAGATGACGTTGTGCTTCGCCGGGTCGTACTTGTCCTGGTTGACGCCCATCACGATGGTGACGTCCTCGTCCTTGGCCGGGGCCGAGATGAGGACCTTCTTCGCACCGCCCGCGAGGTGCTTCTCCGCGTCGGCCTTCTTCGTGAAGATGCCGGTCGACTCGATGACGATGTCGACACCCAGCTCGCCCCAGGGGATGTCCGCGGGGTTGCGCTCGGCGAGGACCTTGATGGTCTTGTCGCCGACGGTGATGGTGTCCTCGGTGTGCGAGACCTCGTAGGGGAGGCGCCCGAGGATGGTGTCGTACTTCAGCAGGTGGGCGGTGGTCGCGGTGTCACCCAGGTCGTTGACAGCCACGATCTCGATGTCTGCACCCTGCTCCAGCAGCGCGCGGAAGTAGTTACGACCGATGCGGCCAAAGCCGTTGATGCCTACGCGGATCGTCACGAACCGATCTCCTCGTTGGTACGCCGGCCCGATGTGCCGGCGAGCTGTATTTGGGATGTCCCCGACCACCACCGACCCTACCTCTCCGGGGCCTCGGGGGTGACATCGAGACGCCCCATACCCGGCACGGCGGTCCGTACCCGCCAGTAGGGGTACGGACCGCCCTGGGCGACGGGGACCGATCACCCGATTTCGTTACACCGTGTCAGTCCCCCGCGTCCCTGATTTCACTCGTCCAGGGCACGCAGCGCCTGCCGGAGCAGGGCCGTCCGGTCGGCCGGCGAGGTGAGGTGCTCCAGGCCGAAACCGAGCAGCACGGTGTCGTCCGTGGTGACGGCGCCGTAGGTCTCGAAGAGCGTTCCGGTCCGGGCCCAGTCCTTCAGGACGGTGGGACTGCCGGCGGGCGGGCCGGAGACCTGCCAGGCGCCGAGCGAGGTCTCGAAGCCCTCGGTCGCGGTGGCCGTGCCGCCGACGACGAGCGAGGCCTCGTCGGCGAGGACGCCGCGTCCGCCGCTGCCCGGGTCGGTGACGTAGGCGATCGACACGTCCACGGACTTCCCGGCGTAGGCGCTCAGGTCGAACTCGACCTGCCGCCAACCGCCGGAGGCACCGGTGAGGCTGTTCCACTTCCCGGTCGTGCCGGTCGCGGTGCAGCCGTCGTCGGACTGGGTCAGGTAGTGCCCCAGCCAGGGGTGCTCGCTCATGTAGAACCCGGCCGCGCACTCCTCCGGGACGGCCGTGCCGGTGGCACCGCCCGTCTCGGGGAGCGTGGTCCAGTCGTCGGCGCCGGTGGTGTGCGCCTCGACCAGGGCGTGGTCGTAGCCGCGCTCGGTGTCCCACAGCAGCTGGGTGCGGAGCGTGGGTCGGTCGGAGGCGCTGACACCGGTGAGGTCGACGGTGCGGGTGAGGCGCTTGTAGGCGTCGTCGGTGTGGACGGCGGCGGCCATCCAGTCGCCCGTGTGGGGCCCGTACGGGTTGACGGCGCCGGCGAACTTCCCGGCGCCCTCGCTCGCGAACTGCCGGTAGGTGTCGGGGGGCAGCTGGTCCGAGGTCACGCTGTAGGTTCCGGCGCGGTCCAGCGGGTTGCCGGGGGCGTCGCCGAGCGGGCCGCCGGCTCCGTCGAGCCGTCCGGAGCCGGTGAACCCGGTGGCGCCGGTGGTGGAGGTGCGGGTGTGGGCGCCCAGGTAGTACTGGCTGAAGTCGTCGGACAGGGTGCCGCCGCCGAGGTCGACGCTGCCGCCGGCCTGTTCACCGGCCTCGATCAGCCTGCCGCCCTCGTTGAGGAAGGCGCGCAGCTGGAGCTGGGTGGCGTTGCCGGGCACCCCGGCGCCGGTGTGGTGGACGACGGTGTCGAAGTGGCCGAGGACGCCGAGGGCGTCGGGTGCGCCCTGCGTGGCGACGTCCCAGACGGCGGCCCGCCGGCCGTTCGCCTTCAGCGCGTCCACGTACGTCTGCGTCTGCGTGGCCTTCGCACCCTCCTCGGCGACGACCAGGACGTCGGCGCGGGGCCGCTCGGCGATCGTGTACGTGAAGTGTTCGCTCTGGGTGCGCTTGCCGTGCTTCGTCTCGCCCGTGAACCAGACCTCGACCTTGTCGCCGGTTTCGCCGTCCTTCACCTTGGCCCGGTACTCGTCGAAGTAGAGGTTGTCCTCGCCGCCGTAGGTCTCGCCGCCGCGCCAGGGCCGCAGCGCCACGTCGTGCGTGCGTCCGCCGTTGACGCGGTACTTCAGCTCCTTGTCGCGCACCGACTTGCGGGCGACAACGGAGACCTCCTGGTCGGCGCCGCGCGCGTACGAGGTGGTGAACTCGGCCGGGGTGAAGTCCGCGGCCTCCAGGCCGACCGCGGAGGACGGCCGGTCGGGGTGCGAGGCGGTCTCGGCGACGGAGAGCGCGAAGGGGATGTTCTTCGCGAACTCCTGCTGGATCAGTTTCTCGTCGTCGGGGAAGTTGAAGCCCGACTGGCAGTCGCCCGCGTACCACTCGTCGTCCGGGTCCTGTTCGGACACGGTCTGGCAGGTCGACATCTCCGGGGTGAACATCGCCATGCCGTTGACGTTGGCCGCGTGGCCGTCCGCCTCGCCGTTGGTGGTGTACAGCTCCGAGGAGACCTGGGGGTGGTAGCCGGGGATCGCGGAGTTGTCGGGGGTGCCGGCGAGCGCCTTGTAGAGGACGTCGTCCGGGGTGTTCGTGGCCACCTGCCAGCCGACCCCGTAGAGGAGGAGTTCGGCGGCGGAGTGGTAGTTGATGCCGTACGTGAAGCCGATCCGCTTCTGGAAGGCGTCCAGCGCCTGGGTCTCGGGCTCGGAGTTCGGGCCGGCGCCGCGGTAGGTCTGGCTGGTGGGGTTGGGGGACGAACCCTCGTCGTCGTAGCCCCACTTGTAGGCGAAGTTGCGGTTGAGGTCGACGCCGTCGCCGGTGCTGATGGTGCCGTCGCCGTTGACGTCGCGCAGGTTCTTGCGCCAGAGGCGGTTGGCGCTGTCCGCGAACGTGTGGTCGTAGCCGTCGGGGTTGGCCGACAGGAGGAACCACAGTTCGGTGGAGTCGACCAGCTTCCTGATCCGCCGGTCCTTCTCGTAGTTGTCCAGGTAGTGGTGCATCAGCCGCCGGGTCATCTCCGGGGTGATCCACTCGCGCGCGTGCTGGTTGGACATGTAGAGCACGGCGGGTCTGGAGCCGTCCTTCGACTTCTTCGCGTTCTTGGTGAGCTTGAGCGCCAGGATGTCCTGGCCGTTCACCGTCCTGCCGATGGAGACGACCTTGGTGAGGCCGGGGTTCTCCTGCGCGGTCCGCAGGATCTCCTCCTTGAGGCCCCCACTGCCGCTGTACGGGCGGAAGACGCCCTCGGCGGCGCCCTCGACGCGCTTCTCGGCCCGGGAGGAGAGGGTGTGCTCGGTGAGGTCGACGCCCTGCTTCTCCAGCTTCTCGGCCTGCTGGTCGGTGAGGTAGACCTCGACGGTGGCGGTGCCCCGGGCGGGGACCTGCTCGCCGAGTTCGTGGCCGTCCTGGCCGGCGGCCAGCAGCAGGGGTACCTGCGCCCGGGTGACGGCGGCGCGGAAGACCTTCACCTCGTCCGCGGTCGCGGACGCTGGGTCCCCGGGTTGTGCCTGGGCGATGGGTGCGAAGCCCGCTCCGCCGATCAGGAGCGCGCCGACGGCGAGGATCGATCTCGCTCTTCGTCTCATGAACCCCCCTAGCCTGGGTCCGCCACAGCAGCGAACAGATGCCAGGCTCATGACACCTCATGATCGAGTCAAGAGCGCGGGACGGACACGCGAAAGCCGGTGCGGATCACCCAAGTGGGCGCCGACACCGGCTTTCTGACGAAGCGTGTGCGGGCGGTCAGCCGACGAGGTTGTCGGCCAGGTCCTCGCTGAGGTTGGCCTCCGTGCCCGGGATGCCGAGGTCCGAGGCCCGCTTGTCGGCCATGGCCAGCAGGCGGCGGATGCGGCCGGCGACCGCGTCCTTGGTCAGCGGCGGATCGGCGAGCGCGCCCAGCTCCTCCAGGGAGGCCTGCTTGTGCTCCATGCGGAGCCGGCCCGCGGCGGCGAGGTGCTCGGGCACGTCGTCGGCGAGGATCTCCAGGGCCCGCTGGACCCGCGCACCGGCGGCGACGGCCGCGCGGGCCGAGCGGCGCAGGTTGGCGTCGTCGAAGTTGGCCAGGCGGTTGGCGGTGGCGCGGACCTCGCGGCGCAACCGCCGCTCCTCCCAGGCCAGCACCGACTCGTGGGCACCGAGCCGGGTGAGCAGGGCGCCGATCGCGTCGCCGTCGCGGACGACGACCCGGTCCACGCCGCGCACCTCGCGGGCCTTGGCGGCGATCGACAGCCGGCGGGCGGCGCCGACCAGGGCGAGCGCGGCCTCGGGACCCGGGCAGGTCACCTCCAGGGAGGAGGAACGGCCGGGCTCGGTGAGCGAGCCGTGTGCCAGGAAGGCGCCGCGCCAGGCGGCCTCGGCGTCGCAGGTGGCCCCCGAGACCACCTGCGGCGGCAGGCCCCGGATCGGCCGGCCCCGGCCGTCCACCAGCCCGGTCTGGCGGGCCAGCTGGTCACCGCCCGCGACCACCCGGACGACGTACCGCGAGCCGCGGCGCAGCCCGCCCGGCGCCATCACGATCAGCTCGGAGCTGTGCCCGAAGATCTCGAGGATGTCCTGCTTGAGCCGGCGGGCCGCTCGCGCGGTGTCCAGCTCCGCCTCGATCACGATGCGCCCGCTCACCAGGTGGAGGCCGCCGGCGAACCGCAGAACGGCGGAGACCTCCGCCTTTCTGCAGCAGGTCCGGGTGACGGGGAGCCGGGAGATCTCATCCTTCACCGCTGCCGTCATCGCCATGGGCCGATCCTTCCATGCATCCGAAAAATACGGTCGTACGCGGCGGCCAGCAGCTCCGGGTCGTGCCTCGGGGTCCCGTCGGTCCGGGCGACCGGAGCCAGCTCGACCGCGGCGCCGAACCGTTTCGCGGCGTCGGTGAGCGAGTCACGGTCGGGCACGGCGGCCTCGTCGGCCAGCACCACGTCCAGGGCGAGTTTAGGGGCGTGTCGTCCCAAAACCTCCAAATGACGCTGCGGGGAGAAGCCCTCGGTTTCTCCGGGTTGGGGGGCGAGGTTCAGGGAGAGGACCCGGCGTGCCTTCGTCTCGACGAGCGCGTCCAGCAGGTCGGGCACGAGCAGGTGCGGGATGACCGAGGAGAACCAGGAGCCGGGGCCGAGCACCACCCAGTCCGCGTCCAGGACGGCTTCGACCGCCTCGGGGACGGCGGGCGGGTCGTTCGGCACGAGGTGCACGGACTGCACCTCGCCGGGGGTGAGCGCCACGGTCGCCTGCCCGCGCACGGTGTCCACCTCCTCGGGCCGGTCCGGGTCGTGGCCCCGGACCAGGGCCTGGAGCTCCAGCGGCACCGCGGACATGGGCAGCACCCGCCCGTGCGCACCGAGCAGCTTGCCGACCAGGTCCAGCGCCTGGACGTGGTCGCCGAGCTGCTCCCACAGGGCGACGATCAGCAGATTGCCGACCGCGTGTTCGTGCAGGTCGCCCTGGGACTGGAAGCGGTGCTGGATGACGCGGGCCCAGGTCTGGCCCCAGTCGTCGTCGCCGCACAGCGCGGCCAGCGCCTTGCGCAGGTCGCCGGGCGGCAGGACGCCCAGCTCGTCCCGGAGGCGCCCGCTGGAGCCGCCGTCGTCGGCCACCGTGACGACGGCGGTGAGGTCGCCGGTGATCCGGCGCAGTGCGGCGAGCGAGGCGGACAGGCCCATGCCGCCGCCGAGGGCGACGACCTTGGGCTGGGTGCCCCGGCGGCGCGGCTTGCCGCCGCGCGCCTGTTCGGGCCGGGCGGCACGGGCGTCGGCGGGTCTACCGCCGCGCCCCTCGGGCACCACCCGGCGCAGCCTGCTCAGCCGCGGAGTACGTCCTGTCATTCCCGTCCCATGTCCCGGTGGACGACCACCGTCTCCACGCCCTCGGCGGCGAGCCGGGCGGCGAGCTTCTCCGACATGGCCACGGACCGGTGCTTGCCGCCGGTGCAGCCGACGGCGACGGTCACATAGCGCTTGCCCTCCCGACGGTATCCCGCGGCGATCATCTGCAGAAGCTCGGTGTACCGGTCCAGGAACTCCTTGGCCCCCGGCTGGTTGAGGACGTAGGAGGACACCTCCTCGTTCAGACCGGTGAACGGGCGCAGCTCCGGCACCCAGTGCGGGTTGGGCAGGAAGCGCATGTCCACGACCAGGTCGGCGTCGACCGGGAGGCCGTACTTGAAGCCGAAGGACATGACGGTGGCCCGCAGCTCGGGCTCCTCGTCCCCGGCGAACTGGGCGTCCATCTTGGCGCGCAGCTCGTGCACGTTGAGGCTGGAGGTGTCGATCACCAGGTCGGCGTCGCCGCGCAGCTCGCGCAGGAGTTCGCGCTCGGCGGCGATGCCGTCGACGATGCGGCCGTCGCCCTGGAGGGGGTGCGGACGGCGCACCGACTCGAAGCGGCGCACCAGGGCCTCGTCGGAGGACTCCAGGAAGACGATCCGCCGGGTGACACCGCGGGCGTCGAGGTCGGCGAGGGATTCACGCAGGTTGTCGAAGAAGCGCCGGCCGCGGACGTCGACGACGACCGCGATGCGCGCCACGTTGCCCTGCGAGCGGGCGCCGAGCTCCACCATGGTGGGGATCAGCGCGGGCGGCAGGTTGTCGACGACGAACCAGCCGAGGTCCTCCAGACACTTGGCGGCCGTCGAGCGGCCGGCCCCGGACATGCCGGAGATGATCACCAGCTCGGGGATGGCCGCCTCGGACGCCCCGGCTGTTTCCTTGGCCGTACTCACCTGTGCTCCGTTGTCCTGGCGCCGGTCGGAAGGGGCCCGCGGGCCCGTGTCCTGGCCGGTCGTGCGGTGGGTCTGTTCTCGCCCGGCTGTGTGCTCTGTCTCGTGCTCGGTCATCTCTCCTGCCCCCGTCGTTCGTCCGGGGTGCCCGCGGACACGGGCTCCCCCGGGGCATCCGCCGTCGTCTCGGGTGCCCCGTCCTCGTCATCAATGATCTCTCCGGTCGCCGTGTTCACGGCGGGCGCGGCCGGGGTGGCCGCGGCGAGGGCCACGGCGACGGTCTCGGCCGTCTTGCGACCTATACCGGGCACCTCGCAGATCTGGTCGATGGTCGCCGACCGCAGCTTCTTCACCGAACCGAAGTGCTTGATCAGCGCCTGTTTGCGGGTCTCGCCCAGGCCGGGCACGTCGTCCAGCGGACTGGAGCGGAAGCGCTTGGAGCGCTTGAGGCGCTGGTAGGTGATCGCGAAGCGGTGGGCCTCGTCGCGGACCCGCTGCAGAAGGTACAGGCCCTCGCTGGTGCGGGGCAGGACGACCGGGTCGTCCTCGCCGGGCAGCCAGACCTCCTCGAGACGCTTGGCGAGGCCGCACACGGCGATGTCGTCGATGCCCAGCTCGTCCAGGGCCCGCTGCGCCGCCGCGACCTGCGGCTGCCCGCCGTCGACGACGACGAGCTGGGGCGGGTAGGCGAAGCGTTTGGGGCGGCCGTCGTCGTCCTTGAGGGCCGGGCCGTCCGTGGGGGCCGGGCCGTCGGTGAGCCGATCACCGGCGTCGGTGTCCTCTCCGTCCGCCCACTCGCCGGTCTTCTCCTTCTCGGCGAGATAGCGGCGGAAGCGGCGGGTGATGACCTCGTGCATGGAACGGACGTCGTCCTGTCCCGCGAAGCCCTTGATCTGGAAGCGCCGGTATTCGCTCTTCCGGGCCAGCCCGTCCTCGAAGACGACCATGGAGGCCACGACGTCGTCGCCCTGGAGGTGCGAGATGTCGTAGCACTCGATGCGCAGCGGCGCGCTGTCCAGGTCCAGGGCCTCGGCGATCTCCTCCAGCGCGCGCGAGCGCGTGGTCAGGTCGGAGGCGCGCTTGGTCTTGTGCAGGACGAGCGCCTGCTGGGCGTTGCGCTCGACCGTCTCCATCAGCGCCTTCTTGTCGCCGCGCTGCGGGATGCGCAGCGACACGCCCGAACCGCGGCGCTCCGTCAGCCACTGCTGGACCGGCTCCACCGGGTCGGGCAGGGCGGGGACCAGCACCTCCTTGGGGACGGCGTCCCCGGTCTCCTCCCCGTAGAGCTGCTGGAGGGCGTGCTCGACGAGGGCACCGGTGGTGATCTCCTCCACCTTGTCGGTGACCCAGCCGCGCTGGCCGCGCACGCGTCCGCCGCGCACGTGGAAGATCTGGACGGCCGCCTCCAGCTCGTCCTCGGCGACCGCGATCAGGTCGGCGTCGGTCGCGTCGGCGAGCACGACCGCGCTCTTCTCCATGGCCTTCTTCAGGGCCCCTATGTCGTCGCGCAGGCGGGCCGCCCGCTCGTACTCCATCTCCTCGGCCGCGTCGGCCATCTGCCGCTCCAGTCGGCGCAGGTAGGTGCCCGTGCGGCCGGCCATGAAGTCGCAGAACTCCTCGGCGAGCTCCCGGTGGTCCTCGGCGGAGATCCGCTCCACGCAGGGCGCCGAGCACTTGCCGATGTAGCCGAGCAGGCAGGGGCGGCCGGTGCGGGCCGCGTTCTTGAAGACGCCGGCGGAGCAGGTGCGCACCGGGAAGACGCGCAGCAGGAGGTCGACCGTGTCGCGGATCGCCCAGGCGTGCCCGTACGGCCCGAAGTAGCGCACGCCCTTCTTCTTGTGGCCGCGCATGACCTGCACGCGCGGGAACTCCTCGTTCATCGTCACCGCGAGGTACGGGTAGCTCTTGTCGTCCCGGTACTTGACGTTGAACCGGGGGTCGTACTCCTTGATCCAGGAGTACTCCAGCTGCAGGGCCTCGACCTCCGTGGACACCACCGTCCACTCCACGGACGCGGCCGTGGTGACCATGGTGCGGGTGCGGGGGTGGAGGTTCGCCAGGTCCTGGAAGTAGTTCGCCAGGCGCTGGCGCAGGCTCTTCGCCTTTCCGACGTAGATCACCCGGCGGTGCTCGTCACGGAACCTGTACACCCCCGGGGAGTCCGGGATCTCACCCGGCCTGGGACGGTAGCTGGAGGGGTCGGCCATGACTCACACCCTACTGGCGGGGACCGACACTCCGGCGGGCTGTGGACAACGGTCCGGGGCCGTCCGGTCACCCCGGGTGCCCTCGGGACGGCGGGCCGGTGCGTTCTCGGCCAGGAGCGCGTCACGGTCGGGCTCCAGGTGTTGTCGGGGCTTGGTCAACACGCTTCAATGCGGGGGAACTCGGGGGCCTGAAGCGCGGCCTACGGATGTGAAGACCTCTGCGCCGCGACCGGGGGCGGCCCCCGGTTGATCCGCGTCGAACGGTCTGACCAGCCGTCGTCAACTTCACAGAAAGGCCCCTGCATGCCGCACGCCACACAGCACGCGGACGCCGCCACCGCGGAACTCGACTCGGCCCTGCGCGGTGGCCCCTTCCACGTCGCCCTGCGCGCTGCGATCGCCGCTCGCGGACTGCCGCTGCAGCGCGTGCAGCACCATCTGTCGCGCCACGGGGTGAAGGTGGGCGTCACCAGTCTGAGCTACTGGCAGCAGGGCGCCCGGCGTCCGCAGCGCCCGGAGTCGCTGCGGGCCGTCCGGGCGCTGGAGGAGATACTGCAGCTGCCCGAGGAGTCGCTGATACGTCTGCTCGCCGAGGCCGACAAGGACATCGCGGACCGGCGCCCCGCGGCCCACTCATACCGCGCCCTCGTGGAGGCCTCCGACGTCCTGGAACGGCTGCTGGCCGAGCTGGACCATCCGCCGTCGGACGGCGGGGTGCACACCCTCGGACACCACGAACGGATCCGGATCGGCCCGCGCCGCGAGCTCGCGGGCCGCGAGTCGCACCACATCGTCCGCGCCCACCGCGACGGTGTCGACCGGTTCGTCGCCGTCCACCACGGCGATCCGGGATGCGCTCCCGCGCGGATGACCGTCCACGCCCTGGAGAACTGCCGGACGGGACGCGTCCGCATCCACCACGACACCGGTGTGCTCGTGACCGAGCTGCTCTTCGACACGCGTATGCGGGCCGGGGACACCCACCTCTTCCGCTACGGCGTCGAGGACGGCACGGCGGGGGTGTCGCACGAGTACGTCCGCGGGTTCGGTCCGGCGGGCGGGCAGTACGCGCTCCAGGTGCGGTTCGAGGCCTCGGCCCTGCCGGTGCGCTGCCACCGCTTCACGCAGCACTCACCGGCGGCACCGCGCGGCGGCCGACAGGAGCTGGCCCTCAGCGGGCGGCACCACTCGGTGCACCTCGTGGAGCCGCGGGTGCGGTCGGGGATGCTGGGAATCGGGTGGGACTGGGAGTGATCGGAGGGGGGAGCGGGGGGGGTGAGCCGGCGGTTGCGGCCCGGGCCGGTCAGGTGCCGGGGCTCGCGACGATCCGGCCCTGCTTGACCTCGACCGGCAGTTCGATGAGGGGCACGGTCGCCGGGGCGTGCAGCACCTCGCCGGTCCGGGCGTCGAACTCGCTGCCGTGGCAGGGGCAGACGAGCTTCGTCCCCTCCAGCTTCTTGATGGGGCACCCCGCGTGCGTGCAGACCGTGCTGAACGCCTTCAGGGAGCCGTTGTCGCCCCGGCTGACCACGACGTTCTCGTCCCGGTAGAGCTTGGTCGCCCCCTTGGCGACGTCGCCGTCCACGCCGAGGTCGACGGGCGCGGTAGGCCTGGCGGGCGCGGCACCGTCGTCGCCCGGCGAACAGGCGGCCGCACCGAGTCCGGCGACGGGCGTGAGGGCCGCCGAGCGCAGGACGGAACGACGGCTCGGGGCGGGGCGGCCGGGCATGGGAGGTCTCCACGGGTCGGGGGGCGTGCAGGGCGACGATATCCGGCGTCCGCGGGCGCCCGGCGAGGTGGGTCACCGGGACGGGGGCGGCACCGGAGCTCGCACGTAAACGCTTGCGCAAGCGTTTACGTGCGCCTTCCGCTGGGATACGGTCCCGGCAGTACGCGGAAGCGCAGTACGCGAAGGGCAGTACGCGAAAGGGAGGTGCACGCCCCATGGCGACCATGGCCGATGTCGCCCGGCGCGCCGGTGTCTCCGTGGCGACCGTCTCGCACGTGCTCAACGACACCCGTCCGGTACTGCCGCACACCCGCCGGGCGGTGCTGGACGCCGTCGACGAGCTCGGCTACACCCCGAACACCCTCGCCCGCTCCCTGGTGACCTCCCGCACCCGCTCCATCGGGCTCGCGGTGTCGGCGATCAGCAACCCGTACTTCACCGAGATCCTCCAGGGCGTCGAGGCCGCCGCCCTGGAGCACGGTTACAGCCTGCTCATCGCCGACCCGCACGACGATCCCGGACACGAGCGCAAGGTCGTCCAGCTGCTGCACGAGCGGCGCGTGGACGGCATGATCGTCGCGCCCTCCGCCGACCCGCGCGAGCTGGTCGCCTACCTCGGCCGCCACCGGGTGCCGGCCGTGTTCCTCGACCGGGTCGTCGACGCACCGCAGGACGACGGCGCCCCCCGCTTCGACCAGGTCTGCGCGGAGAGCGCCGAGCCGACCACCCGGCTGGTCACCCACCTCGCCGGGCTCGGTCACCGCAGGATCGGCCTGGTCGCGGGCCGGCCGGGGTTCAGCACGACGCGCGAGCGGATCACCGGGTACCGGCAGGGCCTCGCCGTCGCCGGGCTGCCGTACGACGAAAGGCTCCTGGTGCACGGCGACTCCGAGGCGGCCGGCGGCGAACGGGCCACGGCGTCCCTGCTGTCCCTGGCGGTGCCCCCCACCGCGCTGGTCACCGCCAACAACGCGATGACCATCGGTGCGCTGCGCGCCCTGCGCGAGCGCGGTCTGTCCGTGCCGGACGACCTCGCGCTGTGCTGCTTCGACGACTTCGCCTGGGCGGACCTCTTCTCCCCCCGGCTCACCGCCGTGGCGCAGCCCAGCCGGGAGCTGGGCGCCCGGGCCGTCCGGCTGCTGCTGGACCGCCTCGCCGCGCCCGAGCGGCCCGCCGAGACCGTGCGGCTGCCCTGCTCCTTCGTCCACCGCACCTCGTGCGGCTGTCCCCCGCGGGACCAGCGGTCCGAGCCGTCCGAGCTAGCACTCCCGAACGCCCACGAAAGGATCCTGCCGTGATCGTCGTCGCCGGTGAGGCACTGATCGACCTGGTACCGCAGGGCACGGGTGCCCTCGCCGCGCTGCGGCCGGCGCTCGGCGGCGGTCCGTACAACACGGCGGTGGCGCTGGGCCGACTCGGCTCCCCCGCCGCCTTCTGCTCCCGGGTGTCCCACGACGCCTTCGGCGAGGCACTGCTGGACCGGCTGCGCGAGACCGGCGTGGACGTCTCGCCGGTGCAACGCGGGGCCGAGCCGACGACACTCGCCGTGGCCTCCGTCGGCGCGGACGGTTCGGCCGCGTACTCCTTCTACGTCGACGGGACGGCGGACCGGCTGTTCTCGGCGCCCACCGTGCTGCCGTCCGGCACCCGTGCCGTCTCCTTCGGGACCTGCTCGCTGGTGCTGGAGCCGGGGGCGAGCGCGTACGAGGAACTGCTGCGCGAGTCGGCCGCGCGGGGCGTGTTCACGGCCCTGGACCCGAACATCCGGGCCGGACTGATCCCGGACCCGGACGCCTACCGGGCCCGGTTCAAGAGCTGGCTGCCGTCGGTGTCGCTGCTGAAGCTGTCCGCCGAGGACGCCGAGTGGCTCGGCGGCACACCCCGCGAGTGGCTGGCGGGCGGGCCGGCGGCGGTCGTGGTCACCCGGGGCGGTGCCGGACTGACGGCGTACACCCGCGACGGCGAGTACTCCGTGCCGGGTGAGCGGGTCGAGGTGGTGGACACGATCGGCGCGGGCGACACGGTGAACGCGGCGCTGCTGCACGGCCTCGCGGTACGCGACGCCCTCGGCGCAGAGGCGGTGGCCGCGCTGGGGCCGGAGGGCTGGGCGGGGCTCCTGGGTTTCGCCGCGCGCGCGGCGGCGGTCACGTGTTCCCGCGCGGGCGCGGAACCGCCGTACGCCCACGAGCTGGCCGACTGACGGCGGCGGGGGGTCAGCCTGCCGTCCGTACGGCCCGCAGGGCGCCGGGGCGGCGGCCGTCGAGGCGGTCCAGGGCGGCGGCCGTGGCGTCGTCGGCGGGCAGGTGTACGACGATCCGCTGACCGTCCTCGGGGAGCGCGAGCGTCTCGTGCAGCAGCCGCAGCGGTCCGGCCTCGGGGTGCTCGACGCGCCGGCTGCCGACGCGCCGCGGCACCGTGGCGAGGTCGGCGAACCGGTCGGTGAACGCCGCGCCCGCCGTCACGGTCAGTTCGTCGGCCAGTTCGGCAACGTAGGGGTCCCGCAGCGGGACGTCGTGCCGGAGCTGGGCGACCAGGTCGTCGGCCACTTGGTCCCAGTCGGGGTAGGCGTCGCGGGCGCGGTCGTCGGTGAACAGGTAGCGCAGCAGATTGGGTTGCTCGGCGGCGAGCAGTCCGAGGGGTCCGGTCAGCCGTGCGTAACCGTCGGTGTGGGCGATGACGTCGCCGATCCAGTTCAGCGCCACGGCGGGGGTGGGCTCCAGGCGGTCCAGCACGGCCCGCACGGTGGGCCGCGCCACCCGGCTGAGCGGCGGGGCCGCGCCGCAGACCAGCGGGTCGCCGCCGTCGGCCTCCTTGGTCAGGCGGCGCAGCAGCATCCGGTCCCTCAGGGACAGGTTCAGCGCGTCGGCGAGGCCGCCGAGCACCTGGGCGGACGGGTTGCGGTCGCGTCCCTGTTCCAGCCGGGTGAGGTACTCGACGCTGACGCCGGCGAGCGTGGCCAGCTCGGCCCGGCGCAGGCCGGGGGTGCGTCGGCGCGGGCCGGCGGGCAGTCCCACCTCGGCCGGGGTGACGGACTCGCGCCAGGTGCGCAGGTACGTGCCCAACTCGTTGTCGTCGCTCACCGCTCGAACGTACCAAGGTGCGGGTGCCCGAGGGTGTCCCTGTCACTACCACGCTCCGCCCGGCCTCCCTCCGCGTGCTCTGCGCCCGCAGGCTGGTGGGCATGACACATGACACCGCCACCACCGCCGTTCCCCTTCCGCTCGCTCGGGGCGACTGGGAGCTCGATCCGCTGCACTCCGCCGTGAACTTCACCATCCGTCACCTGGGCATCGCCAAGGTGCGGGGGCGCTTCAACGGCGTGGAGGCCGGGCTGTTCGTCGGGGAGACGCTCGGGGACGTCAGGGTGTCCGCGACCGTCGATCTGGCGTCGATCGACACCGGGAACGCCGACCGGGACGCGCATGTGCGCGCCTCCGACCTGCTCGACGTCGAGAAGCGCCCGACGATGACCTACCGCTCCACCCGGGTGTCGGGCGGGGGCGAGGACTGGACCATGGAGGGCGAGCTGACGATCGGCGACGTGACCCGGCCGTTGACGCTGGCCGTGGAGTTCGGCGGGCTGATGGAGGTGCCCGTGTACGGCGGCCGGCACGCCGGTTTCGAGGCGCAGGGCGAGATCAGGCGCAGCGAGTTCGGTCTCGACTTCGCTCCGGGACTGCTCGGCGAGGTGGTGAAGATCCAGCTCGACATGCAGTTCGTGGAGCCGACGGGTGCCTGATTGCCGGGCTGCGCCAACGACGCGCCGGGCTCCACGGGGTCGTCCGTGGGGCCCGGCGCGGCACTGACTCAGGCCTTGCTCGTCCGCGTCGTCTTCTTCGCGGCGGGCTTGGTGGCCTTCGCGGTGGACTTGCCGGCCGCCTTGGTGGCGGTCTTCTTCGCGGCCGTGCCGGTGACCTTGCTGGTGGCGGTCTTCTTGGCCGTGGCCTTGGCCGCCACCGTCCTGGCCGCTGCCTTGCGCGGGGCCTTCACCGAGGCGGCGTCGCTGATCCGGTCGGCGCCGAGGATGTCCCGCAGGAACTTTCCGGTGTGGCTGGCCGGAACGGCGGCGACCTGCTCGGGCGTGCCCTCGGCGACCACGAGGCCACCGCCGGCGCCGCCCTCGGGGCCCATGTCGACGACCCAGTCGGCGGTCTTGATCACGTCGAGGTTGTGCTCGATGACGATGACCGTGTTGCCCTTGTCGACCAGGCCCGCGAGGACCGTCAGCAGCTTGCTGATGTCCTCGAAGTGCAGGCCGGTGGTCGGCTCGTCCAGGACGTAGACCGTGCGCCCGGTGGAGCGGCGCTGGAGCTCGCTGGCCAGCTTGACGCGCTGGGCCTCACCGCCGGACAGGGTGGTCGCGGACTGGCCGAGCCGGACGTAGCCGAGGCCGACGTCCTTCAGGGTCTTCATGTGCCGGGAGATCGCGGGGACCGCCTCGAAGAAGTCGGTCGCCTCCTCGATCGGCATGTTCAGGACGTCGGCGATGGACTTGCCCTTGTAGTGGACCTCCAGGGTCTCCCGGTTGTACCGGGCACCGTGGCAGACCTCGCACGGGACGTAGACGTCCGGGAGGAAGTTCATCTCGATCTTGATCGTGCCGTCGCCCGCGCAGTTCTCGCAGCGGCCGCCCTTGACGTTGAAGGAGAAGCGGCCGGGCAGGTAGCCGCGGACCTTCGCCTCGGTGGTCTCGGCGAACAGCTTGCGGATGTGGTCGAAGACGCCGGTGTACGTCGCCGGGTTGGACCGCGGGGTGCGGCCGATGGGCGACTGGTCGACGTGGACGACCTTGTCGACGAGGTCGTCGCCGTCCACGCGCGTGTGCCGACCGGGCACGTTGCGCGCGCCGTTCAGCTCGCGGGCCAGGTGGGTGTACAGGATGTCGTTGACCAGGGTCGACTTGCCGGAGCCGGAGACTCCTGTGACGGCCGTGAAGACGCCGAGCGGGAAGGACACGTCGATGTCCTGGAGGTTGTTCTCGCGGGCGCCGTGCACGGTGAGCTGCCGGGAGGGGTCCCGCGGGCGCCGGATGTCGGGCAGCGGGATGGCCTTGCGGCCGGACAGGTACAGGCCGGTCTGCGACTCGGCGTTGTCCAGGAGCTCCTTGACGGAGCCGCTGTGCACCACCTTGCCGCCGTGCTCGCCGGCGCCGGGGCCGATGTCGACGATCCAGTCGGCGACCTTGATGGTGTCCTCGTCGTGCTCGACGACGATCAGGGTGTTGCCCATGTCGCGGAGCCGGACGAGGGTCTCGATCAACCGGTGGTTGTCGCGCTGGTGCAGACCGATGGACGGCTCGTCGAGGACGTAGAGCACGCCGACGAGTCCGGAGCCGATCTGTGTGGCCAGGCGGATGCGCTGGGCCTCGCCGCCGGAGAGGGTGCCGGCCGCGCGGTTCAGCGAGAGGTAGTCCAGGCCGACGTCGACCAGGAAGCGCAGCCGCTCGTTGACCTCCTTCAGCACGCGCTCGGCGATCTTCTTGTCGCGGGCGCTCAGCTTCAGCTCGCCCAGGAAGTCCGCGCAGTCGCTGATGGACATCGCCGAGACCTCGGCGATCGACTTGCCCATGACGGTGACCGCGAGGACGAGCGGCTTGAGGCGGGTGCCCTCACAGGTGGGGCAGGGCACCTCGCGCATGTAGCCTTCGAAGCGCTCGCGGCTGGCGTCGCTCTCGGCCTCGCTGTGCCGGCGCTTGACGAAGGGGATCGCGCCCTCGAAGGCCGTGGTGTACCGGCGCTCGCGGCCGTACCGGTTGCGGTAGCGGACCTCGACCTGGGTCTTGTGGCCGTTCAGCAGGGCCTTGCGGGCGCGCAGCGGCAGACCGGCGAAGGGAATGTCCGTACGGAAGCCCAGAGCCTCCGCCAGGGCACCGATCAGGCGGCCGAAGTAGTCCTTGGTGTGTCCGTGCGACCAGGGGTGGATGGCGCCCTCGTCGAGGGACTTCTCCTCGTCGGGGACGATCAGCTCCGGGTCGACCTCCATGCGCGTGCCGATGCCGGAGCAGTCGGGGCAGGCGCCGAAGGGCGAGTTGAAGGAGAAGGAGCGGGGCTCCAGCTCCTCGAAGGACAGGTCGTCGTACGGGCAGTACAGGTGCTCGGAGTACATGCGCTCGCGCTCGGGGTCGTCCTCGGGGAGGTCGACGAAGTCGAGCACGACCATGCCGCCGGACAGGCCGAGCGCGGTCTCCACGGAGTCGGTGAGCCGACGCTTGGCGGAGTCCTTCACCGTGAGGCGGTCGACGACCACCTCGATGGTGTGCTTCTCCTGCTTCTTCAGCGTGGGCGGCTGGGAGAGCTGGATGGTCTCGCCGTCCACCCGCGCGCGGGAGTAGCCCTTGGTCTGGAGGTCGGCGAAGAGGTCCACGAACTCGCCCTTGCGCTCGCGCACCAGCGGCGACAGCACCTGGAAGCGGCTGCCCTCCGGCAGCTCCAGGACCTTGTCGACGATGGCCTGGGGCGACTGGCGCGAGATCGGCCGGGAGCACTCCGGACAGTGCGGCTTGCCGATGCGGGCGAAGAGCAGACGCAGGTAGTCGTAGACCTCGGTGATGGTGCCGACGGTGGAGCGCGGGTTGCGCGAGGTCGACTTCTGGTCGATGGAGACCGCCGGGGAGAGGCCCTCGATGAAGTCGACGTCCGGCTTGTCCATCTGGCCGAGGAACTGCCGGGCGTACGAGGAGAGCGACTCCACGTAGCGCCGCTGGCCCTCGGCGAAGATGGTGTCGAAGGCCAGGGAGGACTTACCCGACCCGGACAGGCCCGTGAAGACGATGAGCGCGTCACGTGGCAGGTCGAGCGACACGTTCTTCAGGTTGTGCTCACGCGCGCCACGGACGATGAGACGGTCGGCCACGCCGGTCCGCACCTTTCTTGAGAGAAGTGACAGGGGCGAGGCCCCCGTCTTTCCCAGACTAGGGGGAGCCACTGACAACGCCGGTCGGATTCACCGGTTGTCAACAAACCCCGACTTCCCAGCATGCCCGACGCCGCACCCGACCATATAGCACGTGCATTCGATTTGCGGGCGCCGTCGGCCACCTTCACCCGAAGGTGTGGCGCGGTCTAGGGTCAGGACCATGATTGATCACGCGCATGACCTGGCGTCTGTACGTGACGCCACCGAGCGGCTGCTCACCGCGGTCGGGAAACTGGACAACGCGTCCGTGACGGAGTCGTCACGGCTTCCCGGCTGGACCCGCGGCCACGTCCTCGCCCACCTCGCCCGCAATGCGGATGCACTCGTGAACGTCTTGCAGGGACGCCCCATGTACGTCTCCGGCGAGGCCCGGGACGCCGACATCGAACGGGACGCCCCGCGCCCCCTGGACGCGCACCTCGCCGACGTGCGAGAGAGCGCGGCCCGGTTCCAGGACGCCTCGGCCGCGCTCGCGGACTGGTCGCGCACCGTAGAGCTGCGCAACGGCGTCACCGACTCCGCGTCCCGGGTGCCGTTCCGGCGGTGGGTCGAGGTGGAGCTGCACCACGTGGACCTGGGGATCGGGTACGAGCTGGAGGATCTACCGGCGGAGTTCACCGAGCGGGAGACCGACTTCCTCGCCGCCCGCTTCGCCGGGCATCCGGACGTGCCGACCACCCGGATCACGGACGGCACGCGCGCGTGGAGCACGGGCCGGGAGGCGACCGGCCCCGAGGTGACCGTCTCCGGCACCCCGGCCGACCTCCTCGGCTGGCTCGCCGGCCGCCGCGAGGAAACGGCACTCACGGTACGGGGCGGCCCGCTGCCCGCGCTGCCACCGCTGTAGCGGGGGTCCGAGGCCGTCTCCGGCGCTAGGCTGGCCGTCATGACGTACAGCGGAGACGTGCGGGTCGGCGGCCCCGCCGACGTGCACGAGCTCAAGGACCTGATGATCACCAAGGTCGCGGTCGGCCCGATGGACAACAACGCCTATCTGCTGCGTTGCCGGGCCACCGACGAGCAGTTGCTGATCGACGCCGCGAACGAGGCGCACTCGCTGCTCGGCACGATCGGTGACGGCGGCCTCGCGTCCGTCGTCACCACCCACCGGCACGGCGACCACTGGCAGGCGCTCGCCGAGGTCGTCGCGGCCACCGGCGCGCGCACCTACGCGGGGCGGTACGACGCCGAGGGCATCCCCGTGCCGACCGACGTCCCGGTCGACGACGGCGACACGATCCGGGTGGGGCGGGTGGAGCTCACCGCGCGCCACCTGGTCGGACACACGCCGGGCTCCATCGTCCTGGTGTACGACGACCCGCACGGGCACCCCCATGTGTTCACCGGGGACTGTCTCTTCCCTGGTGGTGTGGGCAACACGCACAAGGATCCGGAGGCCTTCGCGAGCCTGATCCACGACGTGGAGACCAAGGTCTTCGACGTGCTCCCGGACGAGACGTGGGTCTACCCGGGGCACGGCAAGGACACCACCCTCGGTACGGAACGGCCGCACCTGCCGCAGTGGCGCGCACGCGGCTGGTGAACGCCTCAGGTCGCGGCCTGGCCCGCCCCGGCCAGCGCCGCGACCCGCTCCACACCGAACACGTACCCCTGCACCCCGCACCCGGCGATCACGCCGTCGGCGCGCTGCGAGACGTAGGAGTGGTGACGGAACGACTCGCGCTGATGGATGTTGGAGATGTGGACCTCCACCACGGGCAGCCCGTCGCAGGTGTTGAGGGCATCCAGGATGGCGACGGAGGTGTGCGAGTAGGCGGCGGGGTTGATCACGATGCCGCAGTGGTTCAGCCGGGCCTCGTGGATCCAGTCGACCAGTTCGCCCTCGTGGTTGGACTGCCGGAAGTCCACCGTGCCACCGTGTGCCGCCGCCGCCTTCGCGCACAGGGCCTCGACGTCGGCGAGGCTGTCGGAGCCGTAGATCTCCGGCTGGCGCCGGCCCAGCAGGTTCAGGTTGGGGCCGTTGAGGATCATGATCGGGGCGTTGGCCAGGGTGCGGGGCACGGTTCCTCCGGTCCGTTCGAGGTGCTGCGGTCCTGCACGACCGCTGCTCGGACCCCGGTCTATCACGGTGCTGGAAACCGGCGGTCACCGCGGGTGAGCCCGGGAACCCTCCCCCGGTCCGCTACGGATTGATGGCGAGTTCCAGATAGGCGGCGAACAGCACGAGGTGAACGCCTCCCTGCAGGGGCGTGGCACGGCCCGGCACGACCGTCAGCGAGGCCACCACCACGGTCAGGGCGAGCAGCACCATGTGGGTGGCGCCCAGGCCGAGGACCAGCGGCCCGGAGAGCCATACGGAGGCCAGGGCGACCGCCGGGATGGTCAGGCCGATGCTGGCCATCGCCGAACCCAGCGCGAGGTTCAGGCTGGTCTGCACCCGGTCGCGGCGCGCGGAACGCAGCGCGGCGATGGTCTCGGGGAGCAGGACCAGCAGGGCGATGATGACGCCGACGACGGCGTGGTGCAGACCGGCCGCCTCCACTCCGTCCTCGATGGTGGGCGACACCCCTTTCGCCAGGCCGACCACGCCGATCAGGGCCAGGCCCAGCAGCCCCAGGCTGAACAGCGCGATGCGGGAGGACGGGCGGTCGGCATGGGACTCGACGGTGATCACTTCGCCCTGCCGGGTGATCGGCAGGAAGTAGTCGCGGTGCCGCACGGTCAGGGTCGCGATGAACAGCGCATAGAGGATGAGCGAGGAGAGCGCGGCGAAGGTCAGCTGCACGGTGGAGAACTCCGGCCCGGGCGCGCTGGTGGTGAACGTCGGCAGCACCAGGCTGAGGGTGGCCAGGGTCGCGACCGTCGCGAGGGCGGCGCCGGTGCCCTCCGGATTGAACACCGCGGTGCCGTGTCTGAGGGAGCCGGCCAGGAGGCTGAGGCCGACGACACCGTTGCAGGTGATCATCACGGCCGCGAAGACCGTGTCCCGGGCCAGGGTCGCGCTCTTGTCGCCGCCGTCCGCCATCAGGGTCACGATGAGAGCGACTTCGATGACCGTGACGGCGACGGCGAGCACGAGAGAGCCGAAGGGTTCCCCGACCCGGTGGGCGACCACCTCGGCGTGGTGCACCGCGGCCAGGACGGATGCCGCGAGGACGACCGTGAGCAGCGCGACGATCACGCCGGGCAGATCGCGGCCCCAGGTGATGACCAGCAGCACGACCGCGACCACGGGCGTGACGGTCGTCCACTGTGTGAGAAGCGCCCTGGGACGAGTGGTCATGCGGCGATCGTCGCAGAGGGCGACGGGCCTCGCACTCCCTGGCACACGGACCGAGGAACGGAACCGGGAACGGGAACGGGGAGCGGCGGGCGGCTCATCGCCGCCCGCCGCTCCCCGTGAGGGTTGGCCACGCCCGACCGGAGACCGGTCGTACGCGGTCAGGCCCCGACGCTGTCCTTGGCCGCTTCCGCCTCCGCCTGCTTCTTGGAGGCCCGGAGGCTGGTGATCGTGGTGACGATCAGGACGGAGCAGATCACACCGAGCGAGACCGGGATGCTGATCTCGGGCACGTGGACCCCGGACTCGTGCAGCGCGTGCAGCACCAGCTTGACGCCGATGAAGCCCAGGATGATCGACAGACCGTACGACAGGTGGACCAGCTTCTTCAGCAGACCGCCGATGAGGAAGTACAGCTGTCGCAGACCCATCAGGGCGAACGCGTTGGCCGTGAACACGATGTACGGGTCCTGGGTCAGGCCGAAGATCGCCGGGATGGAGTCGAGCGCGAAGAGCACGTCGGTGGTGCCGATCGCGAGCATCACGACCAGCATCGGGGTCATGATGCGCTTGCCGTTCTCCTCGATCCACAGCTTGGTGCCGTGGTATCGGTCGGCGACGCCGAAGCGGCGCTCGGCGGCCTTGAGCAGCTTGTTCTCCTCGTACTCCTCGTCCTCCTCGTCGGCCCGGGCCTCCTGGATGAGCTTCCAGGCGGTCCAGATCAGGAAGGCGCCGAAGAGGTAGAAGACCCACGCGAAGCTGGCGAGGATCGCGGCACCCGCGGCGATGAAGATAGCCCTGAGAACCAGGGCTATGAGGACACCGATCAGGAGCACGCGCTGCTGGTACTGCGAGGGAACCGCGAACTTCGCCATGATCAGGACGAAGACGAAGAGGTTGTCCACGCTGAGCGACTTCTCGGTGATGAAGCCCGCGAAGAACTCACCGGCGGGCTGGCCGCCGCCGAAGACGAGCAGGCCGAGTCCGAAGAGGCCCGCGAGGACGATCCAGACGACGGTCCAGATCCCGGCTTCCTTGATCGATACGTCGTGCGGTTTGCGGCCGATGAAGAAATCGACTGCGATCAGGGCGGCGAGGCCCACGATGGTCAGGACCCACAGGGTCACGGAAACTTCCACTACGCCTCCGGCAGTACGTCACACGGCAGATGTCAGCGTCGTCGCTGCCGGAGGTCTCTTCCACCCGGGTCCGGGACGCGTGACGCGTTCGGAACCCACGGGCCGACGCCCCGGGATCTGGCCTGATCCGTATTGACGGGTACGCCGCACAGACAGGGAGTACTCCCCTCCGTATGGATGACAGTACCCCATTCCCCAAGGGATGGTAAAGAGATTTGCAAATAACGCTCAAAAGCCAAGCTCGAAGGCGTCACCTGTCCCATGTGCGACGGGCCGCGGCGACCTGGGTGAGCACCTGCTGGAGGACCTGGCTGCCGGGCGGCACGAGCGAGGGCTCGTAGGTCCAGGCGTGCCCGACCCATGGATCGGCGAGGTGGTCGTCGGCCACCGGAGTCAGACGCAGCAAGGTGCGCCACAGCGGGTCCAGCAGCGGGCCGTAGCCGGCGGACTCCTCTCGGTCGGCGACCATCATGAGGTGGACACCGACGGCCGGTCCCTCGTCGGCGAGGTAGCGCAGCTGGTTCACCGCCCGGTCGTCGAAACCGTGCGGGAAGTCGTTGACGATCAGTAGCTGCTGGGAGATGTCGAGACCCGGCGGGAGCGCGTCGGGCGCCCCTGCGCGCAACGCCATCTGCACCAGGTCGACGCGCTGGGTGAGGCGGGCGAGTACGTCCGCCGTCCCGGCGGCGCCCACGGCGGGCGGGGCGGCGAGCACCCCGGTCTGCACCAGGGGGGCCAGGGCCTGCGCACCCGATCCGGCCGGGTCGATGACGTGCACGGTGAACTCGCCCGCCGGGTAGACGGCGAGCAGCCGGGCCGCGTGCGCGACCGCCGTCTCCAGGCCCAGGCGCCGCATCTCGTGGGAGTCGGCGAAGGAACCGTCGAGCGAGCCGGAACGCCCGCTGTCGATCCACAGCCCGCGCTCCAGCGGCAGCCGGACCAGCATCGGGATGCGTATCCGGTCGGCCTCGGGCAGATGAAGGTCACCCAGCCGCACGGCCATGGGGATCTCCATGGGCACGCGGTAGGCGTGCCAGACGGGATTGTCCCAGCGCGCATAGGCCGTGGGCAGGGCGGGCTCGACGACCTCCGCCTCGGCCGCCAGCTGGGCCACGTCCCGGTCCAGGACCTCCTTGGCCTGGGCCACGAGCTGTCCGTACCGGGCGCGCGCCGCCTCCCGTGCGGCGTCGCCCTGCCCGCCGATCCGGCTGCGCGGGTCGGACAGGACCTGGTCGAGCTCCTTCTCCCTGCGCGAGTCGGCGAAGTCGACGGCGCTGCGGTAGGCGGCGGTGGTGCGGGCCAGGTCCTCGAACATGCCCCACACCTGGTTGTAGAGCCGCTCTTCCATGGACCAGCCGGTGGCGTCGCCCGCGACGGGCCGGGCCGGCTGCCCCGGCGCGGCGGGGGGCGCGGTCGGCGCGGGCGGAGGCGGGGCGCCGGTCTGCCGACGCGGGTGGCTGTAGTCGATCGGTCCGCCGCCACCGGACGCGGACGGCAGGCCGGTGGCGGAGTCCCCCGGTCCGCCGGGGTACGGCTGCGGCGTTCCGTGCTGACCCGGAGCGGCGGGCGACTGCGGGCCGGGTGAGTCCTGGGAGTCGTACGGGGACGTCGGCGGTACGGGGCCGGTGACGCCCTGGGGTGCGGTGGCGCCGTGGTCCGGGCCGTGTGCCGGAGCGGCGGCCGGCCGGGAGCGGTCGCCGTCGGTCGTCCGCGCCGGAGGCGCCGGCACGGAACGGGCCAGACCTCGGGCCACCGCCTCGTGGATGTCGCCGGCGAGCTGGTGGGCCTGCGGGAGGTCCTGGTCGGTGAGGAGCGCGGCGAGGCCGCCCGCGTAGCCCTGGCCGATGGCGCGCACCTTCCAGGCACCCTGCCGTCGGTAGAGCTCGAGCGCGACGACGGCGGACTCGGCCTCCAGGCCGGTGATGGTGTAGCTGGCGACCTCGCTGCCGTCGAGGCCCGTGACGGCGACGAAGGGGGCGGCCACGGCGCCGAAGCGGGCGGGTCCCGTCCCACCGGTGGGCAGGGCGAGCAGCACACTGACGCGGTGCACGGCGTCCGGCACGGCGTCCAGGTCCACGGCGAGGCGATGGTCGGGGGCCGCCTGACGGGAGACCTCCAGACCCGGCAGGGTCGGTGTGCCCGGGTGGGCCACCCACTCGACGCCGTGCACCTTGCCGTTCTCGTCGCCGAGCGTGGCTCCGGCCACGACCGGGGTGCCGGCCGAGACCCGGATCTCGAGACGGGCCCGGGGAAGCGGGTGGTTCTGCCCCCGCGTCAGCTCGGCCGTCATCGCCCTTCCCCCTGTGTCACTCGTGCGCCACTCATGATGGGTCGTGCACCGCCCGCCGAGTCCGCCCCACGGGACCGGCCGGCTGGCGCGGGTCCGCTACAGGACCGGCAGGATCGCCGGCATCAGGTCCTGGAAGGTGCGGCCGTTGGCCGGGGAACCGAGGGCCGTCATCGACCAGCCCTGGCCCACCCGGTGCACCTTCGCCATGACCTGGGCCGTGTAGGCGCCGCCGCCGGCCAGGGTGTAGCGGGCGAGCTCCTGGCCGTTGGTCTCGTCGACCAGACGGCAGAACGCGTTCTGCACTTCCTGGAAGGTCTGGCCCGTGAAGGAGTTCACGGTGAAGACGATCTGGTCGATGTGGACCGGAACGCGCTGCAGGTCGACGAGGATCGCCTCGTCGTCGCCGCCCTGGCCGACACCGCCGACCAGGTTGTCACCGGTGTGGCGCACCGAGCCGTCGTCGCTCACCAGGTGGCGGAAGAAGACGACGTCGACGGGCTGCTTGTCCGCGAACAGGACGGCGGAGGCGTCGAGGTCGACCTCCCGGGTGCGCGAGCCGAACAGGCCGCGCCGGGGAGCCGCCTGCCAGCCGAGACCCATGCGCACCGATGTCAGGCTGCCGCCGTCGTTCTTCTGCAGACTGATGGCCTGACCCTTGGTCATGTTGACGGTCACGCGCTGATCCCCTCTCGAGCTGTCCCCTGTTGCCGCGGCGCCCGCGGTTGACCAGAACCCTACGCAGGGGCACTGACACTGCCCCACCCAGGACCGAACTTTGTGTCGGTCTTGCAACACAGCGCGTGCCCGGCCGGGGCCGTCAGGCCAGCCCGGCCTCCTTCATCTGGCGCAGTTCCTTCTTCATCTCGGAGACCTCGTCGCGCAGCCGGGCCGCGATCTCGAACTGCAGGTCCGCGGCGGCCGCACGCATACGAGCCGTGAGGTCCTCGATCTGTCCGGCCAGCTCCGCCGCGGGACGGTCCGTCGGCACCGTCTCCTTGGCCTTGGCCCCCTTGCCCTGGGCCGGCTTGGCACCGGCCGTCGTCCGGCCGCCGAGGGCGGGCACGGGAGCCTTGGCGCCCTTGCCGTCCTTGGCCTGGCGGTAGCCCGAGCCGAGCAGCTGCTCGGTGTCGACGTCCTCGCGGGCGATCTGGGCGACGATGTCGTTGATCTTCTTGCGGAGCGGCTGCGGGTCGATGCCGTTCGCCTTGTTGAACGCGATCTGCTTCTCGCGGCGGCGGTTGGTCTCGTCGATGGCCTTCTCCATCGCCGGCGTGATCTTGTCGGCGTACATGTGGACCTGTCCGGAGACGTTGCGCGCCGCGCGGCCGATGGTCTGGATCAGGGAGGTGCCGGAGCGCAGGAAGCCCTCCTTGTCGGCGTCGAGGATCGCCACCAGGGAGACCTCGGGCAGGTCGAGGCCCTCCCTGAGGAGGTTGATGCCGACCAGGACGTCGTACTCGCCGGCCCGCAGCTCGCGCAGCAGCTCGACGCGGCGCAGGGTGTCGACGTCACTGTGCAGATAGCGGACCTGGATGCCGAGCTCCAGGAAGTAGTCGGTGAGGTCCTCGGCCATCTTTTTGGTGAGCGTGGTGACCAGGACGCGCTCGTCCTTCTCGGTCCGCTTGCGGATCTCGTGCACCAGGTCGTCGATCTGCCCCTCGGTGGGCTTGACGACGACCTCCGGGTCGACGAGTCCGGTGGGACGGATGATCTGCTCGACGGCGCCGTCCGAGCGGGAGAGCTCGTAGGCGCCCGGGGTCGCCGACAGGTACACGGTCTGTCCGATGCGCCCCTGGAACTCCTCCCACTTCAGCGGGCGGTTGTCGAGCGCGGAGGGCAGCCGGAAGCCGTGGTCGACCAGGGTCCGCTTGCGGGAGGCGTCGCCCTCGTACATGGCGCCGATCTGCGGCACGGTGACGTGCGACTCGTCGATGACGAGCAGGAAGTCGTCCGGGAAGTAGTCGAGCAGGGTGTTCGGCGGGGAGCCGGGCGAGCGGCCGTCGAAGTGCATGGAGTAGTTCTCCACGCCGGAGCACGAGCCGATCTGGCGGAGCATCTCGATGTCGTACGTGGTGCGCATCCGCAGTCGCTGGGCCTCCAGGAGCTTGCCCTGCTTCTCCAGCTCGGTCAGGCGCTCGGCCAGCTCCTTCTCGATGTCGTTGACGGCCCGTTCCAGGCGCTCGGGGCCCGCGACGTAGTGAGAGGCCGGGAAGACGTACAGCTGCTGGTCGTCGCTGATGATCTCCCCGGTGACCGGGTGGAGCGTGGACAGGGCCTCGATCTCGTCGCCGAACATCTCGATGCGGACGGCGAGCTCCTCGTACACCGGGAAGATCTCGATGGTGTCGCCGCGCACCCGGAAGGTGCCCCGTGCGAAGGCCATGTCGTTGCGCGTGTACTGGATGTCCACGAAGCGGCGCAGCAACTCGTCCCGGTCGTGTTCCTCGCCGACCCGGAGCGGGACCATGCGGTCCACGTACTCCTGCGGGGTGCCGAGGCCGTAGATGCAGGAGACGGAGGCGACCACGACCACGTCACGGCGGGTGAGCAGCGAGTTGGTCGCGGAGTGGCGCAGGCGCTCCACCTCCTCGTTGATCGAGGAGTCCTTCTCGATGTAGGTGTCCGACTGCGGGACGTAGGCCTCGGGCTGGTAGTAGTCGTAGTACGAGACGAAGTACTCGACCGCGTTGTTCGGCAGGAGCTCGCGGAACTCGTTCGCCAGCTGGGCGGCCAGGGTCTTGTTCGGCGCCATCACGAGGGTGGGGCGCTGGAGCTTCTCGATCATCCACGCCGTGGTGGCGGACTTGCCGGTACCGGTGGCGCCGAGCAGGACGACATCCTTCTCACCTGCTTCGACACGCCGGGCCAGCTCGGCGATCGCCGCCGGCTGGTCGCCATTGGGCTGGTAGGGGCTGACGACCTCGAAGGGCGCCACCGTACGTTCGATCTGGGAAACGGGCCGCATGCGTTCCACCGTACGACCCCCCACTGACAACGGGTCCGGATCAGCGGTTCTGCGGAGCGCGGGAACGCCGGTGGACGAGGGGGCGGCGCGTGCGGCGGGCAGGGGGGTGCGCCGGGTGACGGACCGGTTGCGGGGGCTCGGAGCGCGCGGGGATGCCCGGTTTGCGCTCGACGGGGGCCCGGGCGGGCTTGCCCATGACCATCAGGGGGTCGAACATCACCACGACCCCGGCGAGGACGAGGAAGGCGAGCGGACCGATCAGCATGGGGGCCAGCAGCTCGGCCGGCGACCCGCCGGAGGAGGGTTCGGTCGTGCCGTGGAGATGGACCTCGAGGGCGGCCATGCCCGTGTAGTGCATGCCGGTGACGGCCAGACCCATCACCAGGCTGGCGCCCACGCTCCACAGGAAGCCCCGGACCTGCCCGGCCGCCCACAGGGCGGCGGTGGCGGCGGCCATGGCTATGACGACGGACGCGGCCACGGTGAACGTGTTGTACGTCAGCTGCCCGTCCAGCCGCATGCCGGCCATGCCCAGGTAGTGCATCGAGGCGATGCCCAGTCCGGTGATGGTGCCCCCGGTGAACAGGGCCGTGCCCCGCGCTCCCCGGTAGCCGACGATGAAGATCCCCACACCCACCATGACGATGGCGACGGCCAGGCTCGCGAACGTCATCAGCCAGTCGTACCGGATCGGCGTGTGCTCGACCGTGAACCCCATCATGGCGATGAAGTGCATGGTCCAGATGCCGGAGCCGATCGCAGCCGAGCCGAGGGCGAGCCACCCCGGGCGCCAGGACTGGGTGACCAGCATGGACCTGGTGGTGCAGCGCAGACCTAGGGCACCGCCCAGGCAGGCCATGAGGTAGGCCACCAGCGGTGTGACGAGTCCGTAGCTGAATCCGTCGACCGTGCCTTGCATGTGCGGCTGCCCTTCCGCCTTCTTACGCCCCGGTTCACGTCCCGGGGCTCCCTGGTGCGCGCCCCTGCCCGGGACCACGCGAGCGGTCAGGGGCGAGGCAGAAAGTATGACTCCCACCGGAATGGTCGAACGATTCTCCGACAAAGAATCACGGGTCTCCGGCAAAGAATCACGGGTTTGCCCCAGGTGTGCGGCCCCGGTGAGCGGAGTTGAGCAACTCCATTCAGCCCGTGGCCATTCTGCACCCCCCTCCCGTTGACTGTCCGATGTCACAGTGGTGCTGTCCGTGATCGCCCGACGCGAGGAGTACACATGCACGCGCGCGCAGTTGCCGTCACGACCACCGTGCTTCTGGGAGCCGCCCTGCAGGCTCCTCTCTCTCACGCCCGGGCCACCCACGACGCCGATGCCGACCGGCCCTTGGTCATCGCCCACAGGGGAGCTTCCGCGTACGCCCCGGAGAACACGCTGGCCGCCGTCGACAAGGCGGACGAACTGGGCATCCGCTGGGTGGAGAACGACGTCCAGCGCACCCGGGACGGCGAACTCGTCGTCCTCCACGACGACAACCTGCGGCGCACGACCGATGTGGAGGAGGTCTTCCCCGACCGGGCGCCCTGGATGGTGAAGGACTTCACCGCGGGGGAGATCGCACGGCTGGACGCGGGGAGCTGGTTCGGGGCCCAGTACGCGGGCGCGCGCGTGCCGACGCTGAAGCAGTACGTGGACCGCGTGGAGCACAACCACCAGAAGCTGCTCCTGGAGGTGAAGAACCCCGGCCTCTATCCGGGCATCGAGCAGGAGACCCTCAAGGTCCTCGCCAACGAGGGCTGGCTCGACCGGCCGCACGTGGCCGGCCGGCTGATCGTGCAGAGCTTCAGCGCGGACAGCATCCGGACCGTCCACGAGCTCGCGCCGGCCGTCAAGACCGGATTCCTGGGCACTCCGTCGGTGACCGAGCTGCCCGCGTACGCGCAGTTCACCGACCAGATCAACCCCTGGTACGGCTCCCTCTCCGTGAGCTACGTCGCCGCGGTCCAGTCGTTCACGGGGCCGCACGGCCGGTCGATGGAGGTCTACACCTGGACCATCGACGATGCGGACACCGCCCGGCGGGTCGCCGCGTACGACGTCGACGGCATCATCTCCAACCGGCCGGACGTCGTGCGGGGCGCCGTGCGCGCGGAGGTGAACCCTTCCGGCCGGTGATCCGGGCGTTGTCAGTGGCTGGTCGTACCGTGGGCGCATGGACAGCCATGGGCAGGACGAGCAGCGGGTCGTGTGGACCGTCGTGGACACCGGTATTGGTCCGCTGCTGCTGGCGGCCACCCGCGACGGCCTGGTCAATGTCGTGTTCCACGCCACCGACGCGGTGCGCGACCGGGCGCTCGGCCGGCTCGCGTCCCGCTTGGGCGCGCAGCCCGTCCGGGCGCCCGGCTCCCCGCTGCTGACCGAGGCGAAACGGCAGGTGGAGGCCTACTTCGCGGGCGAGCGGCGCGACTTCGACGTGCCGCTGGACTGGTCGCTGATCTCGGGCTTCCACCGGGAGGTGCTGCGGGAGCTGGCGTCCGGCGTCCCCTACGGCTCGGTCGTCGGGTACGGCGACCTCGCCGACCGGGTGGGTCAGCCGGGCGCCGCCCAGGCGGTGGGCATGGCGATGGGCGCCAATCCCCTGCCGGTCGTCGTGCCCTGCCACCGGGTCGTCGAGCGCGACGGCGGCATCGGCGGGTTCGGGGGCGGCGTGGACACCAAGCGGCAGTTGCTCGCGCTGGAGGGCGTGCTGCCCCAGCCGCTGTTCTGAGGCGTCCGGCTCTCGGGACGCGGAGGGCTACTCGTAGTGCCGTGCCTCGAAGATGTTGCCGTCCGGGTCGCCGAAGTAGAAGCTGCGCCTGGCGAGGCCGCGGGCGCCGTAGGAGTCGTAGGAGAGGTCCGAGACCGGGATCGCCTGTTCCTCCAGCCGTGCGCGCAGGGCGTCGAAGTCGTGCGGTGAGAGGGCCAGGCAGATGTGGTTGACGGGATGGCCCGCGCTGCCGTCGGCGCCGGGAACCACCCGCATGCGCTCCGCCATGGAGTGCGGCGCGAGGTCGAGGATGGTCTCGTCGTTGAGGCGCACGGAGGGGAAGCTCACCGTGCCCGCGGCGTACTCGGTGACGCGCAGGGGCTCCGTCCCCAGGACCTTCTCGTAGAAGCCGGCTGCGGCGACCGGGTCGCGCACCCAGAGCACCACATGGTCGAGACGTGTCGTGTGGTCCGTCATGGTGTCCAGGCTCGTGGTCCGTCCCGGGCGCCGCAAGGGGCCCGGGGTGAGGGCGCCTTCGGGTTTGGCCCGGGCCCCGGCCCGCCAGAGATGAGGGAGGACCGACGGACAGGAGGCAGACGCGTGATGCTGATGGTGTCGGAAGAGGTACGGGCCGCGCTCGACGCGCGCCGCCCGGTGGTGGCGCTGGAGTCCACGATCATCGCGCACGGGCTGCCCCGGCCGCGCAATCTGCTGGTGGCTCGGGAGCTGGAAGAGGCGGTGCGGCGGGAGGGCGCGATACCGGCGACGATCGCCGTACTGGACGGCCGGCCGCACATCGGCCTGGACAAGCAGCAGCTGGAGCGGGTTGCGAACGAGGACGGTGTCCGCAAGCTGGGGCACCGGGACCTGCCGCTCGCGGTGGCCGCCGGCGCGAGCGGGGCGACCACCGTCTCGGCGACCGCCCTGCTGGCGTCCCTGGCGGGGGTGCGGGTCTTCGCGACCGGCGGGCTCGGCGGCGTGCACCGGCAGTGGACGGTGACGCAGGACGAGTCGGCCGACCTGGGCCTGCTGGCGCGCACCCGCATCACGGTGGTCTGCGCGGGCGTGAAGTCCATCCTGGACGTGCCGGCGACCCTGCAACGGCTGGAGACGCTGGGTGTCCCGGTGGCCGGCTACGGCACGGACCGCTTCCCCGGCTTCTACCTGTCCGACTCGGGGCATCCGGTGGACTGGAGGCTGGACACCCCGGAGCAGGTGGCGGCGGCCATGCGGGCGCAGGACGCGCTGGGCGGGCCGGAGTCCGCGCTCGTCGTCGCCAACCCGGTCCCCGAGGAGGAGCAGCTCGATCCCGCACTGCACGCGCGGGTCCTCACCGAC
This sequence comes from Streptomyces sp. NPDC053750, assembly GCF_044544295.1. NCBI lineage: Bacteria > Bacillati > Actinomycetota > Actinomycetes > Kitasatosporales > Streptomycetaceae > Streptomyces > Streptomyces sp. NPDC053750. Next base: position 1,170,855 of record NZ_JBITXB010000001.1, on the reverse strand, counting down.
GCGCTGCACGCGTGCGAGGAGGAGGGAGTCACGGGCCAGGCGGTCACGCCGTTCCTGCTCGACCACCTGGTCCGGCACACCGACGGCGCCTCGCTGAGCGCCAACCTGGCGGCGGTGCGCGGGAACGTACGGCTGGCGGCACGCATCGCGGCGGCCTGGACCGCGCCGTGACCGCGGGGCCGGGCGGCGCGCTGCTGGTCGTCGGGGACGTCGTCACGGACGTCGTCGCCCGGCACCGGGGGCCGCTGGCCGCCGGCACGGACACGGCCGCCTCGATCCGGCGGCTGCCCGGCGGGGCGGGGGCGAACGTGGCCTGCTGGGCCGCCCACGCGGGGTGCCGCGACGTACGGCTGCTGGGGCGGGTCGGCGCGGACGCGGCGGCCTGGCACGAGCGGGAGCTGGTCGCCCGCGGTGTGCGCCCCGTCCTGGTCGTCGACGCGGCGGCGCCGACGGGTACGGTGATCTGCCTGGTCGACACGGGCGACTCGGCCGAGCGGACGTTCCTGACGGACAGCGGGGCGTCGCTGCGGCTCGGTCCCGGCGACTGGTCGGGCGCGCTGCTCGACGGCGTCGCGCGGCTGCACCTGTCGGGCTACCTGCTGTTCTCGGACACGAGCCGCGCTCTGGTGTCCGTCACCCTGGCCGCGGCACGCGCGCGTGGAGTGCCGGTCAGCCTGGATCCGGCCTCCGCGGGATTCCTGACGGAGCTGGGCGTCGACCGTTTCCTGGACCTGGTGGCGGGAGTGGACGTACTGCTGCCCAGCCGTGACGAGGCGTGTCTGCTCACCGGACTGCCCGACCCGGCGGACGCGGCGGCGAAGCTGAGCCGACACGTCCCGATGGTGATCGTCAAACAGGGGGCGGAGGGAGCCCTGGTGGCCCGGTCCGGCGCCGTGCACGCGCGTGTGCCGGCCGCCCCGGCATCACCCCGGGACACTACGGGCGCCGGTGACGCCTTCACCGGCGCGTTCCTCGCCGCGCTGGTCTCAGGCGAGGAGCCCGTGGCGGCGGCGGTGGCGGGCTGCAAGGCGGGGGCGAGGGCGGTCGAGCGGGTCGGCGCGAGGCCCCCACGGACAGCGGACTGACGACCGCACATGGCGGGTGTGTTGAGGGGCGCACAACGCAGCCGACCGGTCTCCCGCTCCGCTACGCCTTGCGCCCCCACGCCGAGATCATCGGAGCCGTCGCGAGGTCCATGTCGCCGGACGCGACGTTCACGAGGTGGCGGTCGATGTCCTCGTGCGTGGCGACACCGGCTTCGACCAGCCGGTCACGGACCTGACGGATCGTCGCGGACTCCAGCACGGCACAGGCGACCGAGGCGACCGGGAAGTAGGCGTCGGCCTCCACCCGGAGCAGCCCCGCCTCCCGGAGCAGACGCGGGAGCCGGCGCCCGTAGGAGAGGTCGGCGCCACGACCGGCGAGCAGCTGGCGGAAGCCGTGCCGCAGTCGGTTCGCCAACTGCTGGTCGGGTCCGTGCTCGTCGGGGCAGAGCAGGGGCTGCAGGGCAGGATCGGCATCCTCGACCAGAAGCCGGCCGCCCGGCCGCAGGGCCTTGGCCATCGACCGCAACGCCCTGTCCCGTTCCGGCACATGGACGAGTACGAGCCGGGCGTGCACCAGGTCGAATCCCTCCCCCGGTGGTTCCTCCGCGCCCACGTCGTGCACGCGCACCTCGAGCGGTGGGCGGGCGACCGGGGCGACCCGCGTGGTGTCGATGTCGGTCGCGACGACCCGGCCGGTCGGGCCCACCTTCTTGGCCAGCCAGGAGACCACGGAGGTGCCGCCGGCCCCGACTTCCCAGCAGCGCCAGCCGGGGCCGACGCCGAGGGCTTCGAGGTGCCGGAACGTGGTGGGGTCGAAGAGGGTGGCGAAGGCGTCGAAACGCTCCGCCGCCTCGTTCTGCCGGTTGTCCAGGAGGTATCCGCCGTCGGTTCGCGTCATGGGGCGATCATCCCAGTTGTGCGGCTTGCCCGAAGTGGTCGACGCTCCGGCGCGACGGTCCCTCGGAGCCGGGGCAGGCACGCTGCCGTCGCGCCGCCGGGCGGATCAGCCGCTCCACGCCGGATGCCGTGGATCGTCGGCACGCACCAGGACGTCGGCGGTGCCGGACGGGTCGGCCTCCTCCTCGTAGCGCTCGAAGGCGGGCAGGGTCCAGTGCTCGGTCTGGGGCGAGCGGCGGCGCAGGGCGCCGGGGGTGAGGACGAGGTGGACGCTCAGGTCGAAGGGGAACCAGTGACGCAGCAGGAAGGGACCGTGCAGCAGCAGCACACCGCGGCGCGGGAGCTCGACGTGGGGACTGCGGGTGGCGCGGTCGGTGACCGGGTCCCACAGGTCGGGCAGGACCCGTCCGTCGCCGTCGGGGCCGAGCGGATCGAAGACCTCGCGCCACAGGGCGCCCGTGTCGTGCCAGCCGTTGTAGTAGGCCTCGACGTCCTGCCGCCCGTACTCCAGGCGGACCGATGCGGGACGCAGGAAGCCCTCCGTCCCGACGACGAGGGACGGGCGGCCGCGGATGCGCAGGGCCGCGGAGACCCGCTGCGCGAGGTCGCCGGGCCGGGCGGCCGGAGCTCCGTCGATGGCCACGCGCGGCCAGGCGCTGCCGTCGTCGGGCTCCAGGTCGAGCAGGCGCTCGGCAAGCAGGTCGCCGAGCCGGTCCCAGGTGATCGCTTCCAGTCGCACCCGCCCATGATGCGCCGGCGACCGGTCCGCCCGCCTGGACGCTCGCGTATGCGTTCGCGCCGCTCGGCCATGGTCACCGTGCCCGGACGGAGATTGACTCGAGGTGATCGACAGCCGACGGTGCCGAGCGGGCACCGACTCGACGGGTGGGAGCCGACACGACATGACCGATGGACCGTACTTCGTGCTGACCGTGCTGGGTGTGCTCGGGACCGGTCTGACGGCCGGCGTCTTCTGTGCCTTCTCGACCTTCGTCATGCGGGGGCTCGCCGCGCTCCCGCCGGCGCAGGGGGTCGCCGCGATGAACGCCGTCAACACGGCGGCGGTGCGGCCGCCCTTCATGGTCGTGTTCCTCGGCACCGCGGTGCTGGCCGCGGTGATCGCCGTGGTGACGTTCGTGGTGTGGCCGAAGGAGGCCGCGGTGGAGCTGCTCCTGGGCAGCGCGCTGTACCTGATCGGGTCGTTCGGGGTGACCGCGGCGGCCCATGTGCCGCGCAACACCGCACTGCTGCGGCTGGATCCGGGCACCGCGGAGGCGGCGGGCCGGTGGCCCCGGTACGTGCGCGAGTGGACGGCGTGGAACCACGTCCGCACGGGCGCCTCGGCCGCGGCCTCGGTGGCGTACGTGCTGGCCCTCGCCTGAGAGCCCGGCGCCACCGCGGCCTTGCGCCGGCACGCGCGCGGGACCGGCCGGACGTATCGTGGGCCGGGAGAGCGCCGCCCGACGACGCCCGGCCTGCCACCCCGCACGCAAGGAAGACGGCCATGGCCGATCCCAAGGGTTTCCTGATCACGCCCCGCGAGGAGTGGCCCCGCAGGCCGGCCGGGGAGCGGGTCCGGGACTGGAACGAGGTGTACGTCCCGGGCGCGCTGCTGCCGATCGTCGGCAAGCAGGCCGACCGCTGCATGGACTGCGGCGTCCCCTTCTGCCACCAGGCCTGTCCCCTCGGCAACCTGATCCCGGAGTGGAACGACCTGGTCGCCCGGTCGGACTGGGAGGCGGCGAGCGAACGCCTGCACGCGACGAACAACTTCCCCGAGTTCACCGGCCGGTTGTGCCCGGCACCGTGCGAGGCGGGCTGTGTGCTCGCCATCAACCAGCCGGCCGTCACCATCAAGAACGTCGAGTGCGCGATCGCCGACAAGGCCTGGGAGGAGGGTTTCACCCCGCCGCGCCCCCCGGACCGGCTGTCCGGCAGGACGGTCGCGGTGATCGGATCGGGGCCCACCGGACTCGCCGCGGCACAGCAGCTCACCCGGGCCGGACACACGGTCGCCGTCTACGAGCGGGACGACCGGATCGGCGGGCTGATGCGGTACGGCATCCCCGAGTTCAAGATGGAGAAGCACCACCTGGAGCGGCGCATCGACCAGATGCGGGCCGAGGGGACGAAGTTCCGTACGTCGACGGCGGTCGGACGGGACGTGGACCCCGCCGGACTGCGGGCACGCTACGACGCGGTGGTGATCGCCACCGGGGCGACCGCGTGGCGCGAACTGGACGTACCCGGCCGGGAGCTGGCCGGTGTCCACCAGGCGATGGAGTATCTGCCGCTGGCCAACCGGGTGCGCGAGGGCGACCTGGAGAGCTCCCCGCTGTCCGCCGCCGGGAAGCACGTGGTCATCGTCGGCGGCGGCGACACGGGCGCGGACTGTCTCGGTACCGCGGTGCGGGAGCGCGCCGCGTCCGTGACCCAGCTGGACATCTACGCCCAGCCGGGCGCGGAGCGCGACGAGGAGGCCGACCCCTGGCCGACGTATCCGCGGCTGTACCGGCTGTCGGCCGCGCACGAGGAGGCGCGTGACCTGCGGTCCGCGCCGGCGGCGGACGCGGACGCGCGGCTCTTCGCCGCGTCCACCCTCCGCTTCACCGGTGACGCGCAGGGGCATGTGCGGTCGCTGCACCTGGTCGGGGTGGACGCCGGGCGCCGCCCGCTGCCCGGTACCGAACGGTCGCTCCCCGCCGACCTGGTCCTGCTCGCCCTCGGCTTCTCCGGGCCCGACCGGGAGGACGGGCTCGTCGAGGGACTGGGGGTGGCACTGGAGCCCCGTGGCACGATCGCCCGGGACGGGGGCTTCGCGACCAATGTCCCCGGGGTGTTCGCCGCCGGAGACGCGGCTCGCGGCCAGTCACTGATCGTGTGGGCGATCGCGGAGGGGCGTGCGGTGGCGGCGGCCGTCGACCGCCACCTGTCGGGCGGCAGCACCCGGCTGCCGGCGCCGGTCGGCCCCTACGACCGGCCGATGACCGTCTGAACGCACGGCTTGCGGGTTAAGGCTTACGGGCCACCGCCCCGTACCCCGGGACGACCCCGTCGTCCTGGCCGGCGACCGGCTCGCCCAGCTCCGGGTGCCACCGGTGGGGCACCTCGACGCCGGGCTCGACCAGGTCGAGGCCGTCGAAGAAGCGGGTGAACTCCTCGCGTGAGCGCAGGGCCAGGGTGACCCCGGCGGCCCTGAGCTTCTCGGTGGCCGCCCGCGACTCCTCCGGCGTGAAGTCGGCGGTCGCGTGGGTCATGATCAGGTGGCTGCCGGAGGGCAGCGCGTGCAGCAGCCGGCGGACCAGGTCGTGCGCGCCGTCCTCGTCGGAGACGAAGTGGAGCAGCGCGACCAGCGACAGCGCCACGGGCCGGTCGAAGTCCAGGATCTTCCGGGCCCCGTCCAGGATGGCGTCCGGATCCCGCACGTCGGCCTGGAGGTACTCGGTCTCCCCCTCGGGCGTGCCGCGCAGCAGGGCCGCCGCGTGGGCCAGCACGATGGGGTCGTTGTCGCAGTAGACGACGCGGGACTCGGGTGCGATCTCCTGGGCGATCTGATGGAGGTTGGGCTCGGTCGGTATGCCGGTGCCGATGTCCAGGAACTGCCGGACGCCGTGGCCGGCCAGCCATCGGGTGGCCCGGTGCATGAAGGCGCGGTTGACCCGCGCCATCACCGGCACCCTCGGGTCGAGCGTGAGCATCTGCCGGCCCATCGCCTCGTCGACCGGGTAGTTGTCCTTTCCGCCGAGATACCAGTCGTACATGCGCGCGGGGTGCGGCTTGCTCGTGTCGATCTCGGCGGTGCGGTGCTGCCCGGTCATGACGCACTCCCAGGTGGTGAGTTCTCGTTGCGACAGGTGATCGACTCAGTGCCAAACAGCTTAAAAACAACAATCAACAGGGCGTGCGTTTCAGGACAGCAGGAAGTCCGCCTCTCCCGCCTTCGCTCCCTCGATGAAGGCCGTCATCTCGGCGGAGGTGTAGATCAGCGCGGGACCGTCGGGGTCGGTGGACTGCCGTACCGCGATCCGGCCGTCGGCGAGCTTCATGGCCTCCAGGCAGTTGCCTCCGTTGCCGCCGCTCCACGGCTTGTGCCAGCCCTCGTTGCCCAGTTCACGGGCGGGCATGCCGTTGTAGATCCGCTCGCTGCGGTTGCGTGGCGAGCGCTGGGCTTTGATGTGATTCATTCACAGCTCCTTGCGGAGATCCCGGAGGATCTCCTTCGTGCGGTGTGCCGTGGCGGCCTGCGCCGCCATGCGGTCCATGACCTCGAGGTGGGTCGCCACCTCGGCGCGCGCGTCGAGGTAGACGGCGCCGGTCAGGTACTCGCTGTAGACCATGTCCGGAAGCTCCGGCATGGCGAATCGGAACAGCACGAAGGGCCCGTACGTGCCGGGGTGCGGCCCGTTGGAGAACGGGGCGACCTGCAGCGTCACGTTGGGCAGCTTCGTGGCCTCGAGCAGCCTGTCGATCTGGGCACGCATCACCTCCGGGCCCCCGACGGGGCGGCGCAGGGCGGTCTCGTCCATGACGACCCAGAGCCGGGGCGCGTCCTCACGGGTGAGCAGTTCCTGGCGTTGCATGCGCAGGGCGACATGGCGCTCGATGTCGTCGGGCCGGGTCTGTCCGATGGCGCCCGAGCGGAGCACGCCGCGCGCGTAGTCCTCGGTCTGCAGCACTCCGGGGACGAAGTGGGGCTCGTAGGACCGGATCAGCGAGGCGGCGCCCTCCAGGCTGACGTACATGGAGAACCAGCCCGGCAGGATGTCGTGGAAGCGCTGCCACCATCCGGGCTTGTTGGCGTCCTCGGCCAGCCGGACGAAGGCCTCGGCCTCCTCGTCGCCGATGCCGTAGGCCTTCAGCAGGAGCTGGAGGTACGGGATCTTGAGGGCGACCTCGGCCATCTCCATCCGGCGGACCGTGGCGGGTGCGACGCGTAGGATGCGGGCGGCTTCCTCGCGCTTGAGACCGGCACGTTCCCGCAGGTCCAGCAGGCGCCGGCCGAGGACGACCTGGCCGACCGTCGGCGCTGACCGCGGTTCGCTCACCGCCCACCTCCTGAGAGTCCCGAAGAGCCCCTGTGCTCTTGTGCCCTTGCGCTCTAGTGCCCTTGTGCGGACAGCCCGGCGGCGCCATTCGAAGACTCGTTCGAAAGCCCTGGAGGGCCCTCGGCGATCCGAAGTGGCGCCGCTCGACGTGCTGTTGCGAGCAGTGTGCCACGGCCGTCCAGACCGTCACACAGCACTCTGCATTTTTCAGAGTGACACTTGCCAAGTGTTCACGGCGGGGCGATAGTGGCAAGCGTGATTCCGTCCGCGCCCTTAGGAACAGACGCCGCCGCGGGCTCCCTGGGCCTCGCCGGCACCATGGGAGCCGGCCTTGCGGGGGCTGCCGCTGCCGAGCGCCGGTTCCGTTTCGAGCTGGCCGCACACCCGGGCTCTCCCGCGCAGGCCAGACGCCTGACCCGAGCCCGGCTGAACGGCTGGTCGGTGTGCGAGGACACCTGCGACACCGCCGCGCTGGTCGTCTCCGAGCTGGTGACCAACGCGATCGTGCACACCGCGAGCACCCACATAGTGTGCGAGTTGCACGACGGCGACGACCTGGTGCGCATAGCCGTACGCGACGAGGGCTGCGCCCCCGGCCAGCCCCACCCCGCGGCCGATCAGCAGCCCGAGGACGAGCACGGCAGGGGGCTGCTCCTGGTCGACGCCCTGTGCGACGCGTGGGGCGCCCACGAGCACGGCCCCGGGCTGCTGGTCTGGGCCGAGCTGCCGCGCCGGGCCGACGGTCCGCGCGACCCGGACGAGCCCTGCAACGACCTGGGCTGGGGCGCCCGTCCGAAGCCCGGCCCGGCCGACGGCCCGGGTGACGACGCAGACGCGGAGGGACACCTCCCGCGCCTCCCGCACACGCGCGGCGAATCGGGGACCGCATGGCTGTGAGGACGGCGTCCGGCAACCGATCACTCGGCCTGGACACACTGGTCCGCCTCCAGCGCGGGCTGCGCGCCCCCGGGACGACACCCCGGCGACTGCCCGTGCCCGAGGGCATGACGGTCCCGCTGGGCTGCGACGCGGTGGCGGTACCCGCCCGCTTCGGCCCCCTGGTGATGCCCCGGCTGCCGCGCGTGGGATGCGTCTACGCCGACGACGCGCACTGGTGGTGGATCGTCCCGTCCGACTCCGACTACGCCCTGGAGTGGCCCGCGCCCGCGCGCTACGCCACCGGCGCGGTGGTCCCCGACACCCCGGGCCTTCCCTGCCTCATCCACCGCCCGGACGGCACGGTCCCGTACACCCCGCCCATCCCGCTCTATCTGGCGCTGTGCCGCCTGACGGACACGACGCCGACCTGGTCCCGGCCGGTGACCGCGTAGGCGCGACCCCCGCACCCCGGGCGGCCCGCCTCAGGCTGCCGCGTCACCGGCGGCGTCACCGCGGACGATGACCAGGAACGTGTCCGTGGCGAGATCCATGACGACCTCGGCGGGCAGGCCCTCCAGACGCCGCGCATGCGCGAACTCCTCCGCGGGCCAGGATCCGCGCGGCCCGCCGGCGGGAAAGCGCTCGAGCACCGTTCGCCCGTTCACCCTGCACCTCCATGTAGCGCTGTACTCGTAGAGTTAAACGCCAACCATGGAGTGAACGCCTCGCGCGGTGATGGTACTGAGACATGGTTGACACTCGTTCACCGCAAAGTGTGAGCGCCGTCTCAGCCGTTCGGCCCTTTTCGCTACGGTGCGTGTCAGTCCTCGTACTCGTCGTGGTATCGGATTCTCTCGCTTCCCGCAGGCGCCCCGAGAGCCGACGCGCGCCCCTCGGGTTTCTCCCACTGCTCCTGCCGGCCGAGCGCGGTCAGGTCGAGCAGACTGGTGGTCGAGCCGAGTCCGTCGAGTCCGCGCTCGTACGTCGAGTAGGTGTGGAAGACCCGGTCGCGGTCCCGCAGGAAGCAGCTGAGCCCGGGGCGCTCGACCAGCTCGCCCTCGTGTTCGAGGGTCACCTCGAAGTCGGCGTTGAAGTCGCTGACGTACGACGAGTACCAGGGCACGGTCCAGCCCATCCGCGCCTTGAACGGCAGGATCTTCGGATACGGCGCCCGGGACACGACCGCGAACGACGTGCCACGGGCGCGCAGGTGCGCGAGGTGCCCGATCTGGTCCAGGAACGCCGAGCAGCTGCGGCAGCCGGCGTCCCACTCGGGCGCGAACATGAAGTGGTAGACGACGAGCTGGTCCCGTCCCTCGAAGAGGTCGAGCAGCGTGGCCTTGCCGTCGCCGCCTTCGAACACGTACTCCTTGTCGACCTCCACCATGGGCAGCCCACGCCGCTCGGCGTTGAGCGCGTCACGCGCGCGTGTGGCCGCCTTCTCCTTGGCCAGTAAGGCCTCGCGCGCCGCGCGCCAGTCCGCGCGCGAGACGATTTCGGGAAGCGACATGGGCTCCAGCTCCTCCTGTGCACCGGGCAACAACGGTCCGTCGGAGGTGGTGACCGGTGGGAGGAGCAGAACTCATCGCGGCTCGGCGAAGTTTTTTTCAGGCGGCGCCGGTAAGCCGCTGACCTCGGTGTTCACGCGGTCAGCCGCTCCCCCACGCGCCCGCGCCGCTCGCCGAGTTCGTCCCGCAGCCCGGCGAGCCGTTCCGTGTGGCGGGGCGTGAGCCGGCCGGTGTCGTCGAGGTGCACGGCGCACGCGGTGGTGGTGTCGACGAGCCGTTCCAGGACGGCGGCGACCTCGTCCGCGCCCGCGGAGTGCCGGGCGAGCGCGGGCAGTTCGGCGGCGGCGAGTGCGATGGCGGCGCGGGCCTCGGCGAGCGTGCGGTAGGCCTCGCGGCGAAGTGTCCACCGGGTGGCGCGGTCGTCGGACTCGCTCAGTACGTGGGTGAGGTAGGCGTGCGCGGCGGTGTCCGCGGCACCGATGCGGGCGCGGATCCCGCCGCCGCGCTGCCCGGGCATCGGCAGGTGCCCGACGCACAGGACGATCGCGCAGGCCAGCAGGGTCTCCCCGATACGGCTGACGGAGGCCTGCGGTTCGCCGCCGACCATGACCAGGGCGAGGACGAGGACGGTGACGACGGCGGTCTGGGCGGCGAAGTGCCGCGCGGCGACCGGCACCAGCGCACCGCAGACGGCGACGAGCGCGACCAGCCCCTCGGGCCGGGGCAGCACGGCGGCGAACCCGGCGAAGAGCAGCGCCCCGAGGACGGTCCCGGCCGCCCGGCAGAGCACCCGGGACGCCAGCGGGCCCAGGTCGGGCTTGACGAGGAAGACGGCGGTGGCGGGCAACCAGTACCAGTGCTGGTGAGACCCGTACCAGTGCCCGTGGTGCAGCACCTGGGCGACCGCGGCACTGGCCCCGAAGCACAGGCCGACGCGCAGCCCGTACTCCCGTCCGCCGGCGCCCAGAGCGGTGCGTGCCAGGGAGCCGGGCGACCGCCTGCGGGTGTGCAGGTCGCGTCCCCCGCCCCGGTCGAAGGCCTCGGCGGCGTGCAGGAGGGCGTCGTCCAGGGCCCGGAGGGCGGGGTCGGTGCGGCAGGGTGCGGGCAGCGGGCCGGTGTGGGTGTTGCCGCGGACGGCAGCGGCGAGTCGCCGGGGCCCCTCGGCGGCCCGCGCGGGCACGGTCCGCTCCGCCCAGGCGAGCGCGGTCGCGGCCTCGCCGAGGGGCAGCGCGGCGGCGTACTGCGCGTGCAGCCGCCGCTCGGCCGCGGACGAGGCGCGGCGCCGCAGCCGGGGCCCGGCGAGTGCGTCCTGCGCGTGGTCGAGCGCGGCGGTGAGCGCGGCCCGGCGGGCGACGGCGTGCTCGGTGCCGACCGCGTCCAGGAGCGCGGCGACGGCGTCGTAGACGGCCGCCACGGCGGACCGCTCCCCGTCGAAACGGAAGTCGAGGCGGGAGAGGCGACGGGAATCGCCGGCCAGGGCCCCGGGCGTGGGCAGCGCCAGTCGCAGCGCGAGCAGCCACCCGGCGCCGGCGAGGAAGGCCAGCCCGCTCTTCCACCCGGGGTCGGGCAACGGCATCCCGGCCCCCACGGCACTGCCGACCAGCAGCTGCGTCCCGGCCCCGGAGGCCACGGTCCCGGCGGCGCTGACGCCTCCGGCGACCAGCCCGAGCCCGGTCAGCAGCAGGGTCAGCGGCACGACTCCGAGCTGCTGCCCGGCGTACGTCCCGACGAGCATGCCGGCCGCTCCGGCGAGCGCGGGCACGCCGATCCGCCGCACGGAGGTACGGCGACTGCCCGGCCGGTCGTTGATCCCGGCCAGCATGGCGGCGATCGCGGCGACGACCCCGAGGGAGGTCCGGCCGGCGAGCATCGCGGCGAGCAGCAGCGGGCCCCCGGCCAGCGCACCCCGGGCAACCGCCGCCCAGGGCACGGGCCCGCGCTGGGCCCGCAGGGCGTGGGCGAGCCAGGGCGGGAGGGCGAGGACGGCACGGCGGGCGGTGTGACGGCTGGCGCGGGACACGGGGTGCGGCTCCTGTCGTCTCGTCGAGGGCGGGGTGAGCCTTCGGGCGACGGTGGCCGGGCTTGCGGTGCGTGGGTGGTCGAGCTGCGCGGTAACGAGCTGCGTGGTGTCGCAATTCGTGGTGTCCACGCTAACGGCTGTTCTTGGAGATGAGGGAACGGGCGTGTTTCGGGGGTGTGACGACCCGCCGGAACGGCACGTCCTCCGGCTGTCTCAGCCTCTCCTGGCCGGGTCCACCGCAGCGCGCAGCAACGCCTCGGCCTCCGTGACCGACCGCGTCAGGTCGTCGGGCCGGGGCGTCAGGTTCGCCAGAAGCCCGTCCATCGTGTCCAGCCCGGCCCGACGGACGAGCCCCTTCTCATTGGTGACCCACTCCCCGCGTGCCGCCAGGACCGCGTGCGCCGTCTGTGTCGTGGCGAGGGCGATCGCGCCCGCCACCTGGGTGACGGCGCCCTTGGGGGCGTGTCCCGCCCCGGCGTAGGCGAGGGTGGCGGTGGCCGCGCCGTACCAGCGCTCGGGGGCGGTGCGGCGCAGGGCTTCCGGGTAGGACGGGCGGGGCAGTTCGCCGCGCAGCACCTCGTTGATCGCGAGCTCCGCGACCACCAGGTACGTCGGGATGCCCGCCAGGTGGAACATCAGGGGTTCGACGCCGAAACGCCCCGCCTCCGCCTCCGCCACCTCGTGCTCGACCACGTCGAGGTCGCGGTAGTGCAGGTCGACCCGGCGTTCGTCGATCGTCAGCCAGGCGCCCCCGTTGAAGACACCGCCTCCCCACGCGCCGAGCTCGGAGACCTCCCCCGCCCAGCCGAGGGCCCGCAGGTCGGCCGGGTCGAAGGCGCCCCGGTAGTAGACCGCCAGGTCCCAGTCGCTGTCGGGGCCATGGGTGCCCTGGGCCCGGGAGCCACCGAGGGTGACCGCCCGGACGGTGGGCAGGGCGGCGAGCCGGTCGGCGGTCGCGTCGAGAAAGGCCTGGTCCGTGAGGGAGGGCACTGCTGCGGGCTCCTGGCGGTGGGGCGGTGGACGGATGCCGGAAGCCTAGGCGGCCGGTCTGCGGGCCGCGAGGGAAAATCGGATGCGGGGACGGACCGGAGAACGGACGATCGAGAGGTTGTCCGTTCGCCGCCGCCCAGGAGCCCTTGTGATCCAGCGCGTCACCGTGCCCGGCCTGTTCCGGCCACCCACCTACGCCCATGTCTCCGTCGTGGAAGCGGGGACGAGGCTCGCCTTCCTGGCCGGGTCCGTCCCGCTCGACGCGGAGGGACAGCTGGTCGGTGCGGGCGATCCGGTCCGTCAGGCCGAGCAGGTGATCGCGAACCTCACCGAGCAGTTGCGCGCCGTCGGCAGCGGGTTGGGGGACGTCCTGACGACCGATGTGTACGTCGTGAGCACCGAGACCGCCGCACTGTCCGCCGTCTGGGACGTCGTCGAGGCGTCGGGGCTCAGTACGGGCCCCCACTCCTCGACGCTGCTCGGGGTGAGCTGCCTCGGGTATCCGGGGCAGCTGGTGGAGATCACGGCGACCGCTGTCGTGCCGGACGACGCGGCGTAGGAGACAGCTGCAGACAGTCGCGTGAACGGGGCGGACGCCGAAACTCGCTCGCAGGGATCAGCCGAGCAGCGCGGTCGCTTCGACCTCGACGAGGACGTCCGGTTCGAAGAGGTACTCGACGCCGATGAGGGACGCCGGCGGCATGGGAAGCCGTAGCCCGATCTCGTCGGCCACGGCCTCCACGCCGGCCATGAAGTCGTCGATCTTCTCCGGGCTCCACCGGGTCACGTAGAACGTCAGGCGCAGCACATCCGCGAACGACGCACCCGCGCCCGCGAGACCGACGGAGGTGTTGCGCAGTGCCTGGGCGACCTGTCCGGCCAGATCGCCGGGCGCGACCGGAGTCCCGTCGGCCCGACGCGCGACCTGGCCGCTGACGTGGACGTGCTTCGTCCCGGTGCCCACGGCGACGTGGTGGTAGGGGACCGGCTGCAGCATGCCGTCGGGGGTGAAGTGCTGGACCGTCATGGTTTTCGCCTCTTCCGAAGTAGGTATCCGTAAGCTACTTAGTAGAAGAAGGACACTTCAACGAGACCAGGTTTCGCCATGGATACCGACGACGAACTCCGCATCGATGCCCCGCACCGCGAACTGCTCGACCAGATCCTCGACAAGTGGTCGCTCAGCGTCCTCAACGAGCTCTGCGAACGCCCGTGCCGCTTCAACGAACTGCGCCGGGCCATCCCCCGGGTCACGCAGAAGTCGCTGACCGCGACACTGCGGCGCCTCGAACGCAACGGCGTGATCGAGCGCGAGGTCGTCTCCACCCGGCCCGTGGCGGTCAGGTACCGGATCACACCCCTCGGCAAGACCCTTCGGCACCCCGTCGACGTGCTGCTGGCATGGGCCGCACAGAACATGCCCGCCATCGAACGCGCACGCGAAGGCTTCGACAGGCGGGAAGAAGAGGCCGGCCTCTGACCCCTTCCCGGCGCCCGGCGTCGGGCGCCGAGCAGGTCAGGCCTGGGCGCGGGCGTACTTGTCCGTCGCGGCCAGCAATGCCTCGTCCCCCCTCGCTCCGGTGTCGTGTCCGGCCTCGTCCACGACCACCAGCTCGCTGTCCGGCCAGGCGTGGTGGAGCCGCCAGACGATGCCGAGGAGGTTGCCGAGGTCGAGGCTGCCCTGGACCAGGGTGCCGGGGATGCCCTTGAGCAGGTGCGCGTCCCTGAGGACCACGCCCTCGTCGTCGCCGTCGCCGTCACCGAGGAAATGGTCGTTGCCCCAGTAGTGCGTGACGGTGCGCGCGAAGCCCATGCGGAACTCCGGGTCCTCGAACCGGGCGACCGAGCGTGGCGGCGCGGGGATCATCGCCGTTTCCCAGTCGGTCCAGGCACGCGCAGCCCGCTCCCTGACTTCGGCGTCCGGCGACTCCAGCAGCCGGTTGTACGCGGCGGCCGCATTGCCGTCACGGTCGCCGACGGGCAGCTCGGCGATGAACCGTTCGAACGCCTCCGGGAAGATCTTGCCCAGCCCTCTCGTCAGGAGGGCCACCTCGGCGTTGGAGCCGGTGGCGACTGCGGTCAGCACCAGCTCGGACACCACCCCGGGGTGCGTCTGCGCGTACCGCAGGCCGAGGACCGACCCCCACGACACGCCCCACACCAGCCAACGCTCGATGCCCAGGTGGGCGCGCAACCGCTCCAGGTCCGCCATGACGTGGGCGGTCGTGTTGACGCTCATGTCGGTGTCGTAGGCACTTGCGCGGGGCCGCGACCGGCCGGCGCCGCGCTGGTCGAGCAGCACGATCCGGTACGCCGCCGGGTCGAAGTACCGCCTGAGGTTCGTACTGGCGCCGGATCCCGGTCCGCCGTGCAGCACCACTGCGGGCTTGCCGTGCGGGTTGCCGCAGGTTTCCCAGTAGACGCGGTTGCCGTCGCCGACGTCGAGCATGCCGTGGTCGTACGGTTCGATCTCCGGATACAGGCCCATCGGAGCACCCTAGCTCCGTCGGCCCGCGTCGCTCATCGTCTTTACCGGACGGGCAGCGCTACCGGACGGACAGCCCCGCCGTCCTTGCCGCCGTGCGCAGCACGTCCCGGAGCATTTCGGGGGTGAGCCGGCCGGTGAAGGTGTTGCGCTGGCTGACGTGGAAGCAGCCGAAGAGGTGCAGGCCGGGCTCGTCGGGAGCCTCCAGCGTGACGCGACCGCCGTGCGCGAACGCGGGCCGGGGCCGGGGCACGGTCCAGCCCGCCGCGGCGAACGCGGGCAGCGCGGCCTGCCAGCCGAAGGCGCCGAGTACGACCACGGCGCGCAGCGTCGGCCGCAGCAGGCCCAGTTCCTGGACCAGCCAGGGCCGGCAGGTGTCACGCTCGGTGGGGGTGGGCTTGTTGGCGGGCGGGGCGCAGTGCACCGGCGAGGTGACGCGCACGCCGTACAACTCCAGGCCGTCGTCGGCGGAGACCGCGGTGGGCTGCGACGCCAGGCCCACGTCGTACAACGCCTGGTACAGCACATCTCCGGAGCGGTCGCCCGTGAACATCCGACCGGTGCGGTTGCCGCCGTGGGCCGCGGGGGCGAGGCCGACGATCAGCAGCTGTGCGTCCGGCGGACCGAAGCCCGGCACCGGCCGGCCCCAGTACGTCCAGTCGGCGAACGCGGCCCGCTTGGTCCGGGCCACCTCCTCCCGCCACTCGACCAGCCGCGGACAGGCCCGGCACCCCGCGATCCGCTGGTCGAGGACGGAGAGGCCGCCGGTGTCGGTGTCCATGCCCTCCACCGTAAGACCATCCCCGGGCACGCGAGCGAACACGGAGGGGCTCCCGGGGCCCTCCTGCTCTCCGGGACGGCCCGCGGAAATTGCGGCCTCTCTCCCCGGGCCGGGCGGTTAAGGTCGAAGCATGGCTTCCGAGCATGACGAAGGCAGAAGCGGCGGGGTGACCGCCCCACAGGACGGCGCCGCTGCCGACTCCCGGACCCCGGACCCGAAGACCGCCGCCGCGATCGCCGCCGCCGAGGCGGCCGGGCCGCAGAACGGCGAGAGCGTCCGCGTCGACAGCTGGATCTGGGCCGTCCGCCTCATCAAGACCCGCTCCCTCGGCGCGACCGCCTGCCGGGGCGGCCACGTCCGGGTGAACGGCGAGCGTGTGAAGCCCGCGTACTCCCTGCGCGTCGGCGACGAGGTGCGCCTTCGGCACGAGGGCAGGGAACGGGTCGTCGTCGTGAAGCGCCTGATCCGCAAGCGCGTCGGTGCCCCGATCGCCGCCCAGTGCTACATCGACAACTCCCCGCCTCCCGCGCCCCGCGAGGCCGTCGCCCCCGCCGGCATCCGCGACCGCGGCGCCGGCCGCCCGACCAAGCGCGACCGCCGCGAGCTGGAACGCCTGCGCGGGCTGGAGGGCCTGAGCCGCGCCCGGAAGGACGCCGAGACCAGGTCCTGACACCGGCCGGCGACACCAGGAACCGGCACCGGGCGCCGCTCCCCGTGGGTGGTCAGGCGTGCCGGCCCCGCACCCGTCGGAGCAGCTCCTCGTTGTGCCCCCGGCGGGTCCAGGCGATGAGCAGGAGCGGCACCATCAGGATAAGCGGCGTCGCCGCGTTCTCGCCGTCGAAGTACGTGAGCTGGACGACGAACGCGCCCACCATCAACGCGCTCAGCGCCGTCGCCGCCGCCGACTGCAGCACCGGGATCAGCAGGGCGAGGGCCCCGGCCAGTTCCAGGACGCCGATGGCATACATCCCCGCGTCGCCCCAGCCCATCTCGGCGAACGTGTCGGACGCCGAGGAGTGGGCGATCAGTTTGGGCAGGGCGCTCGCGACGGCGAAGAACAGCGCGAGGAGCACCTGCACCGCGCGCAGGGCGATCCGGGCACCCCGCCCGCGGGTGGGCGAGGCCACGGGGGTCGGGGATGCGGCAGAGGCCGCGGGTGCGGTGGAGGCCGTGGGTACGGTGGAAGCGGCGGTCTCGGACATGGGGATCTCCTGGGCTGAGCGGTCCGTGATGCTGTCGGAGAGGTAGACCGCTCCTCGGGCCGGAACTCATCGCCGGATCCTCTGGTGGCCGCTGGTGGCCGCGACGCCCCACCAGGATCTCTAGCTCACTGGAATCGCCCTCACCCACATCCCGTCCTCGGTCAGATACCGGTCCACCCGCAGCCCCGCCTCTCCCAGTGCCTCCTCGAACTGTTCCTTGGTCAGCGGCCGGGCCCGGAACGTCTGCGTCCAGACCGCGTCCGGAAACTCGTACTCCGCGTACACCTCGTTGACACCGTCCCCGACCGGCTCCGCCGAGACGATCCGTACGGTGAAGCCGCTGGGGTCGACCCGCTCGCGCGGCACATTCGTGTGGTAGTCCTCGCCCTCCCGCTGGATCAGTACGCAGCCGTCCGCCGCGACGTGCCGGGCACAGGTGCGCAGCAGCCCCCGGCGCACCTCCGCCTCACCGGTGTGCACGAGGAACGACGCCAGCATCACCACGTCGAAGCTCTCGCCCAGGTCGAGGTCCTCGATGGGGCTGCATATCGTCCGCGCCCCGCGCACGTGCTCCAGCATCTCGGCGGACTCGTCGACCGCGGTGACGGTGAACCCCCGCTCCAGCAGCGGATGGGTCATGCGCCCCACACCACTGCCCAACTCCAGGATGCGCGCGCCCTCGGGCACGGCAGCGGCGACGATGTCCGGCTCGGCTCCGACGGGCAGCCGCGAGTAGAGCTCGACCGCGCAGCCGTCCGGGGTGATGGCCCCGGGTCCCGTCCCCTGGTGTCCCTCTCGCATTTTCAGCTCCATGCCCGTCCAACGGCCCGCCCCCGCACGCCCGTTCCCACCCGGCCTCGGTTCACCCGTCCGAGTGACCACACGGCCGGTGGCACGGCTCGTTTTCCGCGTCGCCGTCTTCCGGAGTACGTTTTCCGAAGGAGTGGTGATCCGATGCGTACGGGCAGTGAACCGGCCACCGCGCGCAGTGCGCTGCGGGCGCGGTTCTGGCTGAGCCTGTGGGGACTGGTCTGGGCGGTCTTCGGAACGGCGGCCTTCGCGCTCACCGGGCGGCCCGGCTGGGCGGCCGCCTGCGGAGTGCTGTGGCTCGTCGCCACGGTCGATCTGGCCGTGGTCCTCCGGCACCTCCGCCAGGGGCCGCACTACCAGCCCGGCCGGAGCATTCCGCCGTACCGGCCACCCAAGGTGTGAAGACCCGGCGCGCGCACTCTCCCCCCCGGGGGCGCGACGCTCAGGAGTCGAACCGCGCCTGCTGCAGATACTCCGGATTCGGGTCCAGCGCCGCCGCCAGCCGGAAGTGGCGCCGGGCCTGGTCGGGACACCCGCGGCGCTCATACGTACGCGCCAGGGCGAAATGCGCGAACGCGTTGTCCGGCTCGCGCTCCAGGACGATGGTGAACTCCAGCTCCGCCGGTCTCAGTTGCGCCGCCGCGAAGAAGGCACGCGCGCGCAGCAGCCGGGCGGCGGTGTTCTCCGGATGCGCGGCCAGGACGCCGTCGAGCAGCTTCACCGCGCCCCGCGGGTCCCGCGCCGCGAGCAGCTGCTCGGCGGCACGGAAGTCGATGACGTCCGTCTCCGGAGTACGTCCGTTCGAACCGCTGGTGTCGGGCACGGCAGAGTCCTTCCCTCAGAAAGGGATCAACGCCCGCGCGGGGGACGCTATTCCTGCACCGACCGAGGCCGCACGCCGCGGCGGCAGGCTCAGCGCGGCGCCTGCGCCCTGCGGGTCAGCTCGGCCCACACCGCTGTCACCCGGCGTCGCAGCTCGTCCAGCGGTACGTCGTTGTCGATGACCACGTCCGCGATCGCCCGGCGCTGCTCGCGCGTCGCCTGGGCCGCCATGCGTGCGCGGGCGTCCTGCTCGGTCATGCCGCGCAGCCGTACCAGCCGGTCGAGCTGAGTGGCGGGGTCGGCGTCCACGACGATCACGACGTCGTACAGCGGTGCCAGGCCGTTCTCGGTGAGCAGCGGGACGTCGTGCACCACGACGGCGTCCTCGGCGGCGGTCTCTTCGAGAGCGCGGGACCGGGCGCCGACGAGGGGGTGCACGATCGCGTTCAGCGCGGCGAGCTTCCGAGGGTCGGCGAACACGATCGAACCGAGCTTCGGCCGGTCCAGGCTGCCGTCCGCCGCGAGCACGTCCTCGCCGAACACCTTGACGACCTCGGCGAGACCCGAGGTTCCGGGCTCCACGACCTCGCGCGCGATCCGGTCCGCGTCGATCAGTACGGCGCCGCACTCGACGAGCAGTCGCGACACCTCGCTCTTGCCGGCGCCGATCCCGCCGGTCAGGCCCACCTTCAGCATGAGCGGAAGCCTAGGGCCTGCCGGTGACGGCGGGGTCGGCAGGGGCGGGCGGGGGCGTCAGGCGTCGCCTTCCCGCTCCGCCAGGAAGCGTTCGAACTCGCGGCCGATCTCGTCAGCCGACGGGATCTCGACGGGCTCGGCGAGCATGTTGCCGCGGGTCTCGGCGCCGGCGGCGGCGTCGTACTGGTGCTCAAGGCCCTGGACGAGGGCGGTGAGCTCCTCGTCGCCCTGCTGGATCTGCCGGTCGATCTCCGTCTGCGTGCGGTGGGCCTCGGTGCGCAGGGAGTGCGCGATGCCCGGCAGGACCAGACCGGTCGCCGCGGTGATCGCCTCCAGGGCCGTCAGCGCCGCGTCCGGGTACGGGGAGCGCGCGATGTAGTGCGGGACGTGCGCGGCGACGCCCAGCACGTCATGGCCGGCCTGCATGAGCCGGTACTCGACGAGCGCCTCGGCGCTCCCGGGGACCTGCGCCTCCTCGAAGGGGCTGCGGTGGCCCGGCACGAGGTCGGTGCGGGTGCCGTGCGGGGTGATGCCGACGGGGCGGGTGTGCGGGACGCCCATGGGGATGCCGTGGAAGTTGACCGAGAGGCGGACGCCCAGCCGCTCCACGATCTGCCCCACGGCCGCGGCGAAGCGCTCCCACTCGACGTCCGGCTCGGGGCCCGACAGCAGCAGGAAGGGGGCTCCGGTCGCGTCCTGGACGAGCCGCACCTCGATGGTGGGTTCCTCGTAGTCCGTCCAGGAGTCGCGCTTGAAGGTCAGCAGTGGCCGACGCGCCCGGTAGTCCACGAGCCGGTCGTGGTCGAAGCGGGCGACGACCTGGTGGGGCAGCGAGTCGAGCACCTGGTCGACGATCTGGTCGCCGGTCTCGCCGGCGTCGATGTATCCGTCGAAGTGGTAGAGCATGACCAGTCCGGCCGATTCCTGGGCCAGTGCCATGTCGACGACGGCCAGACCCTTCGGCTCCCATGCGTACAAACCCTGCGGATCAAGCACAGTGACCGCTCCCCTCCTCGTGTTCCTACGGCACAACGCCCCGACGGGGGTGAGCATTCCCGCAGGACGACAACGGAGCACAACTGCGGAGCACAACAGCACTGAGGGGCCGCACCTCGAAAGGTACGGCCCCTCAGTCAATCACTGAGCCTCAGCGGCAGGCGATCAGCTCTGGCCGCCGGCCAGCTTCTCGCGCAGCGCGGCCAGCGCCTCGTCCGACGCCAGGGCGCCGGAGGTGTCGCCGCCCTCGGAGGAGTACGAACCGCCACCGGACGCGACCGGGGCCGCACCCGCGGTCTCGCCACCCTCGGCAGCGGCCTTCTCGTCCGCCTCGCGGGACTTGATGACCTGCGCCTGGTGCTGCTCGAAGCGCTGCTGCGCCTCGGCGTACTGGGTCTCCCAGGCCTCGCGCTGGGTCTCGTAGCCCTCGAGCCAGTCGTTGGTCTCGGGGTCGAAGCCCTCGGGGTAGATGTAGTTGCCCTGGTCGTCGTAGGACGCGGCCATGCCGTACAGGGTCGGGTCGAACTCGACCGCCGACGGGTCGGCACCGAAGGCCTCGTTGGCCTGCTTCAGCGAGAGGCTGATGCGGCGGCGCTCGAGGTCGATGTCGATGACCTTGACGAAGATCTCGTCGTTGACCTGGACGACCTGCTCCGGGATCTCCACGTGGCGCTCGGCCAGCTCGGAGATGTGGACCAGACCCTCGATGCCCTCGTCCACGCGGACGAACGCACCGAACGGCACCAGCTTCGTGACCTTGCCGGGCACGACCTGGCCGATCTGGTGGGTGCGGGCGAACTGCTGCCACGGGTCTTCCTGGGTCGCCTTCAGCGACAGGGAGACGCGCTCGCGGTCCATGTCCACGTCGAGGACCTCGACGGTGACTTCCTGGCCGACCTCGACAACCTCGGACGGGTGGTCGATGTGCTTCCAGGACAGCTCGGAGACGTGGACCAGACCGTCGACGCCACCCAGGTCCACGAAGGCACCGAAGTTGACGATCGAGGAGACGACGCCGGAACGGACCTGACCCTTCTGGAGGGTGGTGAGGAACGTCTGGCGGACCTCGGACTGGGTCTGCTCCAGCCAGGCACGGCGGGACAGGACCACGTTGTTGCGGTTCTTGTCCAGCTCGATGATCTTCGCCTCGAGCTCCTTGCCCACGTAGGGCTGGAGGTCGCGGACGCGACGCATCTCGACCAGGGAGGCCGGAAGGAAGCCGCGGAGGCCGATGTCGAGGATGAGACCACCCTTGACGACCTCGATGACGGTACCGGTGACGATGCCGTCCTCTTCCTTGATCTTCTCGATGGTGCCCCAGGCCCGCTCGTACTGGGCGCGCTTCTTCGAGAGGATCAGGCGGCCTTCCTTGTCCTCCTTCTGGAGAACAAGGGCCTCGATCTCGTCACCGACGGCGACGACCTCGTTGGGGTCGACGTCGTGCTTGATCGAGAGCTCGCGGCTCGGGATGACACCTTCGGTCTTGTAACCGATGTCGAGCAGGACCTCGTCCCGGTCGACCTTCACGATGACGCCGTCGACGATGTCGCCGTCGTTGAAGTACTTGATCGTCTCGTCGATCGCGGCGAGGAAGGCTTCCTCGTTACCGATGTCGTTGACCGCAACCTGCGGGGTGGTGGCGGTGGTCTCGGTGCTGCTCGTCATGTGGGAAAGGGCTCCGGTACGGACATTGAAGTCGTAGGTACTGCTTACGCCGGGAGCCCGTTTCGCTCTGCCGAAGCCGGACAGCCAAGGAAGCGTCACCCGAAAACACCGGCGACACCTCGAGAACCGAGGGGACATACAACAGATGCGAGCGCGACCTGCTACGTCTGAGGTGCGCAGGCCCGCAGCGCAACTTGTAGCATACGGGCGCAGCCGGGCAGGGTCAATGCGCGAAGCCGCACACGCGGGGCGGATCGCCGCATACCCGGCACAAAAGCCGTCTCCCGAGGCCACACGGACCTCCGGATGTCCTTTTCGCGACACGCCGGGCGGCGGCGAGGAAGAGCCCGCAGACTAGTACGAGGGAGCCCGTCATCCAAGAGCCCGTATCGTCCGAAACCGAGGGAGCCGAACCCGAGGCCACCCGGCGTGCCGCCGGTGTCACGGAGAGCTCCCGGGCCAACCGCGGCTGGTGGGACAGGAACGCGGACGAGTACCAGATCGAGCACGGCACCTTCCTCGGCGATGACCGCTTCGTGTGGTGTCCCGAGGGCCTGGACGAGGTGGAGGCCGAGCTGCTCGGCCCGCCGGAGGAGCTGAAGGGCAAGGACGTCCTGGAGATCGGCGCCGGCGCGGCCCAGTGCTCACGCTGGCTGGCGGCCCAGGGGGCCCGTCCGGTCGCCCTGGACCTCTCGCACCGCCAGCTCCAGCACGCCCTCCGCATCGGCGGCTCCTTCCCCCTGGTCTGTGCCGACGCGGCCGTGCTGCCCTTCGCGGACGGCTCCTTCGACCTGGCGTGCTCCGCGTACGGGGCGCTGCCGTTCGTCGCCGACCCGCGGCTGGTGCTGCGGGAGGTGCGCCGGGTGCTGCGGCCCGGTGGCCGCTTCGTCTTCTCCGTCACGCACCCGCTGCGCTGGGCGTTCCCGGACGAGCCGGGCCCCGAGGGCCTGTCGGTGTCCGCCTCCTACTTCGACCGCACGCCGTACGTGGAGCAGGACGACGAGGGCCGCGCGGTGTACGTCGAGCACCACAGGACGCTCGGCGACCGCGTCCGGGACGTCGCGACGTCCGGGTTCCGGCTGGTCGACCTGGTGGAGCCCGAGTGGCCGGAGTGGAACACCTCGGAGTGGGGCGGCTGGTCCCCCCTGCGCGGGCATCTGATCCCGGGGACGGCGATCTTCGTCTGCGAGCGCGACTGATCCGCGCCGCCGGACCGCTTGGCGCATGCGTAGGCGCACACGTGCGTGGAGGGCGGTTTCGCGGGCGTACGACACTGGGGGCGTGATCCGTTACGACGCCCTGGACGCGCTGCCCGTACGCGGTGCCCTGCCCGCCCTGCACGACGCCCTGGAGGAGCACGGCACCGCGGTGCTGGTCGCGCCGCCCGGCACCGGCAAGACGACGCTGGTACCGCTCGCACTGGCCGGGCTGCTGGGCGAGGGCCCCGCGCGGCGCGTGGTCGTGGCCGAGCCGCGGCGGATCGCGGCGCGGGCGGCGGCCCGGCGGATGGCGTGGCTGCTGGGCGAGAAGCCCGGCGGGAGCGTCGGGTACACCGTGCGTGGTGAGCGGGTCGTCGGGCGGCACGCGCGCGTGGAGGTGGTCACGACCGGTGTGCTCCTGCAGCGCCTGCAGCGGGACCAGGAGCTGTCGGGCGTCGACGTGGTGGTGCTCGACGAGTGTCACGAGCGGCATCTGGACGCGGACACGACGGCGGCGTTCCTGTGGGACGTGCGGCAGGCGCTGCGGCCGGAGCTGCGTCTGGTGGCCGCGTCGGCGACGACCGACGCGGAGGGCTGGGCCCGGCTGCTGGGCGGGGCCCCGGTCGTCGAGGCACAGGGTGTGTCGTACCCCGTGGAGGTGGTGTGGGCGCCGCCGACGCGTCCGGCACGGCCGCCGCACGGCATGCGGGTGGATCCGGCGCTGCTCGCCCACGTGGCGTCGGTGGTGCGGCGGGCGCTGACCGAGCGGGACGGGGACGTGCTGTGTTTCCTGCCGGGTGTCGGGGAGATCTCCCGCGTCGCAGGGCAGCTCGGTGATCTGGGCGACGTCGATGTGCTCCAGGTGCACGGGCGGGCGCCGGCGGCCGTGCAGGACGCGGTGCTGTCGCCCGGGGCGCGGCGCAGGGTGGTGCTGGCGACCTCGGTGGCCGAGTCGTCGCTGACGGTTCCGGGTGTGCGGGTGGTCGTGGACGCGGGGCTGGCGCGGGAACCGCGCGTGGACCACGCGCGGGGGCTGAGCGCGCTGACGACGGTGCGCGCGTCGCGGGCGGCGGCGCGGCAGCGGGCCGGGCGTGCGGGGCGTGAGGCGCCGGGTGCGGTGTATCGCTGCTGGGCGGAGGCGGAGGACGCCCGTCTGCCGCGGTTCCCGGCCCCGGAGATCAAGGTGGCCGATCTGACGGCGTTCGCGTTGCAGGCGGCCTGTTGGGGCGATCCGGACGCGTCCGGGCTGGCACTGCTGGATCCGCCGCCGGCCGGGGCGATGGCGGCGGCCCGGTCGGTGCTGACGGCCGTGGGCGCGGTGGACCTTACCGGTCGGGCAACCGACCGGGGGGCGCAGCTGGCACGCCTGGGCCTCCATCCCCGGCTGGGACGGGCACTGCTCGACGCGGGCCGCTCGGGGGCGGGGGTGGCGGGGCCGGGGCAGCCCGGCCAGGGTGAGTCGGGGGCGGACAGGCCCGGCACGGGGGCCTCATGGGCGGAGAGCCCCAGGACTGAGGGCTCCGGTGGGGCCGGTTCGGCTGGTGGGTTCTCCGGGGTGGGAGGTTCGGGTGCCGTGGCTGAGGTGGTCGCTCTGCTCAGTGAGGAGGCGCCGCGGGAGTACGGGGACGATCTGGTGGCCGCGTTGCGGGCCGCTCGGCGTGGGGGCGACGGGTACGGGGCACGGTGGCGGGCGGAGGTGCGCCGACTGCGGGCCGCGGTGGAGGGAGGAGACGGCCGGCCGGTGCAGGGCCTCACCGAGGACCGTCTCGCCGGGCTGGTGGCCGCCCTGGCCTTTCCCGAGCGGGTGGCCAGAAAGGACGGCGGTTCGTATCTGATGGCCTCCGGCACCCGGGCGGAGCTGCCGGAGGCGTCGGCGCTGCGCGGGGCTCCGTGGATCGCCGTCGCCGTGGCCGACCGGCCCGTGGGGAAGGGGCACGCGCGCGTGCAGCTGGGCGCGGTCGTCGACGAGGCGACGGCGCGGCTCGCGGCGGGCACGCTGCTGGACGAGCGGGACGAGGTGCACTGGGCCGACGGCGATGTGGTGGCCCGGCGTGTCGAACGCCTCGGCGCCGTGGAACTGGCGGCCCGGCCGCTCCCGGACGCCGACCCCGCTCTCGTACGGGGCGCGCTGCTGGAGGGCCTGCGGCAGGAGGGGTTCGGGCTGCTGCGCTGGTCGGCCGACGCGGACGTGCTCCGCAAGCGGCTCGCCTTTCTGCGCCGGCATCTCGGCGAGCCCTGGCCGGACGTCTGCGACGACGCGCTGCACGCGCGCGTGGACGAGTGGCTGGAGCCCGAGCTGGGCCGGGCGCGGCGGCGGGCCGACCTGGCGCGGATCGACGCCGGGCAGGCGCTGGCACGACTGCTGCCCTGGGCATCGGGCGAGGCGGCGCGGCTCGACGAACTCGCCCCGGAGCGGATCGTCGTACCCAGTGGGTCCAGGATCCGGATCGACTACGGCGACCCCGGGCAGCCGGTCCTCGCGGTCAAGTTGCAGGAGATGTTCGGACTCCGGCGTTCGCCCGAGATCGCCGGGGTGCCGCTGCTCGTTCACCTCCTCTCCCCCGCCGGCCGCCCGGCCGCGGTCACCGCCGACCTGGCCTCCTTCTGGAAGGACGGTTACAAGGGCGTACGGGCGGAGCTGCGCGGCCGGTACCCGAAGCATCCGTGGCCCGAGGACCCGGCCACGGCGGAGCCGACACGGCACACCAAGGCCCGGCTCGGAAAGTGACGGACCGGAAGGGGGCGGACCGGAAAGGGGCGGACCGGAAAGGGGCGGACCGGAAAGGGGCGAAGGGCGCCCCGCAGCCTTGGCCACGGGGCGCCTTCCCCTCGGTTGTTCGGGCAGTCGGGGCTACGCGTCGGGCTCCGTCGACGGCTCCGTGGACGGGTCGGGCGAGGCATCGGGTGAGGAGCCGGGCGACGGCTCCGTCTCGGCCTTGGCCACCTTCAACTGGACGTTGAGCGTCGCGCCGCCCGCGGTGGTGAGGCGGAGCACGAACGTGCCGGTCGTGTCGTCCGCGTACAGCTTCGGCAGCGTCAGCAGGCCCTCGGCGTCGGTCTTCAGGCCGGTCAGGGTGCGGACGGCCTTGCCGTCGGCGTCCTTGAAGTAGGGGCCCTTGTCGTTCTCGGTCGGGTCGAGCACCGACTTGATGAGTGTGGCGGTGACGGCGACCTTGTCCGCCGCCGCTCCCTTGTGCGTGGCCTTGACCGCGACCCGGTCGGCGAACTCGCCGCCCGGCGTGCAGGTCAGCTCGGTCTCGCCGGTGCGGGTGAGGGCGTCGGCGACGCGCTCGGTGACGGTGGCCTTGTAGTCGAGGCCGGCGACGGTGCGGCCGACGACCGTGGCGCGCACGGTGAAGGCGCCGGTCTTCTCGCCCGCCACCAGCGCGGGCGCGGTGGCCACGCCGGAGGCGTTGGTGGTGACCGCGGCGACCTGCTCGCCGCCGGTGAAGGTGGCGTCCGTGTCGCCCACGATGGTGAAGCGGATCCGGACCTTGCCGACGGCCGTGCCGGTCTTGGTCTCGGCACGCGTGCTGATCTTCTTGGCGAACGTGTCGCCCGCGATCGCGGTGAGTCCCGTGGTGCCCGCGTTCTCCAGGTGGTGCACCGTGTCCGTGGGGGTCTCGGTCGCGGGCGGCGTCCCCGGGTCGGTCGGAGGGTTGGGGTTCGGGGAGCCGGTGGTCGGCGGGGAGGACGTACCGGAGCCGGAGGACCCACCGGGGTTCGGCTTCGACGTGCCGGGGGCCTGGGGCGTGGGCGACGGACCGGGAGTGCCGGTGTCGCGGGGCGACGGGCCGGCCCCGGTCGCGTCGTCGTCGCTGCGGCCCACGGGCAGGGTGCCGGTGCCGTCCGGGATCTCGTGGGTGCCCTTGCGGTAGTGCTCCAGCCACGACAGGACCGTGGCCAGGTAGTCCGTCGAGTTGTTGTAGCTGAGGATCGCCTTCCTGAGGTCCGCGTCGTCGGACAGGTCCCAGTCGAAGCGGCACAGGTAGTGGCCGGCGGCGAGCGCGGCGTCGTAGACGTTGTTGGGGTCTTCCTTGCCGTCGCCGTTGCCGTCGCGGCCCGCCCACGCCCAGGTGGACGGAATGAACTGCATGGGGCCGACGGCGTTGTCGTAGCTGCTGTTGCCGTCGTAGACGCCGTTGTCGGTGTCCTTGATGAGCGCGAAGCCGTTGCCGTCGAGCTGGGGGCCGATGATCTGACCGATCGTCGTACCGTCGGCGGTGACGCGTCCGCCCCGCGCCTGGCCGGACTCGACCTTGCCGATGGCGGCGAGGAGTTGCCACGGCAGGTTGCAGCCGGGCCGGGACTGGCGCAGCGCCGACTCCGCCTTCTTGTAGGCGTCGAGGACGGTCGCGGGGATGCCCGCCTCGGACGAACCCCGGGAGGCGGGGGTGCCGATGGTCGGCGCGGGGCTCGGGCTGTTGAGCGGCGGCAGGTCCGTGTAGTACGGCGAGTTGCCGGTGGCGCTCTCCTCGGCGGGGGTGTCGGACGTCGGCACGTTGTCGGCGGTGGTCTGTCTGCCCTGCGCGTCGGCCGTCACGTCGGGAGCCTGGGACGCGGACAGGGCCGCGACCGCGACCGCCGCCACGGTGGTGGTGACCGCCCCCTTGCGGAGCCTCCTGCCGAATTGCGCCGCCATAGAGTGAACCCCTCCCCGTGGACGCCCACGCGTCCGTCTCCGTCTGTCCTCGGCCGTCTCGCCCGTTGTAACCGCCCTGTGGGGACGATCGGTTCGCGCCGAGGGTTGCGGTGCAACTCGCCCCGGGCGATGTTCGTCTGTTCGATCAGTACGGTGCCGCAGGCGACCCTACGGCAACTTGCTTTGCGCGGGGACCCGTTCGTGCCCGATATTCACCGGTTGGCCATAAGAGGAGTTCCGTTGCCGTTCACGCTGAGTCATGCCGCCGCCGTGCTGCCCGCCGTGCGGGGCGACGGAACCGGCCGGGGGCGGTTGGTGCCGGCCGTGCTGGTGGCGGGTTCCTTCGCGCCCGACATGACCTATTACGCGGCGAGTTTCCTGTCCGGGGCGATGGAGTTCGGCGACGTGACGCACTCCGTCCCGGGCGTCTTCACGGTCGATGTGGTCATCGCCTGGGCGCTGGTGGGGTTGTGGCTGGTGGCCCGCGAGCCGCTGGTGGCCCTGCTGCCACGGGCCCGGCAGGGGCGCGCCGCCGCCCTGCTGCGCTGCGGGGCGCCACGCGCGCGCGTGCGGCCGTCGCTGGTGGCGTGGTGGTACGTGTCGGCGGTGCTGGGCGCGCTGACGCACGTGGTGTGGGACGCGTTCACGCACCTCGACCGCTGGGGGATGCGGGTGTTCCCCGGCCTGGGCCGGGAGATCGCGGGCTCGCCGCTCTACTGGTACCTCCAGTACGGCGGTTCCGCGGTGGCCGCGGTCGTGATCGCCGTGTTCCTGGCGCGTGCGCTGCGCCGGGCGCCCCGGGACGAGCCGCTGGGGGTTCCGGTCCTCTCGGTACGGGACCGGTGGTGGGCCGGGGCGGTCCTCGGCGGCTGCGCGGTGGCCGGGGCGGTGCGGCGGGCGACCCGTTGGTGGGAGCACTGGGGGGACGTCGCGAAGCCCTGGGAGCTGATCCCGACGGTGTGCTTCGGGGCGGGCGCGGGGCTGGTGCCGGCGCTGCTGCTGTGCGCCGTCGGGGTCAGGGTGTGGCGTCCGGTCCCGGCCCCCACGGGCCCGGGAGGCGTCGGTACGGAGCGGGACCGCCGGGTGGCGCACTGAGCGTGTCGGTGGTCGCGACGAAGACGGTGAAGGTGTGTGCGGGGCGGGTCCGCGGCAGGAGGCCGAGGGCGAGCGCCAGGTAGCCGCGGGTCAGGTCGGCCCACAGGCGCCGGGCGGACGTCTCGCGTGGGGTCGCGGCGGCCGGGTAGCGGCGGGCGAGTCTGCGGCGGAGGTGTGCCGCGGTGCGGTGCAGGGCCGTCGCGAGAGTGGTGGGGACGCGGCCGGTACTTGCGCCCGGTGCGAAGACCGGTACGGGCGGGAGCGGCACGCGGGCCGGTCGGTCGGTGCTTGCCCGTGCCGGTGTCGTCCGGTGATGGAGCATGCGTATACCCATGCCCGCATCCTCACGGGAGTCCGCGGCGGGGGCGTCCTCGCGGGGGCCACCTGAGTGACGGGACCCGCGGGACGGGCGGGGCGCACGGGCCTCGGCCGGGGTGGGCCCGACGCCGGCTCCGACGCCGGGCGATGGCACACCCCCGGCCGCGGCCCGCCCGCCCTCCGCGGCCCGGCTCGCCGGGGAACCGCCGCGAGCACGCGGACTCGCGGCGCTCCCCGCCCGTACCGCCGACCGCCGGAGGCTAGTGCGCCGCCGACTCCCAGTCCGGGCCCGCGCCGACCGAGACGCCCAGGGGGACCCTGAGCTGCACGGCGTCGGCCATCTCGCGGCGGACGATCTCCTCCGCCGCCGCGCGCTCGCCGGGGGCGATCTCCAGGACGATTTCGTCGTGGACCTGGAGCAGCATGCGGGACGTGAGGTCCGCCTCGCGCAGCGCCCTGTCCACATTGAGCATGGCGATCTTGACGATGTCGGCCGCCGTGCCCTGGATGGGTGCGTTCAGGGCCATGCGCTCGGCCGCCTCGCGCCGTTGGCGGTTGTCGCTGTTGAGGTCGGGCAGGTAGCGGCGGCGACCGAAGAGCGTCGCCGTGTAGCCCGTCGCCCGTGCCTCGTCGACGACCCGGCGCAGATAGTCCCGTACGCCGCCGAACCGCTCGAAGTAGGCGTCCATCAGGCCGCGGGCCTCGGCCGCCTCGATGTTCAGCTGCTGGGAGAGGCCGAAGGCCGACAGGCCGTACGCCAGGCCGTAGGACATGGCCTTGATCTTGCGGCGCATCTCCGCGTCGACCGCGGACTGCTCGACGGAGAAGACCTGCGCGGCGGCGGTGGTGTGCAGGTCCTCGCCGGAGGCGAACGCCTCGATCAGGCCCGCGTCCTCCGACAGGTGGGCCATCACGCGCAGCTCGATCTGGCTGTAGTCGGCCGTCATCAGGGACTCGAAGCCCTCGCCGACGACGAACCCGCGGCGGATCGCCCGGCCCTCGTCCGTGCGGACCGGGATGTTCTGCAGGTTCGGGTCCGTGGAGGACAGGCGGCCGGTGGCGGCGACCGTCTGGTTGAACGTCGTGTGGATGCGGCCGTCGGCGGCGATCGTCTTGATCAGGCCCTCGACCGTGACCCGCAGCTTGGCCTGCTCACGGTGGCGGAGCATGATCACCGGCAGCTCGTTCTCGGTCTGCGCCGCGAGCCATGCGAGGGCGTCCGCGTCCGTCGTGTAGCCGGTCTTGGTCTTCTTCGTCTTCGGCAGGTTCAGCTCGCCGAAGAGGACTTCCTGGAGCTGCTTGGGCGAGCCGAGGTTGAACTCGTGTCCGGCCGCCGCGTGCGCCTCCTTCACCGCCTGCTGCACGGCGCCCGCGAACATCTGCTCCATGGCCTGCAGGTGCTCCCGGTCGGCCGCGATGCCGTGCCGCTCCATGCGGGCCAGCAGCGCGGACGTGGGCAGCTCCACGTCGCGCAGCAGGTCCGCCGCGCCGACGTCCGCCAGGCGGCCCTCGAAGGCCTCCCCCAGGTCGAGGATCGCGCGGGCCTGCACCATCAGCGCCTCGGCCTCGGCGCCGTCGTCCGCGCCGAAGGCCAGCTGGCCGTCGGCTGCGGCGGCGGGGGCCAGCTCGCGGTGCAGGTACTCCAGGGAGAGCGCGTCCAGGTCGAAGGAGCGGCGGCCGGGCTTGACCAGATAGGCGGCGAGCGCGGTGTCCATGCCGACGCCGGCGACGCTCCAGCCGTGCTCGGCGAAGACGCGCATCGCGCCCTTGGCGTTGTGGAAGACCTTCGGCCGCTCCGCGTCGGACAGCCAGGCCGCGAACGCCGTCTCGTCGGCCTCGTCCAGCTCGGACGGGTCGAACCAGGCGGCCTTCCCGTCGGGCGCGGCGAGCGCGACCTCGGCGACCGAGCCGGTGCCCAGCGCCCAGGTGTCGACGGTGGCGACACCGAGGGTCCCCGTGCCGTGCTCGGCGAGCCAGCCGGCCAGCTCCCCCGTGCCCAGCGCGGCGCCGTCCAGCTCCACACCGTCGGCCACGACCGGGGTGGCCTCGGCCTCCTCGGCGCCCGGGTCGACCGCGTAGAGCCGCTCCCGCAGGGACGGGTTGCGGATCTCCAGGGTGTCCAGGAACATCGCGACGCCCTTGCGGTCGTACGCCGTGCGCTCCAGGTCGGTGACCGTCTTCGGCAGCTCGACCCGCCGCTCCAGCTCGGTGAGCCGGCGGTTGAGCTTGACGGACTCCAGGTGGTCGCGCAGGTTCTGCCCGGCCTTGCCCTTGACCTCGTCGACGCGCTCGACGAGCTCCGCGAAGGACCCGAACTGGTTGATCCACTTCGCGGCCGTCTTCTCGCCGACGCCCGGGATGCCCGGCAGGTTGTCGGACGGGTCGCCGCGCAGGGCCGCGAAGTCGGGGTACTGGGCGGGCGTCAGCCCGTACTTCTCGAAGACCTTCTCCGGCGTGAACCGGGTGAGCTCGGAGACGCCCTTGGTCGGATACAGCACCGTGGTGTGGTCGCTGACCAGCTGGAAGGAGTCCCGGTCGCCGGTGACGATCAGCACGTCGAAGCCCTCGGCCTCGGCCTGCGTGGCGAGCGTGGCGATGACGTCGTCGGCCTCGAAGCCCTCGACGGCGAAGCGCTGCACGTGCATGGCGTCGAGCAGCTCGCCGATCAGCTCGACCTGGCCCTTGAACTCGTCCGGGGTCTTGGAGCGGTTCGCCTTGTACTCGGTGAACTCCTGGGACCGCCACGTCTTGCGGGAGACGTCGAACGCCACCGCGAAGTGGGTCGGCGCCTCGTCACGCAGCGTGTTCGCCAGCATCGACGCGAAGCCGTAGATCGCGTTGGTCGGCTGGCCCGTCGCGGTCGTGAAGTTCTCCGCGGGCAGCGCGAAGAACGCGCGGTACGCCAGCGAGTGCCCGTCCATGAGCATCAGGCGCGGTCGGCCGCCGCCGGGGGTGTTGTCGGTCTTCTTCGCTGCTGTCTCTGCCACGTCCCCGATCCTGCCACGGACCACTGACACTCGGCCCCGCGCTCGCTCGCCCCCGGCACGGACCGGCCACCGTCCGCCACCGCAACCACCGCTTGCGGATTCCGGCCCGCCCGGCCTCCGTCGCTGTCAG
The DNA here is from genome assembly GCF_044544295.1 of Streptomyces sp. NPDC053750. Classification (NCBI taxonomy): domain Bacteria; kingdom Bacillati; phylum Actinomycetota; class Actinomycetes; order Kitasatosporales; family Streptomycetaceae; genus Streptomyces; species Streptomyces sp. NPDC053750. Next base: position 1,138,642 of record NZ_JBITXB010000001.1, on the reverse strand, counting down.
AGGGGCGTGCGAGGATCGGAGACGTACCTCACATGCGTCAGCGAAGGAGCGCGCGATGGCCACCAAGCCGCCCAAGGGTGATCCGGTTCAGGACGCGCCGCAGGTGACCGGACCCCAGCATGCGGCGGCGGGTATTCCGGCCATCGGCCACACCCTGCGCATGGCACAGCGGCAGATGGGGGTGAAGCGGACCGCGCTGACGCTGCTGAGCGTCAACCAGAAGGACGGCTTCGACTGCCCGGGCTGCGCCTGGCCGGAGCCGGACCACCGGCACAAGGCGGAGTTCTGCGAGAACGGCGCGAAGGCGGTGGCCGAGGAGGCCACCCTGCGCCGGGTCACCCCGGAGTTCTTCGCCGCGCACCCCGTGGCCGACCTCGCGACCCGCAGCGGCTACTGGCTGGGCCAGCAGGGCCGGCTCACGCACCCGGTGTACCTCCCGGAGGGCGGCGAGCACTACGAGCCGGTCACCTGGGAGCGCGCCTTCGGCATCGTGGCGGAGGAGATCGCCGCCCTGGACTCGCCCGACGAGGCCGTCTTCTACACCTCCGGGCGCACCAGCAACGAGGCCGCGTTCCTCTACCAGCTCTTCGCGCGCGAGCTCGGTACCAACAACCTGCCGGACTGCTCCAACATGTGCCACGAGTCGTCCGGCTCGGCCCTGTCCGAGACCATCGGAATCGGCAAGGGCAGCGTCCTGCTGGAGGACCTGTACAAGGCCGACCTGATCATCGTGGCCGGCCAGAACCCGGGCACCAACCACCCGCGCATGCTCTCCGCCCTGGAGAAGGCCAAGGCGAACGGCGCGCGGATCATCAGCGTCAACCCGCTGCCCGAGGCCGGCCTGGAGCGCTTCAAGAACCCGCAGACCCCCAAGGGACTCACCGCGGGCGCCGCGCTCACCGACCTGTTCCTGCAGATCCGCCTCGGCGGCGACCAGGCCCTGTTCCGGCTGCTCAACAAGCTGATCCTGGAGACCGAGGGCGCGGTCGACGAGGCGTTCGTCGAGGAACACACGCACGGGTACGAGGAGTTCGCCGAGGCCGCCCGCGCCGCCGACTGGGACGAGACGCTCACGGCGACCGGTCTCACGCGCGCGGAGATCGAGGAGGCGCTGCGCATGGTGCTCGCCTCCCGGCGCACCATCGTGTGCTGGGCGATGGGCCTGACCCAGCACAAGCACTCCGTGCCCACCATCCGCGAGGTCGTCAACTTCCTCCTCCTGCGCGGCAACATCGGCCGCCCGGGCGCGGGCGTCTGCCCGGTGCGCGGCCACTCCAACGTGCAGGGCGACCGCACGATGGGCATCTTCGAACGCCCCGCGTCCGCGTTCCTGGACGCCCTGGAGAGGGAGTTCGGCTTCGCCCCGCCGCGCGAGCACGGCTACGACGTCGTACGGGCCATCCGCGCGCTGCGCGACGGCGAGGCGAAGGTCTTCTTCGCCATGGGCGGCAACTTCGTCTCAGCCTCCCCCGACACGGAGGTCACCGAGGCGGCGATGCGCCGCGCCCGCCTCACCGTGCACGTGTCGACGAAGCTGAACCGCTCGCACGCGGTCACGGGCGCGCGCGCCCTGATCCTGCCGACGCTCGGCCGCACCGAGCGGGACCTCCAGGACGGCGGCGAGCAGTTCGTCACCGTCGAGGACTCCATGGGCATGGTGCACGCCTCCCGCGGCCGGCTGGAGCCCGCGAGCGCCCACCTGCTGTCCGAACCGGCGATCGTGTGCCGGCTGGCCCGGCGCGTGCTGGGCGAGCGCAGCACCACACCGTGGGAGGAGTTCGAGAAGGACTACGCGACGATCCGCGACCGCATCGGCCGCGTGATCCCCGGTTTCGAGGACTTCAACGCGCGCGTGGCCCGCCCCGGGGGCTTCGCCCTCCCCCACGCCCCGCGCGACGAGCGCCGCTTCCCGACGGCCACCGGCAAGGCCAACTTCACTGCCGCGCCGGTCGAGTACCCCGAGCTGCCCGAAGGGCGGCTGCTGCTGCAGACGCTGCGCTCGCACGACCAGTACAACACCACGATCTACGGCCTGGACGACCGCTACCGGGGCATCCGGAACGGCCGCCGGGTCGTCCTGGTCAATCCGGAGGACGCCCGGAAGCTGGGCGTCCGGGACGGCTCGTACGTCGACCTGGTCGGCGAGTGGAAGGACGGGGTGGAGCGGCGGGCGCCCGGTTTCCGCGTCGTGCTCTACCCGACGGCCCGGGGCTGCGCGGCGGCGTACTACCCGGAGACCAACGTCCTGGTGCCGCTGGACGCCACCGCGGACACCAGCAATACCCCGGCCAGCAAGTCCGTCGTCGTCCGTCTGGAACAATCGGCGACCGACTGAGCGTTTGCTCAGCCGAGCCGGACAGGCGATGCAGACAGACGTGACAGACAGACGTACCGAAACGAACGGAGCCGGGCCCATGGGCGAGCAGCAGCAGGTGCAGTTCCCGCAGGAGGTCATCGACGAGTACGCCGCGCTCGGCGTCGACCTGCCCGCCCTCTTCTCCGCGGGACATCTCGGCACCCGCATGGGCGTCCAGGTCCTGGAGGCGTCGGCCGACCGCGTCGTCGGCACCATGCCGGTGGAGGGCAACACCCAGCCGTACGGGCTGCTGCACGGCGGCGCCTCGGCGGTGCTGGCCGAGACCCTCGGCTCGGTCGGCGCGATGCTGCACGGCGGCAGCTCCAAGATCGCCGTCGGTGTCGACCTGAACTGCACCCACCATCGCGGGGTCCGCTCCGGTCTGGTCACCGGCGTGGCCACGCCGGTGCACCGGGGCCGGTCGACGGCGACGTACGAGATCGTGATCAGCGACGAGCAGGACCGCAGGGTGTGCACCGCCCGGCTGACCTGCCTGCTGCGGGACATGAACCCGGGCGACGGGGCACGGACGGCGGAAGCGGCGGGCTGAGCGGCGCGCAGCCCTCACGGCATCGTCCCCGTTCGGCATTGCCCTCCGGCACCGTCCCGTCCAACATTGCCATCGGCCACCCGTCGCCCTAGCTTCGAGACATGGGACGGGGAGAGGCCCCCTGGCCGGGGGCCGCGGTTCGGGGACTGCGCTCCACACCCGTGCGGGGCACGCGCGGACGGGCCGGCCCGACGGGGACCGCGCGGTGTGAGCGGGGGCGCGTCCCGCCCGCCTGGCTCGCGCTCGCGCTGACACTGCCGAGCCTCGCCCTCGCGGCCTGCGGCAACTTGGGGGCCGACCGCGCCGGTCCCGGTGCCGCCACCCGGTCGACCGCCCCGGCGTCGGTGTCGGCGTCGGCTCGACCACCCCTCGCCGGAGCCGAGTTGTGCACCAGCGCCGTCGGGTACTGGGCACGCCGGATACTGGACGGCGGCACCCTCTACGGCGACTACCAGTCGATGGGGCTGTCCAACCGGCAGTACGACATCCTGCGCGAGGTCGTGGCCGCCGCGCGGCCCACGCAGCGCGAGCACGGCGACCGGGCCACCGAGGAGTTGACGGTCCGTCGGGTGCGCGAGACCTGCGCCGAGCGGTACCGCGACGGCGGCCCGAGCGAGGGCCCGTGGCAGCGGTGAGCGGCACCGGACCCGTCGAGCCCGAGGAGGGCACCCACGCCCTGGAGGCCCCCGAAGCCTCTCGGCCCACCCGGACGCCCGGACGCCTCGCCCGGCGTTACGAACGCCACCGCCGGGCCGTCCTCACGGCCGCCGCCGCCCTCGCCGTCCTGGTGGGCGGCGGTGCCCTGTACGCGAGCCGCCCACCACCGCGGCCGGCCTCCCCGCCGCTCCACCCGTCCCAGGCCGTCGACCTCGTGTACGTCGCCCCCGTGGCCGGCTCCCGCGAAGCCGAGGCCGACGGTTTCAGCTTCACGGTGCTGCTCAGCGTGCGGTCCGGTCCACCCGTCACCGTGACGCGACTGACCCAGCCCTACCAGGGCCTGTCGGTGCGATCGTCGCCCGCGGCACCTTTCCAGACAAAGCCGCATTCCGCCATCAAGATCATCGTCACGCTCCGGGTGACGGATTGCGAAAAAGCACCGCGGAACCCCGGACTCCCTTTCCTGGATGTAACGCTACGTAATACGCGCGCAATAGAAGCTCACAGTTTCATCCTGGGGGAGCGCTATGCACTGGACCTCTCCCAGACCCTCGAAGCCGCCTGCGGCGACGATTTCAGGTAATCACCAAAACGCCCGAGACCCCTGAGCACTGCCCGCCGATCCTGCAAGTTCTCACCATGCGGACAGGGCGAATCGGCCTGAATTCCGCCCTTCTTCCCAGCCAGTACCGCTCTGCATTACGCCGCGTCATAACAAGAGCGTCACAGCCTGAGTCAGACCCTCCTCCACGTTCCCCACACACGCTTAGAGTCACGGCCAGTCACCGCGCCATCCGATTGTCACTTCGGCCCAGCGCTCGACTCGGCCGCCTCCACGGGGAAGCGGCTGTGCCAGGGAAAGGACTGATCGTGCGTCAACGTTCGCTCATAGCCATCACCGCCGCTCTGGCGGCGGGAGCGCTCACCCTCACCGCCTGCGGCTCGCGCGACGACGACGGCGGCTCGGACTCCGGCAACGGCGGCGGCGGTGGTACCACCGTCGTCATCGGCGTCGACGCCCCGCTGACCGGCGACCTGTCCGCGCTGGGCCTCGGCATCAAGAACTCGGTGGACCTCGCCGCCAAGACCGCCAACAAGGACAACTACGTCGACGGCATCAAGTTCGAGATCAAGGCCCTCGACGACCAGGGCCAGCCTTCCGTCGGCCAGCAGAACGCCACCCAGCTCGTCGCCAACGACGACGTCCTCGGCGTCGTCGGCCCGCTGAACTCTTCCGTTGGCGAGTCCATGCAGAAGGTCTTCGACACGGCCAAACTCGTCGAGGTCTCCCCGGCCAACACCAACCCCTCGCTCACCCAGGGCGTCGACTGGCAGACCAAGAAGGTCCGGACGTACAAGTCGTACTTCCGCACCGCGACCACGGACGCCATCCAGGGTCCCTTCGCCGCGCAGTACGTCTACAACGACTCCAAGAAGCGCAAGGTCTTCGTCATCGACGACAAGAAGACCTACGGCGCCGGCCTCGCCGCCACCTTCACCGCGGAGTTCAAGAAGCTGGGCGGCCAGGTCGTCGGGACCGAGCACATCAACCCCGACACCAAGGACTTCAACGCGGTCGCCACCAAGGTCAAGAACTCCGGCGCCGACGTCGTCTACTACGGCGGCGAATACCCGCAGGCCGGCCCGCTGAGCAAGCAGATCAAGGCCGCCGGCGCGAAGATCCCGGTGGTCGGCGGCGACGGCATCTACAGCGCCGACTTCATCAAGCTCGCCGGCGCCAGCGGCACCGGCGACCTCGCCACCTCCGTCGGCGCCCCGGTCGAGGAACTCCCCTCCGCCAAGGAGTTCGTCGCCAACTACAAGGCCGCCGGATACAAGGAGGCCTACGAGGCCTACGGCGGCTACTCCTACGACTCCGCCTGGGCGATCATCGAGGCCGTCAAGTCGGTCGTCGAGGCCAACGACGGCAAGCTCCCCGACGACGCCCGATCCAAGGTCGTCGACGCCATGCAGAAGGTCTCCTTCGACGGCGTGACCGGAAAGGTCTCCTTCGACGAGTTCGGTGACGCGACCAACAAGCAGCTCACCGTGTACTCCGTAGAGAACGGTGCCTGGAAGGCCGTGAAGTCCGGCACCTACACCGGCTGACCCACCGCCCGCCCGCACCACCGATCACGAGCCGCGCGGGGCGCTGTTCCACCGGCGCCCCGCGCGGACTCGCATCCGGCCACATCCGTCGAACGTTCCGAAAGTCTCGGAGGACATGCGGTGAACGAACTGCCGCAGCAGCTGGTCAACGGCCTGCTACTGGGATCCATGTACGGGTTGATCGCCATCGGCTACACAATGGTCTACGGCATCGTCCAGCTCATCAACTTCGCCCACGGCGAGATCTTCATGACCGGCGCCTTCGGCGCGCTCACGGTCTACGTCTACATCCTGCCCGACGGCACCTCCATGCTGATCGCCCTGCCCCTCATGCTGCTCGGCGCCATGCTGGTCTCCGTCACCGTCGCAGTCGGGGCGGAACGATTCGCCTACCGCCCGCTGCGCGGCGCCCCCCGGCTCGCACCCCTCATCACCGCCATCGGCCTCTCCCTCGCGCTCCAGCAGGCCGTCTGGGCCTGGTACCCCGAGGCCAAGTCCGCCCGGACCTTCCCCCAGATCGACGGCGGGCCCTTCCACATCGGCAGCGTCACCCTCCAGACCGGCGACATCTTCCTACTCGTCGCCGCCCCGGTCAGCATGGCCATCCTCGCCTACTTCGTGATGCGCACCCGCACCGGACGCGGCATGCAGGCCACCGCCCAGGACCCGGACACCGCCAAGCTGATGGGCGTCAACACGGACCGCATCATCGTGGTCGCCTTCGCGCTCGGCGCCGTGTTCGCCGCCGTCGGCGCAGTCGCCAACGGACTCAAGTACGGCCAGATCGACTTCAAGATGGGCTTCATCCTCGGCCTGAAGGCCTTCACCGCGGCCGTCCTCGGCGGCATCGGCAACATCTACGGCGCCATGATCGGCGGCGTCGTCCTCGGCGTCGCCGAAACCCTGGCCACCGCCTACATCGCCGACATCCCCGGCCTCGACCAGTTCGGCAGCCAGTCCTGGTCCGACGTCTGGGCCTTCATCCTCCTCATCCTCGTGCTGCTGTTCAGGCCACAGGGCCTGCTCGGCGAACGCGTTGCGGACAGGGCGTGACACCGATGACCACACAGACCACCACACCGAAGACCGCCGGCGCCCCCGCCGCGGGCAACGCAACCGGCCTCATCGGCATACCCCCGCACATCGGCCGCGCCCTCGCCACCGGCGGCGGTGTCCTCACCGTCGTCTCCACCTTCCTCGCCTGGACCTGGACCGCCGAGTTCCCCGGCGACCTCACCGTCTACGGCTACCCGGGCGGACTCCAGGTCCTGGTGCTGATCGCCGGCGCCCTCACCGCACTCCTCGGCCTCGCCTCGTACGGCGTCAAGGGGCTCGGCTGGCTGGTGCCCGCCGGCGCCGACGCAGCCCTCAAGTTCGCCGCCCTCGCCGCCTTCGCGACCACCTGGTACACGCTGATCGCGATCAGCGCCCAGCTCGGCGGCCTGGTCAACCTCGAACCCGGCGGCTACGTCGCCGCGGTCGTCACCCTCGTCGCACTCCTCGGCGCGCTCGCCCTCCCCTTCGAACGCCCCGAGCCCGACCCCTTCGACCCCGACGACACCGGCTGGGAGCAGTTCAAGCACACCAGCTCCCAGAACTGGCAGACGATCAAGGCGGCCTTCGCCACCGGCACCCCCCGCCCCCTCCGAGCCCTGCCCCCCTACGCCGAGATCCTCGTCATCGCCGGCATCCTCGCCGTCGCCCTGGTCGTCTTCACCTACGGCATCGGCACCGAGTACGACGAACTCTTCGTCGGCTTCCTCATCGTGGCCGGCTTCGGCTTCGCCGCCCTCCACCGGGCCGGCCTCATCGCCCAGGCCACCGAGATCACCGCCCGGCACCAGAACATCACCGTCTGCGGCGCCTTCATCGCCGCCGCCTGCTTCCCCTTCACACAGTCCGACGACCAGTACGCGACCCTCGGCGTCTACATCCTGATCTTCGCCACCGTCGCCCTCGGCCTCAACATCGTCGTCGGCCTCGCCGGCCTCCTCGACCTCGGATACGTCGCCTTCCTCGGCGTGGGCGCCTACGCCGCCTCCATGGTCTCCGGCTCGCCCAGCTCCCCCTTCGACCTCCACCTGCCCTTCTGGGCCGCCGTCCTCGTCGGCGCCGCCGCCTCACTGGTCTTCGGCGTCCTCATCGGCGCACCCACCCTGCGCCTGCGCGGCGACTACCTCGCCATCGTCACCCTCGGCTTCGGCGAGATCTTCCGCATCACCGCCAACAACCTCGACGGCACCTCCGGCCCGGACGTCACCAACGGCTCCAACGGCATCTCCTCCATCCCCGATCTGAAGATCCTCGGCTTCGACCTCGGAGTCCAGCACGAGATCGGCGGATTCACCATCGGCCGGTTCGCCAACTACTTCTTCCTGATGCTCATCATCACGGCCGTCGTCGTCCTCGTCTTCCGACGCAGCGGCGACTCCCGCATCGGCCGCGCCTGGGTCGCCATCCGCGAGGACGAGACCGCCGCACTCGCCATGGGCATCAACGGCTTCCGCGTCAAGCTCATCGCCTTCGCCGTCGGCGCCACCCTCGCCGGCCTCGCCGGCACCGTCCAGGCCCACGTGACCTACACCGTCACCCCCGAGCAGTACCTCTTCGCCGGCACCACACCGCCCAACTCGGCCTTCCTCCTGGCCGCCGTCGTCCTCGGCGGCATGGGCACCATCGCCGGCCCCCTGATCGGCGCCGCACTGCTCTTCCTCATCCCCAACAAGCTCCAGTTCCTCGACGACTACCAGCTCTTCGCCTTCGGACTCGCGCTCGTCCTGCTCATGCGCTTCCGCCCCGAAGGACTCGTCGCCAACCGGCGCCGCAAGCTGGAATTCCACGAAGAGGCCGACGCTCCCACCACCCTGAGCAAGACAGGGGCCTGACCACCATGACCACCGACACCACCACCAAGGACACCGCCCCGGGCGCCCCCGCCCCCGGCACCACCGTCCTCGACGCCCGCGGCGTCACCATGCGCTTCGGCGGCCTCACCGCCGTCAACGGCGTCGACCTCACCGTCAACAGCGGCGAGATCGTCGGCCTCATCGGCCCCAACGGCGCCGGCAAGACCACCTTCTTCAACTGCCTCACCGGCCTGTACATCCCCACCGAAGGCGAAGTCCGCTACAAGGACCAGGTCCTACCCGCCAAATCCTTCAAGGTCACCGCCGCCGGCATCGCCCGCACCTTCCAGAACATCCGGCTGTTCGCCAACATGACCGTCCTGGAGAACGTCCTCGTCGGCCGCCACACCCGCACCAAAGAAGGCTTCTGGTCCGCCGTCCTGCGCGGCCCCGGCTTCCACAAGGCCGAGGCCGCCTCCCGCGAACGCGCCCTCGAACTACTCGAGTTCGTCGGCCTGGCCGCCAAGGCCGACCACCTCGCGCGCAACCTGCCCTACGGCGAACAGCGCAAACTGGAAATCGCACGCGCCCTCGCCAGCGAACCAGGACTGCTCCTCCTGGACGAGCCGACCGCCGGCATGAACCCCCAGGAGACCCGGGCCACCGAAGAACTGGTCTTCGCCATCCGCGACATGGGCATCGCCGTCCTCGTCATCGAGCACGACATGCGCTTCATCTTCAACCTCTGCGACCGCGTCGCCGTACTCGTCCAGGGCGAAAAACTCATCGAAGGCGACAGCGCCACCGTCCAGGGCGACGAACGCGTCATCGCCGCCTACCTCGGCGAACCCCTCGAAAACGACCCCGGCGCGGCGGAAGCCGCCGAGGCCGAGGCCGCCGAGGCCCACGCCCAGGCCGACACCACCACGGACACCGCGGCCGGCAAGGAGAACGACCGATGACCGCACTCCTCGAGGTCGAGGACCTCCGCGTCGCCTACGGCAAGATCGAAGCCGTCAAGGGCATCTCCTTCAAGGTCGACGCCGGTGAAGTGGTCACCCTCATCGGCACCAACGGCGCCGGCAAGACCACCACCCTGCGCACCCTGTCCGGCCTCCTCAAGCCGGTCGGCGGCCAGATCAAGTTCGGCGGCAAGTCGCTCAAGAAGGTCCCCGCCCACCAGATCGTCTCCCTCGGGCTCGCCCACTCCCCCGAGGGGCGGCACATCTTCCCCCGCATGACGATCGAGGACAACCTCCGCCTCGGCGCCTTCCTGCGCAGCGACAAGCCGGGCATCGACAAGGACATCCAGCGCGCCTACGACCTCTTCCCGATCCTCGGCGAACGCCGGAAGCAGGCCGCGGGCACCCTCTCCGGCGGTGAGCAGCAGATGCTCGCCATGGGCCGTGCCCTGATGTCCCAGCCCAAGCTGCTCATGCTCGACGAACCCTCCATGGGTCTCTCGCCGATCATGATGCAGAAGATCATGGCGACCATCGCCGAACTCAAGTCCCAGGGCACCACCATCCTGCTCGTCGAGCAGAACGCCCAGGCCGCCCTGTCCCTGGCCGACCACGGCCACGTCATGGAGGTCGGCAACATCGTCCTGTCCGGCAGCGGACAGGACCTCCTCCACGACGAGTCGGTCCGCAAGGCCTACCTCGGCGAGGACTGACGGCGCACCCGTCCGGCCGTACGACGAGGCCCGCGCCCCCAGTCGGGGACGCGGGCCTCGTGCACGCTCCGGGGCCTCAGCCCTTGGACGCCTTCTTCTCCTCGGCGTCCTGGATGACCGCCTCGGCGACCTGCTGCATCGACATCCGCCGGTCCATCGACGTCTTCTGGATCCACCGGAACGCGGCCGGCTCGGTCAGGCCGTACTCCGTCTGGAGCACCGACTTGGCCCGGTCCACCAGCTTGCGCGTCTCCAGCCGCTGGCTGAGGTCGGCGACCTCCTTCTCCAGCTCCTTCAACTCCGTGAAGCGGGAGACGGCCATCTCGATCGCCGGCACGACGTCGCTCTTGCTGAACGGCTTCACCAGGTACGCCATGGCCCCGGCGTCCCGGGCCCGCTCCACCAGGTCGCGCTGCGAGAACGCGGTCAGCATCAGCACCGGCGCGATGCTCTCCTCGGCGATCTTTTCGGCCGCGGAGATGCCGTCCAGCTTGGGCATCTTCACGTCGAGGATCACCAGGTCCGGCCGGTGCTCACGGGCCAGCTCCACGGCCTGCTCACCGTCACCGGCCTCACCGACGACGGAGTACCCCTCCTCCTCCAGCATCTCTTTGAGATCCAGCCGAATGAGCGCCTCGTCCTCGGCGATGACGACACGGGTCGTCAGCGGAGGCACGTGCGACTTGTCGTCGTCGGTCACGTCGGCGGGCTGGGGCGACTCGGGGGCGGTCACGTGGGCTCCTCGTTCGGGGCAGGGGTACTGCTGACAAGAGCCTACCTAGCTCCTGTATGTTTGAGTCACCGAGGGGCTACACTGACCTTCGGTTCGAAGAGGCTCCGGTAGTCCAATCGGCAGAGACGATGCCCTCAAAAGGCATTCAGTGTGGGTTCGAGTCCCACCCGGGGCACTTTACCTTCAATTCGAAGGACTCTCCCCGATGTGGTGCACGCGCACCAGGTTCGTGGTGCCCGACACCCCCGGGGGTGAACCGGCCGTGATGATCACTACGTCGCCCTTCTCGCAGCGGCCGTATCGGGTGAGGAGTTCGTCCACCTGGTCGACCATCGCGTCCGTGGAGTCCACGTGCGGGCCGAGGAAGGTTTCCACGCCCCAGGTCAGGCTCAGCTGCGAGCGGGTCGCCGGTTCCGGGGTGAAGGCGAGCAGCGGGATGGGTGAGCGGTAGCGGGAGAGACGGCGGACGGTGTCGCCGGACTGGGTGAAGGCGACCAGGAACCTCGCGCCGAGGAAGTCGCCGATCTCGGCGGCGGCGCGGGCGACGGCGCCGCCCTGGGTGCGGGGCTTGTTGCGCTCGGTCAGCGGGGGCAGGCCCTTGGCGAGGATGTCCTCCTCGGCCGCCTCGACGATGCGGGCCATCGTCCGCACCGTGTCGGTCGGATGCTTGCCGACGCTGGTCTCGCCGGAGAGCATCACCGCGTCCGTGCCGTCGATGACGGCGTTGGCGACGTCGGAGGCCTCGGCGCGGGTCGGGCGGGCGTTGTCGATCATCGAGTCGAGCATCTGGGTGGCGACGATGACCGGTTTGGCGTTGCGCTTCGCCAGCTTGATCGCGCGCTTCTGGACGATCGGGACCTGTTCCAGCGGCATTTCGACGCCGAGGTCGCCCCGGGCGACCATGATGCCGTCGAAGGCCGCGACGATGTCCTCGATGTTCTCCACGGCCTGCGGCTTCTCGACCTTGGCGATGACGGGGAGGCGGCGGCCCTCCTCGTCCATGATGCGGTGGACGTCGAGGACGTCGCGGCCGCTGCGGACGAAGGAGAGGGCGACGACGTCGAAGCCGCTGTTCAGGGCCCAGCGCAGGTCGTCCTCGTCCTTTTTGGAGAGGGCGGGGACGGAGACGGCGACACCGGGGAGGTTGAGGCCCTTGTGGTCGGAGACGATGCCGCCCTCGACGACGGTTGTGCGGACACGGGGGCCGTCGACGTCGGTGACCTCCAGGCAGACCTTGCCGTCGTCGACGAGGATGCGTTCGCCGGGGGTGACGTCGGCGGCGAGGCCGGCGTAGGTGGTGCCGCAGGTGTGGCGGTCGCCCTCGACGCCTTCTTCGACGGTGATGGTGAAGGTGTCGCCGCGTTCAAGGAGTACGGGGCCTTCGGTGAAACGGCCGAGGCGGATCTTCGGGCCCTGAAGGTCGGCGAGGGCGCCGACGCTGCGGCCGGTCTCGTCGGCGGCCTTGCGGACGCGGTGGTACCGCTCTTCGTGTTCGGCGTGTGTGCCGTGGCTGAAGTTGAAGCGGGCGATGTCCATTCCGGCGTCGACCAGGGCCTTGATCTGGTCGTAGGAGTCGGTGGCGGGTCCCAGGGTGCAGACGATTTTCGCTCGGCGCATGAGTCGAGCCTATGACTTACCGATCAGTAGCGAATTGGCCACGCATATCTGCTCAACAACCTTTGGGTAAAGGGCGATTGACAAGTGTTGAATTGTGCGCCGCATTGCTCCGATGAGCATTTCACCCGGTCGGAACCCCTTGACAGACGCCATGCTCAGGACAGAATCTACGCGCGTTGTTGATGATGATGTGACGGGTCACCAAGGAGAGTCAGCCATGCCGTTGAACCGCCGGAAGTTCCTCAGCAGGTCCGCCGTGACGGGGGCGGGGGTCGCGCTGGCCGGCGCGGCGGCGGCCCCGGTGGCCGAGGCGGCGGTGCCCGCGCACCGGGGGCGGCGGAAGCCGAAGCGGTACGCGCTGACGGTCCTGGGCACGACCGACCTGCACGGCCACGTCTTCAACTGGGACTACTTCAAGGACGCGGAGTACACCGACGCGGCGGGCAACGCCCAGGGCCTGGCCCGCGTCTCCACGCTGGTGAACCAGGTCCGCGAGGAGAAGGGCCGCCACAACACGCTGCTGCTGGACGCGGGCGACACCATCCAGGGCACCCCGCTGACGTACTACTACGCGAAGGTGGACCCGATCACCGCCGAGGGCGGTCCGGTGCATCCGATGGCGCAGGCGATGAACGCCATCGGGTACGACGCGGTGGCGCTCGGCAACCACGAGTTCAACTACGGCATCGAGACGCTGCGGAAGTTCGAGGAGCAGTGCGACTTCCCGCTGCTCGGTGCGAACGCGGTCGACGCGAAGACCCTGAAGCCCGCGTTCCCGCCCTACTTCATGAAGACGTTCCGGGTGAAGGGCGCCCCGCCGGTGAAGGTGGCGGTGCTGGGGCTGACCAACCCGGGCATCGCGATCTGGGACAAGGCGTACGTGCAGGGCAAGCTGGCCTTCCCGGGCCTGGAGGAGCAGGCGGCGAAGTGGGTGCCGAAGCTGCGTTCGATGGGCGCGGACGTGGTGGTCGTGTCGGCGCACTCCGGCTCGTCGGGGACGTCCTCGTACGGTGACCAGGTGCCGTACGTCGAGAACGCGGCGGCCAACGTGGCCAGGCAGGTGCCGGGCATCGACGCGATCCTGGTCGGGCACGCGCACGTGGAGATCCCGGAGCTGAAGGTCGTCAACGAGGAGACCGGGAAGACGGTCGTGCTGTCGGAGCCGCTGTGCTACGCCGAGCGGCTGACCCTGTTCGACTTCGAGCTGGTCTTCGAGCGGGGCCGCTGGCAGGTGGAGTCGGTGAAGGCGTCGCTGCGCAACTCCAACACGGTCGACGACGACCCGCGGATCACGAAGCTGCTGGCGGACGAGCACGCGAAGGTGGTGGCGTACGTCAATCAGGTCGTCGGCACCGCGACCGAGACGCTGACCACGGTGGAGGCGCGGTACAAGGACGCCCCGATCATCGACCTGATCACCAAGGTGCAGGAGGACGTGGTCAAGGAGGCGCTGGCGGGAACGGAGTACGCCGCGCTGCCGGTGCTGGCGCAGGCCTCGCCCTTCTCGCGGACCTCGGAGATCCCGGCCGGTGACGTGACGATCCGGGACCTGTCGAGCCTGTACGTGTACGACAACACGCTGGTGGCGAAGCTGATGACGGGCGCTCAGCTGCGGGCGTACCTGGAGTTCTCGGCGGAGTACTACGTGCAGACGGCGGCCGGTGCCCCGGTCGACGTGGAGAAGCTGACCAACGCGAACGGCCGCCCGGACTACAACTACGACTACGTGTCGGGTCTGACGTACGAGATCGACATCGCGCAGGCGCCCGGTTCGCGGATCAGGAACCTCGCGTACGGCGGCGCTCCGCTGGACGACGCGCAGCAGTTCGTACTGGCGGTGAACAACTACCGGGCCAACGGCGGCGGGGCCTTCCCGCATGTGGCGTCGGCCAAGGAGCTGTGGTCGGAGTCGACGGAGATCCGTACCCGGATCGCCGAGTGGGCGACCGCGAAGGGTGTGCTGGACCCGAAGGACTTCGCGTCCGTGGACTGGTCCTTGACGCGTAACGGTACGCCGGTGTTCTGATCCTCCGGTTCGGTCGCGTCGGCCTCAGGTCGCGTCAGCCTCAGATTCCGTCCACCAGGGGGGTGAGCTCCCGGTAGTGGCGTGCGGACGGGATCTGGGGCTTTCCCTGTTCCAGGCCGAAGGTGGTGAAGGCGGTGCGGTGCGGCAGCGGGTACGGCCGGCGGCCGGTCAGGTCGTTGAGGATGGTCGCGCTGCGCCAGGCGGCGAGGCCGAGGTCGGGGGCGCCGACGCCGTGGGTGTGGGTCTCGGCGTTCTGCACGTAGACGTTGCCGGTGACGGAGGAGTCGAGCAGCAGCCGGAAACGGTCGTCGACGCGGGGGCGCTCGCGGCTGTCGCGGCGCATGTAGGGGTCGAGGCCGGCGAGGATGCGGTCGAGGGGGCGTTCGCGGTAGCCGGTGGCGAGGACGACGGCGTCGGTGGTGAGGCGGGAGCGGGTGTTCTGCTGGGCGTGTTCCAGGTGCAGTTCGATCCGGGTGGTGGCGACGCGGCCGGCGGTGCGGACGTGGACGCCGGGAGTGAGGACGGTGTCGGGCCAGCCGCCGTCGAGGGTGCGGCGGTAGAGCTCGTCGTGGATGGCGGCGGCGGTGTCGGCGTCGATGCCCTTGTGCAGCTGCCACTGTGCGGCGACGAGGCGGTCGCGGACCGGTTCGGTCAGGGCGTGGAAGTAGCGGGTGTAGTCGGGGGTGAAGTGCTCCAGGCCGAGCTTGGAGTACTCCATGGGGGCGAAGGCTTCGGTGCGGCCGAGCCAGTGGAGCTTCTCGCGGCCGGGGGGCCGGTGGCGGAGCAGGTCGAGGAAGATCTCGGCGCCGGACTGGCCGGTGCCGATGACGGTGACGTGTCCGGCGGCGAGGAGTGCGTCGCGGTGGGCGAGGTAGTCGGCGGCGTGCAGGACGGGTACGCCGGGGGCGTCGGCGAGGGGTCTGAGCGGGTCGGGGACGTGGGGTTCGGTACCGATGCCGAGGACGACGTTGCAGGTGTGGGTGCGGCCGAGGGCCTCGGCCTCCCCGTCGGCGTCCAGGTGGGTGTAGTCGACCTCGAAGAGGTCGCGTTCGGGGTTCCAGCGGACGGCGTCGACCTGGTGGTGGAAGTGGAGGGAGGGGAGGTTGTCGGCGACCCAGCGGCAGTAGGCGTCGTACTCGGCGCGCTGGATGTGGAAGCGCTCGGCGAAGTAGAAGGGGAAGAGGCGTTCGCGGGCCCTGAGGTGGTTGAGGAAGCTCCAGGGGCTGGCCGGGTCGGCGAGGGTGACGAGGTCGGCGAGGAACGGCACCTGGATGCGGGCGCCGTCGATGAGCAGGCCGGCGTGCCAGTGGAAGGCGGGGCGCTGGTCGTAGAAGACGGCGTCGAGGCCGGTGAGGGGGTCGGCGAGGGCGGCGAGGGAGAGGTTGAAGGGGCCGATGCCGATGCCGACGAGGTCGCGGGGGGTGTCGGGCGCGTGGGGGGCGGGGGTGTTCATCGCGGGGTGCGTCCTTCCGGGGCGGCGGTGCGTGTGCCGGGGGTTCCAGCTTGTACGCGGATGTGCGGATACGCCCGGACAGCCCAACGATCACAACCCGAAAGGGGGTACTCGCGCGGCCGGCCCCGGGGGACGGGGTCCGGCCGCGTCGGGGTCAGCGCGTGCCCGCCTCCCGTACCCGCAGGGCGCGGGCCAGGTCGTCGAGCTGGTCGGCGAGCTGGCGGCGCAGGGCGGGGGTGGGGTCGGCGTCGGCGAGGCACTCCTGGCCGAGGCGCAGGTTGTCGGCGTCGACGGCGTGCACGGGGAAGGCCCAGCGGCCGGCGGCGACGGCGATGGCGGGGCCGCGGCGGGTGGCGACGGAGACGGCCTCGGCGTAGTAGCGCGGTACGAACTCGCGGACGAGGTCGGCGTGCTCGGGCTGCCAGAAGCCCTGGGCGGTGGCGGTGAAGAGGTAGTTGGAGAGGTCGTCGGTGGCGAACATGGCCTCCCAGGCGCGGTTCTTGGCCTCGGGGTCGGGCAGGGCGGCGCGGCAGCGGGCGGCGCCCTCCTGGCCGGTGGCGCTGGGGTCGCGTTCGAGTTCGGCGGCGATGGCGGCCTCGTCGGTGGCGCCGAGGACGGCGAGGCGGGTGAGGATGCGCCAGCGCAGCTCGGGGTCGAGTTCGGGGCCGCCGGGGACGGTGCCGTCGGCGAGCCAGGCGGCGATGGTGTCGGGGTGGGCGGCGGTGGTGATGCGGTGGCGTACGGCGATGAGGCGCAGCCCGGGGTGGTCGCCGTCCTCGGTGCGGCGGATGAGGTCGCGGCACAGCTCGGTGAGGGTGTTCAGGGCGGCGGGCCGCTGCTCGGGGGTGACGTAGCGGTCGGCGACCTGGGCGGTGGCGAAGGCGAGGACGCCGTCGACGAGGGCGAGGTCGGTCTCGTGCGGGAGGTGGGCGCGGGCGATGTCCAGGTAGGCGCCGGCGGGGAGTTCGCCGTCGCGGACGGCGTCCCTGAGGGCGTTCCAGACGACGGCCCGGGTGAGCGGGTCGGGCAGGCCGGACAGGCTCTCGCTCAGGGTCCGGAAGGACTCGGCGTCGAAGCGGATCTTGGCGTAGGTGAGGTCGCCGTCGTTGAGGACGACGAGCGCGGGCCGGGCGCCGGCGGTGCTGAGGGTGGTGTTCTCGCCGGCGAGGTCCGCTTCGAGGCGCCGGCGGAGGGTGAGGCGGCCGGCGTCGTGGAGGTCGCGGTCGTAGGCGCCGATGGTGATGCGGTGCGGGCGGGTGGCTCCCGCCGGCTCGGGGCTGCCGGCGCCCCGGTGCTCGATGTGAAGGCTCCAGTTGCCGTTCTCGGCGCGCAGTTCCGGGACGAGGGTGTCGACGCCGGTGGTGCGCAGCCAGGCGTCGGCCCAGGCGTGGACGTCGCGTTCGGTGGCGGCGGCCAGGGAGTCGATGAAGTCGGCGAGGGAGGCGTTGGCGAACCTGTGCCGCTCGAAGTGGAGGTTGATGCCGGCGAGGAAGTCCTTCTCGCCGAGCCAGGCGACGAGCTGGCGCAGGGCGGAGGCGCCCTTGGCGTACGAGATGCCGTCGAAGTTGAGGAGGGCGGAGGCGGTGTCCTGGACGTTCTCGGGGGCGACGGGGTGGGTGGAGGGGCGCTGGTCGGCGTCGTAGCCCCAGGGCTTGCGGGCGACGCCGAAGTCGGTCCAGGTGTCGGTGAAGCGGGTGGCCTCGGCGGTGGTCTGGTAGCCCATGTACTCGGCGAAGGACTCGTTGAGCCAGATGTCGTCCCACCAGCGCAGCGTGACGAGGTCGCCGAACCACATGTGTGCCATCTCGTGGGCGATGACCATGGCGCGGGTCTGGCGCTGGGTGTCGGTGACGGCGGAGCGGAAGACGAAGTCGTCGCGGAAGGTGACCAGCCCGGGGTTCTCCATGGCCCCGGCGTTGAACTCGGGGACGAACGCCTGGTCGTAGGAGTCGAAGGGGTAGGGCTCGGTGAACTTCTCGTGGTACCGGTCGAAGCAGGCGCGGGTGACGTCGAGGATCTCGTCGGCGTCGGTGTCCAGGTGGGGGGCGAGCGAGCGGCGGCAGTGGATGCCGAAGGGCAGGCCGCGGTGCTCGGTGCGCACGGAGTGCCAGGGGCCGGCGGCGACGGCGACGAGGTAGGTGGAGATCACCGGGGTGGTGGCGGCCTTCCAGTGGCCGTCGCCGGTGTGGGCGGTGACGCCGTTGGCGAGGACGGTCCAGCCCTCGGGCGCGGTGACCGTCAGGTCGAAGACGGCCTTGAGGTCGGGCTGGTCGAAGGCGGCGAAGACGCGCTGGACGTCGTCCAGGAAGAGCTGGGTGTAGACGTAGGTCTCGCCGTCGGCGGGATCGGTGAAGCGGTGCATGCCCTCGCCGGTGCGGGAGTAGCGCATGGCCGCCTCGACGCGCAGTTCGTGCGCGCCGGGGGCGAGGTTCTTCAGGGCGAGCCGGTTCCCGTCCAGGCCGGCCGGGTCGAGGGGGTGTCCGTCCAGGGTGACGGTGCGCAGCTCGGCGGGCTTGACCTCGACGAAGGTGTCCGCGGTGGCCGTTTCGCCGCGGACGGTGAACCGGATGACGGTGCGGGAGTCGAAGGTCTCGTCGCCACGGGTGAGATCGAGGTCGATCGCGTAGTGGTGGACGTCGAGGAGCCGGGCTCGGGTCTGCGCTTCGTCGCGCGTCAGTACGGACATGAACGCCATGCTGCCTGATGCCGTCGGCACGGCACAGGGGCGGATCGGTACGCGGTCTATGTCCGGTCCGTGCGGGGTCGCCGCACACTCCGGCGTGCGCCCCCGGCGGGCGGTGCGTGCACGGCGCGTGGGCCCGTGTGCCCGCCCCCGTGCCGTGGTCGGACTCAGTGCGGCGCCGGGGCGGTCCCGTTGCCGTTGTTCTCCGCGATGCGCTCGTGGTGGTGGATCACCTCGGCGATGATGAAGTTCAGGAACTTCTCGGCGAACGCCGGGTCCAGTTTGGCGCTCTCGGCGAGGCCGCGCAGCCGGGCGATCTGCTTCGCCTCGCGGGCCGGATCGGCGGGCGGCAGCTGGTGCCGGGCCTTGAGGTGGCCCACCTGCTGGGTGCATTTGAAGCGCTCGGCGAGCATGTGGACGACGGCCGCGTCGATGTTGTCGATGCTGTCCCGCAGCCGGGCCAGCTCTTCGCGGACGGCGGGGTCGACGGCACCGGTACCGGTGTTGCTGGTGGTCATGGGCGCTCAGCCTACGGGCGCGGTCCGGCCCGCCGCAGACCGTCTCAGGCGCTGAACGTCCCGACGCGGCCCGCACTCCTCGTACAGTCACTCCTCGTACAGTGGAGACAGGGTTCAGGCGTCTTGGGGGTTAGGGCGTGGCGAACGGCGGACCGGTCGAGCACGGCTTCCCGCATCTGGAGACGGTGCGGGAAGCCGTCACCGCGTTGTACAAGCGGTTGTCGTACGACACCGTCCAGACGTTCTCGTCCAGCGTGGCCCCGGCCGACGTGGCGTTCTGCGACACCGACGACCTGTATCTGGGGACGCAGCGGGTGGCCCACGAGCTGGTGCGTCACTACCGGCTGCCCGACGCCCGGATGATCGTCTCGTTCCGCGAGATGACGCACGCGGCGAACGTGGAACTCACGGCGGGCCCGGAGTACTTCATCGAGCTGAACGACCGCTTCCGTACGCATCGCCGGGACATCGGTGCCGCCCTGGCCCACGAGGTGATGCACGTGTACCTGCACCGCCTCGACCTGTCGTTCCCCGGCACCCGGGACAACGAGATCCTCACCGACACGGCGACGACGTACCTGGGCGCCGGCTGGCTGCTCCTGGACGCCTACCGCGAGGACTCCGCGTCGTCGCAGAAGCTGGGGTACCTGACGCCGGAGGAGTTCGGCTACGTCCTGGCCAAGCGGGCGCTGGTCTTCGGTGAGGACCCGTCGGTGTGGTTCACCAGTCCGCAGGCCTACACGGCGTACGGCAAGGGCATGGCCCGGGCCCGCCGGGACGAGCAGCAGCCGCCGCTCACGGCGGCCGGCTGGGCCGGCCGCCGCCGCTATGCGCGGGATCGCCGTCACGCCCAGGATCCGCACACCGCCGACGCTCCGGCGCCGGACGGTGCGTACGCCTTCACGCCGGGCGGTCACGGGCCGCTGCGGGTGTCCTTTCCCTGCCCGACCTGTCACCAGCGGATCAGGGTGCCGGTGCGGGGGCGGGTGCGGGCGCGGTGCGGGCTGTGCCGGACGGTGCTGGAGTGCGACACGTAGAAGCCGGGTCCGGTGTTTGAATGCCGGTATGACACAGGCCATCGAAGAACCCTGGGGGATCAGCGTGTTCGGCGCCGGCACGGTGCGGGTCGAACCCGGGCTCGCGCGGGTGCAGCCGGCGGTGGACGTGCTGGAGCCGACACCGGACCAGGCCTTCCAGAAGGCGGGGGCGGCCGTGACGCGGCTGCGGGAGGTGCTGCGCCGCCACGGTGTGCCGGACGCCTCGGTCTCGGGCTCCCGGCTCGCTCTCACCTCGGAGTACGACGGTCACGGCGAGGGCCGCAGGCTCCTGGGCTACCGCTGCCGGGCGTCCTACTCGGTGGAGACCGAGGCGCTGGACGATCTCGAGCAGCTGATCGTGGACATGGTCGACGCGGGCGCGCACCGGATCGACAGCGTCGAGTTCGACGTGCTCGACAGGCCGACGCTGCGTGACGAGGCGCGGCGCAGGGCGGTGGCCGACGCCCGCCGGAAGGCGCAGGTGTACGCGGAGGCGGCGGACGTGCGGCTGGGTCCGGTGCTGCATGTGCAGGACGCGGAGAGCGAGCCCTTCGCCGCGTTCCGCGTGGCCAAAGCCGGCGGTCCGGCCGGCGCCCTGGCACCGGGCGCGGTGGAGGTGACGGCGGGGGTCCTGCTGGGCTTCTCCCTGCGGCACTGACGGGTGCCACCGTGGCGGTCGGCCGACGTGAAGGCCGGCCGTCGCTACGGCCCTACGATGCCCTGAGCGCGTGCGGCCGCCAGCCACGTGGGGAACTCCCCCACCAGCCGGTCGTACAGCTCGGCGTCGATCACCTTCTGCGGGTCGCGGCCCGCGTGGAAGAAACCGGCGTTGTCGACGACCCGTTTGCCCGGCACCGCGAGCTCGTCGAGTTTGCGCAGGTACTCGAACTGCCGGCTGCCGGGGTCGCCGAAGCCGACGAACTGCCAGAACAGCGGGAGCCGCGCCGCCTTGCACAGGTACCGCTCCGCGGCGAGCCGGTTGATCGGGCCGCCGTCGGTCTGGAAGACGACCAGGGCGGGGTGGCGGGCGCCGCTGTCGAGGTAGTGGTCGATGACGGCGTCCATGGCCAGGTGGTAGCTGGTCTTGCCCATGTGCCCGAGGCCCGACACGATGCGCTCGATCCGCCCCCGGTGGTCGGCGAGCGCGATCTCGGTGACGGCGTCGACGTCCGTGGAGAAGAACACCACCGGCACGGTGCCGTCGTCGTCGAGGTGGGCGGACAGCCCCAGCACCCGGTCGGCGAGCGCCTGCACACTGCCGTCCTTGTAGTACGGCTTCATCGACCCGGAGTAGTCGACGACGAGGTAGACCGCCGCCCGTGTCCCCGCCAGGCCGTGCTGGGTGAGCGACACCCCGGCGCTCTTGTACAGGTCGACCAGCGCGGGCGCCGTCTCCTGCACCTTGGTGAGACTGATCGCGGCCATGCCGACTCCCCCGTCACCCCGTACGTACGCCTTCCGGCTGCCGAGGTTACGGCACGGCGCACCCCGCCTCTCAGCCGATCCACAGGCATTCGCTATTTTGTTCGCCGCCGTCCCCACCGGCTCACCGTCCGTCCCGTCCCGAGGAGCCGGCGTGGATCCCGAGTCCACCGTCACGACCTGCTACCGCCATCCGGCGGTGGAGTGCCATGTCCGCTGCGTCCGCTGCGAGCGGTTCATCTGCCCGGACTGCATGCGTGGGGCTCCTGTCGGTCACCAGTGCCCCGAGTGCCTGAAGGAGGGGGCGCGGTCGGTCCGGCAGGCCCGGACCATCGCGGGCGGCCGGGTCTCGGCGACGCCCGTGGTGACATACGTGCTGTTCGCGCTGAACGTGCTCGCGTACCTGGCCGAGGTGGTGCGGCCGGAGATCGTGGACCGGTTCTCCATGGTCGGTGCGCGGCTGGTCGGCCCGGACGGCGGTCACCTGCCCGCCGACGGGGCGTATTTCGTCCTCGGGACGCTCCGGACGGAAGGCGTGGCCGGTGGTGAGTGGGAGCGGATGCTCACCAGCGCCTTCCTCCATGTGTCGCCGTTCGAGGGCGCCTTCGGTTTCCTGCACATCACGATGAACATGGTGGCGCTGTGGCAGCTGGGGCGTGTGGTGGAGCTGATGCTCGGCCGGCTCCGCTTCGTGGTCCTGTACCTGGTGTCGGCGCTGGGCGGTTCCGTACTGGTGCTGGTCCTGGCCGACCCCGGGCAGTCCTCGGTCGGCGCGTCGGGGGCGATCTTCGGCGTGGGGGCGGCGTACTACGTCCTGCACCGCCGGCTGGGCGCGGACATGGCCGCGGTCAACCGTTTCATGGTCGTCCTGCTGTTGTGGCTGGTGGTGTCCGCCGGGTTCACCTCCTGGCAGGGGCACCTGGGCGGACTGCTGGCGGGCGGCGCGGTGGCGTCGGCGTTCGCGTACGCGCCCCGGGACGGGCGCCGGGTGGCGGTGCAGGCGGGTGTGTGTGCCGGCCTGTTGGCGCTGCTGGCGGTCGCGGCGGTGAGCAGGGTGACGGAACTGACAGGCGGAGGCATTTCCCTATGAGAGGTATTCCCCGATGAAACGTGCCGGTGTGCTGCTCCTCGCGGCCGTTCCCGTGATCGCGACGGGGGTGTACTTCGTCATGCCCACGGACTCGGCGAACGCTCCGGTGACGCCGCCCACGGCCACCGCCCAGTCCTCCCGTGAGGACGCCAAGAGCCGGGCGGAGGAGGAGCGGGCGGCGGACGACGCGCTGATCGCCGACCTGCCGCCGGGGCTGGCCGCGCCGGCGAAGAAGGAACTGGCGCAGCAGCTGGTGTCCAGCGCCGAGAACTCGACCACGAAGTGGCGCACCTCGTACGGCACGATCGAGGACCTCGGCGACGGGTGCGGCTACACGGCGGGCATCATCGGCTTCTGCACCGGCACGCACGACCTGCTGATGCTGGTCGAGCGCTACACGAAGGCGCATCCGGACAACGGCCTGGCGACGTACCTGCCCGCCCTGCGCGAGGTGGACGGCAGCGACTCCCACGAGGGCCTGGACCCCGGCTTCACGGCCGCCTGGCAGGCGGAGGCGGAGCTCCCGGCGTTCCGCAAGGCGCAGGAGGAGGAGCGCGACCGCGTGTACTTCGAGCCGGCGGTCCGCCTCGCCAAGCTGGACGGCCTCGGCACGCTGGGCCAGTTCGTCTACTTCGACGCGATGGTCTTCCACGGTCCCGACATCGGCGCGGAGGGCTTCTACGGGCTGCGGGAGCGGGCCATGGAGAAGGCGAGGACGCCGGGCCAGGGCGGCGCCGAGAAGGCCTATCTGGAGGCGTTCCTGGACGTGCGCCGCGAGGCGATGCGGGCCAAGCGGCCGGGCATCGACACCTCCCGGGTCGACACGGCACAGCGGCGGTTCCTGAAGGCGGGGAACATGAAGCTCGACACGCCGCTGGTGTGGGAGATGTACGGGGACACGTACCGGCTGCCGTAAACGCGCATGCGACGGCGCCTGCCCTTTGTCCGGTCGGGGACGGGGCAGGCGCCGTCAGTGTTCCGTACGCCTTTGTACGGGACGTTCTTCGGTTGTTCCGTCCGTCAGACCGCGAGGGCGCGGTCCGTCGGGCGGATCGGGGCCGGCAGGTCGCTGGCCCCGGTCAGGAAGCGGTCGGCGCCGCGCGCGGCCGAGCGGCCCTCGGCGATCGCCCAGACGATGAGCGACTGGCCGCGGCCGGCGTCACCGGCGACGAACACACCCGGCACGTTGGTCTGGAAGTCGGCGTCGCGAGCGATGTTACCGCGTTCGTCGAGCTCCAGGCCGAACTGGTCGACCAGACCGTTCTCCCGGTCGGTGCCGGTGAAGCCCATGGCGAGGGTGACCAGCTGGGCCGGGATCTTGCGCTCGGTGCCCGGCTTCGGGGTGAGCCTGCCGTCGACGAACTCGACCTCGGTCAGGTGCAGCCACTGGACGTTGCCGTCCTCGTCGCCCTCGAAGTGGGTGGTGGAGACGGAGTAGACCCGCTCGCCGCCCTCCTCGTGGGCGCTGGTGACCTTGTAGAGCATCGGGAAGGTCGGCCACGGCTGCGCGACCGGGTTCCGCTCCTCGCCCGGCCGGGGCATGATCTCCAGCTGCGTCACCGAGGCCGCGCCCTGGCGGTGGGCGGTGCCCACGCAGTCGGCGCCGGTGTCGCCGCCGCCGATGACGACGACGTGCTTGCCCTCGGCGGAGATCGGGGGCGCCACGTAGTCGCCCTCCTGGACCTTGTTGGCCAGGGGCAGGTACTCCATCGCCTGGTAGACGCCCTTGAGCTCGCGGCCGGGGACCGGCAGGTCGCGGGCGGTGGTGGCACCGGCGGCGATGACGACGGCGTCGTAGCGCTTCTTCAGGTCGGTGGCCTTCAGGTCGCGGCCGATCTCGACGCCGGTGCGGAAGCGGGTGCCCTCCGCGCGCATCTGCTCGATACGGCGGTTGATGTGCCGCTTCTCCATCTTGAACTCGGGGATGCCGTACCGGAGGAGGCCTCCGATGCGGTCCGCGCGCTCGTAGACGGCGACCGTGTGACCGGCGCGGGTCAGCTGCTGGGCGGCGGCGAGACCCGCCGGGCCCGAGCCGATGACGGCGACGGTCTTGCCGGACAGGCGCTCGGGGATCTGCGGGGCGACGTCCCCGGTCTCCCACGCCTTGTCGATGATCGAGACCTCGACGTTCTTGATGGTGACCGCCGGCTGGTTGATGCCGAGCACGCACGCCGACTCGCACGGAGCCGGGCACAGGCGGCCGGTGAACTCCGGGAAGTTGTTGGTGGCGTGCAGGCGCTCCTGCGCGGCCTGCCAGTCCTCGCGGTAGGCGTAGTCGTTCCACTCGGGGA
Organism: Streptomyces sp. NPDC053750; assembly: GCF_044544295.1. Classification (NCBI taxonomy): domain Bacteria; kingdom Bacillati; phylum Actinomycetota; class Actinomycetes; order Kitasatosporales; family Streptomycetaceae; genus Streptomyces; species Streptomyces sp. NPDC053750. The sequence continues at coordinate 1,113,579 of NZ_JBITXB010000001.1, read as the reverse complement.
TCAGGTTCCCGAGCGGGCAGCCGTTGTGGCAGAACGGGATGCCGCAGTCCATGCACCGGCTGGCCTGCTTGCTGATGATCGGCAGCAGGGAGCCGGGGACGTAGACCTCGTTCCAGTCCTTGACGCGCTCCTCGACGGGGCGGGTCCTGGCGACCTCGCGTCCGTGGTTCAGAAAGCCCTTGGGATCAGCCATTGGTCGCCGCCTCCATCATCTTCTCGGTGATCTCGGTCTCGGAGAGACCGGCTCGCTCGGCGGCGTCCTTGGCGGCGAGCACTGCCTTGTACGTGCTGGGGATGATCTTGCTGAAGCGCTCCACGGCGGTGGACCAGTCGGCGAGCAGCTTCTCGGCGACCGTGGAGCCGGTCTCCTCGGCGTGGCGGCGCACCACGTCGTGCAGCCAGTCCTTGTCGGCGTCGTCCAGGGCCTGGACGGCGTCCAGGTTGCCGACGTTGACGTTGTCGCGGTCGAGGTCGACGACGTAGGCGATGCCGCCGGACATGCCGGCCGCGAAGTTGCGCCCGGTCTCGCCGAGGACGACCGCGTGGCCGCCGGTCATGTACTCGCAGCCGTGGTCGCCGACGCCCTCGGAGACGACCGTCGCTCCGGAGTTGCGGACGCAGAAGCGCTCGCCGACCTTGCCGCGCAGGAACATCTCGCCGCCGGTGGCGCCGTAGCCGATGGTGTTGCCGGCGATGGTGGAGTACTCGGCGAGGTGGTCGGCGCCCCGGTCCGGGCGGACGACGATACGGCCGCCGGAGAGGCCCTTGCCGACGTAGTCGTTGGCGTCGCCCTCCAGGCGCAGCGTGATGCCGCGGGGGACGAAGGCGCCGAAGGACTGGCCGGCGGAGCCGGTGAAGGTGATGTCGACGGTGTCGTCGGGCAGGCCCGCGCCGCCGAACTTCTTGGTCACCTCGTGGCCGAGCATGGTGCCGACCGTGCGGTTGATGTTGCGGATCGCGACCTGGGCGCGGACCGGCCCGGCGTCGGTGGCGTCCGTGGCGGCCAGCGCGTCGGCGGCGAGCTTGATCAGCTCGTTGTCGAGCGCCTTCTCCAGGCCGTGGTCCTGGCCGACGACCTGGTGGCGCACCGCGCCCTCGGGCAGCTCGGGCACGTGGAACAGCGGCTCCAGGTCCAGGCCCTGCGCCTTCCAGTGGTTGACGGCGCGGGTCACGTCGAGGGCCTCGGCGTGACCGACGGCCTCCTCGATGGAGCGGAAGCCCAGCTCGGCGAGGATCTCTCGGACTTCTTCGGCGATGAACTGGAAGAAGTTCACGATGTACTCGGCCTTGCCGGAGAACCGGTCGCGCAGCACCGGGTTCTGGGTGGCGATGCCGACCGGGCAGGTGTCCAGGTGGCAGACGCGCATCATGACGCAGCCGGAGACGACGAGCGGCGCGGTCGCGAAACCGAACTCCTCGGCGCCGAGCAGCGCGGCGATGACGACGTCGCGGCCGGTCTTGAGCTGGCCGTCGGTCTGGACGACGATCCGGTCGCGCAGGCCGTTGAGCAGCAGGGTCTGCTGGGTCTCGGCGAGGCCGAGCTCCCAGGGACCGCCGGCGTGCTTGAGGGACGTGAGCGGGGACGCGCCCGTGCCGCCGTCGTGGCCGGAGATGAGCACCACGTCCGCGTGCGCCTTCGACACACCCGCCGCGACCGTGCCGACGCCGACCTCGGAGACCAGCTTGACGTGAATCCGCGCCTGCGGGTTCGCGTTCTTCAGGTCGTGGATCAGCTGGGCCAGGTCCTCGATGGAGTAGATGTCGTGGTGCGGCGGCGGGGAGATCAGCCCCACGCCCGGCGTCGAGTGCCGGGTCTTGGCGACCCACGGGTACACCTTGTGGCCGGGCAGCTGGCCGCCCTCGCCGGGCTTGGCGCCCTGGGCCATCTTGATCTGGATGTCGTCCGCGTTGACCAGGTACTCGGAGGTCACGCCGAAGCGGCCCGACGCCACCTGCTTGATGGACGACCGGCGCGCCGGGTCGTACAGGCGCTCCGGGTCCTCGCCGCCCTCACCGGTGTTGGACTTGCCGCCCAGCTGGTTCATGGCGATGGCGAGGGTCTCGTGCGCCTCCTGGGAGATGGAGCCGTACGACATGGCGCCGGTGGAGAAGCGCTTGACGATCTCGGAGACGGGCTCGACCTCGTCGACGGAGATCGGCTGCCGGTCGCTCTTGAAACCGAACAGGCCGCGCAGCGTCATCAGGCGCTCGGACTGCTCGTTGACCCGCTCGGTGTACTTCTTGAAGGTCTCGTACTTGCCGGAGCGCGTCGAGTGCTGGAGGCGGAAGACCGTCTCCGGGTCGAACAGGTGCGGTTCGCCCTCGCGGCGCCACTGGTACTCGCCGCCGATCTCCAGGGCGCGGTGGGCGGGCGCGATGCCGCTGGCCGGGTACGCCTTGGCGTGGCGGGCGGCGACCTCCTGGGCGATGACGTCGATGCCGACGCCGCCGATCTTGGTGGCGGTGCCGTTGAAGTACTTCTCGACGAAGCCCTCGTCCAGGCCGACGGCCTCGAAGACCTGGGCGCCGCGGTAGGAGGCGACGGTGGAGATGCCCATCTTGGACATGACCTTGAGGACGCCCTTGCCGAGGGCGTAGATCAGGTTCCGGATGGCCTTCTCGGGCTCGATGCCGGGCAGGAAGGTGCCCGCGCGGACCAGGTCCTCGACGGACTCCATGGCCAGGTACGGGTTGACCGCGGCGGCGCCGTAGCCGATGAGCAGGGCAACGTGGTGGACCTCGCGGACGTCGCCGGCCTCGACCAGCAGGCCCACCTCGGTGCGCTGCTTGGTGCGGATGAGGTGGTGATGGACGGCCGCGGTGAGCAGCAGCGACGGGATCGGCGCGTGCTCGGCGTCCGAGTGGCGGTCGGAGAGGACGATCAGCCGGGCGCCGTTCTCGATGGCGGCGTCGGTCTCGGCGCAGATCTCCTCTATGCGCGCGGCGAGGGCGTCGCCGCCGCCGTGCACCCGGTACAGGCCGGAGAGGGTCGCGGCCTTGAAGCCGGGCATGTCGCCGTCGGCGTTGATGTGGATGAGCTTGGCCAGCTCGTCGTTGTCGATGACCGGGAAGGGCAGCAGGACGCTGCGGCAGGAGGCGGCCGTCGGGTCGAGCAGGTTGCCCTGCGGGCCCAGCGAGGAGCGCAGGGAGGTGACCAGTTCCTCGCGGATGGCGTCCAACGGCGGGTTGGTGACCTGGGCGAAGAGCTGGGTGAAGTAGTCGAAGAGCAGCCGGGGGCGCTCGGAGAGCGCGGCGATCGGCGAGTCGGTGCCCATGGAGCCGATCGGCTCGGCACCGGCCTTGGCCATCGGCGCGAGGATGACGCGCAGCTCCTCCTCGGTGTACCCGAAGGTCTGCTGGCGGCGGGTGACCGAGGCGTGGGTGTGCACGATGTGCTCACGCTCGGGCAGGTCGGACAGCTCGATCTCGCCGGCTTCCAGCCACTCGGCGTAGGGCTGCTCGGCGGCGAGCTGCGCCTTGATCTCGTCGTCCTCGATGATGCGGTGCTCGGCGGTGTCCACGAGGAACATGCGGCCGGGCTGCAGGCGGCCCTTGCGGACGACCTTCGCGGGGTCGATGTCGAGGACGCCGACCTCGGAGCCGAGGACGACGAGGCCGTCGTCGGTGACCCAGTAGCGGCCGGGGCGCAGACCGTTGCGGTCGAGCACGGCGCCGACCTGGGTGCCGTCGGTGAAGGTGACGCAGGCGGGGCCGTCCCAGGGCTCCATCATCGTGGAGTGGAACTGGTAGAAGGCACGCCGGGCCGGGTCCATGGAGTCGTGGTTCTCCCACGCCTCCGGGATCATCATCAGCACGGAGTGCGGCAGCGAGCGCCCGCCGAGGTGCAGCAGCTCCAGGACCTCGTCGAAGGAGGCGGAGTCGGAGGCGTCCGGCGTGCAGACCGGGAACAGCCGGTCCAGGTCGGAGGACGAACCGAAGACGTCCGAGACCAGCTGGGACTCGCGGGCGCGCATCCAGTTGCGGTTGCCCTTGACCGTGTTGATCTCGCCGTTGTGCGCGACGAAGCGGTACGGGTGGGCGAGCGGCCAGCTCGGGAAGGTGTTGGTGGAGAACCGGGAGTGCACGAGCGCGATCGCGGAGGCGAAGCGGCGGTCGGACAGGTCCGGGAAGAAGGGCTCCAGCTGGCCGGTGGTCAGCATGCCCTTGTAGACGATGGTCCGCGCGGACAGCGACGGGAAGTACACGCCGGCCTCGCGCTCGGCGCGCTTGCGCAGCGCGAAGGCGTGGCGGTCGAGGGCGATGCCCTGGGAGGCGCCGTCCGTCACGAAGATCTGACGGAAGACCGGCATGGTCGAGCGGGCGGTGGCACCCAGCAGCTGCGGGGCGACCGGAACCTCGCGCCAGCCGAGGACGGTGAGGCCCTCCTCGGTCGCGATCGTCTCGATCTGCGAGACGGCGTCCTCGGTGCCGTCCCCCGGCAGGAAGGCGATGCCGACGGCGTACGCCCCGGCCTCGGGCAGTTCGAATCCGGCCACCTCGCGGAAGAAGGCGTCCGGCACCTGGGAGAGGATGCCCGCACCGTCGCCCGAGTCGGGCTCGGAGCCGGTGGCGCCGCGGTGCTCGAGGTTGCGCAGCACGGTGAGCGCCTGATCGACCAGGGTGTGGGACGCCTCGCCGGTGAGAGTGGCGACGAAACCGACGCCGCAGGCGTCGTGCTCGTTGCGGGGGTCGTACATACCCTGCGCAGCAGGGCGAGCATCCATGAAGGACCAGTTCCGGCCATTCGCGGAGTGCTGGGACGGCTGGCGCGGCGTACGCATCGGCTCTCCCGTCGTCGTCATCTGGCATGTGCAAAGTGCCGAGGGACGACGTTGGCCCTCTGCGTGGGGTGCAAAATTTCGTGCAGGTTACATGATGGAGCGGTTCTCGGAAACCGGGATAATCCGTTCCAACATGCGGACACCGGGGGGTTGCGGCGGGGTACCGCACCCGGCGGTGGAAGCTATGGAGACCGAAGCGGACAGATCGATGTCCGTCGGCCCGAAGGGGGCGGAGTAGGCGCCGTCGCTCACTCCGCGAGTGCGCAGCAGGCGTCATTGCCCACAGCGCTTACGGCTCATGCCCGGGTATCACGCACTCGAAACCAGCGAGTAACGGCTACTTATGCGGTCCGACGCATAAGTCCAAGCCTCACTATCCTACGGCCGTTCCGAACAGACTGCCCAGGACGTACGTCACACCGGCCGCCGCGCCACCGAGGGCGAGCTGCCGCAGCCCGCTGTACCACCAGCTGCGCGCAGTCACCTTGGCGACCACCGCGCCGCACAGGAACAGCCCGACGAGCGCGAGCAGCACCGCGGGCCACAGCGCACTGGCGCCGAGCAGGAACGGCAGGACGGGCAGCAGGGCGCCCAGCGCGAAGGAGCCGAACGACGACACGGCCGCGACCAGCGGCGACGGCAGATCGCCGGGGTCGATGCCCAGTTCCTCGCGGGCGTGTATCTCCAGGGCCTGCTCGGGGTCGCGGGACAGCTGGCGGGCCACCTCGCGCGCGAGGTCCGGCTCGACGCCCCGCGCCTCGTAGAGCGCGGCCAGCTCGGCCTCCTCGTCCGCCGGGTGCTTGCGCAGCTCCCGGCGCTCCACGTCCAGCTCGGCCTCGACGAGCTCGCGCTGCGAGGCGACGGAGGTGTACTCGCCGGCGGCCATGGAGAAGGCACCGGCGGCCAGGCCGGCCAGCCCGCTGAGCACGACGGTCTGCTGGCCGACGGCGCCGCCGGCGACGCCGGTCATCAGGGCGAGGTTGGAGACCAGGCCGTCCATCGCGCCGAAGACGGCGGGGCGCAGCCAGCCGCCGTTCACGTCGCGGTGCGTGTGGTTGTCACGGTGCGCCTCGTGGAGCGGCGCCTCGGTTTCGATGATGGCCATGCGGGTCCCCCGGAGGCTGGGTGGGTCGGGCTCCTGCGGATCCCTGCTTCGGATCTCTGCTCCGAGCCCTACTTTGGATCCGTTCCAGTTTTTAACAACGCCCAATCTACGCCGATCATTTCCGCGTTGCCAGCAAGGAAAGGCTGGGCTTACCTGCGGTTTTACCCTCCGGCGCTCATCCGTGATCTTGGCTGCACATATGTCGACCGGGTGACGCTGAGGCCCGTGATGCTGCGGGGCGCACCGCGCCGGGGACAGATGCGCAAAGGGAGAGGAGAGGCCGCATGGCATCCACCGCCTGCATCCCCCCGGCCCCCGCGCCCGGAGACGCCGTCGGGCTCCGCGAACGGGCCCGGGGCGCGCTGCTCGGACTGGCCGTCGGGGACGCCCTCGGGGCGCCGGCCGAGAACCTGAAGCCCTCCGAGATCCGCGCCCGCTGGGGGCGTATCACGGGTTACGTGGCCGAACGGCCGGCCGGCACCGACGACACCGAGTACGCGATCTTCTCGGGCCTGCTGCTGGCCCGGTACGGCTCCGCGCTCACGCCGGCCCATGTCGAGACGGCCTGGCACGAGTGGATCGCGGACCGGGAGGAGGGCCCGTTCCGCGGCGCGGGCTTCAGCGAACGCGGCACCCTGGAGAACCTGCGCCGCGGCCTCGCCGCCCCCATCTCCGCGCAGCACCGCCACGCCTGGAGCGACGGCCTGGCCATGCGGGCCGCGCCCTACGGCGTGTTCGCGGCGGGCCGTCCCGCCGAGGCGGCCCGGCTGGTCGCGATCGACGGCTCGGTCAGCCACGACGGCGAGGGCATCTACGGCGGCCAGGCGGTGGCGGCGGGAGTCGCGGCGGCGATGGCGGGCGCGCCGGCCGTCGCGGTCGTGGCCTCCGCCCTGGCCGCCGTCCCGGACGACTCGTGGACCGCCCGCTGTCTGCGCCGCGCCATGACGGCGGCCCACCACGGCGAACGTGCCGTCCGCTCCGCGGTGGTCATCGGCGGCTACCCCTGGACCGACCTCGCTCCCGAGGCGGTCGCCCTCGCCTTCGGCGCGTACGCGGCAGCGGACGGCGACTTCACCGACGCGGTGCTGACGGCCGTCAACATGGGCCGCGACGCCGACACCACGGCGGCGGTGGCCGGCGCCCTGGCCGGCGCGACCCGGGGCGCCCGCGCCATCCCGGCCGAGTGGGCGTCGGCGATCGGCCCGGCCCGCGGCACCTGTCTGCCGGCCATGTCCGGCCACCACGTACTGGAGGTGGCGGACCTGCTGACCCGGGCGGCGGAGGAGGAGGCGACGACGCGGGAGGGGGCGTCGCCGACGGCGCAGGAGGTGACGGGGAGAACGCAGGAGGTGACGGGGCGGACGCAGTGGGTGGCGGGGAGGACGCGAGGAGTGGCAGGGAGGACGCCATCGGTGTGCGAGGCGCCTGCGGCGGGCGAGAGCCCCGTACGGGGTGAGAGGCACCCGGCGGGCGAAAACCCCGCACAGGGCAACCCACCCCCAGCGGACCCGAGTCAGGCGCGGCGCGGCGCCTCCGTGCCGGAGGTGGGGCCGTGAGCAGGGCTCGTCCCGTCGGTGAGGAACCGGCCACCACGGCGTACGTCGCCGCGCCCGGCGTGCGGGAGGAGGCCGCGTCCGCCGGAAGCCGGCACCGGGCGGGGCCCGAGACCGCAGCCGCGACGCCGCCCCGCACCGCAACGCGGTCCGACCGCATCGAGGGCCTCCTCCTCGGCCTCGCCGCCGGGGACGCCGCCGGCTGGCCCGCCGCCCGGCACCGGGCCGCCCGGATGCCCGAGTGGACGCGCCGGCTCACCCGCGAACTGGACACCTTCGCCGAACAGAACGCCACCACCACCCTCCCCGTCCCCATCGCCCTGAACCAGCCCCCCGAACCGCTGCGTCTCGGCCCCTCCGACGACGCCGAGTGGGCGGCGTTCGCGGCGGAGGCGGTGCTGCGGGCCGGGGACGACAGCGCGCTCAGGGACCTGAGCCGGGAACGCCGGATGCGGGCCGCGATCGACCTGACCTGGAACGCCGTCGCCAGCGAGGTGGCCGAGGCGACCGAACGCGCCCCGGAGACCGAGTCGGCGGTCCTGCCGCTGCGGGCCCGCATCTCGGTACGGGCGGGGCTCGGCAACCTCGCCACCGGCCTGCGCCCGCCCGCCACCGGCCACGACAACCCGCACTACTTCGACGACGCCGCCTGCGTGCGGGCCTGCGTCCTCGCCGTCGCCCACCCCGGCGCGCCGCGGCTCGCCGCCGACCTCGCCGAGTTCGACGCCCGCTACACCCAGGACGGCGACGGCGTGCACGGCGCCCGGGCCATGGCGGCGGCACTGGCGTGCGCGCTCGACGGCACCGACGTACGGACCTGTGTGACGGCCGCGCTCGCCGAGCTCCCCGCGGAGACGGAGATCGGGCGCAACGCCCGGCAGGCCCTCGCCCTGGCCGCGGCGGCGGAGAGCACCTTCGCCCTGGTCCCACTGCTGGAGCACCGCATCGTCGACCACGTCTACAGCTACGGCATCGCCGCCGCCGAGACCGTCCCGGTCGCCCTCGCCCTGGCCACCGCCGCCCGCGGCCGGATCGCGGAGGCGGTACCGGCGGCGGCCTGCCTGTCCCGCGTCGCGGACTCGGCCCCGGCCCTGGCGGGCGCCCTCACCGGCGCCCTGGGCGGCGGCGCGTCGATCCCCGGCCCCTGGCGGGACACGTGCCGCACGCTCCCCGGCTGCGTACTGCCCCGGCTCACCGGCACCGACCTGGTGGAGCTGGCCGGACTCCTGGACGCCACCCAACCGTCCCGACCCGAAGGGCGCGACACGACATGACACCCAGCACACCGGAGAACGGCACGGCGAGTCTCGAGGACCGCATCTCCGGCGCCCTCGTCGGCGCGGCCGTCGGCGACGCGCTCGGCGGCCCGGTGGAGGGCTACTCCCCCGAGCAGATCCTCGAACGCCACGGCGGCCGTGTCCACGGCATCGTCGGCCCCTGGAACGGCGACGCCTGGCGCACGGCCCGCCCCGTCGCGCCGTACCACAAGGGCGACGGCCACGTCACCGACGACACCCTGATGACCCACGCCCTGGTACGGGTGTACGGCACGGTCCGCGACCACCTCGACGCCTACGCCGTCGCCGAGCACCTGGTCCCGGACCTGATGACGACCCCGCGCTGGATCCCGGAACTGGAGGCCGAGGCGCTCCCCCTCCAGCGGATCTTCCTCGCGGAGAAGTGGCTGGTGGCCCGGATCCACTACGGCCACGTGGACCCGCGCGAGGCGGGCACCGGCAACATCGTCAACTGCGGCGCCGCGATGTACATGGCCCCGGTCGGCCTGGTCAACGCCGCCCACCCGGCGAGGGCGTACGCCGAGGCGCTGGACGTCGCGGGCGCGCACCAGTCGTCGTACGGCCGCGAGGCGGCCGGAGTCCTCGCGGCGGCGGTGGCCGCGGCGTGCGCCCCCGGGGCGACGCCGGACTCGGTGGTGACCGCCTGTCTGTCCCTCGCGAAGGACGGCACCCGGGCGGCGATCGAGGCGGTCTGCGAAGTGGCCTCCCGGCACTCGGACTTCGAGTCGGCCCTCGCACCGCTGCGGGAGGCGGTGGCCCCGTACGACACGGTGGGCCCCGACTACCGCGCGCCCTCCCTGGGCGCCCGCCGCCCGTCCCGCCTGCACGCGATCGAGGAACTCCCCGTCGCCCTGGGCCTGCTGCTGGTCGCCGGCGGCGACTACCGGCACGCGGTCCTCGGCGCGGTCAACTACGGCCGCGACTGCGACTCCGTCGCCACGATGGCGGGCGCGCTGGCCGGGGCGCTGGGCTCGCCGGTCCCGGAGGACTGGGCGAAGACGGTCGCGGAGGCGAGCCGCCTGGACCTCTGGGAACCGGCCGCGACACTCACCGCGGTGGCCCGCGAGGTCTTCGAGCGGGACGTGGAGCGGCGCCGCGCCCACGAGCGGGCGTTCACCGCGATCGGAGGCGCGGGATGCTCCGACTGACCTGGGTGCAGCCCGAGGACCTGCTCGGCCACGAGCTGCGCCAGGCGGCCCAGGACGGCCGCGACCCGTCGGCGGTCGCGGCCCGCTGGCGGGCGGCGGGCGGCTGCGAGGCCCCCGCCCGGGCGGGCACGTCCGCCGAGCCGGCCTCCCCGTACCTGCGGCTGCTCGCGGAGGAGCTGCTGGACGAACTGGCCCGGCTGCCCAGCCCGTTGACGGCCGTGGAACCGACGGACCTGGCGAGCATCAGAGCCCTGTGCCCGAACTGGCCGATCCGGCCCCCGGACGAAGCACCGCTCGCGAGGACGGCCGTTCCCCGCCTGGAGGCCGCCTGGCTCGGCAGAGCCGCCGGCTGCCTGCTGGGCAAGCCGGTCGAGAAACTCCCGCTGGAAGGCATCCGCCGCCTCGCGCGAGCCACCGGCAACTGGCCCCCGACCACGTACTTCACGGCCCGGGGCCTCCCCCCGGACCTCATCACCGCATACCCCTGGAACCGCCGCTCCGCGACCACCTCCCTCGTCGAGAACATCGACGGCATGCCGGAGGACGACGATCTCAACTACCCCCTCCTGAACCTGCTGCTCCTCCAACGCCACGGCAAGGCCTTCACCACGGCCGACGTCGCCCGCGTCTGGCTCGACGAACTCCCCGCCGGCCGCGCCTTCACCGCCGAACGCGTCGCCTACCGCAACCTCCTGTCCGGCTTCGAACCCCCGGGCACCGCCCGCCACCGCAACCCCTTCCGCGAGTGGATCGGCGCCCTGATCCGCGCCGACGTCCACGGCTGGACCAACCCCGGTGACCCGGCCGCCGCGGCCGAGCAGGCCCACCGCGACGCGGCCCTCACCCACACCGCCAACGGCGTCTACGCCGCGATGTTCACCGCGGCCGCCATCGCCACCGCGGCCACCGGAACCCACGACGTCCACGCCTGTCTGCACAGCGGCCTCACGGTCGTCCCGCCCGCCTCCCGGCTCGCCGAAGCCGTCCGCCATGCGGTGCGACTCGCCCGGGCGTACGACGACTTCGACACCGTCGTGGACGAGCTCCACGCCCGGTACTCCCCCACCCACCACTGGGTCCACGCCGTCCCCAACACCGCCCTGATCGCCGCCGCCCTCACCCACGCGGACGGCGACTTCACCGGCTCGGTCTCCCGTGCCGTGTCGGGGGGCTGGGACACCGACTCCAACGGCGCCACCGCCGGCAGCATCGCCGGTCTGCTCGCCGGTTCACCCGCCGCGCTGCCCGAGCACTGGACCGCCCCGCTGAAGAACCGTCTGGCCACCTCGGTCGGCGACTTCGACGGCACCGGCTTCGACACCCTCGCCCACCTCACCCACACGGAGGCCACCCGCCCATGCCCCCACCCCCGCTCATGACCCCCGCGCCGGCACCGGCGCCGCTGGCCGGGCTGCGCGTCCTCGACCTCGCCACCCTCTTCGCGGGCCCCCTCGCCGCCACCATGCTCGGCGACTTCGGCGCCGAGGTCGTCAAGGTCGAGCACCCCACCCGCCCCGACCCCTCCCGGGGCCACGGGCCCTCCAAGGACGGCGTCGGCCTGTGGTGGAAGCTGCTGGGCCGCAACAAGCGCACGATCACCATGGACCTGTCGAAACCCGCCGGCCGCACCACCCTGCTCCGTCTCGCCGCGACCGCGGACGTCGTCGTCGAGAACTTCCGCCCGGGCACCCTGGAGAAATGGGACCTGGGCTGGGACGAGCTGTCCGCCGTCAACCCGCGCCTGGTCCTCACCCGGGTCACCGGCTTCGGCCAGTTCGGCCCGTACGCGCGCCGCCCCGGCTTCGGCACCCTCGCCGAGGCCATGAGCGGCTTCGCCGCGATGACGGGTGAGCCGGACGCACCCCCGACGCTGCCCCCGTTCGGCCTCGCGGACTCGATCGCCGCCCTGGCGACGGCGTACGCCGTGATGACCGCGCTGGCCGCCCGCGAGCGCACCGGCGAGGGCCAGGTCGTCGACATGGCGATCATCGAGCCGATCCTGACCGTGCTGGGCCCGCAGCCGATCTGGTACGACCAGCTCGGCCACGTCCAGCCGCGCACCGGCAACCGCTCCCAGAACAACGCCCCGCGCAACACCTACAGCACCGCCGACGGCACCTGGGTCGCCGTCTCCACCTCGGCCCAGTCGGTCGCCGAGCGTGTGATGCGCCTGGTGGGCCGACCGGAGCTGATCGACGAGCCGTGGTTCGCCACGGGCGCCGACCGGGCCCGGCACTCCGACGTGCTGGACGCGGCGGTCGGCGACTGGATCGCCCGCCACACCCGCGCCGACGTGCTCGCCGCCTTCGAGAAGGCGGAGGCGGCCGTCGCCCCGGTCCAGGACGTACGGGACGTGATGACCGACCCGCAGTACCAGGCCCTGGACACGGTCACCACCGTCGACGATCCCGAGCTGGGCCCGCTGCGGATGCAGAACGTCCTCTTCCGGCTCTCCGCGACCCCGGGCGCGATCCGCTGGGCGGGCCGACCGCACGGCGCGGACACCGAGGAGGTGCTGACCGAGCTGGGGCTCACCCCGGCGGACGTGAAGGAGCTGCGCGAGGAGGGCGTCGTATGACCGCACCCCCGCTGACCTGGCTGTACGCCCCCGGGGACCGGCCCCGGGTGGTCGCCAAGGCGCTGGCCGCCGGGGCCGACGTCGTCGTGATCGACCTGGAGGACGCGGTCGCCCCGGACCGCAAGGAGTACGCCCGCGAGGCCACGGCCGAGCTGCTCACCGAGCCGCAGCCGGTGCCGGTCCACGTCCGCGTCAACGCCCTGGACGGCCCGCTCGCGGCGGCGGACCTGGCCGCGCTGGCCGCGCTGCCGGGGCTGTCCGGGCTGCGGCTGCCCAAGGTGACCTCGCCCGAGCAGGTCGCCGGTGTCGCGGAGGCCACCGGCGGACCGCCGCTGTACGCGCTCCTGGAAACCGCCCTGGGCGTGGAGCGCGCGTACTCGATCGCCGCCGCACACCCCGCGCTGCGCGGCATCGCCCTCGGCGAGGCGGACCTCCGCGCCGACCTGGGCGTACGCGGCGACCCGGGCCTGGACTGGTCGCGCTCGCGCGTGATCGTGGCCGCGCGGGCGGCGGGGCTGGCGCCGCCGACGCAGACGGTGCATCCGGACACCCGGGACCTGGAAGGCCTGGCGGCGTCCTGCGCCCACGGCCGCGCCCTGGGCTTCCTCGGCCGGGCGGCGATCCACCCCCGCCAGCTGACGATCATCGAGCGGGCGTATCTGCCCACCGAGCGGGAGCTGGAGGAGGCGGAGACGATCGTCAAGGCGGCCACTGCACAGCCTGGTGCCCTGGCACTGCCGGACGGCCGGTTCGTCGACGCGGCGGTGGTGGCGACGGCGCAGCGCACCCTTTCGCTGGCCCGGCGACCCACCCTGTCCTGACACACGCCGAGGGCGCCCGGATTCGCTCCGGGCGCCCTCGGTGACGTACGGCGGTCCGTCAGCCCTTCTTGGCCGAGTCGGCACCGTCCTTCACGTCCTCCACGTCCTTCTCGAACCTCACGGTGCCGTCCCCGGCGCCCTCGGATCCGGTGTCGGCGTCCTTGGACTCCGTGTCGGCGTCCTCGACCTCGGAGCCCGCGGCATCCTTCGCGTCGTCGTCCCCGGCCTCACCGCCGGGGGCCTCCGCACCCGGCTCGACCACGGCCTCCCGGCCCGGCCGCATCCGCGCCGAGAGCACGATGTACACCACGGCGAGCAGGAACACGAAGAGCGCGGTCCAGTTGTTCAGCCTGAGGCCCAGGATGTGGTGGGCGTCGTCGACGCGCATGTACTCGATCCAGAACCGGCCCGCGCAGTACGCGGCGACGTAGAGCGCGAAGGCGCGCCCGTGGCCGAGCTTGAAGCGGCGGTCGGCCCAGATGACCAGCAGGGCCACGCCGATGCACCACAGCGACTCGTAGAGGAACGTCGGGTGGTACGTGCCCGGCACCCGGCCGTCGGCCGACGAGGTGATCTCCACGGCCCAGGGCAGGTCGGTCGCCTTGCCGTACAGCTCCTGGTTGAACCAGTTGCCCCAGCGGCCGATGGCCTGGGCGAGGGCGATGCCGGGGGCGACGGCGTCGGCGTACGCGGGCATCGGGACGCCCCGGCGCCGGGCGCCGATCCAGGCGCCGACCGCGCCGAACGCGATCGCGCCCCAGATTCCGAGGCCGCCCTCCCAGATCTTGAAGGCGTCGACCCAGTCACGGCCCTCGCTGAAGTACAGCTGGTAGTCCGTGATCACGTGGTAGAGCCGGCCGCCGATCAGACCGAAGGGAACGGCCCAGACTGCGATGTCGGCCACCGTGCCGGCCCGCCCGCCCCGGGCGATCCAGCGCTTGTTGCCGAGCCAGACGGCAACGAAGACGCCGATGATGATGCAGAACGCGTAGCCGCGCAGCGGGATGGGACCGAGGTGCAGCACCCCGCGCGACGGGCTGGGAATGAAGGCAAGTTCCATGGCAGGGTCGACGCTACCGTGTCGGACGGGACCCGCGGCGGGCAGCCCGGCTACGGGTCCGTAACGGGCGGGCGGAGAGCGCCCCCGCGGACGCCCCGCCGCCGTCCTCCGTGTCGGCGTCCTACTTGTTGGCGTCCTCCACCATCTTCTTCAGCTTGGCCGGGGTCATGGACTGGTCCTTGTAGACGTTCTTGCCGTCCAGCAGCACGGTCGGCGTGCCGCTGAAGCCGCCGCCGAGGAACGCCTTGTTGGACTTCTCCACCCAGCTGTTGTGCTTTCCGTCCTTCACGCACTCCTGGAACGGGGCCGTGTCGAGGCCGTCGACCTTGCGCGCCAGCTCGAGCAGCTTGTCCTCGTCGGCGAAGGCGTCGTCGCTCTCCGGCGGCTGGTTGTCGTACAGCACGTCGTGGTACGCGGTGAACTTGCCGGCGTCCTGGGCGCAGGCCGCGGCGTTGGCCGCCTTGCGGGAGCCGGTGCCGCCCATGTTGCCGTCGATGATCGTCGCCAGGTGGTACTCGACCTTGAGCTTGCCGGCGTCGGTGAGCTCGTGGATCGTGTCGCGGTACGCCAGCTCGAAGCCCTTGCAGGCTGGGCAGCGGAAGTCCTCCCAGATGACGAGCGTCGACTTGGCGCTCTCCTTGCCGACGGGGATCGCGAGGCCGTCCTTGCCCTGCGCGCCCGAGGGCGCCACGACCGGGCCGGCCTCCTCGCTGCCGTCGTCCTTGCCCGCGTTGGCGGCGACCACGCCGATCACCGCCGCGAGCCCCAGGACGCAGACCACGCTCGCCCCGACGATCAGTGCGCGCCGGCGCTTGTCCCGGGACTTCTGCTTCTCGCGCTCGGCCGCCAGCTTCTGACGGGCGGTGCGCTTTCCCTCTCGGTTCTTCTCGCTCACACCCCGCAGAACGAACCGGGGAGGCGCACCGCGCCTCCCCGGCCCCAGGTCCACCCGTACGAGGGACCCGTATGACTTACCTGCTGTGACGTCCCGCCTACGCCTGTCCGCGCATGCCCTTCGCCAGGTCGGCGGCGAGCGCGCGGACGCCCTCGAGGCCGGCCGCGTCGTCGGTGGCGTCGAGCATGCGCTTGACGAACGCCGAGCCGACGATCACGCCGTCGGCGAAGCCGGCGACCTCGGCGGCCTGAGCGGCGTTGGAGACACCGAGTCCGACGCAGACCGGGATGTCGGTGGTGGCGCGGGTGCGCCGCACCAGGTCCTCGGCCTGCGCGCCGACCGACTCACGGGTGCCGGTGACGCCCATGAGGGAGGCGGCGTAGACGAAGCCGCTGCCGGCCGCGGTGATCTCGGCGAGCCGCGCGTCCTTGCTGCTGGGCGCGACCACGAAGACCGTGGCGAGCCCGTGCTTGTCCGCGTGCTCCCGCCACAGCGCCGACTCCTGGACCGGCAGGTCGGGCAGGATGCACCCGGCGCCGCCCGCCTCGGCGAGCTCGGCGGTGAAGCGCTCGACGCCGTAGCGGTCGATGGGGTTCCAGTACGTCATGACGAGGATCGGCTTGCCGGTGGCCGCGTGCGTCTCGCGGACGGTGCGCATCACGTCGGCGATCTTCACGCCACCGCGCAGGGCGATGTCGTCGGCGGTCTGGATGACCGGGCCGTCGAGGACCGGGTCGCTGTGCGGCAGGCCCACCTCGACGACGTCGGCGCCGCCGTCGAGCACGGCCTTGATCGCCTCGATGCCGCCGTCCACGGTCGGGAAGCCGGCCGGGAGGTAGGCGATGAGGGCGGCGCGGCCCTCGGACTTCGCCGCGGCGAGGGTCTCGTCCAGCAGCTGCACGTTCCCGCTCACTTGGCGTCCCCCTCGATCTCGGCGGTGCCGGCCTCGTCGGCGGCGACCTCGGCGTCGGTGTCGTACAGCCCGAAGTAGCGGGCCGCGGTGTCCATGTCCTTGTCGCCGCGGCCGGACAGGTTGACGACGATCAGCCCGTCCTTGCCCAGCTCCCGGCCGACCTCCAGGGCGCCGGCCAGCGCGTGGGCGCTCTCGATGGCCGGGATGATGCCCTCGGTGCGCGACAGCAGGCGCAGCGCCTGCATGGCGGCGTCGTCGGTGACCGCGCGGTACTCGCCGCGGCCGGAGTCCTTGAGGTAGGAGTGCTCGGGGCCGATGCCCGGGTAGTCCAGACCGGCCGAGATCGAGTACGGCTCGGTGATCTGGCCCTCGTCGTCCTGGAGGACGTAGGACCGGGAACCGTGCAGGATGCCCGGCTCGCCCGCGCTCAGGGTGGCCGCGTGTTCGCCGGTCTCGATGCCGTGCCCGGCGGGCTCGCAGCCGATGAGGCGGACGTCCGCGTCGGGGATGAAGGCGTGGAAGAGGCCGATGGCGTTGGAGCCGCCGCCGACGCAGGCGATCGCGGCATCGGGGAGACGTCCGGCCTGCTCCAGCAGCTGGCGGCGGGCCTCGACGCCGATGACGCGGTGGAAGTCGCGCACCATCGCCGGGAAGGGGTGGGGTCCGGCGACGGTGCCGAACAGATAGTGGGTGTGGTCGACGTTGGCGACCCAGTCGCGGAAGGCCTCGTTGATGGCGTCCTTCAGCGTGCGGCTGCCGGACTTTACGGCGATGACCTCGGCGCCGAGCATGCGCATGCGGGCCACGTTGAGGGCCTGGCGCCGGGTGTCGATCTCACCCATGTAGATGGTGCAGTCGAGGCCGAAGAGCGCGCAGGCCGTCGCCGTCGCCACGCCGTGCTGGCCGGCACCGGTCTCGGCGATCACGCGGGTCTTGCCCATGCGCTTGGTGAGCAGGGCCTGGCCGAGGACGTTGTTGATCTTGTGGGAGCCGGTGTGGTTGAGGTCCTCGCGCTTGAGGAAGATCCTGGCTCCGCCGGCCTCGGCGGCGAAACGGGGGACCTCGGTGAGGGACGAGGGGCGGCCGGTGTAGTGGACGAGGAGGTCGTCCAGCTCACGGGCGAACTCCGGGTCGGACTTGGCCTTGTCGTACTCGACGGCGACCTCGTCGACCGCCGCGACGAGGGCCTCGGGGATGAACTTGCCCCCGAACGCGCCGAAGTAGCCCTCGGCGGTGGGGACTTGACCCTCCGGGTCGGGGATGAAGAAGTTGCTGGGCATGCGTGTACCTCACGGTGAGTGTCTGGTCGGGCAGATTCGCCGTGGGGGCGGGGGAGATCAGGCCGCTGCGGGCCGTGCGTGGTTGCTCGCGCACACGCGACGGAGTCGCAGATTCAATACAGCCCCGCGCCCCTTACGGGGCGCTGAGGCCATCGCATGCCGTTGACCTGCCCCGGCTCATCACCGATGACGTACCGCACCCTGCGGCCGTGGACCCGGCGGGCGGGGGCGCGGCAGCCGCGTGGGCGGCAGCCGCGGGCCAGGCGCGCGTAGGGGTCCCTGGTGGCCAGGGTGAGCAGGGAGGTCATCGGGATCAGCCTACCGGGGGTCAGCCGCGGCCGTGCCGGAGTGCCGGGTGTTCGCCCGCCGCCACCAGGTCGGAGACCGCCGACTTCGGGTCGCGGCCGGTGACCAGGGACTCGCCGACCAGGACGGCGTCGGCGCCCTCGTTGGCGTAGGCGATGAGGTCGTGCGGGCCGCGGACGCCGGACTCGGCGACCTTGACGATGTGCGCGGGGATCTCCGGGGCGACCCGTTCGAAGGTGCCGCGGTCGACCTCGAGCGTCTTCAGGTTGCGCGCGTTGACGCCGATGACCTTGGCGCCGGCCTCGACCGCGCGCTCGACCTCGTCCTCGTCGTGCACCTCGACGAGCGGGGTGAGACCGATGGACTCGGCGCGCTCGATCAGCGACTCCAGGGCCGGCTGTTCGAGGGCGGCGACGATCAGCAGCACGAGGTCGGCGCCGTACGCGCGTGCCTCCCAGAGCTGGTACGAGGTGACGATGAAGTCCTTGCGCAGGACCGGGATGTCCACGCGCGCGCGGACGGCCTCCAGGTCGGCCAGCGAGCCGCCGAAGCGGCGCTGCTCGGTGAGGACGGAGATGACGGCGGCGCCGCCCGCCTCGTAGTCCGCGGCGAGTCCGGCCGGGTCGGCGATGGCCGCCAGCGCGCCCTTGGACGGGCTGGAGCGCTTGACCTCGCAGATCACCTTGACGCCGTCGCCGCGCAGTGCGGACACGCCGTCCTTGGCGGGGCGAGCCTTGGCCGCGCGCTCCTTGAGCTCGTCGAGGCTGACGCGCGCCTGCCGCTCCGCGAGGTCGGCACGGACTCCGTCGATGATCTCGTCGAGCACACTCACGCGAGCGGCCCCCTTTCAGACGGGTGAAGCTGTGGTCACTTTGATGGTATCCGGAGCGGGGCGGGGGCCTCGCATCCGGTTGACGCCGGTCCCACTACCTGGACATTCGTCGGGCGATCAAGGCAGGAGCCAGCCACCGAACGGCAGGTTCCGGACAACCGTGAAGACCAGCAACAACGTCCCCAGCGTCCAGAGGTGGACCGGGCCGAGGTCGATCCGCAACGGCCGGCCGCGCACCGCGCGGACCACCCAGACGGTCCACAGCGCGGCGAAGCCCAGATAGCCGAGTACGGCAGGCGCGTTGGCGTGCAGCGCGGCCGGCAGGTCGCCGTGGACGAACGCGTGGGCGCTGCGCAGGCCACCGCAGCCGGGGCAGTACAGGCCGGTGAAGCGCAGCAGGGGGCAGACGGGGTAGTGGCCGGGCTCGTTGGGGTCCACGCTCCCGACGTACGCGAAGGCGCCGACGACGGCCGCGAGGACGCCCGCGGGGACGGCCAGCCGCGCGACGGCCGAGGTGCGGGACGGGGGCGCGGGTGCATCTGCGGATGCAGGAGCAGGTGCGGGTGCAGGTACGGATGCGGTTCTGCTCGGTGTCGGGTTCGGGCTCTGGGCGTCCACGACCCGCATTCTGCCCCGCACCGTCCGTACCCGCACATGAGGGGCGCGTCCGGTACCTGGGTGCCGGACGCGCCCCTCACGACGCGGTGTGTGATCGCCGGGTGGCGTCAGCCCTTGGCGCCGGCCGCGGCGCGCTCGTCGGCGACCTTGTGCACGGGGTGGTTCTGCTTCGGCTGGCCGAGACCCATCGAGCGCATGACGGCGCCCACGAGGCCACCGAGGAGCACGACCGCCATGCCCGCCCAGAAGCCGACCGGCTGGGCCGCCACCATGAACATGCCCGCGATGCAGAAACCGATGAAGGCGATGATGACACCGGTCCAGGCGGCCGGGGTGTGACCGTGGCTGCTGCCCGCCATTGCTTGCTCCTCGTTGCTGTGTGCCGTGTCTGAGCAGGACGCTCGTGCCCATTGTCCCGCACGGGCGCGCGCGCCATGAGCGGGGGTGCTCCACCCGCGCGGCGGGTCAGGCTCCGGTCGGGTCCTCGCCGCGGTCCAGGGCCTTCCACAGGTCCTCGGGCCGGTCGGGGTCGACGGTCTGCGGCCTGCGGCGCGGGCGGGGGGTGCCGTCCCGCTCGTAGCGGCCGGACATCGCGGGCCACAGGCGGCCGTAGCGCAGGGCGAGCAGCCCGGCCAGCAGGAGCAGGGCGCCGCCGACGGCCGCGACGTAGGGCCAGGCGGTGTGGGTGAGGGCGTCCACGGTGGCCGAGGTGTCTCCGGCGGCCTTGGCCGCCTGCTCGTCCAGCGCGGAGCTGTCGGAGGCGCCGACCAGGGCGGCGGCGACGGTGCCGGCGCCGCTCAGCGTGAGCAGGGCGGCGACGGCGAGGCGGCCCGCGCGGCGGACGGCGAAGACGGCGACGAGCGCGGCGAGGCCCACTATGGCGAGCGCCGCGGGTACGCCCGTGACGTCGCTGCCCTTGGCCGTCAGCGGAAACGCGCCGCCGGCCACGGTCGCGGTGCCCTCCGCCCACTCCTGCCGGGTGGCGAGCAGGGCGACGGCGGCGCCGAGCGCGCCGCACAGCAGGGCGACGGCGAGGCTTCTGCGGCCGGCCCGGGCGGGTCCTGCGGCGGGGGTGCGGGGGTGAGGAACAGCTGTCACGTACTCCACTATCACCCGAACCCCGGGCGAACCGTCACCCGGGGTTCCGAATCAGCGGCGTGAGAATGGCCCTATCGCCCCAGCCGGTTGGCCGTGTGCACTGCTCGCAGCACCGCCGCCGCCTTGTTGCGGCACTCGGTGTCCTCGGCGACCGGGTCGGAGTCGGCGACGATCCCGGCACCGGCCTGCACGTAGGCGGTGCCGTCGCGCAGCAGTGCCGTGCGGATGGCGATCGCGGTGTCGGAGTCGCCCGCGAAGTCGAGGTAGCCGACACAGCCGCCGTACAGGCCGCGCCGGGAGGGCTCGAGTTCGTCGATGATCTGCAGGGCGCGCGGCTTGGGGGCACCGGAGAGGGTGCCGGCCGGGAAGCAGGCGGTGAGGACGTCGAAGGCGGTGCGGCCCTGGGCGACCCGTCCGGTGACCGTCGAGACGATGTGCATGACGTGCGAGTACCGCTCGACGGACATGAAGTCGACGACCTCGACGGAGCCGGGTTCGCAGACGCGTCCGAGGTCGTTGCGGCCGAGGTCGACGAGCATGAGGTGCTCGGCGCGCTCCTTGGGGTCGGCGAGCAGCTCGTCGGCGAGGGCCTGGTCCTCCTGCGGGGTGGCGCCGCGGGGACGGGTGCCGGCGATGGGGTGGACCATGGCCCGCCCGTCCTCGACCTTGACCAGGGCCTCGGGGGACGATCCGACGACGTCGAAGCCGTCGAGGCGGAGCAGGTACATGTACGGGGAGGGGTTGGTGGCCCGCAGCACCCGGTACACGTCGAGCGCGCTCGCCGTGCACGGCGTCTCGAACCGCTGGGAGGGGACGACCTGGAAGGCCTCCCCCGCGCGGATGCGCTCCTTGATGTCCTCGACGGCCTCCTGGAAGTCGGGGCCGCCCCACAGCGCGGTGTACTCGGGCAGCTCGGAGGGCGGCAGCGCGGCCGGGGGCTGAGCCACCGCGCGCGTGAGGTCGGCCTCCATGGCGTCCAGGCGGGCGACCGCGTCGGCGTAGGCCTCGTCGACGCCGGTCTCCAGGTCGTTGTGGTTGATCGCGTTGGCGATCAGCAGGACCGAGCCCTCCCAGTGGTCCATGACGGCGAGGTCGCTGGTGAGCAGCATGGTCAGCTCGGGGAGCTTCAGGTCGTCGCGCTCGCCGGGGCCGACCTTCTCCAGGCGCCGGACGATGTCGTAGCCGAGGTAGCCGACCATGCCGCCGGTGAAGGGCGGCAGGCCCAGGTCGTGGGCGAGGTCTCGGGGGGTGTGCAGCGCCTCGACGGTGGCGCGCAGGGCGGCGAGCGGGTCGCCGCCCGTGGGGACGCCGACGGGTGGGGTGCCCTGCCAGTGGGCCTGCCCGTCCTTCTCGGTGAGGGTGGCGGCGCTGCGGACGCCGACGAAGGAGTACCGGGACCAGGAGCGTCCGTTCTCGGCGGACTCCAGCAGGAAGGTGCCGGGGCGCTCGGCGGCGAGCTTGCGGTAGAGCGCGACCGGGGTGTCGCCGTCGGCGAGGAGCTTGCGGCTGACCGGGACGACCCGGCGGTCGGCGGCCAGCTTGCGGAAGGTGTCGAGGTCCATGACGTCCATGGCGGCAGACCCTACTGATCCGCGGCGGGCGTGGCGGCATCCGAGCCGTCCGCACCGTCCACGGCGTCCGTGAGGAGCACGTCGGCGTCGAAGCAGGTGCGGGCGCCGGTGTGGCAGGCGGCACCGACCTGGTCGACCTTGACCAGCACGGTGTCGGCGTCGCAGTCCAGGGCGACGGACTTCACCCACTGGAAGTGTCCCGAGGTGTCCCCCTTGACCCAGTACTCCTGACGGCTGCGCGACCAGTAGGTGCAGCGGCCCGTGGTCAGCGTGCGGTGCAGTGCCTCGTCGTCCATCCAGCCGAGCATCAGCACCTCCCCGGTGTCGTACTGCTGGGCGATGGCGGGCAGGAGGCCGTCTGCGCTGCGCTTGAGGCGTGCGGCGATCTCCGGGGCGAGCGGGCCGGGGCGCCCGGAGGAGCCGTCGGCGGGGGAGCTGCTGGTCATGCGCCCATTGTGCCGCGCGGGACGGACACGCCCCGGTGTTGTCCATTGGGCGGACCCGGCCGACCGCCGTAGGCTGACTCCATGTCGACTTTCGCCAAGCGTGAACGACTTCTGCTCGCCGATCTGTTGGAGACGGCGGGCCCGGACGCCCCCACTCTGTGCGAGGGCTGGCAGACCCGTGACCTCGCCGCGCACGTGGTGGTGCGCGAGCGCCGGCCGGACGCGGCCGGCGGCACCCTGATCAAGCAGTTGGCGTCCCGGCTGGACCGGGTGATGGAGGAGTACGGTGCGAAGCCGTACGAGGAGCTGATCCAGCTCATCCGCACCGGCCCGCCGCGGTTCTCGCCGTTCACGCTCAAGCAGGTCGACGAGGCGGCGAACACGGTGGAGTTCTACGTCCACACCGAGGACGTCCGCCGTGCCCAGCCGGACTGGTCGCCGCGGGAGCTGGACCCGGTCTTCCAGGACACCCTGTGGTCCCGGCTGGAGCGTGCCGCCCGGCTGATGGGCCGGGGCATCCCGACCGGCCTGGTGCTGCGCCGCCCGAACGGCCAGACGGCGGTCGCCCATCGCGGTACGCCGGTGGTGACGGCGACGGGCGAGCCGTCCGAGCTGCTGCTGTTCGCGTACGGGCGGCAGAGCGTGGCGAAAGTGGAGCTGGAGGGCGAGAAGGACGCGATCGCCACACTGCACGAGACGAAGCAGCTCGGCATCTGAGACGGTCCGGGGCGGCTACCCGGGCAGTTCGGCCCGCCGTACGCCCGGCGCCCCCAGGGCGACGACTCCGCCGAGCGCGCAGACCGCGGCGCTGACGGCGAAGACCGGGCCGGTGCCCCAGACGCCGATGGCGGCGGCGGACAGCGGCATGCTCAGCGGTGCGACGCCCAGGCTGACGATCCCGGCGACCGCGGTGACACGCCCCAGGTGGGCGGGGTCGGACTGGGTCTGCAGCAGGGCCCCGCACATGGCGCCGCTGAGCCCGGTGAGCAGCCCGACGACCACCGCGGTGCCGACGGCCGTGGCGAGGCCGGGCGCGTGCGGGAGGGTGCCGATCGCGGCCGCGCCGGGGATGAGGGCGCCGGCGGCGACACACCCGGCGCGCGGCAGGCGTCCCCGCACGGTCAGCAGCAGGGCGGCGGCTCCGGCCCCCGTGCCGAATCCCGCGAGCACCCAGCCCATGCCGGACGCGCCCCAGCCGCGCTCGTCCGCGAGCAGGGTGAGACCGACGTTGAGCGGGCCGACGAAGCCGAGGTCGCCGAGGGCGATGGCCACCATCAGCGGGCCGAGGACGCGGTGCCGGCGGACGTAGCGGAGCCCGCCCGTCAGGTCCCGCCAGGCGGTCGTCTCCCGCGCGGCGGGCGTGCCGGTCGCGTCGTCGGGGGGCAGCTCGCGCATCCGTACGGAGATCAGCAGCGGCACGGACACGGCGATCAGCAGCCCCGCGCACGCGAAGGCCGCCGCCGCACCGCCGACCGCCACGCCGAGCCCGCCGAGCGGGGCACCCACGACGGCGGCGAAGCGCACGGCGAGGCCGCGCATGCCCTGGACGCGGGCGAGCTGGTCCTTGCCGGTGATCCGGGCCGGGAGCGCTCCGACGGCGGGCATGAACACGGCGTCGACGATGCCGAAGACGACGGCGAGCAGGGCCAGCAGCCACAGCCCGGGGTCGGTCGCGAAGAGCATCGCGGCGACCGCGAGGACCGTGACGCACCGTACGGCGTCGCTGCCGATGACGACCCTGCGCGGCCCCAGCCGGTCGGCGACCACACCGCCGCCGAGCAGGAGCAGCGCCCTCGGCACCGCACTCACGGCCGTGACGACCCCGGCCTCGGCGGGAGTGCCGTTCTGCACGGCGGCCCAGGACAGGGCGAGGTAGAAGACGGTGTCCCCGACCATGGAGGCGGTGTAGGCGGCGACCCAGCGCAGGACGTTGGAGTCGCGGTGGGCGGGTACGGCGGGGGTGGCCCGGAGTGTGAGCGCGTCCGGCACGGACGTGGTCCCCTCAGACACGGAACGGGAACCCGTACACGTGCAGCGCCACGTTCTCGCGCCCTTCGGTGTCGCCGGCGGCTTCGGCGGCGCGGCCCTTCTCGTCGTACTTCTTCGCCAGGGCCAGCAGTTCCTCGCCCAGTTCGGCCAGTTCGGCGGGGGTCAGCCGCAGCAGGGACTCGTTGTCGGGGGCGGCGGAGTTCCACTCGGGTCCCCAGGTGGGGCGTTCGTCCAGGTAGCGGCGGTACATGTCGGCGCGCTGCCGGTGGAAGAGCCGGGTGGCCGCGAGGTGGGCGGCGGCTCGCTCGGGGGCATCGCGGAAGTTCTCGTCGCGGATGCTCACCCGGTCGGAAGCGGGCTGCCACCAGCGCTCCCGGCCGTCCGCGCTCTGCGGCTCGGCCTCCTCGACCAGTCCGTGCTCGGCGAGCTTGCGCAGGTGGTAGCTGACCAGGGAGACCGCCTCGTCGACCTGCTCGGCGAGCTGCGACGCGGTCGCCGTGCGCGCCACGCACAGCCCGCGGTAGAGCTGCATGCGCAGGGGGTGAGCCAGGGCTTTGAGGGTGCCCAGGTCGGTGATGGGGCGGTTCTCCGGGCTCAGCATGCCCTCACGATAGAACGCGAAAGAGAAGTTGCGCAATAAATATTGCACAACTTCTCTTTCGCATCACTTCGCTTTCGTCTCGTTCTACCTGACGGGGTGCCCCGCTCCCCGCAGCGTCTCCTTCACCTCGCCGATGCGCAGGTCGCCGAAGTGGAAGACGGACGCCGCCAGAACCGCGTCCGCGCCCGCGGCCACGGCGGGAGCGAAGTCGGCGAGGCGGCCCGCGCCGCCGGAGGCGATCACCGGGACGGTCACGTGCTTGCGGACCGCCGCGATCATCTCCAGGTCGTAGCCGTCCTTCGTGCCGTCCGCGTCCATCGAGTTCAGCAGGATCTCCCCCGCACCCAGCTCGGCAGCCCGGTGCGCCCACTCCACCGCGTCGATGCCGGTGCCGCGCCGGCCGCCGTGGGTGGTCACCTCGAAGGTGCCCGACTCGCCGCGGCGGGCGTCGACCGACAGGACGAGGACCTGGCGGCCGAAGCGCTCGGCGATCTCGCGGATCAGGTCCGGGCGGGCGATGGCGGCCGTGTTCACGCCCACCTTGTCCGCGCCGGCCCGCAGCAGCTTGTCCACGTCCTCTGCGGTGCGCACACCGCCGCCGACGGTCAGCGGGATGAACACCTGCTCGGCGGTGCGGCGCACCACGTCGTACGTCGTCTCGCGGTTGCCCGACGAGGCGGTGATGTCCAGGAACGTCAACTCGTCGGCGCCCTCGGCGTCGTACACCTTGGCCATCTCGACGGGGTCACCCGCGTCGCGCAGGTTCTGGAAGTTGACGCCCTTGACGACCCGGCCGTTGTCCACGTCCAGGCAGGGGATGACTCGGACCGCCAGGGTCATGAATCCACGGCTCCTCTATACGCTTCCACTTCGACTGACACCAGCACCCGCGAGTCGATGAAGCCCTCCACGACCAGCAGGGTCGTGACCGGGCGCACCGAGTCGAACATCTCCTTGTGAGCCCGGCCCGCCGCGTCCACGTCGCGCGAATGGGCCAGGTACACACGGGTGCGGATCACGGACTCGACGGCGAGCCCGAACTCGGCGATCGCCTCGACCGCGGTGGCCAAGGCCACCTTGGTCTGTTCGTACGGGTCGCCGTCGCCGTACAGCACGTCGCCCTTGAAGGCGGTCGTACCCGCCACGATGACACGGTCGCCCGCCGCGACGGCCCGTGCGAAACCGAAGGACTCTTCCCAGGGACTTCCGCTCTGCACGCGCCGTACGGCTTCGGACGTCATGTCGACACAGCCTCCAAGGCCTCTTCCAGAGTGAACGCCTTCGCGTACAGGGCCTTCCCGACGATGGCCCCTTCGACACCGGCCGGGACGAGACCGGCAATGGCGCGCAGGTCGTCCAGGGACGACACGCCGCCGGACGCCACGACCGGGCGGTCGGTCGCCGCGCAGACGTTCTTCAGGAGGTCCAGGTTGGGGCCCTGGAGGGTGCCGTCCTTGGCGATGTCGGTGACGACGTACCGGGCGCAGCCCTCCTTGTTGAGGCGGTCCAGCGTCTCGTAGAGGTCGCCGCCGTCGCGGGTCCAGCCGCGGCCGCGGAGCGTGGTGCCCCGTACGTCGAGACCGACCGCGATCTTGTCGCCGTGCTCGGCGATGACCTTGGCGACCCACTCGGGGGTCTCCAGGGCGGCCGTGCCCAGGTTCACGCGCGTGCAGCCGGTGGCGAGGGCGGCGGCGAGGGTGTCGTCGTCGCGGATGCCGCCGGACAGCTCCACCTTGATGTCCATGGCCTTCGCGACCTCGGCGATCAGCTCGCGGTTGTCCCCGGTGCCGAAGGCGGCGTCCAGGTCCACCAGGTGCAGCCACTCGGCGCCGGAGCGCTGCCAGGCGAGGGCGGCCTCCAGCGGGGAGCCGTAGGAGGTCTCGGTGCCGGACTCGCCGTGCACGAGGCGGACGGCCTGGCCGTCGCGGACGTCGACGGCGGGAAGGAGTTCGAGCTTGCTCATCTCTACCGGGCTCATCTCTACAGGGTCTCGATCCAGTTGGTGAGGAGCTGGGCGCCGGCGTCGCCGGACTTCTCCGGGTGGAACTGGGTGGCCCACAGGGCGCCGTTCTCCACGGCGGCCACGAAGGGCTTGCCGTGCGTGGTCCAGGTGACCTTGGGGGCGGCGATCAGCGGGTTGTGCGACTCCAGGGTCCAGTCGTGGACGGCGTAGGAGTGCACGAAGTAGAAGCGGGCGTCCGCGTCCAGGCCGGCGAAGAGCTGGGAGTCGGCCGGTGCCTCGACGGTGTTCCAGCCCATGTGGGGCACGATGTCGGCCTGGAGCGGGCCGACCGTGCCGGGCCACTCGTCCAGGCCCTCGGCCTCGACGCCGTGCTCGATGCCGCGCGCGAACAGGATCTGCATACCGACGCAGATGCCCATCACCGGGCGCCCGCCCGCCAGTCGGCGCTCGACGACCCAGTCGCCCCGGGCGGCCTTCAGACCGTCCATGCAGGCGGCGAAGGCGCCGACGCCCGGGACCAGCAGCCCGTCGGCGTTCATGGCCTTGTCGTAGTCACGGGTGATCTCGACGTCGGCCCCCGCGCGCGCGAGGGCGCGCTCGGCGGAGCGGACGTTGCCGAAGCCGTAGTCGAAGACGACGACGCGCTTGGGGTTCACCGAGGTCAATTCCAGACCTCCAGCCTCAGGACGCCCGCGAAGAGACACAGCGCGGCGCCGATGGAGAGCAGCACGATGAGGCCCTTGGGCATCTGCTGCTTGGCGAAGGAGATGATGCCGCCGATGAAGAACAGGCCGACGACGATCAGTGCGGTGGACGAACCGGTCATGGGTTACAGCGCGCCCTTCGTGGAAGGCAGGATGCCGGCCGCGCGCGGGTCGCGCTCGGACGCGTAGCGCAGCGCCCGGGCCAGCGCCTTGAACTGGCACTCCACGATGTGGTGCGCGTTGCGCCCGTAGGGCACGTGCACGTGCAGCGCGATCTGCGCCTGCGCGACGAACGACTCCAGGATGTGCCGGGTCATCGTCACGTCGTACTCGCCGATCATCGGCGCCATGTTCTCGGGCTCGGTGTGCACGAGGTAGGGGCGGCCGGAGAGGTCGACGGTGACCTGGGCGAGGGACTCGTCCAGCGGGACCGTGCAGTTGCCGAAGCGGTAGATGCCCACCTTGTCGCCGAGGGCCTGCTTGAAGGCGGCGCCCAGCGCGAGGGCGGTGTCCTCGATGGTGTGGTGGGAGTCGATGTGCAGGTCGCCGTCGGTCTTCACGGTCAGGTCGAACAGACCGTGCCGGCCGAGCTGGTCGAGCATGTGGTCGTAGAAGCCGACGCCGGTGGCGATGTCGGTCTTGCCGGTGCCGTCGAGGTCGATCTCGACGAGGACCGAGGTCTCCTTGGTGGTGCGCTCCACGCGCCCTACGCGGCTCATGCGTTCTGCTCCTGTTCCTTCTTCAGTTCGCGTACCGCGTCGAGGAACGCGTCGTTCTCCTCCGGGGTGCCGGCGGTGACCCGCAGCCATCCCGGTACGCCGTTGTCCCTGACCAGGACGCCCCGGTCGAGGATCTTCCGCCAGGTGGCGTGCGCGTCCGCGAACCGCCCGAACTGGACGAAGTTGGCGTCCGACTCGGTCACCTCGTAGCCGACGGCACGCAGTTCGGCGACCAGCCGGTCCCGCTCGGTCTTCAGCTGCTCGACGTACTTCAGCAGCGTGCCGGTGTGCTCCAGGGCGGCCAGCGCGGTCGCCTGGGTGACGGCCGACAGGTGGTACGGCAGCCGTACGAGCTGGACGGCGTCGACGACGGCCGGGTGCGCGGCGAGATAGCCCAGGCGCAGGCCCGCCGCGCCGAACGCCTTCGACATCGTGCGGGAGACGACGAGGTTCGGCCGGCCCTCCAGCAGCGGCAGCAGCGAGTCGCCGTGGCTGAACTCGACGTAGGCCTCGTCCACGACCACCATGGACGGCTTGGCCGCCTGGGCGGCCTCGTAGAGCGCGAGGACCGTCTCCGGCGGGACCGCGTTGCCGGTGGGGTTGTTGGGAGTGGTGATGAAGACGACGTCCGGGCGGTGCTCGGCGACGGCCTTCTCGGCGGCGGGGACGTCGATGGTGAAGTCCTCGTGGCGCGGGCCGGAGATCCAGCCGGTGCCCGTACCGCGTGCGATGAGGCCGTGCATCGAGTACGAGGGCTCGAAGCCGATCGCGGTGCGGCCCGGCCCGCCGAAGGTCTGCAGCAGCTGCTGGATGACCTCGTTGGAGCCGTTGGCCGCCCAGACGTGGCGCGCGTCCACGGCGTACCCGGAGGTGTCGGTCAGGTACTCGGCGAGCCTGGTGCGCAGCTCGACCGCGTCCCGGTCCGGGTAGCGGTTCAGGCCGCGGGCGGCCTCGCGGACCCGCTCGGTGATCCGCTCGACCAGCGCCTCGGGCAGCGGGTAGGGGTTCTCGTTGGTGTTCAGCCGTACCGGCACGTCCAGCTGGGGCGCGCCGTAGGGGGACTTGCCGCGCAGCTCGTCCCGTACGGGGAGATCGTCGATGCCGGTCACTTGCCCTCGGGAACCTTCCAGTCGAACCTCGCCTTGATCGCCGCGCCGTGCGCGGGCAGGTCCTCCGCCTCCGCCAGCGTCACCACGTGGTGCGCGACCTCGGCCAGCGCGTCCCGCGTGTAGTCGACGATGTGGATGCCGCGCAGGAAGGACTGCACGGACAGCCCCGAGGAGTGGCAGGCGCAGCCGCCGGTGGGCAGGACGTGGTTGGATCCGGCCGCGTAGTCGCCGAGGGACACGGGCGCCCAGGGGCCGACGAAGATCGCGCCGGCGTTCTTGACGCGGTCGGCGACGGCCGCGGCGTCGGCGGTCTGGATCTCCAGGTGCTCGGCGCCGTAGGCGTCGACCACGCGCAGGCCCTCGTCGATGCCGTCGACCAGCACGATCGCGGACTGGCGGCCCTTCAGGGCCGGGACGATCCGGTCGTCGATGTGCTTGGTGGCCGCGACCTGCGGCTCCAGCTCCCGCTCGACCGCGTCCGCGAGCTCCACGGAGTCGGTGACCAGGACGGCGGCGGCCAGCGGGTCGTGCTCGGCCTGGCTGATCAGGTCGGAGGCGACGTGCGCCGGGTCGGCGGTGGCGTCGGCGAGGACCGCGATCTCGGTCGGGCCGGCCTCGGCGTCGATGCCGATCCTGCCGGTGAAGTAGCGCTTGGCGGCGGCGACCCAGATGTTGCCGGGGCCGGTGACCATGTTGGCGGGCGGGCAGGACTCGGTGCCGTACGCGAACATCGCGACGGCGGTGGCGCCACCGGCCGCGTACACCTCGTCGACGCCGAGCAGGGCGCAGGCGGCGAGGATCGTGGGGTGCGGGAGCCCGCCGAACTCGGCCTGGGCCGGGGAGGCGAGCGCGACCGACTCGACGCCGGCCTCCTGCGCGGGCACCACGTTCATGATCACGGAAGACGGGTAGACCGAGCGCCCGCCCGGCGCGTACAGGCCGACCCGCTCGACCGGCACCCACTTCTCGGTGACCGAGCCGCCGGGCACGACCTGCGTGGTGTGGGTCGTACGGCGCTGCTCGCGGTGGACGAGGCGGGCGCGGCGGATGGACTCCTCCAGGGCCGCGCGCACGGCCGGGTCGAGCTCCTCCAGCGCGCGCGTGAGCGCGGCGGCCGGGACCCGGACCTGGTCCAGCTCGACCCCGTCGAACTGCTCGGCGAAGTCGATCAGCGCCGCGTCGCCACGATGATGCACGGCCTCGCAGATCGGGCGCACCTTCTCCAGGGCGGCCGCGACGTCGAAGTCGGCTCGGGGCAGCAGGTCGCGCAGGGCGGGGCCCTCGGGGAGGGCGTCGCCGCGCAGATCGATTCGGGAGATCACGGAACCAATTCTCTCAGACCCGCGTCGAGGACCGTCCGCGCGTATCAATGGCTGATACAGACCGCGACGGGTCGTCGCCGCCGGCGGCGGGGCCGGGAAGATCCTCCTCACTTTGAGTGTTCGGCGCGTCACCCAGTGGGCATGAACGGTTGTACGAAGCGTGAGCGACTCGCGAGTAGCCGAGGAGGGAGTGAAGTGCCGTGACCGAGGGGGCCGGCCACCGTGACGGAGAGCTGCCGGACGACCTGACCACCGCCGAGGCCGGCATGTGGCAGGCCTTCCGCAACGGCAGCGTGTATGACCTGAGCAGCGGCGACGCGCTCGTCGACGACCCGCACGGCGGGCACCCGTGGGGGCTCGAGCGGACCGTGCGGGCCCGCATCGTGTGCTGGCTGCTTCTCGACGGTCCGCCCGCGCTCGCGGGCCGCGTGTCCTCGCTGCAGCTCGTGGGCGTCCGGATCAGCGACACCATGGACCTCGCGGGCGGCACGGTGGTGCCGTACGTCGAGCTGCGGGGCTGTCGCTTCGAGCGGGAGGTGCTGCTGCCGGAGACCCGCTTCACGACCCTGCGCCTGGTCGA
The DNA here is from genome assembly GCF_044544295.1 of Streptomyces sp. NPDC053750. NCBI lineage: Bacteria > Bacillati > Actinomycetota > Actinomycetes > Kitasatosporales > Streptomycetaceae > Streptomyces > Streptomyces sp. NPDC053750. The sequence goes on along the minus strand of NZ_JBITXB010000001.1, from coordinate 1,082,289 downwards.
CTGCTCGGTGCCGCGGCTGGAGGCGGCCCGGCTGCAGACCGAGGGCGATCTGCATCTGCCGCGCTGCCGGTTCCGGGCCGGGATCCGGCTCACCGACGCGCAGATAGGCACCGACCTGCTGCTCAGCCAGGCGATCGTGCACCGGGACCGCAGCGGCCGCGCCATCGCCGCGGACGGACTCACCGTCGGGCAGGATCTCCAGGCCGAGATGCTGGAGTCGTACGGCGAGGTGAGCCTGCGCAGCGCCCAGGTCGGCGTCTCGCTGAGCCTGCGCGGCGCCCGGCTGCTCAACCCGTACACACGGCACGCGTTGAACGCGCCGCGGCTGGCGGTGGAGCGCACGCTGTACCTGACGCCGGCGGGCCTGGGCAGCCCGCTGCTGCGGGGCACCACTCCGGCGCAGGGGACGCGGATCCAGCGGTTCGAGTGCGAGGGCGGGGTGCGGCTGGACGACGGGCGGTTCGGCGACGCGGTCGACTTCGAGCACGCCCGGTTCACCTTCACCGACGACCAGGAGCTGTCGCTGCGCCGGGTGCAGACGCCCGAGCTGCGGTTCCTGGGCGAGCGGCCGGCGCGCGGCCGGGTGGTGCTGTCGGGGGCGCGGGTGGTCAATCTGATGGACCGGGCGGACAGCTGGCCCGGCCCGGGCCGGCTGCACATGGGCGGCTTCGCCTACGAGAACCTCGTGCCGCGGGGGCCGTTCCCGCTGGCGAAGCGGCTGCGGTGGGTGGGCGCCGCGACCGCCGAGTACAACCCGGAGCCGTACGAGCGGCTCGCCGCCGTGCTGCGGGCCGGGGGCGAGGACGAGGACGCCCGCGAGGTGCTGCTCGCCAAGCACCGCAGGCGCCGCGAGAGCCTGCCCATCGCCGCGAAGCTGGTGGGGTACGCGCAGGACTGGACGGTCGCCTACGGCTACCGGCCGGGCCGGGCCGCGGTCTGGATGGCGGTGCTGTGGGCGGCGGGCTCGCTCGCCTTCGCGCGCGCCGACCCGCCGCCGCTGAAGAGCGGCGAGCATCCCGACTGGAACCCCGCCCTCTTCGCCCTCGACCTGCTGCTGCCGGTGATCGACCTGGGCCAGGTCGGCTTCTGGCAGCTCCGCGACGGCTGGCAGTGGCTGGCGACGGCCCTGATCCTGCTGGGCTGGATCCTGGCGACGACGGTGGCGGCGGGCGCGACCCGACTGCTCCGCCGTAGCTGATCGCGTAGGGCAGCGCGGTTCCCGGTCGCGGGGAGGCGCGCCGCCCGCCCGGGGCAGCAGGGCGCCCGGACTCGGCCGGCGGTGCCGGGGCGCCCTCCGGCCCGCCCATCCCCCGACCGCCCCCGACCGCCGCCGACCGCCGCCGACCGCCGCGGACCGCCGCGGACCGCCGCGGACCGCGGGAACGCCCCGCCGGGGCCTCCCGCGCCCGACGGCGAAAGCCGCACGGGTGCGGACGGGTACCCGAACGGCCGAAGGCGAAGCCGAGGCCGCACAACCATCACGAACCGTCAGCCGTCGTACAGGCCATGCTGCGCGCGTTCCTCCGGACGGCGGCCCGGGCCCGGTCCCGCTCCCGGACGTCCCGCCCCGTCGAAGACGACAACGTGCTCCTCGACGCCCCCGACGACCGCCTCGCCCCCGCCCTGGTCGCGGCGGCCCGCGGGGACCACGGCCCCGCCGCCGCCCTGCTCGCCCACACCCGCGAGAACGCCGAGTGGGAGCACCGCGACCGCTACGCGACCCGCCTCGCCGCCTTCGCGCGCTCGCGTGCCGAGTGGCTGGAGGACTGGCGCACCACCGCCCCGGACGACCTCGACGGCCGTCTCGTCGCGCTCCGGCTGACGGTGGACCGCTCCTGGGACTCCCCCGCCCGCACCGAACTCCTCCGCCAGGTGAGCCCCTCGGTCACGGCCGCCGCCGAGTCGGCCGGACCCGACCCCGTGCCGTGGCGCACCGCGCTGGACACCGCACGCGGCGCGCACGCCCCGCACGCCGAGTTCGCCCGGCTGTGGGCCCAGGCGGTCCGCCGTTCGCCGCACCACTACGGCTGCCATGTCGCCGCCCTGGAGTACCTGGCCGCGACCTCGCCCGGCGCCCACCGCGAGTGCCTGGACTTCGCCGAGACCGCCGCGCAGGACGCCCCCGAGGACGCGCTCGTCCGGGCGCTGCCGGTACGAGCGGCCTTCGCGTGTCTGACCGCTCCCGGCCGGGGCGACGCGGCCGGTGCGTACCGGGCCCGGCTGGACGCCGCGGCCGACCGCGCCATCGCCCTCTCCGCCGCCCACCCCGAGGCCCAGCCGTGGCCGGCTGAGCTGCGGAATCTTCTGGTGTACGTCCTGGTGCGCCTGGGGCGCGTGCAGGACGCGGCGGAACAGCTGCGTCTGACCGGCCCGTACGTCACGTCCTTCCCCTGGGACCGAGCCCCGGGCGGGGACGGGGACGATCCGCTCGGCCGCTTCCTCCAGGTGCGGGCGGACGTCCGCGCGGCGGCGGTCCATGGGCCCGGGGCGACGGGTCCGGGTCATCCACGAAGTGGGCGCGTCGGTCACGTCCGCCCCGGCGACCATTAGGCTTCTGCGTCGTGACCACCGTCCGGCTCCCCCTCTTCCCCCTGAACTCGGTGCTGTTCCCGGGGCTGGTGCTCCCGCTCAACATCTTCGAGGAGCGCTATCGCGCCATGATGCGCGAGTTGCTGAAGACCCCCGAGGACGAACCGCGCCGGTTCGCCGTCGTGGCGATCCGCGACGGCTACGAGGTCGCCCCGAGCGAGCCCGGCCTGCCCGACCCGACGGCCACGGTCGAACGCGGGCCGACGGCCGGGTTCGGCACCGACCCGCTCAAGGCGTTCCACAAGGTGGGCTGCATCGCGGACGCGGCGACCGTGCGCGAGCGGGCCGACGGCACCTTCGAGGTGCTGGCGACCGGCACGACCCGGGTGCGCTTGCTCTCGGTCGACGCCTCGGGCCCGTTCCTGACGGCCGAGCTGGAGCCGCTGCCCGAGGAGCCCGGCGACGAGGCGGGGGCGCTGGCCGAAGGCGTGCTGCGGTCCTTCCGGCAGTACCAGAAGCGGCTGGCGGGGGCACGCGAGCGGTCCCTGGCGACGGGTGCCGAACTGCCGGACGAACCGGGCGTGATCTCCTACCTGGTCGCCGCCGCGATGATGCTGGACACGCCGACGCGGCAACGTCTGCTCCAGGCCCCGGACACCGCCTCCCGTCTCCGGGACGAACTGAAACTCCTTCGCTCCGAGACCGCCATCATCCGTACGCTGCCGTCGTTGCCGGCGTCGGAACTGACGCGCGGCCCGATGAGTCTCAACTGAGGTACTGGCCGCAATGGCGAAGAAGTCGAAGAAGCAGCAGCCGGGGGGCACCCCGGCAACGGTGGCCCTCACGGCGGCCGGAGTGGCGTACACGGTCCACGCGTACGACCACGACCCCGCCCACCCCTCCTACGGCGAGGAGGCGGCCGAGGCGATGGGTGTCTCCCCGGAGCGGGTCTTCAAGACACTGGTGGCGGACGTCGACGGGACGCTGACGGTCGCCGTGGTCCCGGTGGCGGGCCAGCTGGACCTGAAGGCGCTGGCGGCCGCGGTGGGCGGCAAGCGCGCGGCGATGGCCGACCCGGCCCTGGCCGAGCGCACCACGGGCTATGTGCGGGGCGGCATCTCCCCGCTCGGCCAGCGCAAGAAGCTCCCGACGGTCCTGGACGCGTCGGCCTCCGGTCACCCCACGATCTGCGTCTCGGCGGGCCGCCGCGGCCTGGAGGTGGAGCTCTCCCCCGACGACCTGGCCGGGCTCACGGGCGCGGTCCTCGCCCCCGTCGGCCGTGCCTGACGCGTCGCCCTGCGAACCGACCCCGCCCTACGACCCGGTCTGAGGCCCCTGCGGGGGCTGCTGCTGTCCGTACACGGGCCACGGGTCCGGATCCCGGGGCCCGAACAGCCCGGTCAGACCGAGGTGGACCACCAGCGCCGCGAAGGGCCACGCGAGCAACGCGCCCTTCGCCCCCAGCTTGAGCGGCGCGGAGAACGTCACCCCCTTGCCCGCCTCCTTGGCGTGGGCGATCACGTCCTGCGCGGGGCCCAGCCACACCCCGAGCCGCCACGCCAGCAGCGACCCGAGCAGCCCTCCGACGCCCAGCGCCACCACCAACGGCACGCCTCCGCGCCGCCGCAGCAGGAAGACGGCCAGCGCGCTGACCGCCCCGAAGGCGAGGGCCAGCAGCGTGAAGGTGCCGTCGACACCGATCGCCTGCTCGCTCTCGGACTCCTTGAGGTACACGACCCAGTTGTCGCCGACGAGATCACCGACCAGCGGCACGCTCGGTGCCAGCTGCCACCACAGCACGCCCAGCAGCACACCGGAGAGCGCCACCGCCACCACGGTGACGGCGGCCTGACGCACTTCGCTCAACATCCCGGGGCCGTCCTGTTCGCCGTGGTCGTCGTGCGTGGCACCGTAGGCGGTGCCCACCGCGTGCGCACCGACGGGCGGCGGCACGGGGCCGCCCCGGTACGACGAGTGTTCGTTCGGCGGTGGCGGCGGAGTCAGAGGTGCGGTCACCCCGCCATCGTGCCAAACCCGCCTGTGCGGCGCGTCACCGGACGGCGGCCCGGCGGTACGCCCAGGTGGCGACGGCCAGCGAGATCACACCGACCACGCCGCACACCGCGAGGTCCCCGAGGACGAAGGCCCAGTCGGGCCGCTCCCCGAAGGTGCGCGCGAACGCCTCGACGCCGTACGTCGAGGGCAGCAGGTCCCGGGCCAGACGGACCACCTCCGGCATCCGCTCGGCCGGCAGCACGCCCAGCAGCAGCGCCGCCGACATGCCCAGCTGGCCCAGCAGCGTGGCGAACTCCGGCCGGGGCGCCAGCAGCCCCAGCGCCGCGCCCAGCCCGGCGAGCGCGGCGCCCGCCAGCGGGATGACGGCCGCCAGCACCCACAGATGCGTCAGCGGCAGCCCGAACAGCACGCACCCGAACACCGCCGTCACCACGGTCCCCGGCACGGTGAAGGACGCGTACGCGCCCGCCGCGCCCAGCACCACCGCGGCCGGCGGCACCGGCAGCGTCGCGTAGTGGTCGAGCCCGCCGCTCGCGCGCAGCTGCCCGAAGTACTGGGCGAGGAGGTTCAGGGCGACGAACGCCACCACGAGCACCGCCGACCCGGCGACCACGGCCTGCGCCTCGCCGCCGCCGTCCACGACGCCGCGCATCAGGATCATGATGCCGATCGACTGGAACGTGGCCACGAACAGCAGCGGTATCCGCGCCACCCGCGCCCGGGACAGCTGCGCCCGGTAGACGGCCACGAGGGAGGGCCACAGCCGCGCCCTGGGCCCGAGCTCGGCCGGGCCGACGGCGTCCTGCTCCTCGACGGCCAGGGCACCGCCCGGCACGACATCGGCGGGTACGACACTCACGTCGCGCTGCTCCCCTTCGTCGGTGTCCTTCGTAGCCCCGTCGGTGTCCTGCGCGGCGGGCCCCGACGGGGTCTCCCCGACGGGTACGGACGCGGCGGCCGGCGTGCTCACCGTGCGGATGCTCAAGCCCTCACCAGTCCCTGCCGCGCGGCGCCGCCCAGCGCCAGGTACACGTCCTCCAGGCTGGGCGTGGCCAGGGTGAAGTCGTCCAGGGCGGCGAAGGCGGCGCCGCCGGTGACGGTGGCGACGACCGCGCGGGCCTCCTCGGGGGCGAGCCGCAGCGTCCAGCGGCGTCCCGACTCGGCGGCGCGGTCGCGCAGGGCGGCGACCTCGGGGACGTGCAGCGGTGCCGTCTCGCGCCACACCAGGTCGACGCGGACCTCTCCGGCGACCTTCTCCTTGAGCCCCGAGGGCGTGTCGCAGGCGATCACGCGTCCCCGGTCCAGCACGGCGACCCGGTCCATCACCGTCTCGGCCTCGATGACGTTGTGGGTGACCAGCAGCACGGTCGTACCGCGCTCGGCGCGCCGCCGGTCGACGGCCGCCCACACCGCGCGCCGCGCCACCGGGTCCATGCCGGTGGTCGGCTCGTCCAGGACGAGCAGCGGGCGCTCCCCCACGAGCGCGGCGGCGAAGCAGGCCAGGCGGCGCTGTCCGCCGGAGAGCTTCTTGATCGGGCGGGCGGCGAGCGGGGTCAGTCCCAGCTCGTCGAGGACGGCGTCCCGCTCGGCGCGTGCCTGACGCACCTCCAGGCCGCGCAGCCGTCCGGTGGTCTCGGCGGCGAGCGACACGGTCAGCTCGTCCAGGGCGCTGGACTCCTGGCCGAGGTAGGCGAGGATCCGGGCGGCCCGCTCCGGGTGGCGCACGATGTCGTGGCCGAGGATCTCCACGCTGCCGCTGTCGGGCCGCATCAGACCGGTGAGCTGGCGTACGAGGGTGGACTTGCCGGCGCCGTTCGGTCCGAGCAGGCCGAAGATCTCACCGCGGCGGATGTCCAGGGTCACGTCGTCGGTGGCCCGCACCTCGGGGGTGGCGGGAACGCCGCGCCGGCCGCGTACGGCCGGATAGGTCTTGGTCAGTGCGCGCACCGCGCACACGGCATCGCCACCGGGTCGAGGTGCCTGTGCCGCGCGCGTACTCACAAGGGACGAGACTACGGGGTCCGTCCGCCCGCCCCGCCCTCGGGTCCGCCCATAAGTGTCGATTCAGCCGGGGAAAGCCGGGGAGGGCCGGGGACGGGCGCGGACGGCCGGAGGGCCTCGCCGGAGGCCGGCCTCACTCCGTCACGGGGGTGCGCTCGGTCGCCGTCCGGACGTCGATCTCCCGCCAGAACCCGGCCCGGATCGCGTACCGGTCGTGCTCGTCGATCTGGTCGTCCTTGTGGGCCAGCAGTCCGAAGCGGGCGGCGTAGCGCAGCAGCTCCCCGTCGACGCGGTGCGGGATGCGGGGGTACATCCCGGACAGTTTCTGCAGGTGGCCGTGGTCGCCGAGGCGTTCCAGCCAGCGGCGGGCGAAGACCTGCCCGACCTCGTACGGGTCACCGCCGACCGTGGTGATGTCCTCCTCGCGGTCGGCCCAGCGCTGCTCGGCCGTGGTGAGCTGGGCCAGCGTCGGCATCGAGGCGGCCTCGGACGGCTCGCCGGCGGGCCGGTCGACCCAGCCCTTGTCGGAGGACCAGCGCAGGGTGGCGGTCGGGGGGTGCGCGGCGGGGTGGGCGCCGGGGGCGCGCAGGGCGGCGAGGTCCTTGGGGGTGGGGACGCCCTTGGCGGGCGGCACGCGCTCCTCGGTGCCGTTGCGTGCGGCGCCGGGCGCCGTGGGGTGCTCCGGCTCCTCGGGGCGCCGCTCCGCGGTCGCGGAGAGGGCGGACTCGGGCAGCGGTGCGGAGAGGATCGCGGCGATCTCGGGGCGGGGCACGGGCGGTGGCGCGCAGATGCCGCCGAGTTCCTTGGCCCGCACGGCCTTGGTGATCCACGTACGGTCCAGGACGCGTCGCTCGTCGGCCTCGGCGACCAGGTCCTCGGACTGGTTGTAGTCGCCGTCGGCTGCCTGTACGGCCCACAGGTGGACGGCGACGCCGTGCTCCTTGGCCGCCATCATGCCCGGCAGCAGATCGCCGTCGCCGGTCACCAGGACGACGTCGGAGCAGGCGCGGTTGCGGGCCAGTTCGGTCAGCTCGGCGTGCATGGCGGCGTCCACGCCCTTCTGGGCCCAGCGTCCGTCACTGCGCGTGAGGGCACCGAGTCGGACGGTGACCCGGGGCATCACGCGCAGCCGCCGGTGTTCGGGCTGCGGGACGCGGTCGGGGGCGCCGTCGAACCAGTAGATGCGCAGCAGGGGCTGCTGCGTGTCGGACTCGGCGCGGTCGCGCAACCCCTGGATGAGGGCGGCGTGATCGACGGTGATGCGCGAGCGCGAGGGCTCTCCCGCCAGGAGACTCGCGGCGGCCCCCAGCAGATACCCGGCGTCCACCAGGACGATGCAGCGGTCCACGCGATCCACCCTCTTTCCGGGAGGTTTGCTTCGGGCTTCCTTCGAGTCTGCCCGACCACGCGGAGGTTAACGGCCCGAACTCGATCTTCGGCGTGGCGTTTCGGCACCTCGCGGCCCGACGAGCCGTGTCACGCACGGTAATTACCCGATATGCGTTCTTTATCCGCTTATGTGAATCTGGTTCCGGCCCTGGCCCCTAGATCCCCCTCAGGAGGCAGATCACCATGGCCAAGAACAAGAGCAACCGTGAACGTAAGCAGCCCCGGACCGAGCGTGCCTCGCACACCGCCGAGTCGGCGGTGCTGGACCGTGACGAGCAGCACTCCCCGCAGCTGACGTCGCCCGGCGACGCGGCCTCCCGCAAGCGGCAGAAGCGCTTCGGCCACAACTGACCACCGTGCGACGGGCCGTGGCGGCCCGGCACGGACGAGGGGCGCCCCCGGAGACCGGGAGCGCCCCTTGCTCGTTCCCCGAGTTTCCTCGGGTTTCCTCGGGTTTCCCCCGGTTCAGCCCGCCAGGCAGGACGGCCCGAGCAGCACCTTCAGGTCGCCGAACAGGGCGGGGTCGGGCTTCACCCGGTGCCGGTCCAGGCGCAGCACCGTCGTCTTCGTCGGCCCCTGGAGCTTGATCCGCACCTCGCTGTCGCCCCGGTGGTGCGTGAGGATCTCGCCGAGACGGCTGACCATCGGCGGCGTGATCCGCGTGGCCGGGATGGTCAGGACGACGGGCGCGTTGGTGCCCGCGTTGGACAGGTCGGGGATCATCAGCTCCATGGCGACCAGCCGGGGCACGTCCTCCCGCTTGTCGAGGCGGCCCTTGACGAACACCACGGCGTCCTCGACGAGTTGGGTGGACACCAACTGGTACGTCGCCGGGAAGAACATGCACTCGATGGAGCCGGCCAGGTCCTCGACGGTGGCGATGGCCCAGGCATTGCCCTGCTTGGTCATCTTTCGCTGGAGGCCGGAGATGATGCCGCCGATGGTGACGACCGCGCCGTCGCCGAAGTCGCCGCCGGTGAGCTGGGAGATGCCCGCGTCGGCCTTGTCGGACAGCACGTGCTCCAGGCCGAAGAGCGGGTGGTCGGAGACGTAGAGACCCAGCATCTCCCGCTCCTGGGCGAGCAGATAGGTCTTGTCCCACTCGTCCTCGCCGAAGACCACGTCGAGTCCGAAGCCGGGCTCGTCGCTCTGCTCGTCGCCCATGCCGCCGAAGAGGTCGAACTGGCCCTCGGCCTCCTTGCGCTTGACCGCGACCACGTTGTCGATCATCGGCTCGTACTGCGCGGTGAGGCCCTTGCGGGTGTGGCCCAGCTCGTCGAAGGCGCCGGCCTTGATCAGCGACTCCGTCGTCCGCTTGTTGCAGACGACCGCCTCCACCTTGTCCAGGTAGTCGGGGAAGGAGGCGTACTTCCCCTTGGCCTTGCGGCACCTGATGATCGACTCGACCACGTTGGTGCCGACGTTGCGGACGGCGGAGAGGCCGAAGAGGATCACGTCGTCGCCCTGCGCGGCGAAGTTCGCCATGGACTCGTTGACGTTGGGCGGCAGCACCTTGATGCCCATGCGCCGGCACTCGTTCAGGTAGACGGCCGACTTGTCCTTGTCGTCCTTGACCGAGGTGAGCAGGGCGGCCATGTACTCGGCGGGATGGTTCGCCTTGAGGTACGCGGTCCAGTACGAGACCAGTCCGTACGCCGCCGAGTGCGCCTTGTTGAAGGCGTAGCCGGCGAACGGGACCAGCACGTCCCACAGCGCCTGGATGGCCTCGTCGCTGTAGCCCTTCTTGCGGGCGCCCTCCTGGAAGAGGACGAAGTTCTTCGCCAGTTCGTCGGGCTTCTTCTTGCCCATCACGCGGCGGAGGATGTCGGCCTCGCCGAGCGAGTAGCCCGCGATGATCTGGGCGGCCTTCTGCACCTGCTCCTGATAGACGATCAGGCCGTAGGTGACCGCGAGGACCTCCTGGAGGGGCTCCTCCAGCTCCTTGTGGATCGGCGTGATCTCCTGGAGGCCGTTCTTGCGCAGGGCGTAGTTGGTGTGCGAGTCCATGCCCATCGGGCCGGGACGGTAGAGCGCGGAGACGGCGGAGATGTCCTCGAAGTTGTCGGGCTTCATCAGCCGCAGCAGCGAGCGCATGGGGCCGCCGTCGAACTGGAAGACGCCGAGCGTGTCGCCGCGCTGGAGCAGTTCGAAGGTCGTGGGGTCGTCCAGCGGCAGGGACAGCAGGTCGAGGTCGATGCCCTTGTTGGACTTCACCATCTTGACGGCGTCGTCCATGATCGTGAGGTTGCGCAGGCCGAGGAAGTCCATCTTCAGCAGGCCGAGCGACTCGCACTGCGGGTAGTCCCACTGCGTGATGGTCACACCGTCGGTGTGCCGCACCCAGATCGGGGCGTGGTCGACGATCGGCTCGCTGGACATGATCACGCCGGCCGCGTGCACGCCCATCTGCCTCACGAGGCCCTCGACGCCCTTGGCGGTGTCGATGACCTTCTTCACGTCCGGCTCGTTCTCGTACATCGAGCGGATCTCGCCGGCCTCGCTGTAGCGGGGGTGCTCCGGGTTGGTGATGCCGTCGAGGTCGATGCCCTTGCCGAGGACGTCGGCGGGCATGGCCTTGGTGAGCCGGTCGCCCATCGCGTACGGGTAGCCCAGCACGCGCGCGGAGTCCTTGATGGCGTTCTTCGCCTTGATCTTGCCGTAGGTGCCGATCATGGCGACCTTGTCGGCGCCGTACTTCTCCGTGACGTACCTGATCACCTCGACGCGCCGACGCTCGTCGAAGTCGATGTCGACATCGGGCATGGAGACGCGCTCGGGGTTGAGGAACCGCTCGAAGATCAGACCGTGCGGGATCGGGTCGAGGTCGGTGATGCCCATGGCGTACGCCACGATCGAACCGGCCGCGGAGCCTCGGCCGGGGCCGACCGCGATGCCCTGGTTCTTGGCCCACATGATGAAGTCGGCGACCACGAGGAAGTAGCCCGGGAACCCCATCTGGATGATGACGTCCATCTCGTACTCGGCCTGCTTCTGGCGGTCCTCGGGGACGCCGCCGGGGAAGCGGCGCGCCATGCCGCGGCGGACCTCCTCCTGGAACCAGGTGATCTCGGTGTAGCCCTCGGGGATGTCGAACTTCGGCATGAGGTCGCGCTTCTCGAACATGCCGGTGGTGTCGATCATCTCGGCGATCAGGCGCGTGTTGGCGCAGCCCTCCTGCCAGGCGTCGGAGGAGTCGATGGCGTACATCTCGTCCGTCGACTTCAGGTAGTAGCCGGTGCCGTCGAAGCGGAAGCGGTCCGGGTCGGAGAGGTTCTTGCCGGTCTGGATGCACAGCAGGGCGTCGTGGGCGGTCGCCTCGTGCGCGTACGTGTAGTGCGAGTCGTTCGTCACCAGCGGCGGGATGCCGAGCTTCTTGCCGATCTCGAGGAGCCCGTCGCGCACCCGGTGCTCGATCTCGATGCCGTGGTCCATCAGCTCCAGGAAGTACCGGTCCTTGCCGAAGATGTCCTGGTAGTCGGCGGCCGCCTTGAGGGCCTCGTCGAAGTGGCCGAGGCGCAGCCGGGTCTGCACCTCGCCGGAGGGGCAGCCGGTGGAGGCCACGATGCCCTCGGACCACTGGCTGATGGTCTCCTTGTCCATTCGCGGCCACTTCTGCAGCCAGCCCTCGGCGTACGCGTCGGAGGAGAGCCGGAAGAGGTTGTGCAGGCCGGTGCTGTTCGTCGCCCACATGGTCTTGTGGGTGTAACCACCCGAACCGGAGACGTCGTCCCGCTTCTGGTGCGGCTGGCCCCACTGGATCTTGCGCTTGTTGCGGCGCGACTCGGGGGCGACATACGCCTCGATCCCGATGATCGGGGTGACTCCGGCCTTCTCCGCGGAATGAAAGAAGTCGTACGCCCCGTGCAGGTTGCCGTGGTCGGACATGGCGATGTGCGTCATGCCCATCTCATTGCAGGCGTTGAACATGTCCTTCAGCCGCGCGGCACCGTCCAGCAGCGAGTACTGGGTGTGGACGTGCAGGTGCGTGAACGGCGGCTTGGACACGTGCGGCCTCCTGAGAAAACTGTGGGCGACGGGCTGCGGTCAGTCCGGGGGGTCAGCGTCGAAGTCTATGCCTCGCCACTGACACTCCGAACGGACTCCGCGGCGCGAAGCGCCTCCATGAGGGGCGGTGGTCGGGTGACGGGTGGGCCGCCCGCGCGTACCTTCGGGGGCGGGCCCGCGTGTCGGGCGGGCCCCCGGGGCGCGGGCACTCCCGCATCCCCTCGAACGTTGATCCGAGTGGAGATCCGCTCCACCCGTCAGGCACCACCCGCACCAGGAGGCACCAGGCATGTCGGCACCGCAGCTCAGCGAGGAGCACCGCGGCGAGGAGATCCTCGCCGTCTTCGACACCGCCTTCGGCCAGCTGCTGGCCGCGGATCCGGCGGCGTTCCGCGTGAAGTTCCGGAAGATGGCGGCCTCGGCCTTCGCGTTCTACCGCGGCACCGCATGCCTCTTTTACCACGATTTGACCGCGGACCCCGAGTTCGGTTCCCAGACCGGCGGCCCGTACCTGGACGACCGGACCTCCCGGGTGTGGATCCACGGCGATCTGCACGCGGAGAACTTCGGCACGTACATGGACTCCACCGGCCGGCTGATCTTCAACGTGAACGACTTCGACGAGGCCTACGTCGGGCCCTTCACCTGGGACCTCAAGCGCTTCGCCGCCTCCGTCGCGCTGATCGGGTACGCGAAGGCGCTCAGCGACGAGCAGATCACCGAGCTGGTGCGGGTGTACGCGGAGGCGTACCGCGAGCGGATCCACGCCCTGGCCACCGGCGCCAAGAGCGACGAGGTGCCGCCGTTCACGCTGGACACCGCGGAGGGCCCGCTGCTGGGCGCCCTGCGGGTCGCCCGCTCCCTGACCCGCTTCGGGCTGCTGGACTCGATGACGGAGATCCGCGACTTCGAGCGCCGCTTCGCCTCCGGCGGTGGCGCCGTCGAGCTGGACGCGGCCACGCGCTACAAGGTGCTGGCGGCCTTCGACGGCTACCTGGAGACGCTCCCGGAGTCGTCCCTGACCCGCCCGGACTCCTACCGCGTGAAGGACGTCGTCGGACGCCGCGGCATCGGCATCGGGTCGGCCGGCCTGCCCTCGTACAACATCCTGCTGGAGGGCAACAGCGACGCCCTGGAGAACGATGTCGTGATCTACATCAAGCAGGCCCAGACCCCGGCGGTCTCCCGGCACATCACCGACCAGGCGATCAGCGACTACTTCCAGCACGAGGGCCACCGCACGGTGATCTCCCAGCGCGCCCTCCAGGCGCACGCCGACCCGTGGCTGGGCTGGACCGAGCTGGACGGCTCTGGCCAGCTGGTCGCGGAGGTGTCGCCGTACGCCGTCGACCTCGACTGGGGCGACATCGACGACCCCGAGGAGATCGCCGAGGTCGTCGCAGACCTGGGCCGGGCCACGGCGACGATGCACGCGGCGGCGGACGACCAGTCCGGGGAGTCGCTGGTGCCGTTCTCCACGGAGCGCGCCATCGACGCGGCGATCGCGGCCGACGAGGAGGGCTTCGCGCCCCTGCTGGTCGACTTCGCCCACCGGTACGGCGCACGCGCGCGTGCCGACCACCAGACCTTCGTCGACCTCTTCCGCAACGGCCGGATCCCTGGCCTGTGACCGTCGGGATTCTCACAGGAACCCTTTAGGAGTCCCTTACCGGACCCCGTGACACACTCTTCTACTGCTATGGACATATCCGGAACCCCGCTCAGAGCCGTACGCGCGGCGCTGTTCACGGCACTCGTCGTGACGCTCAGCACCGCGTCGCACGTGCTGCTGTCCGGGGTTCCGCTGCCGCTGGCCACGGTCGGCGCGGTGGCAGCCGCCGTGTTCCTGATCGCCTACGCCCTCGCCGGGCGGCGCGAGCGCGGCTTCGGGCGGATCGCCGCCCTGCTGATCCCGCTCGAGCTGGCCGCCGACACGGTCTTCACCACCGGCCAGCACGTCTGCTACGGCAGGACGGGCGGCCCGGTCGCGGGCCCGCTGCGGTCGGTCGGCTTCGACGTGCTGTGCGGCGACGGGACCGGCGTGCACGCCGGGGTCACCGCCCCGCTCAGCCGGGTGACCGGCGCCGAGACCGACCGGCTGGCGACCGCGCTCGCCGACGCCGACCCCCGGACCGCCTGGCTGCTGCTCGGCGCGCACCTCGGGGTCGGGCTGCTGGCGGCGGCCTGGCTGCGCCGCGGCGAGCGCGCGCTGGCCCAGCTGCTGAGCGCGGTGGCCGCGACCACCTTCCGGCCGCTGCTGCTGGCCGTCGCCGCCGTGAGCGCCCGCCGGGCCCCGGCGGTGCGCCGCCCGGCGGCGCTGGCCCACCGCACCACCGGCGCCCGCGAGGCGATCCTCACGCACTCCCTGGGACGGCGCGGACCGCCCTGCCCGGTCGCCCTCGTGTGACCCGCGCGCCCTCGCGCGGCACACGACCGAGCACCGGCAGTCCCCCGTACGTAATCCGCACACCGACCGTGTGCGCGTCCCCGGAGAGAGCATCACCATGAGCAAGCGGAACAGTCAGGCGGCGAAGTCGGCGGCCCGTGAGCGGCTGCGCCTGGAGCGTGAGCGTCAGGCCAAGCGCGACAAGGTCAAGCGGCAGGTCATCGTGGCCTGCTCGATCGTCGGCGTGCTGGCGATAGCCGGCGGCATCAGCTACGCCGTCGTCCAGAGCAACCAGCCCTCGAAGTGGGAGAAGGCCGCCGACGCCAAGGTGGTGGCCCCGGCCAACACCTCCGGCAAGAACGGCACCACGGTCACCCTCGGCGAGTCCAAGAGCGACAACGTCGTCCACCTCTACGAGGACCCGCGCTGCCCGGGCTGCGCCAACTTCGAGCAGACCATCGGCGAGACGGTCAACAAGGGCATGGAGGACGGCACCTACAAGCTCTCCTTCACCATCGGCACCTTCCTCGACGGCAACCTCGGCGGCGAGGGCTCCAGGAACGCCCTCAGTGCCCTCGGCGCCGCGCTGAACGTCTCCCCCGAGGCGTTCATCGACTACAAGACGGCGCTGTACTCCTCCGAGTACCACCCGTCGGAGTCGACCGACGAGTTCGCCAAGGACGACTACCTGATCAAGGTCGCCAACTCGGTCGACGCCCTCAAGAACAACAAGAAGTTCCAGGACGCCGTGGAGAAGGGCACCTACGACGCCTGGGCGATGAAGATGAGCGACGCCTTCCAGAAGGCCGAGGACGTCCAGTCGACCCCGACCGTCAAGATCAACGACAAGGTGATCGAGACCCCGGGCACGGACGCCGAGTGGCAGCAGGCGCTCAAGGACGCGGGCGTCACCAAGCAGTAGGCCCAACAAGTAGTACGCACAACAAGCAGGACGCACCAGCGGTACACATGTGAACGAGCGGGCGAACTTTTGCCAGTTCGCCCGCTCGCGGCCATACCGATCAGTAACCTGATCGGCCGTGACCAGTCGACACAGATCATCCGAGAACCCCGTACCGTCGTCCGCCGAGCGCGCGGACACCCGTGCTCCGAGCCGCCGTACGGTCGTCAGGGCCGCGGCGGCCGGCGCCGTTCTGGCCGCCCCGCTCGCCGCCGCCCTGCCGGCCGGTGCCATCGACGCGGGCCCCGCCTTCCTCCACGGCGTCGCCTCCGGCGATCCGCTGCCCGACGGTGTCCTGCTGTGGACGCGGGTGACCCCGACACCTGCCGCGATACCCGGCTCGGGTGTCGGTCCGGACACCGAGGTGAGCTGGGTCGTCGCCACGGACAAGGCGTTCACCGACATCGTCGCCAAGGGGTCCGTCACCGCGACGGCCGCCTCCGACCACACCGTCAAGGCCGACGTCCGCGGTCTCGCACCGGCCACGGACTACTGGTTCCGCTTCTCCGCGGGCCCCACCGACTCCCCCGCCGCCCGCACCCGCACCGCCCCCGCGGCCGACGCCTCCGTGCCGGGCCTGCGCTTCGGCGTGGTCTCCTGCGCCAACTGGGAGGCGGGCCACTTCTCCTCGTACCGGCACCTCGCGGCCCGCGGCGATCTGGACGCCTGGCTGCACCTGGGCGACTACATCTACGAGTACGGCACCGGCGAGTACGGCACCCGTGGCACCGTCGTCCGCCCGCACGCGCCCGCCCACGAGATCCTCACGCTCGCCGACTACCGCGTCCGGCACGGCCGTTACAAGACCGACCCCGACCTCCAGGCGCTGCACGCCACCGCGCCGGTCGTGGCGATCTGGGACGACCACGAGATCGCCAACGACACCTGGTCGGGCGGCGCCGAGAACCACACCGAGGGCGCCGAGGGCGCCTGGTCGGCACGTCAGGCCGCCGCCAAGCAGGCCTACTTCGAGTGGATGCCGGTCCGCCCCGCGATCGCCGGGACCACCTACCGCAAGCTGCGCTTCGGCAGGCTGGCCGACCTCTCGCTGCTGGACCTGCGCTCCTTCCGCTCGCAGCAGGTGGCGCTCGGCAACGGCGAGGTCGACGACCCGGACCGCACCCTCACCGGCCGCGCCCAGCTCGACTGGCTCAAGGCCCAGCTCGCCTCCTCCGACACCACGTGGCGGCTGGTGGGCAACTCGGTGATGATCTCGCCGTTCGCCATCGGCTCGATCCCCGCCGAGCTGCTGAAGCCGCTGGCCGAGCTGCTGGGCCTGCCCAAGGAAGGGCTCGCCCTCAACACCGACCAGTGGGACGGCTACACCGACGACCGCCGCGAACTGCTGGGCCACCTGCGCGCGAACGCCGTCCGCAACACGGTCTTCCTGACCGGCGACATCCACATGGCGTGGGCCAACGACGTGCCGCACAACGCGGCCACGTACCCGCTGTCCGCCTCGGCCGCCACGGAGTTCGTCGTCACCTCGGTGACCTCCGACAACCTCGACGACATCGTGAAGGTCCCCGAGGGCACGGTCTCCGCGGTCGCGGCGCCGGTCATCCGGGCCGCCAACCGGCACGTCCACTGGGTCGACACCGACCGGCACGGCTACGGCGTGCTGGACGTCACGGCGGAGCGGGCGCAGATGGACTACTACGTCGTCTCCGACCGCACCGACCCGGACGCCACGTCGAAGTGGGCCCGTTCGTACCGCACGCGCAGCGGCACACAGCGGGTGGAGCGGGTCTACGCCCCGGTCTGATCCTCCAGGGACTCCAGGAAGCCGAGCGCCACCCGCCAGGTGGCCTCGGCGGCCTCCTCGTCGTAGTCCGGCAGGTCGGGGTCGGTGTAGAGATGTCCCGCCCCGGGGTAACGGTGCACCTCGACGTCGGCGCCGATCCGGCCCATCTGGAGGTACCAGGCGCTGAGCCAGTCGTCCGTCTCGAAGGGGTCCGGCTCGGCGACGTGCAGCTGGACCGGCAGGTCGTCGACCGAGGCGTTGGGCGCGATGTCCGAGGTGCCGTGCAGGAGGAGCAGTCCGCGCGCCCGGTGGTCGCCGAGGGCGAGGGTCTGGGCGATGGAGGCGCCGAGCGAGAAGCCGGCGTACACCAGTCCCCGTTCGGAATAGGGCGCGGCGGCCAGCACCGCCCGCTTCAGCAGCTCCTCCCTGCCGATGCCCTCGTGGTGGGCCATGCCCTCCTCGACCGCGTCGAAGGTCCGGCCCTCGAAGAGATCCGGGGTCCACACCTGGTGCCCGGCGTCGCGCAGCCGGTCGGCGGCCTGCCGCACCGCGGGCCTCGGGCCGAGGGTCGAGTGAAAGAGCACGATGTTCATGAGGCCATGGTGCCAGCCGGGTGTGACACCGCGCCGCGCGGCGATGGCGGGGGCAGGAGATAAGTCACAGGTTCACGGCGCGACGGGGGCGGTTACGTTCGAGGGCATGGAGACGATACTCCGCCCCGTGATCGTGATCGGCGCCTCCGTCCTGCTGACCCTGGTCATCGGATGGGCCACCGACCTGTTGCTGCGCAAGGCCGACGCACGGCACCCCGAGACGCCCCTGTGGGGCCTGCTGCGCCGCGCCCGCATCCCGTACCAGGTCATGCTGTGCGCGGCGCTGCTGAGAGGGTCGTACGTCGAGGCGCAGGTGTTCCCGGAGCACCGGTCGGCGGTCGGCCGGGTGCTGACGCTGCTGCTGATCGGTTCGGTGGCCTGGCTGGTGACCCGGATCGCCGCCGCGGTCGTCGAGACGTCGTACTCCCGCTACGCCCACGCCCATGCCCAGCGCAACCCCGCCCGGGTGCGGCGGGTGCGGACCCAGGTGTCGCTGATCATGCGGGTGGTCACGGCGGTCGTCGGTGTGGTCGCCGTGGCGGCGATGCTGCTGACGTTCCCGGCGATGCGCGCGGCGGGTGCCTCGCTGCTGGCCTCGGCCGGCATCCTCGGCATCGTCGCCGGTGTGGCCGCCCAGTCCACGCTCAGCAACATGTTCGCCGGCTTCCAGATCGCCTTCGGCGACATGGTGCGCATGGGCGACACGGTCGTGGTGGACGGCGAGTGGGGCACCGTCGAGGAGATCACGCTGACCTTCCTGACCGTGCGCACCTGGGACGAGCGCCGGATCACCATGCCGGTGTCGTACTTCACCTCCAAGCCGTTCGAGAACTGGTCGCGCGGCACCCCGCAGATGACCGGGATCGTCTACTGGCACCTCGACCACACGGCACCGCTGGACCTGATGCGCGAGCGGCTGCGCGACATCCTGCGCGCGTGCCCGGCCTGGGACGGCCGCGACTACAACCTGACCGTCACGGACAGCACTCCGAACACCATGCAGGTGCGGGCCCTGGTGACGGCCAAGGACGCGGACGACATCTGGACGGTACGCGTCACGGTCCGCGAGGGGATGATCCGCTGGCTGGCCGACGAGCACCCGTACGCCCTGCCCCGCGTCAACACGGCGGACGCGGCCCTGCGCCCGTCCCGCGACGGCCGCCACCAGCCCCGCCGCTCCCCCGCCGAGGGGACCCGTCGCTTCCCGGAGCAGCCGACGAAGAGCCTGTGAGGCGGCGGGGGCCCGGCAGACCGGCCGGCCTCAGCGCAGACTGCGTACGTCCAGGTGACGCAGGACGCGGTCCACGATCTCCGGGTCGGCCCCGGGTTCGCTGCGCGCCGCGAGCACCTCGTGCCGGGCGGCGCTCAGCATCTCGCCCTGGATCCGGCGGACCCGCTTCAGCCGCCGGGCCCGCTGCTCCTGCGCCTCGCGCCGCTCCTCGTCGCCGATGTCGGGGCTGATGCGCATCCCGATGTCGAAGGCGCGGCGCAGCATCTGCTCCGACAGCTCCTCCGGCAGCTCCTCGACCGCCTCGATCTCCTTCAGCCGCTGCTTCGCCGCCTTGGCCGCCCGCACGGCCAGCGCCTTCTCGTAGTCCTTCTCCCGCTCGGTGTCCGCCCGCACCCCCAGCCGGCCCACGAGCCACGGCAGGGTCAGCCCCTGCAGCAGCAGGGTGACCATGATCACCCCGAAGGCGATGAAGATGATCTCCTCCCGGTTGGGGAAGGGCGAGCCGTTCTCCGTCTCCAGCGGAATGGCGAGGGCCAGTGCGACCGAGGCCACCCCGCGCATCCCGGCCCACCACATGACGACGGTCTCCCGCCAGCTCGTGGGGATGTCCTCGTCGTGGTCCCGCCGGGCGTGCAGGCGCTGGGTCAGCCAGGTGGCCGGCAGCAGCCACACCAGCCGTACGAGGATCACCACCCCGGCGATCGCCGCGGCCCACCCGAGCAGTTGGCCCCACCGCCCGGAGGCGGTGTTGATCGCGTTGTGCAGCTCCAGGCCGATCAGCCCGAAGGCGACGCCGGTGACGAGCGTGTCGACGACGTCCCAGACGGTGTGCCCGGCGAGCCGGGTCATCACGTCGTCGGCGCCGACCGCGTACTCGGCGAGGAACATCGCGGTGGTGAGCACGGCGAGCACCCCGGAGCCGTGCAGCTCCTCGGCCAGGACGTACGACACGTACGGCACCAGCAGCGTCAGGCCGATCTGCAGGGTGGCGTCCCCCAGCAGATCCAGCAGCTTGTAGGCACCCCAGCCGAGCGCGAGGCCCACGGCGACGGCGACGACCGCGGACAGCACCAGGTCGAGCCCGGCCCGCCAGGGCGAGAAGGTGCCGCCGACGGCGGCGGCGATGGCCACGTGGTACAGCACGATGGCGGTGACGTCGTTGAACAGCCCCTCGCCCTCCAGGATGGACACCAGGCGACGCGGCAGCCCCAGTTGCCCGGCGACGGCGGTCGCCGCGACCGGGTCGGGCGGCGCCACCAGCGCGCCGAGCGCGAAGGCGGCGGCGATCGGCAGCCCCGGCACGATGGCGTGGGCCACCGTGGCCACGCACGCCATGGTGACGAAGACCAGCGCGACGGCGAGCAGGAAGATCGGCCGTTTGTTGGCGGCGAACTGCCGCCAGGACGTGCGCCGTACGGCCGCGTAGAGCAGCGGCGGCAGCAGTGCGGGCAGGATGAGCTCGGGCGGGATGTCTACGTTGGGCACGAACTCGAGCAGGGCGAGCACGATCCCGAGGACCGTCATCAGCACCGGCGCCGGCAGCCCGAGCCGGTCCCCGATCGGGACGCTCAGCAGGGCCCCGAGCAACAGCATGAACAACAGGGCCAACTGATCCACGGTCACCGCTCCGGTCGGGTCTCGGCGTGCACACGGCGGACCTCAAGCCTGCCACGTCACCGGTCCCACCAGCCGGTTCGGCGCCTCCCGCCAGGTCCTGTCGTCAAATTCCCGTCGTCCGCCCGGAGGGCGGGCCCGGCGGCGTCTGGTGCGTGCGATCGCAAGGCGCCGGAGCGCACTCGTGGCGGAGCCACGTGGGCGGTTCGGCAACGCGGCGAGCGTGCGTGCCAGACGCCGCCGGGCAGGCGGGAATTTGACGACAGGGCCTACAGGGCGCGCCGCATCGCGCGGTGCGGGATCCCGGCGTCGGGGAACTCCGGTCCATACGCCTCGTACCCCAGTCGCGCGTAGAAACCCAGGGCGTGGGTCTGTGCGTGCAGATCCACCGCCGTGAGCCCGCGCGCGCGTGCCACCGCCTCCACGGCCCGCACCAGCGCGGCCCCGACGCCCAGTCCGCGGGCGTCCCGGGTCACGGCGAGCCGGCCGAGGGAGCCGACGGCCGGGTCGCCGTCGCCGTTCTTCGCCGCGGCGGCCTCGCCGTGCAGCAGGCGGGCGGTGCCCAGCGCCACGCCGTCCGCCCGGAGTGCGAGGACGTGCACGGCATCGGCGTCGTACGTGTCGTACTCGAGGGCCTCGGGGACCTTCTGCTCGCCGACGAAGACGTCCCGGCGCACCGCGAAGCACGCCTCACGGTCGGCGGGGGCGTCGGCGACGCGCACCTCGTACGTCGGCGCCTGGGCCGGGGCGCTCATCCGTAGGTTTCCTCGCGGACCTGGTCCAGGGCCTGCTGGAGGTCCTCGGGGTAGTCGCTGGCGTACTCCACCCACTGTCCGTCGCCGGGGTGCTCGAAGCCGAGTCGCACGGCGTGCAGCCACTGGCGCGTGACGCGCAGGCGCTTGGCGAGCGTGGGGTCGGCGCCGTACGTCAGGTCGCCGACGCAGGGGTGGCGGTGGGCGGCCATGTGGACGCGGATCTGGTGGGTGCGGCCGGTCTCCAGCTTCACGTCGAGCAGGGAGGCGGCGCGGAAGGCCTCGATGAGGTCGTAGTGCGTGACGGAGGGCTTGCCCTCGGCGGTGACGGCCCACTTGTAGTCGTGCTGGGGGTGGCGGCCGATGGGGGCGTCGATGGTGCCGCTGGTCGGGTCGGGGTGGCCCTGCACGAGCGTGTGGTAGCGCTTGTCGACCGTGCGCTCCTTGAACTGGCGCTTGAGCGAGGTGTACGCGCGCTCCGACTTGGCGACCACCATCAGGCCGGAGGTGCCCACGTCGAGGCGGTGCACGATGCCCTGGCGCTCGGCGGCGCCGGAGGTGGAGATGCGGTACCCGGCGGCGGCCAGTCCGCCGATGACGGTCGGGCCGCTCCAGCCCGGGGACGGGTGCGCGGCGACGCCGACCGGCTTGACGATCACGACCACGTCGTCGTCGTCGTGGACGATCTCCATGCCCTCGACGGGCTCGGCGACCACCTGCACCGGCGCGGGCGCCTGCGGCATCTCGACCTCGAGCCAGGCGCCGCCCTGGACGCGCTCGGACTTGCCGACCACCGATCCGTCGACCTGCACCTTGCCCGCCGCGGCGAGCTCCGCGGCCTTGGTACGGGAGAAGCCGAACATGCGGGAGATGGCGGCGTCGACGCGCTCGCCCTCCAGGCCGTCGGGCACGGGCAGGGTACGGATCTCGGGAATCGTGCTCACCCGTCGAGTATGCCGGACGGCTCGGACACTCCCGAACGCGCGCTCAGTCCCAGCCGCGCTCAGTCCTTGTGGACGGTCCCGTCCGGGTCCAGGCCCCGGAAGGAGAGGATCACGATCAGGATGCCGCCGCAGACGATCGCCGAGTCGGCCAGGTTGAAGACGGCGAAGTGCTTGGGCGCGATGAAGTCCACGACCGCGCCCTCGAAGACGCCGGGCGAGCGGAAGATCCGGTCGGTGAGATTGCCGAGGGCACCGCCGAGCAGCAGACCCAGCGCGATCGCCCACGGCAGGCTGTAGAGCTTGCGCGCGAGCCGGGCGATCACCACGATCACGGCCGCCGCGATCACCGTGAAGATCACGGTGAAGGCCTCGCCGAAGCCGAAGGCCGCGCCCGCGTTGCGGATCGCCGCGAACCTCAGCCAGTCCCCGATGATCTCGATCGGCTCGTGGTGCTCCAGCTTGGCGACCACGATCATCTTGCTGACCAGGTCGAGAAGGTACGCGAACAGGGCCACCGCGAACAGCACCGCGATACGCCGCCTGCCCCGGGGGCGCTCCGGGGCCTGCTCCTGCTCGGCGTCGGGCAGCTCCTGCCCGTCCCCCGCCGCGTCCGGGGTGTCCGGCGTACCGATGATGCGCTCCGCCTCTGCCACGTGAGTCCCTCAGCCTAGGTACCTGACTGAGGACGAGGGTACGGCACGCCTCCGCCCCGGCGGCCGATCAGTACCGCCGCTCCTGCTTCTGCTTGCACTCGACGCACAGCGTGGCCCTCGGGAAGGCCTGCATGCGCGCCTTGCCGATGGGATTGCCGCAGTTCTCGCACAGGCCGTAGGTGCCCGCGTCCAGGCGTTCCAGGGCGCGCTCGGTCTGGCTCAGCACCTCGCGCGCGGTGGCGGCCAGCGCCAGTTCGTGCTCGCGCGTGATGTTCTTGCTGCCGGTGTCCGCCTCGTCGTCGCCCGCGCCGTCCCCGGAGTCCCGCATCATGCCCTGCAGCGAGCGCTCGGAGGAGTCGATCTCGGTGCGCAGCCGGTCGGCCTCGGACTGCAGCTCCCCGCGCGCCTCCTCCACCTCCTGCGGGGTCCAGGGGTCCTCGCCGGGGCGTACCGCGAGGTCGCCGGGGTCGGCGGCGGTACCGCGCGCCTTGGGAACGGCGGACGTGGCCGCCGTGGCCGTGCCAGGAGTCTTCTTCGCAACCACCGTCGTGGCTCCCGTCTGCTCCGCGGCCTCGGCCGCGCCCGCGTTCTTGGCCGTGCTCTTCTTCGCCGTGCTCTTCTTCGCCGTGCTCTTCTTGGCTGGGGTCTCCTTGGCTGGGGTCTTCTTCGCCGGGCCCTGCCGCGCAGCGCTCTTCTTCGCGGCGGGCGCCGCCTGGACGGTCGGGGCCTCGACGGCCGGGGTCTTCTTCGCAGCCGCCTCCGACTGCTGTACGGCGGTCTTCTTCGCCACCATGGCCGCGGCCCCTTCACATATTGTGATCTTGCTCGCGAATCGTGCTGGGACGATAAATCGACTCGAGTCCCGCGGCAACGGGGCACGCCGCCCGATTCGCCGCCCACCGCGCGCCGCGCGCCGAGCATGCATGCGTTGTGCCCAGCTCCCCGCCGGGTAATCCGCCGGGGCGGCGCCGGCCGGGCGACCGGGCAGCCGGACCGCCGACGGCGGCAATCGGGTCAGCCGGGCCGTACGGTCGACGTCCGCGGTGTACGTCCCGCCCGCAGCCAAAACCGGTCGGCCGCTGTCCGTGCGGCGCCGTACACTGGGCGGAGCGGAAAGCGTGGATGGGGACGAGTAGCGGCGTACGCAGCCCAGAGCGACCCGGGGACGGTGTGAGCCCGGGGGCGAGCGCGACGTGAAGATCACCCCGGAGCCGCCGGAAGAAAGCCGTGACGCGTCAGTCACGGCGAGTAGAACCGGCTCGCGACCCCAATGAGGGGGCTCACCGGAGCACACGACGCACCGGGGGGCCAAGGAGGGTGGTACCGCGGGAGCGCAGCTCTCGTCCCTCCGACGGAAGGCAGCACGTCCGCCGGAGGAAGCTCGTTGAATACGCAGCCGCAGTACCGCCAGGTGCCCGCCCAGGTCGACCTGCCCGCGCTCGAACACGCGGTGCTCGACTTCTGGCGTGAGCAGAAGATCTTCGCCAAGACCCTGGAGCAGTCCGAGGGCCGCCCCGAGTGGGTCTTCTACGAGGGCCCGCCCACCGCCAACGGCATGCCGGGCGCCCACCACATCGAGGCCCGCGTCTTCAAGGACGTCTTCCCCCGCTTCCGCACCATGCGCGGGTACCACGTGGGCCGCAAGGCCGGCTGGGACTGCCACGGCCTGCCGGTGGAGCTGGCGGTGGAGAAGGAGCTCGGCTTCTCCGGCAAGCAGGACATCGAGGCGTACGGCATCGCCGAGTTCAACGCGAAGTGCCGCGAGTCGGTGACCCGCCACACCGACGCCTTCGAAGCGCTCACGACGCGCATGGGCTACTGGGCCGACCTCCAGGACCCGTACCGCACGATGGACCCGGAGTACATCGAGTCCGTCTGGTGGTCGCTGAAGGAGATCTTCAACAAGGGCCTGCTGGTCCAGGACCACCGCGTCGCCCCCTGGTGCCCCCGCTGCGGCACCGGCCTGTCCGACCACGAGCTGGCGCAGGGCTACGAGACGGTCGTCGACCCGTCCGTCTACGTCCGCTTCCCGCTGACCTCCGGCCCACTGGCCGGCGAGGCCGCGCTGCTGATCTGGACGACCACGCCCTGGACGCTGGTCTCCAACACCGCGGTCGCCGCGCACCCCGAGGTGACCTACGTCGTCGCGACGAAGGGCCCGGAAGGCACGGAGAAGCTCGTCGTCGCCGAGCCGCTCGTCGCCAAGGCCCTCGGCGAGGGCTGGGAGACCACCGGCCAGTCCTTCACCGGCGCCGAGATGGAGCGCTGGACGTACCAGCGCCCCTTCGAGCTCGTGGAGTTCCCGGAGCCCGCGCACTTCGTGGTGAACGCCGACTACGTCACCACCGAGGACGGCACCGGTCTGGTCCACCAGTCCCCCGCCTTCGGTGAGGACGACCTCAAGGTCTGCCGCTCCTACGGCCTGCCCGTCGTCAACCCGGTCCGCCCGGACGGCACCTTCGAGGAGGACGTCCCGCTGGTCGGCGGCGTCTTCTTCAAGAAGGCCGACGAGAAGCTGACGGAGGACCTGGACACCCGGGGACTGCTCTTCCGGCACATCCCGTACGAGCACAGCTACCCCCACTGCTGGCGCTGCCACACCGCGCTGCTGTACTACGCCCAGCCGTCCTGGTACATCCGCACCACGGCCGTCAAGGACCGCCTGCTCCAGGAGAACGAGGGGACCAACTGGTTCCCGGACTCCGTCAAGCACGGCCGGTACGGCGACTGGCTGAACAACAACATCGACTGGGCGCTCTCCCGCAACCGCTACTGGGGCACCCCGCTGCCGATCTGGCGCTGCGAGGACGACCACCTCACGGTCGTCGGCTCCCGCGCGGAGCTCACCGAGCTGTCCGGCACGGACCAGTCGGGCCTCGACCCGCACCGCCCGTACATCGACGACGTCACCTTCACCTGCACCCACGAAAGCTGCTCCCGCGAAGCGGTGCGCGTGCCGGAGGTCATCGACGCCTGGTACGACTCGGGCTCGATGCCGTTCGCGCAGTGGGGCTACCCGCACAAGAACAAGGAACTCTTCGAGTCCCGCTACCCGGCGCAGTTCATCTGCGAGGCCATCGACCAGACCCGCGGCTGGTTCTACACGCTGATGGCGGTCGGCACCCTGGTCTTCGACAAGTCCTCGTACGAGAACGTCGTCTGCCTCGGCCACATCCTCGCCGAGGACGGCCGCAAGATGTCCAAGCACCTGGGCAACACCCTGGACCCGATCCCGTTGATGGACCGGCACGGCGCCGACGCGGTCCGCTGGTTCATGGCGGCCGGCGGCTCCCCGTGGGCGGCCCGCCGCGTCGGTCACGGCACCATCCAGGAGGTCGTCCGCAAGACGCTCCTCACCTACTGGAACACGGTCGCCTTCCAGGCCCTGTACGCCCGCACCTCGGGCTGGGCGCCGAGCGAGGCCGACCCGGCGCCGGCCGACCGCCCGGTCCTGGACCGCTGGCTGCTGTCCGAGCTGCACGCGCTGACCGACCAGGTCACCCAGGCGCTGGACGCCTACGACACCCAGCGCGCCGGCAAGCTGCTGTCCGCCTTCGTCGACGACCTGTCGAACTGGTACGTCCGCCGCTCCCGCCGCCGCTTCTGGCAGGGCGACAAGGCGGCGCTGCGCACCCTGCACGAGGTCGTCGAGACGGTGACCAAGCTGATGGCCCCGCTGACCCCGTTCATCACCGAGCGGGTCTGGCAGGACCTGGTCGTGCCCGTCACCCCGGGCGCCCCGGAGTCGGTGCACCTGTCCTCGTGGCCCCAGGCCGACCTGACGGCGATCGACCCGGAGCTGTCGAAGCAGATGGTCCTGGTCCGCCGCCTGGTCGAGCTGGGCCGCGCCACGCGCGCGGAGTCGGGCGTCAAGACCCGCCAGCCCCTCAGCCGCGCGCTGATCGCGGTGGCGGGCTTCGACGCGCTCTCTCCCGAGCTGCACGCGCAGATCACGGAGGAGCTGAACGTCGAGTCCCTCGCGTCGCTGAGCGAGGTCGGCGGCTCCCTGGTCGACACGACCGCGAAGGCCAACTTCCGGGCGCTGGGCAAGCGGTTCGGCAAGCGGGTCCAGGACGTCGCGAAGGCGGTCGCGGGCGCGGACGCCGCGGCGCTCTCCCTCGCGCTGCGCGAGGGCACGGCGTCGGTGGAGGTCGACGGCGAGACGATCACCCTCGCCCCCGACGAGGTGATCATCACGGAGACGCCGCGTGAGGGCTGGTCGGTCGCCTCCGACGCGGGCGCGACGGTGGCGCTGGACCTGGAGATCACGGACGAACTGCGCCGGGCGGGCCTCGCCCGCGACGCGATCCGCCTGATCCAGGAGGCCCGCAAGAACAGCGGCCTCGACGTCGCCGACCGCATCGCGCTCCGCTGGACGGCCACGGACCCGGCGACCATCGCCGCCCTGACCGACCACGCGGGTCTGATCGCCGACGAGGTCCTCGCGACGGACTTCACACAGGGCGAGGCGGACGACACCTACGGTGAGCCGTTCACGGACGAGGGCCTGTCCCTGACGTTCCGCCTGCGCAAGCAGTAACCGCCTAGCGTCACCTGGTTGGGCCCGGCCTCCCTCTTGCGAGGGGCGCCGGGCCCATTGCTGTCCGTCGGTGCGTGCCAAGGGTGGGTGTCGCTCGCCCGCGCTGGCCGGGTGCCGCTCCGCCCACCCGTGCCGCCCCAGCGGCACGTCTGCCCGCAGCTGTGCGCGCACAACAAAAGGGCGGGCCCCGGGTCAGAAACCCGGGGCCCGCCCTGAACGCTGCCGACGGCTACGCCGTACTACCGTTCGTCACCCGTCAGTTGTCGTCCTCGTCGATCAGGAACCCCCGCATCGGCGAAGGCGCCTGCCCCATCGGCGACGGCCCCTGCGGACGCACCGGCGCCATCGGCTGGGTCATCGCGGGCGACATCTGCTGCTGGCCGCCGTAGGACGGACCGGACTGGCCCGGCCCGCTGCCCATCGACTGGTTGCCGCCGTACGACGGCGCACTCGCGCCGGCCGGTGCCATCGAGGGCGCCGGGGACGGCGGCAGCGAGGCCGTCGCGGGCGTACGCGGCGGGGCGAGCGAGTCGTCCGCCTGGGTCTCCAGCTGGCGCAGCTGCGACTCCAGGTACGACTTCAGTCGCGTCCGGTACTCGCGCTCGAAGCCGCGCAGGTCCTCGACCTTGCGCTCCAGCGTGGCGCGGGCGGACTCCAGGGAGCCCATCGCGACGCGGTGCTTCTCCTGCGCGTCCCGCTCCAGGGCGTCCGCCTTGGCACGGGCGTCCCGCTCCAGACCCTCGGCACGCGAACGAGCCTCGCCGACGATCTTGTTGGCCTCGGAACGCGCCTCGGCGATCGCCTGGTCGGCGGTCTGCTGAGCCAGCGAGAGGACACGGGCGGCACTGTCGCCGCCGGGGCCGCCCTGACCGGGCATGCCACCGGGGCCACCGGGACCGCCGTGACCCTGCGGGCCGCCCATGGGGCCGCCCATCGGACCGGGACCCATCTGGCCCTGCATCGGACCCGGGCCCTGGCCCATCGGCCCCGGACCCTGACCCATCGGGCCGGGACCCTGCGGGCCGCCCTGTCCGCCGGGACCGGCGGGCAGCTGCGGGGCGCCGCTCGGCAGCTGGGGCGGGCCACCCATGGGGCCACCCATCTGCTGCTGCGGCGGGCCCGATATGCCGGCGGGCACCGGAGCGCCGGGACCTCGCATGCCCTGCTGGGGCATGCCGCCCTGCTGCGGTGGGCCCTGCTGCTGATGCTGCTGCTGATCCTGGGGCGGTTCCGGGGGCTTGCGCATGTTCTGCTGGTTCTGCGCAGCCGCGCGCGTCGCCGCGGCCAGCTTGGCGCGCAGGTCCTCGTTCTCGCGGAGCAGTCGGGTCAGTTCGGCTTCGACCTCGTCGAGGAAGGCATCGACCTCGTCCTCGTCATAGCCTTCTCGGAGGCGGACGGTCGTGAACTGCTTGTTCCGCACGTCCTCGGGGGTCAACGGCATCTCTTCACCTCAACGTTGTCGTCGGCATTCGGCAAGCCCGTATCTCTCTCATCGCTCACAGCCGGCTCACGATCGAGATCAGGATGTAGACGATGATCATCAGTACGAAGAAGGACAGGTCGAGCGCCACGCCCCCGAGACGCAGCGGCGGGATGAACCGCCGCAGAAGCTTCAACGGTGGATCGGTGACAGTGTAGGTGGCCTCCAGAACGACCACCATCGCCTTGCCGGGTTGCCACGAGCGGGCGAACTGGAAGACGTAGTCCATGACCAACCGGAAGATGAGCACGATGAGGAAGCACATCAGCGCGATGTAGACGACATCCAGGACCACGCTCATGACCCTTGCTTCCCTCTCCCCTGATCCATCTCTCGGACCCGTTGTCGGGTCCGTGTCTTGCTCACTGCCGGTGGTGCGTCTCAGCTCTGGTTGAAGAACCCGCCCTCTGCGATGCGGGCCTTGTCCTCCGCCGTGACATCGACGTTAGCAGGAGACAGCAGGAACACCTTCTGCGTCACCCGCTCGATACTGCCGTGAAGACCAAACACCAAACCGGCCGCAAAGTCGACAAGTCGCTTCGCATCTGTGTCATCCATCTCAGTGAGATTCATGATCACCGGCGTTCCCTCACGGAAGTGTTCCCCGATGGTACGGGCCTCGTTGTAGGTCCGGGGGTGAAGTGTGGTGATCCGGTAGGGCTCTCGTTCGGACACGACCTTGGGCATGATGACCGGTGCGCTCTTTTCCAGGCTTGCGCGTTCTTGTGTGATGGACGCCACGGGCGCGATGCGTGCCGGGCGGCTCGATTCCGCCGCGAGCGAAGCGGAACGGGGCACCGGCTCACGCTGCGCGGGCGGTTGGACGATACGTACCTCTTCGTCCCTTTGGGACTGATGTGAACCGTGTGACTGGTGGACCGGTTCGTGCCGCCGGTGGTCCCGCTCGGGCTCCGGGTCCAGTTCGGGTTCGAAGTCGTCGTCGGGGTCGAACCCCCGGCCGTCGTACCCATCGTCCTCCACGAGGCCGAGGTAGACCGCCATCTTGCGCATCGCGCCGGCCATGCTCTGAGTCCTCCGCTCTGTGGTGGATCGGCTGACGACTGCCAAGTGCCCGCGATCCACAAGGTCGTTACGTCCGCCTTTCAGCGGTAATGACCATATTTTCTGCTGTGGTCCGACTTCTTGGCGACGTTACCCGAGCCTGGGGCGGACTCCGAGTACCGCAGTGCCGACGCGTACATGTGTCGCTCCGGCGGCCACGGCCTGTTCGAGGTCCGCACTCATCCCTGCGGAGACCATGTTCGCAGCCGGATGGGCTCGGCGCACGTGGGTCGACAAATCCATGAGGCGCTCGAAGGCGGCCTGTTGGCGACCCGCGTACTCGCCGGTGAGCGGGGCGACGGTCATCAGTCCGTCGAGCCGCAGCCCCGGGGACCCGGCGACGAGGTCGGCCAACTCTTCGATTCCCGCGGGCGACACGCCGCCGCGCTCGCCCCGCGCACTCTCCCCCGCGTCGAGCGCGACCTGGAGGAGGCAACCCACCTCGCGCCCGGACCGCACGGCCTCCTTCGACAGAGCCGTGACGAGCTTGGGACGGTCCACGGACTGCACGACATCCGCGTAACCGACCACCGAGCGCACCTTGTTGGTCTGCAATTGACCGACGAAATGCCACGAAAGCGGCAGATCCGAGCATGCGGCGGCCTTGGGCGCCGCGTCCTGGTCGCGGTTCTCGGCGACATGGCGCACGCCGAGTTCCGAGAGAATGCGCACATCGTCCGCCGGATAGGTCTTGGTGACCACGATGAGGGTCACCTCCTCGCGCGGGCGACCCGCAGCCGCGCACGCGGCGGCGATGCGCTCCTCCACTTTCGCCAGGTTTCCGGCGAGTTCGTGCTTACGGTCCGTCATGCCCCATCAGTCCAGCCAGACATATCCCGCGAGCCGCCCGGTGGTGCGGTCGCGTCGGTACGAGAAGTGGTCCTTCGACTCCCGGGTGCACACCGGCGACTGCGCCCGGTCGCACACCCCGAGGCGTTCGAGCTGCGCGTGCACTCCGGCGCTCACGTCGACCGCCGGAGTGCCCCAGCTCGTCTCGGCGTACGCCGCCGGCTCGACGGCGGCCACGTCGGCGCGCATCTCCTCCGGCACCTCGTAGCACCGGCCGCACACCGCGGGCCCGGTGCGGGCCACGATCCGGGCGGGGTCGGCGCCGAGTTCGGTCATGGCCCGTACGGCGGCGGTAACGACCCCGGCGACCAGGCCGGGCCGGCCCGCGTGAGCCGCGGCGGCGACACCGGCGACGGGGTCGGCCAGCAGGACGGGCACGCAGTCGGCGGTCAGGACGGCGAGGGCGAGACCGCGTTCGGCGGTGACGACCGCGTCGACCCGCGGGACCGGCGCGTCGCCCCAGGGGCCGTCGACCACGGCGACGTCGGCGCCGTGGACCTGGTTCATCCAGACCACCCGGGCCGGGTCGACACCCAGCGACCTGGCCGCCAGCTCCCGGTTGGCCGTGACGGCGCCGGGGTCGTCACCGACCGCGCCGCCGAGGTTGAGCTCCTCGTACGGAACGGCGCTCACTCCGCCCCACCGGTCGGTGAAGCCGAAGTGCGCGCCGTTCACGGTGTCGCGCTGTCCTATCACTTCAGGAAGTCCGGCACGTCCAGTTCCTCGGCCGCGCTGTCCGAGTAGGTCCGCGACGGCGGGACCGGCGGCGGGGAGACCGGCGGCAGGTCGCTCACCGGCTCCGGCGCGGGGGCCGGCTCGGGGTCCTCCTTCGGCTTGACGCTGCCGAGCGAGCCGAAGGACGGGCGGCTCTCGGGCTGCCGTACCGGCGCGGTCTCCTCGCGCTTGGCCGGGGTGGAGCCGAGGACGTTGTCCCGCTGCTTGGCGGGCGGCTGGCCCCCGTCGAACCCGGCCGCGATCACGGTGACCCGCACCTCGTCGCCGAGGGCGTCGTCGATGACCGCGCCGAAGATGATGTTGGCCTCGGGGTGGGCGGCCTCGCTGACCAGCTGGGCGGCCTCGTTGATCTCGAACAGGCCGAGGTCGGAGCCGCCGGAGATGGAGAGCAGTACGCCCCGGGCGCCGTCGATGGAGGCTTCCAGCAGCGGCGAGGAGATCGCCATCTCGGCCGCGGCCACCGCGCGGTCGTCGCCGCGGGCCGAGCCGATGCCCATGAGGGCCGAACCGGCCTCGGACATGACCGACTTCACGTCGGCGAAGTCCAGGTTGATCAGGCCGGGCGTGGTGATCAGGTCGGTGATGCCCTGCACACCGGAGAGCAGCACCTGGTCGGCGGACTTGAACGCGTCGAGCACGCTGACCTGGCGGTCCGAGATGGACAGCAGCCGGTCGTTGGGGATGACGATGAGGGTGTCGACCTCTTCGCGGAGCTCGGCGATGCCGTCCTCGGCCTGGTTGGCGCGGCGCCGCCCCTCGAAGGTGAACGGGCGGGTGACCACGCCGATGGTGAGGGCGCCCAGCGAGCGGGCGATGTTGGCCACGACGGGCGCGCCGCCGGTGCCGGTGCCGCCGCCTTCACCGGCCGTCACGAAGACCATGTCGGCCCCCTTGAGGACCTCCTCGATCTCCTCGCGGTGGTCCTCGGCGGCCTTGCGGCCGACGGCCGGGTTGGCTCCGGCGCCGAGTCCGCGGGTGAGTTCACGGCCGACGTCCAGCTTGACGTCGGCGTCGCTCATCAACAGAGCTTGCGCGTCGGTGTTGATGGCGATGAACTCGACGCCCTTGAGACCGACCTCGATCATCCGGTTGATGGCATTGACACCACCGCCGCCGACACCGATGACTTTGATGACTGCGAGGTAGTTCTGCGGTGCTGCCACGTCGAAGGCCTCTCGCCTCGAGTTACGTGTCGTCGAATCGCCGGAGCACTGCTGCCCCGCGACCCGCCGACTGATGCCGAATGGGACGGTCCGTAGCGCCGACCCGAACCCTAACGCTGAAGTTTAGGGTTACCAGTGTGTCCGTTCCTTGGAGTCTTCTGAACAGGACACTAAGTCGACAAGTGGCGCGCGTTCAACGAACACGCCGAACCTCCCGTTTTTCTTTTCACCCTATGTGATCAGCCGTAGCGCTGCCCAACCAGGGTGCTGGCCTGCACGTATACCCGTCAACTCCCCGATGACGCCGGTGCGGTGGGAACACTGACGTCGAAGTGGCTTGCGTCGGGCGTCGCTTTCATCAGCGCGGTGAGCGCGCGGGCCTTCCGCGCCCCCTCCTCGCCGCTCCCCCACGCCACGGTCCGGTCACGGCTCAACTCCAGCGAGATGTCGTCGTAGGAACGGACCTTGACGACCCGCGTGTCGCGGGCGACCGCGGCCGGGAGGCGGCCGGCCACCCGCACCGCCTCGCGCACCAGGCGGTCCTCGCCGAAGCGGCGCAGACTCGCCGTGGCCGAGTCGGAGGCGGCGGGTGCCAATTCCAGTTCGGGCACACCTTTGGGGGCCTGGGAAACCGTGGCGAAACGGACGCCTTCCTCATCCACTTCCACGAACTTTCGGCCTTTGTGCACCAACAGAACCGGAGTGCGCTCCGTCACCTTCACTCCGATTCCGTGCGGCCAGGAACGTTCCACCACGACCTCGTCAATACGGGGCAATTCCCGACGCAACCGCGCCTCGATCACCCCGGTGTCGACGGAGATCAGCGGGTCCCCGACGGGCACGTCGGCGGCCTCGCGCACCTGCCCGGGCGTCAGGACCCGGGTGCCGGAGACCGACACGCGTTCCACGCGCGTCCAGTTCGAGCCGTAGAGCAGCCAGACGGTGCCGCCCGCGACGAGCACCAGGGCGACGACAAGGATGATGATCGTACGAAGTCGGGGCGGGCCGAACCGCCGCGTCCGGGGCGGGCCGGACGATTCCTGCTGGCGTGCACCGCGCTCGGCGGTGGTCGGTCCGGCCACGCTCCCTGCCTTCCGTCAGACCTGTCTAGCGGTGCGCACGGGCGGCGATCGCCTCGTACACCATGCCGACGAGCAGGTCGTCGGCGTCCCGGCGGCCGAACTCGGCGGCGGCGCGGGACATCTCGTACAGCCGGTGCGGGTCGGCGAGCACGGGCAGGACGTTGTGCTGCACCCACTCGGGGGTGAGGTCCGCGTCGTCGACCAGCAGCCCGCCGCCGGCCTTGACCACCGGCTGGGCGTTGAGCCGCTGTTCGCCGTTGCCGATGGGCAGCGGGACGTAGGCGGCCGGGAGCCCGACGGCGGAGAGTTCGGCGACGGTCATCGCGCCCGCGCGGCAGAGCATCATGTCGGCCGCGGCGTACGCGAGGTCCATCCGGTCCAGGTAACTTACCGGGATGTAAGGGGGCATTCCCGGCATCTGGTGGACCTGCGGCAGTTCGTTCTTGGGGCCGACCGCGTGCAGGATCTGGATGCCCGCCTGCTGGAGCCAGGGCGCGACCTGCTGGACCACCTCGTTGAGGCGGCGGGCGCCCTGCGAGCCACCGGTCACCAGCAGCGTCGGCAGGTTGGGGTCGAGCCCGAACATCGCGCGTGCCTCGGGACGCGCCGCGGCCCGGTCCAGGGTGGCGATGGCGCGGCGCAGCGGGATGCCGATGTAGCGGGAGTTGCGCAGCTTGCTGTCGGGGGTGGAGACGGCGACCTGGGCGGCGTACCGCGAGCCGATCTTGTTGGCCAGGCCGGGACGGGCGTTGGCCTCGTGCACGACGATCGGCACGCCGAGCCGCTTGGCCGCCAGGTAGCCGGGCAGGGCGACGTAGCCGCCGAAGCCGACCACGGCGTCCGCCTTGGTGCGTTCCAGGATCTGCTCGGTGGCCTTGATGGTGCCGCGCAGCCGGCCCGGGACGGTGATCAGCTCGGGGGTGGGCTTGCGCGGCAGCGGTACGGCCGGGATCAGCGCCAGTTCGTACCCGCGCTCGGGTACGAGGCGGGTCTCGAGGCCGCGTTCCGTGCCCAGGGCCGTGATCCCCACGGTCGGATCCTGCCTGCGCAGGGCGTCCGCGAGGGCGAGCGCGGGCTCGATGTGGCCCGCGGTTCCTCCGCCGGCGAGTACGACATGCACCGAAATTCACCGCTCTCCGGACGAGCGCGCCGCCGAGGCACGCCGTCGCATCGTGTTCCAACTCCGGGGGTTCCGCTTGGACCCGGTGCCCCCGGTTCCCCGCTTTCTACCAAAGCGAGGTTGCCGCAGCGCAAGCGCCGCCCGCGCACCGGGCTCGTCGCGGGCGAACGCGATGAGCAGTCCGATGGCGAACATGGTCGGCAACAGGGCGGAACCCCCGTAGGAGAACAGCGGGAGGGGGACGCCGGCGATAGGCAGCAGCCCGAGGACCGCGCCGATGTTGATCACGGCCTGGGCCGTGATCCAGGTGGTCACGCCTCCCGCGGCATACCTCACGAAGGGGTCCTCCGTGCGTCCGGCCACGCGGATACCCGCATAGCCTAGAGCCGCGAAGAGGGCGAGCACCGACAGCGTCCCCGCCAGGCCCAGTTCCTCACCGGTGACGGCGAAGATGAAGTCGGTGTGCGCTTCGGGGAGTTGGCCCCATTTCTCCACACTTGCACCGAGCCCGGATCCGAACAGTCCGCCCGAGGCGAGGGCGTAGATGCCGTGCACGGCCTGCCAGCAGGAGTCGCCTGGGCCGGGGTCGGTGGCGCCGATGCAGTTGAGGCGGGCCATGCGGTTGGGGCTGGTCTTGATGAGGATGAAGCCGAGCAGCACCGCGATCGAGAGCACCCCGGCGAACAGCCGTGTGGGCGCGCCCGCCAGCCACAGCAGGCCGAACAGGATCGCCGTCAGGATGATCGCCGTCCCCATGTCGCCGCCGAGCATGATCAGCCCGAGCAGCATGAACGCCGCCGGCACCAGCGGCACCAGCATGTGCTTCCACTGCGTCAGCAGCCTCTTGTCCTGCTTGCGGGCCAGCAGGTCCGCGCCCCACAGCACCAGGGCGAGCTTGCCGAACTCGCTGGGCTGGATCTGGAAGGAGCCGCCCAGCGCGATCCAGTTCTGGTTGCCGTTGACCGCCACTCCTATCCCCGGCACCTGCACCAGGATCATCAGGACGACGGCACCGGCGAGGATCGGATAGGCCAGCGCCCGGTGCAGCTTCACCGGCATCTTCATGGCGGCCACGAGGAGGCCGGCGCCGATCAGCGCCGCGAGGGCCTGCTTGCGGAAGAAGTACGACCCGGGCAGTGACAGCTGGAGCGCGGTGATCTGGGAGGCCGAGTAGACCATCACCAGGCCGAGCACGGTGATCAGGGCGCTGCCGCCGGAAATCAGGTAGTACGCGGTCAGCGGCCGGTCCCAGGCGCGGCGCAGGCGGTGGTAGAGGCGCAGCACGGGGTTCTCGTGCGGTGGGCTCGGCGCGGCGGGGCGCTTGACGGCCCGCTGCGCGGGCGGACGTCCGGTCCGGCTGCCGGGACTACCGGGCATCGCGGCCTCCGCTGTACGTCGGCATGGACCGTCCCACGCGTCCCTCCAGAGGTCACCCGGCGCAGGAGACGGCCGGGTCAGGCGCCGAGTTCGCGAACGGCCTGCGCGAACGCGTCACCGCGCTGGTTGTAGTTGGTGAACATGTCCATGGAGGCACAGGCCGGGGCCAGCAGCACCGTGTCGCCGGGCCGGGCGAGGCGCCGGGCCTCCTGGACGGCCTGGAGCATCGCACCAGTGTCGGTCCGGTCCAGGTCGACGACGGGTACTTCCGGGGCGTGTCGCGCCAGCGCTTCGCGGATCAGGGCGCGGTCGGCGCCGATCAGTACCGCCCCGCGCAGGCGCTTCGCCGCTCCCGCGACCAGCTCGTCGAAGGTCGCGCCCTTCGCCAGACCGCCCGCGATCCACACGATCGACTCGTACGCCGCCAACGACGCCTCGGTGGCGTGGGTGTTGGTGGCCTTGGAGTCGTCGACGTAGGACACGCCGTCGACGTCGGCGACGTGCGCGATGCGGTGGGCGTCCGGGGTGAAGGCGCGCAGCCCGTCCCGTACGGCGGCGGCGGAGACGCCGAAGGCGCGGGCGAGGGCCGCGGCGGCAAGGGCGTTGGCGATGTTGTGCGGGGCCGGCGGGTTGACGTCGGAGACCTCGGCGAGCTCCTGGGCGTTCTTCTGCCGGTTCTCGACGAAGGCGCGGTCGACCAGGATGCCCTCCACCACGCCGAGTTGGGAGGGGCCGGGGGTGCCGAGGGTGAACCCGATGGCCCGGCAGCCCTCCTCGACGTCGGCGGCACGGACCAGGTCCTCGGTGGCCTTGTCCGCCACGTTGTAGACGCAGGCGACGCGATTGCCCTCGTAGATACGGCCCTTGTCCGCGGCGTACGCCTCCATGGAGCCGTGCCAGTCGAGGTGGTCGGGGGCGAGGTTGAGGACGGCCGCCGAGTGGGCGCGCAGGGAGGGCGCCCAGTGGAGCTGGTAGCTGGACAGCTCCACGGCCAGGACGTCGTACTCCTCCTCGCCGGTGACCGCGTCCAGCAGCGAGACGCCGATGTTGCCGACGGCGGCGGTGCGCAGTCCGGCCGCCTTGAGGATCGACGCCAGCATCTGGACGGTGGTGGTCTTGCCGTTGGTGCCGGTGACCGCGAGCCAGGGCGCGGAGTCGGGACCGCGCAGGCGCCAGGCCAGTTCGACGTCGCCCCAGACGGGGACGCCGGCCTCGCGCGCCGCCGTGAACAGCGGCTTGGTGGGCTTCCAGCCGGGCGCCGTGACGATCAGCTCGGTGCCGTCGGGCAGGGTGTCGCCGTCGCCGAGGCGCACGGTGATGCCGAGCGCCTCCAGCTCCGCCGCCTGCGCCCGCGCGCGCTCGTCCGCGCCGTCGTTGACGACGGTCACGCGCGCGCCGAGGCCGTGCAGGACCTTGGCCGCCGGTACCCCGGAGACGCCGAGCCCGGCGACGGTGACGTGCTTGCCCTGGAATTCGAAAGGCACCGAGGAGTCGGTCACTTGTCCGCTGCCCATCCCGCGTAGAAGAGGCCCAGTCCGACGATCACACAGATGCCCTGAATGATCCAGAAACGGACCACGACAAGGACCTCGGACCAGCCTTTGAGTTCGAAGTGGTGCTGGAGTGGCGCCATTCTGAAGACGCGCTTGCCGGTGAGGCGGAAGGAGCCGACCTGGATGACCACCGACATGGTGATCAGGACGAACAGGCCGCCCAGGATGGCCATCAGCAGCTCGGTGCGCGAGCAGATCGCCAGACCCGCGAGCACACCGCCGAGCGCGAGCGAACCGGTGTCGCCCATGAAGATCTTGGCCGGCGAGGTGTTCCACCACAGGAAGCCGAGGCAGGCGCCCATCAGGGCGGAGGAGACCACCGCGAGGTCGAGGGGGTCACGCACCTCGTAGCAGGCGCCCGGGTTGGTGAGGGTCAGCGCGTTGGCGCAGGACTCCTGGAACTGCCAGACGCCGATGAAGGTGTAGGCGCCGAAGACCAGGACGGAGGCGCCGGTGGCCAGGCCGTCCAGGCCGTCGGTCAGGTTCACGCCGTTCGACATCGCGAGGATCATGAACAGCGCCCAGATGACGAACAGCACCGGGCCGATGGACCAGCCGAAGTCGGTGATGAACGACAGCTTGGTGGACGCGGGCGTGTTGCCGCGGTTGTCCGCGAACTGGAGCGAGAGCACGGCGAAGGCGATGCCGACGATCAGCTGGCCGGCCATCTTCGCCTTGGCCCGCAGGCCCAGCGAACGCCGCTTGACGATCTTGATGTAGTCGTCGAGGAAGCCGACCAGGCCCATGCCCACCATCAGGCCGAGCACCAGCAGACCCGAGAAGGTCGGCGCCGCGTCGACCTCCGGGTCCAGGTAGCCGGTGATCATCTTGGCCAGGAAGTAGGCCGCGACCGTCGCCAGGATGAAGGCGATGCCACCCATGGTCGGCGTACCGCGCTTGCTGGCGTGCTCGCGCGGTCCGTCGTCGCGGATGTACTGGCCGTAGCCCTTGCGGGCCAGCAGCTTGATCAGCAGCGGCGTGCCGACCAGCGTCAGGAACAGGCCAATGACTCCCGCGAACAGGATCTGCTTCATCATCGGGCGGCAACCTCACCCTCGGCGCCGGTCTCGAGCAGCGCCGCGGCGACGCTCTCCAGACCCACCGAACGGGACGCCTTCACGAGTACGACGTCCCCCGGGCGCAACTCGCTGCGCAACAGGTCGACCGCCGCCTGTGCGTCGGACACGTGCACCGACTCCTCACCCCACGAACCCTCGTTATATGCGCCCAGTTGCAGCCATTGGGCTTCCCTGCCCCCGACCGCGACGAGCTTGCTGACGTTGAGCCGGACGGCGAGCCGTCCGACCGCGTCGTGCTCGGCGAGCGCCTCGTCCCCGAGCTCGGCCATCTTGCCGAGCACCGCCCACGTACGGCGCCCCTTTCCCATGGCGACGAGCGCACGCAGCGCGGCCTTCATGGACTCGGGGTTCGCGTTGTAGGCGTCGTTGACGACCGTCACGCCGTCCGGGCGCTCGGTGACCTCCATCCGCCAGCGGGAGAGGGAGCCCGCCTCGGAGAGCGCGGTGGCGATCTCGTCTGCGGACATGCCCAACTCGTGGGCGACGGCGGCCGCGGCGAGCGCGTTCGACACGTGGTGCTCACCGTACAGGCGCATGGTCACATCACTTGCACCGGAGGGTGTGTGAAGGCTGAAGGAAGGCTGTCCGCTGTCCGTGAGTCGTACGTTCTCGGCGCGAACGTCCGCTTCGTCGGACTCTCCGAAAAGGAGCACCTTCGCCTTCGTTCGGGAGGCCATGGCCCGTACGAGGGGATCGTCGGCGTTGAGGATCGCGGTGCCGCCCTCCTCGGCCGGCGGCAGCGCCTCGACGAGTTCGCCCTTGGCCTGGGCGATCTGCTCCCGGCCGCCGAACTCGCCGATGTGCGCGGAGCCGACGTTGAGGACGAGACCGACCTTCGGCGGGGTCAGTTCGCAGAGGTACCGGATGTGGCCGATGCCGCGGGCGCCCATCTCCAGGACGAGGAACCTCGTCTCGTCGGTGGCGGTGAGCGCGGTGAGCGGCAGCCCGACCTCGTTGTTCATGGAACCGGGCGTGAACACCGTGGGCGCCTTGCGGCGCAGGACCTGGGCGATCAGGTCCTTGGTGCTGGTCTTGCCGGCGGACCCGGTGAGGGCCACGAGGGTGGTGCCGAGGCGCCGTACGACGTGCCGGGCGAGGGCGCCCAGGGCGGCCTGGACGTCGTCCACGACGATCGCGGGCACCCCGACGGGACGGGAGCCGAGCACGGCCACCGCGCCCGCCTCGACGACCGCCGACGCGTAGTCGTGGCCGTCCACGCGCTCGCCGACGAAGGCGACGAAGAGGCTGCCGGGCCCCGCTTCCCGGGAGTCCCGGACCACCGGTCCGGTGACCTCGACGGACGCGTCCGGTATGTCGTGCATCTGCCCGCCGACGACTTCTGCGATCTCGGCGAGGGAGAGGGCGATCACAAGTTCATCCCCTGGGTCTTCAGGATTTTCATCCCTGGGTCTTCCGGATGGCTTCGCGAAGCACCTGGCGGTCGTCGAAGGGACGGACGACCCCGGCGATGTCCTGGCCCTGCTCATGTCCCTTGCCCGCCACCAGCACGGTGTCGCCGGGCTCGGCCCGGGCGACGGCCGCGGCGATCGCGGCGGCCCGGTCCTCGAAGACCTGCACCTCGCCGCGCTCGTGCGCGGGCACGGACGCCGCGCCCTGGAGCATGGTGGCGAGGATCGCGAGGGGGTCCTCGGAGCGTGGGTTGTCGGAGGTCAGTACGGCGGTGTCGGCGAACCGGGCCACGGCCGCGCCCATCGGCTCCCGCTTGGTGGTGTCCCGGTCGCCGCCGCAGCCGAGCACGGCGTGCAGCCTGCCCTCGGTCACCTTGCGCAGGGCACGCAGGACCGACTCGACGGCGTCGGTCTTGTGGGCGTAGTCGACCACCGCGAGGTACGGCTGCCCCTCGTCCACGCGCTCCAGGCGGCCCGGCACGCCCGGCACGGCGGCGATGCCGTCGGCCGCGGAATGCGGGTCGAGGCCGGCGGCGGCCAGGGAGACGATCGCGGCGAGGGTGTTCGCCACGTTGAAGGTCCCGGCCAGCGGCGACCGGGCGGCGATCCGCTCGCCCTTGGGGCCGAGCACGGTGAACGTCGAGTCCAGCGGGCCGACGGTGACCTCGTCGGCGCGCCAGTCGGCGTCCGGGTGGCCCTCGGCGGAGTAGGTGACGACCGGGACGCCGGCCTCGTTCGCGAGGCGGCGCCCGTACTCGTCGTCGACGTTGACGACGCCGAGTTTGCTGCGCTTCGGCGTGAAGAGCTGGGCCTTGGCCTGGAAGTAGTCCTCCATGCCGGAGTGGAACTCCATGTGCTCCGGGCTGAGGTTGGTGAACACCGCGATGTCGAAGACGCAGGCGTCGACCCGGCCGAGCACCAGGGCGTGACTGGAGACCTCCATGGCGACGGCCTCGGTGCCGCGCTCGCGCATCACCGCGAACAGTGCCTGGAGGTCGGTGGCCTCGGGCGTGGTGCGCTCGGACTTGATGCGCTCGTCGCCGATGCGCATCTCCACCGTGCCGATGAGCCCGGTGGTCTTCGCCGTGCGCAGACCACCCTCGACGAGGTAGGCGGTGGTGGTCTTGCCGGAGGTGCCGGTGATGCCGATCTGCAGCAGGTCACGGCCGGGGTGACCGTAGATCGTGGCCGCCAGTTCGCCCATCCGCGCGCGCGGGTCGTCGACGACGAGCGCCGGCAGACCGGTGGCGGCGACGCGCTCCGCGCCGGCCGGGTCGGTCAGCACGGCGGCGGCGCCGAGGCCGGCGGCCTGGGTGACGAAGTCGGCGCCGTGGGCGCGGGCCC
Source organism: Streptomyces sp. NPDC053750 (assembly GCF_044544295.1). Taxonomy (NCBI): domain Bacteria; kingdom Bacillati; phylum Actinomycetota; class Actinomycetes; order Kitasatosporales; family Streptomycetaceae; genus Streptomyces; species Streptomyces sp. NPDC053750. Next base: position 1,040,678 of record NZ_JBITXB010000001.1, on the reverse strand, counting down.
CGGGAAGGGCGGCGTACAGGTCACCGGGGCGGACGGCGCGCGAGTCATGGGTGATGCCCGTGACCGGGGCGGCGCTGTCCGGCGCGGTGACACCCAGCTGGTCGGCGAGCTCCGCGAGGGGTGTGGCGGAGATCCGCACCGGCCGGGGCGGTCCCGGATATGTCACGGGGTGGCCCTTCTGGGTGATTTGGGACTGATCAGGGTGTGGCACGGCGGTGAGCGTACCGGGCGTACCGGCTTCCGGGCGAAGCGAGGGGCGGGGGCTGCTCTGGTTCCCGGGGTCGGGGGTGATCGTCGTCACGGGTGGTTCCTGGTGGCTCGGTACTGAATCGGCGCTGGCTCGGTACGGGCTCGGTGCTGGTCGGGGCTTGCCGGTCAGGGCTTGAAGGTGACCGGGAGGTTGGCGGGGTCGGCCCCGGTCGGCGGGACCTGAAGGGTCTTGAGGGCGAACTCCATGACCTGCTTGTAGATGGGGCCGCAGATCTGGCCGCCGAAGTAGCTGCCCTGGGTGGCGTTCTGGATGGCGCAGTAGACGGTCACGCGGGGCTTGTCGGCGGGGGCGAAACCGGCGAACGACGAGGTGTACCCGCGGTACTTGCCGGTGGCCGGATCCACCCGGTTGGCCGTGCCCGTCTTGCCCGCCACGCGGTAGCCGGGGATCCGGGCCTTGGTGCCGGTGCCCTCCTCGTCGTCGACCACCGACTCCAGCATCTGCGAGAGGGTCCGCGCGGTCTTCTCGCTGATCACGCGGGTCTTCTCGGGCTCGGGGGACGCTGTGAAGCGTCCGTCGGCGTCCTTGGTGCCGCGCACGAGCGTGGGTTCGACACGGACGCCGCCGTTGGCGATGGTCGAGTACACGGAGGCCGCCTGGAGCGCGTTCACGGAGACACCCTGGCCGAAAGGGATCGTGTACTGCTGCGAGGTGGACCACTGGTCGGGCGGCGCGAGGATGCCCTTGGTCTCGCCCGGGAAGCCGAGCCCGCTGTAGCCGCCGAGGCCGAACTTGCGCAGGTACGAGTAGAGCACCTCGTTGGCCTCCTGCTGGGTCTTGCCCAGCTCGCCGGTGGCCATGATCGTGCCGATGTTGCTGGACTTGGCGAGCACGCCGTTGAGCGTGAGGTACCAGGTGGGGTGGTCGATGTCGTCCTTGAAGAGGCGGTCGCCGCGCTTGAGCCGGTTGGGGATGGTGAGGTGGGTGCCCGGTGTGGCGACGTTCTCCTCCAGCACGGCCGCCATCGACAGCACCTTGGCGGTGGAGCCCGGTTCGAAGGCGTCCTGGAGGGCGGCGTTGCCCAGCGCCTTCGGGTCGGCGTGGGCGAGGTCGCCGGGGTCGAAGCCGGGTGCGTTGGCCATGGCGAGGATCTCGCCGGTGGCGGTGTCCTGGACGATGACGTAGCCGCCGTCGGCCTGGGACTTCTCCACCTGTTCGCTGATGGCGTGCTGCGCGGCCCACTGGATGTCGCGGTCGATGGTGAGCTCGACGTCGCTGCCGGGTACGGCGGGCGTCTCGGTGGCGCCGGCGGTGGGCACCTGGCGGCCACCGGACTGGGCGTAGCGGATCTCGCCGTCCTCGCCGGCCAGCGTCTCGTTCAGCTTCCGTTCGAGGCCGCCGCCGCCCTTGCCGTCGGCGCCGACCCAGCCCAGGATTCCGGCGGCGAGGTCGCCGCCCGGGTAGACGCGCTTGCTGCTGGGGTCGGCGAAGACGCCCGCGAGGACGTTGACCGCGGACTTGTCCGTCTCCGCCTTCTTGGTGAGCGCGGCCTTCAGGTCCTTGATCTGGTTCCAGACCTGCGGGCTCTGGCGGCGGGCGAGGCGGACGTAGCGCAGTTCCCGGTTCTTCGGGCGGAGCCGGTCGACCAGGTCCTCCTGCTTCTCCCCGAGGATCGGTGCGAGGAGCGCCGCCGCCTGCTCGGGGCCGTCGCCGACCTTCAGCTGCTCGCGCGTGAACATCGTGGGGTCGGCGGTGATGTCGTAGGCGTCCACGGTGGTCGCGAGGGCCACCCCGTTGCGGTCGGTGATCCCGCCGCGCTCGGCGGGCAGGGTGTGGACGACGTAGCGGTTCTGCTCGGCCTTGGCGGTGTACGTGCCGGCGTCGACGGCCTGGACCTGGAGGAGCCGTACGACGAAGGCGGACATCACCAGGGTCAGCGTCAGGCCGATCAGGCGCAGTCGCGGGCGGGGGCTGCCCAGCCTGATGACGCGGGGCGCGCCCGGCCGGGGCGGGCCCGGCCGGCGTGCGGGCCGGGCTCCGGGGCCGGGCTGCCGCCGCCCGCCGGGGCGGACGGGCCTCGCGGGTCCGGGCACGCGGCGGCGCGGCGGTTCCCTGTCGGACACTTCCGTCACCTGCCGGGGGTCGGGGTCGTCGCTGTGGAGGTGGGGCCGGACCACCACGCGCCCGTGGACGAGGCGCCCAGTGCCTCGGGGGCCAGGACCAGCGGGGTGGTGGCGGCGGACGCCGGGCGGGGCGAGCCCTTGACGCTGCCGTCCGGGGAGAGGAACGCGGGGTCACCGCCGGGCACCATGCCCAGCTCGAGGGCGCGGCGCTGAAGGGCCCGGGGGGCGGAGTAGGCGTCGATGTCCCGCTGGAGACCCTGTTCCTCGTCGGTGAGCTCCTTGGTCTCCTGCTTCAGGTCGTCCAGCTGGAACGAGCCCTCGCTCAGGGCGGAGTTCAGCACCAGGAGCCCGATGAGGCCGCCGCCGAGCAGGACGACCACCAGGAGGACGAAGGGGGCCCGCGCCGCCTGTCCGCCGCCCGGCGGGAGAAGCCGGGCGAGCCGGGCCGCCCTCCCCTTCAGTTCGGGTTTCCTACTCACACGCCCTCCCCTCGGCCCGGGTGGACCGTCCGCACCCGCGCCTGCCCTGGCTCACTCGCTTCACTCGATGGACTCCCTGATGCGCTGGGCCCCGCGCAGCCGTGCCGGAGCCGCGCGGCGGTTCTCGGCGATCTCCTCCTCGGTGGGAAGTTCGGCACCACGCGTGAGCAGCTTGAGCCGGGGCGCGTAGCGCTCGGGGACCACCGGCAGCCCGGGCGGCGCGGTGTTCGCCGCACCGGCCGCGAACACCTGCTTGACCAGCCGGTCCTCCAGGGAGTGGTACGACAGCACCGCGATCCGTCCGCCCACCGCGAGCGCCTCGACGGCCGCCGGGATCGCCCGCTCCAGGACGGACAGCTCGCCGTTGACCTCGATGCGCAGGGCCTGGAAGGTGCGCTTGGCCGGGTTGCCACCGGTGCGCTTGGCGGCCTGTGGCAGCGCGGCCCGGATCAGCTCCACGAGCCGGGCGCTGTTGGTGAACGGCTCCTTCTCGCGCTCGCGCACGATCGCGGACACGATCCGCTTGGCCTGCTTCTCCTCGCCGTACGCCCTCAGGATGCGGACGAGTTCACCCGGCTGGTAGGTGTTGAGGACCTCGGCGGCGCTCATGCCGGTCGTCTGGTCCATCCGCATGTCGAGCGGGGCGTCCTGGGCGTAGGCGAAGCCGCGGTCCGCCTCGTCGAGCTGCATGGAGGAGACGCCGAGGTCGAACAGCACGCCCTGGACGCGCGGGACACCGAGCCGGTCGAGTACGTCGGGCAGCTCGTCGTAGACGGCGTGCACCAGGGTGGCGCGCTCCCCGTACGGGGCGAGCCGCTCACCGGACAGGCGCAGGGCCTCCTTGTCCCGGTCGAGGGCGACGAGCCGGGCCTCGGGGAAGCGTGCGAGCAGGGCCTCGCTGTGCCCGCCCAGCCCCAGCGTGCAGTCGACCACCACGGCCCCCGGCTCCTGGAGGGCGGGCGCCAGCAGGTCCAGACACCGCTGGAGCATCACCGGGACGTGTCGACTCTGGCTCAAGTGGGACGGCCTCTCAGGTCCGGCACGGCGTCACGCACTGCCGGGTCCCCTCCCGCTCGCATCTGAAGGGGAGGCCTGCCGGCGCCAAAAGCGTCGGCCGGCCAGGAGCGGGAGGAGGCCGAGCCGTACGTACGCGCCGCGCACGTGGGGAGATCTGGCGGGACGTCGTCCAGGTCTCCGGGGAATTCAGTCCAGCAGGGAGACCCTCGCCTCCCGCTTCGCGTCACTTTAGTCCACCCTGTCGCCCGGTCAATCAACCGGCCTGCGCGTCGCGGGCGCCGGCGTCCGCGAACCGGTGGCGCGCCGCGGTTCACCCGTACGGACCCGTCCGCATCGTCCTGTGGGTTGGCTCACAACAAGCCGCGATGACGTTCTTTGTCCCGCTTCACAGCGGGCCACGGACGGGGACGGCCAGTAACGTCATGGTTATGACGACTTCTGCATCGGTTCCCGCCGGCTCCGAATCGGCCATAGTGGACGACCACACCGTCACCGACCGGCTCGTCGAGGCGAACGCGCGCTATGCCGCCGCGTTCACCGACCCCGGGATGGACGCCCGCCCCGTCCAGCGCGTCGCCGTCGTGGCCTGCATGGACGCGCGTCTCGACCTGCACGCCGCACTGGGCCTGCGGCTCGGCGACTGCCACACCATCCGCAACGCGGGCGGCGTCGTGACCGACGACGTGATCCGCTCCCTCACCATCAGCCAGCGGGCGCTCGGCACCCGCAGCGTGGTCCTCATCCACCACACCGGGTGCGGCATGGAGTCCCTCACCGAGGAGTTCCGGCACGACCTGGAGCTGGAGGTCGGCCAGCGTCCCGCGTGGGCCGTCGAGTCCTTCCGGGACGTGGACCAGGACGTGCGCCAGTCGATCGAGCGGGTGCGCACCTCGCCCTTCCTGCTGCACACCGAGGACGTGCGCGGTTTCGTCTTCGACGTGAAGACGGGCCTGCTGCGCGAGGTCGCCCCCGCCTGATCCCGTCCGGTCCCGCCTGCCGTGGCAACGATTCGTGCCGCGCAAGCGCCGCAAAGGCCGCAAGGTCCGACATATCGCGGCCAGTTGTCCACAGGCGAGTGACACGAATCGGTAACGGCAGCAAGAATGCGGGATGTGGCGTCGTGCGGAACTTTTTCCGCACGGTGTCCGTGATTCGGGGTGGGCCGGTCCGCGGGTGGGGGCCGGTTCGGCAAGTTGGGGTACGCCCGCTTCCCAGGGAGCGCGGGGAAAGGCCGAGGAGGGCCGGGTGACGACCTATGACGATCGAGCGAGCCTCACTGATCTGACCGCTGTGGTCGAGCGGGTGCGCGGTTCGGTGGAGGACGTGATCGAGGGCAAGCCCGAGGTCGTACGGCTCTCGCTGACCGTGCTGCTCGCCGAGGGACACCTGCTGATCGAGGACGTCCCGGGAGTCGGCAAGACGATGCTGGCCAAGGCGCTGGCACGGTCCATCGACTGTTCCGTGCGGCGGATCCAGTTCACACCGGACCTGCTGCCCTCGGACATCACCGGGGTGTCCATCTGGGACCAGCAGCGCCGGGACTTCGAGTTCAAACCGGGCGCGATCTTCGCGCAGGTGGTGATCGGCGACGAGATCAACCGCGCCTCGCCGAAGACCCAGTCCGCGCTGCTGGAGTCGATGGAGGAACGCCAGGTCACCATCGACGGCCAGACCTACGAACTGCCCAGCCCCTTCATGGTGGTGGCGACGCAGAACCCGGTCGAGATGGAGGGCACCTACCCGCTGCCGGAGGCCCAGCGCGACCGCTTCATGGCCCGGGTCTCCATCGGCTATCCCAGCCCGGAGGCCGAGCTGCAGATGCTCGACGTGCACGGCGGGGTGAACCCGCTGGACGACCTCCAGCCGGTGGCGCACGCGCACGAGATCCTCAAGCTGATCGAGGCGGTCCGGGGCGTCCACGTCGCCGACCCGGTCCGGCGGTACGCCGTGGACCTGGTCGCCGCCACGCGGACCCACCCGGACCTCAGACTCGGCGCCTCGCCGCGCGCGACGCTGCATCTGCTGCGCGCGGCGAAGGCGTCCGCGGCCCTGAGCGGCCGGGAGTACGCGCTGCCGGACGACGTGCAGGCCCTCGCGGTCGCCGTCCTGGCCCACCGCCTGCTGCCCACCGCCCAGGCCCAGCTCGGCCGCCGCACCGCCGAGCAGGTCGTCCACGAGATCCTGCAGCGCACGCCGGTGCCGGCGGCGCCCCAGCAGCAGACGGGCTTCGGCATGGGCCACGGCACCCCCGCGTACGACCGGCAACCGCCGCGGAGGCTGTGATGGACGCCGGGGGGACGGACCGGTCGCGGAACGAGGGGGGCGAGGGCGGCGGCATCCGCACCGCCCTGGCCGGTCTGACCACCCGCGGGCGCTCCTTCCTGGCCGCCGGCATCGCCGCCGCGGTCTGCGCGTACGTCCTCGGGCAGAGCGACCTGCTGCGCGTCGGGCTGCTGCTGAGCGTGCTGCCCCTGGTGTGCGCGACCGTGCTCTACCGCACGCGCTACCGGGTCGCCGGCAGCCGCCGGCTCTCCCCCGCGCGCGTGCCCGCGGGCAGCGAGGCCCGGGTCCACCTGCGCATCGACAACGTCTCGCGGCTGCCCACCGGTCTGCTGATGCTCCAGGACCGGGTGCCCTACGTCCTCGGACCGCGCCCCCGCTTCGTCCTCGACCGGGTGGAGCCGGGCGGTCGCCGCGAGGTGTCCTACCGGGTCCGCTCCGACCTGCGCGGCCGCTATCCGCTGGGCCCGCTGCAGCTGCGTCTGACCGACCCGTTCGGACTGTGCGAGCTGACCCGGTCCTTCTCCACGCACGACACCCTGACCGTGGTCCCGCGCGTGGAGGCGCTGCCGCCGGTGCGGCTGAGCGGGGAGGCGAAGGGGTACGGCGAGGGCCTGCAGCGCTCACTCGCGCTGGCGGGCGACGACGACGTGATCCCGCGCGGGTACCGCTACGGCGACGACCTGCGCCGCGTGCACTGGCGCTCCACCGCGCGCTACGGCGAGCTGATGGTGCGCCGCGAGGAGCAGCCGCAGCGCGCCCGCTGCACGGTGCTCCTGGACACCCGGGTCGTGGCCTACGAGGGTGCCGGGCCCGACTCGGCCTTCGAGTGGGCGGTGTCGGGCGCGGCGTCCGTGCTGGTGCACATGCTGGAGCGTGGCTTCTCCGTCCGGCTGCTCACGGACACCGGGGACTCGGTGCCCGGCGAGGGCGCCGACGGTTTCGCGGGCGCGAGCCAGGGCACGGCGGAGGCGGCCGGACTGATGATGGACACCCTCGCGGTGATCGACCACTCCGACGGCACGGGCCTGTCCCGGGCGTACGACGTGCTGCGCGGCGGGAACGAGGGGCTGCTGGTGGCGTTCTTCGGCGACCTGGACGAGGAGCAGGCCGCGGTGGCCGCCAGGATGCGGCAGCGCAGCGGCGGCGCGGTCGCCTTCGTGCTGGACAGCGAGACCTGGGCACGGGAACCGGCCGACGTGCACCGGCCGTTGGGCAGGAGCGAGGATCGGTTGCGGATGCTGCGCGAGGCGGGCTGGACCGCCGTGCCGGTGCCGCGCGGCGCCGGTCTGGAGGAGCTGTGGCGCCTGGCGGACCGCGAGCGCACCGGTGTGGCGGGGGCGAGCGCTGGGGAGGGCACGCGATGAGCGGACGACCACGACAGGCACCGGCCGCCCGGGCCCGCGCACACCTGCGGCCGTTGCACCAGTTGCACCAGTTGCACCAGTTGCACCAGTTGCACCAGCAGGTCTGTCATATGCACAGCGGTCGCGTGCCGGCCGACGGCCGGAGGGACACGCGATGAGCGGGCAGGCGCGGCTGGCGCTGTGTTCGTGGGCGGCCACGCTGATGGTGGCGTGCTCGCTGCTGCCGCTGGTCGATCCGGCCACCTGGATCCTGCAGGCCATCGTCCTGCTGGCGATCCAGTCCGGGGTGGGTGCGGCGGCCCGCCGGGTGCCGCTGGCCCGGCCGCTGACCATCGCCGTGCAGGCAGTCACCGGACTGGTGCTGCTGACCCTGGTCTTCGCCCGGCAGCAGGCGCTCGCCGGACTGGTCCCCGGCCCGCAGGCCTTCCAGCACTTCGCCGAGCTGCTGCGCCAGGGCGGCGACGACATCGCGCGGTACGCGATTCCGGCGCCGCTGGAGTCCGACGGCATCCGGCTGATGCTGGTCGGCGGTGTGCTGGTGATCGGGCTGCTGGTGGACACCCTCGCGGTGACCTTCCGCAGCGCCGCCCCCGCCGGGCTGCCGCTGCTCGCGCTGTACTCGGTGGCCGCGGGGCTGTCCGACGGCGGCGCCGACTGGCTGTGGTTCCTGGTCGCGGCGGCCGGCTACCTGACGCTGCTCCTGGCCGAGGGGCGTGACCGGCTCTCGCAGTGGGGCCGGGTGTTCGGCGGTGCGCCGCGTTCCCCGGGCCGGGAGCGGGGCGGCGCGGTCGCTCCGGTCCGTACCGGGCGGCGCATCGGCGCGTTCGCGCTGGGCGTCGCCCTGGTGGTGCCGCTGGCCCTGCCCGCGATGAACGACGGGCTGCTGGACGGCGCCGGGACGGGCGTCGGCTCCGGCAGCGGGGGCGGCGGCACGATCTCCGCGGTGAACCCGCTGGTGTCCCTGCGCGACAGTCTCAATGTCGACGAGGACCGCCAGGTCCTCTCCGTCAAGACCGACTCGAGCGACATCTCCGACCTCTACCTGCGCATCGTGTCCCTGGACGACTTCGACGGCACCACCTGGAAGCCGTCCAAGCGGCGCATCACCGGCGTGCCGAAGGACAGCTTCCCCACGCCGGCCGGCCTCGGCCCCGACATCAAGCGCGCGGAGATCCGGACCAGCATCTCGGCCGCGGACTGGTACGCCCAGGACTGGCTGCCGATGCCGTACCCGCCCAGCGGTGTGCGGGTCCCGGGCAGCTGGCGCTACGAGCCCGTCGGGATGACCCTGGTCGGCGACCACGGCCAGAACACGCGCGGGCTGACGTACGAGGTGCGGAGCCTGGACGTGCAGCCGACCGGCGACCAGCTCGCCGCGGCACCGCAGCCGGCGGCGGCCCTGAAGCGGGAGTACACCGAGCTGCCGGACTCGCTGCCCGAGGTGGTCTCCCGCACGGCGCGCGAGGTCACCACCGGCGCGGCGAACCCCTACGAGCAGGCGGTCAAGCTCCAGGAGTACTTCGCGGTCAACGGCGGTTTCGAGTACGACACCCAGGTCGACGTCGGCGGCGGATCGGACGGGATCGCCCGCTTCCTGAAGGACAAGGAGGGCTTCTGCGTCCACTTCTCCTTCGCCATGGCGGCGATGGCCCGCTCCCTGGACATACCGGCCAGGGTCGCGGTCGGCTTCGCGCCGGGTTCCCCGCAGGCGGACGGCTCGGTGTCGGTCGGGCTGCGGGACGCGCACGCCTGGCCCGAGGTGTACTTCGAGGGGGTGGGCTGGACCCGCTTCGAGCCGACGCCGACGCGTGGCTCGACCCCGTCGTACACCCTGACGGAAACGCCGGGCAGCACGGTGCCGGACGAGGCCCTGCCGTCGCGGAACACCCAGCCGGAGCCGTCGGTGGCGCCCTCGACGAGCGAGAGCTGCACGGCCCAGGACAAGAAGCTGGACGCCTGTGGCACCGAGTCGGCCGCCGCCGTACCGGTCACGGGCGGCGACGGGACGAAGTGGTACGCGGTGCCGCTCTGGGCCCTGGGCGGCCTGGCCGTGCTGCTGATACCGCTCGCACCGATGCTGTGGCGGCTGCGCACCCGGGCGGTACGGCTGGGGGCGCACGGCCGCGCCGAGGGGGACGCGGTACCGCACACTCTGGCGGTCTGGCAGGAGCTGACCGACACGGCGTGGGACTTCGGGATCGCGCCGGACGAGTCGCAGACTCCGCGCAAGGCCGCGGACCGGATCGCCCGGCTCGGGCAGCTCGACCCCACGGCCGCGGCGGCGGTGCACCGGGTGGCGGACGCCGTGGAGCAGGTTCTCTACGCGCCCCGGCCCCGTCCGACGCCGGGACTCACGGAGGACGTCCACCGGGCGAGCGCCGGTCTGCGTGCCACGGTCGGCCGCGGTACGCGACTGCGCGCACGGTTCGCGCCGCGTTCGACCGTACGGGCGGCCTGGGCGGTGTCGGACCGGTGGACGGCGCTGAAGCGGCGGGCCGCGGCTGCCCGGCCGACGCTGCGGAAGACTTCGGGGCAGCAGGGCTGAGCCCGGCCGACCACCGCCCGGAAACCCCGGTGGTCGGCCGGCAGCACGGACGGGCATGCGTGAGGGGGTGACCACCGAGTCGGTGGTCACCCCCTCACGCAGATGTCCTGGTGAGCGGCTGCTCGGGCTACTGCCCGCCCTGCTGCTCGTCCCTGCGCCGCTGCCAGCGCTCGTCGATGCGGTCCATCATGGATCGGCGCTGCCGTCCCTGACGGCGGGCCTGCGGTCCGCCACCGGCTCCGGCCGCGGGCTGCTCGCCCGGTTTCGGCGCCTTGCGCCATCCGGTCACGGCGAGGACCGCGCAGCCCAGCATGACGAGGAAGCCCACCACACTGAGCCAGACCTGCTGGGCGACCATACCGGCCATGAGGAGCGCAATACCTACGAGGAAGCCCGCGACCGCCTGGTAGACCCGTCGCCGGGTGTACGTACGCAGCCCGCTTCCCTCGAGCGCTGTCGCGAACTTGGGATCTTCGGCGTACAGCGCTCGCTCCATTTGCTCGAGCATGCGCTGCTCGTGCTCCGAGAGCGGCACGGAGTCCTCCTCATCGTGCAGTCGCCGGGGCGACCCGGGGGGGTCCCTTCAGGATAGGCAGGGAATCGCCCCCGTGAAACCCGCCCCTCTGCGCCAATTGGCCAACCGGTTCCCGCCATGGACGCGCCGGCTCGCTGAAGTTCCCATTCCCCAGCGGCCGACCCGTCATGCCGGGCGGTCTCCCTCGATCATACGGCGACTGGCCCCCGTTCGGGTGGCCTGTGGCGTACTCCATCTGCAGCCCCGCCCCTGATCAGCCCCGTACCCCTCCGGGCGGCTCAGGCCTCCCCGGCCCCCTGCGTCTCACCGAGCACGTGAAGCTGGGTGGCCACGGAGTGGAACGCGGCCAGTTCGGCCGCCGCGGCCTCCAGCTCCAGGAGGGCGTCCATGGCGCCGGGCTCGGTGTCCACCAGGACTCCGGGAACGAGGTCGGCGAAGACCCGTACCCCGTGCACCGCGCCGATCCGGAGCCCCGCGGCCTCGACCAGCGCGGTGAGCTGCCCGGCGGTGAACCTGCGCGGCACGGGGTCGCCCGTGCCCCAGCGGCCGTTCGGGTCGTCGAGGGCCTGCCGGGCCTCCGTGAAGTGGCCGGCGAGGGCACGCGCGAGCACGGCGCCGCCGAGGCCGGCGGCGAGCAGGCTGAGGACGCCCTCGGGGCGCAGGGCGGCGACCACGTTGCGCACGCCCTCCGCCGGGTCGTCCACGTACTCCAGGACGCCGTGGCACAGCACGACGTCGTAGCCGCCGCGCTCGACCACGTCGAAGAGGCCGTGGGCGTCGCCCTGCACGCCGCGCACACGGTCGGCGACGTCGGCCTCGGCGGCACGGCGCTCCAGGGCGAACAGGGCGTTGGGGCTCGGGTCGACGACGGTGACGCGGTGGCCGAGGCGGGCCACGGGCACCGCGAAGTTGCCGCTGCCGCCCCCGGTGTCCAGGACGTCCAGCGCCTGACGGCCCGTGGCCTTGACCCGGCGGTCGAGGGCGTCCTGGAGGACGTCCCAGACCACGGCGGTACGAAGGGCGGCGCGGGATCGGGAGGGATCGGAGCGCAGCGACGTCGTGTGCGGGTGACGGTGGGAGGCGGGCGGGCGCATCGGGTCCGACACGGCAGTTGACTCCTCGGCGCGGCACCGCCTCGGGCACGGGCGGAGCGAACGGGCTGCCGCCCCCGCCCGGGCGGGAAGGGGCAGGCTTCAGGCTTCTCCCACCCTATTGCCTCCGGTGCGGGCACCGGTCACCCGTGCCTCACCGGTGCCACCTGCCGGGCGGCGCCCGGCGGGCAGGTGGGCGGCGAGCGGCGCGCGGCGCGCTCACCCCGTGTCCGGAAGGCCACGGTCCGTGAGGACGGAACCGGTACCCGGCCGGCCCAGGTCGGGCAGATCCCCGTCGGGAGGAACCGCGCCCGGGCGGTCCGCGCCGGAACGATCCCCGCGGTCCATGTCCGGCCGGTCCGCGTCGGGGCGCTCCCTGTCCGGGCTGTGCACGTCCGGGCGGTCCGTGTCCGGGCGGGGCTGGGGCAGGACCGGCTGGAGGACCAGCATCCGCTCCACGAGGCGCAGGAACATCGCCACGTCACGTATCAGGTCGTCGGCGTCCCGGCTGCCCGCCGCGCCCTGGATGCCCGCCTCGGCGCGGGCCCGGCGCCGGGCGCCGGAGGCGAACAGCGCGCTCCAGTCGGCGAGCTCGGGCGCGATCTCCGGGAGCACCTCCCAGGCACTCCGGATGCGGGCCCGGGCCCGGGGCGTGGTCTCGGGGCGGCCGCGCGCCGCGAGCACCGCGGCAGCCGTGCGCAGGGCCGCGAGGTGGGCCGTCGCGTACCGCTCGTTCGGCGTTTCGAGGACGGTGGCCTCCTCCAGGCCCGCCCGGGCCTGGGCGAGCAGGTCGAGGGCGGCGGGCGGGGCGGTCGTCCGGCGGAGCACGGGGTGCACGTCGCTCGCCGGGCCGGTCAGTGAGGGGGCAGGGCCGGCTGCGCGGCGCCGCCGGGCGGCGGCTGCGGACGAGTGGGCCATGACGATCCTCCTGTCGTCTCCGTGACGGCACGCCCCGACAGGAGGTGCCGTATGTGCCCATCGTGAGGTATGCCACTGACAATCCGTTCCGACCTGGACTTTTGCCTCGATCGAGCGTTCGGGTCACGTGTCGGCACCCGCACCTCGCGGTGACGGGACCTGCCGGGTTGCTGTGACAATCGGGACCATGGAAAGCAGCAGCGCCACCTCGCAGGGCAGCAGCCGCCGCGAGGCCACCCGGCAGAAGCTCTACGAGGCGGCCGTCACCCTCATCGCCGAGCAGGGCTTCTCCGCCACCACCGTGGACGAGATCGCCGAACGCGCCGGGGTCGCGAAGGGCACGGTCTACTACAACTTCGCCAGCAAGTCCGTCCTCTTCGAGGAGCTGCTGCGCCATGGTGTCGGTCTCCTCACCGCGTCGCTGCGGGAGGCGGCGGAGCGGACCGCGGGGGAGGGCCGCGGCCGGGTGGACGCCCTGGACGCGATGATCCGCGCGGGGCTCGTCTTCATCGACCGCTACCCGGCCTTCACCCAGCTGTACGTGGCCGAACTGTGGCGCACCAACCGGGCCTGGCAGTCCACGCTGCTGGTGGTCCGGCAGGAGGCCGTCGCGGTGGTGGAGGGCGTGCTGCGCGAGGGCGTGGAGAGCGGTGAGTTCTGCGAGGAGATCGACGTGCCGCTGACCGCCGCCGCACTGGTCGGCATGGTCCTGGTGGCCGCGCTGGACTGGAAGTCGTTCCAGCCGGAGCGCTCCCTCGACGACGTGCACGCGGCGCTGTCCAGGCTGCTCCAGGGGCGCGTGAGCGGCCGCGTCTGAGAGGCCTGGTCCGAGAGGCCTCTGACCGGAGTCCGGCCGCACACACGAAGGGCGCCGGTCCCCCGGTGGCCGCGTCCCCCGCGGGCCACCGGTGGACCGGCGCCTTCTCGTGCTCCCCCGTACGACCCCCCGTCGGAACCCCCGTCGGAACCCCCGTTCTCGGTCGTTCCCCCGGGCTCCCCCGTGCCTCGCTTCCGCCGACCGCGGCCGGCGGAAGGAGCGGATCGCGGGCCCGGCTCCGTTTCCGGCGCCCCGTGTCGCCGGTTCCGGAGCCGTGCCCCTCTCCGTGCCTCCACTCTCTCGTTCCCGCAGGTCGGGACCCATCCGTGCGCATACTCATCTCGCGGAGTAGGTACGGATACTCAGTCGTGCGCACCCCGGCTCACAGCGGCGCGTCACCGAGCGGTCACGCGCGCGTGCGTCGGGATACTCAGGCCCGGCACCCCGGCACCCCGGGACCGGTTGTCGGTGGTGGCGGATAAAGTCCCTGGCATGGCACGGATTGCGGTGATCGGCGCCGGGATGGGCGCGATGGCAGCCGCCGCCCGGCTGGCCGTCGCGGGCCACCGGGTGGCGGTGTACGAGCGGAGTCGGACGTACGGCGGGGCCCTGGGCCGCTTCGAGCGGGACGGGTTCTCCTTCGACACCGGGCCCGGTCTGCTGCCCCTGCCCGCGGTCTGGCGCGATCTGTTCGTGAAGACGGGCAAGGAGCCGCTGGAGTCCTGTGTCGAGCTGGTGCAGGTCGACCCCTCGTCACGGCACGTGTTCGCGGACGGCACGGAGGTCTCGCTGCCGAACGCCTCGCGTGCGGGCGTGCTCACCTCCCTGGACGCGTCGCTCGGCCCGGCCGCCGGGCAGCGCTGGGGCGACTTCCTGGTGCGGGCCCGGGAGACCTGGGACCGCACGCGCCGCCCGCTCCTCGAGGAGCCGCTGTGGCCGAACTGGGAGGTGCTGGCCGGGCGCGAGCCCTACCCGGCGGTCCCGCACAAGCGTCTGCTGCGCACCCGCCGGGCCGGCACGCTCGCCGAGATCGGCGCCTGGGAGCTGCGGGACCCCCGGCTCGCCGCGCTCCTGGAGAGTCACGCGCTGGCGTACGGCCTGGACCCCCGGACCGCCCCGGCGAACGCCGCCGTGCTGCCGTACATGGAGTACGCCTTCGGTATGTGGTACGTGCGGGGCGGTGGTCTGCGGGAGTTGGCGCGGGCGGTGTACGAGCGGTGCCTGGCCCGCCGGGTCGAGTTCCGCTTCGGCACCGAGGTCACGGGGATCGTGGAGAAGGACGGCCGGGTGGCCGGCGTGGAGCTGGCCGAAGGTGCCGTGGCGGAGGCGGAGTTCGTGGTCGCCGGGGTGGCGCCGGGCGTGCTGGACCGCCTCTGCGGGGGGTCGGCGGTGCGCGGTGCGGGTGAGGTGCCGCCGCAGCCCGCCGGGGCGAGCCGGGTGACGGTGCTGCTGGCGCTGCGGGGCGGCCGACGGGAGGGCGCGGCGCACCGGACGGTGGTGCACGCGCCGGATCGCGAGGCCGAGTTGGAGGCCCTGTTCGGTTCCGCGCCCGGTACGGCGGCGCGTCCGACCGTGACGGTCCTGCGGCCCGACGACCCGGCGCTGGTCCCGGACTCCGGCCACGAGGCGGTCACGCTCACCTCGACGGTGCCCGCGGGCAGCGGGACGGACGCCGAGGACCACGCCGAGCGCCTCATCACCGTCGCCGAACGCGCGATACCGGATCTGCGCGACCGTCTCCTGTGGCACGAGGTGCGCACCCCGGCCGACGTCGCGGCGGCGACCGGCGCGGCGGACGGCGCGATTCCGGTGCCGGCGCTGGCGGGAGCCGGCGGACGCCTGATGCACCCGGCCAACAGCACACGCACCACAGGGCTGTTCACGGTCGGCGGCTGGTCGCACCCCGGCGGAGGTCTCCCGCACGCGGGCATGTCCGGCGCGCTGGTCGCCGGACTCGTCGTGGAGGGACCGGAGTTCCGGGGCTCGCAGTGAGGGGCCCGGGGCCCGTCACCGGGCCCCGGCGGCGTCAGAAGCGGTACTGCTCGTCGTAGCCCTGGCCCTGCGTCTGGCCGTTGCCCTGGGGCGGGTACGTCTGCTCCGGCGGGAGTTCGCCGCCGTAGGGGTCGTCGGCGCTGCGCTGCTGCGGCACCCAGACCCCGCCGGCCGGGGTCTCGCCGCCGTAGCCCGCCTGCGTGCCGGTGGCGTACTGGTCCTGTCCGTAGGCCTGCTGACCGTACTGCTGCCCGCCGGTCGTGTCGTAGCCACCGGTGTCGTACGACGTCCCGCCGTAGCTGTGGGTGCCGATGTACGGGTCGGAGTAGGCGGCGTACTGCTGCTGGGCGCCGGTGTCGAAGCCGTACCCCTGCTGGCCGTAGCCCGAGTAGTCGTAGGCGTAGGACGGGTCGGCGGCGCCCGGCGTGGCCGCGGCGGGTTCCTGCCGGCCCTGGCCGTAGCCGGCGTCGGCGTACACGCCGTACGAGCCGGTGTCGTCCGGCATGGGCTGCGGCTCGTAGACGGCGGTGGTCTCGGCGGCAGTGGCGTCGGCGGGGCGGACCGGGGTGAACACGTCGTCCCGGTCGTAGTCGTCGTGGCCGTACGGGAGGCCGCCCTGCCCCGGCAGGTCGTCCCGCGCACGGTCGTCGTAGGCGTCGCGGCCGTCCCGGCCGCCGTCGGCCGCCTCGAGGCCGGAGACCTCCAACGTCGGTTCCTGACGGCCCCGTCCGGGACGGCCGCCGCGCCTGCCGACGAGGCCCGCAGGGGCGTTGACCGCCCAGCCGGCCTCGAAGCCGCGGCGGAAGGACAGCGTGACGTAGGTCTGGCCGACGGCGAAGGCGGCCGCGCCCAGTCCGATGACGAGCACGTTCGACATCAGCACACCGGCGACGACGCCGGCGAAGCCGCCGAAGGCGAGCAGCCGCCAGCGCAGCCGCGCCTTGTACTGCAGCAGCACCTCGCCGAGCAGCCACAGTGCGACGACGCCGAACGCGATGTAGAGGACCGCCCAGCCCATGTACGCCCCTCTCCCAGTGGCCGCTGTGCAGTGTGTCGTAAATACGTGCGGCCGGTCTAGGCCCGCGGTGGGTGGTGCAGGCCCAGGTTCTCGTAGATTTCCAGGGTCGCCGTGGAGTTGTTGAGCGTGATGAAGTGCAGTCCGGGAACACCCTCGGCCAGCAGCCGCGCGCAGAACTCCGTGGCGAACTCGATGCCAATGGAGCGTACAGCCGTCGGATCGTCCTTTGCTGTGAGGATCCGCTCTTTCAGCTCGGCCGGGAAGGAGGCGTTGCTGAGCTTTGGCAACCTCTCCAGCATCTTCACGCTGGTCACCGGCATGACCTCGGGGATGATCGGGGTCTCGCAGCCGGCCGCGGCCACCTTGTCGCGCAGGCGCAGGTACGACTCGGGCTGGAAGAACATCTGCGTGATCGCGTAGTCGGCGCCGGCCCGGCACTTGTCGACGAAGTGGGTCACGTCCGCGTCCCAGTCGGCGGAGCGCGGGTGCATCTCCGGGAAGGCCGCGACGCCGACGCAGAAGTCGCCGGACTCCTTGATGAGCCGGACCAGTTCGGCGGCGTAGGTCAGGCCTTCCGGGTGCGCGACCCACTCGGCCGTCGGGTCGCCGGGCGGGTCGCCGCGCACGGCCAGCATGTTGCGGATCCCGGCGTCGGCGTACTGACCGATGATGTTGCGCAGCTCCGCGATCGAGTGGTCGACCGCGGTGAGGTGGGCGACGGGGGTCAGCGTCGTGTCGGCGACGATCTGCTGGGTCTCCCTGACCGTGCCCGAGCGGGTGGAACCGCCGGCGCCGTAGGTCACGGAGACGAAG
Source organism: Streptomyces sp. NPDC053750 (assembly GCF_044544295.1). NCBI lineage: Bacteria > Bacillati > Actinomycetota > Actinomycetes > Kitasatosporales > Streptomycetaceae > Streptomyces > Streptomyces sp. NPDC053750. The sequence goes on along the minus strand of NZ_JBITXB010000001.1, from coordinate 1,023,472 downwards.
TCGGGGGCGACTGCTTCCACCCGCCTGAGCGCGCTCCACAGGTTCTTCTCACCCTTGGGCGTCTTCGGCGCCGAGAACTCGAACGAGTACGTCGTCTTGCCTGCGGCGAGGATGTCGCGCACGGTGCGTGCGCGATCAGTCCTGGTGGATGCGGTTCCGAGGGCCATACGGGCAGGTTAGCCAGGGGGCGGCGGTCCCCCAACCGGATGCGGGACATTTGTCCGCTTTGTCGAGTTGTTGTCCACCCCTTGGACACATGCCTCGGGCACGCGCCCGGCCCGCCTACGCCTCCCGCAGCCGCTTCGCGAACTCGGCGGCCGCCGCGCCCGGGTCGTCCGCCGCCGTGATCGCGCGGACGACGACGACACGCCGGGCGCCCGCCGCCAGCACCTCGTCGAGGTTGCCGAGGTCGATGCCGCCGATGGCGAACCAGGGGCGGTCGGTGCCCAGGGACGCCGTGTACCGGACCAGGTCGAGGCCCGGCGCGTGGCGGCCCGGCTTGGTGGGGGTGGGCCAGCACGGCCCCGTGCAGAAGTAGTCCACGCCCTCCTGGGTGGCGGCAGCGGCGGCCTCGGCCTCGGCGTGGGTGGAGCGGCCGACGAGGACGTCGTCGCCGAGGATCGCCCGGGCGGCGGGTACCGGGAGGTCGCGCTGCCCCAGGTGCAGTACGTCGGCGCGGGCGGCGTGGGCGACGTCCGCGCGGTCGTTGACCGCGAGGAGCTTGCCGTGGCGGGCGCAGGCGTCGGCGAAGACCTCGAGGTGCTCCAGCTCCTCCCCCGCCTCCATGCCCTTGTCGCGCAACTGCACGATGTCGACGCCGGCGGCCAGCACGGCGTCCAGGAACTCGGGCAGGTCGCCCTGGTCGCGGCGGGCGTCCGTGCACAGGTAGAGCAGGGCGTCGGCGAGCCGGGTGCGGGCGGTCGAGGCGGTGTCGGGCATGCGGGTGTCCCCCCGGGTCGGTGGCGTGGGCCCACGGCGGGCCGCGCGCCCTCGGCTTACGGGCTGCGGCCGGCCCGCGGCCCTGCGGATCGGGTACAGACTACGAACGGGGTGTCGGGCGGCGCCGACCGGTCACGGGCGTCGGCGCACGAGCCCCGGGACCCTGGGGTCCACGGTGCCCGTGCGCCGGGCGTGGTGGGTCGGGTCAGACGGCGAGCGCCTGGGCGCGGCGCTTCACCTCCGTGCCGCGGTTCTCACTCAGCGCCTGAGCGGGCGTGCCCGGCAGGCTCTCGTCGGGAGTGAAGAGCCACTCCAGCATCTCCTCGTTCGTGAAGCCGTCGTCCCGCAGCAGCGTCAGCGTTCCGACCAGGCCCTTGACGACCTTGTCCTCGTCGATGAAGGCCGCGGGGACGTGCAGCGCGCGGTTCTCACCGCGGCGTACGGCGATGAGCTGGCCTTCCTTGATCAGCTGGCGCACGCGGGTCACCTCGACGCCGAGCATCTCGGCGATGTCGGGGACGGTGAGCCAGGCAGGCACGAGAGCATCGATCTTTGCGTCAATCTCGGTCACGTCACAAGCCTGCCATCTGCCACTGACAGTCGGAAGCCGGACCCGGCCGACCCGGGCTACGGACCGGGCGGCCGGACTACGCCGTCGCCGCCTTCAGCGGCCTCGCCGGGTCGGCCAGCAGCCGCGGATCCAGCACCGTACCCGCCTGGATCAGGCGTTTGCCCTGGGCCAGGTCACGGGGGCGGCCCACCGCCAGCAGGGCGACCAGCCGGTCCTCCCGCAGCCAGCAGACCGTCCAGGCGGGGCCCGCGGGGTCGCCGCGCCACAGGGTGGTGTCGGCGGCCGTGTGGTGCCCGGCGTACTGGACGAAGCGGCCGAACTGCTCGGACCAGAAGTACGGCACCGGGTCGTAGGCCGCCGGGGCCTCGCCGGTGGCGGCGCCGATGATGTCGGCGGCGACCGTGCGCGGGCCCTGGAGGGCGTTGTCCCAGTGGTGCACCAGCAGCCGCTCGCCGTAGCGGCCCGACGGGAAGGACGCGCAGTCGCCGACCGCGTAGACGTCCGGCGCGGAGGTGCGCAGGCGGTCGTCGGCCAGGACGTCGCCGTGCGCGCCGAGGCCGATCCCGGAGCCGGCGAGCCAGGCGGTGGCGGGCCGGGCGCCGATGCCGACGACGACCGCGCCGGCGGGCAGCCGGGAGCCGTCGTCGAGGACGACGTGACCGGTCCCCCCGGCGTCGCCGGGCTCGACGCGCTCCACGCGCGCGTGCGTGCGCAGTACGGCGCCGGCGTCGGCGTACCAGGCGGTCATCGGCGCGGCGACCTCGGCGGGCAGCGCGTCGGCCAGGGGCCGGTCGGCGGCCTCCACGACGGTCACGGCGCAGCCCGCCTCGCGCGCGGCGGTCGCGAACTCGGCGCCGATCCAGCCGGCGCCGACGACCACGATGTCGTGCTGCCGGGCGAGCACCGGGCGCAGCCGTTCGGCGTCGTCCAGGGTGCGCAGCAGGTGCACGCCTTGCACGCCCTCGGTGCCGGGCAGCCGGTTCGGTTCGGCGCCGGTCGCGAGGACGAGGACGTCGTACGGCACGGGGCCGGCGGAGGTGTCGAGGAGGTGCTCGCCGGGACGCAGGCCCAGGGCCTCGCAGCCGAGCCGCAGCGTGATGCCGAGCGCCTCGAAGTCGACGTCGAAGGCGGAGCCCTCGGCCGTGCCGAGCAGGACGGCCTTGGACAGCGGGGGGCGGTCGTACGGCTGGTGCGGCTCCGCGCCGATCAGTGTCACGGAGCCGGTGAAGCCCTGCTCCCGCAGGGCGACCGCGGTCTGCACACCGGCCATGCCGGCGCCCACCACGACCACACGGCGCTCGCCGCCCGCTGCCCGTTCCTGCTCCTGCTCCTGCTCCTGCTCCTGCTCCTGCGCCGGCCCGTGTCCGTGTCCGTGTCCGTGCTCCTGCGTCTGCTCGCTCACCTGATCACCTTAGACACCTGACGAAAGGTCAGTCAGTGCTCGTGCGCAGTGACCTGCTCCACGACGCTCGTCCCGCTGCCCTGCTGCGACTCCCACTCCCAGGTCTCGTCCAGGCGCACCCGCCCGTCCGGCAGCTCGACGACGGTCGACAGGCAGTGTCCCGACGAGGTGCTGCCGTCGGTCTTGAGCTGCACGTACCGGAAGTCGAGCCGGTCGCCGTCCCGGGTACCCACCAGACGGCCGCGGACGACGTCGCCGCCCTCGTACTCGGCCCATACGGCGCCGTCCTGCTCGTGATAGAGGAACCGGGTGCGGGTACCCACCTGGCCGGGCGCCTGGTCGGCGACGGGGGCGAGGACGAGACCGTCGAGTGAACGGGCCACGGGGGAGGCTCCCTTACAAGTGCTGCGCTCTGCGGGCTAGGGTGGCCAACGTAAAGCACTCGCGGGAGCCCGGACGCACCGGGCTGAGAGGGAGGCTGGCGGCCTCCGACCGTACGAACCTGATCCGGGTCATGCCGGCGAAGGGAGGGGCTGGACGCCCATGTCGTCATCTCGCACATCACCGCGTACGTCCTCGCGTGCCGCGGACGTCCTCGTCGTAGGGGGCGGTGTGATCGGCCTGGTCACGGCCTGGCGGGCCGCGCAGCGCGGACTCGTCACGGCCCTCGTGGACCCCGAACCGGGCGGTGGGGCCGCCCAGGTGGCGGCCGGAATGCTGGCCGCCGTCACGGAACTGCACTACGGCGAGCAGACCCTGCTCGCGCTGAACCTCGCCTCGGCCCGCCGCTATCCGGAGTTCGCGGCGGAGCTCACCGATCTGACGGGGCACGACCTCGGCTACCGGCGGTGCGGCACCCTCGCCGTCGCCCTGGACGCCGACGACCGCGCCCACCTGCGCGAACTGCACGCGCTCCAGCAGCGCTCGGGCCTGGAGTCCGAGTGGCTGTCCGGGCGCGAGTGCCGGCGTCTGGAGCCGATGCTCGCGCCGGGTGTGCGCGGGGGGCTGCGGGTGGACGGCGACCACCAGATCGACCCCCGGCGCCTGGCCGGCGCGCTCGTGGCCGCCTGCGAACGCGCGGGCGTGGTCTTCCACCGCGTGTGGGCCGACCGGCTCACTCTCGGGCACGGCGGCGAGCGGGCCACGGGGGTCGTCACGGCCGACGGCACCGCGCTGGAGGCGGGGCAGGTGGTGCTGGCCGGGGGCAGCCTGAGCGGGCGGTTCGCGGGCGTCCCGGAGGCCGTGCTGCCGCCGGTGCGGCCGGTGAAGGGGCAGGTGCTGCGGCTGACGATGCCGCGGACGCACGGGCCGCTGCTGAACCGGACGGTGCGTGCCGTGGTGCGCGGCAACGCCGTCTACCTGGTGCCCCGGGAGAGCGGCGAGCTCGTCGTCGGCGCCACCACCGAGGAGCTGGGCTGGGACACGACGGTGACCGCGGGCGGCGTCTACGAGTTGCTGCGCGACGCCCACGAGCTGGTTCCCGGCATCACGGAGCTGCCCCTGACGGAGACGCGGGCGGGCCTGCGCCCCGGCTCCCCGGACAACGCCCCGCTGCTCGGCCCGACCGGGCTGGAGGGGCTGCTGCTGGCCACCGGGCACTACCGCAACGGCGTCCTGCTCACCCCGGTCACCGGCGACGCCATGGCGCACGCCCTGACCACGGGGGAGCTCCCGGCCGAGGCCCGTCCCTTCACCCCCCGGCGCTTCAGCGCCGCCCCCGCACTCTCGGAGCAGTCCGCATGACCATTTCCGTCTCCGTCAACGGCGAGCCGCGCGAGGTGGCTCCCGGTACGGCCCTGGACGCCCTGGTGGGCACGCTCACCGCCGCGCCGTCCGGAGTGGCCGCCGCCCTGAACGAAACCGTCGTCCCGCGCGCGCAGTGGTCCGCCACCGCCCTGGCCGACGGCGACCGCGTCGAAGTCCTCACCGCCGTCCAAGGAGGCTGACCATGGCCGACGATCCCTTTGTCCTCGGCGACACGACGTACGGCTCCCGCCTGATCATGGGTACGGGCGGGGCGCCCAGCCTCGACGTGCTGGAGCGGGCCCTCGTGGCCTCCGGGACGGAGCTGACGACCGTCGCGATGCGGCGCGTGAACGCCTCGGTGCACGGGTCCGTGCTGTCGGTGCTGGAGAAGCTCGGCATCCGGGTGCTGCCGAACACGGCCGGCTGCTTCACCGCCGGGGAGGCGGTCCTCACCGCCCGTCTCGCACGCGAGGCCCTCGGCACCGATCTGGTCAAGCTGGAGGTCATCGCCGACGAGCGCACCCTGCTGCCGGACCCGATCGAGTTGCTGGACGCGGCGGAGACGCTGGTCGACGACGGGTTCACGGTGCTGCCGTACACGAACGACGACCCGGTCCTCGCGCGGAAGCTGGAGGACGTCGGGTGTGCGGCGATCATGCCGCTCGGTTCGCCGATCGGGTCGGGGCTCGGCATCCGCAACCCGCACAACTTCGAGCTGATCGTGGAGCACGCGCGTGTGCCGGTGATCCTGGACGCGGGGGCCGGTACGGCGTCGGACGTGGCGCTGGCGATGGAGCTGGGGTGTGCGGGTGTGATGCTCGCCTCGGCGGTGACGCGGGCGCAGGAGCCGGTTCTCATGGCGGAGGGGATGCGGTTCGCGGTGGAGGCGGGGAGGTTGGCCCGGCGGGCCGGGCGGATTCCGCGGCGGCACTTCGCCGAGGCGTCCTCTCCTGCGGAGGGCCTGGCGGTGCTGGATCCGGAGCGGCCCGCTTTTCAGTGACCCTGCGCTGTCCTGGGCTTCGTCACCCACCCGCGCACCGCCCGTTCCGGTCGGACAAGAGGTGGACCTTGCCCGTGGGGGTTCGTCGCCGTCGTCGGCCGACCGTGCGTGGGAAGCGTCACAGGTCCGCTGCAGTAGCGGCCGCCATCGTCCGCGGCGGCGTCGGGTGTCCGTGGTGGCTCGTACACTCGCCTGCGTGGACACGACCCTTCAGGACCCTCTCGTCGGGCAGGTGCTCGACGGCCGGTACCGCGTCGAGGCGCGGATCGCGGTCGGCGGGATGGCCACGGTCTACCGGGCCGTGGACACCCGCCTGGACCGCGTGCTCGCGCTGAAGGTGATGCACCCGACGCTCGCGACCGACGCCACCTTCGTCGAGCGGTTCATCCGCGAGGCCAAGTCGGTGGCCCGGCTCGACCACCCCAACGTCGTGCAGGTCTTCGACCAGGGCGCCGAGGGGGCGTACGTCTACCTGGCGATGGAGTACATCGCCGGCTGCACCCTGCGCGACGTGCTCCGTGAGCGCGGTGCGCTCCAGCCGCGGGCCGCGCTGGACATCCTGGAGCCGGTGCTGGCCGCGCTCGGTGCCGCGCACCGGGCCGGGTTCGTGCACCGGGACATGAAGCCGGAGAACGTCCTGATAGGGGACGACGGCAGGGTCAAGGTCGCCGACTTCGGACTGGTCCGGGCCGTGGACACGGTCACCAGCACCACCGGTGCCGTCCTCGGCACGGTCTCCTACCTGGCGCCCGAGCAGATCGAGCACGGCACGGCCGACCCGCGGGTCGACGTGTACGCGTGCGGGGTCGTGCTGTACGAGATGCTGACCGGCGGCAGGCCGCACGAGGGGGACTCCCCCGCCGCGGTGCTCTACAAGCACCTGCACGAGGACGTGCCGCCGCCCTCGGCCGCCGTGCCGGGGACGGCGGCCGAGCTGGACGAGCTGGTCGCCGCGGCGACGGCGCGCAACGCGGAGATCCGTCCGCACGATGCCGTGGCGCTGCTCGCGCAGGCCCGCCGGACGCGCGGGGCGCTGACCACCGAGCAGCTGGACGCGGTGCCGCCGCAGGCACTCACCGCGGAGCACGACAACGCGGAGGACCGCACCAGCGTGATCCCCCGCGCGCTCACCATGCCCCGGCCGCTGCCCGTCAACGAGGACGAGGGCGACGGCACGCCTCACGGCTTCGCCGCGGACGGGAACGGGGACGGAGTCCATCGCACCAGCCGACTGGCCTCTCCCCCGTCGGCCCCGCCCCGGCGCCGCCGCCCGGAGCTGCGGCGCGGCCCGCTGACGATCGTCGTGGCCGTGCTCCTGGTGCTCGGTGTCGGCACCGGCGTCTGGTACATCAACTCCGGCCAGTTCACCAAGGTGCCGCCGCTGCTGTCCAAGACCGAGGCGCAGGCCCGGGACCAGCTGGACGACGCCGGTCTGGACGTCGGCACGGTCCGGCACGCCTACAGCGACACCGTGGAGCGCGGCAAGGTCATCAGCACCGACCCGGAGGTGGGCGACCGGATCCGCAGGAACGACTCCGTGTCGATCACGGTCTCCGACGGCCCCGACACCGTGAAGCTGCCGGACGTGCAGGGCTACCGGCTGGACCGGGCCCGGACCCTGCTGAAGGACGAGGGTCTGGAGCCGGGCATGGTGACCCGGGCGTTCAGCGAGGAGGTCCCCAAGGGCTTCGTCATCTCCACGAAGCCGAAGACGGGCACCACGGTGCGCGCGGGCTCGGCGGTCGCCCTGGTCGTCAGCAAGGGCAGCCCGGTGGACGTCCCGGACGTCACCGGGGAGGACCTGTCCGACGCGCGGGCCGAGCTGACGGAGGCCGGCCTGAAGGTAAAGGTCGCCACCGAGCAGGTGAACTCCGCGTACGACAGGGGCCAGGTCGCCCGGCAGACGCCCGGCGTCGGCAGCAGGGCCGCCGAGGGCGACACGGTGACGCTCACGGTGTCCAAGGGCCCCGAGATGATCGAGGTCCCGGACGTGGTCGGCGACAGCGTGGACGACGCCAAGCGGAAGCTGAAGGACGCCGGTTTCGAGGTGGACGAGGACCGCGGGCTGCTCGGGCTGTTCGGCGACACCGTGAAGGACCAGTCCGTGGCCGGCGGGGACACGGCACCCAAGGGCTCCACCATCAAGATCACCATCAGGTGACCGCTCTCACGGTCCGCCGCAGCGACCAGGCATGACACCCTGAATGGGTGAACAGTCAACAGTCCGCCCCCTCCCCCGCACTGCCCCGCAACCCCGTCGGCGGCCACGTCCCCGTGGCCGGCGGCCTGCACTCCGTGGGTCTGTCCTACGCCCGTGAGCTGAAGGCGGAGGCCGTGCAGGTCTTCGTCGCCAACCCGCGCGGCTGGGCCACACCGGCCGGCAACCCGCAGCAGGACGAGGCGTTCCGGGAGGCCTGCGCGGCCGGGTCGATCCCCGCGTACGTGCACGCCCCGTACCTGATCAACTTCGGTTCGCACACCGAGGCGACGGTGGAGCGGTCGGTGGAGTCGCTGCGCCACTCGCTGCGGCGCGGGCGGGCGATCGGGGCGCTCGGCGTGGTGGTGCACACCGGCAGTGCGACCGGCGGACGCGAGCGGTCGGTGGCGCTGAAGCAGGTACGGGAGTACATGCTGCCGCTGCTGGACGAGCTCACCCACGACGACGACCCGTACCTGCTGCTGGAGTCGACCGCCGGCCAGGGCGCCTCCCTGTGCTCGCGGACCTGGGACTTCGGCCCGTACTTCGAGGCGCTGGACGCCCACCCGAAGCTGGGCGTCTGCCTGGACACCTGCCACATCTTCGCGGCGGGGCACGACCTGACCGGGCCGTCCGGCATGCACCAGACGCTCGACCTGCTGGTGGACACGGTCGGCGAGGGCCGGCTGAAGCTGATCCACGCCAACGACTCCAAGGACGTGGCCGGCGCGCACAAGGACCGGCACGAGAACATCGGCGCCGGTCACATCGGCGAGGACCCGTTCCGGGCGCTGATGACCCACCCCGCGACCGAGGGCGTGCCGCTGGTCATCGAGACGCCGGGCGGCAAGGAGGGGCACGCTGCGGACGTGGAGCGGCTGAAGAAGCTGCGCGACGGCTGATCCGCCCGGAACGGGCAGGTCAGAGCTCGGGGCCGTCCCCGGGCTCCTCCTGGTAGGAATAGCGCTGCTCCCGCCAGGGGTCGCCGATGTTGTGGTAGCCGCGCTCCTCCCAGAAGCCGCGGCGGTCGGCGGTCATGTACTCGATCCCGCGGACCCACTTCGGGCCCTTCCAGGCGTACAGGTGCGGGACGACCAGCCGGAGCGGGAAGCCGTGCTCGGCGGTGAGCAGCTCGCCGTCCTTGTGGGTGGCGAAGAGGGTGCGCTCGGCGGCGAAGTCGGACAGCCGGAGGTTGGAGCTGAATCCGTACTCCGCCCACACCATCACATGGGTGACGGCGGGCGCGGGCGGGGCGAGGTCCAGGATCGTGGCGGCCGGCACGCCGCCCCACTCGGCGCCGAGCATGCTGAACTTCGTGACGCAGTGCAGATCGGCGACGACCGTGGTGTACGGCAGGGCGGTGAACTCGTCGTGGGTCCAGCCGTGCTTCTCGCCGTCGGCCGTGGCGCCGAAGACACGGAACTCCCAGCGCTCCGGACGGAACTTGGGGACCGGTCCGTAGTGCGTGACCGGCCAGCCGCGCTGCAGTCGCTGCCCCGGCGGGAGCTCGAAGGAGGACGCTCCTGCCGAACCGCCTTCTCCCGATTCGTGTCCCACCGGCTGACCCATGCCTCCATCCTGACAGACCCGGACCGATGCCCTTCACTCACCCCACTCATATTCGGGCAAACGGAAGAAATGCGAACAACACCGACTAAGCCTGTACTTACTTACTAAGTCAACACTTACTGGACGATCTTCGGTGCCGGTGCAATCATGCGGCGCAACACGCCAGTTCCCGTTCGAAGGAGCTTCACGCGATGCAGGGCGACCCCGAGGTCATCGAATTCCTCAACGAGCAGCTCACCGCCGAGCTCACGGCGATCAACCAGTACTTCCTTCACGCGAAGCTGCAGGACCACAAGGGCTGGACCAAGCTCGCGAAGTACACGCGGGCGGAGTCCTTCGACGAGATGCGCCACGCCGAGGTGCTCACCGACCGCATCCTGCTCCTGGACGGTCTGCCCAACTACCAGCGGCTCTTCCACGTGCGGGTCGGCCAGAGCGTGACCGAGATGTTCCAGGCCGACCGGGAGATCGAGGTCGAGGCGATCGACCGGCTGCGCCGCGGCATCGAGGTGATGCGCAACAAGAACGACATCACGTCGGCCAACGTCTTCGAGGCGATCCTCGCCGACGAGGAGCACCACATCGACTACCTGGACACCCAGCTGGAGCTGATCGAGAAGCTGGGCGAGTCGCTCTACCTCTCGACGGTCATCGAGCAGTCCCAGCCGGACGCGTCCGGCCCCGGCTCGCTCTAGGACCCGTCCTAGGCGGCTTCGGGGAGCTCCGAGAGGACCGGTTCGCCCTGGTCGGCCAGCTGCCGGCGGGGGCACGCCCCGCGGCCGAGCAGGGCCTGGATGCGCCGTACGCAGCCGCCGCAGTCGGTGCCTGCCTTGCAGGCGGAAGCGATCTGCCGGGGCGTGCAGGCGCCGGCCTCCGCGTGGCTCTTCACCTGTTCCTCGGTGACACCGAAGCAACTGCAGACGAACACGCGGTTCACCTCCCGGGCGGGGTACAAGGTCGTGCCGTACCGAAGACCGGAGGGCCCGACTGATCGGTGAGGCAAACCTAACCTTACCCATCGCACAGGGTTGGCAAAAGTGAAGGGGGCGCGGATCTCGTGTGACCCGCGCCCCATTTCACCGGCCCCGAAGGGCCGACCGTCACTGATCCCGGTACATCTCCGCCACCAGGAACGCCAGGTCGAGCGACTGGCTGCGGTTGAGCCGCGGGTCGCAGGCCGTCTCGTAGCGCTGGTGCAGGTCGTCGACGAAGATCTCGTCGCCGCCGCCCACGCACTCGGTGACGTCGTCACCGGTCAGCTCCACGTGGATGCCGCCCGGGTGGGTGCCGAGCGACTTGTGGACCTCGAAGAAGCCCTTGACCTCGTCGAGCACGTCGTCGAAGCGGCGGGTCTTGTGCCCGGAGGCCGCCTCGTAGGTGTTGCCGTGCATCGGGTCGGTGATCCAGGCGACCGTGGCACCGGAGGCGGTGACCTTCTCGACCAGCTCCGGGAGCTTGTCGCGGATCTTGTCCGCGCCCATGCGGACGATGAAGGTCAGCCGGCCGGGCTCGCGCTCCGGGTCCAGGCGCTCGATGTACTGCAGCGCCTCCTCGGCCGTCGTCGTCGGGCCGAGCTTGATGCCGATCGGGTTGCGGATGCGCGAGGCGAACTCGATGTGCGCGTGGTCCAGCTGCCGGGTGCGCTCACCGATCCACACCATGTGGCCGGAGACGTCGTACAGCTGACCGGTGCGCGAGTCGACGCGGGTGAGCGCCGACTCGTAGTCGAGCAGCAGCGCCTCGTGCGAGGAGAAGAACTCGACGGTCTTGAACTCCTCCGGGTCGGTGCCGCAGGCCCGCATGAAGTTCAGCGCGTTGTCGATCTCCCGGGCGAGCTGCTCGTAGCGCTGGCCGGACGGGGACGACTTCACGAAGTCCTGGTTCCAGGCGTGCACCTGGCGCAGGTCGGCGTAACCGCCGGTGGTGAAGGCGCGCACCAGGTTCAGCGTGGAGGCCGAGGCGTGGTACATGCGCTTGAGCCGCTCGGGGTCCGGGATACGGGCCTCTTCGGTGAAGTCGAAGCCGTTGACGGAGTCGCCGCGGTAGGTCGGCAGGGTCACGCCGTCGCGGGTCTCGGTCGGCTTGGAGCGCGGCTTGGAGTACTGGCCGGCGATCCGGCCCACCTTCACCACGGGCACGGACGCCGCGTACGTGAGCACGGCGCCCATCTGGAGCAGCGTCTTGAGCTTGTTGCGGATGTGGTCCGCGGACACCGCGTCGAAGGCCTCGGCGCAGTCGCCGCCCTGGAGGAGGAACGCCTCTCCCTTGGCGACGGCCGCCATCCGGGCGCGCAGCTGGTCGCACTCGCCCGCGAAGACGAGCGGCGGATACGACTCGAGGTCCGCGATCACTGCGCGCAGAGCCTCGGTGTCGGGGTACTCGGGCTGCTGCGCCGCGGGCAGGTCTCGCCAGGTGTTGCCAGCGCTCGGGCTGGTCTTAGCGTTCACGGTCACGTCGTCAACACTACGGGGTCGGAACGCCGCTCCCGCCCCATGCCCAGGGTTTGAGACACACGGAACGCCCTGCGGACACCCGGCAGTGGGGTACGCTGCGGCGTATGTTCGCGCATTGGATCCAGAACTGGTGGTGGACCGCTCATCCGGCGGCCCACTGACTGCGCGTACGCAAGACTTCGCGAAGGCCGCCCGAGGGGCGGCCTTCGGTGTTTTCGCGACCGGGGACCGTTCCTCCCACCGAGAGTCTCAGCGAGAGACCGAGAGGACACGGACCCATGGCACTGCCCGATCTGCGCGACCTGACCGCCGACCCCCGCCCGTTCGCCCTGCTGCGCCGCCGCACCCCCGGCCACGATCACGACACCGTGGAGCTGCTGCTCGGCCCGGTGACGGAGCACGACCGGCTCGCCGACCTCCCCGACGAGGGGCTGGCGCTCGTCCCCTTCCGGCAGATCCGCGAGCGCGGGTTCGACGTGCGCGACGACGGCACGCCGCTGCTGGTGCTGACCCCCGAGGAGCGGTACGAGATCCCGCTCGCCGAGGCCCTCGACCGGCTCCCCTCGCACGACGTCCGCGTCGAGGGCGGCGGCTTCGACGTCGGTGACGAGGAGTACGCCGGCATCGTCGGGCGGGTGCTGGAGGAGGAGATCGGGCGGGGCGAGGGCGCCAACTTCGTGATCCGGCGGACGTACCGGGGCGAGATCCCCGGGTTCGGGCGGGCCGACGCGCTGGCGCTGTTCCGGCGGCTGCTGGAGGGCGAGCGGGGCGCGTACTGGACGTTCGTGGTGCACACCGGAAATGAGAAAGGGCCCGAAGGGCCTTCCTTGGAAGGGCGGGGGCGGGCGACGGGAGGGCGGACGCTGGTGGGCGCGAGCCCCGAGGTGCACGTGCGGATGTCCGGCGGCACGGTCGTGATGAACCCGATCAGCGGGACGTACCGCTATCCGGCCGAGGGCCCGACCCCCGAGCACCTGCTGCGCTTCCTCGCCGACGGCAAGGAGATCGAGGAGCTGTCGATGGTGGTCGACGAGGAGCTCAAGATGATGTGCACCGTCGGTGACATGGGCGGCGTGGTCGTGGGGCCCCGGCTGAAGGAGATGGCACACCTCGCGCACACCGAGTACGAGCTGCGCGGCCGTTCCTCGCTGGACGCGCGGGAGGTGCTGAAGGAGACCATGTTCGCGGCGACGGTCACCGGGTCGCCGGTGCAGAACGCCTGCCGGGTCATCGAACGGCACGAGGCCGGAGGACGCGGCTACTACGCGGGGGCGCTGGCGTTGCTCGGCCGGGACGCCGGCGGGGCGCAGACCCTCGACTCCCCCATCCTCATCCGCACCGCCGACATCGACGCGGACGGCGGGCTGCGGGTGCCGGTCGGCGCCACGCTGGTGCGGGGCTCGGACCCGGCGGGCGAGGTCGCCGAGACCCACGCCAAGGCGGCCGGGGTCCTGGCCGCCTTGGGCGTACGTCCGTCCCGGCCGCGCACGGAGGCCCAGCGGCCGAGGCTCGCCGACGACCTCCGGGTGCGGGCGGCGCTGGACGGGCGCCGGGCCTCGCTGGCGCCGTTCTGGCTGCGGATGCAGGAGCCGTCCAACGTGCTGGAGGGGCACGCCCTGGTCGTCGACGGGGAGGACACCTTCACCGCGATGCTCGCGCACGTGCTGCGCTCGTCGGGGCTCGCCGTGAGCGTACGGCGGTACGACGAGCCGGGGCTGCGGGAGGCGGTGCTCGGGCACGAGGGGCCGGTGGTGCTGGGCCCCGGCCCCGGTGACCCGTCCGACGTGGCCGACCCCAAGATGCGCTTCCTGCGCGCCCTGACCGCCGAGGTGATCCGGGACCACCGGCACGGCGTCCTCGGCGTCTGCCTCGGGCACGAGCTGATCGCGGCGGAGCTGGGGCTGGACGTCGTCCGCAAGGAGGTGCCGTACCAGGGGGCGCAGACGGAGATCGACCTGTTCGGGCGGCGCGAGACCGTCGGCTTCTACAACAGCTTCACCGCGCGCTGCGACGACGAGACGGCCGGTGAGCTGGCCGCGCACGGCATCGAGGTGAGCCGCGCCGCGAACGGCGAGGTGCACGCGCTGCGCGGGGACGGCTTCGCGGGGGTCCAGTTCCACCCGGAGTCGGTGCTGACGCTGAACGGCGCGGCGGTCGTGCGGGAGCTGGTGGGTCAGTTGCGCGGCACGAGCACGTTCTCCGAGCGGCGGCCCTCTAGGTAGTCGAGGACGTTGCGCACCGTGGTGTCGACGATCTGGCCGACGGCGTCCTCGGTGTAGTACGCCTGGTGCGAGGTGACCAGCACGTTCGGGAAGGTGACGAGGCGGGCCAGGGTGTCGTCCTCGACGGCCTCGAGAGACCTGTCGAGGAAGAACAGGCCCGCCTCCGCCTCGTACACGTCGAGGCCCACGCCCGTGAAGCGGCCCGCGCGCAGCTCCCCGACCAGGGCGGCGGTGTCGATCAGGCCGCCGCGGCTGGAGTTGACCAGGATCGCGTCGTCCCGCATCGACTTCAGCGCGGTCGCGTCGATCAGGTGCCGGGTCTCGGGCATCAGCGGGACGTGCAGGGTGATCAGGTCGGACTGGGCGAGCAGCTCGTCCTTGGGTACGTAGCGCATGCCGAGTTCCATGCAGGCGGGGTTCTCGGCGATGTCCCAGCCGAGCAGCCGCATGCCGAAGCCGTGGGCGATCCGGGCGAAGGCCTCGCCGATCTTGCCGGTGCCGAGGACACCGGCGGTGCGGCCGTGCATGTCCCGGCCCATCAGGCCCTGCAGGCGGAAGTCGAAGTCGCGGGTGCGGTTGGAGGCCCGCACGATCCGCCGGTTGACCGCCATGGCCAGGGCCCAGGCGAACTCGGCGACGGAGTACGGGGAGTAGTACGACACCCGGGCGACGGTCATGCCGAGTCGCGCCGCCGTGTCGAGGTCGATGTTGTTGAAGCCGGTGGAGCGCTGGGCCACCATCCGGGTGCCGCCGGCCGCGAGGAGCTCCAGGACGGGGGAGCCGAGGTCGGCGTTGACGGAGGTGGAGACGATCTCGTGGCCGGCCGCGATGGGGGCGGTGTCCTCGTTGAGGAAGACGTCGAGACAGCGGATCTCGTGGTGGCCGTGGAAGGCCTGCTCGATCAGGGGCTGCTCGTCGGCCTGGACGCCGAAGGCCAGGATCTCCATGAACGCTCCCGTCTGCTGGGCTCCGGGCCGAATATACGGCGCCTGGCCCGGGCCCGCCGGTCGGCCGGAGACTCGTCGTCGAGTCGGCTACTCGTCGTCGAGTCCGCGCTCTATCGCGTACCGCACGAGTTCCACGCGGTTGTGCAGCTGGAGCTTGCCGAGGGTGTTCTGGACGTGGTTCTGGACGGTGCGGTGGGAGATGACGAGGCGTTCGGCGATCTGCTTGTAGCTCAGGCCCTTGGCGACCAGGCGCAGCACCTCGGTCTCGCGGTCGGTGAGCCGGGGCGCCCCGGGCTCGCCGGTCTCGGCTGCGGGGGCCGGTTCGGAGGCCAGGCGGCGGTACTCGCCGAGGACCAGCCCGGCCAGACCGGGGGTGAAGACCGGGTCCCCGGCGGCCGTGCGGCGCACCGCGTCCTGCAACTCCTCGGTGGAGGCCGACTTCAGCAGGTATCCGGTCGCGCCGGACTTCACCGCCTCCAGGACATCGGCGTGCTCCCCGCTCGCGGAGAGCACGAGGACGCGCAGCTTCGGGTCGGCGCCGACGACCTCCTTGCAGACCTGGACGCCGGGCTTGCCGGGCAGGTTGAGGTCGAGCACGAGGACGTCGGGCGCGACGGCCCGGGCACGGCGCACCGCCTGGTCGCCGTCGCCGGCGGTGGCGACCACGTCGAAGCCCGACTCGGCCAGGTCCCGGGCGACGGCGTCGCGCCACATCGGGTGGTCGTCGACGACCATGACCTTGATCGGGTGCTGTCGTTCACTCATGGTCCGCTGCCTTCCCCCGTGCGGCGGCGCCGCCGGATTCCTTCGGTGCCCTCAGTTCGACCTCGGTTCCCTGTCCCGGCACCGAGATCAGCTCGGCGGTGCCGCCGAGGTCGCGCAGCCGGCCCCGGATCGACAGGGCCACGCCGAGGCGCCCCTCCCCCTCGGCCTCGGCGAGCCGCCCCTCCGGGATGCCGGGCCCCTCGTCGCGGACGGTGACGATCACCTCGTCCGGCTCGTCCTCGACCAGGATCCACGCGCGCGCGTCCTCGCCGACGTGCCGCCGTACGTTGTCCAGGGCGGCGCCCACGGCGGCCGCGAGCTCCCGGGCCGCGGGCGGGGCCAGCAGGACCGGCGCGCCCGGCTCGGCGAGGTTCACGAGGGAGCCGGCGTACGGGGCGAGCAGGGCGCGCAGGTCGACGGGGCCGTCCGGGTCGTCCCGTTCGGGTTCCTCCACCGCCCGTACGACCGCGCCCTCGGCGGCGTCCTCCGACACGCGGGAGACGGGCACCAGACCTCCGGAGACCAGGGTGCGCAGGGCCACCTCCTGTTCGCCGGCCATGCGGCCCAGTTCGGCCGCCTCGCCGCCGATGACGGCGCCGCGCCGCTGCACCATCGCGAGCACCTGGAGCACGCTGTCGTGGATGTCCCGGGCGAGGCGCTCCCGTTCCCTGGTCGCCGCCTCGATCTCCAGGGCGCGGGCGAGGGTGCGCTCGGAGGCGCGGGCGACCTCGACGACGTAGCCGATGGCGATGGACGCGACCCAGACGAGGATCACGTTGTGGACGGTGTCGCGGGCGGGGGTGCCGCGTTCGACCAGGTTGGCGACGGCGACGAGGGTGGAGGCGACGGCCGCCCAGCGCCAGCCGCCCTTGATGGCGAAGGCCAGGACGGAGCCGGCGGTCCATATCGACGGCAGGGTCGGGCCGCCGTCCATGACCCGCTCGTGCGCGTCGGCGAAGGGGGTGAGCAGGATGCCGGTGAGCGCGACGGTGAGGTCGGCGGCGAGGAACCGCTTGGTGCAGCTCGCCGCGTTCGCGACCCTGGGGAGGGTGGCGAGGGTCCAGACGAAGAGGACGGCGTAGTAGGCGACGGCGAGCCAGGGGCGGGCGAAGCCGGAGTAGGCGGTGACGAAGAAGCCGATCGCGTACAGCATGGTGAGGACGCGGTAGCCGGCGAGCGCGCGCCACAGCGGCTGCTCGACCGACATCCTCATGACTCTCTCGCGCCTGGCCATGTCCCCCCGTCCCCCCGGCCCGCCCGTACGTTCCCGCTCCCGCGCGGCGGCCGGCTACCGGTCGCCGGCGGACCGGCCCTGCTCGGCCGCCGCCTTCTCCTTGGCCGCCTGTTCCTTCTCCGCCTGCGCGAGCGCGGCCTTCGCCGCCTTGCCCGCTTCCTTCTCGGCCTTGGCCGCCTCCGCGATCTGCCGCTTCATGGCGGTCGCGTACATGTCGACGTACTCCTGGCCGGAGAGCTTCATGATCTCGTACATGACCTCGTCGGTCACCGCGCGGAGCACGAAACGGTCGTGCTCCATGCCCTGGTAGCGGGTGAAGTCCAGGGGCCTGCCGATGCGGATGCCGGGCCGCATCAGCTTCGGCACCACCTTGCCGGGCGGCTGGATCTTCTCGGTGTCGATCATGGCGACCGGGATGACGGGCGCGCCGGTGGCGAGCGCCACGCGCGCGAGGCCGCCCGGCTTGCCGCGGTAGAGGCGGCCGTCCGGGGAGCGGGTGCCCTCGGGGTAGATCCCGAACAGCTCGCCGCGCTCCAGGACCTCTATGCCGCTCTTGATGGCGGCCTCGCCGGCGCCGCGCGCGCCGGAGCGGTCCACGGGGAGCTGGCCGACGCCCTTGAAGAACGCGGCGGTCAGCCGGCCCTTGACCCCGGGGGTGTTGAAGTACTCGGCCTTGGCGATGAACGTGACCTTGCGGTCGAGGACCGCGGGCAGGAAGAACGAGTCGGAGAACGACAGGTGGTTGCTCGCCAGAATGGCGGGGCCGTCGGCCGGGATGTGCTCCAGGCCTTCCACCCAGGGCCGGAAGGCGAGCTTCAGCGAACCCCCGACGGTGACCTTCATCGCGCCGTACAACAACCGAGTGCCTCCTGTGTCTGTGGGTCAGACCCTATCCCGGGGCGGCGTCAATGGCCCCGACGGCCCTGGTCGGTGTCAGTGCGGTCGCGTACGGTGAAGTACCCGCAAGTACCCGCACCCCTGATGACAGGAGACCGAGACGTGCCGGTCCTGCCCGGAGCCGAGCCGTACCGCCACGAGGGCGGGGAGGCCGGTGTCCTCCTCTGCCACGGCTTCACCGGTTCCCCGCAGTCGCTGCGCCCGTGGGCCCAGCACCTCGCCGCGCGCGGCCTGACCGTCGCGCTGCCGCTGCTGCCCGGGCACGGCACACGCTGGCAGGACATGCAGGTCACCGGCTGGCAGGACTGGTACGCGGAGGTGGACCGCGAGCTGCGCGCCCTGCGGGAGCGCTGCGCGCGCGTCTTCGTGGCCGGGCTGTCGATGGGCGGCGCGCTGGCGCTGCGGCTCGCCGCCAGGCACGGGGACGCCGTCTCCGGCGTCGTGGTCGTCAACCCGGCGAACCGGATGCACGGCGTGGCCCAGCACGCCCTTCCGGTCCTGCGCCATCTGCTGCCCGCGACGAAGGGCATCGCCAGCGACATCGCCAAGCCGCTCAGCACGGAGCTGGGGTACGACAGGGTGCCGCTGCACGCGGCCCATTCGCTGCGCGCCTTCTTCCGTCTCGCGGACGGCGACCTGCCGCAGGTCACGCAGCCGCTGTTGCTCCTGCGCAGCCCCCAGGACCATGTGGTGCCGCCGGCCGACTCGGCCCGCATTCTCGGCCGGGTCTCGTCCACGGACGTGACGGAGGTCCTGCTGGAACAGAGCTACCACGTGGCGACGTTGGACCATGACGCGGACCGGATCTTCGCGGAGAGCGTCGCGTTCATCGGCCGGCTCGCGCCCGGTTCCGTCAGGGAGCCGGAGCCCGGTCTCGGCAAGGAAGGGACGGCCGCAGGTGGCTGAGCACCACTCCGACCGCGAGGACCGCGAGGAGCGGGACGTGGAGCGGGAGCACCGCGAGGGCCGGGAGCGCGCTCAGGAGCGCGTGCCCGGCGAGCAGGGCGTGCCCGTCGACGAGGACGCCGCCTGGGCCGCGATCGTCGCCGGGTACGGGGACGAGCCGCCGGACCCGCCGGGCGCGAAGCCGTTCAAGTCGGTGGAGGACCTGGCGCTCCTGGAGGCGGAGACGAACGACGACGAGCCGGATGCCGACGAGCAGCACGCCGACAAGCCCGCGGCGGACCGGCCCGCCTCGGCCCGGCCGCTGGGCAGCTCCGTGGCGTTCGCTCCCGGTGTCGGCCCGCGCGACCACAGCCTGGCCGAACCCTCGGACGACGATCTCGACCAGGACGACGAGGGCCACTTCGTACCGCCCGAGCCGCCCCCGCTCCCCGAGGGGGACACCACCGCGAAGTTCGCCTGGCTGGGCGTGCTGGGCGGCCCGGTGCTGCTCCTGCTGGCCGTGGTGCTCGGCTGGGACATGACCTGGTGGCTGACGACCCTGAGCATCGGCGGCTTCCTCGGCGGCTTCGCCACGCTGTTCATGCGGATGCACCCGGGCGACGAGGACGACGACGATCCGGGGCGGGGCGCGGTGGTCTAGGCCCTGTCGTCACATGCCCGTCGTCCGCCCGCCGGGCAGGCGGGAATGTGACGACAGGGCCTGGGAGGCCGCGGGTACACGGAGGGCGGTCAGGACCGGCAGGTGGTCCGTGGCCGCCCTCAGGTCGTCCTCGGCGACCCCGGCGAGTCCCAGCGGTACCCCGCAGCCCAGTACGTCGACGCCCTCCGTGACGAAGACCGCGTCGATGCGCCGGTCGGGGGCGGTGGCGGAGAAGGTGTACTCGCCGCCCCAGGGCGCGGCGGTCCAGCAGTCCCGCAGCCCGTCGCCGAGCCGCCGGAAGGTGCGGCCGCCGGGACGCTCGTTCAGGTCGCCGCCCACCACCGCGTGCTGCACGCCGAGGCCCGCGACCCGGTCGAGGAGCAGACCCGCCTGCGCGTACCGCTCGTCGCTCTCCAGCGAGAGGTGACAGCTCACGACGCCCAGGCGGGCGCCGCCGAAGCGGACCACGGCGGTGGCGAGGCCCCGGCGGTGCCGGCCGGGGGTGAGTGGGAGCAGCACGTCCTCGGTGCGCTCCACGGTGGCCCGCAGGGAGCACAGCAGCGCGGGCCCGGCGGCCGGGGCGCCGCCGGAGAGCAGCACCATCCCGGACGCCGCGGCGAGCCGGGTGAGCTTCTTGCGCCAGCGGAAGAAGCGGGGGGCCTCCTGGAGGAGGACGAGGTCGGGGGCGCAGCCGGCGATGACCCGGGCGAGGGCGTCGGTGTCGTCGCGCATCGAGCGGATGTTGTAGCCGAGGACCCGGACGACGGCGGAACCGTCGGGCTCGGTAAGGGAGTTGGGGAGAGGAGGGAGGGACGACGTTGCCATGCGGATCAAGATACGACGAGGCCCGCCGTCCCCGGACGGGGCTCGACGGGCACTGTCGTACGCGAGGGTCCTACGGCCGTCACATCACCGGGTCGGGCTCCCGGGCCAGGTCGGCCGCGCCCACCAGGCCGGCCTTGTTGCCGAGCTGGGCGGCGATCACGTCGGCGACCGGACGCCAGTTGCCGCCGACCAGCCACCGCTTGTAGGACTTGCGGATCGGGTCGAGGACCAGGTCGCCCTCGTCGGAGAGGCCCCCGCCGACGATGAAGGCGGACGGGTCGAAGAGCGAGGCCAGGTCGGCGAGGCCGGCGCCGGCCCAGCGGGCCAGCTCCCGGTAGGAGTCGACGGCGACCGGGCAGCCCTGGCGGGCGGCGACGGAGATGTGCTTGCCCTCGATGCCGTCGGGGGTGCCGTCACCGAGCGCGAGCAGCACCTCGGCGCGCTCGGGGGTGGCGTTGGCGCGCTGCTTGGCGTACCTCACCAGCGCCCGGCCCGACGCGTACTGCTCCCAGCAGCCCTGCGAGCCGCAGCCGCACAGCAGGCCGTCCGGCACCATGCGGATGTGGCCGAACTCGGCGGCCACGCCGAAGTGGCCGCGCCGCAGCTTGTTGCCGATGATGATGCCGCCGCCGAGGCCGGTGCCGAGGGTGATGCAGATGACGTTGCGGTGGCCCTTGCCGGCGCCGAACTTGTACTCGCCCCAGGCCGCGGCGTTGGCGTCGTTCTCCACGACGACCGGGAGGCCGACGCGGGCCTCGACCTTGTCCTTGAGCGGCTCCTGGCGCCAGTCGATGTTGGGCGCGAAGTAGACCGTCGAGCGCTGGCGGTTGACGTATCCGGCGGCGCCGATGCCCACGCCGACGATGTCGTGCCCCGCGCGCGCCCCCTCCACCGCGGAGGCGATGGCGTCCACGATCGCCTCGGGCGTGGTGGGGGTCGGCACCTTGTGGGTCGAGAGGATGTTGCCTTCCTCGTCGACCACGCCGGCCGCGATCTTCGTGCCGCCGATGTCGACGCCGATGGTGAGTCCCATGAATCCCTCAGTTCGGTCGAGCCCCGCTAAGGGCAACCGTACCCGAGGCAGGGCTCAGTCCAGGTCGATGCGCTGCCCCGGACCGGTGCCCTCGCCGCCTTCGTCACGGCCGGCGTCGCCGCGTTCGTCCAGGTCGCGGGGGTCGCGGGGATCCTTCGGGGCGGTGTCCCCGGTGGTCCAGCGGCGCTCCTGGTTCTGGACGGCCGAGCGGTAGGCGGCGAGGAGCTCGCCGCCGGCGGCCGCGAGGTGGTCGAAAACGTCAGGATTGCGCTCGATGACCGGTTCGACCGCGGCCTTGGCCTGCTGGACGACCTGCCGGACCACCTGCTGGGCGGCCGGTCCGGCGACCTGACCGAGCAGCGGGGACTGGAGGCCGGACAGCTTTTCGGCGACGGTGTCGACGAGCCTGCGCAGTTCCTCGGCGGCCGACCCGGGGGGCGCCCCGTGCTCGGCACGGCGGCGGGCCTTCTCGGCCTCCAGGTCCTCGGCGCAGGCCGTCGCCCAGGCGTCGGCGTCGGTGGCCCGCACCTCGTCGACCGGGCCGGGCGACTCCACCGCGTCGGCCTCGCCGTGGCGTGCGGCCTCGGACGGGGGGAGCTCTTCGCTCATGACGGACTCCTGACTACGGTTCGTCCTTACGACGTTACCCGAACGTCCCCGGCGCGTTCAGCGGCTCCGGGGCCACAGCGCCGGGTCCGGCGCGAAACGCACGGCGAGCGTGCCGTCCCGCAGTGCGGCTCCGTCGACGGTGCAGCGGCGCAGCGCGGACGGCAGCGGGACGATCCGGCGGAACGGTCCGACGGTGACGACCAGTTCGTCGCCGCGGCGAACGAGGTCGAGCTCGTCGCGTATGGCGCCGGGCAGCGGGATGTGCCAGACCAGCACGCCGTCGTCGGCCAGCCGGTCGGTGACGGGCCACTCGACGGGGGAGGCGTCCGGGACGATGCCCGGGGCGTCGAGCGCGGCGAGGTCGTACGGGCCGCGCGGGTCACGGCCGAGGTGGGCGACGGTACGGACGTCGTACGCGCCCCGCCACTCCGCCAGCGTCTTGCGCTGCTGGGCGAGGGGGCCGGCGAGCCAGCTGTCCGCGGGGGTGTCCTCGGGCAGGACGCGGTTGGCGACCAGCAGGTCGGTGCGCAGTCCGCGCAGGGCGAGGCCGAGGGTGGCGGCGTGGACGGCGTCGGCACCGGCCGGGCCGGGCTCGGCGACCAGCCGTACGACGGTGTTCCGGTCGGCGAGGACGGCCTCGGTGGCGGCGAGTTCGAGGTCCCAGCGGGCGGCGGCCTCGTACAGCGCCTCGGCGGGCATGGGGACGCCCGCGAGCCGGCCGAGGACCGGGCGCAGGGCGCGGGCGGCCTGCCGTTCGGGCGGGAGCAGGCGGCGCAGGTAGCGGCGGAGCTCCTCGGGCAGGGCGAGCAGGGCGAGGGCGCGCGGCGCGGGCGGGAGGTCGACGACGAGGAGATCGTGGCGGTCACCGCCCCCGGCGAGGGCGGCGTCGCGGAGGGCGCGCAGCAGGGCGAGTTCGTCCGCGCCGGGCAGCGGGGTGAGCTCCTCGGCGTCGAGGCGGGCGGCGCCGAGGAGGTCGAGTGCGGAGGCCGCGCGCTCCTGGAGGGCGGCGAGGCCGTCGCGGAAACCCTGGGCGGCGTCGGGTCGCCAGGCGGTGAGGTGCGGTTCGACGCGCACCGGCGCCGGGCCCGTGGGCACCCCGAGCGCGGCGCCGAGGGTGTCGTCGCGGTCGGCGCCCAGGAGGAGGGTGCGGGTGCCCTGCCGGGCGGCGGCGAGCGCGGTGGCGGCGGCGACGGTCGTACGGCCGGTGCCGCCGGGGCCTGTGATCAGGATGGTGCGCATGATGTTGAACGGTACCTGTGTGGTGCCGTCGGCTGGGGGGGTGACCGGCGTGGGTGCGGGGCGGGGGTGGGTTGCGCAGCCCGGCGCTACGGGGTGCCTCCCCCACTCTCGGCTTCGCTCGAGCGGGGGACCCCCACCGCCCACCCGTGCCGCCCCCGGGGGTACCTCCCAGGCCGTTCAGGCACTGGAGGAGGCACGACTGCCCGCAGCTAGGCCGACTCGACTCGCTTCTTCAAGCCTGCCAGGGCTCGGTCGATGATGACCTTTTCGGCTTTGCGCTTGATCATGCCGAGCATCGGGATCTTGACGTCGACGGTGAGCCGGTACGTGACCTCCGTGCCCGTGCCCGCCGGCCTGAGCAGGTAGGAGCCGTCCAGGGAGCGCAGCATCTGGGACTTCACCAGGGTCCAGGACACCTCGTGCTCCCCGGTCCAGGTGTAGCCCAGCGTCTGGTCGTCCTTGATCGCCCCGGCGTCCATGACGAGTCGGACCTGCTCGGCACGCCCCTGTGCGTCGGTCGCGAGGACCTCCGCCTCCTTCACCTCGCCGGTCCAGTCCGGGTAGCGGGCGAAGTCGGCGATCACCGCCATGACGTCGGCCGGTGCCGCCTCGATCGTGATGCTCGAGCTGGTGTGTTCCGCCATCGCCGTGGCTCCTCCGGATGCGGGCCGGTACTGAGGGTCGTCGCGCGTCGCCGTGCATCGTCATGCACGGTCGTGCGTGTGTGTGCCGCGTGAAGGCTATCGCGCACGGGCCGGGCCGATGTCACCACCTACCTGCGCAAGTCCGGCCACCGGGATGCCGGCCCGGCTCACCACTCCAGCGCCCAGGGCTTCCCCGTCGACGCGAAGTGGCCGACGTTCACGCACTCGGTGGCTCCGATGCGCATCCGCCGGACCAGCGGCTGGTGCACGTGCCCGAAGAGGGCGTAGCGCGGACGGGTGCGGCGGATCGCGTCCAGCAGCGCGCGGCTGCCCCGCTCGAAGCGCCGCGCCACCGTGTCGTAGACCAGCTCCGGCACCTCCGGCGGGATGTGTGTGCACAGCACGTCCACCTCGCCGACGGCCTCGACCTTCGCGGCGTACTCCTCGTCGTCGATCTCGTACGGCGTGCGCATCGGGGTCCGCAGGCCGCCGCCGACGAAGCCGAAGACCCGGCCGCCGATCTCGACCCGCTCCCCGTCGAGCACGGTGGTGCCGGGCCCGGCGTACTCCGGCCACAGGGGCGGCATGTCGACATTGCCGTAGGTGGCGTACGTCGGTGTGGGGAACGCGGCGAACATCTCGGCGTACTGCCCCCGCACCGCCCGTTCGATCAGCGCCGCCCGCTCCTCGCCGACGCCCGCCCACAACCGGGCCCCGAACTCCCGCGCCTCGCCGAAGCGGCGGGCGGTGCGCAGCTCGACGATGCGGTCGGCGTTCTCGACACCGAAGAGGTCGGGGAAGATGCCGCGCGAGTGGTCGGCGTAGTCGAGGAAGAGGACCAGGTCCCCCAGGCAGATCAGGGCGTCGGCGCCGTCGCCGGCGCGGGCCAGGTCGCGGGCGTTGCCATGGACGTCGCTGACCACATGGACGCGCGTCCTCGTGTTACCGGGCGGTGTGGGTGCCATGGCGATCAAGCGTAAGCAGCGCGTGCCTCTTGTGAACAGTGGCGGCCGGACCTGCGGTTACTGGCTGGTCGGTTGATCCGTCGACTACTGTGCGCAAAGGAAACCCCAACCGTGTGACGCAGCGAACATCTCGCGGGGACCCCCTGTCGGAGAAGCCATACCGGCGGGTAACGTCCGGGCAGTCCAGTCGTGCTCAGGATTTCAACATGTGAATCGGCGTGTGGTTCACCAGGTGAGCTCCGGAGCACTTGCCCGAGCCTTGGACCGCACCGTCGCATCACACAGTGTCGTGGCGCCGGCGCCCTATGAGGAGCAGCAGTCTTGCGCGAGTTCAGCCTTCCGGCTTTGTACGAGGTCCCCACGGACGGAAACCTGACGGACATCGTCCGCAGAAACGCCGCGCAGCACCCGGACGTCGCCGTCATCTCCCGCAAGGTGGGCGGTGTCTGGCAGGACGTGACCGCCCGCGACTTCCTGGCCGAGGTGCACGCCGCCGCCAAGGGCCTCATCGCCTCCGGTGTCCAGCCGGGCGACCGGGTCGGCCTGATGTCCCGTACGCGCTACGAGTGGACCCTGCTGGACTTCGCGATCTGGAGCGCGGGCGCCATCACCGTGCCGGTGTACGAGACCAGCTCGGCCGAGCAGGTGCAGTGGATCCTCGGCGACTCGGGCGCGACCGCCTGCGTCGTGGAGTCGGCCGGGCACGCCGCCGCCGTCGAGTCGGTGCGCGAGCAGCTGCCCGCCCTCAAGAACGTCTGGCAGATCGACGCCGGTGCCGTGGAGGAGCTGGGGCGCATCGGCCAGGACGTCACGGACCGGGCCGTCGAGGAGCGCAGCTCGATCGCGAAGGCCGACGACCCCGCGACCATCGTCTACACCTCCGGCACCACGGGCCGCCCCAAGGGCTGCGTCCTCACCCACCGCAGCTTCTTCGCCGAGTGCGGCAACGTCGTCGAGCGGCTGCGCCCGCTGTTCCGCACCGGCGAGTGCTCCGTCCTTCTCTTCCTGCCGCTCGCCCATGTCTTCGGGCGCCTGGTGCAGGTCGCCCCGATGATCGCGCCGATCAAGCTGGGCTGTGTCCCCGACATCAAGAACCTCACCGACGAACTGGCCGCGTTCCGGCCGACGCTGATCCTCGGTGTGCCGCGCGTCTTCGAGAAGGTCTACAACTCCGCGCGTGCCAAGGCGCAGGCCGACGGCAAGGGCAAGATCTTCGACAAGGCCGCCGACACGGCGATCGCGTACAGCAAGGCGCTGGACACCCCGTCGGGTCCCTCCGTCGGCCTGAGGATCAAGCACAAGGTCTTCGACAAGCTCGTCTACAGCAAGCTCCGCACGGTCCTCGGCGGGCGCGGCGAGTACGCCATCTCCGGCGGCGCCCCGCTCGGCGAGCGGCTCGGCCACTTCTTCCGCGGCATCGGCTTCACGGTCCTGGAGGGCTACGGCCTGACCGAGTCCTGCGCGGCCACCGCGTTCAACCCCTGGGACCGGCAGAAGATCGGCACGGTCGGCCAGCCGCTGCCCGGTTCCGTGGTGCGCATAGCGGACGACGGGGAGGTGCTGCTGCACGGCGAGCACCTGTTCAAGGAGTACTGGAACAATCCCGGCGCGACCGCCGAGGCACTGGCCGACGGCTGGTTCCACACCGGGGACATCGGCACCCTCGACGAGGACGGCTATCTCCGGATCACCGGCCGCAAGAAGGAGATCATCGTCACCGCCGGCGGCAAGAACGTCGCCCCGGCCGTCATGGAGGACCGCATCCGCGCGCACGCGCTGGTCGCGGAGTGCATGGTGGTCGGCGACGGACGGCCGTTCGTCGGCGCGCTGGTCACCCTCGACGAGGAGTTCCTCGGCCGCTGGTGTGCGGAGCACGGGAAGCCGGCCGGTTCCACGGCGGTGTCGTTGCGGGAGGACCCGGATCTGCTCGCGGCGATCCAGTCGGCGATCGACGACGGCAACTCCGCGGTGTCGAAGGCGGAGTCGGTGCGGAAGTTCCGGGTGCTGGAGGCTCAGTTCACGGAGGACTCCGGGCACCTCACGCCTTCGCTGAAGCTGAAGCGGAATGTCGTGGCGAAGGATTATGCGGACGAGATCGAGGCGATCTACGCGAAGTAGTCGAGCGGGGGGCGCCTTCTGGGGTGCCCCCTTGTCGCCGTTGGCGGGTGCGGGTGCGTTACAGCAGGGCCTTCAGGTGCTCCGCCAGTAGGTCCCAGCGCCACTTCTCCTCGACCCAGGCCCTGCCCCGCTCTCCCATGCGGCGGCGCAGTCCGGCGTCGCCGAGGAGCGTGACGATGCGGTCGGCGGACTCCTCCTCGGAGTTGCCCCGCACCACCCAGCCGGTCTCGCCGTCGAGGACCGCGTCGGGGGCGCCGCCGGAGTCGCCGGCGACGACGGGGAGGCCGGTCGCGGAGGCCTCCAGGTAGACGATGCCGAGGCCCTCGACGTCCAGGCCGCCGCGGCGGGTACGGCACGGCATCGCGAACACGTCCCCGGCGCCGTAGTGCGCGGGCAGCTCGGACCAGGGGACGGCGCCCGTGAAGTGGACGGAGGCGGCGACGCCGGTGTCGTGGGCGAGGCGGCGCAGTTCCTTCTCGTAGGGGCCGCCGCCGACGACCAGCAGGACGGCGTCCGGCTCGGCGGCGAGGATGCGGGGCATCGCCCGGATCAGCGTGTCCTGGCCCTTGCGCGGGACCAGCCGCGAGACGCACACCACCACCGGCCGCTCGGTCAGCCCGAGCCGGGCCCGCACCTCGTCGCCGCCGCTGCCGGGGTGGAAGGTCTTCTCGTCGACGCCGGGCGGCAACTGCCGCATCCTGGCGGCGGCCCGAGGAGTGAGCGCGCCCGCTATGCGGGAGCGCGTGTACTCCCCGAGGTAGGTGATCGTGTCCGTGGACTCCCCGATCCGGCGCAGCAGTTGCCGGGCGGCGGGCAGCTGGGCCCACCCGGCCTCGTGGCCGTGGGTGGTGGCGACGATCCGCTCGGCGCCCGCCTTCCTGAGCGCCGGCGCCATCAGTCCGAGGGGCGCCGCCGCCCCGAACCACACCGACGTGCACCCGTGTTCGCGCAGCAGTCCGACGGCCCGCCGGGTCACGCGCGGCGTCGGCAGCAGCATCGTCGTACGGTCCCGTACGACGGTGAAGGGCTGTTCGGCGTCGAAGGCGGCGGTGGCCTCGAGGCCCTCCCGGCCGTGCTTCCAGGTGGAGGCGTAGACGACCAGCCGCTCGGAGTCCAGACGCAGCGCCATGTTGTGCAGGAAGGCCTGGATGCCGCCGGGGCGGGGCGGGAAGTCGTTCGTCACGATCAAGGTCTTGCGCATCGTCGCCGACCCTACCGAACCGCCCGCCCGGGGCGGGGCCCGGCCGTGTCTGTGGCACGCGCACAGGAGCCCGGGTCATCATGGCGGCACCGGCACGGCAGGCGCGGACGGGCAGGGAGCACGTGGAGACGACGGACGCGAGGCGGTCAGCGGTGCGGCTGCTGACGGCCTGGGGCGCCACGCGGCTGGTGCTGCTGCTGTTCGTGCTGAAGGTGCTGGTCTTCCCGGGTCCGGACGTCACCGGTGACGTGTCCGTCATCTACCGGGGCTGGTACGAGATCCTGCGCACCGGAACGTTTCCGCAGGCCGACGTCACCTGGCAGTACCCGCCCGCGGCGGCCTTCGCGGTCCTCTCCCCCGCGCTGCTGCCCTTCCTGGAGTACGCGACCGCGTTCTTCGTCCTGGCCTGCGCGGCGGACCTGGCCGTCCTCGCCCTGCTGTGGCACGCGGGCCGGGGCTCCGGGCGCTCGCCGCGCGGGGCGTGGGTGTGGGTGGCCGGCGTACCGCTGCTCGGTCCGACGGTGTACGCCCGCTACGACGTGATGGTCACCGCCGTCGCGGTGGCCGCGCTGCTGGCCGCCGGCCGGCATCCGCGCGTGGCGGGGGCCCTGGCGGCCCTCGGGGCGCTGCTGAAGGTGTGGCCCGCGCTGGTGCTCGTGGGGATGCGAGGGCCGCGGGGGCGCGCGTCGTGGGCCGCCGCCGCGCTGAGCGGGGCCGGGCTGGCCGCGCTGTTCGCGGTGACCATGCCCGGGGCGTTCGCGTTCCTGACGGCCCAGCGCGACCGGGGCACGGAGGTGGAGTCGCTGGGCGCGCTGGTCTTCCACGTCGCCCGGCACTTCGGCTGGGACGGCGAGGTCCTGCTCCACTACGGCTCCGTCGAGTTCCTCGGCCCGTACGTGGACGCGGTGAGCACGGCGGCCCTCGCCCTCAGCGCCCTGGCGTTCGGCTGGCTGCTGCTGTGGCGGCGGGCGGCCTCGCGGTTCGCGGCGCACACGACGGCGGACGCGGCCTTCGTGGCGGTGCTGGTGTTCACGGTGACGAGCCGGGTGATCAGCCCGCAGTACCTGGTGTGGCTGATCGGCCTCGCGGCGGTCTGCCGGTGCTTCCGGGCGAGCCGCATGCGGGTGCCGGTCGCCCTGGTGCTGGCGGCGAGCCCGGTGACGGTCCTGGAGTTCCCGGTCTGGTTCGGCCACGTCGTCGCGAGCGACCCGCTCGGCATCGTGCTGCTGTTCCTGCGCAACGGTCTGCTGGCGGCCGCCGCCGTCCTCGCGGCCCGCGCCCTGTGGCGCGACACGGTGCCGCGCGGGGGAGCCGACGCGCGCGGGCGGCTCAGTCGAACTCCGCCCGCAGATACTCCCGCCACCGCGCCGTGAACGCCTCCGGCGTGGTGCCGAGCACCTCGTCCATCGCGTCCTCGACCGCGCCGGCGCGCTCGTCGTGGGCGCCCACGGCCCGGTAGAAGGCGTGCAGCCGGTCCTCGCCCCACTGGGCGGCGATCATCCGGCAGGCCAGCCAGCCGCTCTCGTAGGCCTGGGCCAGGTCGTCCGCGTCGCCGGTGAAGCCGAAGTCCTCGTCGGTCGGCAGCCGGCCGGGCACCCGGCCCTCGGACACCGCGCGGGCCAGCTCGGGGGCGGCCTGCGACGGAGCACGGTCGGTGGCGCGGTAGCCGACCCAGTCGGCGTACCCCTCGGACAGCCACAACGGGGTGGCGGTGGTGGTGTGGGCGCGGGTGGCGACGTGGGTGGTCTCGTGGGTGAGCACGACCTGCTTGCCGAGGGTGCCGAGCAGCCCGTACGCGTCGGGGTTGACGACGACCCGGTCCGCGGGGGCGCGCTCCCGGCCGCCTGTCTCACCGGTGGTGACCGCCGCGATGCCCCGGTACGAGGAGGCGGGCGAGCCGAGCAGGCCCGCCATCCCCTCCAGCGTCCGGGGGACGACCACGACGACCCGCCGGGACCAGTCGCCGTCCCAGGCGTCCGGGATGTCCGGCACCGCCCGGTCGGCCAGGTCGGCGAAACCGCGCAGGGCCTCGGCGCTCTGCCCGACGCCGAGGACGAGGCTGTGCGTTCCCCGGACGACCCGGACCGCGCCCTGGTCCCAGGGCTGCTGGCCGGCCTTCTCCGCGGGCCGGTCGGAGGCGACGGACCAGCGTCCGCCCGCGCCGTCCCGGCTCAGTCGCACGGTGCGGCCGGCGGTGACGGGACCCCGGTCGTAGCCCTCGACGCGGTAGCGCAGCTCGACGTCGGCGGTGGCCGTGTCGCCGGTGCGGTCCACGTCCGTCACCCGGTAGGACCACGCGGCCAGCGGTACCGCGCTCAGGTTGTCGAAGCCGGCCCCGGTGCCCGTACGCGCATAGGCGGCCCGGTCGTGGTCGAGGACGGCCGCCGCCCGCCGGTCCAGCACCCGCTGCACCTCGGTGCGGACGGGGTCGGCGGTGGTCCGGCCGCCGCAGGCCACCAGGGAGACGAGCAGCAGGCACAGCGCCACCACCGAGGAACCCGACACCCGCCTTCGACCAGCCACCTTCCCGATCGTACGGGCGCCGGAGCGCGGGGGCGGCGGACGGGACAACCGGAGGGGCCGGGACGGTCATACCCGGGTGACCGAGGAGACCGGCATCATGCCGACCGGGTCGTAGCGCACGGGGGCGCCGGGATAGGGCGCGTGGATCACCTGGCCGTTGCCGGCGTACATGCCGATGTGGCTGGCGTCGTCCCGGTAGGCGACCAGGTCGCCGGGGCGCGCCTCGGCCAGGGAGACCCGCCGCCCGGCGCCGGACTGCGCCTGCGAGGTGCGCGGCAGACCGACGCCCGCCTGGGCGTAGGCCCACTGGGTCAGGCCCGAGCAGTCGAAGCCGGAGGGGCCGTTGGCGCCCCAGACGTAGGGCTTGCCGAGGGCGGACCGGGCGGCGGCGACGGCGGCCGCGGCGCGGTCGGAGGCGGGGGTGGCGGTGCCGAGGGCCATCAGGTCGGTGCGGCCGGAGCGGGAGCCGCGCTCGTAGGCGGCTCGTTGACCGTCCGGGAGGGCGTCGAGCAGCTTCCGGGCCGTGGCGAGCTTGCGCTCCACCGTCCTCTTGTGGGCGGCGACGGCCTTGCGGCCCTTCTCCAGCTCGGTGAGTTTCCCGGCGGCCTCGGCACGGTCCTGGGCGAGGTCGCGCAGGGCCTTCTGGAGTTCCCTGAGCTCACCGGCGTGGTGGGTGGTGATCCGGTCGAGCACCAGGGCCTTGTCCAGGTAGTCGTCCGGGTCGGCGGACAGGAGCAGCGTCAGCGCGGGGTCGATGCCGCCGGAGCGGTACTGCGCGCCGGCCAGCGAGCCGAGGGCGTCGCGCATGGTGTTGATCCGCGCCTGCTTCCGGGCGATCTCGTCCTGCGCGGTGCTGACCTCCTCGCGCAGGGCGTCGGTGCGTGCGTCGGCCTTGTTGTAGGCCTCGGTCGCCTGCTCCGCCTCCGTGTACAGGCGGTCCACCTCCGCTCGCCGGTCGTCGTGCGGGGCGGCCGTGGCCGGTACGGCGCCCAGGACTGCGGCGGCGACGGAGAGCAGGCCGACGGCGGCGGTGGCGCCGTGGTCGAACCCGGATGGTGCAAGGCGGCGATGGGACCCCACGGGAAGCCGCACTCCTTCCGCTGGCGGACGGGGAAACGCGGCAGACAGTAACCCCGCGGCCGGGCGGCGGCCAAAGACGTGCGGAGGGCGCACAACGCGACGCCCCGCCGCTGACGCAGGTCACCGGCGGGGCGGGGGCTCCGGCGCCCTGCCGTGATTCGCCCGAACGGGCGGTACGGCGAGGGCGGCCGAAGGGTTGACGAGGGGCGTCGGGGTCAGACCCGGACGCCGAACATGAACGGGCCGCCGATGGTGCCCATCGACTCGTAGCGGACGACCGTGCCGGTGCGCGGCGCGTGCAGGACCTGGCCGTTGCCGGCGTAGAGGCCGACGTGGTGCAGGTCGTTGAAGAAGAAGACCAGGTCGCCGACCTGGAGCTGGCTCTGCGAGTAGATGCGCGTGCCCGCGCCGGTCTGCGCCTCGGAGGTGCGCGGGATGGCGACGTCGGCCTGGGCGTAGGCCCAGGAGGTCAGGCCCGAGCAGTCGAAGGAGGACGGGCCGGTGGCGCCGTAGACGTAGGGCGTGCCGAGCTTGCTCTGGGCGGCGGCGAAGGCGGCGGCGGCCCGGCCGGAGGCGGGGGTGCCGGTGCCGGAGAGGACCTCGCGCTCGCTGCTGCGGGTGGCGCGCTGCTCCTCGGCGGCGAGGGCGGCCTTCTCCTGCGCGGTGAGCGTGTTGAGCAGCTTCTGCGCGGAGGAGAGCTTGCCCTGGACTTCCTTCTTCTTGTTGCCCAGTTCGGTGCGGGTGGAGGCGAGGTCCTTGAGCTTCTTGGTGGCCTCGGAGCGCTGCTGGGAGAGGTCGCGCTGCTTCTCCTGGATCTTCTTCAGCGCCTCGACCTGCTGACCGCTCAGCTGGTCGAGCGTGGAGGCCTTGTCCAGGTAGTCGTCCGGGTCGGCGGAGAGGAAGAGCTGCAGGGACGGGTCGATGCCGCCGGAGCGGTACTGGGCGCTGGCCATCGAACCGAGGCCGTCGCGCAGCTCGTTGAGCTCCTCCTGGCCGCGGGCGACGTTGTCCTGGATGGTGGAGATCTCCTTCTGGAGCTTCTCCTGCTTCTCCTTGGCCCCGTTGTACTTCTCGGTGGCCTTCTCGGCCTCTTCGTAGAGCTTGTCGACCTTGGCCTTGACCTCGTCCTTGCTCGGCTTCTCGCTCGGCGCGGCGTTGGCGGCCTGCGAACTGAGAGCGACAGCGGCGGCGGCAGCGGTGGTGAGCACGGTCACGCGCGTGCGGCTCGGCTGCTTGGGACGACGGTGGGACGCCACGGAGACGAGCTCCTTCTTGAGAGGGATCACCCGTTCGAGGGTTCGATGGCAGACCCTAGTGACCCACTCGTGATCATTCAAATCCTCCGCCGAAAAATCACAGTTACGCAGAGCATTCTTTGCCAGAACTCACCTGGCGTGAGCTCCACTTGACGCTACGTTGCGTGACGGATCCGTCAATTCCGGCATACAAGGCCTACGTTGTGGTTGCCACGAAAGTGAAGCAAGGGGAAGCAGGGAGCTAGGAGAGCCGCTTGAGGAGCACCACGGACGCCACCGGTCGCGCGCCCGCCCGGGCCACGCCGTCGGCGACCTCGCGGTCGGTGGAGACCACGATGACCGGGCGGCCCGGCGGCTCGGCCCGCACCAGCTGGCGGATCAGCTCGTCGGCGGTGACACCCGGCTTGGAGAACAGCACCCGTACCCCGCGCGGCGGCGCGAGCAGCACCGGCGCCGCCAGTTCGGCGCCGTCGAAGACACAGGTCATCTCGGCGCCGGTCTGCGCGGCGAGCTGGGAGAGCTGGCCCAGCAGCCGCAGCCGCTGCTTCTCCAGCGGCATCTGCGGATAGCCGGTCTTGGTGACGTTGTAGCCGTCGACGACCAGGTGCGCCTGGGGCAGCGCGAGCAACTGGTCGAGGATGGCGGGGTCGTTCTCGGAGAGCGCGCGGGCGGCGATGTCCTTCGGCGACATCCGGCCCGGCTCGACCGCGTCCACCGTCTGCGCGGGCCGCACGGACACCGGGGGCAGGGCGAGCTCCCGGCGCAGGCCCTGGGTGGCGTCCAGCAGGGTGTCCAGCAGCAGCCGCACCCGCATGTCCTCGATGCTGCGTCCCTCGCGGGCGGCCTTGCGGGTGGCCTCCAGGACGGCCTCCGCCTCGCCGAGCCGGGTCTTGAGCCGCCGGGTCTCGCTCTCGGCGGCGGACACCTGGGCGTGCCCCTCGGCGCGGACCGCGTCGATCTCGGCCCGGATCTTGCGCAGTGCCGCCTCGCCGCGCTTGACGTCGCTGAGGGCGGAGCGCAGCTTGCGGTGCAGCGCGTCGGTCTCCTTCTTCGCCGCCTCCAGCTCGGCGCGCAGCCGCTCGGTCTCGGTCCGGGTGTGCTCGCGGGCCCGGGCCAGCTCCTCGCGCAGCCGCTCCAGCTCCGCCCGGCTCTCCTCGTCGGCCCGCTCGGCGTCGGCGCGCTGCGCCTCCTCGCCTGCGGCGGTCACCAGCTTCACCCAGCCGTGCGGCCGCAGTACGTAGGCCGCGGCCGCCACGTCGAGCGGGTCCGCGGCCGGGGGCGGGGTGCCGGCGTCCAGGGCGCCGGCCAGTTCCGGCTGGGCCTGCCTGAGCTTCTCGCCGATGCGCTGACGGAACAGCGTGTCGGTCTCGACCGCGGCGGCCATGGCGTTGCCGGCGAACTTGGCCCGGCGATTGGGGGCGAACCGGGCGTACTGTCTCAGCTGGGCGGGCAGTTCGCCGAGGGTGAGCCCGCCGAAGCCGTCGGAAACTATCTGGACGACCTTGCGGCGCACCCCGTCGGGCAGCGGGCGGTCGAGCACCTCAGCGGCGCCGTCGCCCGGCTCCCCGCCTTGTGTCTCCACCATCCGTCACCCCAATGTCTCCGCTGTCTCCGCCGTCTCCGCCGGTCCGCGCCACCCGCGCCGTCTCCGCGCGGTCGTCCCGACGCGGTCCCGGTCCGGGATCACCTCACGCGGGGGCCGCTCCCGTGCTCAGGATTCGGCACCCGGCCTGTCCACGAGTTCCACCTGGTCCACGGCGTTGCACCAGCGGCACCGCACCGATTCGATGGTCTCACTGAGCACCTCCCGCTCCTCGACCTTCGGCTCACCGGCCAGGTCGAGGTGGACGTACTCGACGACCTTCGAGGCCCGGGTCACGTCGAAGCGGGTGAGGTTGCCGCAGAGGGTGCAGCGCCACCGCGTCGTGTCGGTCGGCAGGGGAACCGTCATCGTGCTTGTCCACTCTCTTCCAGTGTCGGTGACGCGCCGGGCTCCCCCGGTGCGTGTGGCTCGTAACCCTACGGCCTGGCGGGTACCCGTCGCCCGCGTGTCCACGGCGGCGAGGCGATCTGGGAGGTTGCGTCCCGTTACGCCATGCTCTGTAGACATGATCAGCAACTGGAGCACGGCGGCCCTCAGGACGGTCAGGACGCTCGGCAGGGGCCGCACGGCCGGGGGCCGGGCGGCGCCGGTGACGTACGGGCTGATCACCCTGTGCTGTGTGCTGTTCCTGGTCAGCCCGGCGGCGGGCCTGAATCCGGCGTACGGCACCGGTGAGGAGCTGCTGGCCGCACAGCGCGCCTACTTCCGGCGCTGGGGCGTGATCCCCGCAGAACTGTTCGAGGACTCCCCCGGGTCCGCGCTCACCCCCGCCACGGCGCTGTTCGTCCACGGCAGCTGGGTGCACCTGCTGGGCAACATGCTCTTCCTGTACGTCTTCGGCGCGATGACCGAGGAACGCATGGGCCGGCTCCAGTTCGCCCTGTTCTACGTCGGCTGCGGCTACCTGGCGCTGCTCGGCTACGCCGGGGCCAACGCCCACTCCCAGCAGTCCCTGGTCGGCGCCTCGGGGGCGATCTCCGCGGTGCTCGGCGCGTTCCTCTTCCTGTTCCCGCGCGCCCGGGTGACCAGCCTCCTGCCCTTCCTCTTCTTCCTGCCGCTGCGCCTGGCCGCCTGGCTCGTGCTGCCGTTCTGGGCGGCCCTGCAGTGGCTGGCGGCGGGGCGGGCCGGCGACGGACCGGGGGTGGCGTACCTCGCGCACCTGGTCGGCTTCGGGCTGGGCCTCGTCTTCGCCTGGGTGCGCTTCGGGGGTGGGTCTACAGTTGGGGGCGTTCCAGCGACGGCCCCCGAGGGAGAGAAACAGCCGTGATCAGCGCGATCGTCCTCATCAAGACCAGCGTGGACCGGATCCCCGAGATCGCGGAGCAGATCGCCGCGCTGGAGAACGTCAGCGAGGTCTTCTCCGTCACCGGCACCTACGACCTGATCGCCATGGTGCGGGTGAAGCAGCACGAGGACCTGGCGGAGGTCATCCCCGGCCGGATCAGCAAGATCCCGGGCGTCGAGGGCACGGACACGCACGTGGCGTTCCGTACGTACTCGCAGCACGACCTGGAGGCGGCGTTCGCCATCGGGCTGGACAACTAGCCTCCGAGCGGGCCTGTCCGGCCGGACGCGGGTGACGGGACGCGGATGAAAAGTTCTTCATCCGCGCCTCATGCGGGCCGCCGGGTTGCGGGCGCAGGATCGGTCCATGGTCTTCTCTCGCCGGATGGCGGCCCTGGCGGCCGTCGTCCTGATCCCGCTCGGCATCGCCGCGACCAGTTTCGCCCTCACCGACAGTCCGCAGGAGCCCAAGGTCCCGGCCAAGGTGGAGCTGGAGAGCGGCTCCCCCACCCCGACGCCCACCTCCTCCTCGCCCGAGCCGACGCCCAGCGACCAGGTGGTGACCCGGCCGCCGGTGACCGACAGCCCCCCGGATGACGACGATGACGACGACCGAGGCCAGGACGCCGGGGACGACTCGAGTGCCGACGACGCAGCCGGCGACGACGGCTGACCGTGAGCGGCGCCGGATATCGGCACGGGTCCGCATCCTGCTCTGGCTGCTGCTCGTGATGGCGGTCGCGCTCGCCTCGGTGGCCGCGACGACCCGCTCGATCCTGCTGCGGGACACCGACCAGCGGATCAACGGCCTGCTCGCGCAGGAGGCCGGCGAGTTCGCCCACTTCGAGGGACAGGGCTTCGATCCGGAGACCGGCCGCCCCTTCACCGACCCGGGGCGGCTGCTGAAGGTCTTCCTGGAGCGGCAGTACGCCGATCTGGACGAGGAGCTGATCGGCCTGGTGGGCGAGGTGGGCAGCAGGCCCACGCAGATCATCCAGCAGCGCGAGATCCCGGTCACCCTGCCCCTGCACAAGGACGCCGACGCCCGGCGCCACATCTACGCCTCACCCGACTCCACCGGCACCCTGCACCGGCCGGAGGGCGACATCCGCTGGGCCAAGGTCACCGTGGCCCGGTACGGCGGTGAGCCGGCGGCCGCCTTCGTGGTCGCCTTCCACCCGGGGCGCGAACAGGCGCGCGCCGACGAGGTGTTCCGGGTGCTGCTCGCCATCTCCGGGGTCGCCCTGCTGATGACGACCGGCATCGCCTGGGTGGTCGCGGGCCGGATCCTCAAGCCGGTGCGGCTGGTGCGCACCACGGCCGCGCAGCTCACCGAGCAGGACCTGACCCGGCGCATCCCGGTGCACGGCCACGACGACGTGGCGGCCCTGGCGGAGACGTTCAACGCCATGCTGGACCGGCTGGAACGCGCCTTCGCCACCCAGCGCCGCTTCGTCGACGACGCCGGCCACGAACTGCGCACCCCCATCACCATCGTGCGCGGCCACCTGGAACTGATGGGCGACGATCCGGCCGAGCGGGAGGAGACCGTCCGCCTGGTCACCGACGAACTCGACCGGATGAGCCGCATCGTGGAGGACCTGCTGCTGCTCGCCAAGGCCGAACGCCCCGACTTCGTCACCCCCGAGCCGGTCCAGCTCGCCGAACTCACCGCCGACGTCTACGTCAAGGCCCGCACCCTCGGCGAGCGGGACTGGGTGCTGGCCGAGGTCGCCGACCGCGAGGCCGCACTGGACCCGCAGCGGATCACGCAGGCCATGGTGCAGCTCGCGCAGAACGCCGTGCAGCACACCACCCCCGGCCAGACCATCCGCATCGGCTCCCGCGCCGACGGCACCCGCATCGAGCTGTACGTCGCCGACTCCGGCCCCGGCGTCCAGCCGCAGGACGCCGGGGTGATCTTCGAGCGGTTCCGGCGCGGCACGGCCCGGCGCGGGGTGCGCGGGTCCGGCGCCGGGCTCGGGCTGTCGATCGTCAAGGCCATCGCCGAGGGCCACGGCGGCCGGGTCGCCCTGCGCGCCACCGAGGGCGGCGGCGCCACCTTCGTACTGACACTGGACTGATTCCGGAAGAGGCACGTCCATGAACCGCATCCTCATCGTCGAGGACGAGGAGCGCATCGCCTCCTTCGTCGAGAAGGGCCTGCGCGCCAACGGCTTCACCACCACCGCCGTCACCGACGGCGACGCCGCCTACGAGTACGCCCTCACCGGCGGCTTCGACCTGGTCGTCCTGGACATCGGACTGCCCGGCCGGGACGGCTTCACCGTCCTGCGCGAGCTGCGCGAGGCCCGGGTGACGACCCCCGTGATCGTGCTGACCGCCCGGGACTCCGTACGGGACACGGTGGCCGGCCTGGAGGGC
Organism: Streptomyces sp. NPDC053750; assembly: GCF_044544295.1. Lineage (NCBI taxonomy): Bacteria > Bacillati > Actinomycetota > Actinomycetes > Kitasatosporales > Streptomycetaceae > Streptomyces > Streptomyces sp. NPDC053750. The sequence continues at coordinate 985,219 of NZ_JBITXB010000001.1, read as the reverse complement.
GGCGCCGACGACTGGATGACCAAACCGTTCCGCTTCGAGGAACTGCTCGCCCGGGTACGGCTCAGGCTGCGTACGGCGGCCAGGGCACCCGAGGTGACGGTGCTGAAGTCGGGGGCGCTGAGCCTGGACCTGCGCACCCGCCGGGCCCGCGCCGGGGACCGCACCGTCGACCTGACGGCCCGTGAATTCGTGTTGCTGGAGCTGTTCCTGCGCCATCCGGGCCAGGTACTCTCCCGCGAGCAGATCCTGTCGCACGTATGGGGCTACGACTTCGACCCCGGCTCGAACATCGTGGACGTGTATGTGCGGGCGCTGCGCAAGAAGCTGGGCGCGCAGCAGGTCGAGACGGTACGCGGGATGGGATACCGGCTGCCGGCCTGGTGAAGTTTCCTTCATGTGACGCTCATCGATGGCTCACCGCCTCTGTGAATCCTCGATGACGTGACGTTGAACCTCCGCCTCGCGGCGGCCCTCTGCGTGGCCCTGTCCCTGTGCGCGCTGCTGGCGGTCCCCGCCAACTTCCCCGCCCTCGGCGGTGACGCGCGCCTCACCCTCGCCGTGTTCGCGCTGGCGACCTGCGCCTGGATCGGTACGCCGATCGACGACACGTACATCGCGCTGGGCGCCGGACTCGCGCTCACCGCGACCGGAGTGATCAGCAGCGACACCCTCTTCGGCACCCTCGGCGACGACACGGTGTGGCTGCTGATCTGCGCCTTCGTGCTCGCGGCGGCGGTGGCGCGGACCGGGCTCGCCGGGCGGGCGGCGGCGTTCCTGGTCGGCGGGGCGCGCAGCGTACGGCAGTTGGTGCACCTGACGACGGCCGCGCTGGTCGTGACCGCGTTCGCGGTGCCGGCCACGTCGGGCCGGGCGGCGCTCGCGCTGCCGGTCTTCCTGGCGCTCGCCAAGGCCCTCGCCGACCGGAAGCGACTGGTCGTGATGCTGGCGCTGCTGTTTCCGACCGTGATCCTGCTGTCGGCGGTCGCGACCCTGATCGGTGCGGGTGCGCATCTGATCACCGTGTCGGTGCTGTGGGAGACGACCGGGGAGCGGATCGGCTTCACCCAGTGGCTGCTGCTGGGCCTGCCGTTGGCGGTGACGTCCTCCCATCTGGCCGCCGAGACCGTCCTCCTGACGACCACGCGGCGCACGGACCGCGCGGGCCCGGTGCACATCACCGCCGAGGAGATACAACGGCACAGCGACAGCCCCGTCACCGGCCCCTGGACGCAGGCGGAGAAGCGCTGCGCGCTGCTGCTCGCCACGGTGGTGGCCCTGTGGTGCAGCGAGCCCCTGCATCACGTCCCGCCCGCGGTGGTGGCGCTGATCGGCGCGGTCGTCGCCTCCTCCCCCGCGCTCGGCACCGTACGGCTCAAGGACGCGCTCAAGACCGTGCCCTGGTCACTGCTGCTGTTCATGGCGGCGACCATGGCGATGGGCGTCGCGCTCGCCGACTCCGGTGCGGCGAAGTGGCTGGTGTCGGGGCTGCCCGCGCACGTCACACCGGCCGTCTTCCTCGGGGTCGTGGTGGCGGTCAGCACGGCGGCCCACCTGGTCCTCCAGTCCCGCTCGGCCCGCTCCTCCGTCCTGGTCCCGCTGGTGATCGCCGCGGCCGTGGGCGCCGGGGTCAACCCGGTCGCCGCGGCGCTCGCGTCCACCGCAGCGGCCGGCTTCTGCCACACGCTTCCGGCGTCCGCCAAGCCGGTCACGCTCTTCTCCGACATCCCCGGCACCCCCACCTACACCCCGCGCGACCTGCTGCGGCTCTCGGCCGTCCTGGCACCGCTGACCGCCGCGCTCGTGCTGTTCTTCGCCGCCGCGGTCTGGCCGCTGCTCGGCGTTCCCGTGACCCGCTGAAGGAGTCCCGATGTCCTCCGTGTCCTCCGTGTCCTCCCTGTCTTCCGTGACCTCCGTGTCCTCCGCGACCTCCGCGACCGCCCCGTCCTCCACGGCTTCCACGGCTTCCCTGCTGAACCGTGTCGTCGTGGCCCCCAGCGGCTTCAAGGAGTCCCTGTCCGCGCAGGCCGCCGCCGACGCCATCGCGGCGGGCGTCCGCCGGGTCCTGCCCGCCGCCGAGATCGACCTGATCCCGCTCGTGGACGGCGGTGAAGGCACGGCCGTCGCGCTGGCGTCCGCCACCGGCGGGCGGTTGGTCGCCCTGGCCGCCACCGGCCCGGTCGGCGAACCCCTCGGCACCCACTTCGCGCTGCTCGGCGCCGGGGACACGGCCGTGGTGGAGATGGCGGCGGTGGCGGGCCTGTCACTGGTCCCCCGCGCCCTGCGCGACCCCGGCGCCACGACCACCTACGGCGTCGGCGAGCTGATCCGCGCCGCGCTCGACACCGGAGTACGGCGCGTCCTGGTCGGCTGCGGCGACTCGGGTACGTCCGACGGGGGCGCGGGGGCGCTCCAGGCGCTCGGCGCCCGGCTGCTGGACGCGGACGGCTTCGAACTCCCGCCCGGCGGACGGGAGCTGACCCGCCTCGCCCGCATCGACCCGGCCGGTCTGGACGCCCGTCTGAAGGACACCGAGCTCCTCGTCGCCTGCAACCCCTTCAACGTCCTGTGCGGAGAGCGGGGTGTGGCCCGGGTGTTCGGCCCGCAGAAGGGGGCGACCCCCGCGCAGGTCGAGGAGTTGTCGGCCGGGCTGGAGAACTGGGCGCGTGTCCTCACCCGCGACCTCGGTGTGACCGGCACCGACCTGCGGGCGGGCCCCGGCACCGGCGCCTCCGGCGGGCTGGGCGCGGGGCTCGCCGCCGTCGGGGCCCGGCTGCTGCCCCGCTTCGACGTCCTGCTGGACCACCTGGACCTGGACGCCCGCCTCGCGCGCGCCGACCTGGTGCTCACGGCCGAGGGCGCCCTGGACCACCAGACACCGCGCGGCAAGGTCCCCGCCGAGGTCGCCCGCCGCGCCAAGCTGTCCGGCCGCCCCGTCCTCGCCCTGGCCGGCACGCTCGGCGAGGGCGCGCACGAGGTGCCGGGGGTGGACGCCTTCCACGGCATCATGCCGGCCCCCATGGCCCTGGCGGACGCGCTGCTGCGCGCCTCCGAGCTCCTCACGGACGCCACGGAACGGGCGTTGCGGATGGTGCTGCTGGGGTCGCGGCTGCCGGGCCGGGCCGTTCAGGCGGCGGGAGTGCCGGACCCGGCGGAGCTGGTGTCGGGCACGCAACGCCCGTCCTCGGTGCGGTAGTTCCACCGGGCGCCGTCGCTCACCAGCTCCCGGACCGCGTTCACGAACCGCTCGACGTGCTCGTCCGGGGTGCCCGCGCCGAAGCTCACGCGGATGGCGTTGAGGGACTTCTCCCCCGGCGTCGCCTCGGGGGCGCCGCACTCGCCCTGCGTCTGCGGGTCGCTGCCGAGCAGGGTGCGCACCAGCGGGTGGGCGCAGAAAAGACCGTCGCGCACGCCGATGCCGTACTCCGCGGAGAGCGCGGCGGCGAAGTGGGAGCTGTTCCAGCCGTCCACGACGAAGGAGATCACGCCGACGCGGGGCGCGTCGTCACCGAAGAGGGACAGCACCCGCACCTGGGGCACCTCGGCGAGCCCCTCCCGCACCTTGGCGATCAGGTACTCCTCGCGCGCGACCAGCGTGTCGAACCCGGCCTCCGTGAGCGCCTTGCAGGCGGAGGCGATGGCGTAGGCGCCGATGACGTTGGGCGACCCGGCCTCGTGCCGGGCGGCGCTGTCGTGCCACTCCACGTCCACGCCCCCGTCGGTGCGCCGGCTGACCCGGCGGCTGGCGCCGCCACCCGCGAGGTACGGCTCCGCCTCACGCAGCCAGTCGGCCCGCCCGGCCAGCACGCCGGAGCCGAAGGGGGCGTACAGCTTGTGCCCGGAGAAGGCGACCCAGTCGACGTCCAGGTCGCGCACGCTCACCGGGTGGTGCGGGGCGAGCTGGGCGGCGTCCAGCACGATCCGGGCGCCGTGCGCGTGCGCCGCGGCGGCCAGTTCACGCACCGGCCACAGCTCGCCGGTGACGTTGGAGGCGCCCGTGACGCAGACCAGGGCGGGCCCGTACGGCTCACGGGCGGCGAGGGCGCGCTCCAGGGTCTCGACGGCCTGCGCCGGGCTGCTCGGGGCGTCGAGGTAGGTGACCTGGGCGTCCCGCCAGGGCAGCAGCGAGGCGTGGTGCTCGGTCTCGAAGACGAAGACCCGGCAGCCGGCGGGCAGCGCGGCGGCGAGCAGGTTGAGGGAGTCGGTGGTGGACCGGGTGAACACCACCTGGTCCCCGTCCCGGCAGTCGAGGAAGTCGGCGACGGTCTTCCGGGCGTTCTCGAACAGGTCGGTCGACAGCTGCGACAGGTACCCGGCGCCACGGTGCACGCTGCCGTAGTACGGGGCGTAGGCCGCCACGTCGTCCCAGACCCGCTGCAGCGCGGGCGCGCTGGCGGCGTAGTCGAGCGCGGCGTAGGTGACCTCCCCGCCGGTGACGAGCGGGACGGTGACATCACGGCCCAGAACGGCCAGAGGGGCACAAACCGACTGGTCGGCGGCGAGCGTGGAGACGGACATGGGTGCACTCCCGTGAAGGCAGAGGACATCACCACGCGAACCGCGACGGCTCAAGCGTGGGAAAGGTGAAGAGGAAAGCGAAGAAGGCGAAAGAAGGGGGATGCGGAGGCGGGGCTCTGCGGCCCTATCGCATTCGCTGATTCACGGGAGACTCCCTCGAACGACCCAGGACCCCTGGTTTCGCGAGGGGTCCGCGCTTGCCGTGAACCTTGCTGTCCACGACCTGGTCTTCACCCGGGGCACCCCGCCACGGACGGAGGGTTGCCGGACAGTCGGCCGGGGCCGAATGACTGTCGCTCATGACCTGGAAAGGAACGTACGGGAAATGATCGGCGCCCCGCAACCCGAGTCCGGATCGCGGGACGCACGTCACACGGGAAGGCCCCTACGCGTTGCTCACGGCCACCCAGCGGTCCAGCACCCGCTTGGCGGCACCCGAGTCGATCGCCTCGGCGGCCCGGTCCATGCCGGCCCTGATCTGCTCGGTCAGTGACGCCTCGCCGGGCTCCAGGGCCACCAGGGCGGCGGCGGAGTTCAGCAGCACCGCGTCCCGTACCGGGCCCGTCTCGCCGGCCAGGAGACGGCGGGCGACATCGGCGTTGTAGGAGGCGTCGGCGCCCCGCAGCGCCTCCACCGGCACCAGTTCGAGGCCCACGTCCCGCGGGTCGAAGGTCTCCTCGGTGACCTTGCCGTCGCGCACGACCCAGACCCGGGAGGTGGCGGTGGTGGTCAGCTCGTCAAGGCCGTCGTCGCCCCGGAAGACCAGGGACGAGTGGCCGCGCTCGGCGAAGACACCGGCGATGATCGGTGCCATCCGGGCGTGCGCGACCCCGATCGCCTGGGACTTCACCTTGGCGGGGTTGGTCAGCGGGCCCAGGAAGTTGAACACCGTGCGGATGCCCAGCTGGCCGCGTGCCGCCGCCACATGGCGCAGCGCCGGGTGGAACTTCACGGCGAAGCAGAAGGTGATGCCAGCCTCCTCGGCGACCGCGGCCACCCGCTTCGGCGTCAGCTCCAGATTGACCCCGAGCTTCTCCAGGACGTCCGAGGCGCCCGATGCCGAGGAGGCGGCCCGGTTGCCGTGCTTGACGACCTTGGCGCCCGTACCGGCCACGACGATCGCCGACATGGTGGAGATGTTGACCGTCTTCGCGCCGTCGCCACCGGTGCCGACGATGTCGACGGTCCTCCCCGGCACCTCGATCACGTTGGCGTGCTCGTACATGGTGCGGACGAGACCGGAGATCTCCTCGACGGTCTCCCCCTTGAACCTGAGGCCGACCGCGAACCCGGCGATCTGCGCGTCGGTCGCCTCGCCGCGCATGATCACGTCCAGCGCCCAGGCGGTCTCGTCGGCGGTCAGGTCCCGGCCGTCCGCCAGTCCGTTCAGCAGGGCGGGCCAGGAGCGGCCCGCCGCGGTGTCGCCTCCAGCGGGGGTCAAAGCGCTCATGAGCCGCTCCTGAATCGTGTGTATGACGGAAAGAGGGTGTGCTCCCACCCTATCCAGCCCCGGGCACGGCGAAGGGCCCCGTCCGCGGAACGGACGGGGCCCTTCGACCGTGGTGTGGCGACGCTGGAGGGTCAGTGGTGGCCGTGGCCGCTCGTGATCTCCTTGTACTCCTCGACAGTCGGCTTCGGAATCTGCGAGTCCTCGCCGTAGTACGACTTGCTGAGCTTGGCGCGCAGCTTCTCCGAGGCCTTCGGCTTGCGCTCGACACCGTTCTCGTCGACCGTCGGACCGATCTCGGCCGGCTTGTACTGCTCGTGCGCCGTGAGCGTGTGCAGCTGCTCCTGGCTGAGCGGCTCGTGCACCTCGATGAACTCACCGTGCGGCAGACGCTTGATGATGCCCGCCTCGCGGCCGTGCAGCACCTTGTCCTTGTCCCGGCGCTGGAGGCCGAGGCAGATCCGCTTGGTGACGATGAACGCGACGACCGGGCCGACGAAGAACGCGATGCGGACGAACCAGGTGATCGCGTTGATCGACAGGTGGAAGTGCGTGGCCCACAGGTCGTTGCCGCCACCGATCAGCAGCACGAAGTAGACGGTGAGCCAGGCGACACCGAAGGCGGTACGGGTCGGGGCGTTGCGCGGGCGGTCCAGGATGTGGTGCTCGCGCTTGTCGCCGGTGATCCAGGACTCGATGAACGGGTAGACGCCGATCGCCGCGAGGACCAACGGGAAGATCACCAGCGGGATGAACACGCCCAGGACGAGTGTGTGACCCCAGAAGTTGATCTCCCAGCCGGGCATCACACGGATCAGACCCTCGGAGAAGCCCATGTACCAGTCGGGCTGGGCTCCGGTGGAGACCATGTCCGGCCGGTAGGGACCGATGGTCCAGACCGGGTTGATCGTGGCGATGGCCGAGATCGCGGCGATCACACCGAAGACCAGGAAGAAGAAGCCTCCGGCCTTCGCCATGTACACCGGCAGCAGCGGCATGCCGACCACGTTCTTGTTGGTCTTGCCGGGGCCCGCGAACTGCGTGTGCTTGTGGTAGAAGACCAGGATCAGGTGGCCGACCACCAGGCCGAGCATGATGCCCGGCAGCAGCAGGATGTGGATCGAGTAGAACCGGGCCACGAAGTCGTGGCCGGGGAACTCCCCGCCGAAGAGGAAGAACGAGATGTACGTGCCGACGATCGGCACGGACAGGATCGCGCCCTCCATGAAGCGGATACCGGTGCCCGAGAGCAGGTCGTCCGGGAGCGAGTAACCGGTGAAGCCGGTGAACATGCCGAGGACGAGCAGCAGGAAGCCGAACAGCCAGTTGATCTCACGCGGCTTGCGGAACGCGCCGGTGAAGAAGACGCGCATCATGTGCACGAACATGCCGGCCAGGAAGATCAGCGCCGCCCAGTGGTGGATCTGCCGGATGAGCAGACCACCGCGGACGTCGAAGCTGATGTCCAGCGTGGAGGCGTACGCCTCACTCATCAGCTGGCCCTGCATCGGCACGTACGAGCCGTGGTACGTGACCTCGTTCATCGACGGGTGGAAGAACAGCGTCAGGTACACACCCGTGAGGATGATGATGATGAAGCTGTAGAGGCAGACCTCACCCAGCATGAACGACCAGTGGTCGGGGAAGATCTTGCGCATGTTGGCCTTGGCCAGGGAGTAGATCCCCAGCCGGCCGTCGGCCCAGTCGGCGACGCGCTCGCCGGCCGGTGCCTTCCCGCGAGAGCGGGGGGCTTCGTTGGCTGTAGTGCTCATCCGCGCTCCCAGAAAGCAGGACCGACGGGCTCATCGAAGTCGCCGAGCGCTTCGAGGTAACCCTCGTCGTTCACACCGATGCGCAGCTGCGGCAGGGCGTGACCGGCGGGACCGAAGATCACCCGGGCGCCGTCGGCAAGGTCGAAGGTGGACTGGTGGCAGGGGCAGAGCGCGTGGTGCGTCTGCTGCTCGTACAGGGAGATCGGGCAACCGACGTGGGTGCAGATCTTCGAGTACGCCACGATGCCCTCGTGCGACCACTCGAGCTCGCGCTTGTCCTTGATGGACTTCGGCTCCAGCCGGATGATCATCAGAGCGGCCTTGGCGATCTCGCTCTGGAAGTTCTCGTCGTGCTCGTCCAGGCCCTCGGGCATGGCGAAGGTGAGCGAACCCACCGCGACGTCCGAGGGACGCAGCGGCTCGTTGGTGTTCATGTTGACGAGCAGCTTGCCCTTGGACCACAGGGTGTGGCGGAGCTTGGTCCCCGGCAGCGGGCCGAGGTCGCGCAGCAGGACGACGCCGGAGAGCGGCACCAGGGTGAGCGCGCCGAGCATCGTGTTGCGGATCAGCTTGCGGCGCCCGATCACGGACTCCTTGGCACCCTGCTTGAAGTCCGCGTGGACCTTGGCACGGACCTCGGGGGACGCCTCGATCGGGTGGCGCTCGTCGGCGACCTCCTCGTCGGACATCAGGGTGCGGGCCCAGTGGACCGCGCCCGCGCCGATCGCGAACAGCGCGACGCCGAGCGTCATGCCGAGCGCGAAGTTCAGCGCGCTGATGTGACCGAGCGGGAAGATGAAGACCGACTTGTCGACCGGGATCGTCACGAACGAGGCGATGAAGCCGATGGTGGCCAGCATCGACACCGTGAACAGCAGGGCGACCGTGCGCTCGGACCGCTTGGCGGCCCGCTCGTCGATGTCCTGGATCCGGTGCTCGTGCGGAGGCAGGCCCGGGTCGGCGAACGGGTTCTTCTCGTCCGCCACCTTCACCCCGCCGTGCGGGGTGCCCTGCTCAGCGGGCAGGTTCTCTTCTGGAATGTCTTGGCTACTCATGACTTCTTGGCCTTTGCGGTCCGAGCGGCGACCCAGACGGCGACGGCGATCAGCGCGCCCAGTCCGAACACCCAGGCGAACAGACCCTCGGTGACCGGGCCCAGGGCGCCGAGGCTGAGGCCACCGGGGTTCTCGGTTTTGTCGCCGTTGACCGCGTCCAGGTAGGCGATGATGTCCTTCTTGTTCTGCTCCGTCAGCGTGCTGTCGGGGAAGGAGGGCATGTTCTGCGGGCCGGTCAGCATGGCCTCGTAGATGTGCTTCGGGTCGACGTCCTCGAGGGTCGGGGCGTACTTGCCGTGGGTCAGCGCGCCGCCCTTGCCGGAGAAGTTGTGGCACTGCGCGCAGTTGTTGCGGAACAGCTCACCGCCCTTGGCGATGTCCGCGCCCTCCGGGCCGTACTTCTCCTCCGACGGGATGGCCGGACCGGCACCCAGCGAGGCGATGTAGGCCGCCAGCTGGTCGATCTCCGCCTGGGAGTAGATCACCTTCTTGCGCGGGACCTGCGCGCCGGGCTGCTGGGCCGGCATACGGCCGGTGCCCACCTGGAAGTCGACGGCCGCGGCGCCCACGCCGACCAGGCTCGGACCGTCGGTGGTGCCCTGACCTCCGGTGCCGTGGCAGCTGGCACAGCCGACGGCGTAGAGCTTCTTGCCCTCTTCGATGGCGAGGGACTGGGCGGTTTCATCGGCCTGCGCCTTGCTCGCGGGTGCGAACGCGGCGTACAGCCCCCCTGTGCATGCCAGCGCGAGGAGTAGGACGACGAGCGCCGCCAGCGGATGGCGTCGTCGTGCGGAGAGCTTTTTCACGGATTACCCCGGTGTCAGGATCTTCTGCGTCGATGCTTCTGGTATTGCGCGGGTGCGTGCCGCGACTACTTGATCATGTAGATCGTGGCGAAGAGGCCGATCCAGACGACATCGACGAAGTGCCAGTAGTAGGACACGACGATGGCGGCGGTCGCCTGCTCGTGGGTGAACCTCCGGGCCGCGTAGGTGCGGCCGAGGACCAGCAGGAAGGCGATGAGGCCGCCCGTCACGTGCAGTCCGTGGAAGCCGGTGGTCAGGTAGAACACCGAGCCGTACGGGTCCGACGAGAGCGAGAGGCCCTCGTGCTTGACCAGCTCGGTGTACTCGAACACCTGACCGCCGATGAAGATCGCACCCATCACGAAGGTGACGATGAACCACATCCGGAGCTTCTTCACGTCACCGCGCTCGGCCGCGAACACGCCGAGCTGGCAGGTGAGGGAGGAGAGCACCAGGATCGTGGTGTTCGTCGCGGAGAACGGGAAGTTCAGCGCGTCGGCCTTCTCGGACCAGAAGTCCGGGCCGGTCACCGATCGCAGGGTGAAGTACATCGCGAAGAGGGCCGCGAAGAACATCAGCTCGGAACTCAACCAGATGATGGTTCCGACGCTGGTGAGGTTCGGCCGGTTGACCGACGGGTGCGCGTGCCCGGTTTCTACTGTCGTTGCTGTCGCCACGACCGACATTATGTCGGTCGCTTATCCCGCCCTCACCCCGGGGGGTGCCGTTCGGTGTGTTCGCCCCGTCTGTAGTGCCCGGATGGCCCATCGAACGGCCCGTCGAAGGCGTGTCCGAACCAGTGTTGACGGGCAGTTCGAGGGAGTAGCATCCGGCCCAACGGGCCACGACGGCCGCGTCGGGCTTCATGGGGCTTCATCGGGCTTCATCGGTCTTCACCGCGTATCGGAGGAAGCATGCAGACGACCGCCACGGTGCTGGTCTACAGCGACGACTCCAACACCCGCGAGCAGGTGCGGCTGGCGACCGGTCGCCGGCCGGCTCCGGACGTGCCCGTGGTCGAGTTCGTGGAGTGCGCCACTCCGGCCGCCGTCCTCACGGAGCTGGACAAGGGCGGGATCGACGTCTGCGTGCTGGACGGCGAGGCCGTGCCCATGGGCGGCATGGGGATGTGCCGCCAGATCAAGGACGAGGTCTTCCACTGCCCACCGGTGCTGCTGCTCATCGCACGGCCGCAGGACGCGTGGCTGGCCACGTGGAGCCGTGCGGAGGCGGCTGTGGCGTTGCCGGTGGAGCCGGTGGAGTTCGCCTCCGCGCTGGCCTCGCTGCTGCGGCAGAAGCGGCTGCAGAGCGCCTGAGAGCCGGGTCTACACCGCCGCCGGACGCAGCCGCGCCGCCTCCTGGGTGGTCGGGGCGTCCGCGGTGCCACCCGTCAGGGCGCTTCCGGTACGCCATTTGGCCCAGTCCAGGTTCCAGTCGCCGAAGCCGTTGCCGAAGTACTCCATCGTCTTGCCGCCGGAGTTGACCACCTCGACGAGGTCGCCCACCTGGACCTCGCCGAAGAACCACTTGGCGTTGGCGTCGCTCATGCCGACGCAGCCGTGGCTGACGTTGGCGGCGCCCTGGGAGCCGACGGACCAGGGGGCGGCGTGCACGTACTCGCCGCTCCAGGTGACCCGGGTCGCGAAGTACACCGGCAGGTCGTACGACTCCGAGGAGCCCTCGGCGATGCCGACGGTGCTGCTGCGCATGCGTACGAAGGGTTCCTTGCCCAGGACGACCTTGACACCGTTGCGGGTCTCGAAGCCGGGCTTGCCGGTGGTCACGGGGATGCGCCTGACCTCCTGGCCGTCCCGGTAGACCGTCAGTGTGTGCGCGGTGGCGTCGGTGACGGCCACGACGCGGTCGTCCGTGGTGATCTTCAGGGGCTCGGCGGTGCCGCCCCACATCCGGTCGCCGACCTTGATGCCGTCGAGGGCGCTGCTGACCTGGATGGTGGCGTGGGCGGGCCAGTACTCCCTGGGCCGGTAGTGGAGCTTCTTGTCGTCCACCCAGTACCAGGCGCCTTCGACCGCGGGCGTGGAGTTCACCTTCAGGGCGCGTTCCACCACGGCCCGCTGGGCCCTGTCCCGGACCGGCTGGCTCAGTTCCGCGGTGATGGGCTGGCCGACACCGTACGAGCCCGCCGCGGGACCGAAGGCGACGTTCAGGGTCTTCTTGGCGCTCGGCCTGCCGGTCTCGAAGGTGAGGACCTTGCGGCCGGGCGCGCCGTCGCCGTTCTCGGTGCTGACCCGCACCGTGTAGCGGGCGTTGGCGGCCAGCGGGGAGGTGCTGTACCAGCGGGCGCCGTCGGCGGCGAGTTCACCCGCCACGTAGCGGCCCGTCGCGTCCACGGCGGTGACGTCCGTGATGCGCCCGTCGACGCCCTCGGCGACGACCTCCAGGGGTTTGTCCGGGTCGGCCTTCTTCCCGGCTTCCGTGGGGCCGTTGAAGGAGATCTGGCCGGCCGCGTCGTACGGCGTGGCCGACAGCGGGTTGTCGGCGTCACCGCTGCAGGCGGTCACGCTCGCGCCGAGGGCGATCACCAGCAGGGTGCAGCCGACGACCGTACGCCCCCGCGCCTGGAAGTGAACCGTGTTGCTCATGACCTCACGCTAGGGAGCGCCGTCAATGGCGGCACGGTGGGTAAGCCGTACGAGTGAGAGCCGGGGGCGCACGCACGAAGGGGCCCGGACGCTCCTGACGGAGTGTCCGGGCCCCTTCGTGCTCAGCGCGTGCTACTGGGTGCGGTTCTCACCGCGGTAGTACTCGAAGACCCAGCCGAACAGGCCGATGAGGATGATCGGTGCCGAGAAGTACATGATCCACCAGCCGACCGCCACGCCCAGGAAGGCGAGCGCGCCGCCGATGCCGAGCGACAGGGGCTGCCAGCTGTGCGGGCTGAAGAACCCGACCTCTCCGGCGTCGTCCGCGACGTCCGCTTCCTTGTTGTCCTGGGCACCGGCGTCGACCCGCCTGGCAGTGAAGGCCAGGTAGAAGCCGATCATGATGGCCAGGCCGAAGGCCAGGAAGAGGGCCGTGGTGCCGGCCGGCTCCTTCGACCAGTAGCCGTAGACGATCGCGACGGCCAGGATGAAGACGCTCAGCCAGATGAAGAGCTTGCCCTGGATCTTCACTTACCGGCCTCCTTGCCACCCGCGACGGCCTTCGCACCGTGACCGACGTTCTCGAGCTGGTCCAGCTCGGAGATCTCCGGGTGGTGCAGGTCGAAGGCGGGGGATTCACTGCGGATACGCGGCAGCGTGAGGAAGTTGTGCCGCGGCGGCGGGCAGGAGGTCGCCCACTCCAGCGAGCGGCCGTAGCCCCACGGGTCGTCCACGCCGACCGGCTTGCCGTACTTGGCCGTCTTCCAGATGTTGTAGAAGAACGGCAGGATCGACATGCCGAGCAGGAACGAGGCGATCGTCGAGATCGTGTTCAGGGCGGTGAAGCCGTCGGCGTCCAGGTAGTCGGCGTACCGACGCGGCATGCCCTCGGCGCCCAGCCAGTGCTGGACCAGGAACGTGCCGTGGAAGCCGATGAACAGCGTCCAGAAGGTGATCTTGCCGAGGCGCTCGTCGAGCAGCTTGCCGGTGAACTTCGGCCACCAGAAGTGGAAGCCGGCGAACATCGCGAAGACCACGGTGCCGAACACCACGTAGTGGAAGTGCGCCACCACGAAGTACGAGTCCGAGACGTGGAAGTCCAGCGGCGGCGAGGCCAGGATGACACCGGTCAGACCACCGAAGAGGAAGGTGATCAGGAAGCCGGTGGACCAGAGCATCGGTGTCTCGAAGGACAACGACCCCTTCCACATGGTGCCGATCCAGTTGAAGAACTTCACACCGGTCGGGACCGCGATCAGGAAGGTCATGAAGGAGAAGAACGGCAACAGCACGCCGCCCGTGACGTACATGTGGTGCGCCCACACGGTCACCGACAGACCAGCGATCGCGATCGTCGCGGCGATCAGACCCATGTAGCCGAAGATCGGCTTACGGGAGAAGACCGGGATGATCTCACTGACGATGCCGAAGAACGGCAACGCGATGATGTACACCTCTGGATGCCCGAAGAACCAGAACAGGTGTTGCCAGAGCAACGCCCCGCCGTTGGCCGAGTCGAAGATGTGCGCACCGAACTTGCGGTCCGCCTCCAGCGCGAACAGGGCCGCGGCCAGCACCGGGAAGGCCAGCAGGACCAGCACACCGGTCAGCAGCACGTTCCAGGTGAAGATCGGCATGCGGAACATGGTCATGCCGGGCGCGCGCATGCAGATGATCGTGGTGATGAAGTTGACCGAGCCGAGGATGGTGCCGAAGCCGGAGAAGGCCAGACCCATGATCCACAGGTCACCGCCGATGCCCGGCGAGTGCACCGCGTCGGACAGCGGCGAGTAGGCGAACCAGCCGAAGTCGGCCGCGCCCTGCGGCGTCAGGAAACCGCCCACCGCGATGAGCGAGCCGAACAGGTACAGCCAGTAGGCGAACATGTTCAGCCGGGGGAAGGCCACGTCCGGCGCGCCGATCTGCAGCGGCATGATCCAGTTCGCGAAGCCGGAGAACAGCGGCGTCGCGAACATCAGCAGCATGATCGTGCCGTGCATCGTGAACGCCTGGTTGAACTGCTCGTTCGACATGATCTGCAGGCCCGGACGGGCCAGCTCGGCGCGCATGAAGAGCGCCATCACGCCGCCGATGCAGAAGAACGCGAACGACGTGACCAGATACAGCGTGCCGATCGTCTTGTGGTCGGTGGTGGTCAGCCACTTGATCACGACGTTGCCGGGCTGCTTGCGCCGTACCGGCAGCTCGTTCTCGTACGAGTCCTCTGCTGCCGCGGCACCCTGGGGTTCGTTGAGGATGCTCACAGGTTGTTCGTCTCCCGGTTCTTCTCGTGGCTCGTCTGCGCGATGCCTGCGGGAACGTAACCGGTCTGCCCCTTCTTCACGAGGTCCTGGAGGTGCTGCTCATAGCGCTCCGGGGAGACGACCTTCACGTTGAACAGCATCCGGGAGTGGTCCACGCCGCACAGCTCGGCGCACTTGCCCAGGAACGTGCCCTCCTTGTTGGGGGTCACCTCGAAGGCGTTGGTGTGGCCCGGAATGACGTCCTGCTTCATGAGGAACGGCACCACCCAGAAGGAGTGGATGACGTCGCGCGAGGTCAGGACGAAGCGGACCTTCTTGCCCTTGGGGAGCCAGAGGGTCGGGCCGGGGTTGCCGGTCTGCGGGTTCTCCGTACCGGGGATACCGCAGTCGTAGGTGCCGCCGGCGTTCGCCGGGAACTCCTCCTTGAACCGGTCCGGGATCGCGGCCAGTTCCTTGGAGGTCTTGGCGTCACCGGTGGAACCGGCGACGTCCTCGACATAGTTGAAGCACCAGCTCCACTGGAAGCCGACGACGTTGACCGTGACGTCGGGATTCTTCTTGAGGCTCATGAGCTCGGACTCGTCACGAGCGGTGAAGTAGAACAGCACCGAGACGATGACGAGTGGAACCATGGTGTACAGCGCCTCGATGGGCAGGTTGTACCTGGTCTGCGGAGGGACCTCGACCTTGGTGCGGCTGCGCCGGTGGAAGAAGCAACTCCACAGGATCAGGCCCCACACCAGCACGCCGGTGGCCAGCGCGGCAGCCCACGACCCCTGCCACAGGGAGAGGATCCGCGGAGCCTCTTCCGTGGTTGGGGTGGGCATGCCGAGGCGGGGGAAGTCCTCGTATGTGCAACCGGTGGCGGTCGCCAGGACCAGGCCCGCGGTCAGTGCCTGCAGCAGCTTCCGCCGCATCGGGCGCCGCGGCGAGCGGTCGGAGCCGTTGGGACTCACGTAGCGCCTTCCCGAGAGTCTCGCCCGCGCGGTTGGCTGCGGCCTGCCTTCTCGCTGGTCGGTCGCCGCCCTGCGTCGGGCAGGGGTTTGATGTTTATGCGGACCAAACCCTAGCCGACGCCCTCCGGGGGGTCGCGGGGAGGGTGGCATACGCGCCGGGGGTCACCCTTAAAGGGTGGGACGGGGTGCCTACGGGGGGTGGGACCTGGGGTTGTCCGGCGGCTGACGGTGCGTCGTGGCTTGTCGCGCCCACGCGGCGGAGCCGCACATCGGCACAGCCCCGCGCCCCTCATGGGGCGCTCACATCCCCGGCGTTCTAGCGTTGACGTGTGGCCTACTTCGACGCTGCTTCCGCTGCTCCCCTTCATCCCGTTGCTCGGCAGGCGCTCCTGGCGTCTCTGGATGAGGGGTGGGCCGATCCTGCTCGGCTCTACAGGGAGGGGCGGCGGGCGCGGTTGTTGCTCGATGCCGCTCGGGAGGCGGCTGCCGAGGCCGTGGGGTGTCGGGCGGACGAGTTGGTGTTCACCCCTTCGGGGACCCGGGCGGTGCATTCGGGGGTCGCGGGGGCGCTGGCCGGGCGGCGGCGCGTCGGGCATCACCTGATCGTGTCAGCCGTCGAACACTCCTCTGTACTGCATGCGGCCGAAGCGCACGAACGTGACGGGGGGACGCTCACCCAGGTGCCCGTGGACCGGACGGGGGCGGTGGACCCGGCGGCGTACGCGGCGGCGCTGCGCGACGACACCGCGCTCGCCTGTCTGCAGTCGGCCAACCACGAGGTGGGCACCGAGCAGCCGGTGGCCGCCGTGGCCGAGGCCTGCCGGGCGGCGGGCGTGCCGCTGCTGGTGGACGCGGCCCAGTCGCTGGGCTGGGGCAGGGTGGCGGGCGACTGGTCGCTGCTCACGGCGAGCGCCCACAAGTGGGGCGGACCGTCGGGGGTCGGACTGCTCGCGGTCCGCAAGGGCGTACGGTTCGCGCCGCAAGGGCCCGGGGACGAGCGGGAGTCGGGCCGGATGCCCGGCTTCGAGAACCTCCCCGCGATCGTGGCCGCGGCGGCGTCGCTGCGGGCGGTGCAGGCCGAGGCGGCCGAGGAGGAGGCCCGGCTGCGCGGGCTGACGGAGCGGATCCGGGCAGGGGTGCGCACGCTGGTGCCGGACGTGGAGGTGGTCGGCGACCCGGTGCGCCGGCTGCCCGGCGTCGTGACCTTCTCGTGTCTCTATGTCGACGGGGAGACCTTGCTGCACGAGCTGGACCGCGCCGGATTCTCGGTCTCCTCCGGTTCGTCCTGCACGAGCAGCACCCTGACGCCGAGCCACGTCCTGAGGGCGATGGGCGTGCTCAGCGAGGGCAACGTCCGGGTGTCTCTGCCGCCGGGGACGCCGGCCGAGGACGTCGAGCGGTTCCTGGAGGTGCTGCCGGGCACGGTGGCCGCGGTGCGGGAGAGGCTGGGGGCGCCGGTGGCCGCGGGGACCGCCCGGGAGGGCGGCGGTGAGCTCGTCGTGGACGCACTGGGCCGCCGCTGCCCCATCCCGGTGATCGAACTGGCCAAGGTCATCGGCGACGTACCCGTCGGCGGCACGGTCCGCGTCCTGTCCGACGACGAGGCCGCCCGCCTGGACATCCCGGCGTGGTGCGAGATGCGGGGCCAGGAGTACAGGGGGGAGGAGCCCGCAGACCAGGGCACGGCCTACTTGGTACGCCGGGTGAGCTGACGCCCCTGAGGGGCGCGGGGAACTGCGCGACCAGCCCCCACGCACCCGCACGACAAAGCACCTCGCAAGGCAGACGAACAGTCGCCGCGCCCGGATTCAGCCCAGGTGCGCCTGGACCTCCCCGGCAGCCTCGTCCCCGTACGCCTTCGTGAACCGCTCCATGAAGTGCGCCCGCCGCAGCTGGTACTCCTGCGTGCCCACCGTCTCGATGACCAGGGTCGCCAGCATGCAGCCGACCTGCGCGGCCCGCTCCAGCGAGACCCCCCAGGCCAGTCCCGACAGGAACCCCGCGCGGAAGGCGTCGCCGACGCCCGTGGGGTCGGCCTTGCGCTCCTCGTCGGGGACGCCGACCTCGACGGTCTCCTCGCCGGCCCGCTCGATGCGCACCCCGCGCGCGCCGAGGGTGGTGACGCGGTGGCCGACGCGGTCGAGGATCTCGGCGTCGCTCCAGCCGGTCTTGGTCTCGATGAGCCCCTTCTCGTACTCGTTGGAGAAGAGGTAGGTCGCCCCGTCCAGCAGTATCCGGATCTCGTCGCCGTTCATCCGGGCGATCTGCTGGGAGAAGTCGGCGGCGAAGGGGATGGACCGCGTGCGGCACTCCTCGGTGTGCCGGAGCATCGCCTCCGGGTCGTCCGCGCCGATGGAGACCAGGTCGAGGCCGCCCACGCGGTCGGCGACGGTCTTGAGCTCGATGAGGCGGGCCTCGCTCATCGCGCCCGTGTAGAAGGAGCCGATCTGGTTGTGGTCGGCGTCGGTGGTGCAGACGAAGCGGGCGGTGTGCAGGGTCTCGGAGATGCGCACCGAGCCGGTGTCGACGCCGTGCCGGTCCAGCCAGGCCCGGTACTCGTCGAAGTCGGAGCCGGCCGCGCCGACCAGGATCGGCCGGGTGCCGAGCTGGCCCATGCCGAAGGCGATGTTCGCGGCGACGCCGCCCCGGCGTACGTCGAGCTGGTCGACCAGGAAGGAGAGCGAGACCGTGTGCAACTGGTCCGCGACGAGCTGGTCGGAGAAGCGGCCGGGGAAGGTCATGAGGTGGTCGGTGGCGATGGAGCCGGTGACTGCGATGCGCACGGCGTGGACTCTCTCCTGAGGGGGAGGCGGGTTGACAGTTCACGCTACCCGGGAGTGCCCCCGGTCCGAAGCAGGCAAAACTACCCGGTAGTACAACTTTCTTCGCGCTCCGGGACGTGCCTACGGTTCTGTTATGACGAACCCGAGGACCGTCGACCCCGCCCCGGCCGATCTGGACGGCGACCTGGCGTCCCTGCGCGGTGACTGCGCCCGGATGGTCCCGCGCTGGGTGGCTCCGGCGCGTGTGCTGACCCGTCCCGTCCCGCTGACGCTCATCCATGGCGTACGGGTGCCGAAGACGTCGGCCCGGTTGCTGGACGCGATGTCGGACTACGGCGACTGAGGGCCGTCCGGGCGACCTGTGCGGTCGCCGGGAACCGGATCCTTTCCCACCGCGTCCCATCGCTGTCCCCAGTAACAGCCGAAGGAGCGATGCGGTGAACACCGAGCGACCGGACCACGACGACGCCCCCGCCGACGAGGCCGGCACCGGGCGTCCCGCACGGCGGCGTCCTCCCGCGGTCGTCGTCGCCTCCGTCGCCGCCGCCGTGCTGCTGGTCGGGACCGGCGGGGCGTATCTCGCCGCGTCCGCCTCCGACGGCGGCTCGGACGGTGGCACGGCGTCCGGGGCGTCGGGCGACGACACTCCCCCGCCGCTCCCCCTCGACGGCTACGGGGCGCCTTCTCAGGGCGGCACCAACGGCATCGCGCCCGGCGAACCCAACCCGTACGGCGTAACGTACCGGGCCGAAGGCTCGCTCCCCGAAGGCCCGGGATCGGCGCCGGTGTACCGGGCCGGGGGCGAGGTCACCGAGGACGAGGTGGCCCGGCTCGCGAAGGCCCTCGGTGTGGAGGGGGCGCCGGTGGCGCAGGGGGACAGCTGGAAGGCCGGCAACGCCAAGGACGGATCCGGCCCGCTGCTCACCGTGAACCGGCAGGCGCCGGGCACCTGGACGTTCCACCGCTCCACGCCCGGCACCGACAACTGCAAGAAGGGCGCGGTGTGCCGGGCGCCGTCCGCGGACGGGACCCCGGTGAGCGAGGCCGCCGCGAAGAAGGCGGCGGCGCCGGTGCTGAAGGCGGTGGGGCAGGACGACGCCAAGCTCGACGCGAGCCAGGTCATGGGCGCCCGGCGGGCCGTCAACGCCGAGCCCGAGGTCGGCGGGCTGCCCACGTACGGCTGGACGACCGGGGTGGTCGTCGGCGCGCAGGGCGAGGTGGTCGGCGGCAGCGGTCAGGTGAAGGCGCCGGTCAAGGGGGACACGTACCCCGTCCTGGACGCGAAGGAGACGCTGGCGCTGCTGAACGCGCCGGGCGGCGGCGCCGGCGCCGGGATCGGGGGCTGTGCGAGCCCGGTGCCGCACCGGAACGGCGCGGACACGCCCTGCGAGCTGCCGACGGGCACGCCCGAGAAGCAGACGGTCACGGTGGAGGACGCGGTGTTCGGGCTGGCCGCCCACCCCGTGCAGGGGCGGCAGACGCTGGTGCCGTCCTGGCTGTTCGAGGTGCGGGAGCCGGGCGCGGAGGACGCCGTCACGATCACGTATCCGGCGGTCGAGCCGAAGTACCTGACCCCCGCGCCCTCCGCCTCCCCGTCCCCGTCCGACGAGCCGACCTCGGCGCCGGACCAGCGGGACGTCCGGGTGAGCGGCTACACGGCCGAGGGCAACGAGCTGACCGTGCACTTCACGGGCGGGGTGTGCTCCGAGTACGACGCGACGGCGACGGAGAGCGGGGAGAAGGTGACCGTCGCGGTGACCGAGACCTCGGAGCCCGGCAAGGTCTGCATCCTGATCGCCAAGGAGTACGAGCGGACGGTGCGGCTGGACGCGCCGCTCGGCGACCGGGCGGTCGTGGGCTCGGACGGCAAGGAGATCCCGGTGCACAAGCCGGGTGCGCGGCTGCCGGTGCCGTCCGGGGGTCGGTGACGCCCGAGGCGCGGGAAAGGGCGGCGGCCCGGGAATGTCCCGGGCCGCCGCCCTTTTCGTACGCCGGTGCCGCGCGGCTCAGCTGAAGGAGTCGCCGCAGGCGCAGGAGCCCGTCGCGTTCGGGTTGTCGATCGTGAAGCCCTGCTTCTCGATCGTGTCCACGAAGTCGATGGTGGCGCCGCCCAGGTAGGGGGCGCTCATGCGGTCGGTGGTGACCTTGACGCCGTCGAAGTCCTTCACGACGTCGCCGTCGAGCGAGCGCTCGTCGAAGAAGAGCTGGTAGCGCAGGCCGGAGCAGCCGCCGGGCTGGACGGCGACGCGCAGCGACAGGTCGTCACGGCCTTCCTGGTCGAGCAGGGCCTTGACCTTGGCCGCGGCGGCGTCGGTCAGGATGATGCCGTCGGTGACGGTGGTGGTCTCGTCCGATACGGACATCTACATCTCTCCCGGGTTGTACGGAGACTGCTTGCCGACGGTTCCAACCGACGGGGCCGCGGATTCATTCCGGGACGGACCCGTGTCCTGTCCCTCGGCCTTCCCTTCATGCTCGCACACGCCCCGGGGAGCGAACAGCGACTGTGGACAGCGGCGGTGGGACGGCGGCTCCGGCATCGGGATTCACGTCACACCGACACTATGGGCATCGTCAAACTGACGTGAACCAGTTATGATATATAGCGTCAGTTCGACGAAAAGTAGAAAGGGTGCGTGTCGTGACCACCGCCCAAACCCAGGAGCTCGACGTACAGCCGACGCCCCTCGCCCTGCTGCTGCTCGGCCGTGAGGCCGACCCGCGGAGCGAGCGCGGCGTGGAGTGCCCCGGCGACCTCCCCTCGCCCTCCGACCCGGACCTGGTCGCACGCGCCCGCGCGGCCAAGGAGAAGCTCGGGGACAAGGTCTTCGTGCTCGGTCACCACTACCAGCGCGACGAGGTCATCCAGTTCGCCGACGTCACGGGCGACTCCTTCAAGCTGGCCCGGGACGCGGCCGCGCGCCCGGAGGCCGAGTACATCGTCTTCTGCGGTGTGCACTTCATGGCGGAGTCGGCCGACATCCTGACCTCCGACGAGCAGAAGGTGGTCCTGCCCGACCTGGCGGCCGGGTGCTCCATGGCGGACATGGCGACGGCCGAGCAGGTCGCCGAGTGCTGGGACGTGCTGACCGAGGCCGGCATCGCCGAGCAGGTCGTGCCCGTCTCGTACATGAACTCCTCCGCGGACATCAAGGCGTTCACCGGCAAGCACGGCGGCACCATCTGCACCTCGTCCAACGCCAAGCGCGCCCTGGACTGGGCCTTCGAGCAGGGCGAGAAGGTGCTGTTCCTGCCCGACCAGCACCTGGGCCGCAACACCGCGGTGCGGGACATGGGGATGACGCTGGAGGACTGCGTCCTCTACAACCCGCACAAGCCGAACGGCGGGCTGACCGCCGAGGAGCTGCGCGCCGCGAAGATGATCCTGTGGCGGGGTCACTGCTCGGTGCACGGCCGCTTCAGCCTCGACTCGGTCAACGACGTGCGTGAGCGCATACCGGGCGTGAACGTCCTGGTGCACCCCGAGTGCAAGCACGAGGTCGTCGCGGCGGCGGACTACGTCGGCTCGACCGAGTACATCATCAAGGCCCTGGAGGCGGCCCCGGCCGGTTCCAAGTGGGCCATCGGGACCGAGCTGAACCTGGTCCGGCGGCTGGCGAACCGTTTCGCTGCCGAGGACAAGGAGATCGTCTTCCTCGACAAGACGGTCTGCTTCTGCTCGACCATGAACCGGATCGACCTGCCGCACCTGGTCTGGACCCTGGAGTCCCTCGCCGAGGGCACCCTGGTCAACCGGATCGAGGTCGACAAGGAGACGGAGGCGTTCGCGAAGCTGGCGCTGGAGCGGATGCTCGCCCTGCCGTAACGGGTACTTCCCCACCCACCCGTGCGGGACGTTCAAAAGGCGCAGGTCCCGCCCGACCACCTTCGGTGTCGGGCGGGACCTGCGCCTTTCCCGCGGTCTCAGACCTTCGCCGGCTCCGGCTCGTCCGACGCCGCCGCCTGCGGCGGTACGTCGCCGCCCTTCTTCGCCGCCCGCTTCTTCGCGCGCCGCTCCTTGCGCAGCTCCAGCATCGCGTAGAGCGTCGGGACCAGCAGCAGGGTCAGCAGGGTCGAGGTGATCAGACCGCCGATCACCACCACCGCCAGCGGCTGGGCGATGAAGCCGCCCTCGCCGGTGACGCCCAGCGCCATCGGGAGCAGGGCGAAGATCGTCGCCAGGGCCGTCATCAGGATGGGGCGCAGTCGGTGGCGCCCGCCCTCGATCACGGCCTCCACGACGCCGTAGCCCTGCTTGCGGTACTGGTTGATCAGGTCGATCAGCACGATCGCGTTGGTGACCACGATGCCGATCAGCATCAGCATGCCGATCATCGCCGGGACACCCATCGGGGTGCCCGTGGCGATCAGCAGGCCGATCGCGCCGGTCGCCGCGAACGGGATGGACACCAGCAGGATCAGCGGCTGGGCCAGCGACCGGAAGGTGCCGACCAGCAGCATGAACACGATCGCGACCGCCGCGAGCATGGCCAGGCCCAGGTTGACGAACGCCTCGTCCTGGTCGGCGGTGACGCCGCCGATCTCGGCCGTGGCGCCGGCCGGCAGGTCCAGTCCGTTGATCTTCGACTGGAGGTCGGCGCCGACCGCTCCGGTGTTGTCGCCGGTCGGCTTGGCGGTGATGGTCGCCGCGCGCTGACCGTCGATGCGGGTCATCGAGACCGGGCCGTCCACCAGCTGCACCGTGGCGATGTCACCGAGCTTGGCCGGGCCCAGGTTCAGGGCCTTGAGCTCGGCCATCGTCCGCGCCGGCTGGGCCGACCTGATGACGACGTCGCGCTCGGTGTCGTCCAGGATCGCCTTGGCGGCCGGGGTGCCGCGCACCGCCTGGGCGACGGCCGCGCCGAGCGTCTGGTCGGTGAAGCCGGCCTCGGCGGCCTTCGCGTTGGCCTTGACCGAGATGCGCGGCACGCTCTGCGCCAGGTCGCTGGTGACGTCGGTGACGTCGTCGAGCCCGGCGACGGTCTTGCGGACCTGCTCGGAGGCGTCGCGGAGCACCTGCGCGTCGGCCGCCTTGACGACGACGCTCAGGTCCTGGCTGCCGAAGCCGTCACCGGCGGCGACCGTGGTGGTGCCGATGCCGTCGAGCTTCGCGAGCCCGTCCTCGATGTGGTCCTGGACGTCCTCGGCGTTCGCCGAGTCCTCCAGCATGATCTGGTACGAGGCCTGGTTGGTGTCCGTGCCGCCGCCGAAGGCGGCCATGAAGCCGGACGAGCCGATGGTGACCTGGTAGTCCTTGATGCCCTCGGTGTCGCCGAGCAGCTTCTCGACCTTCTTGGCCTGGGCGTCGGTCGCACCGAGGCTGGTGCCGGGCTTCAGCTCCTGCTTGACGCTGAGGACCTTCTGGTCGCCCTGGTCGAAGAAGTTGGTCTTCAGCAGCGGCGCCATGCCGAAGGTGCCGATCAGCACGACGACCGCGATGGCCACGCTGGTGAGGCGGCGGCGGGTGGCGAAGCGCAGGACGGGGACGTAGAAGCGCTGGAGGCGGCTCCTGGCCTCCTTCTCCTCGGCGAGGCGCCTGGCCTCGTCCGCGTCCTCGGGGGTGCCCTTCGGCGGGCGCAGGAACCAGTACGACAGCACCGGGACGACCGTCAGCGACACCAGCAGGGACGCCAGCAGCGCCGCGGTCACGGTCAGGCTGAAGGAGCCGAACAGCTCGCCGACCATACCGCCGACCAGGCCGATCGGCAGGAACACGGCGACCGTGGTGAGCGTGGAGGAGGTGACCGCTCCGGCGACCTCGCGGACGGCCTTGAGGATGGCCTCCTGGCGCTCCTCGCCGTAGCCGAGGTGCCGCTTGATGTTCTCCAGGACCACGATCGAGTCGTCGACGACGCGGCCGATGGCGATGGTCAGCGCGCCCAGCGTCAGCATGTTCAGCGACAGGTCGCGCGTCCACAGCACGATCAGCGCCAGCACCACCGACAGCGGGATGGAGACCGCGGTGACCAGGGTGGAGCGGATGGACGCCAGGAAGACCAGGATGATCACGACGGCGAAGAGCAGACCGAGCGCGCCCTCGGTGGTCAGGCCCTCGATGGCCTTGGAGACCGCGGGGCCCTGATCGCTGACGACGGTGAGCGTCGCGCCGGAGCCGAGCTGCTCGCGCAGGTCGGGGAGCTTGTCCTCGACGGCGTTCGAGATGGCGACCGCGCTGCCGTCGTGGTCCATCGTCACGGCGACGGCGAGGGACGGCTTGCCGTCGGTACGGGTGAGGGAGTCGGCCTTGGCCTCCTCCTCCTTGACGACGGCGACGTCGCCGAGGCGGACGGGCTTGTCGACGCCCTCGCCGGTGACCATGAGGTCCTGGATCTGCTGCAGCGAGGTGAAGCCGCCGCCGACCTGGACGGTGCGGTTGGCGCCCGCCTCGTCGAAGGAACCGGCCGGGACGGTCGCGCCGCCCGCCTGCAGGGACTGGGCGAGGACCTGCGGGCTCACACCGGCCGCGGCGAGCTTCGCCGGGTCGGGCGTGACGGTGACCTGGACGTCGCGGACGCCGTCGATCACGACCTGGGCGACGCCGTCGATGTCCTTCAGCTCGGAGACGACCGTCTTGTCGAGCTGGTCGGCCAGCGCCTGCTGGTCCTTGTCGGAGGTGACGGCGAGGACGACGGTGGGGATGTCGTCCGTCGACCCGGAGATGACCTGCGGGTCCACGTCGTCCGGGAGCTGGGCACGGGCCCGGTTGACGGCCTGCTGGACGTCGGCGACGAGTTGCTGGGTGCCGTTGCCGTAGTCGAAGGACGCCATGATGACGGCGTTGCCCTCGGAGGCCGTCGAGGTGATGCCCGAGATCCCGTCGACGGCCTCGAGGCTGTCCTCGATCGGTTCGACGACCTGCTTCTCGACCACGTCCGGCGAGGCGCCCTGGTACGGCGCCAGCACGGACACCATGGGCAGTTCGATGGTGGGCAGCAGCTGCTGCTTGAGCTGGGGGATGGCGATCGCGCCGAAGACGAGCGCGACGATCGACATCAGGCCTATCAGGGCCCGTTGCGCGAGGCTGAATCTCGACAGCCAGGACATGGATCAGGGTCTCTCTTCCGTGGCCGAGCAGGGGACGGGGCATGCACAGGGCATGGACGGGCATGCGCGGGGCATGCACGGGCACACGCGGACGCCACACGTGAGCGCCCACCCCAACACCCTGAGCCATGGGCGACCCCGGTTCCCTAGGCCCCAGGTCCATTTCCTTATGCGGCGCATACTCCCGCCGCAGTACGCCCGGGCCGGGGTCACTCCACCCTTGGACGTACCAGCCCGGATTCGTACGCGATGACGACCAGCTGGGCCCGGTCGCGGGCGCCCAGCTTGGCCATGGCCCGGTTGACGTGCGTCTTCACGGTGAGCGGGCTGACCTCCAGCCGCTCGGCGATCTCGTCGTTGGAGTGGCCCCCGGCGACCTGGACCAGGACCTCGCGCTCCCGCACGGTCAGCGACTCCAGCCGCTCGGCGCGGGCGGGATCGCGTTCGGCCTCGTCCGCCGTGCCCTGCTGGGCGAGGAAGCGGGCGATCAGCCCCTTGGTGGCGGCCGGGGACAGCAGCGCCTCACCGCCGGCCGCGACACGGATCGCGCTGAGCAGTTCCTCGGGTTCGGAGCCCTTGCCGAGGAAGCCGGAGGCACCCGCCCGCAGCGACTGCACCACGTAGTCGTCGACCTCGAAGGTGGTCAGTATGACCACGCGGACATGGGCGAGGGACGGGTCGGCGCTGATCATGCGGGTCGCGGCGAGGCCGTCCGTGCCCGGCATCCGGATGTCCATCAGCACCACGTCGGCCCGCTGTTCGGCGGCCAGCCGGGCCGCCTCCGCGCCGTCGGACGCCTCCCCCACCACCTCCATGTCGGGCTCGGAGTCGACCAGCACCCGGAAGGCGCTGCGCAGCAGAGCCTGATCGTCGGCGAGCAGGACACGGATCGTCATACGGGGTCCTCCGCGGCATTGGTGCGGTTCCTAGCCGGAAGGATCGCATGGACCCGGAAGCCGCCCCCGTAGCGGGGACCGGTGGTGAGGGCGCCGCCCACGGCGGTGACGCGCTCGCGCATGCCGAGCAGCCCGTGCCCGCCGCCGTCGGCCGGGGCCTCGGCGGGGACGTCGCCCTCGCCGCCGCCGTCGTCGAGCACGGTCACCTCGATGTCGGGCCCCACGCGCACCACGCTGACCTCCGCCTTCGCCCTCAGCCCCGCGTGCTTCTGCACATTGGTCAGGGCCTCCTGGATGATGCGGTACGCGGCCAGGTCGACGGCGGCGGGCAGTTCGGTGCCCTGGTCGGCGCGGGCCACCTCGACGTGGAGCCCGGCGTGGTGGAAGGTGCCGACGAGTTCGTCGAGGCGGTCCAGCCCGGGGGCCGGTTCGGTCGGCGCCTCGGGCTCGCCGGACTGGCGGAGCAGGCCGACCGTGGCACGTAGTTCGTTGAGTGCCGAGCGGCTGGCCGCCCGTACGTGGGAGAGGGCCTCCTTGGCCTGGTCGGGCCGTTTGTCCATGACGTGGGCGGCGACGCCGGCCTGGACGTTGACCAGGGCGATGTGGTGGGCGACGACGTCGTGCAGGTCGCGGGCGATGCGCAGCCGCTCCTCGGCGACCCGCCGGCGGGCCTCCTCCTCCCTGGTGCGCTCGGCCTTCTCGGCCCGGTCGCGGATGGCCTGGACGAAGGCGCGCCGGCTGCGGACCGCGTCCCCGGCGCTCGCGCCGATGCCGGTCCAGGCGAAGACGGCGAGGTTCTCCTGCGCGTACCAGGGCAGGGGTCCGGCCAGCATGGCGGCGCCGGTGAGCACGGTCATGGTGAGCAGGCCGACCCGCAAGGTGGTGGGACGGTCGGTGGAGGCGGCCACGGTGTAGAGGGCGACGACGGCGGACATGACCACGGGGGCGCGGGGGTCGCCGGTGACGCTCTCCACGACGGAGACGCCGCCGGTGACCGCGAGGACCGTCAGCGGGGCGCGGCGGCGGAACACGAGCGCGGCGGCGCCGACCGTCATCAGGAGCAGGCTGAGGGCGTCGGGCGTGCGCAGACCCCAGCTGACGCCCTCGGGGCCGTGCGGGTCCACGAACGAACCGGCGATCATGCACACCAGGACCGCCGCGGCGAGGGCCGCGTCCAGTGCGGAGGGGTGGGCGCCCAGTCTGCAGCGGGCGCGGGCGAGTGTGCTCACGGAGTTTTACGGTAGCTGGAGTGGGCGTCCGTCCGTATCGCACCCGGCGTGCAGTGGCCGTTGACCTGGGGGCTGCGCCCCCAGACCCCCGCTGTCGGCCTGAACGGCCTCGTCCTCCGCCGGACGGGCTGGAGTGCCTGACCGGCGTCCGTCAGGCACCCCCTGGAATCAGACCGTCGTCGCTCAGCAGTTCCTGGACGTCCTGCAAGGTGGCGTCCGGGGACGGGAGGATGAGGTCGGACGGCTCCAGGGAGTCGTCGGGGAGGGGCTCGCCCAGTTCGCGGACCTTGGCCAGGAGGGCCTGGAGGGTCGCGCGGAAGCCGGGGCCGTCGCCGTTCTCCATCTCGGCCTGGAGCTCGTCGTCCAGCTTGTTCAGCTCGGCCAGCCGGTCGTCGGCCAGCGTCAGCTGTCCCTCCCCCATGATCCGTACGATCATGTCGCCCTCCTAGGCGTGGGCTACTGCTTGTCGAAGCGCGGGGTGTCCTGCGGCTGCTGCTGGGACTGCGGCCGGCCCTCGCCGCCCTCGATGGCCTGGCGGTCGGAGGTGCTGCCGCCGGCCAGCTCGGCCTTCATGCGCTGCAGTTCCAGCTCTACATCCGTACCACCTGAGAGCCGGTCCAGCTCGGCCTGGATGTCGTCCTTGTGCATGCCGGACTGGTCGTCGAGGGCGCCGGAGGCGAGCAGTTCGTCGATGGCGCCCGCGCGGGCCTGGAGCTGGGCGGTCTTGTCCTCGGCCCGCTGGATCGCGAGGCCGACGTCGCCCATCTCCTCGGAGATGCCGGAGAACGCCTCACCGATGCGGGTCTGGGCCTGGGCCGCCGTGTAGGTGGCCTTGATGGTCTCCTTCTTCGTGCGGAAGGCGTCCACCTTGGCCTGGAGGCGCTGGGCCGCGAGGGTGAGCTTCTCCTCCTCGCCCTGGAGCGTGGCGTGCTGCGTCTCCAGGTCGGTGACCTGCTGCTGGAGGGCGGCGCGGCGGGAGAGCGCCTCGCGGGCCAGGTCCTCACGGCCCAGCGCGAGGGCCTTGCGCCCCTGGTCCTCCAGCTTGGACGACTGGGACTGGAGCTGGTTGAGCTGGAGCTCCAGGCGCTTGCGGCTGGTCGCCACGTCGGCGACGCCGCGGCGCACCTTCTGCAGCAGCTCCAGCTGTTTCTGGTACGAGTAATCGAGGGTCTCGCGCGGGTCCTCGGCCCGGTCAAGGGCCTTGTTGGCCTTTGCGCGGAAGATCATCCCCATACGCTTCATGACACCGCTCATGGGCTTCGCGCGCCCCCTTCTGACCGACTCCAGCTCCAGCACCTGCGACAGAACCCACAGTACGGGCCCTGCATCCATTACCGCACTGTTCGGGGACGGATGCGCTCATCCCCAAGGACGACTGCGTACGCTCCCGGTCCGGCGTAGGGAGTAGGTGCTCCCCGGGGTTGTCCGGAATGACCCGGTCCCCCAGGGTGTACGCAACGTCCCCTCTGTCCCCCTACAGACGACCGGCGTTGCCGGATCGTTCCCCACCGGGCTGGGGTCCACACCCCCGCACCCCGTACCCTTGGGTTTTGTGTTCCGTAGCCGTGCCAAGGAAGAGAAGGCCCAGAGCGCCGTCAGCGCGCCGGTGACCGACTCCAAGCAGCCCCGCGACCCGCAGGCCCCGAAGGGCAGGCCCACGCCCAAGCGCAGTGCGGCCCAGTCCCAGCGCCGCAGCGTCGCCAACACGCCGATGACGCGCAAGGAGGCCGCCAAGCGGCAGCGCGACGAGCGCCGGACCGCGATGCAGCGGCAGCGCGAGGCGCTGGCGAACGGCGACGAGCGGTACCTGCCGGCCCGTGACAAGGGCCCGGTCCGCAAGTTCGCGCGCGACTTCATCGACTCGCGGTTCAACATCGCGGAGTACTTCCTGCCGATGGCCGTGGTCATCCTCGTGCTGAGCATGATCCGGGTGGCCTCGCTGCAGAACGTCGCGCTGCTGCTGTGGCTGGTCGTGATCGTGCTGATCGTGCTCGACTCGATCGTCACCGGCTTCCGGCTGAAGAAGCGCCTCGCCGAGCGCTTCCCCGACGACCGCCGGCGCGGCGCGGTCGCCTACGCGCTGATGCGCTCCCTCCAGATGCGCCGGCTCCGGCTGCCCAAGCCGCAGGTCAAGCGCGGGGAGCGGCCCTGAGCACGACGCCGTTCACCGGCGGCGCGGCCGATGCCTGGCTGGGCGGGCTCGGCGGTCTGCGTGACGTCGTACGGCAGGAACTGGTGGCCCGGCAGCTCGACGAGCAGATAGCCGGGCGCTTCCCGGTCGGCAAGCGCCTGCGGGTGCTCGATGTCGGGATGGGCCAGGGCACCCAGGCGCTGCGGCTGGCACGGGCCGGGCACCAGGTGACCGGCCTGGAGCAGGACGCCACGATGATCGCGTGCGCGCGCAAGGCCCTGGCCGGCCAGCCGGAGGGCATCCGGGAGCGGATGCGGATCATCGAGGGGGACGGCCGGGACACCGGCGTGCACTTCCTGCCGGGCAGCTTCGACGTGGTGCTGTGCCACGGCGTGCTCATGTACATCGAGGAGCCCGACCCGCTGCTCGCGGGGCTGGCCCGGATGCTCGCCCCGGGCGGGCTGCTGTCGCTCCTGGTGCGCAATGGCGACGCGCTCGCCATGCGACCCGGCCTGTACGGCGAGTGGGCGGGCGCGCTGGCCGCCTTCGACTCGACCGTCTACCGCAATCGTCTGGGCCTCGACGTCCGCGCGGACCGGCTGGCGACGCTGACGGCGAAGCTGGCGGGCATCGGCGCCCCGCTGCACACCTGGTACGGCGTACGGGTCTTCACGGACACCGCGGCCGACGGCGCCGCGGTCCCGGACGACGTGGAGACCCTGCTGGCCGCCGAGGAGCGGGCGGGCCGGACGGATCCGTACCGGGGGGTCGCGGCGCTGCTGCATCTGTGCGGGGTGCGGGGCTGAGTCCGTCGCCCCCCTCGGGGCGCCCATTCGGATGAGTACCGGGCGCCGGGTTCGCCGGGCGCGGTGAGACTCGGGGCATGGACGTTTCCCGTATCCGTGCGTTCCGGCTCGGTGTTCCCGTCGCCGCGCTGCTGGTGGGCTCCCTGCTGTTCGTCGCCGGCTGCTTCGGATCGGATTCCGGGGCGGGATCCCGGGGCGAGGAGGAGGGCACGGCACAGGCCGCGGCGCCGAGCGCGGCCAACGACCTCCAGGACGACTACCTGCGGGTGATCAAGGACGTACTGCCGTCCGTCGTACAGATCCAGGCCGGGAACGACCTGGGCTCCGGGGTGGTCTACGACGACCGGGGGCACGTCGTCACCAACGCGCATGTCGTCGGGGACCGGGAGGACTTCCGGGTGACGACCGCCCACAGCGAGGAATCCCTGGCCGCGAAGCTCGTCTCGTCCTATCCCGAGCAGGACCTGGCCGTCATCAAGCTGGACCAGGTGCCGGAGGGGGTGCGGCCGGCCGGCTTCGGGGACTCCTCGAAGGTCGAGGTGGGGCAGATCGTGCTGGCGATGGGCTCGCCGCTCGGGCTGTCGTCCAGCGTGACGCAGGGCATCGTGTCGGCGACCGGGCGGACGGTCACCGAGGGCAGCAGCGGGGGCGGCACGGGCGCGACCATCGGCAACATGGTGCAGACGTCCGCGGCCATCAACCCCGGCAACAGCGGTGGCGCCCTGGTCAACCTCGACGGCCGGGTCGTCGGCATCCCGACGCTGGCCGCGATCGACCCGGGCCTGGGTGACAGCGCGGCTCCCGGCATCGGGTTCGCGATCCCGGCGTCGATGGTGAAGACGGTCGCCGACCAGATCATCGAGCACGGCCGGGTCACCGACTCGGGCCGGGCGGCGCTCGGCATCACGGGCCGTACGGTGGTCGACGACTCCTTCCGGCCCGCGGGCGTGGCGGTGGTCGAGGTCAGCAACGGCGGGGCCGCCGACCGGGCCGGGGTGCGGCCCGGGGACGTGATCGTCCGGCTGGGCGACACGGACGTCACCACGATCACCTCGCTCGCCGAGGCGCTGGCGTCGATGAAGCCGGGCGACCGGACGAAGCTGACGTACACCCGGGACGGCGACGAACACACCGCCGAGGTGACGCTGGGCGAGCAGTGACGGGAACACAGTGCCCGGGGCCGGGGGCGGGTCCGGGCAGGTCATGCCTGCCGGGTCCGCCCCCGCCCACCGGTCAGGCCTCCGCCTCCTCGGCGTGCAGGCTCATCGGGCCGTAGATCTCGGTGGAGTCCTCGAACAGCCGCACCTGGTCGGTGCCGCCCTCCTTGAGGTCCTTCCAGTGCTCCCCGATCCAGGACTCGGCGTCCCCTTGCGTGGTGAACTCCTCGGGCTGCACCGCGGGCTGGACCTCCGTCCCGCCGGCCGTCTCGAACCGCCACGTCCATGCCGCCATGTACGCCTCCAAGCTGTGAGCACGAGCAGAGCGGAGGCCGGATCCCGGTCCGGCTCCCGGTCGCAGCCTATGCGCTGAGCGGAGTACGCCGTAGAAGGCCGCGGGAGGCGGGCGGGACAAGTGCGGGGCGAGACCGTGCCGTCCCGTACGTCATGACCCGCCCCTCAGGGGGCCTCGGGCGCGCAGGTCGGCGGGGGACCGGGGAAAATCGGGGCGTGGACGTGACTCTGCTCGGCACCGGTGCCCCCGCGGGACTCCCCCGCCCCGACTGTCCCTGCGCGGCCTGTGCCGCGGCGCAGGGCGAGCACGCGCGCGCGGCGACCGCGCTGCTGGTGGACGGGGCGCTGCTGCTCGACCTGACGCCCGGTGCCGCGTTCGCCGCCGCCCGGGCCGGGCGCTCGCTGGCCGGCGTACGGCAGGTGCTGCTGTCCCACCCGCACGACGGTCCCGCCGTGGAGGTGCCGGCCGGGCTGCCGCAGCCGGGGCGGGTGCCGGACGGGCGGGAGCTGGCGCTGCTGACCGGGCACCGGGTGCGGGCGGTGGCGATGGACGCGCCGGGCACCGGGTACGCCGTGACGGGGCCGGACGGGCAGCGGCTGCTGTATCTGCCGCCGGGTGGGGCGCCGGCCGGGCTGGAGGAGCCCGCGGAGCCGTACGACCTGGTGCTCGCCGACGTCGTGGGGCGGCCGGACGCGCTGGCGAAGCTGCGGGCGGTGGGCGCGGCGGGCCCGACGACGGACGTCGTCGCCGTCCATCTGGGTCACGACGTGCCGCCGGGGCGGGAGTTGGGGCGCCGGCTCGCGGCGGCCGGGGCGCGGGCGGTGCCGGACGGGGCGACGCTGGTGGTGGGCTCGTACGAGGACGTGCCCGACGTGCCGCGGCGGACGCTGGTGCTGGGCGGGGCCCGGTCGGGCAAGTCGGTGGAGGCCGAGCGGCGGCTGGAGGCGTTCCCCGACGTGCTCTACGTGGCCACCGGCGGGTCCCGCAACGGGGACACCGAGTGGGCGGCCCGGGTCTGTGCGCACCGCGAGCGGCGGCCGGGTTCCTGGCGCACCGTGGAGACGTGCGACCTGGTGCCGCTGCTGAAGGACGACGGACCGCCGCTGCTCGTGGACTGCCTGTCGCTGTGGCTGACGGACGCGATGGACGCCGTCGGGGCGTGGGACGACGCGGAGTGGGCCGACGGCGGGGAACGGGCCCTCAGGGACCGGGTGCGCGAGCTGACGGAGGCGGTGCGCGCCACCCGGCGCACGGTCGTCGCCGTGTCGAACGAGGTGGGGTCGGGCATCGTCCCGGCCACGGCGTCGGGCCGCCGCTACCGGGACGAACTCGGTCGGCTGAACGCGGCGTTCGCCCAGGAGTGCGAGCAGGTGCTGCTGGTGGTGGCGGGGCAGGCGCTGGTGCTACGGGGCTGACGCGTCCTTGCGCGCGATGATCCGGTGGGCCCGCGTGCCGGTGAGGACCGTGCAGCCCTGGGCCGCGAGTTCGGCACGGAGCCCCACCGGGTGCGAGGCGCCGGGCGGGAGGACGCACAGGCGGCGCGGGTCGGCCACGTCGACGAGCAGATGGCCGCCGGGGCGCAGCACCTGGAGGGCGGCGCGCAGTTCGGCGCGGGGGTTGGGGACGCGTTCCAGTTGCTGGAAGAGGCTCACCACGTCGTAGCGGGCCCGCAGCCGGGCGGCGATGTGCGGGTCCGTCAGCCGTCCCACGAACGCCTCCTCGACCCGCTCGACCGCGCGGGCCCGCAGGACGCGGTGGGTGGGGTCCAGGCCGTCGAACGAGGTGTACGGGAAGTAGGCGCGGGCGGCGAGGGGGAAGTCGGCGTCGCCGGTGCCCACGTCCAGCCAGCTCTCGGGCTCGGGACAGCGGCCGAGCATCGCGCGGGCGGCCAGGCGGTGGCGCAGGCGGGCACCGGTGCGGGCCGGGGCGTCCTCCGTCGCCGGGGTGAGCGAGGGGTTGCGGAAGGTGTGCCGGCACTCCCGGCACCGGGCGAGGACGGACCGGCCGGGTACGGCTCGGCGCGGGGGGCGGGCCCGCAGCCGGCGGGAGCCGCACCAGGGGCAGTCCTCGCGGTGGGGTCCGTACCGCGGCATGGGCGGCACCGAAGGGGCGGAGGGCGCGGACATGGGCGGCTCCCGACGCGAGAGGGACGTACGAGGACGACGGGCGGGGCGGGTGACAATCCGCGCAAAACGTTACGTAGAGGAACGCGTTCCGTGGCGCAACGACGCCGCCGTGGCGCGGTGCGGACGGGCCCGCCGTGGTGTTCGACCGAGGCCGGTACTGTTCGGCGAATGAGCTCGCTGAATCTCGACGACTTCACCGATCTGATCGAGCGCCCCGACGGCGGGGTGCGCCGCGACGCCGAGGCACGCCGGGAGCGTCAGGTCGTCCCGCCCGGATCGCTGGGCCGCCTGGACGAACTGGGCGAGTGGCTGGCCGCGGCGCAGTCCGCCGTACCGGTGCGGCCGGTGGAACGGCCCCGGGTGGTGCTCTTCGCCGGCGACCACAAGGTGTCCGAGCTGGGCGTCTCGGCACGGCCCGCGGGCGGTGCCGGTGAGCTGGTGCGCGAGGTGCTGGAGGGCGGCCGGCCGGTGTCGGTGCTGGCCCGGCGCCTCGGCGTACCGGTACGGGTCGTCGACATGGCGCTGGACTGCGACCCCGAGTCGCTGCCGGCCGAGGTCGCGGGGCACCGGGTGCGGCGCGGCGGCGGGCGCATCGACGTCGAGGACGCGCTGACCCTCGAGGAGGCGGAGGCCGCCTTCCGGGCCGGGATGGCGGTGGCCGACGAGGAGGCCGACTCCGGTACGGATCTGGTGGTGCTCGGCGATGTGAGCGTGGGCGGGACGACGGCGGCGGGCGTGCTGGTCGCGGCGCTGTGCGGGACGGACGCGTCGGTCGTCACGGGGCGGGGCGGGCTGGCGATCGACGACCTGGCCTGGATGCGCAAGTGCGCGGCGATCCGTGACGCGCTGCGGCGGGCCCGGCCGGTGCTCGGGGACCAGTTGCAGCTGCTCGCGACGGTGGGCGGCGCCGACCTCGCCGCGATGACGGGCTTTCTGCTGCAGAGCGCGGTGCGGAAGATGCCGGTGATCCTGGACGGGGTCGTGACGGCGGCGTGTGCGCTGGTCGGGCAGCGGGTCGCGTTCCGGGCGCCGGACTGGTGGCTGGCGGCGCACGACAGCGGGGAGCCGGGGCAGGCGAAGGCGCTGGACCGGATGGCCCTGGAGCCGCTGCTGTCCCACGGTGTGACGGTGGGTGAGGGGGCGGGGGGTCTGCTGGCGTTGCCGCTGGTGCAGGCTGCGGCGGCGTTGGCGGCGGAGTTGCCGGAGGTCTCCGACGGGGGCGAGGGCGAGGGAGCCGAGGGTTGATCTGGCACCCGGCGTGAGTGCGGGCCGGGGGTGGGTGCGCTGCCCGGCGCTACGGGGTGCCGCCTGCGCCCACCCGTGCCGCCCCAGCGGCACGACTGCCCGCAGGCTGGGCGGTGCGACTGCCCGCAGGCTGGGCGGTGCGACTGCCCGCAGGCTGGGCGCGGCTAGGGGTTCGGGCGGCCGCCGATCCAGTCCTGGACTGTGCGGCGGGGGCCGGACCAGCGGCGGTCGTGGTGGTAGGCGCGCAGGCGGGACTTCGCGCGGGCGCGCGGGCGGCGGGTGTAGAAGCGGCGGGCCCAGGGAGAGCCGGGCCGGGCCAGGCGGATCGCGCCGACCAGGGCGAGGAGGGGCACGATCACCCCGAAGACCGCGAGGCGGGTCTTCCCCTTGGCCAGGGCGAGGAGGGCGAAGCAGAAGTTGCCCGCGACGGTCGCGATGACGTTGGCGCGGCCCTGCAACTCGTCCTCGGAGACGCCGTCGACGCCGAACGGCGTGAACCCGGCGAGGAGCAGGCCGACCAGGGCCGCCGTCACCACCACGACCTCCACGCTCTTGCGGCCCTCCGCGGTCCAGTAGACGTCGTCGAGGTGGAGGATCAGCGCGAACTCGTCCAGGACGAGGCCCGCCCCGATGCCGAAGACCACCGCGGCGAGGGCGGAGCCGAAACCGTGCCGGCCCCCCGCGACCGCGCCGAAGCCGCCGACGACGGTGAGGACGACCCCGGGCACGACGTGGTGGATGTGCACCCCGCCCGCCTCGACGTTGCCGAACGGGCCCCGGCCCGCGCGGATGAGCCGGGTGACGACCCGGGTGATCACGAACGTGAGCACGAAGGCCGCGAGGGCGAGAAGCAGCGGCAGCTTGCCCGGTTCCATGATGTTGCGCTGCCACCAATCGCCCATATCCGCACATTACGGCGGCCCGCCCGGTGCAGCATCCGTGCGCGACGCGGCGCCCCGGTGACCGCCGGGTAGTCTGCGCCGGTGCTCAGGACCCTCTCCCCCGACGGCCTCCGTTTCGCGTTCGGCACCCTCACCGTGCTCCCCGTCAGGGTGACCCGCTGGGACAGGGAGGCCGCGCGCGCCGGCATGCTGTGCGCGCCGCTGGTCGGCCCGGCGCTCGGTGTCGTCGCCGCCGCCGTCGGGCTTCTGCTGCTGTTCCTGGGCGCCGGGAGCCTGCTCGCCGCGGTCGCCACCGCCGCCGTACCCGCCGTACTCACCCGGGGGCTGCATCTGGACGGGCTGGCCGACACCGCGGACGGGCTCGGCAGCGGGAAGCCCGCCGAGGACGCGCTGCGGATCATGAAGCAGTCGGACATCGGACCGTTCGGCGTGCTCAGCCTCGTGTTCGTACTGCTGGCCCAAGTGGCCGCGCTGGCACAGGCCTACGACGGCTCCTGGGCGCGGGGCGCGCTCGCCGCCGTGGTCTCGGCGACCGCCGCCCGGCTGGCGCTGACGCTGGCCGCCCGGGCGGGGGTGCCGGCCGCGCGCCCGGAGGGGCTGGGCGCGGCGGTCGCCGGGGTGGTGCCGGCGGGCGGAGCGGCAGGAGCGGCCGCCGCCGTCACGGTGGCCGGCGCGGCGGCGGGCGCGTTCTTCGGACCGTACGAAGCGGTCCGTGCGGCGCTCGCCGTGCTGGGCGCGCTCGCCGTCGCCGAACTGCTGCTGCGGCGCTGCGTGCGTCGCTTCGGCGGGGTCACCGGTGACGTCTTCGGCGGGGTGGCGGAGACGGCGGCCACGACCGCGCTGGTCGTACTGGTCCTGGGCTGAGCCGGGCCGAGGACCGGCTCGGCCGCGGGGCGGCTCAGCAGGCCTCCCGCCAGACCCCCAGTTCGTACTTCTTCAGCATCGAACTCAGCCGCAGCTCACGGGACTCGGCGCAGAAGCGCTCGGTCGGCAGCTCGTACTCGACGTGGAAGACGGCCTTGTCGGCGTCGGTGAACGGCTTGTTGTCGGCGCACTCGCCGAACTGGGCGCACTGCTCGTTGACGGCGAAGTCGAAGTCGTCCACCAACTCCGGTATCTGGTCCAGGTCGTTCTTGAGGCCGACGGCCATGCCCCGGTCGTGGGCGAGCTCCGCTATCAGCCGGTTGTAGCGGAGCTGGTCGTCGGCGGTGAGCGGGAAGCCGGTCTCGTTCTTGTAGCCGTCCATGTTGTCGGGCTCGACGGCGTCGAAGCCCTTGTCGCGGCACATGTCGATGCGCGCGGCCATCAGCGGCTCCAGGACGTCCGTCGCGCGGATGTCCAGCCAGCGTTCGCCCTCCCAGCCGTTGCCCTTGCCCAGCACCGACTTCGGGAACTTCTCCGCGTCGGGGCGGAAGTCCTCCCAGGCGCCGGTGGACAGGTAGCAGATGACCTTGCGGCCGTCCTCGTGCAGGCCGGCCACCGTGGCCTCGGTGTGGTCGAAGCCGTCGATGTCGTAGACCGGCACGTCCACGGAGGTGTCCAGCTTGCCGCTGAGCTGCCACTGCCAGGCCGTGCCGGGCCGGGGCTGCCAGTGACCGGAGGACTCCGGCCGGTCCGCGGAAGGCGACGTGCAGCCCGCGAGCACCAGCAGGAGAAGGGCTGTCGACAGGACCGGGCGTCTCACGAGCGGGCTCCGATACGTGGGGGTGGCGTGGGGGCGTACCCAGGGATGATCTCCCATCCGGGATGCCGCGCGGGAAACCGCGGCCGGGCGGGAGAGAGCGAACGCGGGGGCGAGCGTAGGCTCGTGCCGGGTGCTCGCCTGCCCAGGTGGGCACCGCACCGCAGGAGGGATCTAGGGTCGGTTGTCGGGCCCGGTCGACCCACCCGCATTCGACCACACCAGACTTCATACGGAAGCGAGATTTCACCACCGTGACTGCTCTCACTCTCTCCACCGCCGCGGCGGCCGGCCTGCGGGCCGACGCGATCGTGATCGGTGTCGCCAAGGGCGACCGCGGCCCGGTCGTCGCACCGGGCGCCGAGGCCGTGGACAAGGCGTACGACGGCCGGCTCGCCGGCGTCCTGGAGACCCTCGGTGCCTCCGGCGCCGAGGGCGAGGTGACGAAGCTGCCCGCGCCGTCCGGCTTCAAGGCACCCGTCGTGGTGGCGGTGGGCCTGGGCTCCGAGCCCGAGAAGGACTCCGGTTTCGACGCCGAGGCGCTGCGCAGGGCCGCCGGTGTCGCCGCCCGCGCCCTGAGCGGCTCGAAGAAGGCCGCCTTCGCCCTGCCGCTCGAGGACGCCGCCGACGCCGGTGTCGTCGGCGAGGGCGTGCTGCTCGGCGCGTACTCCTTCGACGCCTACAAGGAGAACGGCAAGGACCGCAAGGCCAAGAACGGCAAGGCCCCGCTCGCCGAGGCCGCGCTGCTCGGCGGCAAGCCCCGCGACAAGGCGTACAAGGCGGCGATCGAGCGTGCCGCGGCCGTCGCCGAGGAGCTCAACCGCGCCCGCGACCTGGTCAACACCCCGCCGAACGACCTCAACCCCGAGGCGTTCGCGGCCGTGGCACAGGCCGCCGCCAAGGAGCACGGCATCAAGGTGCAGGTGCTCGACGAGAAGGCGCTCACCAAGGGCGGCTACGGCGGCATCCTGGGCGTCGGCGCCGGGTCCGCGTCGGGCCCGCGCCTGGTGAAGCTGTCGTACACCTCGCCCAAGGCGACGAAGTCGCTCGCCTTCGTCGGCAAGGGCATCACCTACGACTCGGGCGGCATCTCCCTGAAGCCGGCCGGGCACAACGAGACGATGAAGTGCGACATGGCCGGCGCCGCCGCCGTGTTCGCCGCGGTCGTCGCCGCCGCGCGGCTCGGCCTCGAGGTCAACGTGACCGGCTGGCTGGCGCTGGCCGAGAACATGCCGTCGGGTTCCGCCACCCGCCCGGGTGACGTGCTGCGCATGTACAGCGGCAAGACGGTGGAGGTCCTCAACACCGACGCCGAGGGCCGGCTGGTGCTCGCCGACGCGCTGTGGGCGGCCTCGCAGGAGAAGCCGGACGCGATCATCGACGTGGCGACCCTGACCGGCGCGATGATGCTGGCGCTGGGCAGCCGGACGTACGGCGTCATGGCGAACGACGACGCGTTCCGCTCCGCGGTGTACGAGGCGGCCGAGGAGGTCGGCGAGCCGGCGTGGCCGATGCCACTGCCGGAGCACCTGCGCAAGGGCATGGACTCGGCGACCGCGGACATCGCGAACATGGGTGAGCGGATGGGCGGCGGGCTGGTGGCCGGTCTGTTCCTGCGCGAGTTCGTCGGCGAGGGCATCGCCTGGGCCCACCTGGACATCGCGGGTCCGGCCTACAACGAGGGCGGGCCGTTCGGGTACACGCCGAAGGGTGGGACCGGGACGGCTGTGCGGACGCTGGTGCGGGTTGCCGAGCGGGTTGCCCTCGGCGATCTCGGGTGACGTTCGCCTGAGAACTCGGGGGTGCGGGTGATTTCGGCGGGTGCGGGTCCGTTGTGGCTTGTCGCGCCCACGCGGCGGAGCCGCAGATCGAAACAGCCCCGCACCCCTGGCGGCGTTGTCCCACCGTCCCTCGTCGAGTGAACGTGGGGCGTCTCACACACCGGCCCCACGTCTCGTCGACCCCCTATAAGTGCGAAGATGGGGCTCGGCAGGACAGGGCCCCCACCTAAGGGCCGAGAACAAAGAGCGGCCGGACACCAGCCGCCGACCGGTCACTGGAGACCGGCGTGGCGCACATGCATGGAGGACGTGACGTGGCGAACGACGCCAGCACCGTTTTCGACCTAGTGATCCTCGGCGGTGGCAGCGGTGGTTACGCCGCGGCGCTGCGCGGGGCGCAGCTGGGCCTGGACGTCGCCCTGATCGAGAAGGGCAAGGTCGGCGGTACCTGCCTGCACAACGGATGCATCCCCACCAAGGCCCTGCTGCACGCGGGTGAGATCGCCGACCAGGCCCGCGAGAGCGAGCAGTTCGGCGTGAAGGCCACCTTCGAGGGCATCGACATGGCGGCCGTCCACAAGTACAAGGACGACGTGATCGCGGGCCTGTACAAGGGCCTGCAGGGTCTGATCGCCTCGCGCAAGGTGACGTACATCGAGGGTGAGGGCCGGCTGTCCTCCCCGACCTCGGTGGACGTCAACGGCCAGCGGATCCAGGGCCGCCACGTCCTGCTGGCGACCGGCTCCGTGCCGAAGTCGCTGCCGGGCCTGACCATCGACGGCGACCGGATCATCTCCTCCGACCACGCCCTCAAGCTCGACCGCGTGCCGAAGTCCGCGATCGTCCTGGGCGGCGGCGTCATCGGCGTCGAGTTCGCCTCCGCGTGGAAGTCCTTCGGCACCGACGTCACGATCATCGAGGGCCTCAAGCACCTCGTGCCGGTCGAGGACGAGAACAGCTCCAAGCTGCTGGAGCGCGCCTTCCGCAAGCGGGGCATCAAGTTCAACCTGGGCACCTTCTTCCAGAAGGCCGAGTACACCCAGGACGGCGTCAAGGTCACCCTCGCCGACGGCAAGGAGTTCGAGGCCGAGGTCCTGCTCGTCGCCATCGGCCGCGGCCCGGTCTCGCAGGGCCTGGGCTACGAGGAGGCCGGGGTCGCCA
Organism: Streptomyces sp. NPDC053750; assembly: GCF_044544295.1. NCBI lineage: Bacteria > Bacillati > Actinomycetota > Actinomycetes > Kitasatosporales > Streptomycetaceae > Streptomyces > Streptomyces sp. NPDC053750. The sequence continues at coordinate 944,564 of NZ_JBITXB010000001.1, read as the reverse complement.
TGGACCGCGGCTACGTGCTCGTCGACGAGTACATGCGGACCAACGTCCCGACCGTCTCCGCCGTCGGTGACCTCGTCCCGACCCTCCAGCTCGCGCACGTCGGCTTCGCCGAGGGCATGCTCGTGGCGGAGCGGCTCGCCGGTCTGAAGACCGTCCCGGTCGACTACGACGGCGTGCCGCGGGTGACGTACTGCCACCCGGAGGTCGCCTCCGTCGGCATCACCGAGGCCAAGGCCAAGGAGATCTACGGCGCGGACAAGGTCGTCGCCCTGAAGTACAACCTGGCGGGCAACGGCAAGAGCAAGATCCTGAAGACCACCGGCGAGATCAAGCTCGTCCAGGTCAAGGACGGTGCCGTGGTCGGCGTCCACATGGTCGGCGACCGCATGGGCGAGCAGGTCGGCGAGGCCCAGCTGATCTACAACTGGGAAGCGCTGCCGGCCGAGGTGGCCCAGCTCGTCCACGCCCACCCGACGCAGAACGAGGCGATGGGCGAGGCGCACCTGGCGCTGGCCGGCAAGCCCCTGCACTCCCACGACTGACCACCCTCGGTCACTGGGCGCGACGACACAGACTTCCGCAATTTCGTAAGGAGCAACCGAAACCATGGCGGTTTCCGTAACCCTTCCGGCGCTCGGCGAGAGCGTCACCGAGGGCACCGTCACCCGTTGGCTCAAGGCCGAGGGTGAGCGCGTCGAGGCCGACGAGCCGTTGCTCGAGGTCTCGACCGACAAGGTCGACACCGAGATCCCGGCCCCCGCCTCCGGCGTGCTGTCCTCCATCAAGGTCGCCGAGGACGAGACCGTCGAGGTCGGCGCCGAGCTGGCGCTGATCGACGACGGCACCGGGGCCCCGGCGGCCGAGGCCGCTCCGGCCGCCCAGCAGGTCGCCGAGCCGGCTCCCGAGCCGGCGCCGGCCGCCCCGTCCACCGAGCAGGCCGCCCCGGCGCCCGCTCCCACCGCCGAGGCCGCGGCCGGCGGTGCCGAGGGCACGGACGTGGTCCTGCCCGCGCTCGGCGAGTCCGTCACCGAGGGCACCGTCACCCGCTGGCTGAAGTCGGTCGGCGACAGCGTCGAGGCCGACGAGCCGCTGCTCGAGGTCTCGACCGACAAGGTCGACACCGAGATCCCGGCGCCCGCCTCCGGCACCCTGCTGGAGATCGTGGTCGGCGAGGACGAGACGGCCGAGGTCGGCGCCAAGCTGGCCGTCATCGGCGCGGCCGGTGCCGCTCCGGCGGCCGCCCCGGCCGCTCCCGCCGCCCCGGCCCAGCCCGAGCCCACTCCGGCTCCGGCTCCGGCTCCGGCTCCCGCGCAGGCCGCCCCGGCTCCGGCTCCGGCCGCCCCCGCGGCTCCGGCCCCGCAGGCGCCCGCCGCTCCCGCCCCGGCGCCCGCTCCCGCGCCGGCCCCGGCCGCCGCTCCGGCTGCCCCGGCCGCCGCCCAGCCGGTGGACGACGGTGCCTACGTCACCCCGCTGGTGCGCAAGCTCGCCGCCGAGAACGGCGTCGACCTGTCCACCGTCAAGGGCACCGGCGTCGGCGGTCGCATCCGCAAGCAGGACGTCATCGCCGCCGCCGAGGCCGCGAAGGCCGCCGCTCCGGCTCCGGCCGCCGCTGCCGCCGCCCCCGCCGCGAAGAAGGCCCCCACCCTGGAGGCCTCCCCGCTGCGCGGCCAGACCGTCAAGATGCCGCGCATCCGCAAGGTCATCGGCGACAACATGGTCAAGGCGCTGCACGAGCAGGCGCAGCTGTCCTCGGTCGTCGAGGTCGACGTCACCCGTCTGATGAAGCTGCGCGCCCGCGCCAAGGACGCGTTCGCGGCGCGCGAGGGCGTCAAGCTCTCGCCGATGCCGTTCTTCGTCAAGGCCGCGGCCCAGGCGCTGAAGGCGCACGCGCCGATCAACGCCAAGATCAACGAGGCCGAGGGGACCATCACCTACTTCGACACCGAGAACATCGGTATCGCGGTGGACTCCGAGAAGGGCCTGATGACCCCGGTCATCAAGAACGCCGGTGACCTCAACCTGGCCGGCATCGCCAAGGCGACCGCCGACCTGGCGGGCAAGGTCCGGGCCAGCAAGATCACCCCGGACGAGCTGTCCGGCGCGACCTTCACCATCAGCAACACCGGTTCGCGCGGCGCGCTGTTCGACACGATCATCGTGCCGCCGGGCCAGGTCGCGATCCTCGGCATCGGTGCCACGGTCAAGCGTCCGGCCGTCATCGAGACGGAGGAGGGCACGGTCATCGGCGTCCGCGACATGACGTACCTGACCCTGTCCTACGACCACCGCCTGGTGGACGGCGCCGACGCCGCCCGTTACCTGACGGCGGTCAAGGCGATCCTGGAGGCGGGCGAGTTCGAGGTCGAGCTCGGCCTGTAATTCCCTGTCCGTGGGCCTGTACGGTGCCCCCGCCCGGAGCTTCCCGGGCGGGGGCACCGTCGCGTTCCGGGCCGGGTCGCCACCCCGTTCCGTCCGGGGCACGCTGTGTAAGTCTCGTCTCACCTGCGTAAAAGCGCCCCCGTGCGCCCTTCCCGCCCGCCGTGACGGCCGTATTGTCTAAGCGTCAAACGCCCCAGGGGTCCGAAGGGGACCCTCCCGAAGGAGCTCTCATGACCGCGCCCGTCGTCCACTCGCTGCGCGAACAGATCCGCGAGCACATCCTGGAAGGGATCATCAGCGGACGTTGGCAGCCGGGCGAGCGGATCGTGGAGCGGCGGATCGCGACCGAGCTGGAGGTCAGCCAGACGCCGGTGCGGGAGGCGCTGCGGGAGCTGGAGTCCCTGCGGCTGATCGAGTCGGCGCCGAACAAGGGCGTGCGGGTGCGCAATCTGACCGCCGCCGACCTGGAGGAGAGCTACCCGGTCCGGGCCGGTCTGGAGGCCATCGCGGCGGAGCTGGCGGCGGAGCGGCTCGCCGAGGACTGCTCGGCCCTGGAGCCCCATGTGGCCGCGCTGTACGAGGCCGACCGGGTGTCCGACGGGACGGCCCAGGTCCGGCACACGGTGGGCTTCCACCGGGAGCTGGTGCGGGCGGCCGGCAACTCGGTGCTGCTGCACACGTGGGAGGGGCTGGGCATCGAGGTGTTCACGGCGCTGTCGATACGGTGGCTGGGGACGGTGCAGCAGTCGTATGCGGAGGAGCACGAGGAGCTGGTCGCCGCCTTCCGGCGCCGCGACCCCCGCATTCCCGAGATGGTCAAGGCCCACGTCCTCGGCTGCGCGCCCCGGGCGTAGTTCTTCGCCCCCGCCGCCCCTACCCTTCCCGTCCCGGGGGGCTCCGCCCCCAGACCCCCGTTCGCGCAGTTCCCCGCGCCCCTGTGGGGCGCGGGGAACTGCGCGATCAGCCACGACGCACCCGCAGCCGCCGGACAGACCGTAACCACCCGAGCTCCACCGCGCTCACCTGCACAAACCGCCAACTTCAAGGTCACCCCGTGCCACCGCCGGAGGCACCCCGTGCCGACTTTCTCGGGATCGAGAGGTTTTGGCCCTCAACCCTTTGATCGATCATCGATCAGGGAGTTACAGTCACCGACGGGCTTCCACCGAAGCCTCAAGCCCTGTCCTGCCAAAGACCTAGGGCACCCCCGAACCCTTGACGATGAGGGAACCCCCTTCGACTGAGGAAGGCGGCGACATGACCGACCCCAAAGCCATCCAGCCGAGCGAGCTCGACCAGCTCCCGGACCGCGACCCGGAGGAGACCGCCGAATGGCAGGCCTCCCTGGACGCCGTCACCAAGGCGGCCGGGCCGCACCGTGCCGCGTACCTGATGCGCCGCACGCTGGAGCGCGCCGAGGGCGCCGGCCTCGCGCTGCCGAAGCTCCTCGAGACGGACTACGTCAACACCATCCCCACCTCCGCCGAGCCCACCGTGGACGGCGACGAGGCGATGGAGCAGCGGATCACCGCCTGGAACCGCTGGAACGCGGCGGCGATGGTGACCCGCGGCAGCAAGTACGGCGTCGGCGGCCACATCGCCACCTTCGCCTCCGCGGCCTGGCTCTACGAGACCGGCTTCAACCACTTCTTCAAGGGCAAGGAGGGTGACGGCTCCGGCGACCAGCTGTACGTCCAGGGCCACGCCTCCCCCGGCATCTACGCCCGCGCCTTCCTCGACGGCCGCCTGAACGAGGAGCAGCTGGACAACTTCCGCCGCGAGGCCGGCGGCAACGGTCTGCCGTCCTACCCGCACCCGCGCCGGCTGCCCTGGCTGTGGGAGTTCCCCACCGTCTCGATGGGTCTCGGCCCGATCTCCGCGATCTACCAGGCGCGGTTCAACCGCTACCTGACCAGCCGCGGCATCAAGGACCTCACCAACTCCCACGTGTGGGCGTTCCTCGGCGACGGCGAGATGGACGAGCCGGAGTCCACCACCGCGCTCACCCTCGCCTCCCGTGAGGGCCTGGACAACCTGACCTTCGTCATCAACTGCAACCTGCAGCGTCTCGACGGTCCGGTCCGCGCCAACTTCAAGATCGTGCAGGAGCTGGAGGCCCAGTTCCGCGGCGCCGGCTGGAATGTCGTCAAGTCGCTGTGGGGCACGGCCTGGGACGAGCTGTTCCAGCTCGACACCACCGGCGCCCTCGTACGCCGCCTGCGCGAGGTACCCGACGCACAGGTGCAGACGTACCAGACGCGCGACGCCGCCTACATCCGCGAGGACTTCTTCGGCAAGGACCCGCAGCTCGCCGAGATGGCGAAGCTGCTGTCCGACGACAAGATCCTCGAGTGCTTCCACTACTCGCGCGGCGGCCACGAGTCCCGCAAGGTCTACGCCGCCTACAAGGCCGCGCTCGCCCACAAGGGCGCGCCGACCGTGATCCTGGCCCAGACGGTCAAGGGCCACACCCTCGGCACCGGCTTCGCGTCCAAGAACGCCAACCACCAGATGAAGAAGCTCTCGGTGGACGAGTTCAAGGACATGCGCGACCTGCTCGGCCTGCCGATCAAGGACAGCGACTTCGTCGACGGCGTGGTCCCCTACGGCCACCCGGGCGCCGACTCCCCCGAGGTCCGCTACCTCCAGGAGCGCCGCGCCGCCCTCGGCGGTCCGGCCCCGGCCCGCCGCGTGCACCCGGTCGCTCCGCTGCCCGCGCCCGCCGAGAAGGCGTTCGCCTCCTTCGACAAGGGCTCCGGCACGCAGAGCGTGGCCACCACCATGGCCTTCGTCCGCCTGGTCAAGGACCTGGTCCGCGACAAGGAGACCGGCAAGCGCTGGGTGCCGATCGTCCCCGACGAGGCGCGCACCTTCGGCATGGAGTCGCTGTTCCCGTCGCTGGGCATCTACTCGCCCAAGGGCCAGACGTACGAGCCGGTCGACCGCGACCAGCTGATGTACTACAAGGAGGCCAAGAACGGCCAGATCCTCAACGAGGGGATCACCGAGGCCGGTTCGATGGCCGACTTCATCGCCGCGTCCACCGCGTACGCGACGCACGGCGAGGCGATGATCCCGTTCTACATCTTCTACTCGATGTTCGGCTGGCAGCGCACGGCCGACCAGATGTGGCAGCTCGGCGACCAGCTCGGCCGCGGCTTCCTGGTCGGCGCCACCGCCGGCCGCACGACGCTGACCGGTGAGGGCCTCCAGCACGCGGACGGCCACTCGCCCGCCATCGCGGCGACCAACCCGGCGGCGCTGACGTACGACCCGGCGTTCGCGTACGAGGTCGCGGCGATCGTCAAGGACGGTCTGCGCCGGATGTACGGCGAGGCGGCCCCGGGCGAGGACCCGAACGTCTTCTACTACCTGACCGTCTACAACGAGCCGATGCCGCAGCCGGCCAAGCCGTCCGCCCCCGGCGTCGACGAGGGCATCGTCAAGGGCCTGTACCGCTTCAACACGGCGGAGTCGGCGGGTCTGACCCCGGCCGCGAACGCCCCGCGCATCCAGCTGCTGGGCTCCGGCACGGCGATCCACTGGGCGCTGAAGGCGCAGAAGCTGCTCTCGGAGGAGTGGGGCGTGGCCGCCGACGTGTGGTCCGCGACCTCCTGGACGGAGCTGCGCCGGGACGCGATGGACGCCGACGCGGCCCTGCTGCGCGGCGAGGAGCGGGTGCCGTACGTGCGCCGGGCGCTCCAGGGCGCCGAGGGCCCGGTCCTCGCGGTCTCCGACTACATGCGCCAGGTCCCGGACCAGATCGCGCAGTGGGTCGAGCAGGACTACTCGTCGCTCGGCGCCGACGGCTTCGGTCTGTCGGACACCCGTGACGCCGCCCGCCGTCACTTCGGTGTCGACGCCGAGTCCATCGTGGTCGCGGCCCTGGCCCAGCTCGCCCGGCGCGGCGAGGTCAAGGCGACGTCCGTGAAGGAGGCGCGCGAGCGCTACGGCCTGTAAGGGTCCCCGGGCAGGCCCCCGCCGGAGGTATCGGCGGGGGCCTGCTCCGTTCTCTGGATGATGTGCGCACGATGATGTGCCCACGCGTGTCTCCTGCATGATGTGGACATGCGTGCTGCCCGCCTCATCAAGATGGTGCTGCTCCTCCAGTCCCGCCCGGCCATGACCGCCGCCGAGCTGGCCCAGGAGCTCGAGGTGTCGGAGCGGACCGTGACGCGGGACGCGCAGGCGCTGTCGGAGGCGGGCGTGCCGGTGTACGCGGAGCGGGGCCGGGCCGGGGGCTACCGGCTGATCGGCGGGTACCGCACCCGCCTGACCGGGCTGGCGCGGGGCGAGGCCGAGGCGCTGTTCCTGTCCGGGGTGCCGGGGGCGCTGCGCGAGATGGGACTGGAGGACGCGGCGTCGGCGGCCCGGCTGAAGGTCTCGGCTGCCCTCCTCCCCTCCCTCCGGGACGCCTCCCGCACGGCGGCGCAGCGGTTCCATCTGGACGCGCCGAGCTGGTTCCGGGAGCCGCGGACGCCCGAGCTGCTGCCGGTGGTCGCGGACGCGGTCTGGGACGACCGGTGCCTCGCCGCGCGCTACCGGCGCGGGGAGGAGGAGGTCGTCCGGGAGCTGGAGCCGTACGGGCTCGTGCTGAAGGCGGGCGTCTGGTACCTGTGCGCGCGGGTCGCCCGGGCGGACGGTGACGGGGCCTTCCGCGTGTACCGCATCGACCGGTTCACGGCGGCGGAGCCGGGCGGGGAGCGGTTCGCGCGGGACGAGGACTTCGACCTGCCCGCGTTCTGGGCGGAGCGGTCCGCGCAGTTCGCGCGGTCGATCCTGCGGGCGGAGGTCGTGGTGCGGCTGTCGCCCCGGGGCGTGCGCGGGCTGCCGCACGCCGTGGACGCGCCGGCCGCCCGGGAGGCGCTGGAGGCCGCGGGCGCGCCGGACGGGGACGGGTGGGTGACGGTGACGCTGCCCGTGGAGTCCGAGGAGGTCGCGCACACCCAGCTGACGGGGCTCGGGCCGGAGGTGGAGGTGCTGGCGCCCCGGGCTCTGCGGGAGCGGTTCGCGCGGGACGCGCGGCGGCTGGCGGGGCTGTACGGCGGCCCGGACGCGGCCGGCCCGACATAACGATCCACCGCACTCCACGTGCGTCGCACCCCTCCAGGGCCGATGCTGGACGCGTGATGGACGAGACGGAGTTCTGGGAGCTGATCGACGCCACCCGTCAGGGTGCCGACGGGGATCCCGAGGACCAGGCCGACCTGCTCGTGGAGCGGCTCGTCGGCATGGACCCGGATCTGGTGCTGGACTTCGCCCGCCATTTCGAGGCCCGCTACAACCGCGCCTGCACCTGGGACCTGTGGGTCGCCGCCTGGATCCTGCTCGGCGGGGCGAGCGACGACGCCTTCGACTTCTTCCGGTGCTGGCTGATCGGCCAGGGCCGCGAGGTCTACGAGGGCGCGGTGCATGAGCCCGACTCGCTCGCCGAGCTGCTGGACGACTTCGACGAGGAGCTGGACGGCGACGGCGAGGAGCTCGGCTACGCGGCCGACGAGGCCTATGAGCAGCTCACCGGCACCGTCGCCCCCGACCTGGGCATCGCGCCCGCGCCCGCGGAACCGCTGGGCACGCCGATCGACCTGGAGAACGACCGGGCCGTGGCCGAGCGGCTCCCGCGGCTGTGGGAGCGGTTCGGCCCGGAGTGAGTCACCGACGTCACCGGCGTCACCGAGGTCTCAGGAGCCTGCGGCGGGGCTGTGATCCGCCTGTGCGGCCGGGGTGCGGGCTGCCGGTGAGGCCGTGGTCCTGCCCTGGAGCCGGGCCGCGGTCTCGCGGATCAGCGGGAGGCGGGCGGTGAGGGCCTCTCCCGGGCAGCTGGTCTGGAAGCCCTCCGTGTGGCCCGCGACGGCGTGCAGGGTGGCGGTGGTGCCGGCGGCGTACCGGCTCAGGCCGTTGCTGGAGACGAGGGTGACCTTGGCGCGGGGGTCGGTGTCGGTCTCGCCGAGCTTCCAGGCGGTCAGCGCGGCGATCGCGTCGGTCAGCGCTTTGGGCACGGGTACGCCGGCGGTGAAGGTGCCGAGGGCGGCGATGCCGGTCGAGCGGTGGTTGAAGCCCTGGGTGTGGGCGCCGGTGACGGGGCGGTCGACGCCTCCCGCCCGGCCCTCGTAGATGGTGCCGCAGCGGTCGACGACGAAGTTGTAGCCGAGGTCGTCCCAGTAGCGGGCGCCGGTCTGGCCCGCGTACAGGTCGCGAATGATGCGGGGCGCGTCGGCGCAGTCGTAGCCGTTGGGGGTGTCGGTGTGGTGGATGAAGACGGCGACGACCTCGTCGTCGTAGCGCGGGGGCGGCTGTTTGCGGCCGGTGTTGCCCAGCCAGGCCGCCCGGCGCACGATGACCGGCCGCGGGGCGAAGTGGTGGGCGGCTGGTTTGGCGGCCGGTCTGGGATGGGCCGGTACCGCCCGCTCCACGCCGGTCGCGCACAGCGCCAGGGCGGAGACGGCGGCGAGGCCGGGCAGACAGGCGAGCAGGATCAGGGCGGCGCCGGGTATACGCACCGCACGCGGCAGGAGCCGTCTCGCGCGCGGCACTCCCCGGCGCGACTTGTCGAAGACACGCATGACCCCACTGTCCGGTGGTGCCCGTCCGTCCGCGAGGCGTGCTGTGCCACCTGGCCGAACCGTCGCCCCGGCCCCGCACCGTCGCTCCGCCCGGCCGCCTACTCGTCCGCGCGGCCGGACGTCACGTCGTGGTGCCCGGCGTGATGAACGACTGCCCCATCAGCACGTCGTCGACGTACCGGCCGTCGAGGAGGAACTCCTCCGGCTGCACGCCCTCCACGGCGAAGCCCCCCGACTCGTAGAGCTTGCGGGCCGCGGTGTTGTGGCCGAGGACCCGCAGGGTGATGCGCCGGGCGCCCAGACGCCGGGCCTCGTCGACGGCGGCACGGACGAGGGCACGCCCGACGCCGTTGCCGCGGGCCGCCTCGGCGACGGCGAGGCCGCGGATCTGGCGTACGTGGGCGTTGGACGCCAGTTCTGTGGGGAAGCCGAGACGGACGTATCCGACGACGACGCCGTCGAGTTCGGCGACCAGGTGGTCGGCCGGGCCCGAACGCTCGCGGAAGAAGGGGTCGTCCGGTCCGGGCGGGGGCGAGACGGCGTGCTGATAGGACCAGGTGTCCCGGTCGAGCCGGCGCAGCGCTTCCTCGTCGTCGGACCTGGCATGGCGTATGTGCAGGGCTGGCATGGCGCTCACTGTACGGCGCGGCTCCGAGGGCCGGTCCGGGGTTTTTCCGCGGCCGACCGGCAGGATGGGCGCATGGACGAGGGACGGGTGGCCAGGGGACGTTCGCGCATCGCGGTGGCCGGCGCGTCCGGTGTCATCGGCAGCGCACTGGTGCGGTCCCTGACCGCGGACGGGCACGAGGTGGTGCGCCTGGTGCGCCGGACGCCGCGGGGTGCGGACGAGGTCCGCTGGGACCCCGAGGGCGGGCGGGTGGACGCGGCCGGGCTCGACGGGTGCGACGCCGTGGTCAACCTGGCCGGCGCCGGGGTGGGCGACCGCCGCTGGACCGACGCGTACAAGACGCGCATCCGCAGCAGCCGAGTGCACGGCACGACGGCGCTCGCGGAGGCCGTCGCCTCGCTGGAGCGACCGCCGCGGGTCTTCGTGAACGGCAGCGCGATCGGCTTCTACGGGGAGACCGGTGACCGGGCCGTCGACGAGACCGCGCCCGCGGGAGAGGGCTTCCTGCCGTCCCTGTGCCTGGAGTGGGAGGCCGCGGCGGCACCCGCCCGGGAGGCGGGCGTACGGACGGTGTTCGCGCGGACCGGGCTGGTCGTCGCCCGTGGGGGCGGGGCCTGGGGCCGGCTCTTCCCGCTCTTCCGGGCGGGGCTCGGCGGCCGGCTGGGCGACGGGTCCCAGTACTGGTCCTTCGTGGCCCTGCACGACGAGGTCGCGGCGATCCGGCACCTCCTGGACCGCGAGGACCTGTCCGGCCCGTTCAACGTGACCGCCCCGAACCCGCTGACGAACCGTGAGATCACCGCGGCCATGGGGCGCGTACTGCACCGGCCGGCGCTCTTCGCGGTGCCCGCGCCGGTGCTGCGCGTCGTGCTCGGCGACATGGCCGGGGACGTCCTGGGCAGCGCCCGGGTCCTCCCGACCCGCCTGCTGGAGTCGGGCTTCCGTTTCGCGTTCCCGGAGATCGACGGGGCGCTCCGGGCGGCGCTGTGACGGGGACACCGGACAGGAACGGGGACTCCGGGGGCGACCGCTTCCCGCCACCTTCGGCTCGTTCCTGACCGCATACCGGCCGCACCACGCCCGAACTCCATCCGTATGCGACCGCCGTGCGACCGTGCCCTGCCTCCATGCGACCCCCGTTGACCGTTCCGGGCCCTACCCTCGAACCGAACCTCGCATCGAACTCGGGTATCCCTCAAGCCGGTTGGGGGCATGACGTCTCCAGCGGCCGCGCAACCTCGAGGAGGGGCACGTGCTTGAGCCCGCGTACCAGGCGGACGTCGTCGTCGTGGGGGCCGGGATCGCCGGTCTCGCCGCGGCGCATCGGCTGACCCGCGCAGGAGTGACGACCACGGTCCTGGAGGCCGCCCATGGTGTGGGCGGCCGGATGGCGACCGAGAAGGTCGACGGATTCCGGCTCGACAGGATCGGACAGCTGCTCTCCACGGCGTACCCCGAACTGCGCCTCACCCCCGGCCTGGACGGCCTCGCGCTGCTGCCCTTCGCGCCTGGGGTCCTGCTGCACAGCGAGGGCCGGCACCACCGGGCGGGCGCTCCGGCGGGCGCCCGGGGCGCAAGGGGCGCACTCCATGCGGTGCGCGCCCTGGCGAGCGCCCCCCGGACGGGTCCCGCGCCCCGGAGGCCGGTCTCCGTGCCCCGGGTGCCCGGCAGGGCGGGGCCCGCGCCCCGGCCCCGGGTGGGCGCGCCGCTCGGCACCGCCGTCGACCAGGCGCGACTCGGCGCCGCGCTGACCCGCCTGGCGAGCACGCCGGTCGAACGGCTGCTGGCCCGCCCGGAGCTGCCCGCCGCCCAGGCCCTGGCGGCCCGCGGACTGCCCGCCCGCACGATCGACGGCTTCCTGCGTCCGCTGCTCGCCGCGCTGTTGTGCGACCCGGACCTCACCACCTCCAGCCGGTGCGCCGACCTCGCACTGTGGGCCTTCGCGAGCGGACGGCCGGCGCTGCCGGAGGGGGGCGCGGAGGCGCTGCCCGAGCTGCTGGCGCGGACACTGCCGCCGGGCACCGTGCACACCGGCGTCCGCGTCGTCTCCGTCGCCACCAACGCGGTGACCACCGCGGAGCACGGCGTCATCCGCTGCCGGGCCGTCCTGGTGGCGACCGACGCCCGTGCGGCGGCGGGGCTGCTGCCGGGCCTGCGGGTGCCGGACTTCCACCCGGTGACGGTGGTGCACCACACGACCGACGAACCCCCGACGACCGGCTCCGCCCTGCTGCTGGACGCGGACCGTGGCGGCCCGGTCGCCCACACGGCGGTGATCAGCCACGTGGACCCGTCCCGCGCGCCGGCCGGGCGCACCCTCGTCTCCTCGACGGTCCTCGGCACTCCCCCGCCCGACGTGGACACCGCCGTACGCATCCATCTGGCCCGCCTCTACGGCACCCCGACCGCCCGCTGGGAGACCCTCGCCGTGCACCACACGGCCGAGGCGGTGCCGGCGATGCGCCCACCGCACGACCTGAGCCGCCCCGTACGGCTGCTGGCGGGCCTGTACGTGTGCGGCGACCACCGCGACACCAGCACCGTCCAGGGCGCGCTGCACTCGGGACACCGGGCCTCGGCGGCGATCCTGACGGACCTGGGGGCGGACCGGCCGATGCACACGGCCGACCCCCTGCCGACGGCGCGCGCCGCCTAGCGAAGCGCGCGACGCTGCCCGGGCCCCGTCACCCCAGCGCCGCCACCTTGTCCCGGTACCCCCGCACCGGGGCCGCGTCCTTGTACGGCTCCAGTCGCCGTTCGAAGTCGCGTACGTACTCCGCCGCCCGTACCGACCGCATCTCGGACGCCTGCCCGGCCGCCTCGGCGGCCAGCTGGCAGGCCTGGTCGAGTTCGCCGAGGCCGAGGCGGGCGGTGGCGAGGACGACCCGGCAGAACAGCCGGCTGCGGGCGTACACGGGGGCGCGCAGCAGCAGCGAGCGCTCCGCATACTGGGCGGCGGCGCGGAACTGCTGCAGGTCGCGGTGGCAGTGCCCGAACTCGTCGGCGAGCTGCGCCTCGTCGAAGAAGCGCGCCCAGTGCGGCACCTCGTCGCCGGGCCGGGCGGCCTCCAGGGCGCGCTCGGCGCGCACCAGCGCCGCCGTGCACGCCCGCACCTCGCCGAGGATGCCGTGCGCCCGTGCCTCGGCGGCGTGCAGCAGCGTCTGCACGACCGGCGGCGCGGAGGTCCCCACGCCCTGCTGGGCCACGCGCGCGAGCTGCACGGCCTCGCGCCCGTGCCCCAGGTAGACGGCCTGGCGGCTCATGGTGACCAGCACGTACGACCCGTACGCCCGGTCCGCCGCCGCCTGTGCGAGCCGCAGGGCCTGCACGAAGTAGCGCTGGGCGAGGCCGTGCGCGGCGATGTCGTACGACGTCCAGCCGGCCAGCCGGGTCAGGTCGGCGGCGGCGGCGAACAGCCGGCGGCCGGTCTGCTCGCCGTAGGTGCCGCGCAGCATCGGTTCCAGTTCGTGCTCCAGGTAGCGCACGAGGGCCTGGCGGGCGTGTCCGCCGCCGTACCGGTCGTCCAGACTGCGGAACAGCTCGCCGACCGAGCGCAGCGCGGCGAGGTCGCCGCCGGTGACCTTCTGGCCGGGGCCGCGGTCGGCGGCCGGTGCGCGCCGGCGGGCCGCGTCGAGCGGCACGGGCCCTCTGGGGGTCGCGGGCCGGCCCTGCGCGGGGATGCGGACGGGCACCTCGGCGCGGGCCACCTTCTCGTCGGCCCGGCCGATCAGCCAGTCCCGGCTGGGCACGACGAGACCGGCCGGCGTGAAGGCGATCTTGCGCAGCTCGGCGTGGCTGCCGGAGTCCTTGCGCCACAGCCCGCCGACGATGTCGACGGCCTCCTCCGGGGAGGCGGCGAACTCCAGCCCCGCGTAGACCGGAGCGCAGGCGTCCAGGCCGAGGTCCTGGGCGGTCAGGCGGCGGCCGAGGCGCCGGGTGAAGACCTCGGCGATCAGGGCGGGGGTGGTGCCGCGGGGCTGCTGGCCGCGCAGCCACCGGGTGACGGACGTCTTGTCGTATCTCAGGTCCAGGCCGTGTTCGAGTCCGAGCTGGTCGACGCGACGCGCGAGACCCGCGTTCGAGAACCCCGCTTCGGCGATGAGCGCGGCGAGCTGGCGGTTGGGGGTGCGCTGCGCGGGTCGTTCCGTCATGGTGCGGTGCGGTCTCCTGCCTTCCGGGCCGTTCGATGTGCCCGGAGCGCCTGTGAGCAGCCCTTATGGCCTCGTGAACGGCGTGAATGTAGCGGAGAGTAAGCACACGATCGCACACTTCGACCGGCATTCATCCGATCGTGTGAGGATTGCCCGCCCTGCTGACGGCGAACGGGCGGTCGTACAGTGGCGTGGGCACGGTTCGTGCCTTACGACCTTCCAGGGAGGCACTTGCCGTGAGTGAGCTGCGGTTCGTCCGAATGGGGTTCGGTGCCGAACGCGTCGAGTACCAGGAGGCGTGGGACGAGCAGCGCCGGGTGCACGCGGCGCGGTTCGTCGACGAGGTCCCCGACACGGTGCTGCTCCTCGAACACCCGCCGGTCTACACCGCCGGACGGCGCACCGAGGACAGCGAGCGTCCGCTCGACGGCACGCCGGTCATCGACGTGGACCGCGGCGGCAAGATCACCTGGCACGGTCCGGGCCAGCTGGTCGGCTACCCGATCCAGAAGCTCCCGCGCCCGGTGGACGTGGTGGCGCACGTACGGCGGCTGGAGGAGGCCCTGATCCGCACCTGCGCGGAGTTCGGCCTGGAGACCAGCCGGGTCGAGGGCCGCAGCGGCGTCTGGGTCCTCGGCGACCCGGTCGCGCGGCGCCCGGCGCTCGGCGGCCTCTCCCTGGACTTCGACCCGCGCCTGACGGACGAGGAGTTCGACCCCCGCCTGAACGGCCCCGACTACGCCCCGTCCAACGCGGGCCAGCGCCGCGAGGACCGCAAGATCGCCGCGATCGGCATCCGGGTCGCCAAGGGCGTCACCATGCACGGCTTCGCCCTGAACGTGAACCCGGACAACAAGTGGTTCGACCGGATCATCCCGTGCGGCATCCGCGACGCGGGCGTCGCCTCGCTGGCGAACGAGCTGGGCCGGGACGTGACCATCGAGGAGGTCCTGCCGGTGGCGGAGCGCCATCTGCGGGACGTCCTGGAGAACGCGGAACTCAAGCCGAGGGTGATCGAGAAGGCCCCGGCGGCATGAATCCAGCGCCGGGGGCATAAACCCAGCCCGTCCGGCGTTTGAGGACGAGGCCCGTTCAGGGCCGAAGCGGGGGCCTGGGGGCGGCAGCCCCCAGCAAGGCCAGCACCCTCGCCGGGCATCAAAACCACGGGCGTACCCTGAAGGTCGCCGAAGAATCAATCGCTAGGGAGCCGGTCGTGTCCGCAGTCGCACCCGACGGACGCAAGATGCTGCGCCTGGAGGTCCGCAACAGCCAGACCCCCATCGAGCGCAAGCCCGAGTGGATCAAGACCCGGGCGAAAATGGGCCCCGAGTACACGAAGATGCAGAACCTCGTGAAGAGCGAGGGCCTGCACACGGTCTGCCAGGAAGCCGGCTGTCCCAACATCTACGAGTGCTGGGAGGACCGCGAGGCCACCTTCCTCATCGGCGGCGACCAGTGCACCCGGCGTTGTGACTTCTGCCAGATCGACACCGGCAAGCCCGAGGCGCTCGACCGCGACGAGCCCCGCCGCGTCGGCGAGTCCGTGGTCACCATGGACCTGAACTACGCCACCATCACCGGCGTCGCCCGCGACGACCTCCCCGACGGCGGCGCCTGGCTGTACGCGGAGACGGTGCGCCAGATCCACCAGCAGACGGCGGACCGCGAGGCCGGCCGCACCAAGGTCGAGCTGCTCGCCCCCGACTTCAACGCGGTGCCGGAGCTCCTCCAGGAGGTCTTCGCCTCCCGCCCCGAGGTTTTCGCGCACAACGTCGAGACGGTCCCCCGGATCTTCAAGCGCATCCGCCCCGGCTTCCGCTACGAGCGCTCCCTGAAGGTCATCACGGAGGCCCGCGACTACGGTCTGGTCACGAAGTCGAACCTGATCCTCGGCATGGGCGAGACCCGCGAGGAGATCAGCGAGGCGCTGAGGCAGCTGCACGAGGCCGGCTGCGAGCTGATCACGATCACGCAGTACCTGCGCCCGTCCGTGCGCCACCACCCCGTGGAGCGCTGGGTCAAGCCGCAGGAGTTCGTGGAGCTGAAGGAGGAGGCCGAGCAGATCGGTTTCTCCGGTGTGATGTCGGGTCCGCTGGTGCGGTCCTCGTACCGCGCCGGACGGCTCTACCAGATGGCCATGGAGCAGCGCCGCACTCCGGCCGAGCCCACCGCTGTGTGAATTCACGCACAAGTAGCTACTGGCCAGTAATGGCCGATACGTCGCGGTCCCGACCGTCCTCGCAGATGAGGACACCGGTCGGGGCCGCGCCGTCGTTCCAGGGGGCGGCATCGCGGCTTCATGTCCGTTTGACCGGCGGGTCACGCCCTGGTAACACCAATCAGTGACCCTGGAATCACGCCACGTACACCCGTCTCCGTACCCGGAGCCGTACCGAGGGGGACCTCCACGATGCAGGCCGCGCCCGTTCGCGCCACCGTCGTCCGTGCCACCGCCATCCCGTCGTTCAGCACCGCCCTGCGGGCCGTCGAGTCGCTGCTGATGAGCAGCGGCCAGCGCACCGCCCGGCGCAACGCCTGGACCTCCGTGCTGGAGGACCGCCGCCGCGCCAAGGACCGGATCGAGACCGAGCGCGTGCTGCGCCAGTCCGTCGCCGGCCGCCCCTGACCCCGTCCCTCCCGTCCGCGCCGGGCACTGCCGTCGTCCACGCTTTCGGGGGCACGTAGACTTCGTGGCATGGCGAGGAAGGAACCTGCAGCGGACGCTGCGAATCCCGGGCGACTGAAGCAGATCGCTCTGACCTACAAGATGACCCGCAAGGCCGACAAGAAGATCGGTCTTGTACTCGCGGGTGTCGGCATCGTCGTCTTCGGTGTCTTCCTCGCGATCGGTTTCCTGATCGGTCACCCCATCTATCTCGGCATCCTGGGCGTGCTGCTCGCCTTCCTCGCGACGGCGATCGTCTTCGGTCGCCGGGCCGAGCGGGCGGCCTTCGGTCAGATGGAGGGACAGCCGGGCGCCGCGGCGGCCGTGCTGGACAACGTCGGCCGGGGCTGGACGACGACCCCCGCGGTCGCGATGAACCGCAACCAGGACGTGGTGCACCGCGCGGTCGGCAAGGCCGGCATCGTGCTGGTCGCGGAGGGCAACCCGAACCGGGTGAAGTCGCTGCTCGCGGCCGAGAAGAAGAAGATGAACCGCATCGTCGCCGACGTGCCCGTGCACGATCTGATCGTGGGCACCGGCGAGGGCCAGGTCGAGCTGAAGAAGCTGCGCACCACCATGCTCAAGCTCCCCCGCGTCCTGTCCGGCCCGCAGGTCACCGTGACCAACGACCGGCTGCGCGCCCTGGGCGACCTGATGAGCAACATGCCGCTGCCCAAGGGCCCGATGCCGAAGGGCATGCGCATGCCCAAGGGCGGCAACCCGAGGCAGCGCTGACCCCGTAGGACTCCGAGACGCCGGTACGGCGATGGGGGCGGCCCGATTGATCGGGCCGCCCCCATCGCCGTACCCCGCGTTTCGCGTCAGATCCGCACTTCCACCGTGCGCGCCAGCCGGTCGTGCAGACCCCGGCCGTCGCGGTCCCAGATCAGCGCCGGGAGGGCGACGCACAGCAGGGCCGAGCGCAGCAGGCCGCGCAGCGGGCTGGGGCGGCCCGTGGCCAGGTCCACCACGCGCAGGCCCAGGAGGCGCTTGCCGGGGGTGAAGCCGACCGTGCCGACGGTCAGCACGCTCAGTACGAAGAAGATCAGCAGGGCCCAGTTGCTCGCCGTCTGGCCATAGCTGCCCGTGATCAGGCCGTATGCGATCAGGGAGCACAGCGCCCAGTCGACGGCCAGCGCACCGAGCCGCCTGCCCGGGCGGGCGATCGAGCCCGGCCCCTCCTCCGGCAGACCGAGCTGCTCACCCCGGTATCCGAGATCGGCGCCGGCCTCTTCCATGGCCGCGCGCGGCCCGGAAAGCCACGATCCGATTGCTTGCCTGTTGTCCACCCGTCCACGGTACTGCGCCCGTATATGACCGCCGTACGGCGGGGTGTGACAGGTCCGGAGGAGGCCTAGGCTGGAAGGGAGCCGGTTAACTTCTGCGAAACAAATGGGTCACGCCCGAGAAATCACCCGTCCCTAGGGTCGGGGACAGCGTGTGCCACCCGCACTGGCCGCACGAACGATCTACCACCCCGGCGGGACGGTCGGGAGTAGGAGGAGCTGGATGTTCCAGAACGCCGACGAGGCCAAGAAGTTCATCGCGGACGAGGACGTCAAGTTCGTCGACGTCCGGTTCTGCGACCTGCCGGGCGTCATGCAGCACTTCACGTTGCCCGCCGAGGCGTTCGACCCCGACGACGAGCAGGCCTTCGACGGATCCTCGATCCGCGGTTTCCAGGCCATTCACGAGTCGGACATGTCCCTGCGCCCCGACCTGTCCACCGCGCGCATCGACCCCTTCCGCCGGGACAAGACGCTCAACATCAACTTCTTCATCCACGACCCGATCACGGGCGAGCAGTACTCCCGTGACCCGCGCAACGTGGCGAAGAAGGCCGAGGCCTACCTCGCCTCCACCGGTATCGCGGACACCGCGTTCTTCGGTCCCGAGGCCGAGTTCTACGTCTTCGACAGCGTGCGCTTCAGGACCGCCGAGAACGAGTCCTTCTACCACATCGACTCCGAGGCCGGCGCCTGGAACACCGGTGCCATCGAGGACAACCGCGGTTACAAGGTCCGCTACAAGGGCGGCTACTTCCCGGTCCCGCCGGTCGACCACTTCGCCGACCTGCGCGCCGAGATCTCCCTGGAGCTGGAGCGGTCCGGCCTGAAGGTCGAGCGCCAGCACCACGAGGTGGGCACCGCCGGCCAGGCCGAGATCAACTACAAGTTCAACACGCTGCTCGCCGCCGCCGACGATCTCCAGCTCTTCAAGTACATCGTGAAGAACGTGGCCTGGAAGAACGGCAAGACGGCGACCTTCATGCCGAAGCCGATCTTCGGTGACAACGGCTCGGGCATGCACGTCCACCAGTCGCTGTGGAGCAACGGCGAGCCGCTGTTCTACGACGAGCAGGGCTACGCCGGCCTGTCCGACACCGCCCGCTACTACATCGGCGGCATCCTCAAGCACGCCCCGTCGCTGCTGGCCTTCACCAACCCGACGGTGAACTCCTACCACCGCCTGGTGCCGGGCTTCGAGGCGCCGATCAACCTGGTGTACTCGCAGCGCAACCGCTCCGCCGCGATGCGTATCCCGATCACCGGCTCGAACCCGAAGGCCAAGCGCGTCGAGTTCCGCGCCCCGGACTCCTCCGGCAACCCGTACCTGGCCTTCTCGGCCCTGCTGCTCGCGGGCCTGGACGGCATCAAGAACAAGATCGAGCCGGCCGAGCCGATCGACAAGGACCTCTACGAGCTGGCTCCCGAGGAGCACGCCAACGTGGCGCAGGTCCCGACCTCCCTCGGCGCCGTCCTCGACCGCCTGGAGGCCGACCACGAGTTCCTCCTCCAGGGCGACGTGTTCACGCCGGACCTGATCGAGACGTGGATCGACTACAAGCGCGCGAACGAGATCGCGCCGCTGCAGCTGCGTCCGCACCCGCACGAGTTCGAGCTGTACTTCGACGTGTGATCGACGCCCCTGTCGGGCCGTCCGGCGCCCCCGTTCCCTGTTCTCAGGGGGCGGGGGCGTCGTCGTCCGTGGCCGAAAATGCTTCACAGGGAGAGCCCGGCCCGGGATCATGTGGACTGACACGGTTGTTCGAGTCGGGGGGGGACGGGGAGAGTGCCGGAGATGTCCGAGCGGGACGACGAGGAGCGCGAGTTCGACCTCACGTGGGCGGACGGGGCCGACCACAAGGAGCCCTCCGCGCGGGCGAGGATGCTTGCCGCGCGCTGGAAGGAGAACCCGCCCGGACCGGTCCCCTTCCGCGCCGACCCCGAGCACACCGGCTCCGGCCGCCGGTCGTCGTGGGTGTCCACCGCCGTGGTGCTCGGCTGTGTCGCCGCGGTCATCGTGCTGCTGGGCTACATCAACTTCCGGGCGCCCTACTAGGGCCTGCCCCGCGACCTGAGAGAAACGAGAGGACCGACATGCGGCTGCGTTGCGCCGTGCTCGACGACTTCCAGAACGCGGCGCAGGCCTCCGCCGACTGGAGTGCGGTCGAGGACCGGGTGGAGGTCGTCGCCTTCCCCGACCACGTGACCGACGAGGCCCTCCTCGCGGATCGGCTCGCCGACTTCGACATCGTCGTCACCCTGCGGGAGCGGGTCGCGTTCCCCGCCTCGCTGCTGGACCGCCTGCCCCGGCTGAAGCTGCTCGTCGCCTCCGGGATGCGCAACTCCGTGATCGACTTCGCGGCCGCCGAGCGCAACGCCGTGACCGTGTGCGGCACCGCCAGCTCCTCGACACCGCCGGTCGAGCTGACCTGGGCGCTGCTGCTCGGCCTGGCCCGCCGGCTCGTGCCCGAGAACAACGCGCTGCGGGACGGCGGCCCCTGGCAGTCCACGGTCGGGGCCGACCTGCACGGCCGGCGCCTGGGCCTGCTCGGCCTCGGCAAGATCGGCAGCCGGGTCGCCCGGGTGGGGCTCGCCTTCGGGATGCAGGTCAGCGCGTGGAGCCAGAACCTCAGCAAGGAGCGGGCCGACGAGGTCGGCGTGGAACTCGCCGCGAGCAAGGAGGAGTTGCTCCGCAGCAGCGACTTCGTCTCCGTCCATCTGGCGCTCAGCGACCGCACCCGCGGCCTGCTCGGCGCCGACGAGCTCGCCCTGCTCAAGCCCTCCGCCTACCTGGTCAACACCTCGCGCGCGGCCATCGTCGACCAGGACGCGCTCTGCGACGCCCTGCACGCCGGACGGATCGCCGGTGCCGGCGTGGACGTCTTCGACGTGGAGCCCCTGCCCCTGGACCATCCGCTGCGCACCGCACCGCGTCTGCTCGCCACACCGCACCTCGGTTACGTCTCGCAGGCCAACTACGCGACGTACTACGGCCACGCCGTGGAGGACATCCAGGCCTTCCTGGCCGGTGAGCCGGTGCGCGTGCTCGGCTGACGGGCCCGATTGTCAGTGGGGTCGGGGAGGATGGCCCGAGGTGGCACTCGACGGGTGGAGGCCGGGATGGGTGACGGGCGTCGGTACATCGGGGCGGCGGAGCGCCGGGCACGGCTGGCGCTGCGCCAACGGCTGGCGCGGGCGGCGCGGGCGGGGAGCCCGGAGGAGGTGGCCGGCTCGCTGGTCGCCCTGCACGGCACGGATCCGGCGTCGGTGCACCTGGCCGTGGGCGCGCGCCTCGCGGACGCGGCCAAGACGGTGGGCGAGACGGAGCGGGCGCTGTACGAGGACGGGACGCTGGTGCGGATGCACGGCATGCGGCACACCGTGTTCGTGTTCCCCACGGAGCTGACCGCGGTCGTGCACGCCTCGACCGGTCTCGCCGTCGCCGCCCGCGAGCGCGCCGCGCTGCTGAAGCACATGGCGGCGGCCGGGGCGCCGGACGGGGCGTGGCTGAAGGAGGTCGAGGAGTCGACGCTGGCCGCGCTGGCCCGCCGCGGCCAGGCCACGGCGGCCGAACTGGCCGTGGACGAGCCACGCCTGAAGGAGCGGTTCGTCTACGCGGCAGGGAAGAGCTACGAGGGCGTGCACACCGTCTCCACCCGGCTGCTGAAGGTGCTGGGTGTGGAGGGCAAGGTCGTGCGCGGCCGGCCGCTGGGCGCGTGGACGTCCAGCCAGTTCCGCTGGGCGCCGGCGCCCGCCCACCCCGAGCTGGACAGCGCCGGCGCGCAGGCCGAGCTGCTGCGTCGCTGGCTGACGGCGTGCGGTCCGGCGACCGAGGCCGACCTGAAGTGGTGGACGGGGTGGCGGGTGACGGAGGTGCGCCGGGCCCTGACCGCGATCGGCGCGCAGGAGGTGTCACTGGACGAGGGCACGGGGTACGTCGTGGCGGGTGACGCCGGCCCGGTGGCGGAACCGGCGGAGCCGTGGGCGGCGCTGCTGCCCGCCCTGGACCCGACGGCGATGGGCTGGCAGCACCGGGACTGGTACCTCGCACCCGAGCTGCGGCCCCTGCTCTTCGACCGCAGCGGCAACGTCGGGCCGACGGTGTGGTGGAACGGCCGCGTGATCGGCGGCTGGGCCCAGCGGGCCGACGGCGAGATCGTCTGGCGGGTACTGGACGGCGAGGGGATCGGCCGCGAGGCGGAGACCGCTCTCGCGACGGAGGCGGAGCGGCTGGCGTCCTGGATGGGGACGACGCGGGTGACCCCGCGGTTCCGGACCCCTCTGGAGCGGGAGCTGTCGGCGTAGGGCACGCTTTCGGCCCTCCGCGTCGAAGAGACGGCGACTGCGGTGCCGGGCACCTGGAACCACCCCAGGCGCCCGGCACCGAGCTCACCGCGAGTACCGCATCAACGCCCGCACCATGTGGCACGTGGTGTCCGACGGCGGGTGAACGCCGATCGTCAGCGCAGCGCTCCGTATCTTCTCGTTGCGCGCCTGGTTCGGCAGGTAGACGCCGGAGTCGAGCAGGGCGATGGCGAGCCGCATCGCCTTGAGCCGGCGGTTGTGCGTGATGTACCACTCACGGGGGCGGCCCGCCGGCAGCGGGCGCTTCTCCACGGGTTCGTACGGCAGGTCGAGCAGGACGGGCCGCTTGGCGGTGGACTGGGTGGGCAACGGCTTCGGCTTCAGTGCGGCAGCGGGCACGGGCATCCTCCTGTCGCGGTCGGGGCACCGTCCGGACCCCCCGGCGACACCCTCGAACACTGCTTCTATTTTACCGCCCCCCACTGACAAAAGCCCCTGGCCACAAGGGCTTTCGGGGTCGCTGTGACCCATGAGGAGAACGGGTTTTCGCGCCCCTCGGGCTACCGTGTGCGGCATGGAGATCTGGATCAACCCCGCCTGTTCGAAGTGCCGCAGCGCGATCAGCCTGCTCGACGCCGAGGGCGCCGACTACACCGTGCGCCGTTACCTGGAGGACGTGCCGAGCGAGGAGGAGATCCGCGAAGTCCTCACCCGTCTCGGCCTCGAACCGTGGGACATCACCCGCACCCAGGAGGCCGCCGCCAAGGAGCTGGGACTGAAGGACTGGCCCCGCGACGCGGCGGCACGCGACCGCTGGGTCACCGCCCTCGCCGAGCACCCGAAGCTCATCCAGCGTCCGATCATCACGGCGGACGACGGAACGGCCGTCGTGGGCCGCACGGACGAGGCAGTCCGGGACGCCCTGTCGCGGTAGGCCCGGACACCCGGCCCGTCCGACATGACGGGCCGCCACCTCTCCTGTGACGCAGGTTACTTTGCCGAATCTCCGTGACCGCTGAGTAACCTCGTTCGGTATCTCGTACATAGCGGCGTACGCTCCCCTACCTCTTCAGGAGGCGCGCATGTCGCGCAGGAGAACTCTCGGCACGAAGAAGAAGATCGCGCTGCTGGTCGGCGCCGCGACGATGGCCGGTGGCGGGGCCTTCGTGATGGCGAACGCCTCGAACGCGGCGCAGACCACGCAGAACGCGCAGACGAAGGCCGCCCAGGACTCGACCGCCTGCCAGGGCCTGGCCACCGCGCTCGGCAACAACCAGCGCTTCATCGACGCCCAGCGGGCCAATCCCGACGCGCAGTCCCAGGCCCGGATCGCCAACCGGGAGGCGGTCGTCGCGGAGATCCGGCGCAAGCAGGAGGCGTCCGGTTGCACGGTCGGGGAGTCGGCTCAGGACTCCCAGGCCACGCAGCCGCCCCAGGCCGGAGGCGACGCAGGCGCCGGAGAGGCCGCAGGCGCCGGAGACACCGGAGGCGCCGGAGATACCGGAGGCGCCGGACAGGCCGGGCAGCAGGTGTGCAACGGCTCCACCGTCACCCTCTCCGGCGAGGGCGGCGCGCCCGCCGCCTCCAGCAACCAGTTCCCGGTGGGCACCAAGCTCAAGGTGACCAACCTCGACAACGCCAAGTCCACGACGGTGGAGGTCACCTCGGTCTCGGGAAGCTGCGCGCTGCTCAACAACGCGGCGTTCGAACAGGTCCGGGAGCCGGGCAAGTTCCTCATCCGGCGGGCGCTGATCGAGAAGGTCGGGTGAGGCTCAGTCACCCGACCCGGCGAGAAAGCCACTGAGGCGGCGGCCCAGCTCGGGCGGCGCCGCATGCGGCAGCGCATGGTGGGACACGTCCGGCAGGACGGCCGTCTCCACGCGCGGCAGCAGCGCCCGCGCCCGGGCCGCCACTTCGGCGGAGTCATGGGTCCTGCTGTTCCCGGCCAGGAGCAGCAGGACCGGCACGTCCAGCCCGCGCAGCGCGTCCGGCGCCGGACGCGGGCCGGTCACCGGCCTGCGCGCCGGGAAACCCACGGCCGCCTGCTGGAGGGCGAGCCAGTCGGGGTCGAGGGGGAGCCCTCCGGTCTCCCACTCCAGGAAGGCGCGGACCCGGCGGGGTGTGGGCCGCAGCAGCATCGGCGCCGCGCGCAGCAGGTAGGCCGCCTTGAACCCGGCGAAGCACTGGGTCGGGTCCAGGAGGAACAGGCGGCGGACCCGGCCGGGTGCGTGCAGGGCGTGGTGCAGGGCGATCCAGGCGCCGTAGGAGTGTCCGCCGACGGCGGCCTCACCGACGCCCAGGCCGTCGAGGACCGCGTCCAGCCAGCCGTTCAGGTCGGCGACCGTACGGGGGTGACGGTCGCCGGCCGGCGCGCTGCGGCCGGGGGCGCCGATCAGGTCCACGGCGTACACGCGGTGGGTACGGGCCAGGTCGGCGGCCTGGGCGTACCAGGAGGCGGAGGTCGCCTCCCCGCCGCCCGGCAGGAGGACGAGCGCGGGGGCGTCGGCCGGGCCGGCGGTGTTGACATGGGTCTCCCCGAAGGGCGTGGACACGGTCACGGCCTCGTGCCGCGCCGGCCACTTGGCCATGACCTTGTCGTAGGCGTCGTGGAAGCGGGCGGCGTCGTACGTATCACGAGCACTCATGAGCGGTGTCCCCCTGACGGCCCGAATGACGGCCCGAATGACGGCCGAGTATTCTCTCGCTGAGCGAGATACTTGTTGGGCGAGATGATAGCCGGAGGCGACGCCCCATGCACCACCAGGGACCGGAGATGGAGCTCGTCCACCTGCTGCGCGCGGTGACCGTCGAACTCGGCGCGCACAGCGCGCGGTTCGCCCGGCGCAACGGCCTGCACCCGACCGACGTCCGGGCGCTGATCGTGCTCATGGACGCGGCGCGGGCGGGCGAGGAGATGACCGCCGGTCGGCTGGGCACCGCGCTCGGGCTGAACTCGGCGGGGACGACGTCGCTGGTCGACCGGCTGGAGCGGGCCGGTCATGTGCGGCGGGTACGCGGCGAGCGGGACCGGCGCAGGGTCACCGTCGAGGTGGACGAGCGGGCGATCGCCCTCGGCCGGTCCCACTTCGGGCCGCTGATCGGACGGACGGTGGAGCTGCTGCGCGGGTACGACGAGCGGGAGTTGGCGGCGATCAGAGGCTTCCTGACCGGCGTCCGCGAGGCAGCCGAGGCGGACCGCACCGACCCCGGGGACGACGGGACCGCCCCCGAGGAGCCCCGCCCGGCCCCGTAACACGCGCCGAACCAGTGAGACGCGCCACACCGCACCCAGGTAACACGGGGTTCACATATGGGCAACGGCCGGGAAATCGCCTGTTGACACGCTGCACGGCAGTAAACGCGGCGCCCCGGTTGCCCCAGTGCCGCAGCACCCGCAAGTGCGCCCAGACCCACCCCGAAGGATGTGTCCCCGTGACCTTCAAGGCC
Source organism: Streptomyces sp. NPDC053750 (assembly GCF_044544295.1). NCBI lineage: Bacteria > Bacillati > Actinomycetota > Actinomycetes > Kitasatosporales > Streptomycetaceae > Streptomyces > Streptomyces sp. NPDC053750. The sequence goes on along the minus strand of NZ_JBITXB010000001.1, from coordinate 919,140 downwards.
GAGTACATCTGGATCGACGGCACCGAGCCGACGGCCAAGCTCCGTTCCAAGACGAAGATCATCACGGATGCCCCCGCGGGCCTGGACGCCCTGCCGATCTGGGGTTTCGACGGCTCCTCCACCAACCAGGCCGAGGGCAGCTCCTCGGACTGCGTGCTCAAGCCGGTCTTCTCCTGCCCCGACCCGATCCGCGGCGGCGACGACATCCTGGTGCTGTGCGAGGTCCTGGACACGGACATGACGCCGCACCCGAGCAACACCCGCGCCGCGCTGGCCGAGCTCTCCGAGCGCTTCGCCGCGCAGGAGCCGATCTTCGGCATCGAGCAGGAGTACACCTTCTTCAAGGGCGCCCGCCCGCTCGGCTTCCCCGAGGGCGGCTTCCCGGCCGCGCAGGGCGGCTACTACTGCGGTGTCGGCTCGGACGAGATCTTCGGCCGTGACGTCGTCGAGGCGCACCTGGAGAACTGCCTGAAGGCCGGTCTCGGCATCTCCGGCATCAACGCCGAGGTCATGCCCGGCCAGTGGGAGTTCCAGGTCGGCCCGCTGGCGCCGCTGGAGGTCTCCGACCAGCTGTGGGTGGCCCGCTGGCTGCTCTACCGCACCGCCGAGGACTTCGGCGTCTCCGCCACCCTCGACCCCAAGCCGGTCAAGGGCGACTGGAACGGCGCGGGCGCGCACACCAACTTCTCCACCAAGGCGATGCGCGAGTCCTACGACGCGATCATCACCGCCGCCGAGTCGCTCGGTGAGGGCTCCAAGCCGATGGATCACGTCAAGAACTACGGCGCCGGCATCGACGACCGCCTGACCGGCCTGCACGAGACCGCCCCGTGGAACGAGTACTCCTACGGCGTCTCCGACCGCGGTGCCTCGGTCCGCATCCCGTGGCAGGTCGAGAAGGACGGCAAGGGCTACATCGAGGACCGCCGTCCGAACGCCAACGTCGACCCGTACGTGGTGACCCGCCTGCTCGTCGACACCTGCTGCTCGGCGCTGGAGAAGGCCGGCCAGGTCTGATCCGACCCGGTCCCACCCCGTCTCGCGCGAAGGGGCGTCCACCGCACGGTGGGCGCCCCTTCGCGTTGCCAACGCCCGCCGGGGAGTACGGCGTCGGCTTCCCGCCACGTCGGCGTCCACGCAGTGAGAGGAGGCTGCTGTCGCGGGCCGGTGTCTGCTTCAATGGGGTCATGGCCAGCTTCCGGAAGTACGCAGCGACGGGTCGCCATGACCTCGAGCCCTTCTGGCCCTCCCGTCAGCACGACGACTTCGACCGGGTGTGTTGCCGCGCGACGACCGCGCCGGCCCGCTAGAAAGCCCTACACCACCCAGGCCTTCGGCCGGCGCGTCCGACGTACGTCCCGCGACGCGCCCGACCACGAACTCGCGCCCGTCGCCCCTCCCGACGAACCTCTCGCGCGAAAGAGCTGACGTCTCATGGCGACCACCCGTTCCCTGTCCACCGTCACCCTCGACTCCCCCGCCCCCGCCGCCCTCCCCGCCCTGCCCGGCCTGCCCGCCTCCGGCAGTCCCCGACACCGGTTGCGTGCCGTCGACCGGGACGAGGAGGTGCGTGTGGCGGACCTCCTGCCGCCGGGCGCCACCTGGCTGCCCGCTCCCCCGCACGCCCTGCCCTCGCTGCCGGGCCGGCCGCCGATGGTCGGCTACCTGGTGCTCGTCCCGGCCGACCAGCACGCGCAGTTCCCGCCGGTGGCCGTGCCCGGACCCCCGGAGCGGGACGCCGGGGACACCGCGGACGGCGCCCACGGCCCGGGCGCACCACTCGTCCGGATCGACACCGCGCGCCGCATCGCCGCGGTGGAGGGGCGCGAACTCGACCTGACCTACCTGGAGTTCGAGCTGCTCGCCCATCTCGTCCGGCATCCCCACCGGGTGCACACCCGCGACCAGCTGGTCACCACGGTCTGGGGCTACGGCCACGTGGGCGACGGCCGTACCGTCGACGTGCACGTGGCCCGGCTGCGCCGCAAGCTGGGCGCCGAGCACCGGCAGACGATCCAGACCGTGCGACGCGTCGGCTACAAGTACACGCCGCCCGAGGGGCGTTGATCCTCTGCTGTCGGCAGACAGCCGTTCCCCCGGACCGCCCCGTCCGGCACAGTGGCCGGCATGAGGCTACTGGTGCTGGGCGGTACGGAGTTCGTGGGGCGGGCCGTGGTGGAGGCGGCGCTCGGGCGCGGCTGGGAGGTGACCGTCTTCCACCGCGGCCGGCACGCGCCGCCGCCCGGGGTCCGGACGCTGCACGGCGACCGCACCGCGCCCGACGGGCTCACCGCCCTGGCCGAGGGCACGTGGGACGCCGTCGTCGACACCTGGTCGGCGGCGCCCCGCGCGGTACGGGACACGGCGCGGCTGCTGCGGGACCGCGTCGGCCGGTACGTGTACGTGTCGAGCTGCTCAGTGTACGCCTGGGCCCCGCCCGCCGGGTACACGGAGGACGCCCCGCTCGTCGAGGGCGCCGCGGCGGACGCCGGGCAGAGCGACTACGCCCGGGACAAGCGGGGCTCCGAGCTGGCCGTCCTGGACGCCTTCGACGCGGACCGCTCGGTGCTGGTCCGGGCCGGGCTGATCCTCGGCCCGTACGAGAACATCGGGCGGCTGCCGTGGTGGCTGAACCGGATCGCACGCGGCGGCCCCGTGCTCGCGCCGGGCCCGCGCGACCTGCCCCTGCAGTACGTCGACGTCCGCGACCTCGCCGCGTGGACCCTCGGGGCGGTGGAGCGGGAACTGAGCGGGCCGTACAACCTGGCCGCGCCGGCGGGGCACACCACCATGGGCGCCCTGCTCGAGGCCTGCTCGCAGGCGACCGGTGGCACGGCGGAGCTGCGCTGGACCGCTCCCGACACCGTGCTCGACGCCGGTATCGAGCCCTGGACGCACCTGCCGGTGTGGGTGCCGCCGGGCAGTGAGCTGCACGACGCCCTGCACCGCGCGGACGTCTCCCGGGCCCTGGCGACGAGCCTGACATGCCGCCCGGCCTGCGAGACCGTCGCCGACACCTGGGCCTGGCTGACCGGCATCGGCGGCACCGCACCGCAGCGCCCGGACCGGCCGCCGGTGGGGCTGGACCCCGAGACGGAGGCGAAAGTACTCGCGGCCGACGGGAGCCGGCCCGGCGGGGGTGTACCTGGCACCACCCCTTGACCCGGGGGTTCGGGCCAGTGACCTGTTCCGCCGTCTCGGCGAGACTGGCGGCATGAACTTCGAGACGAAGAGCGCCGACGGACGGTCACGGGTGCGGAGCGCGGCGCTGGCGGGCGTGCGGGGGCTCGCGCTGGCGCTGATCTCCCTGCCCGGCGCGGTGCTCTGCTTCTGCCTGACCCTCGTGTCCATCGCCCTCGTCCCGATCGGCATCGGCATCGTCACCACGCCGTATGTGCTGACCGGCGTGCGGGCGTTCGCGGACTGGCGGCGGCTGCTGGCCGCCGAGTGGTGCGGGGTGCGGATCCCGCGGGCGTACCGGCCGCTGCCGAAGGACGCCAACCCGTGGGCGCGCACCTTCGGCATGCTGGGCGACCCGGCGACCTGGCGGGACTTCCGCTGGCTGCCGGTCGACATGACGGCGGGCTTCGTCACCGCACTGCTGGCCTTCGTGCTGCCGGTCTACGCGCTGGAGGGCTTCGTCATCGCGGCCGGGCTGTGGCGGGTGCTGCCCGACGGGTACTGGTACGGCTTCGTCCCGGTCACCGGCCAGGGCACCGCGCTGCTGGCCGCCGCGCTCGGTGCCGTACTCCTCGCCCCCTCCCTGTGGCTCACCCCGCAACTGCTGCGGGCCCACTTCCGGCTGACCGGCGCCGTCCTCGGCTCCGGTGACGGCGAACTGGCCGAGCGGGTGCGGGTGCTGACCGAGACCCGCCGTGACGCGGTCGACACCTCCGCCGCCGAGCTGCGCCGCATCGAGCGGGACCTGCACGACGGGGCCCAGGCCCGGCTGGTCGCCATGGGCATGGACCTGGGGACCATCGAGGCCCTGCTGGAGAAGAACCCGGCGAAGGCCCGGGAACTGCTCGCGCAGGCCCGCCAGTCGTCCGCCGACGCCCTGACCGAGCTGCGCGAACTCGTGCGGGGCATCCACCCGCCGGTACTCGCCGAGCGCGGCCTGGGCGACGCCGTACGGGCCCTGGCGCTGCGGCTGCCCGTCACCGTCGAGGTCGACGTGGACATGGCCGGCCGCGCGGAGGCGCCCGTGGAGGCGGCCGCGTACTTCGCCGTCAGCGAGGTCCTCACCAACGCGGTGAAGCACTCCGGCGCCGACCGGGTCTGGGTCGACGTGCACCACACCGAGGGCCAACTGCGCGTCGCCGTCACCGACAACGGCAAGGGCGGGGCCGAGATCGCGGCGGGGTCGGGCCTGGCCGGGGTGGAGCGCCGACTGGGTACATTCGACGGCGTCCTGGCCGTCAGCTCGCCCGCGGGCGGCCCCACCATGGTCACCATGGAGATCCCTTGCGCGTTGTCCTAGCCGAAGACCTGTTCCTGCTGCGCGACGGACTGGTCCGGCTCCTGGAGGCCCACGACTTCGAGATCGTGGCGGCCGTCGAGACCGGCCCCGAACTGTCCCGGGCGCTGACCGAACTGGAGCCGGACGTCGCCGTGGTCGACGTACGCCTGCCGCCCACGCTCACCGACGAGGGCCTCCAGTGCGCGCTGGAGGCCCGCCGCGAACGGCCCGGGCTGCCGGTGCTGGTCCTCTCCCAGCACGTGGAGCAGCTGTACGCGCGCGAGCTGCTGGCCGACGGCAGCGGCGGGGTGGGGTACCTGCTCAAGGACCGGGTGTTCGACGCGGAGCAGTTCGTGGACGCCGTACGGCGGGTGGCCGACGGTGGTACGGCGATGGACCCGCAGGTCATCCAGCAGCTGCTCAGCCGGCGGGCGGCGGAGGACCGGCCGCTGGAGCGGCTCACCCCCCGGGAGCTGGAGGTGCTGGAGCTGATGGCGCAGGGGCGGACCAACGCGGCGATCGCCGGCAAGCTCGTCGTCACGGAGCGGGCGATCGCGAAGCACACCGCGAACATCTTCGCCAAGCTGAGCCTCGAGGTCTCGGACGACGACAACCGCCGTGTGCTGGCCGTTCTGGCCTATCTGGACCGCGGTCGCTGACCTCCTCGCCGGTCCCACCCGTCCCACGGGACCCGGCAATTTCCCCGTCGAGTGAACACCCCCGAGGCGGCCTCCGTATGGATGGGGGCCGCTTCACTCCTGTCGGGCGCCCTCGATTGCCCGCAAGGAAGTCAGAGGAGTTCCAATGGGACGCAACACAAGAAAACGCCGTACGCCGCTGGCCGCCAAGGTCGTAGCCGGGGCGGCGGCCCTGGCGGTGGGCGGGGGCGGGCTGGTCTGGGCCAACTTCAACGCCTCGGCGCACGAGGAGAACCGGGCGCACAACCGGACGAGGTCCGCCGCCGCGCAGATCGCGACGATCGACTGCCCCGACGTCGGCCAGCAGCTCTCCGACGTGCCGGACCGGGCGCGCGGGGAGGTCGACGGCGAACTGGCCACGATGGACAGCCAGATCACCAACGCCTACCAGCGGCTCGCCACCACGCGGCGGGCGCAGGCGGGCGACGCGCGGTTCGTCGAGAACACCATTCTGGGCCCCCTGGGGGACCGGCGGAAGGCGATCATCGACCGGATCCAGCTGGAGATCAACCGGGCCGGCGGCAAGGCCGACGACAACCTGGACGACCTGGCCGAGTGCCAGGGCCGACCCGCCGAGCAGCCACAGGACGGGGACGGCCAGGACGGTGGCGGCCAGGACGGTGGGGGCCAGAACGACGGCCAGGACGGCGACGGTCAGGGCCAGGACGACAACGGCAACGGTGCCGCCGGTCCGGTGGCCGACGACTTCATCGACATCAACGACGTCCAGCCCAATTCCCGCAACAGCCAGAACGGCCTGGCCGCCAACGGCGACGGCGGTTCCACCGGCACCTTCACCACGGACTGCGGTGTCAACGAGAACAACCTGTTCAACAGCGACAACCTGATCGCGGCCCCGGGCGTCGACAACGGCGCGCACCATGTGCACGACTACGTCGGCAACCAGGACAACGACGCCTTCTCCAGCGACCAGGACCTGGCGAACGCCGACACCTCGTGCCAGAACCAGGGCGACAAGTCCACCTACTACTGGCCGGTGCTGCGCCTCCAGGACGGCACCGAGGAGTTCGACGCGAACGACCTGGGCGGTGGCGCCGAGGGCAACATCGGCAGGATCCTCAAGCCCGCCCAGGCCGAGCTCAAGTTCGTCGGCAACCAGCAGAGCGACGTGGTCGCGATGCCGAAGTTCCTGCGCATCATCACCGGTGACGCCAAGTCCTTCACCAACGGCGACGCGAACGCCAACAGCTCGTGGAGCTGCACCGGGTTCGAGGACCGGCAGGTCACGGACAAGTACCCGCTGTGTCCCGACGGCAGCCAGGTGGTGCGCACGGCCAACTTCCAGAGCTGCTGGGACGGCCAGAACACCGACAGCGCCAACCACCGGGACCACATGGCCTTCGTCCAGCAGGACGGCAGCTGCCCGAACGGCTTCCAGGCCATTCCCCAGCTGCAGGTCCGCCTGGTGTACGACATCCCCACCCCGACCGTCGAGAACGGCCAGGTGCAGAACCCGTACGCCGTGGACAGCTTCCCGGAGCAGCTGCACAAGCCGATCACCGATCACAACGACTTCATCAACGTCATGGACGAGGACCTGATGAACGAGGTGGTCGACTGCATCAACAGCGGCGAGGACTGCCAGTAGGAAGGCTGCCGGTGGTCCGACCGGGAGGGGCCGGTGGCGGAGTCTCCGCCACCGGCCCCGTTCTTCGTCTTTTCGGCTTCTTCGCCTTTTCGGCTTCTTCGTCTCTTCGGCGTGCGGTCAGCCGCCGTGCCCGCCGTGCCCGGTCGCGTGCGTCCCGCCCCCGTGCTGCGTGCCCTGCTCCAGGGTCCCGCCGAGCCGGCCGCGCAGGTCCGTCACGACGTCCTCGTGGCCGACGGCGACCCACTTGCGGCCGACGAGGTAGTAACCGCCGTAGTCCTTGGCCGTGTTGATCCACTCGCGCTGCCCGCGGTCGGTGGCGAAGGTGGCGAGGACGAACTTCTCGCCGCCCTTCCCGCAGAGCGCCTGGCGGATGGTGTCGGCGTCCGTCTGCATGTCCGGGTCGCACTGCACCTCGGCGGCCAGGTGCTCCAGGCTGCCCGTCGCCGTCTCGGGCACGGCCGCCTCGCCGTCGCCGTGGGATCCGCACCCCGTCAGCGCCAGTACCGCCGCCGCGGCCGGCGCGAGCATCGGTCGGGTCAGCCTCATGTGTTCCTCCGGTCCGTTCCTGCGACATGCCGCACGGAGCCCCGGTGGGGGCTCTCGCCTTCGATACGGCCACGGAGCCCGAAGTACTCACCCCGCACTCGGTCCGTACGCATCCGCTCATCTCCGTGCGCAGCTGTGCGAGAGTGGCGCCGTGAGCCAGGACGGGGACGACCGCGTGAGCGCCGCATGGGCGACGTTCGTGGGGAGGCTCGCGGCGCCGGCAGCGGTCGATGGCCCACCACACTCGACCAGCGCTGGACCAGGAGGCGGAACGTCCCCCTCCGGAACTTCGGTCCCCGGGTAACCATCCCCCCATCCGCTCGTTCTGCCGAACGTGCAGCCACAGGATGTCGCCCCGCGCCCCGCACCGTCCGCCGCCTCTCCGGCCGACCCGGTCGTCGACGTCGAGCAGGCCGAGGCCGCCCTCGTCGAGCACTACCCGCGTCTGGTCCGGCTCGCCTACCTGGTGCTGCCGCCGGGCCTCGGCCGCAGCCGGCGGGTGCTGACCGCGCACGCCCTCACCCAGCGCGCGCTGCCCCGCAGCCGGACGCCGGCCCCCGTGATCCCGGCCCAGCCGGCCGGCGGCGACGGCGACCCCGGCTACGCCCTGGTCCGCCTCCGGGTCGTCCGTACGGCGCTGGAGGCGGGTCTGCCGCTCGGGCTCCGGGCGTGGCCCAAGCTGTCCCAGCTGCCGCCGCTGCTGCCCCGGGTGCGCGGTCTCAAGCTCGTCCCCCGCTCCGGCGGCGCCGACGAACTCGCCCTGGACCAGCGACTGTCCACCGTCTCCGGGGCGGGCCGGGCGGCGTACGTGCTGCGGGGCCTGGAGAAGCTTCCCGACGACGAGGTACGGCGGCTGCTGGGCGCCGCCGGGGTCGCCGACGCGGACGCCGCCCTGCGGGAGGCCGACGAGGTGCCCGGCCAGTACGCGCTGCTCGGCTCCCCCGAGTTCGACCCCTGCTCGCTGCAGGCCCGACCGACCGACCTGATGCGCCGCCGGCAGCACACGCGGGCCGCACTGGTCGCCGGGGCGGCGCTGGTGGTGTGCGGGGCGCTGCTGGGCCTGCCCGGCGACGGCACCGGGCCGGACGGCGCCGCCGCCCCGCCCTACGCGCAGAACCGGGCGGCCCAGGCCGCGCTCGACCCCGGCAGGCTGACGAGGATCGCCCCCGCCGCCTGGAAGACCTCCGCGCGCACCGACTTCTCGGTGTGGCCGGCGCGTGGTGACCTCACCGGCGACAAGGCCCTGCTGCGCCGTGCCCTCGCCGTCTGGGCCCGGCCCGGCGGGGGCGTGAGTGTCTCGGTGACACCGGGCACCCCGACCGGCGGTCCGGCCGGCCCGCCCCAGCTGCTGTACGCCGGGACCGTCGACAGCGCGCGCGTGGTGATCCTCCACGACGGTCTGCGCATCGTCCGGTACGCCGAGCCGAAGGACGGCACGGCCGGTGCCGCCCTCGACTTCGCCCGCACCGACGGCGCCGGCCGGGCCGAGGCGAACGCGGTGGTCCTGGGCCGGGCCGACGGCAACATCCGCTATCTGACGGCGCCCTGGGTGACGAAGGCGGCCGCACGGGACCTGACCGACCCGGGGGCCGACACGAGGGGCCTGACGCTGACCGACGGTGTGACCTCGCCGCTGGCCGGCCCCGCACAGGAGCAGTCCGGAGCGTGCACGTCCTGGAACGTGCTGCAGGTGACCGACGGCTCGCGCACCCGCCTGATGACCGACCTCGGCGAGCTGGTCCCCGCCCGGCTGACCACGGGGCGCCCCGGCTCGGCGAAGGACGTCTCCGGTGCCGGGGCGCGGCGCACCTGGGCGCCGTACGCCTGCTCGCTGGGCGCGGTGCGCGGCCAGGGCGTGCGCTCGGTGAACGCCTGGCAGTTCGCGAAGCAGCCGCTGCCCGGTGGGGCGGGGGACGGCGCCTGGGTGTGCACCCGGGCCGAGACCTGGCGGGGCGAGGGGGCCCGGGTGCTGGCCCAGTTCCGGACACCGGGCGGGGTCCGGGGCGCGGTGGCGGCGAAGGCCCAGGACGTTCCGGCGTGCGGTGAGCGTGATCCGCAGGTGCTGGCCGGGGTGCTGTGGAAGTCGGAGGGCGGACGCTGGTACCTGCTCGCCGCCGGTGGCCCGGACACCGAGTCGATCGGCGCGACGGGCGGTATCAACGACTCGGCCGACGGAAACCTGCTGACGACGAAGGCGGAGCAGGGCGCGCAGGCGGAACTGAAGGCGACCCTCGACGACGGTCGGACCATCGGCGGCCTGCGCTAGCGACCGCCGTGCGCACGCCCCCGCCGCACACCGGCGTGCGCACACCGGACGTGTGAACACCGCCTGCCGGTCCGGCCCGTTCGGAGGCCGGATTCGATCGGTAGGGTGTTCGTATGAGTACCGGGGTACGCCGCAGGATGGGTGTCGAGGAGCGGCGGCAGCAGTTGATCGGCGTCGCCCTCGAGCTGTTCGGCAGCCGCTCGCCCGACGAGGTCTCCATCGACGAGATAGCGTCCGCCGCGGGCATCTCGCGCCCGCTGGTCTACCACTACTTCCCCGGCAAACTCAGCCTGTACGAGGCCGCGTTGCAGCGGGCGTCGGACGATCTCGCCGCCCGGTTCGTGGAGCCGCAGGAGGGTCCGCTGGGCGCGCGGCTGCTGCGGGTGATGGGCCGCTACTTCGACTTCGTCGACGAGCACGGCCCCGGTTTCTCGGCCCTGATGCGCGGTGGCCCGGCGGTCGGCTCGTCGACGACGAACGCGCTCGTCGACTCCGTACGGCAGGCCGCGTATGTCCAGATCCTTGCGCACCTGGGCGTCACCGATCCGCCCGCGCGCCTGGAGCTGGTCGTCCGCTCCTGGATCTCGCTCGCCGAGTCCACGGCGCTGATCTGGCTGGACGGGCGCCGCATCCCGCGCGCCGAGCTGGAGACCCAGCTCGTGCACGACTTCGCCGCGCTGCTGGCGGTGAGCGCCGCCCACGACGGGGAGATGGGCGCCCTGCTGCGCCGCGTCCTCGGGGACCAGCCGGCCGACGGCCCCTTCGGGGACCTGGTCGGCCGGCTGAGCAGGTTCATGGACTAGCTCTCGAACTTCCGGTACGACGGGTCCAGGTCACGGACCTCGGCGGAGGCGTGCAGGGCGAGCCCGTCGCCCGGCTTGATGTACTGCCGCAGCAGCTCCAGGACGGCCTCGGTGAGGCGGGCCTTGGTCTCGTCGGTGCGGCCCGCGAGCAGCCCCAGCGTGACGTGCACGATGGCGTGCCCGTCGGTGTCGGGGCCGACCGTGGTGTCCTCGGTGCGGCGGAACTGCGTCTTGCACGCCGGCGGCTTGGCGGCCGCGATGTCGACGACGGCGGTGTGCAGGGCCCGCGCGAAGGCGGGCCGGTCGAAGTCGTCCGCGAGCCGTGCGGAGTAGTCGACGGTGATCTGCGGCATGAGCCCTCCCGTTGCGTGAACAGCAGGGCTCACCCTAACCGCAGTCCTACGGCCGTCAGCCGGCCCGCTGGAAGACGGCGACCGTCCGGGCGGGCACGGTGAACGTGCCGGTCTTCGCCCCGTACGTCGACTCCTTCACGACCGTGTCGGCGCCGCCCGCCTGCACCGGGTGCAGCCGGTAGCCGGTCCCGGCCGAGGCCTCGATCCGCTGCTCCTGCCGCTCGGGCGTGGCGTTGAAGACGACCACGAGGTCACCGAGGCGCATGGTGATCACGCCGGGGGTCTCCTCCTTCCCGGAGAGCGGGAAGGAGAGCCGGGACTGCACCTGCCCGGCCGTGGTGAGGGAGAAGTCCTTCTCGCCCGTACGGATCTTCAGCAGGTCCCGGTACGCCGCCGAGGCGCCGGTGATCTGCGGGCAGCCGACCTTCACCGTGCCGAGCAGGGGCTTGGCGTAGGACCACTTGTCCTTGTTGTCGGCGGCCGGGGGCAGCCCGCGGCCGAAGCCGTTGCCGTCGGCGCAGTTCCAGAAGACGGCGTTGAACCAGTCGCCGCTGTCGTAGGAGTTGCGGTCCAGCGACTTGGAGCGCAGCAGGTCGGTGCCGGCCTGGGAGAGCGCCGGGCCCTGGGAGAGGGCGGCGGTCGCCATGGCGAGGACCTGCATGCGGGCCCGGTCGTCGGCGCTCGCCGAGGCGGGCAGCTTGAAGGCGAGCGCGTCGAACAGGGTCTCGTTGTCGTGGGCGTCGGCGTAGGCGAGGGCGTCGCCGGGTGCCGCCGCGTAGCCGGCGGGGGCGCCGTTGTAGTCGACCTCGGAACCCTTGACCTCCTTGCCGTCGGTGTCCGTGAAGGTGTAGCCGGCGAGGTTGCCGGTCAGGCCGACCTTGATCAGGTCCTGGTAGTGCAGCAGGCGGGCCCGCTGCTCGGCCTCGGTGCCGTTGGCCTTGGAGCCGTTGGGGTCGGTGTAGAGGCCGGAGGCGAAGCCCTGGACGCCGGGGTCCTCGTCGAAGGGGCCGCCACCGCGCACGGCGTCGCGGGCGCGGTCGGAGAAGGTGGCGATGCCGGTGCCGGCCATGTTCTTCTGGGTGGCCTGGACGAAGCGGGCGTCGTCGGCGATCTCGCCGAAGTTCCAGCCCTCGCCGTACAGGATGATCTTCTTGCCGTCGACGCCGTCCTTGGCGAGGGTCAGCTCGTCCAGCGCCTTCCTGACCGCGAGGATGTTCTCCTTCGGGTGGTGGCCCATGAGGTCGAAGCGGAAGCCGTCGACCTTGTACTCCTTGGCCCAGGTGACGATCGAGTCGACGACCAGCTTGCCCATCATGGCGTTCTCGGTGGCGGTGTTGGCGCAGCAGGTGCTGTTCGCCACCGAGCCGTCGGCGAGGAGGCGCTGGTAGTAGCCGGGGACAACCCGGTCGAGGACGGACGTGTCCGCCTGGCCGCTCGCGGCCGTGTGGTTGTAGACGACGTCCATGACGACCCGCAGGCCGTCGTCGTTGAGGGCCTTGACCATCTTGCGGAACTCGACCGTGCGGGCGGTGCCGTCCGGGTCGGTGGCGTAGGAGCCCTCGGGGACCGTGTAGTGGTACGGGTCGTACCCCCAGTTGTAGGCGTCCTTGGCCGCCGCCTGAACCACGCACTCCTGCTGCTTCTCGGAGTCGGCCGGGAGCGCGGCGAGGTCGCAGTCGACGGTCGCCTGGTCGGACTTGCGTTCCGGGATCGTCGCGATGTCGAACGCGGGCAGCAGGTGCACGTACGACGTGCCGGCCTCGGCCAGCTCACGCAGGTGCTGGGAGCCGTCGCTGTCCTTGTCGGTGAAGGCGAGGTAGGTGCCCCGGTGGTCCGGGTCGGCCGTGCGGTCCGCGACGGAGAAGTCGCGGATGTGCAGCTCCTGGATCTGGGCGTCCCTGAGCGGCACGGCCTTCGGCTTGGCGTAGCTGTCCCAGCCGCGCGGGGCGAGGGAGCGGTCGTCGAGGTCGACGACGAGGCTGCGCTCGGAGTCGGTGGTGAGGGCGACGGAGTACGGGTCGGTGACCTTGTTGGTGACGACCTTGCCGGCGCCGGGCGCCCACACCCGCACCACGTACCGGTACGCCTTGCCCTTCCAGGACTTCGGGCCGGTGGCGGACCAGACGCCGGTGGCGTCGTCGCGCCGCATCCGCACGGTGTCGCCGTCGATCTCCAGCTGCACGTTCTGCGCGGTCGGCGCCCACACGGACAGCGTGGGCCGGCCGTGGTGGAAGACCGGGCCGAGGTCGGCCTTGGTCGCGTCGGCCGCGTACAGGTCGTCCAGGGCGCCGGCGATCTGCACGCCGGTCGCCGCGAGCACGGCGCCGCCTGCGGCCCGCTGGGCGGCGACGACCTGGCCGCGCAGGGCCTCGCGCACCCGGTCGCGGTCGCGCGGGTCGACGGACCAGGCGGTGTACTCCTTGAGGTGCGGGAACTTCGCCTTCTGGGCGTCGGTGAGGGTGGTCCTGGTGAGGCGCAGCCAGGTGGTCTCGTCGGCGCCGGTCAGCGTGCCGTTCTCGGCCTTGATCGCGCCGGAGCGGGAGGCGAGCAGCTGGGTGGAGGCGGCGCCCTCGGAGCCGTTCCAGGCGACGGTGTTCCGGTCGATCCAGACCGCCTTGGCGGTGGTGAGGTCGACGGCCGCCGCGGAGCCGGCGGGCTGCGGCAGCAGGTACTCCTCCTGGCCGCTCACCAGCCACACCTCGTGGCCGTCGGCCTTGAGGTCCAGGGCCTGGTCGGTGGGCAGGTCCTTCTCGTCGCCCTTGTGGACGATGTAGCTGAGACTGCCGGCACCCTCGATGAGCGGTACCTCGAAGACCGCGCCATAGGAGTCGGTCTTCACCGGCTCCAGGGGCTTCGACCAGTCGGTGGGGGTCGCGGCGTCGCCCCACACGTGCAGGCCCCAGCCGTCGTAGTTCCCGTCGGCGCGGTGGTAGTGGAGGACGGCCTTGGTGGTGTCCTGGGCCGGGTACTCCGGCCGTTCGGTGACGACCTGCTCCTTGCCCTGCTCGACCCAGACCTCGCCCGTCCGGGTGACGTCGATGGTGCGGTCGGTGGCGACGTCCTTGTTGCCGTCCTTGTCGATCACCAGGAAGGAGACGTTGGACGCGCCCGGCTTCAGCTTCACGTAGGCGAAGGCGCCGTGGGCGTCGCGGCCGGTGAAGGGGTGGCTCTTCGGCCACTCGGTGGCCTCTCCGTCGGCGAGGTCGCCCCAGGCGTACAGGCCCCAGTCGTCGTAGTTCCCGTCCTGGCGCTTGTAGTGGACGATCGCGTAGTCGCGGGAGGCGGCGGTGGGCGGCTGCTCCACGGGCGGGGTGCCGGTGGACGAGGCGGCGGTGGCGCTCGCGATGCGGCCCGCCGAGTCCACGACGACCGCCTTGTAGCGCAGGGCGGTGCCGGCGGGGGTGTCCTCGCCGATGGTGTGGCTGACCTTGTAGGGGGCGTGGTCGGCGGAGCCGAGGGTGCGCCACGTGCCGTCGCCGGTCTGGGCGGCGAAGACGACCCGGCCCAGCTGCCCGCCGGCGACGTCGGCCGTCAGCTCGACGGTGCCGGTGGCGCCCGGGTCCGGGGCGGTGAGGGTGATCGTCGGCTTGGTGGCGGGTTCGGCGAGCGGGCCCGCGGCCTTGAGGACGATCGCCGAGCCGGCGGGCACGGTGACGGTGATCTTCTTGTCGGTGCCGGACTTCACGGTGGCGTCGGTGCCGTAGAGGCCGCGGAAGCTCATCCCTGCCGAGCCGGTGGCGAAGGTCGCCGTCTTCGCCTCGTCGGCGTTGTTGAAGGCGACGACGTACTCGGTGCCGCGCTCGGCGTCCGTGCGGGAGACGGCGTAGACACCGGCGCCTTCGGCCGCGTACCGCTCGGTCTGGACGCCGTCGGCGAGGGCGGGGTTGGCCCTGCGGAGCTCGGCGAGGGCGCTGATCTGCCGGTAGAGCGGTGCCTGGGTGTCGTAGGCGTCGTCGGCGTGGGTGCGGTCGGTGCCGAGCTGGTCGTCGTCCAGGTAGTCGGCGGTGCGGGAGGCGAACAGGGGCTGGCGGGCGTCCTTGTCGCCGCCCGCGCCGGTGAAGCCCTGCTCGTCGCCGTAGTAGATCACCGGGTTGCCGCGGCTGAGGAACATCAGCTCGTTGGCGAGCCGGTCCTTCTTCAGCAGCTCGGCGTCGGTGGCCTTCGGGTTGTCCTGCTTGAGGAAGGTGCCGAAGCGGCCCATGTCGTGGTTGCCGAGGAAGGTGACCTGCTCGTACGCGTTGGCCTTGTCGGTCGTGTACTTCCAGTCGTCACCGAAGACGGCGGCGAGCTTCTGCGCGCTGCCGCCCTGGGAGGCGTACGCGCGCGCCGCGTCCTGGAAGGGGAAGTCCAGGGTGGAGTCCAGGCGGCCCTGGGTGACGTAGGGCGCGGTGACGGAGGTGTCGGCGGAGTAGACCTCGCCGAACATGAAGAAGTCGTCGCGGCCCTTCTTGGCGGCGTACGCGTCCAGCGCGGTCGCCCACTGGGTCCAGAACTCCATGTTGACGTGCTTCACGGTGTCGATCCGGAAGCCGTCGATGTCGAAGTCCTTCACCCACCGCTGGTAGATCTTCTCCATGCCGCTGACGACCTCGGGACGCTCGGTCCACAGGCCGTCGAGGCCGTTGAAGTCGCCGTAGGTGGCCGATTCGCCGGCCCAGGTGGAGTCGCCCCGGTTGTGGTACATCGCCGGGTCGTTGAGCCAGGACGGGACCTTGAGGTCCTTCTTCGCGGCCGGGACGACCGGCGTGCGCGGGAAGGAGCCGGAATCCACGCGGGGGAACCTGCGCTCGCCGTCCGCGTAGTCGGCGTCGTCGAAGGGCTCGCCGTCCCGGGTCAGGTACGGGAAGGCGCCCTTGGAGAGGTACTCGTAGGACTTCTCCTCGTAGTCGACGACGTCGGCGGTGTGGTTGGTGATGACGTCGAAGAAGACCTTCATGCCCTTGGCGTGCGCCTTGGAGATGAGGTTCTTGAGGTCCTGGTTGGTGCCGAAGTGCGGGTCGACCTGGGTGAAGTCGGTGATCCAGTAGCCGTGGTAGCCGGCCGAGGCGTCCTTGCCGGTCCCCTGCACGGGCTGGTTCTTGAAGATGGGCGCCATCCAGATGGACGTGGTGCCCAGGCCCTTGATGTAGTCGAGCTTCTGGGTGAGGCCCTTGAGGTCGCCGCCCTGGTAGAAGCCCTTGTCGGTGGGGTCGTAGCCGGTGGTGAGGCGGGTGCCGGTCAGGCCGCCGCGGTCGTTCTTCGGGTCGCCGTTGGCGAAACGGTCCGGGAGGACGAAGTAGAACTGCTCGCGCGTGAGGTCGTGACGGGCGGCGGCCTTGGCCAGCTTCGCGTCGGACGGGGGTGCGGGCGGGGCGTCGGCCCGCGCGGCGAGGGGTGGGAGAAGAGCTGCGGCGAGTGCGGCCACGGTGACGGCCGCGACCCGTCTCGCTCGTGCGGTGCGGCGCGCGTCAGGCACCGGCCATCTCGATATCACAGGCGTGAGCTCCTTGCGCTTACGGCTCGATCGGGTCCGACCCCGGCGAGACCGTAGCGCTGCCGCAAGTCTTACAGCAAGGGTCGTGAAAGTAACGGAAAGGATTTTCACGACCCTTGCCCATGACGCCTGCTCAGCAGCCGGTCCTGCCCGCGTACACGGCGAGCGCGGTGTGCGCGCCCAGCGTCGCCGTGAGCCCGCCGGAGCCGTTCACGGTCACCGGCCTGCCGCTCTGGACGTCGCAGTACGTCCCGGCGGGCAGCGACGTCTGGTAGGTGCGGTTCAGCGAGCCGGACTCGTGGTTGATGACGACGAAGCCCTTGCTGCCGCGCCCGAAGGCGATGGCGTCACCGCCGTTGTCCCACCAGTTGGTGACCGCCTCGCCCCGCGTGGCGTTGCGGAAGGCGACCATCGACTTGATCTCGGGCCAGGCGTGCTGGCACTTCCAGCCGTTCTGCCAGCAGGCGTTCACCTGGCCGCCGTTCGGCGGTCCGGCGTCGTGGTCGGACCACTCGTAGCCGGAGTTGACGTCGGGGGCGCCGTAGGGCCAGGCCAGCATGAAGACGTTGGCCAGGGTGTAGGTGGCGTTGTCCTTGTAGCTGAGCGTGGAGCCGTTGCGCTCGGTGTCGTGGTTGTCGACGAAGACACCGGAGACCCCGCTGCTCAGGTAGCCCCAGCCCTCGCCGTAGTTCTTCAGGTAGGCGAGGTTCTCGTTGTTGAAGACGCGCTTGAGGTCGTAGGCGTACCGGAACTCCTGGACGTCCCCGTTCCCGGTGTACTCGCCCGGCTGGACGGCCTCCCCGGCGCCGTAAATGACCTCCTGCTTCCAGTAGACGCCCGGGTTGCTCAACCGGGACTTGATGTTGGCGAGGTCGGCGGCCGGGACGTGCTTGGCGGCGTCGATGCGGAAGCCGTCGACGCCGAGGGAGAGCAGGTCGTCGAGGTACCCGGCGATCTTGCCGCGGACGTAGTCCTCGCCGGTGTCGAGGTCGGCGAGGCCGACGAGTTCGCAGTGCTGGACGTTGTACCGGTCCTGGTAGTTGCTGATCTGGGAGCGGCAGTCGTCGACGTCGTACGAGGAGTAGAGGCCCGGGTAGTCGTACTTGCCGTACGAGGAGCCGCCGGTGCCGGTGCCGCTGCCCGCGGACATGTGGTTGACCACGGCGTCGGCGACGACCTTCACACCCGCGGCGTGACAGGTGTCCACCATGTTCTTGAAGGCGGTGCGGTCCCCGAGCCGCCCGGCGATCTTGTAGCTGACGGGCTGGTACGAGGTCCACCACTGCCCGCCCTGTATGTGTTCGGCGGGCGGCGAGACCTGGACGTAGCCGTAGCCGGCGGGGCCGAGGGTGTTCGTGCACTCCTTGGCCACGGAGGCGAAGTTCCACTCGAAGAGGACGGCGGTGACGTCCTTGGCGCCGGGCGGGGAGGCCTGCGCGCTGGTCGGGCTCATGACAACAGCGGCCGCCGCGAGCGCGACGATCGCCGTCAGGGTTCTGCGTGCCATGTGGGGGTTCCTTCTTCACTGAAGGCTCTTGCTGAAAACTTCAGCAAGATTTGGGTGACGCAGATGTTAAGGGCTCACCGACCGAAAGGGCAGTGGTCGGTGCGAAGTTGAGGCCAAAAGCTTCACCGGGACCACGACGCCGGGGCGTTGTCGGTGCCCGGTCGCATACTGCACCCATGCAGATCACCGAGGACGCACTCAAGCAGGCCTGGCACCGGCTGGCCGCAGGATCCGACCTGCTCGACGACGCCATGTTCCCGCCCACCGGCACGTCGTACGAGCAGTACGAGGAGTACGCGGAGGACGGGTACGCCGGCCTCTACCTCGTCCTCGAGGAGGACGGCTCGGTGTACGGCTGCAGCGGCCCCTACGACGACGTCTTCGTCGCCCGGGATCTCGACGAGGCGCTGTACTGCCTCGCCGAGGAGGCCGTCCGCGGGCTCGACGGGACGGTCGCCGGCCGGGCCGGCCTGATGGACCGGATAGACCCCGCCTGGGGACGCACCTTCCGCGGCGGCGGCCCGGACGGTACGGAACCCGCGCCGCCCTGCGGACGCGACCCGCTGGAGGGGTTCGCGTGGATCGCCGGCTCGTGGCGCGAGCAGGCCCCCTACACCCACATCGAGTTCTTCCGCGGCGAGAACGCCGACGCCGAGCGGATCGCCCTGCTGTACGGAGCCGACCCGCGGCTCGTCGCCGCCGGGACCCGCCTGTCGGACCTGAGCGAGGGGAACGGCGGCGCCCACGGCAACTGGCCCACGGACTGGGAGAGCTGCTGCTTCGGACGCAGCGGCGACTGGACGTTCCTGATGTACCACGAGACAGCACCCGGCACCCGGGTCGACGCGGCCGCGCTCGCCGAGCTGGGTGTGACGGAGACCGTGCGGCTGAGCGCCTGCCTCGGCAAGGCCATCTACACGTTCGACTACATGCGCGACGGCCACCTCGTCGACGACGACGGAATCATCGAGCTGATCTACTACGACCGGGGCCGCACCCCGTACGTCCGGGGCGGCCGACTCGACTTCCTCAACCGGTCCCTGCGCCGCGCCGAACTGGACCACCCCGAGCTGACCGACGAGTTCGCCCTGTACTTCCACGCCCTGGAGACCTCACTGGGCCTGGGACTCCCCCGCAAGGACTTCCAGGAGGGAACCGTCCGGGCCGCCCGGTGGGCCCGCCGCACGCCATGACGGGGCGGTTCGTCCCGGCCAAGACCGCGTTCAGGCGGCATTTCGCCGGGACGAACGCCTCGTCACATCGTCAGGCCGTCGTCCACCACGCCGTCGTGTCCGCCGGTACCTTGGCCTCGCCGTCCGTCTCGGTCACCTCGCCGTTGGTCAGCAGGAGGCGGCCGTGGGCGGGCAGTGTCACCGAGTCACCGGTGGTGTTGGCGACGCACACGAACTCGCCGCGGCGGAAGGCGAGCACGCCCTCGGGGGCGCGCAGCCACTCCACGGAGTCGCCGGCGCCCAGGTCGGGGTGGTCGCGGCGGACGGCGAGCGCGGCGCGGTAGAGCTCCAGGGTCGAGCCGGACTCGCCGGTCTGCGCCTCGATGCTCAGCTCGCCCCAGCCCGCCGGCTGCGGGAGCCAGCTGCCGCCGTCGCCGAAGCCGTACGAGGAGCCCTCACGGGTCCAGGGGATCGGCACGCGGCAGCCGTCGCGGAAGCCGTCCTGGCCCGCGCCCCGGAAGTACGCCGGGTCCTGGCGCACCTCGTCGGGGAGGTCGACGACGTCCGGGAGGCCGAGTTCCTCGCCCTGGTAGACGTAGGCCGAGCCGGGGAGGGCCAGCATGAGGAGGGTGGCCGCACGGGCGCGGCGCAGGCCCAGTTCGCGGTCGCCGGCCAGGCGGATCTGGGTGCCGAGGCCGGGCGGGTTGGCGAAGCGGGTGGCGTGGCGGGTGACGTCGTGGTTGGAGAGGACCCAGGTGGCGGGGGCGCCGACGGGGCGCATGGCGTCCAGGGTGCGGTCGATGACCGTGCGCAGCTCCTCGGCGTCCCAGTGGGTGCCCAGGTACTGGAAGTTGAACGCCTGGTGCAGCTCGTCCGGGCGGACGTAGTTCGCCGTGCGCTCGACGGTCGGGGTCCACGCCTCGGCGACGAAGATGCGCTCACCGCTGTACTCGTCGAGGATGAGGCGCCACTGGCGGTAGATGTCGTGGACGCCGTCCTGGTCGAAGAACGGCATGACATCGTTGCCCAGCAGCTTCAGCTGCTCGTGGGAACCAAGGTCGGGCAGCCCCTTGGCCTTCACCATGCCGTGGGCGACGTCGATGCGGAAGCCGTCCACGCCCATGTCCAGCCAGAAGCGCAGGATGGAGCGGAACTCGTCGCCGACGGCCGGGTGCTCCCAGTTGAAGTCGGGCTGCTCGGGGGCGAAGAGGTGGAGGTACCACTCGCCGGGGGTGCCGTCGGGTTCCGTCACCCGGGTCCAGGCGGGGCCGCCGAAGATGGACTCCCAGTCGTTGGGGGGCAGTTCGCCGTTCTCGCCCTTGCCGGGGCGGAAGTGGTAGCGGTCCCGGGAGGGGGAGCCGGGGCCCTCGGCGAGGGCGCGCTTGAACCACTCGTGCTGGTCGGAGGAGTGGTTCGGGACCAGGTCGACGATGATGCGCAGGCCCAGCGCGTGGGCGTCGCGGATCAGGGCGTCGGCGTCCAGCAGGGTGCCGAACATGGGGTCGACGGCCCGGTAGTCGGCGACGTCGTAACCGGCGTCGGCCTGCGGGGAGGCGTAGAAGGGGCTGAGCCACACGGCGTCCACGCCCAGGTCGCGCAGGTACGGCAGGCGGGTGCGGACTCCTTCCAGGTCACCCATGCCGTCGCCGTTGCTGTCGGCGAAGCTGCGCGGGTACACCTGGTAGATCACCGCGTCGCGCCACCAGTCGCGGCGCCGCGCGACCGTGGCGGTGGCGGAGGTGGGGGTGGGGGCCGGTGCGGCGGAAGGCTGCTGGCTCATGGCGTCCTTGGAATGTGGCGGGTTGTCAGGAAGGCGTGGGTGGGGGGCGAGGCGGCCGGCCGCGGTGCAGCGGGGTCGGATGGGCACCGCGGCCGGACGTTTCCGGTGGGGCCTCAGCCCTTGGTGCCGCCGGCGGTGAGGCCGGTCACCAGGTTCTTCTGCACGAGGTAGAAGAAGGCGGACACAGGTATCGCGACGAGCACGGCGGTGGCCGCCATCAGGTGACGCTGCGCGTCGTGCTCGCTGATGAAGCTCTGCAGGCCGACCGCGAAGGTGTACTTCGTGTCGCTCAGCATGAACGTCGAGGCGAAGGCGACCTCGCCGAAGGCCGTGATGAAGCTGTAGAAGCCGGCCACCGCCAGGCCCGGCCGGGCCAGCGGCAGGATCAGCCGGAAGAAGGTGCCGAAGGGGGTCAGTCCGTCGACGCGTCCGGCCTCGTCGATCTCGAACGGGATGGTGTCGAAGTAGCCCTTGAGCAGCCAGGCGCAGTACGGCACCGCGGTCGAGCAGTAGACGAGGATCAGGCCGAGGTAGCTGTCGACGAGCTGGAGCCCGGACAGGATCTGGTACATCGGCACGATCAGTACGGCGATGGGGAACATCTGGGTGACCAGAAGGACCCACATCAGCTTGCGGTAGCCCGGGAAGCGCATCCGCGAGACCGCGTAGCCGGTCGTCGCGGCGACCATGACACCGATGACGGTGGTGCCCAGCGAGACGATCAGCGAGCTCTTCAGCCAGTCGAAGAAGTTGGTGTGCTGGAGCACGAACGCGTAGTTGTCGAAGGTCATCTTCGACCAGATGCGCTCGGGGTGCAGGTAGTCGTCCTTGTCCGGACCGAGGGACAGGTAGACCAGCCAGGCGACCGGGAAGAGCGCGATGAGGCTCGCGACGGTCAGGATGCCGTGGGAGGCGAGGGAGCCGGCGCGGCTGCGTTCGCCTCGGGCGCGCACCTTGCGCGGCGGGGCGGCGGGCGCGGCGCCGGCCTGCTCGGCCGGAGCGGACGCCGGAACGGTCGTGGTGCTCATGGTGGCTCCTGCCTCAGATCGCGAGCTGCTGCTCATTGCGGTTCAGCCAGCGGCGGTAGAAGGAGGTGAAGACGATCAGGATGGCCAGCAGCAGGATGCCGTAGGCCGCGGACTGCGCGAAGTCGCGCGGCTGCTGTCCGAAGCCGAGCTGGTACGCCCAGGTGACCAGGATCTGCGCCTCCGGGGCGGTGTTGCCGAACAGCAGGAAGATCACGGCGAACTGGTTGAAGGTCCAGATGATGCCGAGCAGGACGACCGTGGAGCTGACCGACCTGAGGCCGGGCAGGGTGACGTAGCGGAACTGCTGCCAGGCGTTCGCGCCGTCCATCTCGGAGGCCTCGTAGAGGCTGTTGTCGATGGACTGCAGGCCGCCGAGGAGCGAGACCATCATGAACGGCACGCCGCACCAGGTGTTCACCATGATCGCGGAGAACCGCTGCCAGAAGGTGTCCTCCAGCCAGGCGGGCGTCGGCAGGTGCAGCCACTCCAGGGCGGAGTTGATGACGCCCTCGTCGGCGAGCATGAAGCGCCAGCCGAAGACGGTGACGAAGGTGGGCACGGCCCACGGCAGGACCAGGACCAGCCGGTAGAAGGTGCGGCCGCGCAGCTTCTGGTTGAGCAGCAGGGCGAGGCCGAGGCCGATGAAGAAGTGCAGGCCGACGCAGACCGCCGTCCACACGATGGTCCAGATGAAGTGCGACCAGAAGCGGTCGTAGGCGGTCGGGCCCCACAGGATGTCGGCGTAGTTGTCCAGGCCGACGAACTTGTAGGTGGCCTCGATCTCGTTGACGCCGATGGTGCGGGCGCTGTTGAGGCTGTTGGCGTCGGTGAGGGTGAGGTAGAGGCCGTAGCCCAGGGGGTACAGCACGAGGACGCCGATCACGACGGCCACCGGCGCGATCATGGCGTAGGCGTACCAGTGCTTCTGGTAGCCGTCTTTGAGACGCCGGCCGAGGCCGGGCCGCGGGGTGCGGTCACCGCGGCGCTTGCCGGTCGCGCGGTCGATGGCGACTGTCATGGTTCGACACCTTCGGGAGCATCGGGGGAGATCAGAAGGTCAGGAGTGCGGCGCACGGCCGGTGGCCGCCGGGTCCCTCCCCCGAGGGTGGGGACCCGGCGGCCACAGGGGCTCACTTGCCGAAGTCCGGCACCAGCTTGGCGATCGCGGTCTCGGCGTCGCCCAGACCCTCGTCCAGGGACTTCTTGCCGCCGGCGATCTGCGGCAGCTCGTCGTCCAGCGGGGTCCACAGGGAGCTGTACTCCGGCAGCGCCGGGCGCGGCTGGGCGGCGGGCAGGACCGTCTGGTAGCCGGCGATGCCCGGGTCGGCCTTGACCTTGTCGGTGTAGGCGTCGTCGCGGGTCGGCAGCGTGGAGTTCTTCAGGGCGACGGTCTCCTGGGACTTCGCCGAGGTCATGAAGTTGACGAACTTCAGCGCCGCTTCCTGGTGGGCCTGGTCCGAGCCGGCGTAGACCGAGAGGTTGTGGCCGCCGGTCGGGGCGCCCGCCTTGCCGGTGGCGCCGGCCGGGACGGTGGCGATGCCGAGGTTGTTCTTGTCCTTGAACGCCGAGCCCTTGTAGAAGTTGGTGATCTCCCACGGGCCCTGGATGATCGAGGCGACCTTGCCGGTGACGAACGCCTCCTGGATGTGGGCGTAGGCGTCGGCGGTGGTGTCGGCCTTGTGCAGGCCCTTGCCGTCGAACAGGCTCAGCCAGGTGCCGTACGCCTTCTTCGCCTCGGGCGAGTTGACGGTGACCTTCTTGGCCTCGGCGTCGACCGTGTCGGTGCCCTCGCCGTACAGGAACGGCTGCGCGTAGTAGCCGGCGGTGGAGGCCCAGTAGCCGTCGACGCCGGTCTTGTCCTTGATGGTGGCGGCGGCCTTCTTCAGGTCGTCCCAGGTCTTGGGGGCCTCGACGCCGGCCTTCTTGAACAGTTCCTTGTTGTAGACGAAGGCGAGGGTGTCGGTGACCAGCGGGACGCCGTAGGTCTTGCCCTCGTACTTGGCCTGCTCGATCAGGTTGGGCTGGAACTTGTCCTGGTCGGCGAGGGCCTCGGTGCCGTCCAGCGGCAGGAAGAAGCCCTTCTTGGCGAAGGCCGGGGTCCAGCCGACCTCGGAGCGCAGGACGTCGGGGGCACCCTTGGAGCCGGCGGCGGTGTCGAACTTGTTCTGCGCCTGGTCGAAGGGGACGTTGACGAAGTTGACCTTGATGCCCTTGTTGGCGGCCTCGAACTCCTTGACCAGGGCCTTGTAGGTCGGCGCCTCGTTGGTCGCGTTGGAGGTGTCCCAGTAAGTGATGGTGACCGGTCCGCCGGACTCGCTGTCGCTGTCGCCGTCCCCGCCGCACGCCGTCGCCGCGAGAGCGAGGGACGCCACCAGAGCGGTGGCCGCTATGCCACGCCGCATGAGTTCTCCTTGAGGGTGAAAGCCCGTGTGGTGCAGGGTGCGGGCCCGTCCGCCGCTCCTGCCGACACCGACCGCGTCATTGCCGCCGTCGGGCGACGTGAACGTAACAGCGTTGAAAGCGGCGCGAAAGGTCTTGCAGCAAAAAAGTGCAAGAGATCTCCGAAGTTATCCGGACGTGACCTCCTGGCGACCATCGTGAGACGCTTGTTTACGGGGGCGGAGCGGTTTGTTTACGGGGACCGAGCGACATCCGGGCCGGTTGTGCAAGACTCTGCAAGCTCTTGCCACCATTTTCTCGAGGGAGCGCGATGACGCAGCAGCCCGCGCCGGGCCGTCCGACGGGCCGTCCAACAGGCCGTCCGCGGCGCCCGATCGGTGTGCAAGGCCGCGGCCGACAGGTACAGTCCACCCCTGTGACCACACGGCTTGCCGACATCGCCGCCCAGGCGGGGGTGAGCGAAGCGACGGTCAGCCGGGTCCTCAACGGGAAGCCGGGCGTCGCCGCCACCACCCGCCAGTCCGTCCTGGCCGCCCTCGACGTGCTCGGCTACGAGCGCCCGGTCCGGCTGCGGCAACGCAGCGAGGGCCTGGTCGGCCTGATCACCCCGGAGCTGGAGAACCCGATATTCCCGGCGCTGGCCCAGGTCATCGGCCAGGCGCTGACCCGCCAGGGCTACACCCCGGTGCTCGCCACCCAGACGCCGGGCGGCTCCACCGAGGACGAGCTGACGGAGATGCTGGTCGACCGCGGCGTCGCCGGCATCATCTATGTCTCCGGACTGCACGCCGACACCACCGCCGACATGCAGCGCTACGAGCGGCTGCGCGCGCAGGGCGTGCCCTTCGTCCTCGTCGACGGTTTCTCGTCGAAGGTGCAGGCGCCGTTCATCTCCCCCGACGACCGTGCCGCGATGAGCCTCGCCGTCACCCACCTCGTCTCGCTCGGCCACACCCGCATCGGGCTGGCCCTCGGTCCGAAGCGGTTCGTGCCGGTGCAGCGCAAGATCGAGGGATTCGTCCGCACCGTCCAGGAGCAACTGGACCTGAGCCCCGAGACGGTGGAGAAGGAACTCGTCCAGCACTCCCTCTACACCCTGGAGGGCGGCCAGGCGGCGGCCACCGCGCTCATGGATCGCGCCTGCACGGCGGTGGTCTGCGCCAGCGACATGATGGCGCTGGGCGCGATACGGGCGGCCCGGCAGCGCGGGATGGACGTGCCCAAGGACTTCTCGGTCGTCGGCTTCGACGACTCGCCGCTGATCGCCTTCACCGACCCGCCCCTGACGACCGTCCGCAAGCCGGTACCGGCGATGGGGCAGGCGGCGGTGCGCACGCTGCTGGAGGAGATCGGCGGAACCCCCGCGCCGCACAGCGAGTTCGTCTTCATGCCGGAGTTGGTGGTCCGCGGCTCGACGGCGTCGGCGCCGGGCGAGCGCAACCGGCCCTAGGGCCTGCCCTGGCCGGGGAAGCGGGTGCGGACCGCCCGAGGCAGGGGGATGATCGGTGGGGGAAGGCTTTTCTGGCAGACTTCATGCCTATGGGTGACGTGACCGTGAGGACTCCGGAACGCCTCGAAGAGGGCGTTCCGCACCCCGTCACGGAGGAGACGGGGCAGCCGGAGCAGGGGTTCGTGCGCCGGCTCCGTGCGCCTCGTCGGCCCCGCCTGTGGTTCGAGATCCTGCTGATCGCGGTGAGTTACTGGACGTACTCGCTCATCCGCAACGCCGTACCGGAGCAGCGGGCGCAGGCGCTGCGCAACGCCGACTGGATCTGGCGGCTCGAGCACCAACTCGGCATCGCGGTCGAGGAGACCATCAACCATGCCGTCAACTCGGTGACTTGGCTGGTCGTCGGCATGAACTACTACTACGCCACGCTGCACTTCGTGGTGACGCTGGGCGTACTGGTGTGGCTGTACCGCAGCCATCCCGGCCGCTACGCGGCGACCCGGCTCGTCCTCTTCGCGACGACGGGTGTCGCCCTGGTCGGCTACTACCTGTATCCGCTCGCTCCGCCCCGGCTGATGAACGGCGGGCACTTCATCGACACCGTGATGGTCCACGAGACATGGGGGTCGATGGCGTCCGGGGACCTGAAGAACATGTCCAACCAGTACGCGGCGATGCCCTCGATGCACATCGGGTGGTCGGTGTGGTGCGGTCTGACGATCTTCGCGCTGACTTCGGTGCCGTGGGTGCGGGTGCTGGGGCTGCTGTATCCGGTGCTCACGCTGGTGGTGATCGTGGCGACTGCCAACCACTTCTGGCTGGATGCGGTGGGGGGTGTGCTGTGTCTGGGGTTCGGGTACGCGGTGGCGGGGCTCTGGTACGGGAGCACGCCTTATGCGTTGCCGCGGGTGGTGTCCGTGCGGCGGGGGGTCTGGTTGCCCTCGCGGGCCTAGGGCCTGTCCGGCGGATCATGCCGCAGACGCGGGGTCTGGCACGCCCATCTGCCGCGTTGTCGTCACTCGCCAACGCTCCGCGTTGACTCCCTCCTCCGCCTTGCAGCTGGACGCACCAGACCCCGCTCACCGGCGACGATGAGATACCGCCGCTTTCCTGCGACCTGATCCGCCGGACAGGCCCTAGCGGCACGACTGCCCGCAGCTGCGCGCGGCTGGGTTACTCGTAGAACAACTCCTCCACCACCGTCCGCGCCCGGCGGGCCGTGCGGCGGTACTCGTCGAGCATGTCGCCCACGTGGCCGGGCCCGTGGCCCAGGTAGCGGCCCACCGCCGCCAGCTCGCGCGGGTCGGTCGGGAACGTGTCCCCGGCCCGGCCGCGCACCAGCATCACCGCGTTGCGCACCCGCGTGGCCAGCACCCACGCCTCGTCGAGTGTCGCGGCGTTCTCCGCCGAGATGAGCCCGGCGTCCGCGGCGGCGGCCAGTGCCCCGCGCGTCCGGGTGGTCCGCAGCCCCGCCTCCCGGTGGCCGTACCGCAGCTGGAGCAGCTGCACGGTCCACTCCACGTCGGACAGCCCGCCCGGCCCCAGCTTGGCGTGCAGCTTGGGGTCCGCGCCGCGCGGCAGCCGCTCCGACTCCATGCGGGCCTTCAGCCGCCGGATCTCCCGTACGGCGTCCTCCGTGAGCCCCTTCGCCGGGTACCGCAGCGGATCGACCAGCTCGATGAACCGCCGCCCCAGATCCTCGTCGCCGGCCACGAACTCGGCCCGCAGCAGGGCGTGCGACTCCCACACCAGCGACCAGCGCCGGTAGTAGGCCTCGTACGACTTGAGCGTCCGCACCAGCGGCCCGGACTTGCCCTCCGGGCGCAGGTCGGCGTCGATGATCAGGGGCGGGTCGGCGCTCGGCACCTGGAGCAGGCGGCGCATCTCGGAGACGACCCTGTTCGCCGCGTCGGCCGCCTCCCGCTCGTCGACCCCGTCCCGCGGCTCGTGCACGAACAGCACGTCCGCGTCGGAGCCGTAGCCCAGTTCGTGGCCGCCGAAGCGGCCCATGCCGATGACCGCGAACCGGGTCGGCAGGGTGTCGCCCCAGCCGTCCCGCACGACCGCCCGGAGCGTCCCCCCCAGGGTCGCCGCCGTCAGGTCGGACACCGCCGAGCCGACGCGGTCCACCAGGGCGCCCTGGTCGGCCTCGACGGGCTGCGCCTCGGTGCCGTAGGAGCCGACGATGTCGGCGGCGGCCGTACGGAACAGCTCCCGGCGGCGCACCCCGCGCGCGACCGTGACCGCCTGCTCGGCGCCGTCGGCGCGGCGGACCGCGGCGAGCACCTCCTGCTCCAGCTGGGCCCGCCCGCGCGGCGCCAGTCCCCCGGCGTCGCCGTCCCCGAGCAGCGCGACCGCCTCCGGTGCCCGCAGCAGCAGGTCGGGGGCGAGCCGCCCGGCGGAGAGCACGCGCGCGAGGTTCTCGGCCGCCGCGCCCTCGTCCCGCAGCAGCCTGAGGTACCAGGGCGTCTTGCCGAGCGCGTCGGAGACCTTGCGGAAGCCCAGCAGCCCGGCGTCCGGGTCGGCGGAGTCGGCGAACCAGCCCAGGAGCACGGGCAGCAGGGTCCGCTGGATGGCCGCCTTGCGGGTGACGCCGGACGCCAGCGCCTCCAGGTGCCTGAGCGCGGCGGCCGGGTCGGCGTACCCGAGGGCGACCAGCCGCTCCCGGGCCGCCTCGGCACTGAGCCGGGCCTCCCCCGGCGCCAGCTGGGCCACCGCGTCGAGCAGGGGCCGGTAGAACAGCTTCTCGTGCAGCCGGCGTACGACGGAGGCGTGCCGCTTCCACGCCCGCAGCAGACCGGCCACCGGGTCGGTGCGCAGGCCGAGGGAGCGGCCGAGACGGCGCAGGTCGGCCTCGTCCTCGGGCACCAGGTGGGTGCGCCGCAGCCGGTGCAGCTGGATGCGGTGCTCCATGGAGCGCAGGAAGCGGTACGCCTCGTCGAGCTGGGCGGCGTCGGTCCGGCCGACGTACCCGCCCGCGGCCAGCGCGGACAGCGCGGACAGGGTCGTACCGCTGTGCAGGGACGTGTCGGAGCGCCCGTGCACCAGCTGGAGCAGCTGCACGGCGAACTCGACGTCCCTGAGGCCGCCCGGGCCCAGCTTGAGCTGACGGTCGACCTCGGCGACGGGGATGGTCTCCACCACCCGGCGGCGCATCTTCTGCACGTCCGGGACGAAGTTCTCCCGCTCGGCGGCCTGCCACACCAGGGGCTGGAGGGCGGCGACGTACGCGGCGCCGAGGCCCGGGTCGCCGGCCACCGGGCGGGCCTTGAGCAGCGCCTGGAACTCCCAGGTCTTGGCCCAGCGCTGGTAGTAGGCCAGGTGGCTGCTGAGGGTGCGCACCAGCGGCCCGTTGCGGCCCTCGGGGCGGAGGTTGGCGTCGACGGGCCAGATGGAGCCCTCGACGGTGGTCTCGGAGCAGATGCGCATCATGTGCGAGGCGAGCGAGGTCGCGGCCCGCAGCGCCTTGGCCTCCTCGTCGGCCCCCGCGGTGTCGTCGGCGGCCTCGCCGACGAAGATCACGTCCACGTCGGAGACGTAGTTCAGCTCGTGGCCGCCGCACTTGCCCATCGCGATCACCGCGAGCCGGCACCGCGCGGCGTCCTCGGGCGCGGCGGCCTCGGCGAGGGCGAGGGCGGCGCGCAGGGTGGCGGTGGCGAGGTCGGCCAGCTCGGCGGCGGTCTCGGCGACGTCGATCGTGCCGCACACGTCGCGGGCGGCGATGGACAGCAGGCAGCGACGGTAGGCGACGCGCAGGGAGACGGGGTCGGTCGCCTCGGCGAGGCCGCGCTCGAACTCCGCCACTCCGCGGTGCAGATCGCGCGGCTCGTAGGTGACGAGGGCCTGCCAGTCCCCGGCGTGCCGGGCGAGGTGGTCGGCGAGCGCCTCCGAGGCGCCGAGCACGCCGAGGAGACGGTCGCGCAGGGGCTTGGCCGCTATCAGGGTGTCCAGCAGCTCCCGGCGGGCGGTGGGGTCGGGCTGTGCCTCCAGCAGCCGGACCAGGCCGTGCAGGGCGAGGTCGGGATCGGCGGTGGCGCCCAGCGCCTCCAGCAGGACCGGGTCGGCGCGGACCGGCGCCAGCTCCGCGCCGTCCAGCAGCCGCTCGGCGGCCGAGGGGTCGGTGAAGCCGTGCCGCAGCAGCCGCGTGAAGGTGCTGCTCCTGCGCCCCGGCGTCGTCATCTCGGCCTCCTGTCGGGCCCCTGGGATCAAGGTCTACCGCCGAGCGTAACCGGGGAGTCGCGCGCGGGCGCCGGGGCGTACCGGTCCCGCTCTCCGGTGGACCGCTCCGGACTCGTACGATATCTTGTACAAGCCGCGAAGGGAGGCACTGGTATGTCCATCACCGCCAGCGAAGCCCGTCAGAACCTGTTCCCGCTGATAGAGCAGGTCAACGAGGACCATGCCCCGGTGCACATCACCTCCCGCAAGGGAAACGCCGTGCTCATGTCCGAGGAGGACTTCACGGCCTGGACGGAGACGGTGCATCTCCTGCGGTCGCCCAAGAACGCGCGCCGTCTGCTCGACTCGATCGCGGAGGCCGAGTCCGGCGCTGCGCGACCGCGCGAACTGATCGACCCGGACGCGGAGCGGGCGTGAGGATCACTTTCACGTCCCACGGCTGGGAGGACTACGTCCACTGGGCCGAGAGCGACCGGAAGATGACCAAACGGATCAACAAACTGATCGCCGACATCACCCGTGACCCGTTCAAGGGCATCGGCAAGCCCGAGCCGCTGAAGGGCGACCTGTCGGGCTACTGGTCACGGCGCATCGACGACACGCACCGTCTGGTGTACAAGCCGGGCGACGACGTGCTGGTCGTCGTGCAGGCGCGGTACCACTACTGATTGCTCGTGTGACTGCTCGTGCAACTGCTCGTGCTCGACAAGGACGTCGAAGGAGTATGGCCGTGGACTTCACCCTCGAAGTGATCCCGCTCCCCGTGACCGACATCGACCGCGCCCGGGACTTCTACCGTGACAAGGTCGGTTTCCACGTCGACATCGACCAGGAGGTCATGCCGGGGATGCGGATCGTCCAGCTGACGCCCCCGGGCTCCGGCTGCTCGATCGCCCTCGGCGACGCCATCTGGGACATGGCCCAGGGACAGACCCGCCCCGAGCCCGGCTCGTACCAGGGGCTGCAGCTGTGCGTCGCCGACATCAAGGCGGCCCACGCGGAACTGGTGGGCCGCGGCCTCGACGTCTCCGAGCCGGTGCAGTACGCGCCGGACGACGGCGCCACCTTCATGTACTTCAAGGACCCGGACGGCAACGGCTGGGCGGTCCAGGAGTACCGGCGCAGGGCGACGGAGCCGTTGCACCAGGTGCTGACGGAGCTGAAGGGGCAGGGCTAAGAGCTGTCCGCCCCGGGCCACGGCAGGTGGTACAGGTCGAGGGGTGCCGGGGGCGGGAGCGGGGGCCCGGCGCCCTCCGGGGCGGCGAGGTCGGCCCGGAAGGAGTGCAGCAGGAGGGCCACCAGGCGGCGGGACGCCGCGAGGGCGGCCTCCGTGGACCGGGCGTGGATGCCGTTGTTGGCCATGAACACGAGCGTGAGGTCGCTGCGGTCGAAGTCGGCGCGCAGCCGCCCCGCGTCCTTCGCCCGCCGCGCGAGCACCGCGAACCCCTCCTCCGCGCGCACGCGGGTCTCCTCGAACTCCGTCGCGTCCGGGAACGCCGTGAGGAACGCGGCGGCGAAACCCCGGTCGAGGATGTTCAGCGCGCAGACCTTCTCGACGACCCCGCAGAAGCCCGCCCAGGGGTCGGGGTCGGCGAGGGCCTCGTCGATGGTGCCCGCGCACATCCTGAGCTGGTCCGCGAAGACCGTCGTGACGAGCGACTCCCGGGTGGGGAAGCGCCGGTAGAGCGTGGCGACCCCGACGCCGGCGCGACGGGCCACGGCCGCCATCGGAACGTCCAGGCCCCGGGCGGCGAACAGACCGCGGGCCGCCTCCAGGATGCGGTCGCGGTTGTGGCGCGCGTCCGCGCGCAGTGCGGGCGGCATCCGAGAAGAAGCGGCGGCCATGTTTCTCACATTAGCTCAAGTGGACGACCCCGTCCGGTTACGGGCTTAGCGTGCAGGGCATGAGTGAGATGCGCGCCGCGCTGTACGACAGGTACGGCCCTCCCGAGGTCCTGTACGAGGGCACCGTGCCCAAGCCGGTCGCCGCACCCGGCGAGATCCTGGTCCGCGTCCTCGCCGCCAGTGTCAACGGCGGCGAACTGGCCGGGCGGGCCGGGAAGGTCAGGCTGGTGACCGGCCTGACCGGGCGGGGCTTCCCCAAACGCACCGGCATCGACTTCGTCGGCGAGGTCGTCACGCCGGGGCCGCCCGGGTCCGGCGTCGCGGCCGGCGACCGGGTGTGGGGGCTGCTCCCCCGCCGCCGGATGTTCGGCAGCGCCGCGGAGTTCGTGGCCGTACCGCCCGAGCGGGTGGCCCTCGCGCCCTCCGCCCTCGACGCGACGGACGCGGTGTCCCTGCTCGCGGGAGGCACGACGTCCGTCGTCGCCCTGCGGGACAAGGCCCGCCTGCGCGTGGGGGAACGGCTGCTGGTCCGCGGGGCGGCGGGCGGGGTCGGCAGCGTCGCCGTCCAGCTCGGCCGGGCCTACTGCGCCCACGTCACGGCACTCGCCGGGGCCCGGAATCTCGACTTCGTCCGTGACCTGGGCGCCGACGAGGCCTTCGACTACGCCACCACCGGGGCGGCCGGCCTCGGCCGGTTCGACGTCGTCCTCGACACGGTCGGCACGGAACTGCGCGCCTACCGCGGGCTGCTGGCTCCGGGCGGCCGCATGGTGGCGATCGCCTTCGACACCGCGAACCCGGCCGCCTCGCTCGCCTACCTGCTCGCGTCGACGGTGTTCGGCTCCCGCCGCGTGCGGTTCTTCAGCGGCAACCCCGGCCGCCCCCTGCTCACCGAGCTGACGGCGCTGGCCGAGAGCGGCGCCCTGCGTCCCGTGGTGGACACGGTGCACCCCCTCGCCGGTATCGCCGCCGCCCACCGGGCGCTGGAGCGCGGGGGCGTGCGCGGGAAGCACGTCATCCGCGTCGGCTGAGCCGCCCCGCGGGGCCGCACGGCTCCGTCAGCCCGACTCCCGCCAGCGGTTGGTGATCGGCAGCCGGCGGTCCTTGCCGAAGCCCTTCGGCGAGATCTTGGTGCCCGGCGGGTACTGGCGGCGCTTGTACTCGGCGGTGTCGACCATCCGCAGCGTCTTCGCCACCAGCGCCCGGTCGTACCCGGCCGCCACGATCTCGTCAGCGCCCCGGTCCCGGTCGACGTACAGCTCCAGGATGGCGTCCAGCACCGGGTAGTCCGGCAGCGAGTCGGTGTCGACCTGGCCGGGGCGCAGCTCGGCGCTCGGGGGCTTGGTGATCGAGTTCTCGGGGATCGGCGGGGTCTGCCCGCGGGCCTCGGCGGCCCGGTTGCGCCACTCGGCCAGGCGGAAGACGGACGTCTTGTAGACGTCCTTGATGGGTCCGTAGGCGCCCACGGAGTCGCCGTACAGCGTCGAGTACCCGACCGCCAGCTCCGACTTGTTGCCCGGCGCCAGGACGAGGTGGCCCTCCTGGTTGGAGATCGCCATCAGCAGCGTCCCCCGCAGCCGGGACTGGAGGTTCTCCTCCGCGAGCCCGGTCAGGCCGAGCGCACCCATGTACGCGTCGAACATCGGCTCGATCGCCACGGTGCGGTAGTGGAGCCCGGTGCGGCGCGCCAGCTCCGCCGCGTCGTCCTTGGAGTGGCCGGAGGAGTACTTGGACGGCATCGACACCCCGTACACGTGCTCCGCGCCCACCGCGTCGCAGGCGATCGCCGCGACCAGGGCGGAGTCGATGCCGCCGGACAGCCCGATCAGCACCGAGCGGAAGCCGTTCTTGGCGACGTACGCGCGCAGCCCGACGACCAGCGCCGAGTAGACCTCCTCGGCGTCGTCCAGCCGCTCGGCGTGACCGCCGGACAGCTCGGGCGCGTAGGCGGGCACCGGTTCCTCGGACAGCACCACCCGGTCGATGCGCAGCCCGTCGTCGACCACGCCGGCCGGGGCGTCGGCGTCGGCGGCCGGCAGGTCGAGGTCCAGGACCATGCACTGCTCGGAGAACTGCGGGGCCCGCGCCACGACCTCGCCGTCCCGGTCGACCACGATCGAGTCGCCGTCGAAGACGAGCTCGTCCTGCCCGCCGACCATTGCGAGGTACGCCGTGGTGCACCCGGCCTCCTGGGCCCGCTTGCGCACCAGCTCCAGCCGGGTGTCGTCCTTGTCGCGCTCGTAGGGCGAGGCGTTGACGGAGAGCAGCAGCCCGGCGTGGGCAGAGCGCGCGGCCGGCACCCGGCCGCCGTCCTGCCACAGGTCCTCGCAGATGGCGAGGGCCACGTCGACGCCGCGCACCCGCACCACCGGCATGGTGTCGCCGGGCACGAAGTAGCGGAACTCGTCGAAGACGCCGTAGTTCGGCAGGTGGTGCTTGGCGAAGCTCAGCGCCACCTCGCCGCCGTACAGCACGGCCGCCGCGTTCTGCGGGGCGCCGGCGGGCTGGCCGTACTTCGGCTGGGCGGTCGCCGAGCGGTCGAGGTAGCCCACGACCACCGGCAGCTCGCCGAGGCCCTCGTCCGCGAGCCGTGCCGCGAGGGAGCGCAGGGCGGCGCGGGAGGCCTCCACGAAGGACGACCTCAGGGCCAGGTCCTCGACGGGGTACCCGGTCAGCATCATTTCCGGGAACGCCACCAGGTGGGCTCCCTGCTCGGCCGAGTGCCGGGTCCGGCGGACGACCGACTCCGCGTTCGCGGCGATGTCGCCGACGGTGGAGTCGATCTGGTTCAGGGCGAGTCGTAGTCGGGGCACGCGCCCAGTGTAATCGTCAGAACGACACAATGGGGTGTCGTCCCGATGTCCGCCTCATTTCAGCGGCTTCGCGCCCCGCTCCGCCAACAGGTCCGCCATCAGCCGGATCTCCGACTCCTGCGACTCCACCATCCCGCGGGCCAGCCGCTTCTCCACCCCGACCGTGCACTTCTCGACGCACCCCTCGGCCATGTGGACGCCGCCCCGGTGGTGCTCGGTCATCAGCTGGAGGTAGTAGACCTCGGCCTGCTTCCCGTCGAGGGTCCCGAGCTTCTCCATCTGGGCGTCGGTGGCCATCCCCGGCATCAGCGAGCCCTCGCCGGCGGACGGCATGTCCCCCATGCCCATCCAGGTCATCGGCGGGTCGGACGACACCTTCGGCAACCCCCACAGGTCGAGCCAGCCGATCATCATGCCGCGCTGGTTGGCCTGCGTCTGCGCGATGTCGTACGCGAGTCGCCGCACCTCCTCGTCCTCGGTGCGGTCGCGCACGATGTACGACATCTCCACGGCCTGCTGGTGGTGCACCGACATGTCCCGCGCGAAGCCGGCGTCCGCGGAGTCGGCGGACGGGACGCGGTCCGCGCCGTCGTCCCCGGCGACCGCGTAGGTGATGCCGCCGGCCGCGACGAGCGCCGCCGCGGCGGCGCCCGCGATCCAGCCGGCCCGTTGCGGTGTCACTCGGACAGCCCGTTGGTGCAGGCGGCACCCGGCTCGGGGGTCTGCTCGCCCTGGACGAACTTCTCGAAGAACGTGTTCACGTTCGGGTCGTCGGCACCCGTCACCGTGCGCTGGTGCCCCCAGGCGGAGAGCATGATCGGGTCCTTCTGCCCCTCGACCGGGCTCATCAGCGAGTACGGCGTCTTCTTGACCTTGGCGGCCAGCTTCTCGACCTCGGCCTTCGGGGCCTTGCTGGTGTACGTCACCCACACCGCGCCGTGCTCCAGCGAGTGCACGGCGTTCTCGTTGTTCAGCGGCTTGGTGTACACGTCGCCGTCGCAGTTCATCCAGACCTGGTTGTGGTCGCCGCCGACCGGGGGCTCGACGGGGTACGTCACCTTCTTGGCGACGTGGTTGCGGGACAGGTTCCCCTCCCAGGTCTGCACCCCGTCCTCCCCGGCGACGAACTTGCCGGTGCTCTTGTCGTCGGACGCCGCG
Source organism: Streptomyces sp. NPDC053750 (assembly GCF_044544295.1). Classification (NCBI taxonomy): domain Bacteria; kingdom Bacillati; phylum Actinomycetota; class Actinomycetes; order Kitasatosporales; family Streptomycetaceae; genus Streptomyces; species Streptomyces sp. NPDC053750. The sequence goes on along the minus strand of NZ_JBITXB010000001.1, from coordinate 883,601 downwards.
GCGTCGTCGGAGTCGCCGGACTGCGACCGGACGAGGACGACACCGCCGACGACGAGACCGGCGACGACCACGGCGCTCACCGCGATCGTGAGGATCCGGTTCCGGCGCTCGCGGGCCTCCTCGGCGCGCCGCATCTCGGCTATGCGTGCCTGTCGCGCCGTGTTGCTGCTCTTCTTGGCGGAACCCATGGGGTGTGCCCTTCTGGGGAAACTTCTTCGGAAAGGGGGCTGTGAGGTTCGCTGATCGTAATGGTGGAGGAGAGCTCAGTCGTAGGGAGATCACAGGATCTGTCCTCGTGGGACCCCAGGAATGGCCCGATCGAACACGTGGCCTCTACGCTGCGGGGAGGGCCGGTGGGCCGATCGAGGCCCGCAACGCGTACGAAACCGTGCTGTGGTGTGATGCTCAGGTGCCCGACCGCCTCCCGCCGTACCGGAGACAGGCGGCCTGACCAGCAAGGATGGGGAAGCGGAAGATGGACAAGCAGCAGGAGTTCGTGATCCGGACGCTGGAGGAGCGCGACATCCGGTTCGTACGCCTGTGGTTCACGGACGTGCTGGGCTTCCTGAAGTCCGTCGCCGTGGCCCCGGCCGAGCTGGAGCAGGCCTTCGACGAGGGCATCGGCTTCGACGGCTCCGCGATCGAGGGCTTCGCCCGGGTCTACGAGTCCGACATGATCGCCAAGCCGGACCCGTCGACCTTCCAGGTCCTGCCCTGGCGCGCGGAGGCCCCCGGCACGGCGCGGATGTTCTGCGACATCCTCATGCCCGACGGCTCGCCGTCCTTCGCGGACCCGCGCTACGTCCTCAAGCGCGCCCTGGCCCGCACCTCCGACCTGGGCTTCACCTTCTACACCCACCCGGAGATCGAGTTCTTCCTCCTGAAGGACAAGCCGGTCGACGGCTCGGTCCCGACGCCCGCGGACAACTCCGGGTACTTCGACCACACCCCGCAGAACATCGGCATGGACTTCCGCCGCCAGGCGATCACCATGCTGGAGTCGATGGGCATCTCGGTGGAGTTCTCCCACCACGAGGGCGCGCCGGGCCAGCAGGAGATCGACCTGCGCTACGCGGACGCGCTCTCCACGGCGGACAACATCATGACGTTCCGCCTGGTCATGAAGCAGGTGGCCCTCGAACAGGGCCTCCAGGCCACCTTCATGCCGAAGCCGTTCTCGGAGTACCCGGGCTCGGGCATGCACTCCCACCTGTCGCTCTTCGAGGGCGACCGCAACGCGTTCTACGAGTCGGGCGCCGAGTACCAGCTCTCCAAGGTCGGCCGCTCCTTCATCGCGGGCCTGCTGCGGCACGCGGCGGAGATCTCGGCGGTCACGAACCAGTGGGTGAACTCGTACAAGCGCATCTGGGGCGGCAGCGAGCGCACGGCCGGCGCGGGCGGCGAGGCCCCGTCCTACATCTGCTGGGGCCACAACAACCGCTCGGCCCTCGTCCGCGTCCCCATGTACAAGCCCGGCAAGACCGGCTCCGCCCGCGTCGAGGTCCGCTCCATCGACTCCGGCGCCAACCCGTACCTCACCTACGCCGTCCTCCTGGCCGCCGGCCTCAAGGGCATCGAGGAGGGCTACGAACTCCCGCCGGGCGCCGAGGACGACGTCTGGGCCCTCTCGGACTCGGAGCGCCGCGCCCTGGGCATCGAGCCCCTCCCCCAGAACCTGGGCGAGGCCCTCGCCCTGATGGAACGCAGCGACCTGGTCGCCGAGACCCTCGGCGAGCACGTCTTCGACTTCTTCCTGCGCAACAAGCGGCAGGAATGGGAGGAGTACCGGTCGCAGGTGACGGCGTTCGAGCTGCGGAAGTCGCTGCCGGTGCTGTAGGACGGCCGGGGCCGACGCCAAACCTCCCTCGGACCTGCACACCGTTCATCGCACGGTCGCAGGGGCGGGGCATGCCGGATGCGCGGAGGGCGATCTGCGCGCATCCCGGCCCCGGGGAGCCCCGAAACCAGCGGGAAGCGTGAAGACGCAGGCCTTTTCCGCGACCGCATGCACACACTGATGAACTCGTGGACGCTCGGGTCCGGGCCGTCAACAGGACGCGGATGGTGGCCCATTAGCCCCCGTGCTTTGATCGGTGCGCGGCACGCCGGTGACTGTTTCCGGGATCCCCCAACCCCGGAACGGGGGCGTGCGTGTTTCACCGCTCCCCTTTTTCGTCAGTACGAGAGGAAAGACCTGTCATGAACCTCGTCCCCCAGGTCGAAACGGCTGAGATCTCCGACGCGGACCTGGACCAGGTGTCCGGCGGCAACATCGCCATCGGCACGGCGCTCATCACGGCCGACGGCGCCGTCGGTGCCGGTCTCCACGCGGAGGGCGGCCCGTTCTCCGTCACCGCCGGCCTGGGCGCCGCGGCCCCCTTCGGCGGCGCCTCGGCACAGGGCCACGCGCACACGACCATGGTCTGAGCCGCGCGCGACTGAGCCCCGGACCACTGTGTCCGGGGCTCACTGCTTGCCGGTGGCGGCCACGAACGCGGCCCACGCGGCCGGGGGCACGGCGAGGTAGGGGCCGTCGGGGTGCTTGGAGTCGCGGATGTGGATGGTTGCGGGGGTTGTCGCGACCTCGACGCAGTCGTTGCCGTCTCCGCTGCTGCTGTAGCTGCTCTTGAACCAGACCAGCGTGGGCGCGTCCAGGGTTGCGGGGATGCGGATCATGACTCTCCAAGCATCTGTTCGATGACGGCCCGCGACTCTCGGGGTGTGAGAGCCTGGGCCCGGATCATGCCATAGCGCAGTTCCAGGATCCTGAGCTGCTTCGGATCGGTCACTGGCCGCCCGGCAAAGGCCCCCTCTGAACGCGCCACCGCGGTCCCGTCGGGGAATTTGAGCACTTCGATCAGACCACCCGTCCCGATGTGCTCCTCGCAGTCGGTCGGCATCACCTGAATCGACACGTTCCGCAACTCCCCCAGTTCCAGTAGCCGTTCGAGCTGCCGACGCCACACCATCCTGCCTCCGACCGGGCGGCGCAGCGTCGCTTCCTCCTGCACGAAGATGAGGGTGGGCGCCGGAGACCTGTCGTAGACCGAGCGGCGAGCCAACCGCGCGGCCACCATGCGTTCCGTCTCCTCCTCCGAATAGGCAGGAAGCCAGGCGTCGAACAACGCGCGCATGTGCGCCTCGGTCTGCAGCAGACCGTGCACGTTGTGCGTGCTGTACAGCCCGATCTCGACCGCCTGGGCCTCCAGCTTCGCCAGTTCCCTGACCCGCTTCGGGTACCGGACCTTCGCCACGTCCTCCCACATCGCCATCAGCAGCCCGCCTGCCTCCAGCACCTCATCGGCCCGCTGCAGATACTCCCGCCGAGGAATCCGCTTCCCACCCTCGACCTTGTAGACCAGGTCCTCCCCATACCCCACCGCCGTCCCGAACTCGGACGCCCGCATCCCCACCGCCTCGCGCCGCAGCTTCAGCTGGCGTCCCACGGTGGCGAGGACCGCCACACCCCACTCGTCGTCCGGGTCGACCTCCCAACCCGGCTCGTCCGCCTCGCCGTTCCCGGACATCCGCACCCCTCCTCGTACGCGTCGTATCGCGACGGGCGACACGCTAGGGCGCCGTACTACGCCTGCGGGCGGGAACGGGACCCCGCGCACGCCAACGGGTGACCGGCCAGCAGCGAGGTCAGGATCGGCTCCGCGTGGGTCCACAGCACCGCACCCCCGGCGTCCGGTACGACGCGGCGGCGGGAACCCCGTATTCGGGTCGCGAGGAGGGTGCCGTTGTCCGGGGAGTGGCCGGTGTCGTGTTCGCCGTACCAGATGTCGACCGGGACGGTGACGGCGTCGAGCGTGAAGGGCCAGCGTCCCATGGCGAGGACCGTGTCGCGGGCGTAGCCGGCCGCCGCGCCCTGGGCGAAGCCCTCCGCCAGGGCGCGGCGGTAGGCGGACGAGAAGCCTTCCTCCCGGTACACGGCGAGGTCGCAGTCCGGGCTGCCGCCCATGACCATGTTCCACATCGTGTCCGCGTCGAACCCGGCGAAGAAGTCTTCGGCGCCGGAGGGGTCCCGCACGGCGCGTTCGGTCAGTGCGCGCAACTCCGCGGGCAGTGCGGCGGCGAACTCGGGGGCCGCCACCTCGTCCGCGGCCGAGACGAGGGCCAGTGCGGAGGCGACGCCCGCCTCCGCGCAGGCGAGGGCGAACGGGGCGCCCTGTGAGTTGCCGACCACGGCCGGGCGGTCCAGGGCCCGCAGGGCGCACAGGGCGCGCATGTCGGCGGCGAAGTCGGCGAAGGTGCGGCCGGGGGCGGGTGTGGAGGCGCCCAGGCCGGGGCGGTCCACGGAGACCAGGCGGACGCCGAGCGCCTCCACGACGCCGGCGCCGAAGCCGAGCCGGCGGCTCGTGGCGGCGCCGGGGCAGAGCAGGACCGGCACGCCGTCCGGTGGGCCCCACTCGGCCCAGCCGAGCTGGCGCCCGTCCGGCAGGCGGGTCTCACCGAGGCGGGCGGGGGCGGTGACGAGGGCGGTCATGCCCCGCATCCTCGTGCGGGGAGGGCGGCTTCGCACGCGGATTTCGGCGTCCCCGCCGGTCGCCGGCTCCCCCGCGGTCAGTGCGGGTCGCCCCGCACGTCACCGTCGTACCGGCTCCGCCTCCTCCGGCACGTGCCCCGCGACCACGCGCTCCCGCCCGGGCACCGGAGCAGCGACGGCCCGGCGTCGGTCGACCGCCCACGCCGCGGCCGCGACCGCCAGGCCGAGCACCGCCAGGCCCGCGCCCGCCGTCGCCGGGGACGTCACGCCGAAGCCCGCTGCCAGGGCGAGGCCGCCGATCCAGGCGCCGCCGGCGTTGGCGAGGTTGAAGGCGGCCTGGTTGGCCGAGGAGGCGAGGGAGGGGGCCGCCGACGCCTTTTCCATGACCATCAGCTGGAGGGGCGAGCCGGTGATGAAGGCGGCCATGCCGAGGAGGGCGACGGCGGCGGCCGCCGTGACCTCCGTGCGCATCAGGAGCGGGAAGAGGGCGAGGACGACGACCAGCGAGGCGAGGCCGCCGAAGAGGGTGCCGCGCAGGGAGTGGTCGGCCAGGCGGCCGCCCAGCAGGTTGCCCGCGGTGGCGCCGACGCCGAACAGGGCGAGCAGCAGCGTCACGCTGGCCTCGGCGAAGCCGGCGGCGTCCGTGAGCATCGGCGTGATGTAGCTGTACGCGGCGAACAGCGCGCCGAAGCCGGCGACCGTCGTGCCGAGGGCCAGCCAGACGGGGACGGAGCGCAGGGCGGCCAGTTCGCCGCGCAGGCCCGTGGTGGGGGCGGGGGCGTTCTCGCGCGGGATCAGGGCGACCAGGGCCGCTATCGCCGCGACGCCGATCGCGCTCACGCCGAGGAAGGTCGCCCGCCAGCCGAGCTGCTGGCCCATGGCGGTGGCCGCGGGCACGCCGACGATGTTGGCGACGGTGAGGCCCAGGAACATCAGGGAGACGGAGCGGGCCTTGCGTTCCGGTGCCACCATGCCGGTGGCCACCACCGCGCCGACGCCGAAGAAGGCGCCGTGCGGCAGGCCGCTGACGAAGCGGGCGGCGAGCAGGGAGACCTCGCCGGGGGCGAACGCGGACAACGCGTTGCCGGCCACGAAGAGGGCCATCAGCGCGATCAGCACCGTACGGCGGGACATCCGCGCGGTCGCCGCGGCGAGCAGCGGGGCGCCGATGACGACGCCCAGCGCGTAGGCCGAGACCAGGTGGCCGGCGCTGGGGATGGAGATGTTCAGGTCGTCCGCGACGTCGGGCAGCAGGCCCATCATCACGAACTCGGTCGTACCGATGCCGAAGGCGCCCACGGCAAGGGCGAGCAGGGCCAGGGGCATGAAGGAAAACTCGCTTTCGAGAGCGGGGGTCCGTACGGGATGAGCGTCTGTACGTGCATCTGTACGTCTGGAACGCCTATGTTCCCGTACGGAACAAAGCCTCTCAGGGCGAGTATTCCGCCGACGAATCTCAGGAAGCCGTTGTGTCGACCTTCACACGCGCGGCGATCGGGAGGTGGTCGCTGCCGGTGGCCGGGAGCGTCCAGCTGCTCAGCGGTTCGACGCCGTCGACCAGGATCTGGTCGATGCGGGCCATCGGGAACGACGCCGGCCAGCTGAAGCCGAAGCCGCCCCCCACGGCGCCCTGCGGCGAACGCATCTGGGAGGTGATCGCGGTGAGCGCGCGGTCGTTCATGGTGCCGTTGAGGTCGCCGAGCAGGATCTTGCGGGGCAGCGTCTCGTCGGCGATCGCCTCGCCGAGGGCGTCGGCGCTCTTGTCCCGCTGCCGGGCGGTGAAGCCGGCCTCCAGCTTCACCCGGACGGAGGGCAGGTGGGCGACGTACACCGCGAGCGGCCCGGACGGGGTGGCGACGGTGGCGCGCATCGCGCGCTTCCAGCCGAGCTCGATGTCGACGGCCCGCACGTCGCTGAGGGGGTACTTGCTCCACAGCCCGACGGTGCCCACGACCGCGTGGTGGCGGTACTTCGACTCCAGTGCCTTCTCGTACGTCGGCACCGCCGCCGCCTTCAGCTCCTCCAGGGCCAGCACGTCCGCGCCGGACGCGGCCACTGCGCGGGCGGTGCCGGCGGGGTCGGCGTTGGCGGCGTTGACGTTGTGCGTGGCCACCGTGAGGTCGCCGCCGGCGCCGGTCTTGTCGAAGAGCAGGCCACCGAAGAGGTTGAGCCACACGCTCACCGGGAGCACCAGCGCGATCAGCGCGGTCGCCGACTTGCGGGCGAGGGCGATCACCAGCAGGACCGGGATCAGCAGGCCGAACCACGGCAGGAACGTCTCCGTGAGGCTGCCGAGGTTGCCGATGGCGTTCGGGATGTGCGAGTGGGCCGCCATGACCCCGGCCAGGACGACGGCGACGGCGGCGGTGATGAGGCCCCGGCGCCAGATCCGCCGGTCGCCGCGCCAGCCGGTGACCACCCGGTCGAACAGGCGCCGAAGCCGGTTTTGCCGGCGCTCGGGATCCGAGCCGCCGCTGTCCGTCTCCGTCATGTACGCCTGCTGCGCCATACCGTCGCCTCACTGCCCGCCGTGCATACCGTCGCCCCCCGTGACTCAGCACCATAGGGGATGATCGGTTCCGATCCTGCCGTCCCTCGACGGCCGTACGGGCACGAGGACGCGCGAGTCGGCGTGCGGAGTTCCGAAGACCACCGACATGGGCCGCTCTGTGACCCAACGGGCACATTCGCACCACGGGCGACGGCGGCCCGGAGCGGCGGGCCGGCGCTCGTCACCAGTGCGGTGGGGGCGGGGCGGTCAGGTGGTCGGCCAGGCGGGACAGGCGGTCCCGGAAGCGGTGGCGGCCGCGCGGGGGCGGCACCGCGTTCTCCCCGGCCGCCGCGCTGACCAGGTGCTGCACGGTGTCCAGGTCCAACTCCGCCCCGTCCGGCACGGTCAGCGCCTCGTGCGCCATGGCCGTCAGCTCCCGCTCGCCCGTGCCCAGCGCCAGCACCGTCGTACCGGCCCGGCGGGCGTCGTGCACCCGTTCCAGGAGCGGGGCGTCCGGGGTGTCGGGCGTCACCACGAGCAGGGTCTCCCCGCGGCGTGCCGCCGCCAGCCGCCCCAGCCCCACCGCCAGATGTGCCGGATCCGACGGGCGCGCGTCGTGCCGTACGAGCGTGGGGGCCAGCTCCGGCGTCCCCGACCAGGCGGCCTCGTCCACGAGGTGCGCCGCCAGGTGCCACGGCTCGTGCCCGGCGGTGCCCACCAGCAGCAGGCCGCCCCCGTGCGGCACGACCGACTCCCGCAGCGCCCCCGCGAACCTCCGGGTGGCTCCCAGCCACTCCGTCCCGGCGAGCACTTCCCGCAGCAGCGCGACCCGTACGGCGTCCATGCGCCCGCATCCTGCCTCAACCGGCGGCGCGTGACCCGGCGTTCGCCGCCGATTCGCCCGACCGGGGACGGTGTCCGGACCGCGGCACCCGCGCCGGTGCGGCGGGCCGGTCGGACGTAGGGTCGGCCCATGACCTCTACCGACAGTGCTGCACAGAAGGCCCCCGCCAAGGACCCCTGGGACCTGCCCGACGTCTCCGGGCTGGTCGTCGGCGTGCTCGGCGGCACCGGCCCCCAGGGCAAGGGCCTCGCCTACCGCCTCGCCAAGGCCGGCCAGAAGGTGATCGTCGGCTCGCGCGCCGCCGAGCGTGCCGAGGCCGCCGCCGAGGAGATCGGGCACGGCGTCGAGGGCGCCGACAACGCCGAGACCGCACGGCGCAGCGACGTGGTGATCGTCGCCGTGCCGTGGGAGGGCCACGGCAAGACCCTTCAGTCGCTGCGCGAGGAACTGGCCGGCAAGCTCGTCGTCGACTGCGTCAACCCGCTCGGCTTCGACAAGAAGGGCGCCTACGCGCTCAAGCCCGAGGAGGGCAGCGCCGCCGAGCAGGCCGCCGCGCTGCTGCCGGACAGCCGGGTCACCGCCGCCTTCCACCACCTGTCGGCGGTCCTCCTCCAGGACCCGGAGATCGACGAGATCGACACCGATGTGATGGTGCTCGGCGAGGTGCGCGCCGACGTGGAGATCGTGCAGGCCCTGGCCGGCCGCATCCCCGGCATGCGCGGGGTCTTCGCCGGGCGGCTGCGCAACGCCCACCAGGTGGAGTCGCTGGTCGCCAACCTGATCTCCGTCAACCGCCGCTACAAGGCACACGCCGGGCTCCGCGTCACGGACGTGTGAGGCGATGGGGGACACTGGTGGGTGCCGGCCGCGCCGGCGCAGTACCCGCACGTGTCCCCCGACAGGAGCCCGCCCCATGCCCCGCCTCGCCCTCTACGCCCTGGTCGTCTGCGTCCTCGCCGTGGCCGCCGCCGTCGTCTCCTTCGTGCAGGGCAGCGTGCTGATCGGCGTCGTGTGGGTGCTGCTGTCGGGGCTGTCGTCCAACATGTGCTGGTACTACGTCAAGCGCGGCAAGGACGCGCGGCGCTCCACGTCCGTCACGGGCTGACCTCGCACAGCGGGTCCGTCTGCCAGAAGCGGTAGAGCTCGAAGCCGCAGTACGTGTCGATCTCGCCGATCCCCAGCGCGCGCAGGATCGCGTCGATCGCGTCGAAGAACACCGCGTTGACGGACGGGATCCACAGCAGCGCGAACACGATCAGCAGGCCGAACGGCGCGAGCGGCTCCACCTGCCGCCGCACGTTGTACGAGAGCCAGGGCTCGATCACGCCGTAGCCGTCCAGCCCCGGCACCGGCAGGAAGTTCAGGATCGCGGCCGTGACCTGGAGCAGCGCGAGGAAGGCCAGCGCGAGCCGGAAGTCGCGCGGCACGCCGTCCAGCGCGTCCAGCCAGAACGGGGCCGTGCACACCACGGCGAACAGCACGTTCGTCAGCGGGCCCGCCGCCGAGATCAGACTGTGCCGCCAGCGGCCCCGGATCCGCCCGCGCTCGATGAACACGGCACCGCCCGGCAGACCGATGCCGCCCATGATCACGAACAGCACGGGGAGCACGATGCTGAGCAGGGCGTGCGTGTACTTGACCGGGTTCAGGGTGAGGTAGCCCTTCGCGCCGACCGAGATGTCGCCGCTGTGCAGCGCGGTGCGGGCGTGCGCGTACTCGTGCAGGCACAGCGACACGATCCACGCGGCGGTCACGAACAGGAACACGGCCACGCCCGGCTGCTCGGCGAACCCGGTCCAGGTGGCCCAGCCCGTGACCGCGGTGACGGCGACGATCCCGAGGAAGACGGGACTGATCCTCCGGTCGCTGGGGCGGGCGGCGGCGGTGGTCATGGGACTCCCTGACTCGCGGACACACGGCGGGCCACCGGGGCAGCCCGACCGACGGGACTGCCCGACCGTACCGGCCTGCCCCCAAAACGTCCCACGCCCGCCCACCGGTTCCCGGGCCCCGGCACCGCACCGCGGAAGCCTTGACGTCGCACGCCGCACGTCGCACGCCGCGGGAACCTTGGCACCGGAGCGCGCGGAGCCCGTGGCGCCGCACCCCCGCACAACCCCGTGCCGGCCCCGGCGGGCCGGTTCCCCGCCCCGGTACCGCACCGCGCGGAGACCTTGACGCCGCACGCTGCGGGGGCCAGGGCGCCGCACTCGCGCGGTGGCCTTGAGGTCCCACGGCGCAATCCCCGTACGGTTCCCGGGCCCCGGTGCCGCAGGGGCGGGGGCCTTGGCGCCGCGCCGGGTAATCCCCGTGACCGGTCCTGGCGGTACCAGGGACAATGGGGCCGTGCGCTATCGCATTCTCGGCACCACGCAGGTACTCCGCTCCGACGGCACCGCCGTCCTGGTCGGCGGGGCGCGGTTGCGCGCGCTGCTGACCGTGCTCGCCCTGAGGTCCGGCCGTGCCGTGCCCGTGGGGCTGCTGGTGGAGGAGGTGTGGGACGGCGACCCGCCCGCCGACGCGCCAGGCGCGTTGCAGGCGCTGGTCGGGCGGCTGCGCCGGGCGCTCGGCGCGGACGCGGTCGCTTCGGCCGACGGTGGTTACCGCCTCACCGCCGCCCCCGACGACATCGACCTGCACCGCTTCGACCGGCTGGCCGGCGACGGCATCCGCGCCCTCGCCGACGGCGACCCCGCCAAGGCGGCCGGCGTGCTCGACGACGCCCTCGCCCTGTGGCGCGGCCCCGCCCTCGCCGACCTGCCCGACCGTGCCGCCGAGGCCGCCCGCTGGGAGACCCGGCACCTGGACGTCCTGCGCGCCCGCCACACCGCCGCCCTGGAGCTCGGGCAGGCCGAGCACTCCCTGCCCGAGCTGACCGCCCTGTGCGACGGCCACCCCCTGGACGAGCCCCTCCAGACGCTGCGGCTGCGCGCCCTGCGCGACACCGGCCGCACCGCCGAGGCGCTGGCCGCCTACGACGCCGTACGCCGGCTGCTCGCCGACCGACTGGGTGCCGATCCGGGGCCGGAACTGCGGGAACTGCACGGGCAGTTGCTCAACCCCGCGACGATGCCCCCGACGGCGCCCGCGACGCCGCCCGTGACGCCCACGCCGGCCGACGCACCCGCCGCTCCGGCCTCCCGCCCCCGGGGCAACCTGCGGGCCCGGCTCACCTCCTTCGTCGGCCGCGACGACGACCTGGAGACCCTCCGCGCCGACCTGGCGACCACCCGGCTCGTCACCCTGCTCGGGCCGGGCGGCGCCGGCAAGACCCGGCTGTCGCAGGAGGCCGCCGAGAGCGCCGGGGACACGGCACGGGACGGGGTGTGGCTGGCCGAGCTCGCCCCCGTCGACGACCCCGACGCCGTACCGGAGGCCGTGCTGACCGCCGTCGGCGCCCGCGAGACCGTGCTGTTCGGCGCCGGCGCCGAGGAGATGCGGGCCGTCACCGCGACCGACCGGCAGGCCACCGCCGTCGAGCGCCTCGTCGAGCACTGCGGCCGGCGCCGCATGCTGATCGTCCTCGACAACTGCGAGCACGTCGTCGACGCCGCCGCTCGCCTGGCCGAGGAGCTGCTGGCCCGCTGCCCCCACGTGACCGTCCTCGCCACCAGCCGCGAACCACTCGGGGTCCCGGGGGAGCTGCTGCGCCCCGTGGAGCCGCTGCCGGAACCGGCGGCGCTGCGGCTGCTCGCCGACCGGGGTGCCGCCGCCCGCCCCGGCTTCCGCACCGACGCCGACGAGGCGACCGCGGCGGCCTGCGCCGAGATCTGCCGCCGCCTGGACGGCCTGCCGCTCGCCATCGAACTGGCCGCCGCCCGGCTCCGTATGCTCACCCCGCGGCAGATCGCCGACCGCCTCGACGACCGGTTCCGCCTCCTCACCTCCGGCAGCCGCACCGTCCTGCCCCGCCAGCAGACGCTGCGCGCGGTCGTCGACTGGTCCTGGGACCTGCTCGACGCGGAGGAACGGGACGTGCTGTGCCGCCTGTCCGTCTTCGCGGGCGGCTGCGACCTCTCCGCCGCCGAGGCCGTGTGCGGGCCCGCAGCCCTGGACGCGCTCGGCTCGCTGGTCGACAAGTCCCTGGTCGTGGCCGCACCGTCCGGAGCCGACGGCATGCGCTACCGACTCCTGGAGACCGTCGCCGAATACGCCGGCGAACGCCTCGACGAGGCCGGTGGCCGGGCCGGCGCCGAACGCGCGCACCTGACGTACTACCGCGAACTCGCCCGCACCACCGACCCGCTGCTGCGCGGCCCGCAGCAACTCGCCGCCATCGAGCGGCTGGAGCGCGAGTACGAGAACCTGCGCACCGCCCTGCGCCACGCCATCGCCGAGCGCGACGAGCAGGAGGCCCTGAGCCTGTCCCTCTCGCTGGTCTGGTACTGGCAGATGCGCGACCTGCGGGTCGAGGCCCGGAACTGGTTCAGCGAGGTCATGGCGCTCGGCCCGGACCCGTTCACCGAGCCGGTGCGCCGCGCCGAGCCGGTGTGGGAGCGGTGCACGGCCGCCCCGCCCCCGATGACCGGCGAGGTGCTCGCCGAGGCCCGGCGCGGGATCCACCTCGCCCACCTCGCCTGCATGGACACCGAGCTGGACGCCTGGCAGAAACCGGAGGCCAGGCGGAAACTGCGGGTCATCGCCGAGACGTACGAGCCCGGCCTGCCCCAGACCTGCACCCCTCCCGGCCTGCTCTGGTTCTTCGCCGTGATGCTCTCCGGCGACATGAAGCGGCTGCGCGAGATCATGAACGCCTCGGTGCGCACCTGCCGCGAGACACCGGGGTTCGAATGGGCGCTGGCCGGCAGCCTCCAGATGCGCGCCAACTTCCTCGCCAACCGCACCGAGTGGGCGGGCGACGCCACCGGCGACGCCGACGAGGCGCTGGAGATCTACCGCCGCCTCGGCGACGCCTGGGGCACCGCCGAGGCCCTCTCCGCCCGCGCCGAGGCCCGTGAGCGCAAGGGCGAGTTCCGGCTCGCCGCCGCCGACTACCGGGCCGCCGCGGAATACGCCGGGCGGCTGGGCGCGCACGCCCAGGTGGCCATCCTGGACGCCCGTCTCGGCAGCGTGCTGATGGAGGCGGGCGACGCCGAGGAGGGCGAGCGCATCCTGCGCGCCGTAATCGACCGGACCGAGGGGACGGGGCACAACGCCGCCATGCCGGCCGCCCGGCTCTTCCTCGCCGGCCGGCTCGGCATGACCGGCCGGACCGCCGCGGCCCGCGAGCAGTTGCAGCTGCTGCGCGAGGACTTCTCCATCTCCCACTTCGTCGTCTTCGACGCGTTCATCCTCGCCGCGGAGGCATGGATCGCCACGCTGGAGGACCGGCACGAGCAGTGTCTGGAGAAGGTGCGCAAGTCGCTGGAGCGGGCCGACGACCCGCTGTCCGCGGCCATCGCCCCGCACATGCGCTCCTCGTACCTGGCCATCGCCGCGATGGCGCTGGCCCGTGTGGACGGCGGGCGGCGGGCCGTGGACGCCGCGCGGTGTCTCGGTGCCGCCGACGCGATGCTGCCGCCGGACCACGTCGAGACGGGCCTGGAGCGGGACGCCCGCGCACAGGCGACCCGGCGGGTCCGCGAGGCACTCGGCGCCGAGGCGTACGAGACCGCGTACGCCGAGGGCGCCGGCCTCTCCGCCCAGGAGGCCGTCGCCCTGGTCTGACCCTCGTCAGGCCTTCGTACGGAACTTGTGGATCGCCACCGGCGCCATCACCGCCGTCAGGGCCACCGACCAGCCGACGGTCAGCCACAGGTCGTGTGCGACGGGGCCGCCCACCATCAGGCCGCGCGCGGCGTCGGCGAGGTTCGACAGCGGGTTGTAGTCGGTGAAGGCCTGCAGCCACCCCGGCATGGACCCGGGCGGCGCGAAGATCGACGAGCCGAACTGCAGGGGCATCAGCACCAGGAAGCCCATCGCCTGCACGGACTGGGCGTTCTTCATCATCACGCCGAGGGTGAGGAAGATCCACATCAGGGCCGAGCCGAACAGCACCGACAGCCCCACGGAGGCCAGCAGACCACCCCAGTTGGTGATGTCGAAGCCCACCAGCACGCCGACGATCAGCAGGACAGCGGTGGCGAACAGCATCCGCAGCAGCTCCACGGCGATCTTCGCGAACAGCACCGAGCCGCGCCCGATCGGCAGGGACCGGAAGCGGTCCATGACCCCGGAGTTGAAGTCCTGGTTGAAGCCGGTGCCGACCCCCTGGGCCATGTTCATGCCCATCATGGCCATCAGGCCGGGCACGACGTACTGCACGTACGCCTGCTGACCGCCGCCCAGCGACTGCCCGATGGAGCCGCCGAAGACGTAGACGAACAGCAGGGTGAAGACGACCGGGAAGAGGATGGCGTCGAACATCGACTCCGGGTCCTGTCTGATCCACAGCAGGTTGCGGCGGACCAGCGCGCTGGTGTGGCGTACGTGCCCGCGCAGCGAGATCCGGGCGTCGGGAGCGGGAGTCGGAGTGATGGTGGCGGCGCTCATACGGCGACCTCCTCGCGGGCGTCGGGGGCGGGCGCGGGGTCCTGCGGGGCACTGGCGCGGTGGCCGGTGAGGGACAGGAAGACCTCGTCCAGGCTGGGCAGTTCGGTGGTGATGGCGGCGATCGTGATGCCGCGCGCGGTGACCGCGCCGACCACGGCGGTCAGCTGCTCGTCACTGAGGATCGGCACCAGGACGGCACCGCGCTCCGTGTCCACGGTGGAGCTGGCGAGCCCGGTGATGCCCAGCTCGTCCAGGTAGGAGGCGAGCGGGCGCAGGTGCAGCGGGTCGGCCGGGCGGATGCGCAGGGTGCGGCCACCCACCTTCGCCTTCAGCTCCTCGATGCCGCCGTTCGCGATGACCTTGCCCCGGTCGACGACGGTCAGTTCGGAGGCGAGCTGCTCGGCCTCCTCCATGTACTGGGTGGTGAGCAGCACGGTGACGCCGTCGCCGACCATACGCTTGACCTCGTCCCACACCTCGTTGCGGGTGCGCGGGTCCAGGCCGGTGGTGGGCTCGTCCAGGTAGAGGACGGCGGGGCGTCCGATCATGGAGGCGGCCAGGTCGAGGCGGCGCCGCATGCCGCCGGAGTAGGTGCCCGCGGGCCGCTTGGCGGCCTCGGTGAGCGAGAACCGCTCCAGCAGCTCGTCGGCCCGCGCGCGGGCCTCCTTGCGGGACAGGTCGAGCAGCCGGCCGATCAGGTAGAGGTTCTCCCAGCCGGGGAGCTTCTCGTCCACGGACGCGTACTGCCCGGTGAGTCCTACGACCCGCCGCAGCTGCCGGGGCTGCCGTACGACGTCGTAGCCGGCGACGTGGGCCTGCCCGGCGTCGGGTGTGATGAGGGTGGACAGGATGCGGACGAGGGTGGTCTTGCCGGCGCCGTTCGGCCCGAGCACACCCATCACGGTGCCCTCGCGCACATCGAGGTCGACGCCGTCCAGCGCCTTGGTCTCGCCGTAGTGCTTGACCAGCCCCCGTACGGTGACCGCGCTGCCCGCGGCCGGGGGGTTGCTGTCGATTCGCTTCATGCCGACGACGTTGTCAGCCGCCACCGACAAACCACCGACAGGCCGCCTACAGGCACCCGCAGCCCGCCGACACGCGCCCCCGGAGGCCGCCGGCACACCAGGGCCCCGCCGACGGGGGAAGATCGGCGGGGCCCGGTGTCGTACCGCGGTGGCTTCTAGTGGACGGAGTGCTCCTCCTGCGGGAACGTCCCGCCGACGACGTCCTCGGCGAACGCCTTCGCCGCGTCGCCCATGACCCGACGCAGGTCGGCGTACTGCTTGACGAACTTCGGCACCCGGCCGCCGGTCAGCCCGAGCATGTCGGTCCACACCAGCACCTGCGCGTCCGTCTCCGGACCCGCCCCGATGCCGACCGTCGGGATGTGCAGCGTCCGCGTCACCTCGGCGGCCAACTCGGCCGGCACCAGTTCCAGGACGACCGCGAAGGCACCCGCGTCCTGCACGGCCTTGGCGTCGCGCAGCAGCTGCTGGGCCGCCTCCTCGCCCCGGCCCTGGACGCGGTAGCCCATGGCGTTGACGGACTGCGGGGTGAGGCCGATGTGCGCCATCACCGGGATGCCGGACTCGACCAGCAGCTCGATCTGCCGGTGCGAGCGCTCGCCGCCCTCCAGCTTGACCGCCCCGACCCCGGCCTCCTTGACCAGCCGGGTCGCCGAGCGCAGCGCCTGCACCGGGCCCTCCTGGTAGGAACCGAAGGGCAGGTCGCCCACGATCAGGGCGCGGTTGGTGCCCCGTACGACCGCGGCCGAGAGCATGGTCATCTCGTCCAGGGTGACGGGCACGGTGGTCTCGTAGCCGAGGTGGCAGTTGCCCGCGGAGTCGCCGACGAGCATGACCGGGATGCCGGACTCGTCGAAGACGGACGCGGTCATCGCGTCGTAGGCGGTGAGCATGGGCCACTTCTCGCCGCGCTCCTTGGCGGCGGTGATGTCCCGGACGGTGATACGACGGTTGCTCTTGCCCCCGTACAGCGCCTTGCCGGCATCGGCGGGCGGGCGCTGCGGCGTCTGGGCAGCCGAAAGCTGCGTCATGGCAACGGCTCCTTCATGTCATCTCGAGGCACCCTGACGGCGTCCCCGGATCCCTCCCATGGTGGCACCTCGCACGTACGGACGGCTAGGGGACCCTCCGTACCGGCCTCCGCACCGGCCTTCGCACCGGTGACGGGCCCCGGGAAATCCGGTTGCCGCCGCCCCTGGCCCCGGCTCACCATGACCCCTCGTGACCGACGACTCCCCCACCCCCTCCCCGGCCGCCTCCGCCGGGCCCACCGGCCTGCGCGCCCTGCTGCCCGACCTCTCCCCCTGGCGGGCCTCGCGGGACTTCCGGCGGCTCTGGGTGTCGGGGCTGATCACGAACTTCGGGAGTTTCCTGACGCTCGTCGCGCTGCCGGTGCAGATCAAGGAGCTGACGGGGTCGGCGGCGGCGGTGGGCGCGATCGGCGCCGTGGAGCTGGTGCCGCTGGTGGTCTTCGGGCTGTACGGCGGTGCGCTGGCCGACGCGTGGGACAAGCGGAAGCTGATCGTGTGGACGGAGGCCGGCCAGGGGGTGCTGAGCGCGGTGCTGCTGGTCAACGCGCTGATGCCGAGCCCGGCGGTGTGGCCGCTGTACGTCGTCGCCGCGTTCACGTCGGCGCTCGCCGCGGTGCAGCGCCCCGCCCTCGACTCGCTGATCCCGCGCATCGTGGCCCACGAGCACCTGCCGGCCGCCGCCTCGCTGAACGCGCTGCGCTGGCAGGTCGGCGGGATCGCCGGTCCGGCGCTGGCCGGCGTGGTGGTGGCGTACGCGGGGCTCGGGTGGGCGTACACGGTGGA
This sequence comes from Streptomyces sp. NPDC053750, assembly GCF_044544295.1. Lineage (NCBI taxonomy): Bacteria > Bacillati > Actinomycetota > Actinomycetes > Kitasatosporales > Streptomycetaceae > Streptomyces > Streptomyces sp. NPDC053750. The sequence continues at coordinate 866,446 of NZ_JBITXB010000001.1, read as the reverse complement.
CCTGGTCACCTTCGCCGTGTCCGTGGCCCTGGTGATCGGTCTGGCCTCCGCACCCGCCTCGCACGAGGCGAGCAGGCCCTCCTGGGCGGCGATCGCGGAGGGCGCCCGGTACGCGTGGCACCGCAAGGAGCTGCTGGGCACGTACGCCGTCGACCTGTGCGCGATGTTCCTGGCGATGCCGCTCGCGGTGCTGCCGTTCCTGGCGGACGAGCTGGACGCCGAGTGGTCGCTGGGACTGATGTACGCGGCGATTCCGGCGGGCTCGCTGCTGGTGAGCGTGAGCAGCGGCTGGACGTCGCGTGTGCACCGGCACGGGCGGATGGTGGTGCTGGCGGCGGCCGGGTGGGGCCTGGCGGTCGCCGCCGCGGGCGTCGCCGGGAACGTGTGGCTGGTGCTGCTGTGCTTCGTCCTCGCCGGTGCCTGCGACATGGTCAGCGGCGTCTTCCGCGGGGCGATGTGGAACCAGACCATCCCGGACGAGCTGCGCGGGCGGCTCGCCGGCATCGAGCTGCTGTCGTACTCGGTGGGCCCGCAGCTCGGTCAGGTCCGGGCGGGCGGCATGGCCGCGCTCACCGGGGTGCGGGCGTCGGTGTGGTCGGGCGGGCTGCTGTGCGCGGGGGCGGTGGGGCTGCTGGCGCTGTGTCTGCCGACGATGATGACGTACGACGTGCGGACCAACGAGCACGCGGTGCGGCTGCGCGAGAAGCGCGCAGCCGCGACGCCGACGGCCGTGGAGGGCTGACCGCTCAGTCAGGGCTGACCGCTCAGTCGTCGTCCGCACGCGTGGCCGGGGCGTCGTGCCACTTCGGGTCGTTCTCCCACTCGAGGTTGCGCTCGCGGGCGGTCTGCATCGCCTGCTCGGCCTCCGCGCGGGAGGCGTACGGCCCGAAGCGGTTCTTGGCCGGGCACTCCGGGCCCTCCTCGACCTTCTTGTGTTCCAGGCAGTAGTACCACTCGCCCGGTTTTCCGACCGTGCGCTTCTTGAACAGGGCCATGACCGGCTCCTTTCGCCAGGGACAGGATGTCGTATGCCCGCTGGTTAGACTCGCTGTCATGTCTTCTGGCCAGTCGCTGCTCGTACCTGGGGAGCTGTCTCCCACCCGTTCCGTGCCCGGAAACATCCGTCGGCCCGAGTATGTCGGCAAGCCCGCGCCGACGCCGTACACCGGACCGGAGGTGCAGACGCCCGAGACGATCGAGGCGATGCGCGTGGCCGGGCGGATCGCGGCGCAGGCGATGGAGGAGGCCGCCAAGCTCATCGCGCCCGGCGTGACGACGGACGAGCTGGACCGGGTGGCGCACGCGTACATGTGCGACCACGGCGCCTACCCCTCGACGCTCGGTTACCGGGGTTTCCCCAAGTCGCTGTGCAGCTCGGTCAACGAGGTCATCTGTCACGGCATCCCCGACTCCACCGTGCTGCGCGACGGTGACATCGTCAACCTCGACGTCACGGCGTACATCGGCGGGGTGCACGGTGACAACAACGCGACCTACCTGGTCGGCGACGTGGACGAGGAGAGCCGGCTGCTGGTCGAGCGGACCCGGGAGGCCCTGGCCCGCGCGATCAAGGCGGTCAGGCCCGGCCGGCAGATCAACATCATCGGCCGGGTCATCGAGTCGTACGCGAAGCGGTTCGGGTACGGGGTGGTGCGGGACTTCACCGGCCACGGGATCAACTCGTCGTTCCACTCGGGGCTCATCGTCCCGCACTACGACAGCCCGCACGCGACGACCGTGATCCAGCCCGGGATGACCTTCACGATCGAGCCGATGCTGACGCTCGGAACGCACGAGTACGACATGTGGGACGACGGCTGGACGGTGGTCACGAAGGACCGCAAGCGGACCGCCCAGTTCGAGCACACGCTGGTGGTGACCGACACGGGGGCGGAGATCCTGACTCTTCCGTGACCGTCCCGCGCCGCCCCGCGCGCCTGTGCGAAGGCCCGCTCTCCTCGGAGGGCGGGCCTTCGCGTGTCCGGGTACGCTTTTACCGACAGGACGTCGGAAACCTGTTGACTTAGGTAAGCCTAACCATAGAAGATCGGCCCATGGACTCCTTCTCGACGCTCATCCGCACCGCGTCCCACGAGCAGCACGTGGAGGCCGAGACCTCGACGTTCATGAGCGACCTGCTGGGCGGACGGCTCGGCGTCGACGCGTATGCGCGCTACACCGAGCAGCTGTGGTTCGTCTACGAGGCGCTGGAGGCGGCGGCCGACGGGCTGGCGGCGGACCCGGTGGCCGGGCCGTTCGTCCGGCCCGAGCTGATGCGGCTGGCCTCCCTGGAGCGCGACCTGGCGCATCTGCGCGGCCCCGGCTGGCGTGCAGGGCTGACCGCCCTGCCCGCGACCCGGGCGTACGCGGACCGGGTGCGGGAGTGCGCCGAGACCTGGCCGGGCGGGTACGTCGCCCACCACTACACCCGCTACCTCGGCGACCTGTCCGGCGGCCAGATCATCCGCGACCGGGCGGAGCGGACGTGGGGATTCGCCAAGAAGGGCGACGGGGTCCGCTTCTACGTCTTCGAGGGGATCACCAACCCGGCCGCGTTCAAGCGCGAGTACCGCGAGCTGCTCGACGGCATCCGCGCCGACGACCTGGAGAAGCAGCGCGTCGTCGCCGAGTGCAAGCGGGCGTTCGCGCTGAACACCGCCGTGTTCCGGGCCCTGGGCGAGGAGTTCCCGCTGTCGGCCTGAGCGCCGGCCCGGGCGGCGGCACGTGGGGAGCGGTGGCGGTCTCCGTCACCGCTCCAGGCGTACCCGCCCGCCGATCTCGACCCAGCCCTCGGGCTGCGGGGCCGTGAGGATCTGCGAGCCGACCCCCTGCGTGATGTTGAGGGCGCGGCCCAGCCGCTCGGTCAGCAGCAGCGCCGCCGCGCCGGTCGCCTCGTCCTCGTCGATGCCGTCGTCGCGCCCGGGGAAGGCCCGCGCCCGCACGCGCCCCGCCGCCTCGTCCTCCCAGGCCCAGGCGTAGACCCACTCCCCCGGCGGCGGCACCGGCAGGTCATCGACCTCGGCGACGGTGGCGTACTGCCGCAGGGTGCGCGGCGGCGCCCACTCCGGGCGGGCCTCGATCCAGCTGAACTCCCCGTCCAGCCGGGCGCCCACCACCCCGGCCGGGGTGACGAGTTCGGGCACGTCGAGCAGCCAGGCCGTGCCTACGCAGGGGTGGCCGGCGAAGGGCAGGCGCAGGGTGGGCGTGTAGATGTCGACGACGCCGCGCTCGGGGTCGTCGACGAACACGGTCTCGCTGAAGCCGAGTTTCGCGGCGAGCTCCTGCCGCTCCGCGGTCTGAGGCAGTACGGAGCCGTCCCGGACGACGCCGAGTTCGTTGCCGTATCCGCCGTTCGGCGCGCAGAAGACGCGCAGTACGTCGTAGTCAGTCACCGGGGCATTCAAGCATCGCCGACGGGCGGCCAGGTCGGCGTGGGGTCCTCGTCGTACGGAAGGGTGGCGAGCGCGTCCGCGTACGCCCGTTCCAGGGTGGCGCGTCGGAGTGCGGCCTCCGGGCCGGCGGGACGGGCCGCCGACCGGGCCGTGCGCTCCTCGTGGGCCTCGGTGATCCGGTCGGCGGTCCGCCGCCACTGGGCGTCGTCCGGCAGGCGGGCCAGCACCACGCACGGCGGCTCGCGCCCCTCCGCGAGCGCCGCCACCGCCCGGTCGTGCCCGTCCAGGATCACCCAGCCGTCGAAGAACGACACCCACCACAGCAGCACGGGGGCGAGGGTGCCGTCCCGGGCGTGCTTGCGGTACGCCTTCACGCGCGACGCGTCGGGGCGGGAGAGGGGGCGCAGGGGCAGCACGCCGTGCCAGCCGCCGCCGCAGAGCAGTTCGAGGACGGTGTCGGGCCAGTCCCGGACGAGGTCGTCGGTCCAGATGCCGGGCGCGAAGGAGAGGCGCTCGCCGACGGCCCAACGCCCGTCGTGCAGGGGGCCGTACGGGGTGTTCTCCAGCCAACGCGTGTACCGGTGGCGCCAGTCGGGCCGCGCGCGCATCAGCTCCGCGCGCAGGGGCGGCAGCGGGGAGCGGAGGCCGGGCAGCCGGCGCAGGTGCAGCTCGCGGCAGCAACCGTCACCGACCGGCTGGGCCAGCAGCAGCGGGCGGTCCCCCTGATGCAGGGAGGGCATGCCGCCGTCCCTGTGGACGAAGCGCAGCGGGGGCGGGCCGGGGCGGCCGCGGACCTCCAGGACCAGTGGTCCCGGATTGCCTTCCCGCACCGCCCGTTTCATACGGCCAGTATCGGGGGTGGGCCGCCCCGGCCCGCAAGGAATTACGCCCGCGTCCGCTACGCCCGCGTCCGCTATGCCTGCGGCCGCCGCTTGCGCGCCGCGAACACCGCGCCCGCGCCGATCGCGACCGCGACGCCGGCCGCGGCGCCCAGGGCCGGGCCCGGCAGGTCCGTGCCGGTGGAGGCGAGGCTGCCGCCGCCGATCGTGCCGCCCGTGGTCGTGCCCGTGCCGCCGATGGTCGAAGCGGTGCCGGTGCCCCCGGTGCCCGAGCCGCCCGTGCCGCCAGTGCCGCCCGACGTGCCCGTGCCCCCCGACGTGCCCGCGCCGCCTCCGTCCGGCAGCTGCGCGTCGTCACTCAGCGCGACCGCCAGGTCGACGGTGTCGAGCGCCGTACCGGCGGTGTAGTAACCGCCGAAGGCCTTCGCGCCGGCGTCGGTGAGGGTGGCGGCGATGTCGTCGACGGTGATGACGTTCCTGTCGGCGGTCAGGTCGGCGGACGTGGCCTTGAGGTCGGCGAGGACCACGCCCGGGGACTTCTCGCCGAGGCTGGTGACGTCGGCGGTCAGCTTGCCGGTGCCGCCGTCGAGGGTGGCCCTGAGGTTGGTCAGGGTCAGGTCGAGGCCGTACGCGCCGTTCGTCTCGTGGCCCTTGAAGTTCACGGCGCCCTGGAAGGTGGCGGTGAGCCTGTCGGCGTCCGTGTCGTAGGTGCCGGTGGCGTCCTTGAAGGTGAAGGCGCCGTTGCCGGCCGCCTGGGTGGCGCCGCCGGAGACGGTGACCCTGCCCTTGGCCATGGTGCCGACGACGTAGGCGCGGAAGGACTCCTTCACGCCCCAGCCGAGGGTGCCGTCGGCGATCTGGCCCTGGGCGGCGGCCTCGGTGGCGGAGGCAGACGGCGACGGCCCGGTACCGGTGCTCTTGCTCGGCGACGGGGCCGGGTCCGTGTCCGGGTCCGTGTCCTGGCCCGTGTCCGGGTCCTCGGTCTTGGACGGCACGCCGGGGGTGGTCTCCGTGGCGGACGGGGCCGGGTCCGGGGACTCGGGCTCCGTGGGCGACGGGGCGGTGGGCTCCGTGGTCGGCGGCGTCTTCTTCGCGGACACGGCGGCGGTCAACCAGATCACCTTCTGGCAGCTGGGCTCGCTCGCCCAGGCCACCTGGCCGAAGGTGCTCGCGGTGCTGCCGTGCGCGGCGCTCGGACTCGGCCTCGCCCCGCTGTACGCCCGCCGCCTGGACCTGCTGGCCCTCGGCGAACGCCCGGCCCGGCACCTGGGCGTGGACGTGGAGCGGCTGCGGGTCGTGCTGGTCCTGGTGATCGCACTGCTGACGGCGGCGGCGGTGAGCGTGGCCGGGGTCATCGGCTTCGTCGGACTCGTCGTCCCGCACCTGCTGCGGATGGTGGCGGGCCCCGGGCACCGCTTCCTGATCCCGGGCAGCGCCCTGCTCGGCGCACTCGTCCTGCTCGCCGCCGACCTCGCCGCCCGCACGGTCGCCGAGCCCGCGGAGCTGCCGCTCGGGGTGCTGACGGCGCTGCTGGGCAGCCCGTTCTTCTTCTGGCTGCTGCGCCGCACCCGGCGCAGGCAAGGGGGTTGGGCATGAGAGGGACGAAGACCGTGACCGCCAGGGGACTGCTGCGCCTCGTACCCTCCCGTCCGGCACCTCCACCCCCCGTCTGCCCCGGCGACGTCCTCGCCGAGGCCGACGGCCTGCGCGTCCACCTGGACGGGCGTCCGGTCCTCGACGGTGTCGGCGTGACCGTGTGCGCGGGCGAGGTGCTCGCCCTGGTCGGCCCCAACGGCGCGGGCAAGTCGACCCTGTTGGGCGCCCTGGCCGCCGATCTCCCGGCCGACGAGGGGGTCGTACGCGTCCACGGGCGGCCGGTGACGGAATGGTCCGCGCCCGAACTGGCCCTGCGCCGGGCCGTGCTGCCCCAGTCGGCGTCGCTGTCCTTCCCGTTCCCGGTGGAGGAGGTCGTCCGGATGGGCCGGGCGCCGTGGGCGGGGACCGGTCTGGAGGACGAGGACGACACGGCCGTGGCCGAGGCGATGGCCCGCACCGAGGTGACCGGCTTCGCCGGGCGGCCGTTCTCCGCGCTCAGCGGCGGCGAGCGGGCCCGCGTCGCGCTCGCCCGCGTGCTGGCGCAGCGCACCTCCCTGCTGCTGCTCGACGAACCGACCGCGGCACTGGACCTGCGGCACCAGGAACTCGTACTCCGCCTGTGCCGGGAGCGGGCGCGGGCCGGGGACGCGGTGATCGTGGTGCTGCACGACCTCGGTCTGGCGGCGGCGTACGCGGACCGGGTCGCGATCCTGCGCACCGGCCGGGTGGCGGCCGACGGCCCGCCGGCGGAGGTCTTCTCCGAGCAACTGCTGTCCGAGGTCTACGACCAGCCGGTGGAGGTGCTCGCACACCCCCGCACGGGAGCCGTGCTCGTCACCCCCCGCCGCGAACCCTGACCGGTGTCCGACCCCCGCACTCGCACGCCGTATCCGGTCCCCGCACTCGCCCGCCGTCTCGTCCCGGTAGGGTTCGCCTCCGGGAAGGGGAAGGTGAAGGAACCTGATGAGCAGGGATCGCGGCCCTCGTAGGCCCCGCAGGCTTGGCAAGTGCGCGCTCATATCCGCCTCGGCGACCGTTTTGTCGTTGACGGCGAGCGGATGCGTGGTGGTGCACGGCGAGCGCGAGGTGCTCCCGTCGGCCACCCGGGCCGAGGCCGCGAAGGCGCTGCAGGAGTTCACCGACGCCTACAACGCGGCGGACAAGGCGTACGACGTCTCCCTGGACGCCGAGCACACCACCGGCGCCCTCGCCGCCATCGACTCGGCGCGGCTGAAGGCGGGCCGGACCAACAACCCGGACGGCAATCCGGCGCACTCGCCGCTGGAGCTGACGGACGCGAAGTTCACGATTCCGAAGAAGGCGGGCTGGCCACGCTGGTTCGTCGCGGACACCAAGGCCAACAAGGGCGGCGAGACACGCTGGTTGCTGGTGTTCACCCGGCACGGCCTGGAGGAGACCTGGCAGGCGGCGTACCTGACACTGGTCGCCCCCGCCAAGGTGCCCGAGTTCAAGACCGACGCGGACGGCTGGGCCGAGGCCGTCCCGGCGAACTCCGCCGACCTGGCGGTGCCGCCCGCCGACCTGAGCAAGGACTACACGACGTATCTGAAGGGCGGCGGGAAGTCCTTCGCGGACGGCGCCCACACCAGCGCCTGGCGGCAGCTGCGCGAGCAGCGCGGAACCCGCCCCGGCCTGGTCACCCAGTACATCGACGAGCCGCTGACGAACGGCGACTACGCTCCGCTGGCGCTGCGCACGAAGGACGGCGGGGCGCTGGTGTTCTTCACCTCGCGGCACTACGAGAAGCAGACGGCGGCGCAGGGCGCGTCCGTGCCGACGCCGAACAAGGCCGTGCTGGCGCTGACGGACGGCGAGATCAAGCAGTCGCTGACGATGGAGTTCGTCTCCAACGAGGTCGCGCTCGACCCGGCGGACGGCCCGGTGTCGGTGCTGGGCCGCGTCCAGGGCATGACGTCGGCGAAGGGCGAGTAACCACGCCCCGCCCGGGCCCCGGCGCTCAGCGGCGCAGGGGCCAGGCCGTCCCGGCGTGGTCGGCGTCCTCGCCGGCGTGCCGGGCGCAGGCGTCGGTGAGGGTCTCCAGCAGGGTCAGCGGGTCCGGCAGCGGGTGCTCCGGGCCCCGCACCCAGTGCACCGTGCGGTCCTCGCCGGGCAGCCGCGCGGGCGGCACGAGCACGTAGGAGCCACGGCAGTGCCAGCGCAGCCCGGGGTGCTCGTCCATCGTCTCCGGGTGGCAGTCCAGCTCGCAGGGCCACCACTCGTCCTCGTCGGCGGGGGTGCCGCGGGTGAGGGTGAACAGCAGCATGCGGCCGTCGTCGCTCTCGGCGACCGGACCGACCTCGACACCCGCGTCGAGCAGCCGCGCGAGCGCCTCGCGGCCGGCCTCGAGGGGCACGTCGAGGACGTCGTGCACCATGCCGGTCGCGGTGATGAAGTTGGCCTCGGGCTGATGGCGGGCCCAGCGCTCGATCTGCGCGCGGTCCGTCGTGGACTGCGTCTGCCAGGCGAACGACACCGGGTGCCGGGCGGGGGTGGGGCAGCCGACGCGCTCGCAGGAGCAGCGGTATCCGGCCGGGTGCGCGGCGGGCGCGAGGGGCAGTCCCGCACCGGCGGCGGCGAGCAGCAGGTCCTCCCGGCCACCGTCACCGGCGGCCTCCTTGGGGCGGCGTCCGCGCAGCCACTGGGAGAGTTTGCCCTGCAGACCGCTCCGACCGCCGAACTCCGCGCTCATCTATCCCCTTGCCTCGCCATCGTGCGCACCAGCATGCCCCATGGTCGCACCATTCCGCGCTTCGGGGTCGCGAAGGGACAAACTTCCCTGGTCACCGCCGGGTCGTCACCCGGTCACCGCGGGGCGAGCCCGTGCAGCGCGTAGTCGACGAGCGTGTCGGTGTAGGCGTAGGAGATCGGGGCGGTGCGCTGGAGCCAGCGCTGGGCGAGCGGGGAGACGAAGAGCTCCAGTCCGATGCGCGGGTCGATCTCCGGTCGCACCTGGCCGGCGTCCTGGGCGGCGCGCAGCCGGTCGACGTAGAGCTGGAGTGACGGCTCGAGGAGCTTGGTGACGAACACCCGGCCGAGCTGTTCGTTGACGACGCCCTCCGCGGCCAGGGCGCGGGAGGGGGCCTCGAACTTCGGGTCCTGGAGCTCGTCGACGGTGGCCCGCAGCACGGCCTTGAGGTCGGCGGCGAGGTCGCCGGTCTCCGGGATGGCGTACGTCTCCTGGCCGGCGGCCTCCGCGGCCTGCTCGCCCAGGTCGAGGAAGGCCTCCAGCAGGACGTCGGCCTTGGAGGACCACCAGCGGTAGATCGTCTGCTTGCCGACGCCGGCGCGGGCGGCGATGCCCTCGATGGTGGTCTTGGGATAGCCGACCTCCGCGACGAGCGCGAGGGCGGCGTCGTAGATCGCCTTGCGGGACCGCTGACTGCGACGGCTGGCGTCGGGGTGCGGCCTGTCGGGGGCTGACGGGTCGGGAGTCGGGGCGGGGGCTGATTTCTGGACGGCCATGGGTCGAATTTAACAGGTTGACAAGACGATACGTCTCGCCGGACAGTGGAGCCACGAAACAGACGAGACGAACCGTCTCGCACCAAGAGCCCGTACCGAGAATGAGTCCGTACCAAGAATGGGGAGAACATCATGTCCCGAGGCGGAGCCGGAAACATGCTGGGCGTCGGCGGTACGCGCCAGAAGCTGGGCCGCAAGGCCCTGCGCGGCGGCGGCCGAAACGGCCGGATCGGCGGCGGACTCGATCCGCAGGCCCAGAAGCGGGAGCTGCTGCGCAAAATGCAGGAGCAGCAGCGGGAGCAACGAGAGACGGACGCCGGCGACGCGGCGTCATGAGGAGGGGCCCTCCCCGGGGGGCCACGCGTCGCCCCAGGCCGCGTCGCGGGCCGCCTTGTACAGGTCGCCGTGGCGCTTGGTGACCGTCCGGCGGCGGAGCTGCTCGTCGGGTTCGCACAGGTCGAGCAGGACCTGGCCCTTGCGGATCTGCGGTCGCCGGACCACCCGGGAGGGGGCCGGGGAGACCGGGAGCCGGGTGGCGGCGACGTAGCTGAACTTCTCGTCCTCGTAGGCCAGGGAACCGCTCTTCACCTGGCGGTGCAGGGAGGAACGGCTGACCCGCTCGGCGAAGTGGCACCAGTCCGTGCCGGGCACGATGGGGCAGGCGGCGCTGTGGGGGCAGGGGGCGGCGACGTGGAACCCGGCGGCGATCAGCTGCTGCCGGGCCTCGATGACCCGGGCGTAGCCGTCGGGGGTGCCGGCCTCGACGATCACGACGGCCTGGGCGGCGGAGGCGGCGGCGTCGACGAGGGCGGCGCGGTCGGGGCCGGTGAGCTCGTTGAGGACGTAGGAGACGGTGACGAGGTCGGTCTTCCCCACGGTGAGCGCGGCGCCGATCCGGGCACGCTGCCAGTGGACGTCGCGCAGGGCCGGGTGGGCGGCGGCGATCTCCCGGCCGAGGGCGAGCGCGGGCTCGGCCCAGTCGAGCACGGTCACGGGACGGGCGCCGGCCCAGGTGGCGCTGACGGCCCAGGTCGCCGCGCCGGTCCCGCCGCCGACGTCGACATGGCTCCCCGGAGCCCATCCGGGCACGGCCTCCGCGAAGGCGTCCAGCGCCGACCGCACCGCGGCGAAGGTCGCGGGCATGCGGTACGCGGCGTAGGCGACGACGTCCGCGCGGTCGCGCAGGATCGGGGCGTGGGTCGGGGTGTCCCCGCGGTAGTTGGCGATCAGCCGCTCCACGGCCTGGGCGGCCTGCCGGGGCGGCAGCCCGTCGAGAAGGCCGGCGAGGGCGGCACGCAGGGTGTCGGCGGGGTCGGCGGGGGCGTTCACCCGGCGATTCTACGGGCGGGGCGGGGCGGCGCCCGGCGCGGAGGGGTGCGGGCCGGGGGTGGGTGACGCGGCCCGGCGCGACGGGGTGGGCGCGCGCTGCCGGGGGAGGTGACGCGGCCCGGCGCTGGCCGGGTGCCTCCCCCACTCTCGGCTTCGCTCGAGCGGGGGGACCCCCACCGCCCACCCGTGCCGCCCTGGGGGTACCGCCCAGGCCGTTCAGGCACTGGGGGAGGCACGACTGCCCGCAGCTACGCGCACGACTGCCCGCAGCTGCGCGGGCGACGGCGGAGAGCCGCGTACGGCGAGAAGGGGACGTGTCGGGGGGTGTCCGCCCGCAGCGGTTGGCGCGTCAACGGAGAGCACTTCCGTGGCCGACCGATTCCGCGCCGTTCCGAGGACGGACACCCCCCGGCGCGGCCCCGACCCACAGAACCACGCACCGCGCAACGCGCACCCCCACCGAAGCGACACAGGCCGCCGCAGGCACCGCACCCCGGCTCAGAGCCCCCGTACCGCGCGGGCCACCCGCGTCCCCAGCGCCACCCGGGGCCCGTTGTCCGGCGTTCGGCGGCGCGGATGGACCGTGTTGGCGAGGAGGACGACGAACGTGTCCGTGGCCCGGTCGAGGACCAGCATCGTCCCGGTGAACCCGGTGTGCCCGGCCGCCCCGCGACCCGCCAGCTCCCCCATGAACCACGGCTGGTCGAGAGCGAAGCCGAGCCCCGGCTCCGCCAGGAGCAGCTCCACGAAGTCGGGCCCGAGAACACGCGCCGGCCCGTACGAGCCCCCCGCGAGCAGCGCGCGGCAGAAGACCGCGAGGTCCCGCCCCGTCGAGAACAGCCCCGCGTGCCCCGCCACCCCGCCCAGCGCCCACGCGTTCTCGTCGTGGACGACACCCCGCAGCATCCCCCGGTCCGCCTTGGCCCACGGCCGCCGCTGGTCCTCCGTCGCCGCAGCGCCCGGGCACGGCCCGAAGTGCGTCGCCGTCATGCCCAGCGGCCGGGTGATCCCGTCACGGACGAGGACGTCGAGGCCACGGCCGGTGATGCGCTCCAGGACCTGCTGGAGGAGCAGCATGTTCAGGTCCGAGTAGCAGTACGTGCCAGGCTCCCCCACCGGCGGCTCCGCCCGCAGCAGCCGCAGCCGTTCCTCGTCGTCGGCGCAGTCGTACAGCGGGAGTTCGGGCCGCAGCCCGGAGGTGTGGGTGAGCAGCTGCCGTACGGTGACGTGGTGCGCGGCGGCGCCGCGGAAGTCCGGCAGGTAGGCGCCGACCTCCGCGTCGATGCCGAGCGTGCCCCGTTCCATCTGCTGCACGGCGGCGACCGCCGTGAACAGCTTGGTCAGGGAGGCCAGGTCGAAGGGCGTACCCACGGTCATCGGCACCCGGGAAGCCGCCGGCAGTTCCACCCCGGCGTCGGTGTCCGGGTCGTAGGACGCGTAGCGCACGGCCCAGCCCGCCGCCTCCTCGACGGCGAGCACGGGCCCGCGTCCGACGGCCACGACGGCACCCGCCGCCCAGGGCCGCTCGCCGGTGGTGAGGCCGTGCACGTCCTCGACGACACGGCGGAGCTGCTCGGGGTCGAGCCCGGCCCGCTCCGGGGTGTCACGGCGCAGTCTCGGAGTACTCAGCTCTCTTCCCCCTCCGAAACCCCAGAAGCCCTCGTAGCCCCCGTAGCCCCCGCAGCCCCCGAAACCTCCGAATCCTCCGAAGGACGGCGGCACATCCCCAGGAAGAAGCCGAGCGCCACCAGCGCCGCGACCAGCTGCACCACGGCCATCGGCACAGCGGTGTCCTCCCCCGCGATCCCGACCAGCGGCGAGGCCACGGCCCCGATGAGGAAGGAGGACGTACCGAGCAGCGCGGAGGCGGAGCCGGCGGACTTCCTGACCCGCATCAGGGCGAGCGCCTGCGTGTTGGGCAGGCTGATGCCCATCGCGGACATCAGCACGAACAGCGCGACGGCGACGGGCACGAGCCCGACGTCCCCGAAGACGCCGAGGGACATCAGCAGCAGCGCGGTCGCGGCGGCGATGACGATCAGCAGGCCGACGCAGAGCACGCGGTCCAGCCGGACCCGCCCGACGAGGATCTTGCCGTTGATCTGCCCGACGACGACCAGGCCGATCGAGTTGACGCCGAACAGCAGGCTGAACGTCTGCGGGGAGGCGCCGTAGATCTCCTGGATGACGAACGGGGAGGCGGAGATGTACGCGAACAGCGAGGCGAAGGCGAAGCCACCGGCGAGCATGTACCCGGTGAAGGCGCGGTCGGCGAGCAGCCCGCGCATCGCACGCAGCGTGTCGCCGACACCCCCCGCGTGCCGCTCCCCCTCCGGCAGGGTCTCGGGCAGCTTGGCCCACACGACGAGCCCCAGCGCCACGCCGACCACCGTGAGCAGCACGAACACGCCCCGCCAGTCCGTCACCCGCAGGATCTGCCCGCCGATCAGCGGCGCGACGACCGGGGCGACCCCGGAGATCAGCATCAGGGTGGAGAAGAAGCGGGCCATGGCCACACCGTCGTACAGGTCACGGACCACGGCCCGGGCGATGACGATCGCGGCGGCGCCCGCAAGCCCCTGCGCCAGCCGGAAGGCGACGAGCAGCTCGACCGTGGGCGCGATCGCGCACAGGGCGGTGGCGACGACGTAGAGGGCGAGGCCGGTCAGCAGCGGTCGCCGACGGCCCCACTTGTCGCTCATCGGCCCGACGACGAGCTGCCCGAGCGCCATGCCGGCCAGGCAGGCGGTGAGCGTGAGTTGCACGGTGGCGGCGGGCGCGCTCAGCGAGCGGGTGACCTCCGGGAGCGCGGGGAGGTACATGTCCATCGCCAGCGGCGGCGTGGCGGTCAGGCCGGCGAGGACGAGTGTGACGAGCAGGCCGGTGCGGCGGGTGGCGCTCAGCGGGTGCGGGCGGACGGCGGGTGCCGTTCCCGGCCCGGCCGGGGGCCGGGCGCCCCGCGCGGGCTCCGAAGTCGTCGGTTGCGAAGTCGTCGGTGTGGTGTCCGGTATGGACGGCCCGCGCTCGGGCATGTGCCCCTCCCTCTTCAACAGATCCGGCACCTATGCTCTCAGCTCGTACGGACATGAACGAACAGACTTGAACGAACCTGAGCGAGGGTGGGGCAGGGTGTCGGCGATGACCGGGCAGAAGGTGCGCTGGGGGATTCTGGCGACCGGCGGGATGGCGGCGAGGTTCACGGCGGATCTGGTCGATCTGCCGGACGCGGAGGTCGTGGCGGTGGCCTCGCGGACCGAGGCGTCGGCGAAGGCGTTCGCGGAGCGGTTCGGGATACCGCGGGCGTACGGCGACTGGGAGACCCTCGCCCGGGACGAGGACGTCGACGTGGTCTACGTCGCGACCCCGCACTCGGCGCACCGGACGGCCGCCGGCCTGTGCCTGGAGGCGGGCCGGAACGTACTCTGCGAGAAGCCGTTCACGCTGAACGTGCGCGAGGCGGAGGAACTGGTCGCGCTCGCCCGGCAGGGCGGCAGCTTCCTGATGGAAGCGATGTGGATGTACTGCAACCCGCTGGTGCGCCGTCTGAAGGCGCTGGTGGACGACGGTGCGATCGGCGACATCCGCAGCGTCCAGGCGGACTTCGGCCTGGCGGGCCCCTTCCCGCCCGCCCACCGTCTCCGCGATCCCGCACAGGGCGGCGGCGCGCTGCTCGACCTGGGCGTGTACCCGGTGTCGTTCGTGCAGCTGCTGCTCGGTGAGCCGTCGGACGTGGCGGCACGGGCGGTCCTCTCGGAGGAGGGCGTCGACCTCCAGACGGGCGCGCTGCTCTCCTACCGGAGCGGTGCTCTCGCCTCGGTCCACTGCTCCATCACCGGCGGTACGCCCAACTCCGCCTCGATCACCGGCTCCAGGGGCCGCATCGACGTCCCGCACGGCTTCTTCTTCCCGGACCACTTCGTGCTGCACCGGGACGGCCAGGACCCCGAGGAGTACCGGGCCGTCCCGGCCGACGGGCCCCGGGACAGCCTCCGGCACGAGGCGCAGGAGGTGATGCGGGCCCTGCGCGCCGGTGAGACCGAGTCCCCGCTGGTGCCGCTCGACGGCACGCTCGCCGTGATGCGGACGCTGGACACGATCCGGGACCGCGTCGGCGTCCGCTACCCGGGCGAGGACCGCGAGGTCATGCCGGCTTGAGCCCCTGCTCCCCCACCTCCGTCACGAAGGACGCGGCGGTCGTGAGCGGCGCGCCCTCGGTGGTCACGTGGGACACCGTCTTGAAGTCGGCGCGCGCCAGCTCCCGGCCGAGGGAGACGGTGGCGTAGCCGCGCAGCCCGTTGAAGAACTTCAGGTGCGGGTTGGCGGCCATGAGGGTGTCCCAGTTGGACGGCTTCTCGGAGCCGTCGCGCCCGCTGGTGACGGAGGTGGTGACGATCTCGGTGCCCAGGGTCCGGGAGCCGGGGTCGTCGAAGTCCCGCTTGATGTCGAAGCCGTAGTGCACGTGCACGTCGCCGGTGAGGACCATCAGGTTCTCGACGCCGGTGGCCTGCGCGCCGGCCAGCACCCGCTCGCGGGAGGCCGGGTAGCCGTCCCAGGAGTCCATGGAGACCTTGGACGGCAGGGTGGTGGAGTTGTGACGCCGGGAGAAGGTGACCTGCTGGGGCACCACGTTCCACAGGGCGTCGGACCGGTGCCACCCGTTGATCAGCCAGCGCTCCTGGGCGTCGCCCGTCAGGGTGCGGCTCGGGTCCTCGGACTCGGGCCCGAGGTACTGCCAGCCGTCGCCGTAGGCCTGGTTGGAGCGGTACTGGCGGGTGTCGAGCACGTCGAACTGGGCGAGCCGGCCCCAGTGCAGGCGGCGGTACAGCTGCAGGTCCGGACCGTCGGGGAGCTGGGGCCGGCGCAGCGGCATGTTCTCCCAGTAGGCGCGGTAGGCGGCGGCCCGGCGCAGCAGGAACTCCTCGGGCGGGACGCTGTTCTCCGGGGTGTCGCCGGCGTAGTTGTTCTCGGTCTCGTGGTCGTCCCAGGTGACGACGAACGGGTGCGCGGCGTGCGCGGCCCGCAGGTCGGGGTCGGACTTGTAGAGGGCGTACCGCAGGCGGTAGTCCTCCAGGGTCACCGTCTCGTGGTCGAAGAGGTCCGGCAGGGTGCCCGCGGGGTAGGAGCGGGAGCCGCCGACGTCGTTGACGGCGTACTCGTAGAGGTAGTCGCCGAGGTGGAAGACGACGTCCACGTCCTCCTGGGCCAGGTGCCGGTACGCGGTGTAGTACCCCTGGTCGTAGCGCTGGCAGGAGACGAGTCCGAAGGTGAGGTCCCGGACCCGGCTGTGCTGCGCCGGCGCGGTGCGGGTGCGGCCGGCCGGGCTGACCCAGCGGCCGGCGCGGAAGCGGTAGTAGTAGACGTGGCCGGGCGCGAGGTGGCCGACCTCGACGTGGACGGTGTGGTGGAACTCGGGGTGTGCGGTGGCGGTTCCCCGTCTGACGACGCGGCGGAACCGTTCGTCGAGGGCCAGTTCCCAGGCGACGGTGACGCGTTGGGCGGGCAGTCCGCTGTCGGCCTGGTAGGGGACGGGGGCCAGGCGCGTCCACAGCAGGACGGAGTCGGACTGCGGGTCGCCCGAGGCGACGCCGAGCGTGAAGGGGTCGGCGGTGAGCCGTGCCGCGTCGAGTTCGGCCGCGCCCGCGGTGCCGGCGGTCGGCAGGTTGACGGCGAACGCGAGCGCGGCGGCGGCGCCGGTGACGGTCAGGAAGCGACGGCGGCCCAGGTGGCGGGCGGCGGCGCGGAGTTCGGGGGCGTGCGAGGGCTGGGAGTGGTGGTTCGACTGGTGGTTCGACTGGTGGTCCGCGGGTGACATCCGTTCCTCCCCATGCAGTGGTTGCACGGGGCATTCGAAGGGTCGGGAACGGCCCAGGCTTGGCGCGGACATGGCGGTCCCATGTCGGAAGGGTGAGTTCCGCATGATCCACCACGCGTACGCTGCCGACTCATGAACACCGTGAGAACCACCGACGAGAAGCCCGTCGGTACGCAGCAAGTGGCCCTCGTCACGGGCGCCGGCTCCGGCATCGGCCGGGCGGTCGCCGTCGAACTGCTGGCGGCCGGCTGGGCCGTGGCGCTCGCCGGCCGGCGCCCGGAGACACTGGAGGAGACGGCCGCGCTCGCACCCGCCGGCAGCACGGCGCTTCCCGTCCGCGCCGACGTGTCACGGCCGGACGACGTGGCGGCCCTGTTCGCCGCCGTGCGCGACCGCTTCGGCCGGCTGGACCTGCTGTTCAACAACGCCGGGACGTTCGGCCCGGGTGGCGTGCCGGTCGAGGAGCTGCCCTACGAGGCGTGGCGGCACGTGGTGGACACCAACCTCAACGGCGCGTTCCTGTGCGCGCAGGCGGCGTACCGGCAGATGAAGGAGCAGCGCCCGCAGGGCGGCCGGATCATCAACAACGGCTCGATCTCGGCGCACACGCCGCGCCCGCACTCGGTGGCCTACACGGCGACCAAGCACGCGCTGACGGGCCTGACCAAGTCCCTGTCGCTGGACGGCCGGCCCTACGGCATCGCGGTCGGCCAGATCGACATCGGCAACGCGGCGACCGACATGACGGCGGGGATGCAGACCGGCGCGCTCCAGGCCAACGGGGAGACGGCACCCGAGCCGGTGATGGACGTCGCCGACGTGGCGCGCACGGTGCGGCACATGGCGGAGCTGCCGTTGGAGGCGAACGTGCAGTTCGCGACGGTCATGGCGACGACGATGCCGTACATGGGGCGCGGCTGAGTCGATTCACACAATCGGAATTTCAAAGTCCGCAGCACTGCGGCCGGTGAAGGACGTATGCTCAAATCTCCTTCACCGGAACTTCACATTTGAAGCGTTGGGCTTCCACAACGTGGTTTCCGTAACGTGGTCTCCCACAACGCTCCACGGGCCATATCAAGGGGGGAGGCGGCAGTCGTTCCGCCACACCGGCACACCGGTGGACGGAACGGCTGCCGCACCGTTCCCCGGTCAGGCCTGCCCGGTCTCGAACCGCGCGATCCGGCCGTCCTCGTCCACCGTGAAGTTCCACCGCGTGCGCATCTCACCCCAGGTGTCGTTGCGGTAGCGGGCGATGAGGGCGCGCCCGCCCTGCGACTCGTTGTCGACCTCCAGGTGGCCGTTGGAGGAGAAGATCTCCTGGTCGATCCACTGGGCGAGGTCCCGGTCGTCCCCGTCGTCGGCCATGGTGGCGTCCGGCGCGAGCGTCGCGAGGAAGGCCTCGCGGTCGTGGGCGTTGACAGCGGCGACGAAGGCGCGGACGGCCGGGTCGCTGAGTCGCGTGGTCTGAATCGTCATGCCGGCCAGCGTCACACCGCCTCCGGGCCCCCGCCACCCGGCCCGTCGACCGGACCGCCCCTGCCCCGCCCCGGCGCCGGCCGACCACCCGAACGGCGCCCGCGGCGAGCCCGCGCAGCGCCGACGGTGCGACGGTGGAGAGGCGACCGCTGTCGCGAACCACTGTTGCCGGCCGCCGTTGCCGCGAGGGAGTCGACGTGAACTGTTATGACCGGCGTGACCTGGGCCTGCTGCTGCTCCGACTGGGTACCGGCGGCGTCCTGGCCGCGCACGGCGCACAGAAGCTGCTCGGCTGGTTCGGCGGCGGCGGGATCGAGGGCACGGGCCAGGCCATGGAGGCCATGGGCTACACACCCGGCCGGGCCAGCGCCACCGCGGCGGGCCTCGCCGAGGCGGGCGGCGGTGTGCTGCTGGCGCTGGGCCTGGCCACCCCGGCCGCGGGCGCGGCCGCAGCCGGCGCGATGGCCGGCGCCGCCGCGGTGCACGCCCCGAACGGCTTCTTCGCCCAGGCCGGCGGCTACGAGTACGCCGTGTCCCTCGGCCTGACGGCCACCGGCCTCGCGGTCACGGGCCCGGGCCGCCTCTCCCTGGACCACGCGCTGGGCCACGCGGTCAACCGGAACTGGATGGTCCCGGCCGCCTTCGCGGCGACGGCCGCGGCCACGACGATCGTCGTGGGCGCACGGAACAGGCGGGTGCGGCGGGCGGCGGAGGGCACGCAGGAACCCCTGTTCGACTGACGTACCGGCACGGTGAGCCCGGACGATGGGCCATCCGTGGCAAGGTGCCCGCATGAACGCCCACGACGCCCCCGGCAGCAGCGCACCCGCCGCCCCCGACCTCTGGACCACCGTCGACGCCCTGTGGAAGTGGCTGGAGGCGGACCAGCCCGTAGGCGGCAGGGAGGGCCTGCTGCTGCGCATGCTGAAGCTGTCCGAGGAGGTCGGCGAGGTAGCCGAGGCGGTGATCGGCGCGACCGGCCAGAACCCGCGCAAGGGCGTCACGCACACCTGGGACGACGTCGAGGCGGAGCTGTGCGACGTCGTGATCACGGCGATGGTGGCCCTGCGCACACTGACCCCCGAGGCCCGGGAGGTGTTCGGGCGGCATCTGGCGCGGGTGGCGGGGCGGTCACTGGGCGGCTGACGTGGCGCGTGGCGGAGCCCGGGAGTCGTATCCAGCTCCCGGGCCCCTGGGGATGCCACCCAATTGCGCACGCCGGCGGCGTTTAAGAGGACGGATCAGTCATCAGGCCATCGTGTTCTTCCTTTGAACTACCGCACCAGGTGAGAGGTGCAGACGAGATTCGAACTCGCATCCGACGGCGTTCGTCCGTCCCCGGTCGATCCGGCGATCGGCGGCAATGCTGAGACTGGAGCGAGAGTCTGAGATTGACGGCCCAGGGGTTCTGCCCTGCGCCTCATCAGGCTGAACTTCAGTGTCAGCTTGCGCTCATCGCGCGGACCGGTCCTCAATCCGGCCCGCGCCTGTTGCGCACCCCCGCGCTCGCACGCGGGGGCGTGTGTGGAGACTACCCGTGACACCCCACGGCGGGCCCGCGAGGGGCCTCAGCCGAACAGGTAGCCGAACACCGCGTCGCCGACCCGCTGGTCGGTGACCTCGGCGCCGTTGGCCTCCTCGCGGGCGAACTTCACGGCCTGCTGGAGCTTCTCGACCCGCTCCAGCAGCTCGTTCACCCGCCGCGCCGGAAGCGCGCCGGAGAACTTGACCGTCGTCCAGTACCCGATCGGAACGTCCTCGTAGTACACCTCGACCTGCGCCGGGTGCTTGTCCGTCGCCTCCGCCTTGACGTGGTTGCGCGGGACCTTCTTCGTCCGGATCGTGCGGACCGGGTCCGTCTTCCACCAGTCCGTGGACGGATCCTGGGACCAGGCCTCGGCGGCGTCGAGGGTGGGCAGCTTCTTGACGAAGGTGTGCAGATCGGCAAGCTGCTTCTCCAGGAAGAGCAGGTAGCTGACCGGAACGTCCGCGACGACCGTCCGCCCGTCGACCGTGACGTCCGCGCGCGCCGCGCAGTTCGCCCAGTCCTTGGTCGCCGTGACGTCGAACAGCCGCGTCAGCGACGTGGCCATCTCGCGCAGCACGTCCTCCGCCTGCACCTGCACCCGCGTGGACTCGGGCGGCAGCTGCTCGCCCTCCTCGTCCTTCGGCTGGTACGTACGCGAGATTCCGGCCAGCAGCGCGGGCTTCTGCACCTTCTGGTGCGCCGCGGTGATGTCCTGGAGCGACTTGCTCTTGACGCCCTTCTCGACAGCGATGATCTGGTTCAACTTCGCCATGTCCGGCCCCCCTTCGATCAGCCATGAACCTATCCCAGGCCCACGAAGGCACGCATTTCCTTTTGGGGCCGCCCGAAGGACCTGGGGCACGGCGGTCGCGACCACCGTGCCGCAGGCATGGTCCGGGTCAGCCCGTGCTGCAGGAGACCGTCGGCCAGGTCCAGTTGCCGTTGGCCTGGATGGTGGCGCCCCAGTTGTTGCCACCGCCGTTGGACTTGGCGGTCAGCACCTGAGCACTGGGATAACTGGCGTTGACGTTCCAGGTGGACAGGACCTTCGCCGGGGACGGCACGTTCATCGTCACGGTCCAGGCACTCGACCCGCTGACCGAGACGTTCAGGTTGTACCGGTCGCCCCACCGCTGTCCCGCCGACAGGGTGGCACTGCAGCCGCCACCACCACCGCCTCCTCCCCCACCGCTGCCACCGTCGGGAGCGACCGCGCGGCCGGTCTGCGGCGAGATCATGCCGGAGCACAGGCCCTTGTCCGCCAGGGTCTGCGCGATGCGCGGGACGGCCGCGAGGGTGTTGGCGGGCCAGTCGTGCATGAGGATGACCTGGCCGTTGCCCAGCCGGGAGACGGCCTGCACGATCGCGTCGGCACTGGCGTTGTTCCAGTCCTGCGAGTCGACGTCCCAGATCACCTCGGTCAGCCCGTACTTGGCCTCGACCGACCGGAGCGTGGCGTTGGTCTCGCCGTACGGCGGGCGGAACAGCTTGGGTGTGCCGCCGCCCGCGCTCGCGATGGCCTGCTGGGTCCGGGAGACCTCCGAGTCCATCTGCGACTGGCTCAGCTGGGTCATGTGCGGGTGGGTGTAACTGTGGTTGGCGACCCACATGCCGGCGTCGACCTGGGCGCGGACCAGGGACGGGTTCTGGGCCGCGTACTGGCCCTGGTTGAACATGGTGGCCCGCAGTCCGTTCTGCCGGAGCGCGTTGAGCAGGGCCTGGGTGGTGCCGGAGGGACCGTCGTCGAAGGTGAGCCCGACATAACCGTTGCAGGCGGCGGCCTGCGACGGGGCGGCTTCGGCGACGACGGTGCCCTCGGCGGCCAGGGCGGCGACGGCCACGGCGGTGACCAGGGAACGCCGGGCCGGACCGGATCTTGTGCGCATCGGAGTGAGACCTTCCCTCTCTTCCCCGCCGGTGTCAGCCGGCACTGCAGGAGACCGTCGGCCAGGTCCAGTTGCCGTTGGCCTGGATCGTGGCGCCCCAGTTGTTGCCGCTGCCGTTGGACTTGGCGGTCAGCACCTGGGCGCTGGGGTAACTGGCGCTGACGTTCCAGGTGGACAGGACCTTCGCCGGCGACGGCACGTTCATCGTCACGGTCCAGTCACTGGCGCCGCTCACGGAGACGTTGAGGTTGTACCGGTCCGACCACTTCTCCCCCGCCGACACGGTGGCGGTGCACCCACCACCGCCACCACCGCCACCACCGCCGGAGCCGGTGCTCCCGACCGTGATGTTGGAGCTGCCACTGCTCTGGTAGCCCTCGGTGGCCATGATCATGTAGTAGCTGAAGTTGCCCAGCGGCATCCCGGCCCGCGACCACGCGTCGAAGTGGTTGCCGGTGGTGATGGTGCCGCCGGTCCGCTTGGACTGCCGCACGCTCCAGTACTGGTCGAAGGTGCGGGTGCCTTCGACGGAGGGCGCGTTGTAGCGGGTCGTCTTGTAGATGTCGTAGGTGCCGCCATCGGTGGTCACGGTGCCCTTGTACTCGCCCGTGGGCCGGTAGGTGCCCCAGTTGTCGACGATGTAGTACTCGACGAGCGGGTTCGACGTCCACCCGTAGAGAGCCAGGTACGCGTTGCCGGACGGGTTGAAGGTGCCCGAGTACTGCACGGTCCTGCGTCCGCCGTTGCTCCAGCCCTTGCCGGCGACGAAGTTGCCGGTGTTGCGCCAGGAGGTGCTGTACTGACCGCCGGACCCCATGTCCATGGAGACGGTGCCCTGGCTGTCGGTCCAGAACGAGTAGTAGTAGCCGTTGTTGGTGCCCTCCTGGTTGGTCGTGACGACCGTCCCGGCATGGGCGGTGCCGGGCAGCATCATCGCGGCCAGTGCGGCCAGCGCGACGGCCCACGCGCTTCTGACGAACCACGTCAGGTTCATGGGGGGTGCTTCCTCTCCTGCGAGCTCCTGCGGGGTGCGAACAACGGCGCCAGTGTTGACCTGCACCCGACAAGCGTCAACAGTTTCGGTAGACATTTCGAAAGCTTCGCTACGGAAGCGACGGCCGCAAGGAGACCAAATCCACAGCTCAGGAAGGCTTCCACGGGCACTAGTTCAGCACCCAGAAATCACAACCGGACCGAAGACATGAAACAGAGGATCAAGGCATCGAAACTTTCGCCCGTCCCCCCTCTGGACAACCACGGACACGGACTCGGATCCTCGGGACGGTCAGAGCACGACACTGCCCGCACGCACGCCCTTCACCGAACGGAAGGTGCCGCCCGTGAAGTTCAGCTACGCGATGCTCCCCGACTACCCCCTGGCCGAGTCCCTGACCTCCATCCAGCTCGCCGACGAACTCGGCTTCCACGCCTGCTACGCCGCCGACGAGACCTGGCACAAGGACCTCTGGCTCCTCTTCGCCGCGGCCGCCGGCCGCACCAGCCGCATCCGCCTGGGCCCGAGCGTCTCCCCCGTGACCCTCCGCGAGCCGACCCTGATCGCCCAGGCCCTCGCCACTCTCGACGAACTCTCCGACGGCCGCGCCGAAGGCGTCCTGTCCAGCGGCAACTTCGGCCTACTGGCCCAGTACCGCATCGACTGGGCCCGCACCAGGCCCCTCTCCCGCGTCAAGGAAGCCCTGCACGTGATGCGCACGTTCCTCGACGAGGGCGCCATCACGCACGTCGGCGAGTTCTTCTCCTACGACGGCCTGTTCACGTTCGCCCGCCCCGTGCAGGACCGGCTGCCGCTGAAGCTCGGCGCGATGCGCGGGCCGAAGTCCTTCGAGGCGGCGGGCGAGTTGTCGGACGGCTGCCACCACGCCCTGAGCTACACCCGCGAGGCCTACGACTACGCGGTACGGCACATCAGGGCGGGCGCCGAGCGCGCCGGAAAGGACTGGCGGTCGCTGGACATCGGGGCGTGGGTGGTCTTCGCGACCGGCCCCGACTCGGCGGTCGCCAAGGAGGCGGCGCGCAGCATGGTCGGCATCTACGCGTCCTCGATGCCGGAGGAGCAGTTGCTCCGCAACGGCGTCGACCCGGCCGAGCTGAAGCCGGTCATCGACGCGATCGCCGCCGGCGACCTGGCCCGCGGCATCGAACTCACCACCCCGGAGATCGCCGACCGCCTCTCGGTCGCGGGCACACCCGAGGAGTGCCGGGAGAAGATCGAACGGGACATCGCCCCCAGCGGCGTCAACCACATGATCTGCGCCATCACCGACCGCACGTTGGTGAACGCGTTCACGGGCCGCGACCTCACGGAGGCGGCGGACGTGAACACGCAGCTGCGGCTCATCCAGGAGCGGATCATGCCGGCGTTCACCTGAGGTGACGGCGGCCGGGGAATCAGGGCCCGAGATCGATGACGCGTACGGGCTGCCCCTGCCAGATCTCGGGCTCGGCCGTCGCAATCACCGCCCCGCTCGGCCTCTCTGCCGTCGGCTCGGCGGCGTAGCGCGTGTGAGCCGGGGCCCAGGAGGTCTCGCGGGCCACGGCGAGCACCGCGGACAGGTCCAGTTCGAGAACCGTGAGGCCCGGAAGCGCGGCGAGATGCTCCGCAGTACCGGGCCGCACGCGGTCCGCCGCGACCAGGGCACAGGCCGGCGCGTAGAGGAACCAGCCCGGCTCGGCATGGGCGCGATGAATCAGCCGGGAAGCGAGCACGTTGCCCTTTCCGGCCGCGACCATCGCCGAGTCGTCCAGGACGAGGTGCAAGGGGCCGATCGTCACCTGGCGCCCGCCTCACTCAACCGCCGGTCGAGCTCTGCATCGAGGGCCGCCTGCTCACTCGTGCTCGGGTCGTAGCCGTTCCAGTCACGCAGGGCGGCTCGAGCCTGCTCGGCCCTCTCTGCCCGCTCCTCGGGGGTGAGCAGCGTCTCGGCGAGATGGGAGAGGTATCCCCGCAACGACATGCCTTCGGAGGAAGCTATCCGTGCGAGCCGATCGCGGGCCTCGGCGGGAATGCGTACGTTGGCGTCGGACATGGCTGCCTCCTTGCTGCGAGCCGACAGGATACGGGTACGGGTACGTACCCGTCCACTCTCTGACCGTTCCGCCCTGACGCGAACGGAACCCGCACGGGCAGCGATGCCGACGGCGCCGGCTGGGGGCGCTCGCCATCTCTCCCGACCAGTTTCGACAGTGCAACCGGCGTTAACCTGCCGAGGCACCTGACCTCCGGCGCGAGAAGCAGGAGACCCCTGCATTTAGATGATCAGCAGGATGTGAAATATCGTGGAGAAAATGATTGAATGCGACACGTGGTGCGCTCTGACGGTGTTCGTCACTGACGCGGGAGACGCGTAACTTCGCTCTCGATGATGCAGTGGCGCACAGAGCGGTCGGCGGCGTCAAGGCCTTTCAACGCCCGGCCGTAGTGAACGTGCGGCAGCTGGCGCATGTCGGCAGCAATCACCCGGTACGGGTTGCCCCGTCAGATCCTGGAGCGTGTCGGGCGACGACGGCGATCGGGTGCAGGTCGGGACTGACCTCCTGGAAGGCACGGTCGAGGCCGAGGGAGAAGGTCATGGACATGGCGGTGCACTGTTTCAGGCCAACGCTGATCTTGCCAGGCGACCCCGGCGGACCCTCTCGCCCCGCCTCTTCCCTTTCTTTTCGAGATACCGAACGACAAAGTCGCCGTCCCCTCATTTTTTCGGTCACCTTGCCCGATGGCCTGAACTCGTAGCCCGCAGCGGCAAAGCACTTGGTGCCGACAGAGGGCCGGAATTAACGTGGCAGGGGCACCGGCATGAGGGGGCACAGGCATGACTGGCAAAGGGGAGGGAAATTTCGAGAAACTTTCGAATTCGCCACCCTTCGACATTTCCTCACTGAGCGACGTACTTTATCTCATTAACTCCCGAAACCTGTCGGAATCGGAAGCCGAACCTCTCGCGGAACTCGACGCGGCCCGGATCAGTTTCATCCGCGGTCACAGCCGCCTCGCACTGCGCTCGATCGACGCCATGCTGCGCGGCATGGATCCGTCGGTCCGCGAGTACCTCGACGTCGTCGCCCTCCGGCTCCTGGTCGTGGCGATGACGGGGGAGGACGCCGAATCCCTGATCACGGAGGCCGGTAAGTCGTACCAGACCGGTTCCACGGCTCTGGATGTCATGACGCTCTGTCTGAAAGCGAACGAGTGCTGGTACGCAGGAGACCTCATCCAGGGGCTCTGGTTGAATCAGGTCGCGGTCGAGCAGGCCCGCAACGCCGCGCCGATCTGGAAGTTCTACGCGAATTTCCTGCTCGCGAAGCGGCTCATCGACATCCACGTCCCGTATCAGGCAGACCGGATCATCCAGGACACGCGGGAACTCGCCGGCAGCGCGGGCCTCTTCGTGTTCGGGCCGATGCCCGAGGCCCTCGAAGCGGTGCGGCACTGGCAGGAGGGACGGCTGGACGAGGCCGAGCGGTCCGCCCAGCTCACCATTCGGCTCAGTCAGCAGTACACCTCGACCTTCGGGGTCAAGATGGCGCTGTCGGTCCTGGCGATGGTGAGCCTGGGCCGTGCGGACTGGGCGAAGACCGCGGAATACCTGGAGGTTTCTCGTACCAGGTCCGAGCTGTACGGCATGCCGGACTCCGTCGCGCGTGCAGAGTGCGGGGAGATAGCCCTGGCCTACGCCCAGGCCGGGCCGCGCGCCGCGGCCGAGCAGATCCGGGCGCGATGGGCCCTGCTGGGCACCGGTTCGGGGTTCTTCGTCGAGGACCCCGCCCGCCCGGCGTGGCTGGTCGCCGTCGCCGGGCAGGCGGGTGACATCGCGCTGCGCGAACGGCTGCTGGGAGAGATCGAGCATCTGGTCGGGATCAATCAGGGCGTGGCCGTGTTGGAGACTGCGGCGGACAGTGCGCGTGCGGCAATGGCGGGCGACCGGCTGGAGCTGTCGACGGTGTTGCCGCTCACCCACCCCGCGACAGCACCGGCTTCCTTCCCGGGCGGCCAGAGCGTGCCGGGCGTGCCGAACCTGCGGCCAACCGCCCGGGAACAGACGGGTACCGACGCCGTGGCGAGCACGCCGGACGCATCGGCTCTCGTCGCCCGGCTCACCCGCCGCGAGCTCGAGATCGCCCGGCTCGTGGGGCGGGGCATGACCAATCAGGGGGCCGCGCAGCAGCTCGGGCTCTCTCCGCACACGGTGAACTTCCACCTTCGCAACGTCTTCAGGAAACTCTCGATATCGACAAGGGTCAGGCTGAGCACGATCATGTTGCAGGCCGAGGGCCATCAGCCGGGCAGCGCGGACACGGACCCTACACGACACCACGACACCCGGCGTTGAGCTGGATCATTCTCCAGCTCTGTGCCAGGGACCGCAGCGCCTCCGTGGACCGGTCGAGCGGGCCACGGTGAATGCTGTGCGGTTCGGCCCCGGCCAGGAGTTCACAGGAGGCGGCAAGATCGCCGAAGGCTTGCACCAGCGGGCCCGCCAGCGCCTGGAACGTGGCCTGGTCGACGACGATCCCCAGGTCGTCCTCATGGCGCAGCACTCCCAGGAGGTCACGCACCTCCTGGGCCAGGGTTTCGGCGTTCTTGGCGACGTTTTCGTCGAGATTCACGAGGCGACACATTTCAGTAGAGGCCTGAGGTCTTGCAGGCGATCGAACAGGTGCCAGACATACGCGGCCGATCCCCTGACCCGGTGCGGATGCAGATCCGCCAGGGCGGGGTCGTCCAGATAGCCTCTGAAGGCCGTCTCCGACTCCCACTCGACGAGGATCAGCACCTGTCGTGGCGCGATGTCCCCCCGCACCACCTCGCGCAGCCGCCCCAGCGCCACGACCCGGCCGCCGTGCCGGGCGACCTCCGCGGTCGAACGCCTGGCGTACGCCAGATACTCCTCCCGGTCGGCCAGATCGAAGAGGTTCAGGGCATAGACGGGGCCGGTCCCGTCGTGTTCGGTCATGACAACCTCCGTGGTAGACGCAACCCGAGGAGCAACGTTCCGACGGCCATCACGATCTGCACGGTCAGCGCCGTCAGCAGCGCGTCACGCATCCCCGCCCCGGGCGCGAGCCCGAGGAACAACGAGCCGAGCGTTGCCGCGCCCAGGGCGAGCATCGACTGCTGGGCGGTGATCATCACGCCGCTCCCCACCCCCGCCATGGCGTTCGGCACGCCGGACAGCACGACGCGGAAGACCACAGGCATCACCAGGCCCTGGCCGAATCCGGCGATCGCCATCCCCGGCGCCAGCTCCAGCACGCCGAGGTCGGGCCAGCCGACCCGGATCACCACGGCGATCAGCGCGAGTCCGACGATCTGGATCGCGGCACCGCCCGCGGCGACCCGGCCCCCGAACCGGGCGACCAGGGAGGGGCCGGCGAGTGAGGCCGCGAAGAAGGCGAGCGCCATCGGCGCCAGCGCGGCCCCAGCGGTCACCGGGCCGAAGCGCAGCCCCGTCTGGAACGCGACCGCGACGCAGAACATGAACCCGCCGAACCCGATGGAGAACGTGGGCACCATCGCCAGTCCGCGTCGCATGCTGCGCACCCTCACCAGTGACGGCGGCAGCAGGGGGACGCGGCCGACCCGGTCCGTGCGATGCTCGACGGCGACGAACGCCGACGCGGCCGGCACGGTGAGCACGAGCAGGGCCCAGGCCCACCAGGGCCAGCCCGCCGCCCGCCCCTCCGTCAACGGCAGCAGCAGGCACGCCAGAGCGAGTGCGAGCAGCAGCGTCCCCGGCATGTCCACGGGGTGCGGCCGGTCCGAGCGGGTCTCGGGCACGACCCGCAGGGCCAACGCCAGGCCGAGGAGCACCACGGGCACATTGACCAGAAAGACCGCTCGCCATCCCGTGCCGCCGATGTCCGCGGCGACCAGCCCGCCGCCGAGGATCTGCCCGGCCACCATGGCGAGCCCGGTGGTGGCGCCGTACAGACCGATGGCCCGGCCGCGCCGCGCCCCCTCGGTGGTCGCCTGGATGGTGGCCAGCACCTGCGGCAGCAGGAGCGACGCCGCCGCGCCCTGAGCCACCCGGGCGATCACCAGGGTCCACGCGTCGGTGGCCAGACCACAGACCAGTGAGGTCAGGCCGAAGGCCGCCATCCCCCACAGGAACAGCCGTCGACGGCCGAAGCGGTCACCGAGGCGACCGCACAGCACCAGCAGCACCGCGTGTGCCACCCCGTACCCGGCCACGACCAGTTCCAGCATGGTCTCGGTCGTGTGCAGGTCTCGCTCCATCGACGGCAGCGCCACGTTGACGATGTAGTAGTCGAGCAGGGGCAGCGACGCCCCGAGGAGCAGGGTGAACAGACCGGCCGCGGTGAGCCCGGGGCCCGCCCCGACGGCCGGCGCGCGACCGGAGCCCACGGCGACGGCCATCGGCTCGCCACGGCGCGCGCGCTCACTCATCGCCCGCCGCCGTCACCAGCCACGCCGTCCTGGTGTCGGCGGCGAGCGCGGCGACACCGCCCTCGGTGAGCACCGACGTCTCCAGTACGGTCCCGCAGGCGCAGTCGTCCGCCTCGGACAGCCGTTTGACCAGTTCGGTCACGGCGGCCTGGGCCGTGGCGGAATTACGCCGCACGACCTCGCCCACCGCCTCCGCGGTGACCGACTCGTCGGTGTTCTCGCGCCAGCAGTCGTAGTCCGTCACCAGGGCCAGGCCCGCGTAGCAGAGCTGCGCCTCACGGGCCAGGGACGCCTCCGGCAGGGCGGTCATACCGATGATGTCCATGCCCCAGGACCGGAAGAGGTGCGACTCCGCGCGGGAGGAGAACCGTGGTCCCTCCACACAGCAGTAGGTCCCCTTCTCATGCACCACCGCGGTCGATGAGCCGTGCACGGCAGCGGCCACGAGGCGACGCAGCGAGGCGCAGTAGGGATCGGCGAACGGCACGTGCCCGACCAGGCCGTCGCCCAGAAAGGTGGCGGGCCGCACCCCCCGGGTCCGGTCGACGATCTGGTCGGGGACCACGATGTCACCCGGAGCGCGGTCCTCGCGGAGGCTGCCGACCGCGCTGACGCTGAGGATCCGCCGCACGCCCAGGGACTTCAGCGCGTAGATGTTGGCCCGGTAGGGCACCTCGCCGGGCAGCAGCCGGTGCCCCCGGCCGTGCCGGGCCACGAAGGCGACGGCCCGGCCACCCAGGGTGCCGGTGACCACCACGCTGCTCGGCTCGCCGTAGGGGGTGGCGACCCGTGTCTCACGCACGTCCTCCAGGCCGTCCAGGTCGTACAGTCCACTTCCCCCGATGACTCCGAGTTCCGCGCGGACGGAACCGCCCTCCTGCTGACTTTCCCGAGAGGACATCGACAACCCTTCGTTGCGTGAGCCATGGCCGCGAGCTGCGTTCGCGTCAGTGCCTCTAGGAGTACGGCGAGTCGACGAAGACGAGCATCCGACGGGGGGCCCACGCCCTGCGACGAAAGTGGTAGCCGTCGGCACCGGTCCGCCTGACGCGGGTGTCCGGTCCGTAGCCTCGTTGCCCCCCTGTCTCCACATGTGGCGCGTGGCGCCCAAACCGTACCGTCCCCGGCATGGACAAAACCCAGAGCACAGGAGTGACGCAGGGGCCGGTCGCCGTGGTCACCGGAGCGCGGCGTGGCATAGGCCGGCGCATCGCGGAGACGCTCGCGGCCGAGGGACACGACCTGGCCCTGATCGACGTGGCCGCGGCCGACGAGACGGAGAAGGCCGTCAAGGCGGCCGGCCGGCAGGTAGTCTCCCTGGTCGGTGACGTCTCCCGGGAACAGGACGTCGTGGGCCTGGCGGAGCAGGTGTACGGCTCCTTCGGGCGGGTGGACGTCCTGGTGAACAACGCCGGGGTCAATCTGATAACGCCGACGGAGGAACTGACGGGCGAGGACTGGAACCGGGTCCTCGGAGTCAACCTCACCGGACCGTTCCTGTGCAGCCGCGAGTTCGGCCGCCGCATGCTGACGCGGCGCCGCGGTGGCATCGTCAACATCTCCTCCCTGCTGGGGCTGCAGGGCGCCCCCGACCGCGCGTCGTACGCCGCCAGCAAGCACGGCGTCATCGGCCTGACCCGCAGCCTGGCGGTGGAGTGGGGCGCCCGGGGCGTACGGGTCAACGCCGTGTGCCCCGGCTATGTCAACACCGACATGAACGCGACCAACCAGGCCCGGGGCTTCTACACGGCCGAGGACATCACCGAGCGCTCGCCCATGGGGCGGTTCGCCGAACCCGACGACGTCGCCCAGGCGGTCGCGTTCCTCGCCGACGAGCGCAGGAGCGGCTACGTCAACGGGGTCGCGCTGAGTGTCGACGGCGGCTGGACCGCGGACGCCAGCTGGCACAGCCTCCGGCTGAGCAAGCGCTGAGGGGGAGAGCGTCTTGGCACTGACACTCGCGGAGAAGATCTGGCGCCGCCACGTCGTGGACACCACGGACGGCGGCCCCGATCTCCTCTTCATCGATCTGCACCTGATGCACGAGATGACCAGCCCGCAGGCCTTCGACGGGCTGCGGGCGGCGGGACGGCGCCCGCGTCGCCCCGACCTGACCCTCGCGACCGAGGACCACAACGTACCGACCGACGCCACCGGGACCGGGCTGCTCTCCATCACCGAACCGGTCTCCCGCGCCCAGATCGAGCAACTGCGCAGCAACTGCGCAGAGTTCGGTGTGCCGCTGTTCAAGGTCGGCGACGCCGAGCAGGGCATCGTCCATGTCATCGGGCCCGAACTCGGGCTGAGTCAGCCGGGGATGACCATCGTCTGTGGGGACAGCCACACCAGCACACACGGCGCGTTCGGGGCACTCGCCTTCGGTATCGGCACCACCGAGGTCGAGCACGTCCTGGCGACGCAGACCCTGCCGGTCGTCCGACCGCGCACCATGGCGGTCACCGTGAACGGCACACTGCCGCCGGACGTCACCGCGAAGGACCTGATCCTCGCCGTCATCGCGCGGATCGGCACGGGCGGTGGCCAGGGCCATGTCATCGAGTACCGGGGCGAGGCGGTGCGGGCCCTGTCCATGGAGGCCCGGATGACGCTGTGCAACATGTCGATCGAGGCCGGCGCACGAGCAGGCCTCGTCGCACCCGACCCCACCACGTTCGCCTACCTGCGGGGTCGGCGCTTCGCTCCCGACGGCACCGACTGGGACGCGGCGGTGGCCGAGTGGTCCGGGCTGCGCAGTGACGACGACGCCGAGTTCGACGCCGAGGTCGTCATCGACGGATCCTCGCTCAGTCCGTACGTCACCTGGGGCACCAACCCGGGCCAGGCGGCCCCCCTGGCCTCGTCCGTGCCCGCCCCGGAGTCCTTCACGGACCCGGCGTTGCGCACCGCCGCCGAGTCCGCGCTCACCTACATGGGACTCGACGCGGGCATGCCGATGCGGGACGTCGCCGTCGACACCGTCTTCGTGGGCTCCTGCACCAACGGCCGGATCGAGGACCTGCGGGCCGCCGCGTCGGTGCTGCACGGCCGCCGGGTCAAGCCGGGGCTGCGCATGCTCGTGGTGCCGGGCTCGACCGCGGTACGGGAGCAGGCGCAGCGGGAGGGGCTCGACGCCGTCTTCATCGCGGCCGGGGCCGAGTGGCGCTCGGCGGGCTGCTCCATGTGCATCGGCGTCAACCCGGACCGGCTGGCCCCGGGTGGCCGCAGCGCCTCGACGTCCAACCGCAACTTCGAGGGCCGCCAGGGCGACGGCGCGCGCACCCACCTGGTGTCGCCCGCCATCGCCGCGGCCACCGCGGTGCTGGGCTCCCTGGCCGCCCCGGCGGACCTCCCTCCGGTGATCGGCACCGGGACATGACGTACCGGATCGCAGTGCTGCCGGGTGACGGAATCGGCCCGGAGATCATGCCGGCAGCCAGACGGGTCCTCGCCGAGGTCGGCGACTTCGAGTTCCACGAGTACGCGATCGGCGCCGTTGCGCTGGACACGTACGGTCTGCCGCTGCCGGAGGACACCCTCAACGGGTGCCGCCAGTCCGACGCCGTCCTGCTGGGAGCGGTCGGCACCGGCGTACAGCCCACCGATCCCGCGACGCCGCGCGCCGAGCAGGGGCTGCTCGAACTGCGGTCCAGGCTCGGCCTGTTCGCGAACCTCCGCCCCGTCCGCCCGTTGCCGGCGCTGCGCGCGGCGAGCCCGCTGAAGAGCGAGCATGTCGAGGGCGTGGACCTGCTGGTCGTCCGTGAACTGACCGGCGGGCTCTACTTCGGCGACCGGGGGAGGGAAGGCGCCGGAGGCGGCCAACGCGCCCATGACACCTGCCAGTACACCGTGGCGGAGATCGAGCGCGTGACCCGTGTCGCGTTCGAGATGGCGCTGCGCCGGGCCCGGGCCCGCGGACGTCCGCCCCGGCTGGCCTCGGTGGACAAGGCCAACGCCCTGGAGACATCCCGCCTCTGGCGCGAGGTGGTGACCCGGGTCGCCGCACAGGACTATCCCGACGTGGACGTGGAGCATGTCCTGGTGGACACGGCCGCGATGCGCCTGGTGACCGCACCCGCCCGGTTCGACGTGCTGCTGACGGAGAACATGTTCGGCGACATCCTCAGCGACGAGGCGGCGGCACTCGCCGGCTCGCTCGGCCTGCTGAGCAGCGCCTCGATGCCCGCTCTGCCACAGCCGGGCCGATCCGCCCGGGGTTCCCTGTTCGAGCCGGTGCACGGTTCCGCCCCGGACATCGCGGGCAAGGGGATCGCCAGCCCGCTCGGCATGATCCTCTCCGCCGCACTGCTGCTGCGTCACGGGCTCGGCCTGGAGCAGGAGGCCGACGCCGTCGAGGATGCCGTCGAACATGCGATCGACGCCGGGCTACGCACGCGCGACCTCGGCGGAACCGATGACACCGAGACGGCGACGCGTGCCGTTCTGTCCGCATTGTCCAGCTCCCCCGGCAGGAGAACACCATGACCCGTCGCCTCTTCACCTCGGAGTCCGTGACCGAGGGCCACCCCGACAAGATCGCCGACCAGATCAGCGACACCGTTCTCGACGCCCTGCTGCGCGAGGACCCCACGTCCCGAGTCGCCGTCGAGACGCTGATCACCACCGGCCTGGTGCACATTGCCGGCGAGGTGACGACCAAGGCGTACGCGCCGATCGCCCAGCTCGTGCGCGACAGGATCCTGCGGATCGGCTACGACTCGTCGAACAAGGGCTTCGACGGAGCCTCCTGCGGCATCTCGGTGTCGATCGGCGCGCAGTCGCCCGACATCGCCCAGGGTGTCGACACCGGCGGTGCCGGCGACCAGGGCCTGATGTTCGGGTACGCGTGCGAGGAGACCCCCGAGCTGATGCCGCTGCCCATCCAGCTCGCGCACCGTCTGTCGCAACGCCTGTCCCAGGTCCGCAAGAACGGGACGATCCCCTACCTGCGCCCGGACGGCAAGACCCAGGTCACGATCGAGTACGACGGCGACAGGGCCGTACGTCTGGACACCGTCGTGGTCTCCTCGCAGCACGCGGCCGACATCGAGCTCGACACCCTCCTCGCACCCGACATCCGCACACACGTGGTCGAGCATGTCCTCGCCCAACTCCTCACCGAAGGCACCAAGCTGGAAACCGAGGACTACCGTCTGCTGGTCAACCCGACCGGGCGTTTCGAGATCGGCGGCCCCATGGGGGACGCGGGCCTGACCGGCCGGAAGATCATCATCGACACGTACGGAGGCTACGCCCGGCACGGCGGAGGTGCCTTCTCCGGCAAGGACCCGTCGAAAGTGGACCGTTCGGCGGCGTACGCGACGCGCTGGGTCGCCAAGAACGTGGTGGCGGCGGGGCTGGCCTCCCGCTGCGAGGTCCAGGTCGCGTACGCGATCGGCAAGGCCCGGCCGGTCGGTCTGTTCGTCGAGACCTTCGGCACGCACACGGTCGACGACGAGCGGATCTCCCGGGCCGTCACTGAGGTCTTCGACCTCCGGCCGGCCGCGATCATCCGCGACCTCGACCTGCTCCGCCCGATCTACGCGCAGACCGCCGCCTACGGCCACTTCGGCCGCGAATTCCCGGAATTCACCTGGGAGCGCACGGACCGCGCCGACGCGCTGCGCGAGGCCGCCGGCCGATACTGAGTCTTCCCGGGGGCAACTCCCTCTTTCGTGAACGGCCTCGGACCGCTGCGGTCCGGGGCCGTTCACTTCTCCTTGATCCGAAGCCTTTACCCGTGCCCTGCACGGTATTTGCTGTCAAGTACCGAACGGCGCATTCTTCGCGCGCATGGCATATCCGGTGGATCTGTTCAGCCGACGAGATGCCCCGGCAATTCATGAAGACTCGTCACCAGTAGACGGAATGAGCCCACATCGTGGGCCCACCCCCACGAATCTGGAGGACGTGTCATGCCCAGGCCGCTCATCGCATTCCTCTCCGACATCGGCTCGCACGACGAGGCTCACTCGCTCTGCAAGGGCCTGATCCACTCCATCGCCCCCGAGGCGACGATCACCGACCTCACCCACCAGGTCACGCCGTTCGACGTCCGCGAGGGCGCCCTCTATCTCGCCGACGTGCCGGAGTCGTACCCGGCGTGGACGGTCATCACGGCCTACGTCTATCCCGAGACCGGCACGAGCACGCGCACCATCGTGGTGCGCAACCAGAAGGGGCAGCTGCTGGTCGCGCCCAACAACGGGCTGCTCACGTACGCCCTGGCCAACGTTCCCGCCGTCGAGGCCTGGGAGGTGACGTCCCCGTACGTCATGAACCAGCCGGTGACCCCCACCTGGTTCGGCAAGGACGTGGTCGCCGCGGCGGCGGCCCACCTGGCCTCGGGTACCGCGCCGGAGTCGGTGGGCCCGGAGCTGCCGCTGGACAACATCGTGCTCCTGCCCTACGAGAAGGCGGTCTCGCTGCCCGGCGGCGGTGCCGAGGGCGAGGTCACCCGCATCGACAAGGCCTTCGGCAATGTCTGGACCAATGTCAACGTGAACCAGATCGCACCCATGGACGAGCTCGTCGGCCGCACCCTGCGCGTCAAGCTCGACGACGCGGAGGTCGACCTGCCTTTCCACCTGACCTTCGGGGAGGTCGCCGTCGGCGAGCCGCTGGCCTACGTCAACAGCCGGGGCACGCTGGCCTTCGGCCGGAACCAGGACAGCTTCCTTGCCAAGTGGCAGGTTTCCCCCGGCAGTCGGTTCTCCGCGCGGGTCGTGGAAGCCTGAGGCTCGCCGCCCCGACCCCGTCGCATCGACGCACCGCCTCTGACACCACCGTGTTCGGTGTCAGAGGCGGTGCCCATTCCCGCTCTTCCCCCCCTTCCTTCGGG
This sequence comes from Streptomyces sp. NPDC053750, assembly GCF_044544295.1. Taxonomy (NCBI): domain Bacteria; kingdom Bacillati; phylum Actinomycetota; class Actinomycetes; order Kitasatosporales; family Streptomycetaceae; genus Streptomyces; species Streptomyces sp. NPDC053750. Next base: position 830,838 of record NZ_JBITXB010000001.1, on the reverse strand, counting down.
AGCCTGTGATGACCACGACGAGTCCTCCTGACCGGGACGCCGCGCTCGCCCTGCTGCGGGAACGGATCCGGGACGTGCCCGACCATCCGCGCCCCGGGGTGGTGTTCAAGGACATCACCCCGCTGTTGGCCGACCCTCTCGCCTTCCGTGTCCTTGCCGACCTGCTCGCCGACGAATGCGTCCGGCTCGGGGCGACCACGATCGTCGGCATCGAGGCGAGGGGGTTCATCCTCGGCGCGGCCGCCGCCGCGCGGGCCCGCGCCGGCTTCGTCCCCGCGCGCAAGGCCGGCAAGCTGCCGGGACCCACCCTGTCGCGGGCCTACGATCTGGAGTACGGGAGGGCCGTCGTCGAACTCCAGACCGATGCCCTCCAGATCCACGACCGGGTCCTGGTCGTGGACGATGTCCTGGCCACCGGCGGCACCTCCGAGGCCGTCCTGCGGCTGGTCCGGTCCACCGGGGCGACTGTGGCCGGCCTGGCCGTGCTGCTCGAACTGTCCTTCCTCGGCGGACGCGAGCGCCTCGGCCGGGCCCTCGCCGGTGCCGACCTGCACTCCGTCGTCGTCGTATGACACGACGGCTCCGCCTGTCACCCCGGCGGGGCGGTGACAGGCGGAGCCGTACGCGATCCGGCCGGGCCTACTGGGCCAGATAGCCGCCGTCCACCGGCAGCACGGCCCCGGTGATGAACGACGCCTCGTCACCGGCCAGGAAGCGGATCGCGGCGGCCACCTCGGCCGGTTCGCCGATCCGGCCCATGGGGTGCATCGTCTCGATCGCCGCAAGGTACTCGGGACCTCCGGGCTCCTCGGGAAGCCTGCGCACCCGCTCGGTCCGCACGGTGCCCGGTGCCACCGCGTTGACCCGGATCCCGCGCGCGGCCCACTCGACGGCCAGGTGCATGGTCAGGCCGGTCGCCACGAACTTGGCCGGGCCGTACGTGCTCTGGCCCCGCTGTCCGGCCAGGCCGGAGATGGAGGACAGACACACGATGGCACCGCCGCCGTTCGACGCCATGGTCTCGATCGCGTACTTGCAGGTCAGGAACATACCCTTGCCGTCGACGGCCATCACCTCGTCCCAGTCCTCCGCACTGGCCTCGGTGATGGCGAGCAGCGGGATGATCCCCGCGTTGGCCACCAGGACGTCGAGCCGTCCGTACCGGTCGACCGCCGCCGCGATCATGGCGCCGGCGTCCTCGGGGACCGACACGTCACCCGTGACGGCGGCCACCTCGAAGCCCTCGCCGGCCAGCCGGGCGACCACCTTGTCGAGCGTCGCGGCGTCCCGGTCGGTGAGCACGAGCCGGGCACCGTCACGGGCGAACAGCTCCGCCGTCGCCTCTCCGATGCCGTGCGCCGCGCCGGTGATCACGCAGGCCTTCCCGGCCAGTGTCCCGTGGGCCGCGCTGCCGTCAGTACGCATCCGTGCTCTCCTTGTCGTCCTCGCGGGCCTTGCTGTCCTCGTGGTCCACGACTTGGACCGCCGTCACTGCGCCATGAGCCGCCGATCCCACCAGTGACCGGTACTTCGCCATCACGCCGTGCCGGTAACGGGGCTCCGGTGCCCGCCAGACGGCCGCCCGCGCGACCAATTCCTCTTCCGGGACGTCGAGTCGGACGTCGCGTCCGGGCAGATCAAGGGTGATGACATCCCCGTCCCGGACATGGGCGATCGGCCCCCCGACGGCGGCCTCCGGCGCGAGGTGCCCCACCATCAGCCCCCGGGTGGCCCCGGAGAACCGCCCGTCCGTGACCAGCGCCACCGACTCCCCGAGCCCGCGCCCCACGATCGCCGCGGTCACCCCGAGCATCTCCCGCATGCCGGGGCCGCCGCGCGGTCCCTCGTACCGGATCACCACCACATCGCCCGGGACTATGCCGCCCGACTGCACGGCGGCCATGGCCTCCTCCTCACAATCGAACACCCGAGCCGGTCCGGTGTGCACCGGACGGACGTGCGACGTCGCCTTGACCACCCCGCCTTCCGGGGCCAGGGAGCCGCGCAGCACCAGCAGGGCCCCGTTCGGACTCAGCGGTCGCTCCACCTCCGCGACGACGTTCTGACCGGGATCCTCCTCAGCCTCTCCGGCCTCCTCGCCCAGGGTGCGCCCGGTGACCGTCGGTGTGGTCCCGTCGACGAGGCCCGCCTCGACGAGTCGCCGGGCGACGAGCGCCGTGCCCCCCGCCCGGTCCAGGTCGACGGCCGTGCGGCGGCCGAACGGCTTCAGGTCGGTGATCACCGGCGTACGCGCGCTGTAGGTGTCGAAGTCGGTGAGGTCCAGCGGGACATGCGCCTCACGCGCGATCGCCAGCAGATGCAGCACGAGGTTCGTGGAGCCCGCGGTCGCGGCCCCCGCCACGATGGCGTTACGGAACGCGGCATGGCTGAGCAGGGTACTGGGAGTCCGCCCGGACGCCCACGCCTCGACGGCGAGCCGGCCGGCCCGTACCGCCCACTCCCGCCGCCGGGTGTCGGCCGCGGGCGGCCCGGCCGAGCCCAGCGGGGACAGCCCGAGGAACTCCATCGCCATGGCCATGGTGTTGGCGGTGTACTGGCCCCCGCAGGCACCGGCGCCGGGACACGCCCGCCGCTCCAGACGGGTCAGGTCCGCGTCGCTCATCCGGCCCGCCGCATGCGCGCCCACCGCCTCGAAAACCTCGGCCAGGGTCACGTCCTCGCCGTCGAACCGCCCGGGAGCCATCGCCCCCGAGTAGAGGATCAGACCCGGGATGTCGAGCCGGGCGTGGGCCATGGCCGCCGCCGGGATGGTCTTGTCACAGCCGACGATGGTGACCATGGCGTCGAACATGTGGCCACGGGCGACGAGTTCCAGGGAGTCGGCGATCAGGTCCCGGCTCACCAGCGAGGTCCGCATGCCCTCCGTGCCCATGGTGACCACGTCGGAGACGGCGACGGTGTTGATCTCCATCGGGGTGCCGCCCGCGGCCCGCACCCCCTTCTTCACCTCCTCCGCGAGCATCCGGTGCGTGTGGTTGCAGGGCATGGTCTCGGTCCAGGAGTGGGCCACCGCGATGATCGGACGGTCCAGGTCCTCCTCGGTGAACCCGACGGCACGCATCTGCGCGCGCGCCGCGGCGCGGTCGGGGCCGGCATACAGCAGGCGGCTCTTGCGCGTGGGCGGGACTGCGTTCATGAGATCTCCGCGGGTGAGGGATCCGGCGCGACCTGGTGGGTGCTCCGAGGCATCGGGTCATGCAGTGCCGGCGCCCGGCGAGCCAGCCAGAATCCGGCCGCCTGGCTGGTGACGACCGAGACAAGGACGAGAACGGCGAAGAACTCACCGTTGATGAGGCCGGCCTGGTGGGTGACTCCGGCGAGGATCACACCGACCGTGCCGCGGGCGTTGAGGGCCAGCGCTAGGGAACCGGCGAAGGCGCTCGTCTCGCCCGCCAGCCGGGCCGCGCCCCAGATGCTGAGCGTCTTGACGCCGCACGCCAGCAGCAGGAACCAGACGAAGAACCCCACGTCGAACTCCCGGACGAGATCGAGCCGTACGCCGACCAGGGCGAAGAAGACCGGCACGAAGAACGACTGGGAGAACTGCCGGATCGCCTCCCAAGCCCGCAACGCGCCTCCTCCCGCGTGGAGGTTCCCGGCGTGCTCGTCCCCCCGCGCGGCGCAGATGCCGGCGACCAACGCTCCGAACACCGCGTTGACGCCGAGGCCCAGGCAGATCAGGACCACGGCCAGCAGGAAGGCCAGCCGGAAGGCGACCGGGCTGCGTCGCGCCACGATGTTGCCCCGGTGTTCGGCGAGCCACTTGAACCAGCGCGGCCCGCGGACCAGCGCACCCCAGACGAAGACGAGGCTGACCAGCGTGAAGTAGACGGCGCTCCAGAGCGGCGACGTACTGCCGAACGCGTGCCACAGGCCGACGGACTGCTCGGATTCGGCCTGCGCGAGCCCCAGGACCACGGCGAGTACGACGTAGAGGACGATGTCCTCGATCACCGCCACCATCAGCACGATGCGGCCGAAGGCGGTGTCCATGATTCCGAGGTCCATCATGATGCGAGAGATCACGGGGATGGCCGCCACCGCCATCGCCAGGCCCACGACGAGAGCCGTCGTCGTCGCCGTCCCCGCCGGTCCGGCGAACCGCCCCGGCCCCGACAGCAGGACGATCCCGGCCCCGGCGGCGAACGGAAGCAGCAGCCCGGCCGCCGCCGCGGCAGTACCGGTACGCCACTCGCGACGGGCCGCCCTGACCCTCAGCTCCGCGCCGGCCAGGAAGAGCAGCAGCAACTGGCCCAACTGGTAGAGCGCGTCCAGGCCGTGCGCCACCGGCCCGGACGACGGGAACAGCTCGGCACCGACGGCGGACGCGAACAGGCCGAGGAACGAGGGCCCCAGAAGAATGCCGCCCACGATCTCCCCGATGACCGGCGGCTGTCGCAGGGCCGAGAAAAGAAATCCACAGCCATGCGCCACGACACAGATCGTGGCGAGCGCCGCGAGTAGGTGAACCGTTTCCCTGGCCTCCAATACCGCCTCCTCCGTACGAGTCGCACTCATCCGGGATTCGTCGAGAGCAACGGTAGGAGCGTCGGCCGCCCAGCGAATGCACCCACGGGTGTGCCGCTCTGCGAGGAGATGCCGAACACCTTGGCGGAAAGTCGCAGACCCTTTGCGATGCCCAGCGGAAGCCGGAAAGCCGGGCGAAGGAAACCATCGGGGAGCACGGCCACGCGGGACGTCAAGGGAAGGAACACCTGCCGTGAACATTCTCTTCATCGGTGACATCGTCGGAGACCGCGCCGTCACGGAACTCTGCGCGTGGTTGCCGGGATTCCGCGCCGAGCGGCGGGTCGACCTGGTTGTCGCCAACGCCGAGAACTGCGCCCCGACCGGCCTCGGCATGGCCGAGGCCCAGGTGGACCAACTGCTTGCGGCCGGGGTCGACATCATCACCGGCGGCAACCACTCCTGGGACAGCGAGGAGTCGGTACGGCTCCTCGAACTGCCCCAGGTACTACGGCCATTGAACATCGGCGCGCACATCCCGGGCCGCGGCCTGCTGCACGTGGACACCCCGGCCGGCGAGGTCACCGTGATCAACCTCGCCGATCACGCCGCCATGAGATCGGTCAAGGCGATCGAGGACACCTTCCGGCCGGCCTTCGAGGCCTGGCGCGATGCCGAGCGGCGGGGTACGGTCCTCGTCGACTACCACGGCGACCACGTCCTGGAGAAGCAGATCTTCGCCCGCGCCGTGGACGGCGTGGCGACAGCCGTTCTCGGCACGCACAGCCACGAGGCCACCATCCCGCTCCACGTGCTGCCCGGCGGCACCGGCTTCGTCACCGAGGTGGGCATGACCGGTCCGTCGGACGGTATGCAGGGATTCGCCTACGACATCCTGGTCAAGGGGCTCCACGAGACCGGCAACGCCTTCGCCTACGGGATACCCCCCGTCTCCGCCGGTCCCCTCGTGCTCGGTGCCGCACTGCTGCAGACCGAGCAGCGACGCACCGTCGGCATCGAGCGCGTCACCTGGGGGACGGGACGATGACCGCGCCGCTTCCCGCCGCCCTCACCTACACCACGGTGGTGGACCTCTCCCTGCTGGTCGCCGAGGACCTGCCCTGCTTCTGGTCGACCCACCAGCCCTTCCAGCACAAGACGTGGAACTGGTTCACGGACGTACGCTCGCCCGCGGGATCGGTGTCGGGCCGGGGCGGCCCCTACGCGACCCGCTGGATGGCGATCGACGAGCACACCGGTACCCACTGCGACGCGCCCACCCATTTCATCCCGCCCGAGGAATCGGGGCTGCCGCACGCAGGGCCCGCCGGCGCCCTGTCCGTGGACACGCTTCCGCTGGACCAGTTGATGGGCCCCGCCGCCGTGATCGACGTCTCCGCGCTCGCCGAGCAGGGCGCACCGGATGGGACGAGCCCGCTCGTCCTTCCCGAGCTGATCACCGAGTGGGAAGCGTCGCACGGGGAGCTGACCGTCGGCGACGTGGTCCTCCTCCGCACCGGCTGGGACACGCGCTACCGGCGCGGCGAGGCCGGCCATGGCTACCTGCACGACGTCATCGTCACCCGGACCGCGCCGGGCTGGCCCGCCCCGTCCGTCGAGGCGCTGGAACTGCTGCTGGCCCGCGGTGTGCGCTGCGTGGGCATCGACGCCCCGTCGATCGGCGCCGCGCACGACCCCGTACCCGTGCACGTCGCCGGTCTGCGCACCGGCGCCGTCTACATCGAAGGGCTGACCCGCCTCGACGAACTGCCGTCCCGCGACGCCTGGTTCTGCTTCCTGCCCCTGAAGATCGAGCACGGCACGGGTGCGCCGGGACGCGCCGTGGCTCTCCTGCCCACCGCCCCGGCGTGAGCCGCCCCACCCCAGCGAGCCGTTGTGTCCGCTTCGGCTACGACGAAAGTCACATGCACGGCATCCCTTTCGGCGATGCCACGAGGGCGTCCCGGCAGAAGACTTGGTCACGCTGACACGCCGGTCCCCGGTTCCCCTCGCCCACGTCCCCTGTCAGTCCAGCCGAGAAGGCGAGCCACCACATGGAGACCTCGACCAGCCGTCAGCGCACCAGCGGCATGCCCGTACACAAGTACCGGCGCTACGAGAAGTTCCCCCTGCCCGACCGTCAGTGGCCCGACCGGATGCCCGAGCGGGCGCCGCTGTGGGCCAGCGTCGATCTCAGGGACGGCAACCAGGCGCTCATCGACCCCATGGACATGGACCGCAGATGGGCCATGTACCGCCTGCTCCTGCGGATGGGCTTCAAGGAGATCGAGGTCGGTTTCCCCCTGTCCTCGCAGGCCGACCGGGACTTCACCCGCGCCGTGATCGAAGAGGACGCCATTCCGGACGACGTGACCATCCAGGTGATGTCACCCATCCGGGACGGCATGATCGAGGAGACGGTCCGCTCCGTCCGAGGTGCCCCCCGAGTGATCCTCCAGATCTACAACCCCACCTCGACCGCCCAGCGCAGGGTCGTCTTCGGCATGTCCCGCGAGCAGGTCAAGCAGCTCGCTCTCGTCGGAGCCGAACGAGCCCTCAAGCTCCGCGACTCCCTGCCGGGCACCGAGATCCATCTCCAGTACGGCACCGAGTCGTTCACCCAGACCGAGCCCGAGTTCGCGCTCGAGGTGTGCAATGCCGTGCTCGACCTGTGGCGGCCCGAGCCCTCCGAGCAGTGCCGCATCGTGCTGCCGAGCACGGTGGAGTGCTACCCGCCGCACGAGTTCGCCGACCGCATCGAGTGGATGCACCGCAACCTCGCCCACCGTGAGGCGATCATCCTCTCCCTCCACCAGCACAACGACCGGGGCAGTGGCATCGCCTCGGCCGAACTGGCGCTGCTGGCAGGCGCCGACCGAGTGGAGGGAACCCTCTTCGGCAATGGCGAACGGGCCGGCAACGTCGACCTGATCACCCTGGCCATGAACCTGTACTCGCAGGGCATCGACCCCCAGCTCGACCTGAGCTTCCTCGACGAGGCCCGGCAGATCGTCGAGTACTGCAACCGCCTCCCCGTCCCGCCCCGTCAGCCCTGGGCCGGGGACTTCGTCTACACGTCCTTCGCCGGATCCCACCAGGACGCCATCAGCAAGGGCCTGACGGAGCGCGGCACCGGCGAGGGCCTCTGCTGGGACGTGCCCTATCTGCCGGTGGACCCCCGGGACGTGGGCCGCGACTACCAGGCCCTGATCCGCATCAACCAGCAGTCCGGTAAGGGCGGCATCGCCTACCTCATGAAGCAGGAGCACGGATACGTGCTGCCCCGCCGGCTCCAGATCGAGCTGGCCGCCGTCGTCCAGACGCGGTCCGAGGCTGCGGGCGAGGTCACACCGGAGCGGCTGCTCCACTGGTTCGCCGACGAGTACCTCGCGGACGGCGCCCACGGAACCGACGGCCCGAACACCGTTGAGCCGGTGCCCGCACAGCAGGCGGAGTCCGCGCTGGCCGCTCTCCTCGCCGACCGGCGACTGCGGGGCACGCTGCGTGAACTCGTCGTGCAGCCGCCGGACATCGCGACGGCGGACGGCGCGGAGACCGGCTGGAAGGTCTACGTCGAAGTGGCCGACGGGGCCACGGTCCGCTGGGGCGTCGGGGCAGGTGTGACGAAGGACGAGGGTCTGGGTCGCGCCCTGCGCTCTGCGGTACGCCGACTGGCAGCCGCCACATACACGGGATCGGAGGAGTCCTGATGGAAGCACTGGTACGGCACACCGGAACCGTCGCACCCCTGGAACGCAGCGGTGTGGACACCGACCAGATCATCCCCGCGCGGTTCTGCCGACGGCTCGGCCGGACCGGCTACGAGGACACCCTCTTCTACCGCTGGCGGCAGGACGCGGACTTCACGGTCACCTCGGAGCGCCACGCGGGCGCCAGCATCCTGGTCAGTGGCCCCGACTTCGGCATCGGCTCCTCCCGGGAACACGCCGTGTGGGCACTGCGCGACTTCGGGTTCCGAGTGGTGGCGGCTCCCTCCTTCGGGGACATCTTCCGGGCGAACGCGACCAAGAACGGTGTGCTGACCGCCGAGGTGCCCGAGGAGAGCGCGGCGCGACTGCGTCAGGCGGCCGTCGCCCGGCCGGACCTGCCCGTCCTCGTGGACCTGGAGCAGCGCACGATCACTGCGGACGGTCTGGTCGTCGGGTTCGACATCGACGGTTACAGCCGCTGGCAGCTGATGAAGGGGTTCGACGACCTCCAGGCGACCCTGAGCAAGGTGCAGAAGATCAGCGCCTACGAAGCGACCCGCCCTGGCTGGCTGCCGACGACGCTCGGGTCATGACAGAGCCCGATCGTGGAAGACGAGGAAGAAGAGAGCTGGAAAGACGATGACACATCTGTACGGCATCGATGCCCGGTCCGGCGAGCGTCTGGAGCCCCCGGTCCCGGAGACCACGCCCCAGGAGGTGGCGGAGTGGTGTGCGGCGGCTGACCGAGCGGCGCCGGTCCTGGCCGCGCTGCCGCTCGGTGCCCGAGCCCGGATGCTCGAGGCCGTCGCCGCAGGCCTCGACGCCGTGGCGGGCGAGCTGATCACCCTGACCGACACGGAGACCGCGCTGGGGCGTCCCACACTGGAGGCCGAACTGGTGCGGACCACCAACCAGTTGCGCCTGCTCGCCGAGGAGGTGCGGCGCCCCGACTTCCTGGACGGGCGCACCGAGCGGGGCCCGGACGGCACACCGTCGTTCCACCGGACCCTGCTGCCCGTCGGCCCGGTCGCCGTGTACGCGGCGAGCAACTTCCCCCTCGCGCTGGCCGTCGCCGGCTCGGACACCGCCGCGGCGCTGGCCGCAGGGTGCCCCGTCGTCGTCAAGGCGCACCCCGGCCACCCCCTCACCTCGCGGCGCATCGGCGAGGTCGTCACCGCGGCACTGCGGGACGCCGGAGCGCCGGACGGCACGTTCTCCGTGGTGCACGGGATGGCGGCCGGGCAGGCGCTGATCACGGATCCGCACATCAGGGCTGCCTCGTTCACCGGTTCCCAGGCAGGCGGCCGCGCGCTGTTCGACGCCGCCGCCTCCCGCCCCGACCCGATCCCGTTCTACGGTGAACTGGGCAGCGTCAATCCCGTGTTCATCACCCAGGCGGCCGCCTCGGCCCATCGGGCGGAGATCGTGTCCGGCTTCGTCACGGCAGCCACCCGCTATGTCGGTCAGCTGTGCACCAACCCGGGGCTGCTGTTCCTGCCCGCGGGCCACGGCCTTGAGGAGGCTCTGGCGGCCGAGCTGTCCACCATCCCTGCGGCCCCCCTGCTCAACCGGCGGATCCTGGAGGGCTTCCGCCAGGGCACCCAGCGCCTGTCCAAGGCCGCGGACCCGCTGGTGGCCACCGCCGACGGCCCCCATCTGTTCCGTACGACGGTCCAGGACTTCCTGGAGCGCCCGGAACTCGTGGAGGAGTGCTTCGGCCCGGCGTCCGTCCTCGTCGCCTACGACGACGAGGTGGAACTGCCCACGGTGGCCGGTCGGTTGCCGGGGTCCCTGACTGCCACCCTGCACGCCGAACCGTCCGATGCCGCGCTCGTGGGGCAGCTCCTTCCCGTGCTGACCCGCAAGGTGGGGCGCGTGGTGTGGAACGGCTGGCCTACCGGTGTGGCGGTGAACAGGACGATGCACCACGGCGGACCGTGGCCGGCGACCACCGCCGCCGCGTACACCTCCATCGGCACCGAGTCCGTCCGGCGCTTCCAGGTTCCGGTGACCTTCCAGGACTTTCCCGAGGAACTGCTGCCGACCGCGCTGAAGGCGTAGCCGCCGAGGGCGTGGGGCGGAATGCGGTGGCCGAACGACCGCATTCCGCCCCACCCCGCCGTGCTCGCGCCTCAGGAGGCGTTGGGCTGCCGCCGCAGGGTCAGCAGACACATGCTCTCCGCCTTGTTCACCGCGCTGATGCGGGTATCGACGTCCAACTTCAGGTAGATGTTGGTCAGATGACGCTTCACCGTGCCTTCGGAGATGAACAGTGACCGGGCGATGTCCGAGTTGCGCAGCCCCTGCGCGACCAGTTCGATCACCTCGATCTCCCGCTCGGTGAGGATCCCTCCGTCGGGATCGCTCAGCCGCTCCATCATCCTGCGCGGCACGGACAGCAGGACACGGTCATGGCTGCGCGCCGCACCACGGATCGTGGCGGCCAGGTCGGCGCCGGTCGACTCCTTGGAGATGAAGGCGTGCACACCGAGACCCATCGCCTTGCTCACCGTGCGGACGTCGTCTTCCGCGTGCAGGACGGCGATGCTCACCGAGGGTTCGAGATCGAGGAGTTGACGCAGCAGCGTCATGAGCGGCGGCCCCGGCAGCTCCGCGTCGAGCAGCACGACGTCGGGACACTGTCGCGTCGCCGTCGCGAGTACCGCTGATCCGGTGTCGCTCTGTCCGACGACGTGAACATCCGACGTGGTCTCGAGGATCTTGGCGACCCCCTCTCTGAAGAGATCACGCCGGCCGCCCACCACCACACGAATCCGCTCCTCAGCCCTCAGCACGCAGCCTCCAAGACTCTGCAGAGCGATCCCCGCTCAGATCCATGCGAACGATCGTAGGCACTCCCACCTGGCCGGCGCAGCCCGCACGTTCATGTAGATGAACCCACACGATTTAACGGCCACTCGTGCTGAGGACGCACTCGACCGGAGCCGGCGGAACGCGTCTGGACGGGTCAAGGCCCGTGCCCAGTGAGGCCCTGGCCCGTTCCAGAGTCTTGCCGCGCTCGTGATGCGGCGACTGGACCGACACGGTCGCCGACTGCCCCCAGAGTGAAGGAACTCTGGAGAAACAGCGGGCAGCACGATGACAGCGGAGACGGATGAGGCGCGGGATGAAAGATCAGAAAGGGCCTCCACGCGGGTCAGAGGCCCTTCATCAGGTAAAGCCGCAGGTGGCGGCAGACGAGTCGGGCTGTACGCCGGGTTCTGTTCCGGAAGGTCCTCGCGGGCCTTCCGGCGACGGCCATCCATCTAGGACCGGCGTTGCCACCGGCCTCCAGCGGTCTACCCGCGGACTCGGGCGGGCAGCCCTCGATCGTCCGCGCAGAGCGCTTTTCACGGCGCTCCTCTTGACCTTGCTCCGGGTGGGGTTTACCTAGCTGCCCAGGTCGCCCTGGGCACTGGTGGTCTCTTACACCACCGTTTCACCCTTACCGGGGGCCGAAGCCTCCGGCGGTCTGCTTTCTGTGGCACTGTCCCGCGGGTCACCCCGGGTGGCCGTTAGCCATCACCCTGCCCTGTGGAGCCCGGACGTTCCTCGGGAAGCCCCGCAAGGGACTCCACGCGGCCGTCCGCCCGGCTCGTCTGCCGTGTCGACCATGGTACCCGGCGGACCTCCCCCCTTGGACCGGCGGCGGCCGTCGCGAGGACCGAGCCGGCCAGGATCAGGGTGAAGGCGACGCCGATGCCCAGGGTCAGGTCCTCGTCCAGGAAGAGGGCGCCCGCGGCGACGGCGACCGCCGGGTTGACGTAGGTGATGACGCCCGCCCGGGTCGGGCCGACCTCCTTGATCAGCTCCAGGAAGGCCACGAAGGCGATCGCGGTACAGACGACGCCGAGGCCGGCCAGGGCGGCCAGGACCTCGCCCGGCGGGAGGGCCGCGGGCCGGGTCAGGAAGGCGGCGGGGGCGTAGACGACCGCGGCCAGGGCGAGGCAGGGGGTGATGAGCTGGAGGGTGGGGACGTTCTTGAGGTGGCGGGCGGCTATCAGGGGGGCGGTGGCGTAGCCGACGACCGTCACCAGCACCTCGGCCAGCGACCGGGCGTCGCCGCCGGTCAGGTGCGGCACGGTGAGGACGGCCACGCCCCCGAGGCCGAGGGCGAGTCCGGCGGTCCGGCGGGCGCCGACGCTTTCCTCGGCGCCGAAGAAGCGGGCCAGGAGGACGGCGACGATGGGGACGCCCGCGATGAGCAGTCCGGCGGTGGAGCTGGAGAGGTGGCGTTCGGCGTCGGTGAGCGTCCACCAGGGGCCGATGATCTCGATGACCGCGAAGGCCAGCATCGGCTTCCAGTGTGTCCGGACGGTCCGGGCGAGGCCGCCCTGCCGGAGGGCGAACGGGAGCAGGAGGGCGGCGCCGAGCGCGCACCGGGTGAACACGATCACGGACGGGGAGAGGTCCTCCACCGCCACCTTGATCATCAGATAGGGGATGCCCCAGACCACTCCCATCAGGGAGAACAGGGCCCAGCCGCGTGCAGTCATGCCCGCAGTCTGCGGGCGGCCCTCACCCGCCGTCTTGAACGCTGTTGCGGTAGGCCGCGGGCGTCACGCCGAGGACGCGGCGGAACCAGCGCGTCAGGTGCGCCTGGTCCGCGAAGCCCACCAGGGGCGCCACGTCCGCCGGGCGCAGACCCGCGTCCAGGAGCCCGCGCGCCCGGGCCACCCGGTGCTGGGCGAGCCAGGCGTACGGCGGTATCCCCATCGTCGTACGGAAGGCGCGCAGGAGTTGGTAGCGGGACAGGCCGAGGTCGGTGGCGAGGGCGGCCAGGGACGGCGGGGCGAGGAGTTCGTCGGCGAGACGGTCGCGTACGACGCGGGCGACGCGGTCGGCGCCGGGGACCGTGTCATCGGCCGCGCGGGCCGTGGAATGGCGGCGGACCAGGGCCGTGAGCAGCCAGGGGAGGCGGGACTCCGCCTCCAGGGGGTCGGGGCAGTGGGTCAGGTCGGTGTGCGCGGCGCGCAGGGCCGCGGCGAGTTCCGGATCGTCGAGGACGGGTTCACGGAAGTGCGGGAGGGCCGCGCGGGCGCGTGTTCCGTCGGTGAGGAGGGACGGGGCCGCGTAAAGGGCCCGGTACGAGTAGCCGTCGGGGGCGGCCGGGCCGCCGGTGTGCATCTCGCCGGGTTCGAGGACGACGATGGAACCCGGCCCCGAGTGGATGTGCCCGCCCCGGTAGGCGATGACCTCCAGGCCTCCGACGGTGACGCCGACCGTGTACTCGTCGTGGGCGTGCGGGGCGTAGACGTGGCGGTCGAAGCGGGCGGTCAGGAGGTCGAGGGGCGGGCCTGCCCTGCCCAGCCGGGCCCTGGTCCACCGTGCCTGTTCGCCGCGTGCGTCCACCGCTTCCCACCCCCTGCCCCCACGGGATCAGAGGAAGTCGGCGGTGTCCAGTTCGAAGGCGAAGGGGGCGGGGAGAGCGAGCGGTTTGCCGAGGGGGCGGGTGCAGTGCTCCCGGTAGTCGTCCTTCTCCGGGTCGCTGAACAGTGTGATCGACGAGGCTTCGCGGTCGACGAGCAGGTAGAGGGGGATGCCTCCGCGGGCGTAGCAGCGGCGTTTGGCCTCGCGGTCGGCCTGAGGCCTGGTGGAGGTCACCTCGAGGACCAGGGCGACGCCTTCGCAGGGCATCCAGGCGTCGGCGCCGCGGTAGAGCCGCAGTGCGGTCGGGGCGAAGGTGCCGTCCGGGATCGCGTGGTCCTTCGGGCAGGCGCCTCCGCTTTTCAGCTTCAGGCCCTTGTTCCCGGAGAACTGCATGTCGGTCCGGGACTTCCGGATCACCTGGCTCACGATCAGCCCGATGTAGTCCTCGTGGTCCCCGTCCGGCGGCGGCGTCACAACGATCTCCCCCTCGATCAGCTCGGCCCGGAAGCCTTCCGGCGTGTCCAGAGCGAGGAACCCCTCCAGCAGGACGTCCGCCTGCGTCAGCGGCTCATGGGCCATGGCAGTCATGTCACGCCCCTCCTTCGGTCGCTCGCCAGAGTGGGACATCGGCTGATCACCTGTCCAAGAGATCGGGAACCGTTCCCTCGATCGTGGCACAGGATCACCGCCCTCGGGGAGCGCGGCTCAGCGGACGTACGTCTCGAAGCCGGCGTCGGCGCAGTAGGACGCCACGCGGCCCTCGGCGTCGGCATCGGCGTTGTCGACCGCCAGTGCGGTGTCCCGGAGGACGTGGCTGCCGGACCGGTCGAGTCCCTCCTTGTCGAGCCGTCTCGCGGCGGCGAGGGCCGCGTACCCGGCGACATCGGCGTTCTCGGACCGGTCCTTCTTCTTCTGCCAAGTCCCCAGCCTGGAGCAGTAGTGCTCGCGCGTCTCGTCATCCCGTTCGGTGTCGTGGGACGAGCAGCCGCTCACCAGGCCTACGAGGACGAGGACGGCTGCTGCCCACCGCATGACGGACCGTGTGCTTCCGTGGCCGCGTACGACCTCGCCTCTGCGTCGCATGAGATGCCCTCCCCGTGATCACCTCCGGTGAGTATGGGCCACCGGCTCGGTCGCGAGGCACCCCGTTACCCTGACCAGGAGCCCCGCTGAAGCCGGAGTCGCTGTCGCTGCCGGGGCTGGCCGCCGCCCGGGAGACCGTTTCTCGCCGACCGTTGGGGCGTCGAGCCGTATCCGCCCGGCGGCAAGACGGTCCGGGCCGATTGCGACTGCAGAGGTCCCGGCCCATCGACTTCCTGATGCGGCGCGGCCTGCTGTGGCTGGGTCCGGCCCACACCGTTGATCACGTACTGCCCGCCCCGGAAGATGATCACGAAAGCCTTTCGTCCATAGCGAGGGCCGAGGGAACGTGATGCCGGTTCTCCGAGGCCGGTAGATTCGTGGGTGGTGCCGGATGAGACACCGGATGCAGGTGGCTCTTCAGGCACCAGCAAGGACGATACGCCGTGGGCGCTGCAGGTCATCCAACAGTTCTCGGTGCCGGCGATCGGGCTGTTGGTGGTGGCCATGGTGGTCGGGCAGCTCGTGGTGTACCGGCTGGAGAATCCCGCGCCGCCGTCGGCCGACTGGCCCCGTGACCGGGTCCCGTATCCCGGCCTGGACGCGTACGACGAGGACGAGGCGGCCGTCTACTTCGACCGGGACGCACAGGCCGCCGAGCTGACGCGCAGGCTGCACGCCACCGCGACGGGGCTCTCCGACCGGTTCCTTCTGCGGGCCGGGGCGTCCGGCAGCGGGGAGTCCTCACTCGTGCGGGGCGGGGTGCTGCCCCGGCTGCGGGAGCGCCGCTGGACCGTCGTCCCGCCCTTCTCGCCGGCTACCGGGAGGCGTTCTTCGGAACGCTCAGCAGGGTCAGTGGATGTCCCCGGGGTCGGTAGTGAAGATCCCGCGCTGCCGTGCCGGGCCACCGTCAAGGCACCCCAGGCGTCCATCGCGTCCGGCCCCTTCTTCGCCGGCAGGGAAGCTCGTCCCAGTACGGTGCCGATGCGCCGCCCGAGCCGTCTCTGGAGACGTACTTGGCCCGACGGTGCCCCGGCACGTGAGTGCCTCTCACCCATGGGCCCATGAGCAGGTTGGCAGGACACGGCGGGTCCGGAAGGTCGTGCTCAGGACTCCAGGTAGCGCAGCACGGCCAGGATCCGGCGGTTGTAGCCGGTGGTGTGCGGGAGTTCGAGCTTGTCGAAGATCGTGTTGAGGTTCTTCTCCACCGTGCTCATGGAGACGCACAGCTTCTCCGAGATGCCCGCGTTGGTGTGACCCTGGGCCAGCGTCTCCAGGACGCTGCGCTCGCGGGGTGTCAGCCGGGCCAGCGGGTCGCTGTGCGTCGTCCGGATCACCAGCTGCCGGACGACCTCCGGGTCGATGGCGGCGCCGCCCGCCTGGATCCGCTCCAGCGCGTCGAGGAACTCCTCGACCTGGGCGACCCGGTCCTTCAACAGGTAGCCGACCCGCTCGGCGTTCGGCATCAGCAACTGCGCCGCGTAGTTGCGCTCCATGTGCTGGGACAGAACGAGGACCCCGACGCCGGGCCACCGCGTGCGGATCTCCAGCGCGGCCCGCAGCCCCTCGTCCGTGTGGGTGGGCGGCATCCGGATGTCCACGACGACCAGATCCGGCGGCTGGGCCTCGACCTCCCGCAGCAGGGCGACGGCATCACCCACCGCGGCGGGGACCTCGTGGCCCTCCTCGGTGAGCAGCCGGACCAGTCCCTCTCGCAGCAGGGTCGAGTCCTCGGCCAGCATTACGCGCACGGCAGCTCCGCGGTGATCGTGGTGGGCCCCCCGCAGGGGCTGTGGACGTGCAGCCGGCCGTCGAGGGCGCCGACGCGGCTCTGCAGCCCGGTCAGTCCGCTGCCCTCCGGCTTCGCGCCGCCGGCACCGTTGTCCTCGACCCGCACGACGAGGACAGGGCCGTACGTGCGGACGCTCACCTGGATCTCCGTGGCGGCCGAGTGCTTGGCCGCGTTGGTCACCGACTCCGAGACGACGAAGTACGCGGCGGTCTCGACGGAGGCGGGCAGCGGCTCGGTGAGCGCGATGTCGGTCCGAACGGGGATGTCGCACCGTTCCGACACCCCGGCCAGCGCCTCCTGGAGGCCCAGGTTGTCGAGCGCCGTCGGGTACACCCGCCAGGCCACTTCCCGCAGCTCGGTGAGGACGTCCTGTGACTCCTTGTGTGCCTGTTCCAGCAGACTGCGGGTCTGCTCGGGCGTGCGGCCGCCGCGACGGGCCCGCCCGAGGAGCATGGCCAGCGCCACCAGACGCTGCTGCACCCCGTCGTGCAGGTCCCGCTCGATGCGCCGGCGCTCGTTGTCGACCGCCCGGAGCACCGCCGCCCGGCTGGTGGTCAGTTCGTCGATGCGCTGCCGCATCAGCTCGTGCTCCGAGGGGCCGAAGCACTCGCGGGCCAGCCGCGCGTCGAGCGCCTCCAGGGAGAACAGGCCTTGCACGTCCAGGAAGAGCAGCACTCCGCCGAGCACGACCTGGGTGACCAGTTCCGCCCAGTCGAGGCCGCCCCTGACCAGACCCTCGACGAGCAGCGCCGCGAGAACCGCGCCGAGGGCGAGCAGGCCGAGCACGACGCCGGTGATCAGACCGGAGTACGTGCGGGCGGCGAGGTAACGCAGGACGCGCCGGCCGGGCACGGGGCGGTCGGGGAAGCGGTCCCCGAAGAAGACCGAGCGACGCCGCTGTTCGAGCGCCGCCATCCGCCGGGCCCCGGCGGTGAGGGCGGCGAACGACCATCGCCGGGTGCGCGGCCACAGCAGGAGCGGACCGAGCGGAACTCCGGCTCCGACGAAGTACAGCAGTCCCAGCAGCGCGGTCGGACAGCCGAGGAGGACGCCCGCGGCCCGCAGGGGCAGCGCCGGGGACGGCGTGCCCGAGGCCTCGCCTCCCGGCAGCGCGGTTCCGGGCGCCGTCGGAAGAGGCTGGCTGGTCATGTCCGCCGGTTCCCCCCGCACGGCCGCCGAGCGTAGCCGGGCGGCACAGCCGGGGCAAGATCGTTCGACGGAGGTGAGAACGGGGCCGGTCACGACGTACGGCGGTGCTGGGCGGCGGGGCGGGAGCGCAGCCGGACCCCCATCCAGCAGGCCAGTGCGGCAACCACCAGCACCAGGACAGCCTTGCTGATCACACCGACGTAATCACCGACGGTTTCCCACCGGTCGCCCAGCCAGTAGCCGGACATGACGAGGACGACGTTCCACATCAGGCTGCCGAGGGCCGTCAGCGTCACGAACGTGGGCAGCGGCATGCGCTCGAGGCCGGCCGGCACGGAGATCAGGCTGCGGAAGATCGGCACCATGCGGCCGAGGAGGACCGCCTTGGTGCCGTGCTTGGCGAACCACTCCTCCGTCCGCTCCAGGTCAGCGGTCTTGACCAGCGGCAGTCGGGCCCAGATCGCGTACATCCGCTCACGGCCGAACAGGGCGCCGATCCAGTAGAGGGCGGTGGCTCCCACCACGGAGCCGAGAGTGGTCCAGAAGAGGGCCGCGAAGAGGCTGATGACGCCCTGTCCGGCGGCGAAGCCGGTCAGCGGCAGGATGATCTCGCTCGGCAGCGGCGGGAAGAGGTTCTCCAGGGCGACGGCCAGGCCGGCGCCGGGTGCGCCCATGGCGTCCACCAGGTCGGCCGCCCATCCCGCGATGCCGGTCGCGGGCTCCTGCGGCAGCGCACGGGTGATGTGGTCCATTTCGAGGTCTCCGGGTACGACAGGCGACAGGTACGGAACACCGCGGCCGGTGCCGCGATCCGGGGACCACGCTAGAAATTCCCTGCTCGATGCCGGTATGCGGAAAGCCGTCGAACCCGCGCGGTTTCCCGCACCCCGACCCTGCGGTTCTCCGCAGGGAGGCGCCGCGGGCGCGCGGTCCGGTCCGGTCCGAGGCGAACGTCCTTGCTCCGGGTGGGGTTCACCTAGCTGCCCAGGTCGCCCTGGGCACTGGTGGTCTCTTACGCCACCGTTTCACCCTTGCCGGAGGCCGAAGCCTCCGGCGGTCTGCTTTCTGTGGCACTGTCCCGCGGGTCACCCCGGGTGGCCGTTGGCCATCGCCCTGCCCTGTGGAGCCCGGACGTTCCCTGCGGACGGGCTCAGACGAGGTCGGTGGTGTCCGGTTCCAAGGAGAAGGGGGTGGGGAGGGCGAGCGGTTTGCCGAGGGGGCGGGTGCAGTGCTCCCGGTAGTCGTCCTTCTCCGGGTCGCTGAACAGCGTGATCGACGAGGCTTCGCGGTCGACGAGCAGGTAGAGGGGGATGCCTCCGCGGGCGTAGCAGCGGCGTTCGGTCTCACGGTCGGCCTGAGGCTTGGTGGAGGTCACCTCCAGCACCAAGTGTCAGGCCCATGTGCGCGGAGAACTGCGTGTCGGTCCGGGACCTCCGGTACATCTGGCTCACGATCCTGCTGATGCAGTGCTCGTGGTCGCCGTCCGGCGGCGGGGTCAGGGTGATCTCCCCCTCGATGAGTTACGCCCGGAAGCTCACAGGAGTCTCCAGATCGACGAACCAGTCCACGAGCAGCTTCTGTGTGATCGGGTCGTGTGCGATCGCGGATGCCGTCCTCTCCCTCTTTCGTCCCGCCATGCTGAGGCAGCCGCCCATCGCCGTCCGCGAGTATGCAGCCGTTCCCTCGATCGTGGCCGCTTGACCCTGCCGCAACGGCAACGTTTCTACTGAGGCCATGCGGATCGGAGAACTCGCCGACGCCGTCGGCGTCACCACGCGGACCGTGCGGCACTACCACCACCAGGGCCTGTTGCCCGAGCCGGAGCGGCTGGCCAACGGGTATCGGACGTACACCCTGCGGCACGTCGTCGTGCTGGCCCGGATCCGGCGGCTGACCGAGCTGGGGCTCGGGCTCGCCGAGGTGCGGGACGTGCTCGCGGACGAGGCCGGGAAGGATCTCGCCGAGGTGCTGGAGGAGCTGGACGCGGATCTGGCGCGGCAGGAGGCGGCGATCCGGGAGCGGCGGGCTCGGCTGCGGGTGCTGTTGAAGGCGGAGGGCGGACTGCCGGCCGAGGGGCCGGTCTCGCCGGAGCTGGCCGCGTTGTTCGCCGACATCCCCCAGTCGCCCGAGGACTCGCCGATGGCGGCCCGGGACCGGGAGATGCTGGCGCTCCTGGAGACCACGGTGGCTCCGGAGGACCGGGCGCGACTACTGGAGACGCTGCGCGGTGCGCTGGGGTCGCCGGAGGCCGTCTCGCGCGCCCATCACGCCTACGCCCTGCTCGACGACCTCGTCGACGCTCGCCCGGACGACCCGCGCGTCGGTGAGGCGGCCCGTGCGCTGGCCGACTGTCTGCCCGAGGAGATGCTGCCCGAGGAGGAGGACTTCCTCGACTCCGGGCACAGCTTCCTGCGGGCCTTCTACGCCGACTTCGCGCCGGCTCAGGCGGAGGCGATCCGCCGGGCCATGGAGATCGCCTCTCGTGGGCGGCGGTCATGAGGGTGCCCTGGCTCCTCGTCCGGCACGAGCTGCGCCTGCTGGCGAGTCTGTGGCTGTGGGCGGCCCGGCGGACCCATGGCACGGTGGGTGGCGGGTCGGTCTTCGGGTACACGCGGGGGCAGGGCGCGATGATGTTCGGCCTGGGCTTTGTGTGCGTGATCGAGTCCGTGATGATGTCCGTGCTGCTGCGGGACTGGCCGACCGTGCACCACGTGGTGCTGGTCCTGGACGTGTACACCGTCGTGATCGTGATCGGACTGCACGCCGCGGCCGTGGTCCGGCCGCATGTCCTCGACCCGGCCGCCGGGACGCTGCGGATTCGCCGGGCCGTCCACGTCGACGTGCGGATACCGCTGGAGCGGATCGCGTCCGTACGCCGGGAGCTGCGGACGACGCACGCGTCGGCGGACGGTGAGCTCGATCTCGCCGTGGGCTCCCAGACCTCCGTCACCCTCACACTCAAGGGGCCCGTCACCCATCTCTCCTTCTTCGGGCGGCGGCGCGAGGTCGGGGTCGTCCGCTGTCACGCCGACGACCCGGGGGCGTTCGTGCGGGCCGTGGACCAGGCACGGGAGGGGTACGCCGGTACGCCGTACCCTGACCGGGGGCCTTGGAGCTCGATGTGAAGGAGTACGTGTGCTTGTCCTGCTGCCGCCGTCCGAGGGGAAGGCCGCGTCCGGCCGGGGTGCCCCGCTGAAGCCGGAGTCGCTGTCGCTGCCGGGGCTGGCCGCCGCCCGGGAGACCGTTCTCGGTGAGCTGGTCGAGCTGTGCGCCGGTGACGAGGAGAAGGCGCGCGAGGTGCTCGGGCTGAGCGAGGGGCTGCGCGGCGAGGTCGCCAAGAACGTGGCGCTGCGGACGGCGGGGGCGCGTCCGGCCGGTGAGATCTACACCGGGGTGCTGTACGACGCCCTGGATCTGGGCTCGTTGGACGCGGCCGCCAAGAGGCGGGCCGCCCGGTCGCTGCTGGTGTTCTCGGGGCTGTGGGGTGCGGTGCGGGTGACCGACCGGATTCCGTCCTACCGGTGCTCGATGGGCGTGAAGCTGCCGGGACTCGGCGCGCTGGGGGCGTACTGGCGGGCTCCGATGGCCGAGGTGCTGCCGGAGGCGGCCGGCAGCGGGCTGGTGCTGGACCTGCGTTCGGCGGCGTACGCGGCGGCCTGGAAGCCGAAGGGTGAGGTGGCCGGGCGGACGGCGACCGTGCGGGTGCTGCACGCGCCGACCCGGAAGGTGGTCAGCCACTTCAACAAGGCGACCAAGGGGCGGATCGTACGGAGTCTGCTGACGTCCGGGAGTGCGCCCGAGGGGCCTGCGGAGCTGGTGGAGGCACTGCGGGAGCTCGGGTACGAGGTGGAGGCGGAGGCGCCCGGGAGGGCGGGGCGACCTTGGGCGCTGGATGTGCTCGTGGCGGACGTCCACTGAGGGGCCTCGTCGCGATCCGTTGCAGTATGCGCAATGAGCTTTGCGCATACTGCATCGTGCGGGCACGATGAGGGCATGAGCTCACCCTTGCCCTCCGTACTCGATCTCGCCCCCGTCGTGCCCGTCGTGGTCGTCGACGACCTTGCCGACGCCGTGCCGCTCGCCCGCGCGCTCGTCGCCGGGGGGCTGCCCGCGATCGAGGTGACGCTGCGTACGCCGGTCGCGGTCGACGCGATCCGTGCCATCGCCGGTGAGGTGCCGGGCGCGGTGGTCGGAGCGGGGACGGTCGTCACGCCGGGCCAGGTGGACGACGTCGTGGCGGCCGGGGCGCGGTTCCTGGTCAGCCCGGGGTGGACGGATCTGCTGCTGGAGACGATGCGGGGGTCCGGGGTGCCGTTCCTGCCGGGGGTGTCGACCACGTCGGAGGTGGTGGCGCTGCTGGAGCGCGGGGTGCGGGAGATGAAGTTCTTCCCGGCCGAGGCCGCGGGCGGCACCGCGTACCTCAAGGCGCTCGCCGCCCCGCTGCCGCAGGCCCGCTTCTGCCCGACCGGCGGCATCGGGCCGGCCTCCGCGCCGGAGTATCTGGCGCTGCCCAACGTCGGTTGTGTGGGGGGTAGTTGGATGCTCCCGAAGGACGCGGTGGCCGGCCGGGACTGGGGGCGGGTCGAGCAGCTCGCCCGCGAGGCCGCCGCGCTCAGCGCAGGTGCGACGTGTCGTTGAACAGGCGGACGCTGGCGCCGCCGTCCGCGTAGTACGCCACCGCCGACAGCGACGCCGCCGACAGTTCCATGCGGAACAGGGACGCGGGCGGTGCGCCGAGCGCGAGCCGTACGAACGTCTTGATCGGCGTCACGTGGGAGACCAGCAGGACCGTGCGGCCCGCGTAGGCCCTGGCCAACTTGTCGCGCGTGGCGGCGACCCGGGCGCCGGTCGCCGCGAAGCTCTCGCCGCCGCCGGTCGGCTCGGCGTCCGGGGAGGACAGCCAGGCGTCCAGGTCGTCGGGGTGGCGCTCGCGCACCTCGGCGAAGGTGAGGCCCTCCCAGGCGCCGAAGTCGGTCTCCCGCAGGCCCTCCTCCACCACCACCTCCAGGCCGAGGCGGGCGGCGACGACGGCGGCGGTCTCGCGGGTGCGGGCCAGCGGTGAGGCCACGATCGCCTGGATGGTGCCGCGCCGGGCGAGGCTCGCGGCGACCTTCTCGGCCTGCTCCCGGCCGACGGACGACAGGGAGGGGTCGCTGCCGCCGCTCCCGGAGAACCGCTTCTGCGGGGTGAGGGGCGTCTCGCCGTGCCGGAGCAGGACGAAAGTGGCGGGGGCGCCCATGTCGGGGGGTCCCCAGCCGGGCGAGGCCACGGTCCTCGCGGCCCGCACGTCGGCCTCGGCGGCGACGGCGTCGCCGGTGGCGGAGGGGCGAGCGCCGGGAACGGTGTCGTCCTCGGTCCGCGCCGCCTGGGCGACACGTTCGTCGACGGCGGCACCGCCCGGGGCAGCAGCCTGCTCCCCCTCGGCCCGACCTGCGCCGGCAACCCGGCCGCCGGCGGCGCCACCGGCGTCCAGTTCCGCCGTCGACGCCGACGGCGACCACTGCTCACCGCGCGCCCCCGCGTCCATCGCCTCGTTGGCCAGGCGGTCGGCGTGCTTGTTGTTGGCGCGGGGGATCCACTCGTACGTCACCCGGCCCGGCGGGAAGACGCGGGCCGCCTCGGCGGCCAGCGGCTTCATGTCGGGGTGCTTGATCTTCCAGCGGCCCGACATCTGCTCGACGACGAGCTTGGAGTCCATCCGGACGTGGACGGTCGCGTCCGGATCCAGCGCCTTGGCCGCGCGCAGGCCGGCCAACAGGCCCCGGTACTCGGCCACGTTGTTCGTGGCGACGCCGAGGTACTCGGCGGCCTCGGCCAGGGTCTCCCCCGTCGCCGCGTCCAGCACCACCGCTCCGTAGCCCGCGGGCCCCGGGTTGCCCCGCGACCCGCCGTCGGCCTCGACGACGAACTCCCGATCCGCCACGGGACGCGCCCCTACAGCCCGGAGTCGGCCGTACGCACCAGGATGCGGCGGCAGTTCTCGCAGCGTACGACCGTGTCGGGCGCCGCCGAGCGGATCTCGCTCAGCTCGGTGATCGCGAGCTCCTGGCGGCAGCCCTGGCAGCCGCGCTGGTACAGCTTGGCCGCGCCGACGCCGCCCTGCTGCTCGCGCAGCTTGTCGTAGAGCTTCAGCAGGTCCGCGGGGACCGACCCCGCGACGACCTCGCGCTCCTTGGTCACCGAGGCCGCCTCGCCGTCCAGCTCCTCGACGGCCGCGTCGCGGCGCGCGGTGGCGTCGTCGATCTTCCCCTGCACGGCGCCGACCCGTTCGGTCAGCTCGGTGACCCGCTCCTGTGCGGACTCGCGGCGCTCCATCACCTCGAGGACGACGTCCTCGAGGTCGCCCTGCCGCTTGGCGAGGGAGGCGATCTCGCGCTGGAGGTTCTCCAGGTCCTTCGGGGAGGTGACGGCGCCCGAGTCCAGGCGCTGCTGGTCGCGGGTGGCGCGCTGGCGCACCTGGTCCACGTCCTGCTCGGCCTTGGTCTGCTCGCGGGCGCAGTCGCTCTCCTCGGTCTGCGCGGCCACGAGCAGGTCGCGCAGCTGGGTGTGGTCCTTGGTCAGCGACTCGATCTCGGCGTGCTCCGGCAGGGACCGGCGCTTGTGCGCGAGCTGCTGGAGCCGGACGTCGAGGCCCTGGACGTCGAGGAGTCGGATCTGGTCGGCGGGCGCGGCTTTCAGTTGGGGGCTCCCATGGGGCTAGAGGTCGGGGTGGACGCCGCGTGGGCGGTCCAGGGGTCGGTGACCGTCTTCGAGACGTGGACCCTCAGGTCCCATCCGTTCCGGTCGGAGATCTCGTCGAGCTGGGCTGCGGCCAGCTCGCACCAGGGCCATTCGGTGGCCCAGTGCGCCGCGTCGAGCAGCGCGAGCGGACTGTGGGCGCGGGCCTCCGACACGGGGTGGTGGCGCAGGTCCGCGGTGAGGAAGGCGTCGACGCCGGCCGCCCGTACGGCGTCGAAGAGGCTGTCGCCGGAGCCGCCGCTGACGGCGACGGTGCGGACGGTCGCCTCCGGGTCGCCGGCCACGCGGATGCCCTGCGCGGTGGCGGGCAGCCGCTCGGCGGCGCGGGCGGCGAGCTCGCGGACGGTCAGCGGATGCTCCAGCTCGCACACCCTGCCCAGGCCCCGGCGGCCCTCGGGGTCCGTCGGGTCCGGCACCAGGGGCGCCACGACGCGCAGGTCGAGCGCGCCGGCCAGCGCGTCGGAGACGCCCGGGTCGGCGGTGTCGGCGTTGGTGTGGGCGACGTGCAGGGCGATGTCGTTCTTGATGAGCGTGTGCACCACGCGGCCCTTGAAGGTGGAGGCCGCCACCGTCGTCGTACCCCGCAGATACAGCGGGTGGTGGGTGACGAGCAGGTCGGCGCCCAGTTTCACCGCCTCGTCGACGATCTCCTGGACGGGGTCGACGGCGAACAGAACCCGGGAAACCTCCTGGTCGGGTTCGCCCACGACGGTGCCGACCGCGTCCCAGGACTCGGCCCGCTCGGGGGGCCACAGGTTCTCCAGCGCGGCGATGACTTCTGACAGACGGGGCACGCATGCAAGGCTACCTGGCTGTTCTGTCCCGCTGTACCCGCAGCGGGCCCTCGCGACCGCCCGCCTCCGGCACAGCACACACCACCCCTTCCCCTCAGGCGAATCGTTCCTGTGCCACACGTACGTGTGATGAGGAGCGGTCACCGGCCCCCGGCCGTGCGTACGAAAACTAACTTCTTCGCCGGAGGTGACCGAATGATGACGGTCTGTGCGATCGAGCCTTCGGCGGACCACGGGAACGGAGGGACGCCGCGGCCGGGCTGCACCATCACCGCGGAGGGCGGCTACGCCGCGCGCCTCGCCCTCAGCGGCGACTCCTGGTACCCGGAGCGCTGGACCCTGGACGGTCCCGAGCCGTACGCGGTGCCGCTGCCCGGACATCAGCCGGAGGAGCCCGGCACCGAGGTGCAGCCGATGGGCGACGGGCGGGTCCTGGTCCACCGCGTCGCGGCCGGACGGCACGTCTTCTCGCTGCTGTACCCGACCGGCCCCGGCACCGGCGAACTGCCGCTCGGCGCGATCGAGTGCCCCGACGACACCACCGGGCTGCGGCTGCTGCCGCCGGCCCCGGGCGGCGAGCGGGCGTACGCCCTGGCCGTCGGGGAGCGTACGACGGTGCTGTGGCGGGTGGCGGGCGGCGCCTTCGGGCCCGAGCGTCTGGCCGAGGTCCCCGGCCGCTGTTCGGGCGGGGTCTGGCTGGACCGCACGGGCCGGATACTCGCCCTGGACCGGGAGGCCGGCGGGCGCACCAAGGCGGTCGTGGTGGACCTGGAGCGGGGCGGCGAGATCTCGCCGCTGCTGCAGATCGCCGCGGACAGCGACGACCGGATACTGCTGGCCGACCCGGACAGCGGCCTGGTGCTGATCCGCTCGGACGCGCCCTCGCCGGGGCAGGAGCGGCTGGGGTGGGGGGTGTTGGGCAGCACGCTGCCGGTGCGCTTCCCGGAGTGCCTGCGGCTGCCGGACTGCGTCGTGACGCCGTTCGCGGTCCAGCCCGGCCAGGTGCTGACGCCGGAGCGGTGCGCGGTGGCGCTGCGCATCGACGGCGCGTTCGGCAGCTGGGTCGGGCTGTGGCGGCCGGTGGAGCGGGAGGTGCGTCACCTCCCGTCGCCCGAGGGGTGGTTGGCGGGGGCCGGGGTGTGGACGGCGGGCGGGGAGCTCCGTCTGCCGTGCGCCACACCCCAGTTGCCGTGCGGCGTGGCGCGGCTGGCGGCGCCCTGGCCCGACGACGAGCGGGCGGAGAACGGGGCGACGACGGAGAGCGGGGCGACGGCGGAGAGCGGGGCGACGGCGGAGGACGGGGCGCTGGCGGAGGGCACGGCTCCGGAAGGGCCCGACGCAACGGACGCCCCGGACCCCGCCCCGCCGCGTCCGGTACCGCTGCAACAGGCCCCGCTGGCACGGCTTGTAACGAAGTAGTGCCGGTTGGCGTGGTCGCCTGGATTCGGGCCGAGGTGTGCCGGTTACACTCGCCCGGCTGTAGGAAAGATCATGTTGACGGGGTGAATTCCTTCCGATGAACGACGCCAGCACAACCCAGCCGATGCGGGCCGACGGTGCCGACGTTTCCGAGACCGACACCGGCCACGGCAAGCACCGCGGACCGGTCTCCAGCCAGGACGGCGAGGCGACTCCGCGGGGCCGCCACCGCAAGCCTGCGGAGGAGTCGGAAACGGCCGCCGCCTGACGGCACGGAACACGCTCACGCGGCAAGCACTCCGGCCCCGTTCGTCGCATCCGACGGACGGGGCCGTTGTCGTCGGCTGTTGCCGTCAGCCGTCGTCGGCCGTCGTCGTCGGCCGTCGTCGTCACGCGTACCGGACGACGGTGTCCGCGAGGACGGGTGCGTCGTCGCGCCGGGCGGCGCTCACGGCGACCCGCACCGTCCCCGCCCCGCCCCCGTCCGGCGCCGCCTTCCGCCACATGCGCACCCGCAACGTCTCCCCCGGGTACACGACCCCGGCGAACCGCGTGCCGTACTCGCGCACCCGGGCCACCTCACCGTCCAGCACCGTGTCGACGACCGACTTGAGCGTGCTGCCGTAGGTGCACAGCCCGTGCAGGACGGGCCGGTCGAAGCCGGCGCGCGCCGCGAACTCCGGGTCGGCGTGCAGGGGGTTCCAGTCGCCGCAGAGCCGGTAGAGCAGCGCCTGGTCCTCGCGTACGGGCCGCTCGACCACATGGTCGGGAGCCTCTTCGGGCGGCGGGGCCGGACGTCCGGACGGTCCCCGCTCGCCGCCCCAGCCGCCCTCTCCCCGTACGAAGATCTCGGCCTCGTCGGTCCACAGCGGCCCCTCCGCGTCGGTGACGTCGGTCCGCAGGACCAGGACGGCCGCCGTGCCCTTGTCGTACGCGGCGACGATGCGCGAGGCCGCGCTCGCCCGGCCCCGCACCGGGACGGGCCGGTGCAGGCGCAGGCGCTGCCCGCCGTGCAGGACGTGGGCCAGGTCGACGTCGACGCCGGGCATGGACAGCCCGCCGATCACGCCGGGCGGTCCGCCGCCGGCGACGGTGGCGAAGCTGGGCAGGACGTGCAGCCGGGACTCCAGGGTGTAGCGCAGCTCGCGGGGGTCGGTGGCGGGGACGCCGGCGCCGATGCCGAGGTGGTAGAGCTGGACGTCCTTGTGGTCCCAGGCGATCTCGCGCACCCGGGGGCCGGCGGCGAGCGCCTCGGCCGCGTCGATGGGCATGGCTCTCCTGTCACCCCGGTCACGACGGCGATCACGGACAACGTCGACCGTGATCACGGACACCTCGACCGTACGGGACGGCGGCCACCCGTGAGGGAAGAGCCGGCCGGCGCGATCCGCCGGGTGCTGGGCGACGAGACGGTCGTCGACCCCGCGCTCGCCGCCGCCGCGCTCGGTGCGGGCCCCCACCCGCTCACCGCCCGGGGGTGCGACGTCCTCAGGGCGTCCGCGGACGGCGCGACCGTCGCCGACGGCGCGGCCGCCCCGCACCTGTCGGGGTCCACGGTCCGCAACCACCTCTCCGCGGCCATCGGCAAGGCCGCCACCCGCACCCGCACGGAGGCCCTGCGCGAGGCTCGCCGCCAGGGCCGGCTCCGAGGGCCCCCGGGGTGGCTCCCCCTACCGCTTCCCCCGCTCCCCCGCCGGCAGCCACGCCCACATCAGCGCCGCCCCGGCGAGCAGCACCACCGCCCCCGTGCGGAACACCAGCGCGTACCCCTCCGTCAGCGCCACCGGCCCGGCGTCCTCGCCGCCGGAGCGGGTCGCCGCGATCGTCGACATCACGGCGAGGCCGAGCGAACCACCCATCGTGCGGGAGGTGTTGACCAGCCCGGAGACGAGCCCCGCGTCCCCGGCCGCCGCACCGGACAGCGCCAGCGAGGCCAGCGGCGTCCCGGCCAGTCCCGCGCCCAGCATCATCAGCACCCCGGGGATCATGATCGCGGTCACATACCCGCCGTCCGCGGTCATCGTCGACTGCCAGCCGAACCCGGCCGCCGCCACGACCGTGCCCAGCGCGGCCACGTTCCGCGCCCCGATCCGCGGCATGAACCGCGGCGCCACCTTGGACCCGAGGACCACCGCCAGCGAGCTCGGCACGAGGGCGAGCCCGGCCTCGAGCGGGGAGTAGCCCAGCACGTTCTGCGCGTACAGCGTCATGAAGAACCACATCGAGAACATCGCCGAACCGCACACCAGCATCGCCACGTTCGCCGACGCCACCGACCGCACCCGCAGCAGCCCCGGCGGCATCAGCGGCGCCGCCGTCCGCGCCTCGACGAGGAGGAACAGCGCGAGCAGCGCCGGCCCGGCGCACAGCGGGACCAGCGCCGCCGTCGCCGTCCAGCCCTCGGACTCGGTCTGCGAGATGCCGTAGGCGAGCGTGGCCAGGCCCGCGGTCACCAGCAGCGCGCCCGGCAGGTCCAGGCGCCGCCGCTCGCCGGCCCGGCTCTCGGTCAGCCACAGCACGGAGCCGATGAGGACGACCGCGCCCACCGGCACGTTGATCAGCAGTACCCAGCGCCACGACAGTCCGTCCACCAGGATGCCGCCCACCAGGCCACCCGCGGCGCCGCCGCCGGCACCCACGGCGGTCCAGGTCGCGATCGCCCGCGCCCGCGCGGGCCCCTCCGGCACCGCCGCGGTCAGGATCGTCAGCGTCGAGGGCGCCAGTACGGCCGCCCCCAGGCCCTGCGCGGCCCGTGCGGCCAGCAGCTGCCAGCCCTCCTGGGCCAGCCCGCCGCCCAGCGAGGCCAGCGTGAACAGCCCGAGCCCGACCAGGAACATCCGCTTGCGCCCGTAGAGGTCCCCGGCCCGTCCGCCGAGCAGCATGAAGCCGGCGAAGGCGATGGCGTAGGCGTTGACCACCCACTGCAGCCCCTGCGCGCTCAGCCCCAGGTCGGTGCGCATCGACGGCAGGGCGACGTTGACGACGGACACGTCGAGGACGACCAGGAACTGTCCGGCGCACGCGAGCGTCACGACCAGCCAGGTGGGGGGCGTGCGGCGCGGGGATATTCGGGCGGAGTCGGTACCGGTGGCTTCGAGCATGGGCGTCATGGTCTCAACCCGGGTGTGCCCCTTGCACCAGGATTTGGCCCATCGTTTCCCCCGTTGCTTCACCCGGCGTTCCAAGAGAAGGTCAAGAATTCGTTAGGGACCCGAAGCAACGGAATAGTTGCCCGGGCGCACGAGGTTCAGCCTGCACACATCACGGATCACCCCGCACGGACCACCCTCACGCATCGCGTTCGCCGACACCCGGCCTGGAGGCCCCACCCCATGTCCCACACGACGACCGACGAACCCGCAAGGAAAGCGAGCGGGGCCACCGTCCCGGTGCTCGCCTTCGCGGGCATCGTCGTCGCGGTGATGCAGACCCTGCTCGTCCCGGTCATCAAGGACCTGCCCCGGCTTCTGGACACGACCCCCAGCAACGCCACCTGGGTCCTGACCTCCACCCTCCTGTCCGGAGCGGTGGCCACCCCGATCATGGGCCGCCTCGGCGACCTCTACGGCAAGCGGCGCATGCTGATCGCCAGCCTGTCGGTGATGGTGGTGGGCGCGCTGGTCAGCGCGTTCACCGACGCCCTGCTCCCGATGATCGTCGGCCGTACGCTCCAGGGCTTCGCGATGGGCGCCATACCCCTCGGCATCGGCCTGATGCGCGACATGCTGCCCCGCGAACGCCTCGGCTCGGCCATGGCGCTGATGAGCTCCTCGATCGGCGTCGGCGGCGGCCTGGCACTGCCCGCCGCGGCCCTGGTCGCGCAGCACACCGACTGGCACGCCCTGTTCTACGGCGCCGCCGGCCTCGGCGTCGTCTCCATCGCCCTGACCCTGCTCGTCGTCCCCGAGTCCCCGCTGCGCGCCAAGGGCTCCTTCGACCTGCCCGGCGCGCTCGGCCTCTCCGCCGGCCTCGTCCTCTTCCTCCTGCCCATCACCAAGGGCAGCGACTGGGGCTGGTCGTCCCCCACCACGCTCGGCCTGTTCGCCGCCGCGGCCGTGGTCCTGCTCCTGTGGGGCCTGATGGAGCTGCGCGTCGCCGCCCCGCTGGTCGACCTGCGCACCACGGCCCGCCGCGAGGTGCTGCTCACCAACCTCGCCTCGATCATGGTCGGCGTCAGCTTCTACGTCGTCTCGCTCGTGCTGCCGCAGCTGCTCCAGCTGCCCTCCGAGACCGGCTACGGCCTCGGTCAGTCGATGGTCGTCGCCGGTCTGTGCGTGGCCCCGCTGGGCCTGACGATGATGTTCACCGCCCCGGTGTACGCCCGCCTGTCCGCCCGCTACGGCCCCCGGACGACCCTGATCATCGGCCTGCTGGTCATCGCGATCGGCTACGGCGGCGGCCTCGGCCTGATGAGCGCCGCCTGGCAGACCGTCGTCACCTCGGTGCTGCTCGGCGCCGGCATCGGCCTCGCCTACTCCTCACTGCCCGCGCTGATCATCGGCGCGGTCCCGGCCTCGGAGACGGGCGCGGCCAACGGCCTCAACACCCTGATGCGGTCCATCGGTACGTCGGTGTCGAGCGCCGTCATCGGCATGGTGCTCGCCAACACGGCACACGACGTCGGGGGCGTCGCCGTGCCCACCATGCACGGCTTCCGCGTCTCCTTCCTGATCGCGACCGCCGCGGTCGCCGTCGGTCTGGCGCTGGCCTTCTTCCTCCCCCGCCGCCCCCCGGCGACCACCTCCCAGCTGCGCGCGAGCAGCGAGGAGGACGCCCACCTGGCCCGCGCCGAGCAGGCCCTGGCCGACGGCGGGCCAAGGTCCGGCTTCCGCGGCCGGGTGCTGGCCGCCGACGGCGCCCCCGTCGCCCGCGCCAAGGTCACGCTGATCGACCGGCACGGCCGGCAGGCGGGCGCGACCCTCTCCGCCGACGACGGCGGCTACACCCTCGCCGTCCCCGCCGAGGGCCCGTACGTCCTGGCCGCCCGCGCCACGGGCCACGGCCCGCTCGCCCACGCGGCGACCCACACCGGCGGCGACCGGCCGGTCGACCTGGACCTGTTCCTGCCGGGCGAGACCGTCTCCGCCTGACCCGCGGCCCGACCGGCCGGACCCGCCCCCGCCCCGCCGCCGTACCCCCTGCCGCACGCCCGGCAGGGGGTACGGCAGCATGGGCCGCCGGTACGTACGCACCACCGAGAGGAACCCGATGCCCGCGGCAGCCCCCACCCCGCAGATCCTGGCCGCCTTCGAGGCCGCGAAGGGGTTCATGCCCGCGCACGAGGGCCTCGCGCTGTACGCGGCGGCCGTGGAGGCGGGCGGGCTCGGGCTGCCGCTGCTGGAGGTCGGCACGTACTGCGGGCGCTCCACCCTCCTGCTCGCCGACGCGGCCCGCCGGGCCGGGGTGAGCGCGCTCACCGTCGACCACCACCGGGGCAGCGAGGAACAGCAGCCCGGCTGGGACTACCACGACCCGGAGACGGTCGACCCCGAACTCGGCGTGATGGACACGCTCCCCACCTTCCGCCGCACCCTCCACCGGGCCGGCCTGGAGGAACACGTGGTCGCCCTCGTCGGCCGCTCGCCCCGGGTGGCGTCGGTCTGGAACTCCCCGCTCGGCCTGGTCTTCGTCGACGGCGGCCACACCGACGAGCACGCGAACGCCGACTACGAGGGCTGGGCGCCGCACGTGGCCGACGGCGGCCTGCTGGTCATCCACGACGTCTTCCCGGACCCGGCCGACGAGTTCACCGGCCAGGCCCCGTACCGCGTCTACCTCAGGGCTCTCGCGTCCGGCGCGTTCACGGAGGTCTCGGTGACCGACTCGCTGCGCGTCCTGCGGCGAACGGGCACGGGGATCTGAGGGCGCGGTTAGAGTCGCTGACGTGTCGTACACAGGCCCTGGCTTCGATCCTCCCCGGCCCCGCCGCTCCCGGCTGCGCCGTCCGCTGACCGTGGCGCTCGCCGCGCTGGTGCCGGGGGCGCTGCTCGGGTGGGGGGTGTACGCGGCGGTCGGCGGCCCGGACGACGGGGGCGACGGCGCGGACCGGGCGGGCAGCGTACGGACGTCGCCGGCGCCGTCCTCCAGTGGTCCCGCGACCACCGACGCCAAGAAGCCCACGGGTTCCTCGCCTTCCCCGACCGCGAAGTCGCCGGACACGACCGGCACGACGAAGCCGTCGGCGTCGGCGTCGACGTCCGTGCCCGCCGCCTCCGGCCCCCTCAAGGGGAAGGTCGTCGTCATCGACCCCGGCCACAACCCGGCCAACTTCCAGCACACCACCGAGATCAACCGCAAGGTGAACGTCGGCACGCACTGGAAGGAGTGCGACACGACGGGCACCGCCACCAACGCGGGCTGGCCGGAAGCCAAGTTCACCCTCGACGTGGCCCACCGGCTGCGCACGCTGCTGGAGAAGCAGGGCGCCACGGTGAAGCTGACGCAGGACGGCGACCGTGCGTACGGGCCCTGTGTGGACGAGCGGGCCCGGATCGGCAACGAGGCGAAGGCGGACGCCGCGATCTCGATCCACGCCGACGGGTCGGGGTCCGGCAACCGCGGCTTCCACGTCATCCTGCCCGGCTCGGTGCACGAGGGCGACGCCGACACCCGCGCCATCGTCGCCCCCTCCGCCGAGCTCGGTCAGCGCATCGCGGGCAACTTCGTCCGCGTCACGGGCAGCGCGCCCTCCAACTACGTGGGCGACGGTACCGGTCTCGTCACGCGGACCGACCTGGGCGGTCTCAATCTGTCAACGGTTCCGAAGGTGTTCATCGAGTGCGGCAACATGCGTGACAGCACGGACGCGGCGCTGCTGACCAGCGGCGACTGGCGGCAGAAGGCGGCGCAAGGGATGTCTGAGGGAATCGTGAGTTTCCTGCGCGGGTAGCGGTCCGCGCACTGATCCCTGCGGACAGCCCCGAGGTGCGGACGATAGTGTCGTCCCTACGATGAGGGGCCACCCCCGCGCTTCGCACCGGGCCTGACGGCGACATGGTGACAGCGACGCCTCTACCGACGACGAGACGACCTACGAAGGACCTGAAGTGAATATCCGCTCCCTCACTCGAGGCGACGGCGTGGTGATCGGAGCAGCGGTGTTGCTGTTCATCGCGTCGTTCCTCGACATCTACTCGATCGAAGGCGCGCCCGACAGCGCCGACATCCCCAGCCTGTGGGGCAGTGGGCCGGTCGTGCTCGGTGTCGTCCTGGCGGGCATCATCGGCGCCGCGCTCGTCATCGTGGCCCGTGCTCTGCCGCAGCCCAAGAAGGTGGCAGGCCTCGAACTCGGCCAGTTCGGCGTCGCGTTCACGGTCTTCGCCGCCTGGTGCGCGCTCGGCAACATCTTCGACCCGGCGGGCGCCTTCGACGGCGACGGGGGCATCACCGACGAATTCGGTGCCGGCACGGGCCTGATCCTCGCGCTCATCGCCACGCTGGTCATGGCCGCCGCGGCCGTGGCCACCCCGCTGGTCCCGGCCCTCAAGGGCGCCCTGATCCCGGCCGCCCGTCCGGCCGCCCCGCAGCCCTACGGCGGTCAGCCGCAGGGTGGTTACGGCTACCCGGGCGCGCAGCAGCAGCCGTACGGCGCTCAGCCGGGCCAGCCCGGTCAGCCGGGGCAGCCGGGTCCGTCCTTCGGCGGTCAGCCGCAGCCGGGTCAGCCGCAGCCGCAGGCCCCGCAGCCGCAGCAGGCCCAGGCGCAGCCGGCCGGGGACTTCTCGCCGTTCTGGTTCGCCGTGCCGGTGCCGCGTCCGCTGTTCGCGGAGGACGGCTCCCCCACGCCGATCGCCGAACTGGCGCCGGGCACCTGGTACCTGGCCGTCGAGCAGCGCGGCGCCAACCTGGTCGCCCAGACGCAGGACGGCCGTCGCGGCGTCCTCCAGGACACCTCGGGCATCCAGCGCGGCTGACCGCGCCCGCCCGTCCGTTTCACGTCAACGGCCCCTCGCCCACCGAAAGTTCCGGGCGAGGGGCCGCCGTCGTTGGTTTGAAACGGACATCCGGGGCCAGACGGAAGGCATGTCCCCACGAAGTCGCAGTCGCAGTGGCTCCAACTCCGCCGGGACGGCCGTCGCGGTGATCGCGGACATCATGGCCGTCATCCTCGGACTGTGGATCCTGATGTACCTGTTGGACGCCAACCGGGCCAACGACCTGGTGCAGTTCGTCCATGACGCGGCCAACTGGCTGGCCGGCTGGTCACGAGACCTCTTCACCTTCGACGAGGCCTGGGCCCGGGTCGTCGCCGGCTACGGACTGGCCGCGGTCGTCTACCTCTTCGTCGGCCACGCCATCGCCAACCGCCTGCACCGGCACTGACTCATTGACTCACTGACGCCGGCCGGCGTTCACACGCAGCAGTCCGGGTCCAGTCCCCGTGGCAGGCGGTCGCCGGAGAAGACCTGGCAGGTGGCCTCGTGGCCGCCGAGGGCGGCCACGGCGAGGAGCAGGGAGCCGGCCGTCCAGGTGGTCAGCTCGCGCGGCCAGATCGCCGCGTCCTCGAAGACGTAGCCCGTCCAGTACAGGCCGCTGTCGGGGTCGCGCAGGTGCTGGATCGACTGGAGGATCTCCAGGGCGCGGTCGGACTCGCCCACCGCCCAGAGCGCGAGGGCGAGTTCGGCCGACTCGCCGCCGGTCACCCACGGGTTGGGGACGACGCAGCGCACGCCGAGGCCCGGGACGACGAAGCGGTCCCAGCTCTCCGCGATGCGGGACCTGGCCTCCGTGCCGGTCAGCGCGCCGCCGAGGACCGGGTAGTACCAGTCCATCGAGTAGCGGCCCTTGTCCAGGAACCGCTCGGGGTGGCGGCGGATGGCGTGCCGCAGGGCGCCCGCCGCCAACTCCCAGTCGGGTTGCGGCTCTTCGCGCTGCTCCGCGATGGCGAGGGCGCAGCGCAGCGCGTGGTGAATGGAGGAGCTGCCGGTCAGCAGCGCGTCCGTGGTGTCCGTGCCGTCGTCGCCCTGGCGCCAGCCGATCTGCCCGCCGGGCTGCTGGAGGCGCAGCACGAACTCGACGGCCGCGTGGACGACGGGCCACATCCGATCGAGGAAGGTGTCGTCGCCGGTGGCGAGGTAGTGGTGCCAGACGCCGACGGCGACGTAGGCGACGAAGTTGGTCTCGCGGGCGCGGTCGGTGACGTCGGCGAAGTCGCCGTCGGCGTAGGCCGCGTACCAGGAGCCGTCCTGGTTCTGGTGCCGGGCCAGCCAGGCGTAGGCCCGCTCGGCGGCCTCGTGCTCGTCGGCCGCGTCCAGGCCCATCGCGGCCTCGACGTGGTCCCAGGGGTCGAGGTGGTGCCCGCGGAACCACGGGATCGCGCCGTCCTCCCGCTGTACGGCGAGGATGCCGCGGACGGTCGCGGCGGCCTCGGCGTCGGTGAGGACGCCGGGCAGGACGAGGTGTTCCGTGCGGGGGGCGCCGGGCGCGGTCACGCGGCGTCCACCGGCGGCAGGTGCGGCTTGGTGGCGTAGGCCACGAAGCTCTTGCCGATCAGCGGGTTCAGGGCCTGCTCGGCGACCCGCGTCGCCAGTGGCTTCTTCATGATGTCCCAGACCAGCAGCTTGTGGTACGCCCGCACCGGCAGCGCCTTGTCGTTGTCGACGCCGAAGGCGCACTTCAGCCACCAGTACGGCGAGTGCAGGGCGTGCGCGTGGTGGGTGCCGTAGGGCTTGAGGCCGGCCTCGCGGATGCGGGCGAGGAGCTGGTCGGCCTTGTAGATGCGGATGTGGCCGCCCTCGACCTCGTGGTAGGCGTCGGACAGGGTCCAGCAGACCTTCTCGGGGCCGTAGCGGGGCACGGTGATGGCGATGCGTCCGCCGGGCTTGAGGACGCGGACCATCTCGGCGAGGACGCCCTTGTCGTCGTGGATGTGCTCCATCACCTCGGAGATGATGACGACGTCGAAGGACGCGTCCGGGAAGGGCAGGGCCAGCGCGTCGCCCTCCATCGCGGTGGCGGTGGCGCCGGCCGGGGCCTCGCCGGCCTCCTTCATCGCCGCGAACCACTTGGCGACCTCGCGGATTTCCTCGGCGTTCCGGTCCAGCGCGACGACCTGGGCGCCGCGCCGGTAGCACTCGAACGCGTGCCGGCCGGCGCCGCAGCCGAGGTCCAGGACGCGGTCGCCCGGGGCGAGCGGGAACCGGGAGAAGTCGACGGTCAGCACGTGGCCCTGCTTTCGGGATAGACGCCGGTGTCACTGGTCGCGCGGGGCGGGCTCGCGGGAACGGCCCTGGGGGTGGTCGCGGAGGGCCCGATGGCCTCGCGGTAGCGGGCGGCGGTTCCCTCGGCGGCGCGGGCCCAGGTGAAGTGCCGCAGGACGCGTTCGCGTCCGGCCGCGCCGAGCCGGGCGCGGAGTTCACGGTCGCCGAGCAGCCGGTTCAGTCCGGCGGCCAGCGCGCCCGCGTCGCCCGGCGGCACCGCGAGGCAGGTCTCCCCGTCGGGTCCGGCGACCTCCGGGACGGCTCCGCCGGTCGTGGCGAGCAGCGCCGTACCGGTCGCCATGGCCTCGGCGGCCGGCAGCGAGAACCCCTCGTACAGCGAGGGCACGCACGCGACCTCGGCCGACCGCACGAGGTCGACCAGTTCGGCGTCCGAGATGCCCTTGACGAACTCGACGGCGCCTTCGAGGCCGTACCGCTCGACCGCCTGGGCGACGGGGCCCTCGGCGGGACGCTTGCCGACGACGACGAGGTGGGCCTCGGGATGCTCGGTGCGGGCCTTCGCCAGCGCCTCGACGAGGAAGACCAGGCCCTTGAGGGGCACGTCCGCGCTGGACGTCGTCACGATCCGGCCCGGCACCTTCGGCACCGACGGGTCGGGCGAGAACAGGTCGGTGTCGGCGCCGATGTGGACGACGTGGATGCGGTCGTCCCGGACTCCGAGGTGGTCGACGATCTCCTGGCGGGAGGTGCCGGAGACGGTGAGCACGGAGGGCAGGCGGCGCGCGACGCGCTTCTGCATGCGGGTGAACGCGTACCAGCGGCGCACCGAGTACCGGCGCCTGCGGCTGTCGGCGGCGTCGAGCTCCAACTGCCGGTCGACGGTGATGGGGTGGTGGATGGTGGTGACGAGGGGGGCGCCGACGTCGCCGAGGAGCCCGTACCCGAGCGTCTGGTTGTCGTGCACGACGTCGAAGTCGCCGCGCCGGGCCCGCAGATGGCGGCGGGCGCGCAGCGAGAACGTCAGCGGTTCGGGGAAGCCGCCGGTCCACATCGTGCCGACCTCGAGTGCGTCGATCCAGTCGCGGTACTCGCCGCGCCCCGGGGTGCGGAACGGGTCGGGCTGGCGGTAGAGATCGAGGCTGGGCAGCTCGGTGAGGGAGAGCCGGCCCTTCAGGCCGTGGTCGGGGCCGTCGTCCAGCACCGGGTAGGGCTGGGCGCCGATGACCTCGACGTGGTGGCCGAGGCGGGCCAGTTCGCGCGAGAGGTGGCGGACGTAGACGCCCTGGCCGCCGCAGAACGGGTTTCCCTTGTAGGTGAGGAGCGCGATCCGCAGCGGTCTCGAGCCGTCGGCGGCGGGCTCCGGACGGGGGCCCGTCTGACTGGCCTCAGCGGTCACTCCGGACCCCCTTCTCACTGCACTGTCCCGCGACACTTTTCAGACTTGATCGTCAGAGGATCCGAATCTACCGGCAGGTAGGGACGCTGTGACGAGTGGATCAGGTGATTCACGCCACGGCACCGCCCGGCCGGGTCCGCTTACCTCCGGGTAAAGTGGCGGCGTCGTCATCACACCCGTACGGGGGGAAGCCGGTGCAATTCCGGCGCTGACCCGCAACCGTGAGCCGTCCGCCGAGCCCCTTGAGGACTTCCGCGACGGTGAGCCGGACTGCCCCGCGCGGACGTGACCGGCTCACGTGCCCGGCACCCGCCGGAGCACGGGCACCGTCGAGGCATACGGGGCCGAGCCGCCCGGGGGTGTCCCGTGCTGCCCGGCCCCGCACAGGGAAAGGCACCCGCCGCTCATGAACGTCCGCCGTCGCAGCAGCGCCGCGGCTCTGGCCGCCACAGCCGTGCTCGGCGCCGCCGCCGCGCCCGCGGTCGCCGCCGATCCGTCGCCCTCCACGCCCGCGTCCAAGTCCCAGTCCACCGGGCTGTACGGCACCACGGACCCCCAGTTCGACGGCGTCTGGCGCCAGTCCCTCGCCCT
Source organism: Streptomyces sp. NPDC053750 (assembly GCF_044544295.1). Taxonomy (NCBI): domain Bacteria; kingdom Bacillati; phylum Actinomycetota; class Actinomycetes; order Kitasatosporales; family Streptomycetaceae; genus Streptomyces; species Streptomyces sp. NPDC053750. The sequence continues at coordinate 792,154 of NZ_JBITXB010000001.1, read as the reverse complement.
GCTCGCCCAGGACACGGTGGGCGTCATCCCGTCGGCGGGGGCCGTTCAGTGGCTCACCGGGCAGCAGTGCGACAACGGCGCCTTCGCCCCGTACCGCGCCGACACCACCAAGCCGTGCGACGCCAAGACCATGGTCGACACCAACAACACGGCCGCCGCCGTCCAGGCGCTGTGGGCCGTCGGCGGACACGGCGACGCCGTCGAGGACGCCCTCACCTGGCTGAAGTCGGTCCAGAACAAGGACGGCGGCTGGGGCTACACCCCCGGCAGCCCCAGCGACGCCAACTCCACCTCCGTCGTCATCGGCGCGCTGACCGCCACGGAGACCAACCCCGAGCAGGTCGTCAAGGACGGCAAGTCCCCGTACGACGCCCTGCTGACGTTCGCCCTGCCCTGTGCCGAGGACAAGGGCGCGGGCGCCTTCGCCTTCCAGCCCGACAAGGACGGCAAGCTGCTCCCCAACGCGGACGCCACCGCCGCCGGCGTCCTCGGCGTGCTCGGCAAGGACCTGGTCACCGAGGCGGGCAAGAAGACCGCCGACGCCGCCACTTGCACCGACGCGAAGTCCCGCGAGCAGGCCGCCGCGAACGGCGCCGCCTTCCTCGCCGACGCCGTCGCCGAGGACGGTCACCTCAAGTCCGCCCTCGGCGGCTCCCCCGACCAGCCCGACTACGGCAACACCGCCGACGCGGTCGTCGCCCTCGCCGCGCAGGGCGGTGCGGACAAGGCCGCCGAACCGCTGGCCTGGCTGCAGAAGAACGCCGCGAAGTGGGCCGAGGAGAGCGGCCCGGCCGCCTACGCCCAGCTGATCTTCGCCGCCCACGCCACGGGCACCGACCCCCGCGCCTTCGGCGGCACGGACCTGGTGGCGCAGCTGAACGCGACGGGGCCGGCTCCCGGCGGCGTCAAGGACACGGCGACCGCGAGCACCGAGGACGGGGACGAGAAGGAGAAGGAGAAGGACAAGGACGACTCTCCCTTCGGCGTCTGGTGGTTCGTCGGGGTCTGCCTGGTCTTCGGCATCGGCGTCGGCTTCCTGCTCAGCGGCCGCAACAAGAAGCAGCAGCCGTGACCCGCCGCGTCGTCCTCTTCTTCCTGGCCGCGTTCCTGCTCATCGGGAGCGCGGGCCAGGCGCAGGCCACCGGTTACCGCTACTGGTCCTTCTGGGAGCGCGACGGCGACCACTGGACCTACGCCACCCAGGGCCCGTCCCTCGCCCGTCCCTCCGACGGCGACGTCCAGGGCTTCCGTTTCGCGATCAGCGAGAACTCCGGCGACGCGGCCCAGCCGCGTGGCACGGCGGACTTCGCGACGATCTGCGCGAAGACGCCGGCGAAGGACGGCAGCAAGCGCGTCGCCCTGGTCCTGGACTTCGGTACGGCGTCCGACGCCCCGTCCGGCGAGACCCCGCCGGCCGGCCGTACGGCGTGCGCCAGCGTCCCGCCCGACGCGACGACCGCCGACGCCCTGGCCGCCGTCGCGGGCCCCCTCCGCTACAACACCAACGCCCTGCTGTGCGCGATCGCGGGGTACCCGAAGTCGGGCTGCGGCGAGCAGGTGTCGCAGGGGGAGGACTCGACGTCCACCGCGGCCCCGGACCAGAAGACCACGGAGGACGAGAACGGCCCGTCGGTCGGCGTCTACGCAGGCATCGCCCTCGTGGGAGCCCTGGCCGGAGCAGCAACCTGGCAGGCGAGGCGGCGTAGGAATGCCGCCGACTGAGCCGGCCCAGCCTGCGGGCAGTCGTGCCGCTGGGGCGATGGGGGTCCCCCCGCTCGAGCGAAGCCGAGAGTGGGGGAGGGTGGGCGCAGGCGGCACCCCGTCAGCGCGGGCAAGCGTCCCCACCCCTCACCGCCGCGACACCCTGCACCCCGGCGCCTGGTGGCTCTGGGCCCTGTCCCTCGGCACCGCCGCCACCCGCACCACCAACCCCCTCCTCCTCGCCCTCCTCATAGCGGTCTCCGCCTATGTCGTCGTCACCCGCCGCCCCCACACCCCCTGGTCCCGCTCCTACGGCGCCTTCGTCAAACTCGCCCTCGCCGTCCTCCTCATCCGCCTCCTCTTCACCACCCTCCTCGGCTCCCCCATCCCCGGCACCCACACCCTCGTCACCCTCCCCGAGGTCCCCCTCCCCGACTGGGCACAGGGCATCCGCCTCGGCGGCCGGGTCACCGCCGAGGGCCTCACCTTCGCGCTGTACGACGCGATGAAGCTGGCCACCCTCCTCATCTGCGTCGGCGCCGCGAACGCCCTCGCCAACCCCACCCGCCTCCTCAAGTCCCTCCCCGGCGCCCTGTACGAGATGGGCGTGGCCGTCGTCGTCGCCCTCACCTTCGCGCCGAACCTCATCGCCGACGTCCAGCGCCTGCGCGCCGCCCGCCGCCTCAGGGGCCGCCCCGACCGCGGCGTACGGGGCCTGCTCCAGGTCGGACTGCCGGTCCTGGAGGGCGCCCTGGAGCGCTCCGTCGCCCTCGCCGCCGCGATGGACGCGCGCGGCTACGGCCGTACCGCCCAGGTCCCGGCCCCCGTACGCCGTACCACCGCCGCCCTCACCCTGGGCGGCCTGCTCGGCGTCTGCGCGGGGACGTACGGGCTGCTGACCGCCGCGGGCGGCACATACGGCATCCCCGTCCTCGCGGCCGGTGTCGCCGCCGCGCTCGCGGGCCTGTGGCTGGGCGGCCGCCGCACGGTCCGCACCCGCTACCGCCCGGACCGCTGGGACGCCCGTGCCTGGCTGGTCACCGCCTCCGGCGCGGCGGTCGCGGCGGCGCTCTTCCTCGCCGCCGCCCGCGACCCGGCGGCCCTGCACCCGGGCGTGGTCCCGCTGGTCGCCCCGACCCTGCCGCTCTGGCCGGCGGCGGCCGTACTGCTGGGCCTGCTCCCGGCGTTCGTCACCCCCGCCCCCGAGCCCGCTGTGACCGCTGTGCCCGCTGTGCCCGCCGTGAAGGAGCCGTCGTGATCCGCTTCGAGGACGTATCGGTCACGTACGACGGTGCGGCCGAACCCACCGTCCGGGGCGTGGACTTCGAGGTCCCGGAAGGCGAACTCGTGCTGCTCGCCGGCCCGTCGGGGGTCGGCAAGTCCACCGTGCTCGGCGCGGTCAGCGGCCTCGTGCCGCACTTCACCGGCGGCACGCTGAGCGGCCGGGTCACCGTGGCCGGCCGCGACACCCGCACCCACAAGCCGCGCGAACTCGCCGACGTGGTCGGCACGGTGGGTCAGGACCCGCTCTCCCACTTCGTGACGGACACCGTCGAGGACGAGTTGGCCTACGGCATGGAGTCCCTGGGCCTGGCCCCGGCCGTGATGCGCCGCCGCGTCGAGGAGACCCTCGACCTGCTGGGCCTGTCCGACCTGCGCGCCCGCCCCATCGCCACCCTCTCCGGCGGCCAGCAGCAGCGCGTCGCCATCGGCTCGGTCCTCACCCCGCACCCCGAGGTGCTGGTCCTGGACGAGCCGACCTCCGCGCTGGACCCGGCCGCGGCGGAGGAGGTCCTGGCCGTCCTCCAGCGTCTCGTCCACGATCTCGGTACGACGGTCCTGATGGCCGAGCACCGCCTCGAACGCGTCATCCAGTACGCCGACCAGGTCGTCCTGCTCCCATCCCCCGGCGCGCCGCCACTCCTCGGCGCCCCGGCGGACGTGATGGCCGTGTCCCCGGTGTACCCGCCGGTGGTGGACCTGGGCAGGCTGGCGGGCTGGTCCCCGCTGCCGCTGACGATCCGGGACGCCCGCCGCCGCGCGGCCCCGCTGCGCGACCGGCTGGCCGACCGGGAGATACCGGACCACACGCCACCGAGTGCCACACTCCCGGCGCCTCCTGCCCTCCGGCCCTCGTCCTCCCGTTGGTGGCGGCGCGCGAAGCCCCCGAAGCCGGCCGACCCCACCACCCCGTACGCCGCCGAGGTCTGTTCCCTGGCCGTCCGCCGCGACCGCGTCCAGGCCCTGCGCCACGTCGACCTGACCGTCTCCCCCGGCGAGACGGTCGCCCTGATGGGCCGCAACGGCGCCGGAAAGTCGACCCTCCTCTCGGCGCTCGTCGGCCTGGTCGAACCGTCCGCCGGTTCGGTCCGCACCGGCGACGCGGTACCGCACCGCACGGCCCCCCGTGACCTCGTACGCCGCGTCGGTCTGGTCCCGCAGGAGCCGCGCGACCTGCTGTACGCCGACACGGTCGCCGCCGAGTGCGCGGCGGCCGACCGGGACGCGCAGGCGGCGCCCGGCACCTGCCGCGCCCTGCTGTCCGAGCTGCTCCCCGGCGTCACCGACGACACCCACCCCCGCGACCTCTCCGAGGGCCAGCGCCTCACCCTCGCCCTCTCCGTCGTCCTGACCGCCCGCCCGCCCCTCCTCCTCCTGGACGAGCCGACGCGCGGCCTGGACTACGCGGCGAAGGCCCGCCTGGCCGGCATCCTGCGCGACCTGGCCGCCGAGGGCCACGCGATCGTGCTGGCCACGCACGACGTGGAGCTGGCCGCCGAACTCGCCCACCGGGTCGTCCTGCTCGCCGAGGGCGAGGTGATCGCCGACGGCCCGGCGGCGGACGTGGTGGTGGCGTCCCCGTCCTTCGCGCCGCAGGTCGCCAAGGTGCTGGCGCCGCGGAAGTGGCTGACGGTCGCACAGGTGCGGGAGGCGCTGTCATGACAGGAAGCCGTGTCGCTCCGCGCGACCGCCAGACCCGCGCCATCCGCCTGGGCCCCCGCTCCGTCGCCGCGCTCGTCCTGGTCAGCGCGGTGGGGGTGGCGGGCTTCGGCTGGCCCTTCCTGTCTCCCCCGGACGCCGCGGTGAACGCGCACGCGCAGGATGCGCCGTGGCTGTTCGCGGGGGTGCTGGTGCTGCTGGTCGCCGTGGTGGCGGCGACGATCTCGGAGTCGGGCCTCGGCCCCAAGGCGGTGGCGATGCTCGGCGTCCTGGCGGCGACGGGCGCGGCGCTGCGCCCGCTCGGCGCGGGGACGGCCGGCCTGGAGCCGATGTTCTTCCTCATGGTCCTCAGCGGCCGGGTCCTGGGCCCCGGCTTCGGCTTCGTCCTCGGCTCGGTCACGATGTTCGCGTCGGCGCTGCTCACGGGCGGGGTGGGCCCGTGGATGCCGTTCCAGATGCTGGCGATGGGCTGGTTCACGATGGGCGCGGGTCTGCTGCCCTTCCCCGACCGCCTGCGGGGCCGCGCGGAACTCCTCCTGCTGGCCGCCTACGGCTTCCTGGCCGCGTTCGCCTACGGCACGGTGATGAATCTGGCGGGCTGGACCTTCATGAGCACGCTCGCCTCGAACATCGCCTTCGACCCGGACGCGTCGATCCCCGACAACCTGGCCCGCTTCCTCGCCTACTGCCTGGCCACCTCCCTGGGCTGGGACGGGGGCCGCGCCGCCGTGACGGTCGTCCTGACCCTGGTGCTCGGCACCCCGGTCCTGAAGGCGCTGCGCCGGGCCACCCGACGGGCGGCCTTCGAGACGCCGGTCACGTTCGAGAAGGCCGCCGAGGTGAGCCGCCCCACGTGACCCGGTTCACCTACGAAGCGGGACCGTAGACGGCAGGCCGAGCACGCGGCGCCCCACGCGACCACCCACTCCTTCTCTACGACCAGGGTTAGCAAAAGGGGTGATTGCGGACGGGGGACCGGCCTGTTTCTCTGAAGCAGTCGCCAGGCGCCAACGCCCCTCACGGGCCGCGGCGCCGACGCACGCCCCCGCCGGACACCGCGCACACCGCGTTGCCCCGGCAGGCGTGCGCCGACGCCCCTGTCCCCGAAGAAAGGCCCCCCGTTGACCGCCGCCACCCTCCTCCGCACCGTCGCCCGCCCGAAGAAGGCCCTCGCCGGTGCCGCCCTCGCCGCGGCCACCTGCGGCACGCTGATCGCCGCCGCGCCCGCCCAGGCCGTGACGCCGGCCTCCTCGGCCCAGGCGACCGCGAAGAAGATGATCGGCAACGCGGCCGAGTTCCAGTGCTTCTCCAAGATCGTCGACCACGAGAGCGACTGGAACGTCAGCGCCACCAACGCCTCCAGCGGCGCCTACGGCCTGGTCCAGGCCCTGCCGGGCTCCAAGATGGCCTCGGCCGGCTCCGACTGGAAGACCAATGCCGCCACCCAGATCCAGTGGGGCATCAACTACATGAACGACCGCTACGGCAGCGCCTGCGACGCCTGGAGCTTCTGGCAGGCCAACGGCTGGTACTGACCCGGCCCACCCCTACCGAAGGCGGCGACCCCCTGATCCCCGGGGCCGCCGCCTTCGCGTGTCCGGAACGTCAGCGGTTCAAGTCCAGGACGGGCAGACCGCGCCCCTCGTACGCCTTCGGAGCCACCGTGGCGATCAGCGCGTCCGCACCCCACTCGGGCAGGTGGCGAGCCGCGTGGATGGCTGCGCCGATCCCCGGCGGCACGCCGTCGCGGCCCAGCCGTGCGATCGCGAGCACCGCGGGGTAGTCGAGGTCGACGGTGTGCATCACGTCCAGTTGGCCGACATGTTCGGCGATGCCGAGAAGCTCACGCTCCGCCTCCAGGACGGACAGGGTCGGCACCCACAAGCGGGTCTCCGTCTCGAAGTAGGCCCGGTGGATCAGCGCGGACACCTGCCGATTGCCCGACAGCGCCATCAGCGTGGGCGTGTCGAGGACCAGGTGGTGCAGGATCACGCGGCCTCACCCTGCTGCCGGGCGAACGCCTCCCGCAGCCTGCGTCCCATCACCGCGCTCTCCTCGTCACCCACCTCGACTCCGAAGTTCTCGGCCAGATAGGCACGCGCCCGCTCGGCCCGCTCCCGACGCTCTTCCTCCGTCAGCGTCGACTCCGCGAACTCCTGCACCAAGGACCGGATCGACGTCCCCCGCGCCTCCGCGATCACTGCCAATCGGTCCCGCACTTCGGCCGGCACCCGGATCATCGCATCGCTCATACCCGGAGTATACGTCCGCGTATACGCCCAGCCCCTCGGGTCGCCGACATGCTCACGGCCCAGCCGACCACCTCGGTTCCGGGTGAGCACACCGAGGAATCCCCCGCCTACGTGACTGCCGGGTACGCGTTCGCACTGGGGCAGGCGGTGTATGGCCGTCGCAAGGTACTCGCCCTGCCACAGAACGAGTTGGCACGGCGGCGTCCATGACCCAGCCGCAGATCTCCAACCGAGGGGGCGACTCCGTACCGACCCTGCCCCTTCTGACCCGACTCGCCAAGGCCCTGGACGCATCGCTCACGATCGACCTCGACGGCGACAGCTCGACGTTCGTCTTCAGCGCCCACGACGACACGCCTGCGGAAGCCCCACCGAGGTCCGCGAGATGATCGCGCCATGACCGAGATCGTTCTGATGTCCGACCCGAAGGTCGCCGCCGTGCCGGTCCAGGAGTGCGGCGAACGGCTGGTGGATGTGCGGCGGGACAGCCCGCTGCTGGTCGACCGGCGCAAGTGGCAGGACTCCGCGGGCGCCTTCGCCCACCTGCGGGAAGGAGTGCTCACCCGGCTCCTCGCTGCTCAGGCGCAGCTACCCCCGGGACTGCGGCTGCTCTTCGTCGAGGGATACCGTCCGCCCGCCCTCCAACGACGCTACTTCGACAAGTACGCGGCCCAACTGCGCACCGAGCACCCGCAGTGGTCCCCCGATCAGATCCGCTCGGCGGCCAGCCGCTACGTCTCCCCGCCCGAAATAGCCCCCCACAGTGCGGGCGCGGCCGTCGACCTGACGCTCGCGGACCAGGACGGCCGCGAACTCGACCTGGGCACCCGCATGAACGCGACCCCTGAGGAGAGCGCGGGCGCCTGCTACACGCACGCCGACAACATCAGCGACGAGGCCCGCTCCCACCGCGCCGTCCTGGGCGCCGCACTCGCCGGCGCGGGCCTGGTCAACTACCCGACGGAGTGGTGGCACTGGTCGTACGGAGACCGCTACTGGGCCTTGTCGACAGGCGCCGCAGCCGCGCACTACGGCCCCACCTCGAACACGTGAACACTGCGGAGGCGAGTGTCCTCCGAGTGCTCGGATGAGCGCCCGGAGGACAGTGAGGGGTGGAGTGCTCACGGGTCGGTCCGGTCGCTCCGGCACTCGAACCACACCGTCTTCCCGTCCCCGGGCCCCGGCCCCACGCCCCACTTGCCGACCACCGCGTCCAGCAGCACCAGCCCCCGGCCGCACTCCGAGTCGTCGCTCACCGGCCCCGCCTGTACAAGCTGCCGAGGGCTCCCGTCCGCCACTTCCACCCGGACCCCGCCCGTCTGCCGCAGCAACTGCAGCGTGCAGCGGCGGTCCGGGACATGGCGTACGACGTTGGCCAGCAGCTCGGTCACGGCGAGTTCCACCGCGTCGGTCAGCTCGGCGAGGTCCCACTCACGCAGGTACGAGCGGACGATCCGCCGGACATGCCGGGCCGAGTGCGCCCCGGCCGTGAAACTCATCCGGTACTGGTCCGAGCAGTGGCCCACGACGACCGAGGGAAAGTATTCGTTCACGGCACGAGCCTGACGTCGGACGACTACCGTGGGCTACCGATCGGATACAACCGGTTCCGCAGTGGACCGAGTTGGTGCGAGAGGAGCTCTCCTCATGACCCACATCAACGTCCTCGACCCGGGCGCGTCACCGCTCGACTACTACGGCTTCGAGCTGCGCCGCCATCGAGAAGCGGCGGGACTCACACAGCGGCAGCTCGGGGACATCGTCAACTACACCGGCTCACTGGTCGGCCAGATCGAAACGGCCCGGAAACTGCCGACGCGGGAGTTCAGCGAACGCGTCGACGCGGCGCTGGGAACGGGCGGGTTACTGTCCCGCCTGGTCGACCTCGTGATGCGCACCCAGCTTCCGGCCTGGTTTCAACAGATGGCCGAGTTGGAGACGCGAGCGGCCGAGATCTGCGCCTTCCAGACGCACATGGTCCATGGCCTGCTTCAGACCGACGCCTACGTCCGGGCCGTGCTCGGCGCCTTCGACCCGACCAACCTCGACGACCGCACCGCTGTACGGCTCGCACGCCAGCGCATCTTCGAGAAGCAGGAGCCGCCGATCTTCTGGTCAGTAGTCAGCGAGGCCGCACTGCTCCAGGAGATCGGCGGCCGGGAAACGATGCGAGGCCAACTGGCCCACCTGTTGTCCTTCGAGGACAACCCCCGGATCAACGTGCAAGTGCTGCCGTTCTCGGCGGGGGCACACCCGGGACTCACGGGCTCATTCAACCTCTACCGCTTCGCGGGCGACCCGACCATCCTCTACACGGAGAGGTACGGCAGCGGCCATCCGACCGCCAACCCGGAAAGCGTCAAGGACTGTTCACTCCGTTACGATCATCTCCGGGCCGCCGCGCTCTCCCTCAAGGACTCGGCGGTCCTGATCCGCCGGGTGATGGAGGAACGCTATGGAGAGCAAGGCAATGCCGACCAGGATCCAGTGGCGTAAGTCCAGCTACAGCAGCGACCAGGGGGGCGACTGCGTCGAGGTAGCCGAGCTGACGCCCCACGCCACCGTCGCCGTACGCGACTCCAAGACCCCGGCGGGCCCCGTCCTCACCCTCGCCCCCGCCACCTTCACCACCTTCCTCGGCTGGGCCTCCACCACGGCCGAGTGATCTGGCCGACCACGGTCAACTATTCTGTTCGATTTCTCGTCTTACACGTGTCCGCACGCCGTACACGTCCGATGAAGCCGAACGGAATCCCCGACCGTGGTCCCCACCGAAATAACCGTCTCCCGGCCCGAGGGGCGTACGGACAGACGGCCGAGCGACGCCCTGCGTGCCTTCGGGCACCGGTATCGCATCCCCCTGCTCGCCACCCTGCCCACCATCCCGCTGTACGCGGTGTGGTGGGTGTTTCTCGCCACCGGCGGGGGTGACCTCGCCGCGCAGGAGGCGTGGACGGACTTCGTCTCGCGGCACGGCGGCTCGCCGTACGGCCTGTTCTGGTACGGCGGTGTGCACACCGCCAACTACAGCGTGATCTCGCCGTATCTGATGGCCGTGTTCGGCGTGCGCACGGTCACCGCCGTGTCCGGGCTGGCCGCCTCCTGGCTGGCGACCGTGCTGATCATGCGGGCCGGGGTGCGCAAGCCGCTGTGGGTCGCCCTGCTCACCTCCGTCGCCCTGTGGTGCAACGTCGCCTCCGGGCGCACGACCTTCGCGCTCGGCCTCGCCCTCGGGCTGGCGGCCTGTGTGCACCTGGTCCGGGAGCGGCGGCTCGCCCTCGCCGCCGGGTACGCGACGCTGGCCACCATGGCGTCGCCGGTGGCCGGGCTGTTCCTGGCCGTCGTCGGGGCCGGTTACCTGCTCGTACGGGACTGGGGGCGCGCTCTCGTCCTCCTCGTACCGCCCGCCGCCGTCGTCGGGCTGACCACGCTGCTGTTCCCCTTCAGCGGGGAGCAGCCGATGCCGGCGGGCCGCATATGGCCACCCGTCGTGCTCGGCCTCGCCGTCACCGCGCTGGCCCCGCGTGGCTGGCGGGTCGCCCGGTGGAGCGGAGCCGTGTACGCGGTCGGGACCGTGCTGACGTATCTCATCGCCTCCGCCGTCGGCACGAACGTCGAGCGGTTCGCGGAGTACTTCGCACCCCCCGTGCTGCTCGCGGCCCTGCTCGGGACGGACCGGGGGCGGCGGGTCGCGCGCGGTCTGCTGGTCGTCGCCCTCGTCTTCTCCGTCGGGTGGATGGGGAAGAAGACCGCCGACGATCTGAAGGAGTACACGGTGGTGCCCGCCTGGGCCGTGGAGACGGACGGTGTCGTGCGGGCCCTGGAGGGGCTCGGGGCCGACCGCACGCGGGTGGAGGTGGTGCCCGCCCGCGACCACCGTGAGGCCGCCGGGCTCGCCCCGCACGTCAACCTGGCCCGCGGCTGGAACCGGCAGCTCGACGTGGAACGCGGGCGCCTCTTCTACGACGGCACCCTCTCCGCGGCCACCTACCGGGAGTGGCTGGACCGCTGGGCGGTCGGCTTCGTCGTGCTGCCGCTGGCCAAGCCGGACGGGCCCGCCAAGGCCGAGGCCGCGCTCGTACGGGACCCGGAGCTGCGGCCCGAGTGGCTGGAGCCCGCCTGGCAGGACGAGCACTGGCAGGTGTACCGGGTGCGGGACGCCGTACCGCTCGTCTCCGCCCCCGGCACCGTCGTCACGACCACGGGCGCCGATCTGGTGCTGCGCGTGGACCGGCCCGGATCGGTGACCGTACGGGTCGCCTGGTCGCCGTGGCTGCGGACCGACGGCGGGTGCCTCGCCCAGGAGGGCGAGTTCACCCGCCTGACGGTCGAGGCACCGGGCGAGTACCGGCTCAGCTCCCGGTACGGTCCTTCGCCGGGGACGGAACAGGGTCGCTGCTGACGTCGTCGGCAGGGGCGGCGGCCGGCGGGACCTTGGCCGTGGTTCCGGCCGCCGCCGTCGCCGTTGCCGCCGCCGTGACCACCTTGGCCCGCGGCCCCTGGAACAGGTACGCCAGGCCGAAGCCGGCGCCGACCACGGCCGCGCCGCCCACCGCGTCCAGCACCCAGTGGTTGCCGGTCGCCACGATCGCCGAGACGGTGAACAGGGGGTGGAGCAGGCCCAGCGCCTTCATCCACGCCTTCGGGGCGATCACCGCGATCGCCACCCCGCACCACAGCGACCAGCCGAAGTGCAGGGACGGCATCGCCGCGTACTGGTTGGTGAGGTGCGTGAGCGTGCCGTAGTCCGGCTTCGAGAAGTCCTGCACGCCGTGCACCGTGTCGATGATCCCCAGCCCCGGCATCAGCCGCGGCGGCGCCAGCGGGTACAGCCAGAAGCCGACCAGGGCCAGCAGCGTGGCGAAGCCGAGGGAAGCGCGGGCCCAGCGGTAGTCGACCGGGCGGCGCCAGTACAGGACGCCGAGGACGGCCAGCGGGACGACGAAGTGGAACGACGTGTAGTAGAAGTCGAAGAAGTCCCGCAGCCAGCCGATCCTCACCACGGCGTGGTTGATCCCGTGCTCGATGTCGAGGTGCAGGAAGCGCTCGAGGTCGAGGATCTGCCACCCGTGCTCCTCCGCGCGGGCCCGGCCCGCCGAGTTGCTGCCGCCGGTCGCCGCGAGGCGGACCTGGGAGTAGGCGGCGTAGGTGACCCGGATGAGGAGCAGCTCCAGGAGCAGGTTCGGCCGGGTGAGGACCCGGCGCAGGAACGGGAACAGGGGGACGTGTCGGAACCGGGCCGGGACCGGGGGCGCGTAGCTCGTGGGGACCGGTGCGTCGAAGTACGGCGACGTGCGGGACAGGAAGGGCACGGCGACGGCGGCGGCCAGCGCCGCGAGCAGCACGACGTTGTCGCGCAGCGGGTACAGGGCGGCCATGTTCGGCAGCATCATCTTCGCGGGCAGCGTCATCACCAGGACGACGGCGACCGGCCACACGTACCGGTCGGAGGCCCGTTTGCCGACCCGGCCGACGACGGCGGGCAGCACCCACAGCAGCTGGTGCTGCCAGGTGGCCGGCGACACCACGACGGCCGCGCAGCCGGTGATGGCGACCGCGAGCAGCAGCTGGCCGTCGCGGGCGTAGCGCACGGCGCGGCGCAGGGCGAGCACCGCGACGGCGGCGCCGAGCGCGAGGAAGAGGGCGATCTCCAGGGGGCCGGAGAGCCCGAGCCGCAGCAGGGCGCCGTGCAGCGACTGGTTGGCGAGGTCGTCCGCCTCGCCGCCCAGGCCCACGCCGGCCAGGTGGTGGACCCAGTAGGTGTAGGAGTCCTGCGCCATCGCCGCCCAGGCGACGGCGGTGCAGGCGAGGAACGTGACCCCCGTGGAGACGGCGGCCCGTCTGCGGTCGGTGAACCACAGCAGGGGGACGAAGAGGAGGACGGTCGGCTGGAACGCGGCGGCGACGCCGATCAGCGCGCCGCCGATCCGGTCGCCGTGCGTCCCGCGTACGGCGAAGCAGCCCAGCAGGACGAGGAGCACCGGGATGATGCTGGTCTGGCCGAGCCACAGCGCGTTGCGCACCGGCAGCGACAGCATCAGCAGGCTGACGGCCACGGGCGCCGCCAGCAGTGCCGTACGGCGTCCCACCGGGCGGGGCAGGGCGCGGGCGGCCACCAGGCCGAGGGCGACGACCAGCAGCAGGGAGCCGAAGGTCCAGCCCCAGCCGAGGGCCTGCTCGGCGGCGCGGGTGAAGGGTTTGAGGACGAGGCCGACGAAGGGGGTGCCGGTGAACTGCGTCGAGTCGTACAGGGAGCCCTCCACGTGGAGGACCCCGTGCTCCCCGACCCAGGTCTCCAGGTCCGTCAGCCGTTCCCCGCGCGGGGTGCCGAGGACGGTGGCCAGCTGTCGTACGGCGAGGATGGCGGCGACCAGCCACAGCCCGAGCCGCGCGACGCGCATCCGTGCCCTGGTCGCCTCGACGGCCGGGGCTCCGAAAGCCTCCGCCGTTCGCCCACTGTGCTCCGCATTCGCCACGCCTCGTCGGCCTCCCGCCCCGTTCGTCCCGCGCCGGTGCACGCGGAGTGTTGTCCTTGCGAACCCTATGAGGCTCGCACCACCCCCGGGGGGAGACGCAGGCAACCCTCCCTCAACCTGACCGGCGCCCGCTCTTTGCCCGACTTTTCCCGTGCCGCAGGGGGCACGGCCAGTCGCCTGTTCGGACGAGGACACGGCGGGAGCCGTTCGGTTGCACCCGTCAGGAGCGATAAGGATCACAGCTCGCGGGGGAAGGACGCGGTCGGTGACGGGCGGATCGCCCCTGCGTACGCGTCCTTTTGGTGCACTGCGCGACGAAAGGGGCACCGGGCGTAAGCAGCGCATCAGCGCCTATGGTCGATTTTCGGCCCGTGGCGTGTTTGCGCGGGCCGCTTTTCGGCCCGGCGACAGTGCCGCCGTGCGGGTCGTGGTGTCCCTGTCCCCGTCGAAAGTAGGCGAGCGAAGTTTTGTCGGCTGCCCCCGTCACCGCTCACCCGTCCCGTACGAACCGTCACCCGTCCCCGGCACCGGCCCCTGCGGCCGGGTCCGGCGCGGCTGTCGCTGCCGCCCCCACCGCCACCGATCCCGCGCTCGTCAAGCGCGCCGTGAAGGCGGCGGCGCTCGGCAACGCGATGGAGTGGTTCGACTTCGGCGTCTACAGCTACATCGCCGTGACGCTGGGCAAGGTCTTCTTCCCGTCGGGCAACCCGACCGCCCAGCTGCTCTCCACGTTCGGCGCCTTCGCCGCGGCGTTCCTGGTCCGGCCGCTCGGCGGCATGGTCTTCGGCCCGCTGGGCGACCGGGTCGGCCGGCAGAAGGTCCTCGCCCTCACGATGATCATGATGGCGGCGGGTACCTTCGCCATCGGGCTGATCCCCTCCTACGCGACGATCGGCGTCTGGGCGCCGATTCTGCTGCTGGTCGCGCGACTGGTGCAGGGGTTCTCCACGGGCGGTGAGTACGCGGGCGCGTCCACCTTCATCGCCGAGTACGCCCCGGACAAGCGGCGCGGCTTCCTCGGGAGCTGGCTGGAGTTCGGCACGCTCGCCGGGTACATCGGCGGTGCGGGACTGGTCACCCTCATGACGGCGCTGCTGTCCGACGGCGACCTGACGTCGTGGGGGTGGCGGATCCCGTTCCTGATCGCGGGACCGATGGGCATCATCGGGCTGTATCTGCGGATGCGGCTGGAGGAGACCCCGGCGTTCGCCGCAGAGGTCGAGAAGGCGGAGTCGGAGCGGCCGAAGGTGCCGCTGCGCGACATGATCACCGGCCAGTGGAAGGCGCTGCTGCTCTGCGTCGGCCTGGTGCTGGTCTTCAACGTCACCGACTACATGCTGCTGTCGTACATGCCGAGCTACCTGACGAGCGAGCTGAAGTACGACGAGACGCACGGCCTGCTGGTCGTGCTGGCCGTGATGGCGCTGATGATGATCGTGCAGCCGTTCGCGGGCGCGCTGACCGACCGGGTCGGGCGCCGGCCGGTGATCGCGGCGGGCTGTGCCGGGTTCCTGCTCCTGTCCGTCCCGGCGCTGCTGCTGATCCGCGAGGGCAGTCTGCTCGCCGTGGCGCTGGGCATGGGCGCGCTGGGGCTGCTGCTGGTCTGCTTCACGGCCTCGATGCCGTCCGCGCTGCCGGCGCTGTTCCCGACGCGGGTGCGCTACGGCTCGCTGTCGATCGGCTTCAACGTCTCGGTGTCCCTGTTCGGCGGGACGACACCGCTGGTGGTGACGGCGCTGATCGGCGCGACGGGCAACATGATGATGCCCGCGTACTACATGATGGCCGCGGCCGTGGTCGGTGGCGTGGCGGTGTGGTTCATGACCGAGTCCGCGGGCCGGCCGCTGCCGGGGTCGGCACCGGCGGTGGAGGGCTGAGGCCCGGCGGGGCCCAGCTCCGTCGGCGTGTCGGTGGGACATGCGCGCCCACCGGCCGCCACGGAGCTATCTTCGTTAGCGCATCTACTTAGAAGTGCTAACGACGCATACGGGAGGCCCCGGCATGAGCGAGTCGAAGCTCTGGGACGACGTCGACGCCTACTTCATCAGCCACCTCAGCCCGGACGACGACGTGCTGGAGGCCGCCCTGAGGGACAGTGACGCCGCCGGGCTGCCGCGGGTGAACGTCACCGCCAACCAGGGCAAACTCCTCCATCTCCTCGCCCGGATCCAGGGCGCCCGCACCATCCTGGAGATCGGCACCCTCGGCGGCTACAGCACCATCTGGCTGGCCCGCGCCCTGCCCGCCGAAGGCCGCCTGGTCACGATGGAGTACAGCGCCCGGCACGCCGAGGTCGCCACCCGCAACATCGCCCGCGCCGGGCTCGACGCCGTCGTCGACGTACGCGTGGGCCCGGCGCTGGAGTCGCTGCCGAAGCTCGCCGACGAGAACCCGGCCCCCTTCGACCTGGTCTTCGTCGACGCCGACAAGGCCAACAACCCGCACTACCTCGAGTGGGCGCTGAGGCTCACCAGCACGGGCAGCCTGATCGTCCTCGACAACGTGGTCCGCGGCGGCCGGGTCGCCGACCCCGACAACCCCGACGCCGACGTGCGCGGCACCCGCGCCGCCATCGAGCTGATCGGCAGCCATCCGCGGCTCAGCGGTACGGCCGTCCAGACGGTCGGCAGCAAGGGCTACGACGGGTTCGCGCTGGCGCGGGTGCTCGCCTGAGCACCCGCCTCAGGCCTCACACCCCGTGTTGCCTCACACCTCGTGATAGAAGCCGACGTTGACGCTGCGCGGTTCCGTGCGGTCCTGGATCACGACCTCGCCGCTCCCGCCCCTCGGCAGCGGCACGGTGCCGCCGTAGGCCAGGGACTGCGCGTACGTGCCGACCGTGAGCCGCACGTCGGAGGACGGGTCCGGCTGCGAGCCCCGCAGCCACGTCACCTGCCACGTACCCTCGGGACCGCAGCGGAACTCCAGGTGGACCCGGGAGACGAACAGCCAGTCGTCCGGCGTCGACAGCCGGCACACGGACTTGTCCCGGCCCACCCGCAGCACCGCGCCCGGCTCGCTGGGCGCGTCGGCCATCTGCATGCCGGCCGTGGCGCCCGCGTCCGCCGCGGTGACGGCGGCCATGGTGAGTTCGAGCACGCGTGCTCCTTCCGAAACCCGAGACGTCCCTCGTGGGCGTATCGCCGCCGCATGATAGATCGGCCGGTGCTGTGGTGTCCGGCACAATGGGTTCATGACCGAGCGAAAGCCACCCGGCGTCGACTTCGAGTCCTGGGTCGACAAGCAGATCCGAGACGCGGACGCGCGCGGCGAGTTCGACCGGCTGCCCGGCGCGGGCAAACCCCTCCCGAGCGAGGTGGACAGCACCTACGACGAGCTGTGGTGGGTCAAGCGCAAGATGGCCCGCGAGGGCTTCTCCGTACTGCCGCCGACCCTCGCGCTGCGCAAGGAGGCGGAGGACGCCCTGGAGGCGGCGGCGAACGCCCCGTCGGAACGGGTGGTGCGCCGCATCGTCGAGGACATCAACGTCAAGATCCGCGACGTCATGTTCAAGCCGCCGCCCGGCCCCCCGCTGGGTCTGAAGCCCTACGACGTCGAGGAGGTCGTACGGCGGTGGCGGGAGCGCCGGGCGGAGCGGTGACGCCTGCGGGTCACAGGCGCATCAGACGGTCCACCAGCTCGCGGTAGTCCCGCAGGGCGAGGCGGAGTTGTTCGGTGTCGGTGCTGGTCGCGCGGTGGTCGTCGCCGGCGTCGTGCCAGGACGTGCGCAGGGTGCGGCGGCGGTGCGTCACGGCGTCCGTGAAGCGGGCGGTGACCTCCTCCAGGACGCGGTCGGCCTCCTCGACGGAGGCGCGGGGCGCGTCGACGAACCCCGCAACGGCGTGGTGCAGCCGCTGCCCGAGCTTGTCGCACTCCTCGTGCGGGAGCAGTGTCCCGCCGTCCGCCGTCGGCCCGGTGCGCGCGCCGGCCGCGCCCGGTCCCGCGTCACCGCCGGGGCCGGCACCGGGCACCGGTCCCGCGCCGGACGCCGAGTGAGCGTCGCCCACCAGGCCCGCCCCGGACCCCGTGCGCGCATCGCCCGCACGGCCCGTGCCGGGCGCCGGGCCGCCCGCCGGGACCGCGCCGGACGCCGAGTGCGCGTCGTCCGCCGGGCCGGCGCCGGATCCCGTCCGCGCCTCACCCACCGGGCCCGCGCCAGGCCCCGTGTGCGCGTCGCCCGCCGGGGCGGTGGTCGGCGTCATGCCGGTGCCGTGGAGCTCGGGGGTGGTCTGTGGGTCCTGTCCGGCGGGGATGCTGCCGCCGTGCCGGGTCGTGTCGGACATGTGGCTCAACTCTCCTTCGGCCGACTCTTGCTGAACGACCAGGTGTGGTGCGCGCGGGCCGGCGCCGGTCGGGTGCCGTCCGTCCCGGCCCGGTGCCGTCCGCCGTCGGGACGGCCCGGGCGTACCAGGTCCTCGAACAGCGCCCGGGCCTCCACCATGGCCGCGCGCATCTCCTCCGTGCCGGCCCCGCCGTCCGGAGCCCCGTCCACCCGCGCGTGCGTCACGCGGTGCACGCGCCGGTAGCCCTCGACGTGGTGGGCGTGGTGCACGGACAGCGCCGCGAGCTGCTCCTCGTACTGCCCGCCGTCCGGGAAGCCCCGGGCCCCGGCCAGCTCCGCGAGCAGCCGGTCCGCCTCGCCGACGGCCTCCCGCGGGGAGTCGACGAAGCGCTCCTGGGCCGCCGTCCAGCGGGCCTCGAAGCGCTCGCGCTCCGCCGGCTCCAACGGCCGCGCGTGCAGCGACCCGTGCCGCTCCACCCGCCCGGCCAGCTCGCGTTCGGCGGCCTTGGTGTCCCCGTCGTGCCGGGCCACGGCCCGGTCGTACTCGGGCCCGAAGCGCCGCTTCAGATGTCCGCCGCGCCCGGCGCCCCGTGCGCGCAGGGCCAGGACGGCCGCGACGACCAGCACGGCCGCCACGATCACGATCAATGCGATGATCACGCCTGTGGTCATGAGTGCCTTCCGGGTTCTCGGCCCTGCCGGCTCTCCGAGCGGGCCGGTTCGAGCGGGCCGGTTCGCTCTCCGGGTTGCCGCACAGTCCGCGCGCAAACGGCGCACCGCGCGCGCGGACGGCACAGGGGTGGGAAAATACGCTCGCACACCGGGCCGGTCCGTACCGACAATGCCGGTCATGACCTGGACCGTCGCCCCGGAACCGTACGACTCCCCCGTGGCCGCCGCCCTGTGGCGCGCGTACTACACGGAGGTCAGCGACCGCTGGTACCTGCTGCACGAGGGACGGCCCACCGACCCGGGCGAGCTGGAGCGCGAGATCGCCGCCCACTCCGGCACCGACCTCGTACCGCCCCGAGGGCAGCTGCTGGTCGCGCGGTACGCCGGCGAACCGGCCGGCACCGCGGGCGTACGGCTGCTGGACGCCACCACCGCCGAACTCACCCGGGTGTTCCTGTACGAGGGGATGCGCGGCCGGGGCGGTGCCGCGCTGCTCGTGCGGGCCGCCGAGGACGCGGCGCGGGCGCTCGGCGCCTCGCGGATGGTCCTCGACACGCGCGGCGACCTCGTCGAGGCCCGCGCCCTGTACGCGCGCCTCGGCTACACGGAGACCGAGGCGTACAAGGAGGACCCGTACGCCGAGCACTGGTTCGCCAAGCGGCTGGCACGCGCCGCCTGACGGGGTGCCGGGGGGTCAGCCGGCCCGCGCCGGTGTGCGCCCCTCCAGCGGACGCTCCCGCTCCGAGCCGCACAGCTCGCCGGTGAGCTCCTTCACGAGGCGCACCAGGTCGGTCGGGCGGTCCGGGCCCCACCAGTCGCCGAGCAGCTCGGCCAGGGAGTCCTCGCGGGCCCGTGCCAGCCGCTCGGCGACCTCGCGGCCCTGGTCGGTGAGCACCAGGTCGGGGCCCTCCCGGACGGCGAGGTGCCGCTCCTCCACCTGGCGGGCGGCGGCCAGCAGGGTGGCCAGCGGGACGGGGCTGCGCTCGGCGAGGACGGCCGGCTCGACCCGGCCGTACTTCCTGACCCGCAGCAGCATCCAGCTCGACGCCGGCAGCAGGTCGTAGCCCGCCCGTGCGGTGATCCTCCGGTAGATCTCCCGCCGGCCCTCGCGGGTGCCGAGCACGGACAGCGCGCGGCACACCTCGTCGTGCGAGGACCGTTCCACCGGGTTGCTGGCGAGGGTCTGCGTGCCGTCCGGCGCGGTGACCGAGCCGCGCAGCCGGTCCTCCTTCAGGAACCAGGCCAGCACGAAGCCGAGGAAGGCGACGGGGGCCCCGTACAGGAAGACGTCGGTGATGGAGGAGGCGTACGCGTGCAGCGCCTCGGGACGCAGTGCGGGCGGCAGGGCGGCGATACCGCGCGGGTCGGCCTTCAGCGTGTCCGTGGAGACGCCGGGCGGGAGTGCGGCGCCCCGGAACGCTTCGGTGAGCCGGTCGCCGAGGCGCCCCGCGAAGATCGTGCCGAAGACGGCGACGCCGAAGGCCGCGCCGATGGAGCGGAAGAAGGTCGCGCCGGAGGTGGCGACGCCCAGGTCCTCGTAGGACACGGCGTTCTGCACGATGAGGACGAGGACCTGCATCACCAGGCCGAGGCCCAGGCCGAAGACGAAGAAGTACGCGCTCATCTCGGTGGTCGAGCTGTTCTCGTCGAGCCGGTGCAGCAGGAGCAGGCCGAGGGTGGTGACGGCGGTCCCCAGGACGGGGAACACCTTCCAGCGGCCGGTACGGCTGACGATCTGCCCGGAGCCGGTCGACGCCAGCAGAACGCCGGCCACCATCGGCAGCATGTGCACGCCGGACATGGTCGGGCTGACGCCCTGTACGACCTGGAGGAACGTCGGCAGGTAGGTCATCGCGCCGAACATCGCGAAGCCGACGATGAAGCTGATGACGGCGGAGAGCGTGAAGGTGCGGACGCGGAAGAGTTTGAGGGGCAGGACGGGCTCGGCGGCCCGGCGCTCGACGGCCACGAACACGGCGGCGAGGACGACGCCCAGCACCGCCAGGCCGACGATCTGCGGGGAACCCCAGGCCCAGGTCGTGCCGCCGAGCGAGGCCACCAGCACCAGGCAGGTGGCGACGGAGGCGATGAGGAGGGTGCCGAGGTAGTCGATGACGTGCCGGGTGGCCCGGCGCGGGATGTGCAGGACCGCCGCGATCACGGCGAGGGCGACGATGCCGATGGGCAGGTTGATGTAGAAGACCCAGCGCCAGCTCAGATGCTCGGTGAAGACTCCGCCGAGCAGCGGCCCGAGCACGCTGGTCGCACCGAAGACGGCGCCGAACAGCCCCTGGTAGCGCCCGCGTTCCCGGGGCGAGACCAGGTCGCCGACGATCGCCATCGACAGCACCATCAGACCGCCGCCGCCCAGGCCCTGCAGCGCGCGGAAGGCGATCAGCTCGGGCATGCTCTGCGCCACGCCGCACAGCGCCGAGCCGACCAGGAAGATCCCGATCGCCGTCTGGAACAGCCGCTTGCGTCCGTACTGGTCGCCGAGCTTGCCCCACAGCGGGGTCGCGGCGGTCGCGGCCAGCAGGTACGCGGTGACCACCCAGGACAGGTGCTCCAGGCCGCCCAGGTCGCTGACGATGGTGGGCAGGGCCGTCGACACGATGGTCTGGTCGAGGGCGGCGAGCAGCATGCCGAGGAGCAGGGCTCCCATCGAGACGAGCACCCCACCGGGGACGCGCTCCTCCCCCTCGCCCCCCAGTGGGTCCGCCGGGTCCGCCGACTCCGCCGTCTCGCGCACATCAGGGGCCATCGATACCTCCCGCGGTGTCTCGCACAGGTGCCGTCGCGCACCTCTACATCCTGGCCGGTGTGACCGGTTATGGCCTGTTCAGTCCCTGTTCAGTCCTGCGGGAAGACCGCATTCCGGGGGCGTACGCGCCGGAGTATGGAGAAGATCTGCATAATCTCTGGAGGTCGCGAGGGGAGTCGCGAGGGGAGGGACGAACGCGTGGAGCAGCAGAAGGAGCCGTCGCAGGAGCCGCAGGGGGCGGCCCCGGGGCACCCGTGCCCGGAGTGCGGCACACCCAGGGCGGCGGACAACACGCCCGCCTGCGCCTGCGGGGCACGGGCGTCCGAGGCCCTGCGCGACGCGCGTACGGCACAGGCGGCAGCGGCGGAGGACTTCGATCCGCTGCGGATACGGCCGTACGTGGAACTGGACGGCAGCGCCGACCCCACGCCGCCCGCGCCGGAGACACGGGCAGCCACCCCGCCGGGCACACCGGCGTCCGCGCCGACGCCGCCCGACCCGGACGCCACCATGACGCTGCGCGCCGTGGACGCCGGGCCGCCCGACGCGTCGGCCACGGAGGCGACCTCCGTGCTGCCCACGCCCCTGGCGCCCTCGGCCGGCCCGCCCAGCGCGCAGGACCTGCGCCTGTTCGAGACCTCGGCCGCCGAGGCCTCCGACTCCGCGGCACCCGGGGCGCCCCACCCGGACGGCACCGACGGGCGCCCACCGCGTAAGCGGCGCCGGGGCGTCCTGCTCAGCGCCGCTGGGGCGCTCGTGGTCATCGTGGGCGCGGCCGGGTTCGCGAGCGGGCTGTTCTCCTACGAGTCGCCGTCGCGGGACGGGGCGCTGCCGGACGAGGTCAGGGCGAGCGTGCCGGATCCGTCGACCGACGAGCCCTCGACGACACCCGCGCCGAGCACGGCGTCGGCCCGACCGACGTCCGCGTCGCCGTCCGCCTCCGCTTCGCCGTCCCCCAGTGCGAGTGCGTCGTCCTCACCGTCCCCGTCGGCGTCGAGCACCCCGCCCACGCCGACCCCGTCGGCCGAGCCGACACAGACCACGACACCGACGCCGACCGCCGACGCCCCGCAGGAATCCGAGGAGGACGACCACGACAACCACGGCAACGGCTCCGCCCTGCAGCGTGGCGACCGCGGCGCCGCGGTCACCGAACTCCAACAACGCCTGACGCAGCTGTACCTCTACACCGGCGAGATCGACGGCACCTACAACTTCCAGGTCGAGGACGCGGTCCGCAATTTCCAGTGGTCCCGCGGCATCCGCACGGACGAGCTCGGCACATACGGCCGCGACACCCGCCGCCAACTGGAGTCGGAGACCCGAGAGCCGTAGGCCCGCGGCCGGGACCCGGGGCGTTGACGCGGGAACCGCAGACCTGCGGCCAGGGCCCGGGGCCGTGGCCGCGGGAGGCACGGACACCGGGGCGCCGCAGACACGGAAGCCGTGGCCTGCGGCTGGGGGCACGACACCCTTGACGCGGGGAGGCACGGACACGGCACCATCAACACGAAAGCCGACGCCTGCGGCCAGCGCCCGGGGCCGTGGCCGCGCGAGGCACAGACACCAAGACACCGCAGACACCGAAGGCGCAGGCGCCACAACCGTCAACACCACAGCCATACGCCGGCGACCAGGGCCCGGTGCCGTGGCCGTGGCCGCAGAAGGCACGGACACCAGGGCGCCGCAGTCACGGACGGCGCGGACACCGGGGCCGCCGCCACGGGAGCCGCACACCTGCGGCCGGGGTGCAGGGCCCGGCGGCACGAGCCCCGCGGGCGCGGTAGCCGGCGGCGGGACCCGGACCCGGATTGCGAGGCTCGGCCAGTATTGCGGGACCCGGCCCCGGATTGCGGGGCTCGGATTGCGCGGCTCGGATTGCGGGGCCCCGCCCCAGCACGCGAGGCCCGCCCGGCACCACCCGCCCGTCAACCGCCGACGTGCAGCCGCACCGTCCCGTCCGGGTCGGACTCCACGCGGATCCGCGTCAGGTCCTCGACGACCACGTCCGGCCCGTGGGCCCCGGCACGCGGGCCGACGCCCACGACCCGCATCCCGGCGGCGCGCGCGGCCGTGATGCCGGCGCCGGAGTCCTCGAAGGCGATGCAGTCGGCCGGGGCGATGCCCAGTTCGGCGGCGCCCTTGAGGAAGCCCTCGGGGTCGGGCTTGCTGGCGCCGACGGACTCCGCGGTGATCCGGACGTCGGGCAGGGCGAGCCCGGCCGCGGCCATCCGCGCGGTGGACAGCGCCACGTCGGCCGAGGTCACCAGGGCGTGCGGCAGGCCGCGCAGCGAGGCCAGGAAGCCGGGCGCGCCGGGGATCGCGACGACGCCCTCGGTGTCGGCGGTCTCCTCGGCGAGCATGCGCGCGTTGTCGGCGTGGTTCTGCTCCATGGGCCGGTCCGGCAGCAGCAGCGCCATCGACGCGTAGCCCTGCCGTCCGTGGACGACCTTCATGACCTCGTCGCCGTCCAGCCCGTTCCGGCCGGCCCAGCGCCGCCAGACGCGCTCGACGGCGGCGTCCGAGTTGACGAGGGTGCCGTCCATGTCGAGCAGCAGGGCACGGGCGGTGAGAACGGTGGTGGCCGTCATCGGCAGACTCCAAGGCGCGGGGAGGGAACAAGGCGGCCCCGCCCGCCGGTCAGGGAGAACGGGCGGGAGCCACTTTGTTTCTCCACGGTACAAAACAGGCCGGGCTCGCGCCACCGCCCCGGGTGAGACGTTCATCCCCGTTCGCCGGTCAGCCGGCGACCGCCTCCCACAGACTCCACACACCGAGGCCCAGCATCAGCAGCGCCGCGATCTTGGTGATCAGCGCCAGCGGCACCCGCTTCATCAGGGCCTTTCCACCGACGATGCCGAGCCCGGCCACCGCCCACAGCGCGAGCACCGCACCCAGGCCGACGGAGAGCGGGTCGTCGTAGCGGGCCGCGAGGTTGGCCGTCATGATCTGCGTCAGGTCACCGAACTCGGCGACCAGGATGAGCATGAAGCCCGCCCCGGAGACCTTCCAGAAGGACTGGTCCTCCGGCTTGCGGATCTCCTCGTCCCCGTCGTCCTTCTTCATCATCAGCACGGCGGCCCCGCCGAGGAACAGCACGCCGGTGATCGCGTGCACGATCTGCTGCGGCAGCAGGGTCAGCACGCTGCCGGCCGCGACGGCGAGGACGACGTGCAGCAGGAAGGCGGCGGCGACGCCGGCGAAGACGTACGAGGCGCGGTAACGGGTGCCGAGGACGAGGCCGGCGAGCGCGGTCTTGTCCGGGAGTTCGGCGAGGAAGACGACGCCGAAGACGAGCGCCGTCACGGTCAAGCTGATCAAGGGGTCCTCTATCGGTCGGGGCCGCCCCACCGAGAGTGCTGATCCTTCGCGCAGGACACCTCGGCACGGCAGCACACGGTCGCCCCCGCCGTACGGCACGGGCGTGCACTGCTTGCCGAAGGTCTCGCTGGCCGACCCCGTCCACGAGGTCTGCCTCCGGGCGCCGGCTCAGACGAGCTGAGCAGTATGTCGACGGTCCGGCGAAGAGCTACTCCCCTTCTGCGCCGCCCAGTGTACGCGACCCCCGCCGCGCCCCCGGGGGACGAAGGTCACACCGGACGACCTCCCCCGCGCCCGTCACGAGTCCCGTCACACCCATAGACGTGCCATGCACACGTCACTAACTTCTTACCGACCGCACACCTGTACGCCATGCGGCGTCGCGAGCATTCCCCTGCCCGCGTCCCAACACCCCCACACTCCAAGGGAGTTCGCATGCCGAAGTTCTACGCGCGTCGACGCCTCGGCTTCCTCGCCGCGTTCACCGGGCTCATAGCCTCCGCCGGGCTCCTCAACGGCCCGGCCGCCTCCGCCGCCCTCCCCACCCCGGTCAGCGCCGCCACCGCCCGCTCCTACCTGGCCACCCTCACCGTGGCCACCGAGAACCGCACCGGCTACAACCGCGACCTCTTCCCGCACTGGATCACGCAGTCCGGCTCCTGCAACACCCGCGAGACCGTCCTCAAGCGCGACGGCTCCGGCGTCGTCACCGACTCCTCCTGCGCCGCCACCAGCGGCAGCTGGTACTCCCCCTACGACGGCGCCACCTGGTCCGCCGCCTCCGACGTCGACATCGACCACCTCGTCCCGCTCGCCGAGGCCTGGGACTCCGGCGCCGGATCCTGGACCACCTCCCGGCGCCAGTCCTTCGCCAACGACCTGACCCGCCCCCAGCTCCTCGCGGTCACCGACAACGTCAACCAGTCCAAGGGCGACCAGGACCCGGCCACCTGGATGCCCTCGCGCACCGCCTACCGCTGCACGTACGTCCGCGCCTGGGTCCAGGTGAAGTACTACTACGACCTCTCGGTCGACTCCGCCGAGAAGTCCGCGCTCCAGAACCACCTCGCGAGCTGCTGACGCCCTCCACCACGCCTTCGGCGCGGAGTCTGTCCGTCGGCCTCCGTCGTTCCGTACCGTACGGGGCGACGGAGGAGAGGATCACCGATGGCCGGACTGCGCCTGGGACCGATACTGCGATACACCGACGGCTCGTGCGCGACCGTGTGGGTCGAGACGAGCCGCCCCTGCACCGCCGAAGTGCGCTGCGCCGACGGTGCCGGCGGCACGGCCCGCACCTTCCAGGTCGCGGGCCACCACTACGCCCTGGTCCCGGTGAACGGCCTGACACCCGGCACGGCGACGGAGTACGAGGTGCGCCTGGACGGCACGCGCGCGTGGCCGCCGCCCGACTCCCGCTTCCCGCCCTCGGTGATCGCCACGTCCCCGGCGGACGACGGCCTGCGCGTCGCCTTCGGCTCCTGCCGCTGGGCCGCGCCGCCCGCCGGCGGGAAGGACCGGGTGGGCCCGGACGCGCTGGACACCCTCTCCGCCCGCATCGCGGCCGACCCGGAGCACGCACGGCCCGACCTACTGCTCCTGCTCGGCGACCAGGTGTACGCCGACGAGGTCTCCGACGCCACGCGCCGCTGGCTCGCCGGCCGCCGGGACCTGGCCGACGCCCCGGGCGACCAGGTCGCGGACTACGAGGAGTACACCCGGCTCTACGACGAGTCCTGGACCGACCCGGACGTGCGCTGGCTGCTGTCCACCGTGCCCAGCTGCATGATCTTCGACGACCACGACGTCATCGACGACTGGAACACCTCCGCCGCCTGGCTCGCCGACATGCGGGCCACGGACTGGTGGCGGGAGCGGCTGCTGAGCGGACTGATGTCCTACTGGGTGTACCAGCAGCTCGGCAACCTCTCCCCGGCCGAACTGGCCGCCGACCCCCTCTACGCGGCCGTCCGCGAGGCCCCCGACGGCACCGACGTGCTGCGCGCGTTCGCCGCGCGGGCCGACGCCGATCCGGCCTCCGTGCGGTGGAGCTACCGGCGCGACTTCGGCCGCATACGGCTGCTGATGGTGGACTCCCGCGCGGCCCGCGTCCTCGACGAGGACCGCCGCGCGATGCTCGACCCGGGCGAGGCCGCCTGGCTGCGCGAGCAGGTCCTCCAGGAGCGGGACTCCTACGACCACCTGCTCATCGGCACCTCCCTGCCCTGGCTGCTGCCCCACCTGGTGCACGACGTGGAGACCTGGAACGCCTCGCTGTGCCGCGGCGAACGGGGTGCCCGCTGGGCCCGGCTCGGGGAGAAGATACGGCGCGGGGCCGACCTGGAGCACTGGTCCGCCTTCCCGTCCTCTTTTGACGCCCTCGCCGACCTGATCGCCGAGGCCGGTACGGGGCCGGGGGCGCCCGCGACGGTGAGTGTGCTGTCGGGCGACGTCCACCACGCCTACGTGGCCGAACCGTCCTGGCCGGGCCGGACGCCCGACGCCCGGGTGGCGCAGCTGACCTGCTCCCCCGTCCACAATTCCGTGCCGCTCTCGATCCGCCTCGGCTTCCGCTTCGGCTGGAGCGCCCTCGCGCGGGCCCTGGGGCGGCGCATCGCCCGGCACGGCCGCTGTGCGCCGCCGGTGGTCCGGTGGCGCAAGACCGGAGGCCCCTGGTTCGGCAACCAGATCATGACGCTGACCCTGCGGGGGCGCTCGGCCCGGCTGCGGCTGGAGCAGGCGCGGGCGAACCGGGACGGGACGACCGTGCTGCGGAGGGTCACGGACCGGGAGCTGGCGTAGGCGGCCGCCGGGGACCGCGTACGAATTCAGTCACGACGACAGGCCTCGGCCAGGCGATGGGAGCGCTCCCACCTGCGGGAGGGGACATGACAGGCGGGTGACCCGGCGCCAAGCCATGGCCAAATGTTGAACTTGCAAGCACTCATTAGGGTCACCTAACGTGGGCACCCCACTCGGTTCCGTCCCCCACCGGCCCCTTCGGGCCGGCCCGACCGAAGGAGCACCCCCCACATGTCCGGACGCCTCAACAGCGCCCAGCCCTACGCCCTCGGCCTGTTCCGCATAGTCGTCGGCCTGCTCTTCGCCTGCCACGGCGCCGCCTCCCTCTTCGGCGTCCTCGGCGGCGCGGCCGGCACCGGCGGCACCATCGACGCGGGCACCTGGCCCGGTTGGTACGCGGCCGTGATCCAGCTCGTCGGGGGCGGCCTCGTCATGCTCGGCCTCGGCACCCGCGCCGCCGCGCTCGTCTCCTCCGGCTCCATGGCCTACGCGTACTTCAAGGTGCACCAGCCCGGCGCCCTGTGGCCGATGGAGAACGGCGGCGAGGCCTCCGCCATGTTCTGCTGGGCCTTCCTGCTGCTGGTCTTCACCGGCTCCGGCGCCTTCGGCCTGGACCGGCTCCTCGCCCGGCGCGGGTCCGAGCAGGAGAAGGCGACCGCGGAGCGCCAGACGCCGGTCGCGGCCTGAGCGGCCGACCGTCCGGGTGAACACCGCGTGCCGAACACCCGAGCCCCCTGTGAACCATCTGTCACACCCCCGGCGTACGCTGTATGGCTGTCATCGGTCGCTCCTGCCGTCCCCGCGCGTCGCGGCATGGCCCGGCCCACGGGGGAGTAACGGGGAGTTGTGGTGGTCGACAGTCTCGGGAGTATCGGTTCGCTGGTCAGCAGCCCATGGATCTATGTGCTGGTGGCCGTCTCGGTACTCCTCGACATCTTCCTGCCGGTGCTGCCGAGCGGCGTCCTGGTGATCACGGCGGCCACGGCGGCGGCCGCGGGCTCGGGTGCGGCGGCTGCCGGGCGGGTCCCGCAGGACGTCCCCGACATCCTGCTCCTGACGCTGTGCGCGGCGACCGCCTCGGTCCTCGGCGACCTGGCGGTCTACCGCCTCGCGTGGCGCGGCGGACCGCGCCTGGACCGCGCGATCGCCCGTTCCCGCCGGCTCACCACGGCGCAGGAACGTCTCGGCGGCGCCCTCGCGCGCGGCGGCGGCGCCCTCGTCGTCCTGGCCCGCTTCGCCCCGGCCGGCCGCTCGGTCGTCTCCCTCGTCGCCGGCGCGGCCCACCGCCGGGTCCGCGAGTTCCTTCCCTGGTCCGCCCTGGCCGGACTGGCCTGGGCCGCGTACAGCGTCGCCCTCGGCTACTTCGGCGGCCAGTGGCTGGGCGCGACGTGGCTCGCGACGGCGGTGTCGCTGGTGGCCCTGTTCGGCGCGGGGACGGTCGCGGCCTACCTGATGCGCCGCCAGCCCCGGGCGACCGAGGCGTCGTAGCTCAGTGGCAGCGCAGTCGTAGCGCAGGGGACCGTGCAGCGCAGCCGGGGCGTCGGCGGGGTGTCAGCCCGCCCGGCGCGCGGCGGCTGCTCCCCGCACCTCCAGGCCGGCCAGTAGTTCGGCCGTGGCATGCGCGACGGCCTCCACCGCCTGTTCGAATACCTCCTGGTTGTGCGCGGCCGGCGCACGGAACCCGGACACCTTGCGCACGTACTGCAGGGCTGCGGCCCTGATCTCGTCCTCCGTGGCCTCCTCGGCCAGCACCGGCGGACGGAGCGTCTTGATGCTGCGGCACATGTCGTCAGTCTCCCACCCTTTCGCGTGAACCACCGAAGGGAACGCGCGCCTCAAAATCGAACAGGCGTATCATTGAAGGGTGGCTACGACCTATGATTTTCCCAGTGATCTCCTCGCCGGTCAGGAGGAACTGCATCAGGTCCGGGCCGAGCTGTCGGCCCTGCTGAAGAGGCTTCCCTGGTCCGTCGAACCCCTCGACGGGTTCAGCGACGACACCGGCTGGCGCAAGGTCGAGCGCCCGGCCTCCCCCGGCTGGTCGGAGGACGAGCAGGCCGAGGTGGAGAAGCTCCGGCAGCGCGAGCGCGAGCTCGCCGTGTTCGTCAGTACGCATCGCTACTGGTCGGAGATCACCGGCCCCGACCAGGTGAGCGCCCGCTCTCAGCTGAAGCGCGCCCACGAGGCCCCGGCCGCCCGCCAGACCCCGCCCGAGGACACCTGAGGCGCATGCGAAAGGCCCCCGGAGGATCTCCAAGGATCTCCGAGGGCCTTCGCACCGACGACAGCGGCGCCGGTCCCGGTGGGCGCGGACGGTTTCGAACCGCCGACATCCTGCTTGTAAGGCAGGCGCTCTACCCCTGAGCTACGCACCCAGGACGAGTCGACAGCCTACATGGCCCGGGGCGCCGGGGGATAACCCCACCTTCGATCCGGTAGTGGCCCGGATCCCCCCGCGGACCGCTCCTCCGTACGGTCGAAGAGCCTCGTCGTCCGCACCAGTCCTCCAGGGGGAGATCTCCATGGCCGCCCGTTCCGTCCCTGCTCGCGCGTTCGCCGCCGTCGGTGTCGTCGCCGTCCTCGTCGCGGGACTCGGCGCCTGCGCCTCCGCCTCGGACGACAAGGAACCCGAGCACCGGTCCTTCTCCCTTCGGGGTGACGCCCTCACCATCGACGCCGACGACTCCGCACTGGAGATCGTGGCCGCCGACGGCAACAAGTCCGGCAAGGTCGAGGTGACCCGGTGGTTCCAGGGCTCGGTCGCGCTCGGCTCGGACCCCGAGGTGAGCTGGAGCATGGACGGCGACCGTCTGAAGCTGCGGACGCACTGCTCCGGGGTGGTCGCCGACTGCGCCACCAAGCACCGCGTGGAGGTGCCGCGCGGCGTCGCCGTCAAGGTGCGGACGGACGACGGCAGCGTGCGGGCGCGAGGCCTGCGGGAGGCGCTGGACATCCGTACGGCGGACGGGTCCGTGCGCGTCAGCGACACCACCGGGCCGCTGGAACTGCACAGCGACGACGGGTCGCTGCGCGCGGACGTCTCCTCGCGCCGGGTGAACGCCTCCACCCGGGACGGCTCGGTCCACCTCGAACTCGGGGCCGTCCCGGACCTGGTGGAGACCCGCAGCGACGACGGCTCGGTGACCCTCGAACTGCCCCGGGCCACCTACAAGGTGTCCGCCGACAGCGACGACGGGTCGGTCGACGTGGCCGTGGACCGGGACGACTCCAGCTCCCACCGGGTGACCGCGCAGACCCGGGACGGCAAAGTCACGGTCCGAACCGCGAACTGACCGGCCCGTGTGTTCGTCCCCAACGGGTGGGAGAATGAACCCGGGCAGGACGGACGACACGGGAGAGGGATGTGACGGCGACACCATCGCAGCCGTACTCGCCGATGGTGCCGCGCGCGCAGCGCCTGGCACACCACTCCCGCCGACGCCTCCCGCACCATGCCCGCCGACACTCCCGCCACCGCCCGCCCGCTGCGGTCCGTGACGCGCTGACCCTCGTGGGTCTGCCGCTGCTCGCCGTACTCGCACTGCCCGTCGCCTTCGCCGGGGGCGGCACCCGGCGCTGGTTCGGCGGGCGGGCCGAGAGTCAGCGGGCTCAGGCACAGGCCGCGAAGGACGACGCGGCGGCCGCCTTCTACGAGCTGGACACCGCCCAGCGGGACCTGCGGATCTCGATCGAGACGATCGCGGCCGTCGACGCCTCCCCCGCCGCCCGGCGCGCGGTCACCGACTTCGAGGCGCTCGGCCGGCGCATCGACGAGGTCAGCCACCAGTACATCGGCGCCGTCGACGCCCACGACCTGGACCGGGACGACCTGGAGGCGTCGGCCGCCGCCCGCGCCCGCACCGAGCTGACGGCCGCGAAGGACGAGCTGGGCCGCGTCAAGCAGGAGCTGGACCGCTTCGCCGAGGGTCTCGGCCCCCTGCTCGGCAAGGCCGAGACCCAGCTGGCCCGGCTGGCACCCGCCGTCGAACGCGCCCGGCAGGCCCTGCTCGCCGCCTCCCACGCGTTGGACGCCGCTCGGGGGGCCGGGCTGAAGGCGGACGGCCTCGCCGCCCGGCTCGCCACCCTCGGCCCCGAGCTGACCCGGCTGAACCAGGGCGCGGGGCAGCACGGCGTGCCCCAGACCCTGGAGCGGGCCGAGCGGGTCACCCGGGAGGCCGAGTCGGTCCGCGCCGAGGCCGAGCGGCTGCCGGAGCGCGCCGCCGAGATCGGCCACCGCCTGGTCTCCCTGCGCACCCGCGCCCAGGCCCTGACCACCCGCAGTGAGCAGGTGGAGCCGGTGCTGAGCGAGCTGCGGCGGCGGTTCACGGCCGCCTGCTGGCAGGATCTCCAGCAGGTGCCGGACCAGGCCGCCGAGTCGGTCCGGCAGGCCGAGCGGAAGCTGGCCGAGGCGCAGACCGCCCGCGACGAGCAGCGCTGGCCTGACGCCACCGCCCTGCTGTCGACGGTACGGGCGCTGCTGAACACGACCGACGAGGCCGTCTCGGCCGCCGGCGACCGGCTGCAGCGGCTCAACGCCGTGCAGAAGGACCCCCGGCAGGAGATCGAACGCACCCGCTTCGCGATCCGCGACGCCCAGCGCCTGGCCATGGCGGGCCGCAACACCCCCGACCCCCGGCACGCGCGCCCCCTGGACGACGCCGTGGCCCGGCTGGAACAGGCGATCACCACGCTGGACGGCCGCCATCCCGACTACTGGCACTTCCTGTCGGAGACGGAGGCGATCCGCCGGACCGTGACCCACGTGGTCGGCCGCATCCGTGAGGAACGCGGGGCCGGGTGAACCCGGGGCTTGGTGAACTCGGGGCCGGGTGACGCGGGGCAGGTCGAGCACGGTGCCGGTTAACCTGTGCGCATGCCTCGCTACGAGTACCGCTGCCGCAGCTGCGGCGACACGTTCGAACTGAGCCGTCCCATGGCCGAGTCCTCCGCCCCCGCCGCCTGCCCGGCGGGCCACGACGACACGGTGAAGCTGCTGTCCACGGTCGCGGTCGGCGGCTCGTCCTCCGCTTCCGCCCCGGCGCCGCAGTCGGGCGGCGGAGGCGGCTGCTGCGGCGGAGGCTGCTGCGGCTGACACCCGCCCCGTACGCCCCGTACACCGCGGACTTCCTCAGGCTCCCTTCAGCTGCGGTTTTCTAGCGTGGTCGGCATGACAGCCATCGCAGCGCAGACGGCCGCGGACAGCGGTGCCGCACCGCAGTGGATCAACGACCTCATGGACGCGCTCGGCGCACCGGGCGCCGGCCTGGCCATCGCTCTGGAGAACCTGTTTCCTCCCCTGCCGAGCGAGGTGATCCTGCCGCTCGCCGGGTTCGCGGCGAGTTCGGGCCGGATGAACCTGCTCGCCGTCCTGCTGTGGACGACGGCGGGTTCGGTGATCGGCGCGCTCGCGCTGTACGGGGTCGGCGCGCTGCTCGGCCGGGACCGCACCGTGGCGATAGCGGGGAAGCTGCCGCTGGTGAAGGTGGCCGACATCGAGAAGACGGAGGCCTGGTTCCTGAAGCACGGAACCAAGGCCGTCTTCTTCGGCCGGATGATCCCGATCTTCCGGAGTCTGATCTCCGTGCCGGCCGGCGTCGAGCGGATGCGGCTGCCCGTCTTCCTCGCCCTCACCACGCTGGGCAGCGCCATCTGGAACACCGTGTTCGTGCTCGCCGGCTACGCGCTGGGCGACAACTGGTCCGAGGTGTCGGGCATCGCCTCCACGTACTCGAAGGTGATCCTCGCGATCGCCGCCCTGGCGCTGCTGGTCTTCATCGGCATGCGCCTGCTGCGGCCGGGGGCCGGCCACCGCAGACGGGGCCGTGACGTCAGTGAGCCGGATGCGCCGCGTGCAGGAACTCCCGGAGAATCCGCTCACCGGCCAGCACGCCGCGCTCGGGCAAGGCGCTGATCGCCGGAGCCGACCAGCCGGCGTCGGCGAGCTCGCCGTGGCCGGGGCGCCAGCCCCGGTCGGCGGCGAGCAGCAGGTCGGCGTCGAGGAGGGAGTCGCCGGCGGCGAGGGTGAGCTCGGCGCCGGTGCGGCGGGCAACCTCGCGCACGGCGGCGCTCTTGGTGAGCGGCTTGGGGACGGCGTAGATCTTGCGGCCCTGGAGGGAGACGGTCCAGCCGCGGTTCTCGGCCCACACGGCGAGTTCCTTCACCCAGTCCTCGGGCAGCAGTTCGCGCTCGACGACGAGGTAGGCGAAGAGGTCCTCGGCGACCCGGTGCTTGCGCACCCACCGCGGGTCGGCGGTGTTCATCAGGTGGTCGCGGATCTCGGCGAGCGAGGCGCACTCGTCGGCGAGGCGGGCGGTGACCCGCGCGTGCCAGTCGGGGTCGGAGACGCCGTCCACCAGCAGGTGACCGCCGTTGGCGCAGATCGCGTACTTCGCGGGCGGGCCGGGGAGGTTGATGCGCTGGTACTGCGCGCGGGTGCGGGTGGTCGTCGGGACGAAGACCGCCGAGTCGCCGAGGTCGGTCAGCAGTCCGGCGGCCGTCTCGGTCATGTAGGAGAGGGGCCTGCTCTCGTAGACCTCCACGCACAGCAGCCGGGGTGCCCGCAGGTCGGGCATGGTGAGCCCCAGCGCGGCGGCGGAGTAGATGAGCGTGCGGTCGAGGTCGCTCGCGACGAGCACCGGCATCAGAGCGCCACCGCCTTGCCGTCGGCGCCGGTCGCGCCGCGCGTGTACTGGGGGTGGATCAGCCCGACGCAGGTGTAGGGGAGGTCGGCGACCTCCTCGACGGGGACGCCCCGTTGTTCGGCCAGCAGGCGTACGTGGTCCAGGTCGGCGCCGGCG
Organism: Streptomyces sp. NPDC053750; assembly: GCF_044544295.1. NCBI lineage: Bacteria > Bacillati > Actinomycetota > Actinomycetes > Kitasatosporales > Streptomycetaceae > Streptomyces > Streptomyces sp. NPDC053750. The sequence continues at coordinate 758,150 of NZ_JBITXB010000001.1, read as the reverse complement.
CCCGCTCGGGCCAGCACCTTCCAGGGGACACGGCGCAGCATCACGCGGGTGGTTTCGCCGACACCGGGCTTGACGAGGTTCACGTCGTGGATGCCGTACTCCTCGCTGATGCGCTCGACTGCGGCCCAGCCCTCCCAGGTGGGGGTGCGGTCGGCGGCCAGGAGCTCCTTGGCCTGGGCGTCTACCGTGTCGGCGACGTCCGGGAAGCGTGCGGAGACGGCGTCCAGGAAGGCCGGGGACAGGTCGGCGCCGGCGAGTTCGCGGTAGAACTTCGCGCCGTGGAAGTCGTGCGGACCGACCAGGTCGGCACGGAGCACGGTGCGCGATATCAGGCCGGAGACCGTGGAGTTCAGGCAGGCGGAGGGGATCAGGAAGTCGTCGCGGGTGCCGTAGGTGCGGACGCAGGAACCGGGGTCGGCCAGTACGGCGATCTCCGGGTCGAAGCCGGTGACACCGTCGGAGGCCTCGAACTCGCGCAGGGCGGCGGCGAGTTCGCGGGTGATGGCACCCTTGCCGGTCCAGCCGTCGACGAAGACGACGTCGGCGGGGTCGTGGTGCTCGGCCAGCCAGCGCAGCGCGTTGGCGTCGATGCCGCGGCCCCGGACGATCGACACCGCGTAGTGCGGGAGGTCGAGGCCGTGGCGGAACTGCGCCCAGCGGCGCATCAGGATGCCGACGGGTGTGCCCGCGCGGGCGAGGGAGACCAGGACGGGGCGGGGGGACCGCTCCGTGAGCACGATCTCGGTGACGGCACCGACGGCCCGGGCCAGCCGGGCGGCGGACGTCTCCAGCGCCGCGTGGAACAGCTCCTGGTACTGCGCGCTGGGCTGGTACTCCACCGGCAGCGACTCCGCGTAGTGCGCGCCGCCGCTCTGGATCGCCTCCTCGCGCTCCTCGGTCGGCGCCTCCAGCGTCACGTCCGAGAGGTCCTGGAGCAGCCAGCCGACCTCGTCGGGCGCGTACGAGGAGAAGTCGGGGCCGCGCAGGGGCTCGGGCAGCATGGGGGGCCTTTCGGAGGCGTGCGGTGCTTGCGGGACGTACGACGGGACGACCGCGAGCAGGACGTGCGGGGTGTGGGCGGCGAGCCGGGCCAGCAGTCCGTCGGGGGCGTGCAGTGCGGGGGTGTCGGCGGCCGAGTCGACGACGGCCACGACGGCGTCGAAGCCGGCGCCCGCGACGTTGTAGGCGTAGCGCTCGCCGGGGCCGTCGGCCGGGTCGTCGTGGGCGGGGAAGACCAGGCGGGTGCGTATGGCGTAGCCCGGGTCGTCGACGGCCAGGACGGGAGAGCGGGTGGTCGTGGAGTAGCGGACGTCGGCGTCGGCGGTCTGCTCCAGCGCGTGGGCCAGGCGCAGCGGGGCGTACATCAGCTCCTCGAAGCCGAGGACGAGCACGCGGCGGGCGCCGGCGGGCAGCGCCGCGGCGATCCGCTCGGCCATGCCGGGCAGGGCGCTCTCCAGCCGCTCCCGCTGGGCGGCCGTGAACCCGTGCCGGCCGCCGTCGGGGACCCGGGCGGGCCAGCGCAGGTCGACGCGCGCGACGGACCCGGACCCGGTGAGCGAGCCCTCGCGGGCCGGGGCGGCGGCACGCGCCTCGTGGTGGGCGACCAGTTCCTGCCCCTTCTCCAGGACGCCCGGCGGCAGCCGGACCGTGCCCGAGGCGGCCGTCACCAGGTCCACACGGGCGCCGATCTCCCGGGCGAAGTCCTCCAGCCGGCCGGCGTCGGCGGGCGAGCGCATGTCGACCAGGGCCACGACGACGTACCGCTTGCGGGGGTAGCGCTCGTGCAGGGCGCGCACGGTGTTGAGCACCGTGTTGCCGGTGGAGAACTCGTCGTCGACGAGGACCAGCGGCCCGTCACCGGCCAGCAGCGCCGGGTCCTCGGGCAGCAGGAGGTGGGAGGTCGCGTGCGAGTGGGACTCCTCGAAACCGCCCGCCCGGGCGACCCCGGTGACCGGGCGGCGCGTGGAGTGCAGGTAGGGCGCGGGGCCCAGGCCGTCGGCGACCGAGTGGCCGAGGCCGGTGGCGGTCTCCGCGTAACCGAGGACGACCGCGTCCTCGGCCGCCCGGGCGCCCAGCAGGTCGCGGACGCGCCGGCCGAGGGCGACACCGTGGCCGTACACGACGGAGGGCGACTGGGGTACGTGCTTACCGAGCACGTTGGAGACGAGCAGGTGCGCCCGCTTGGGGTTGCGGCGCAGGGCGAGCCCCAGCAGGCCGGGCAGTGTGTCGTCGCCGGCGAGTTCGACGCCGAGCCGCTCGGCGACCCAGCTGCCGGACCAGACTCCGGCACGCTCTTCGGCGTGCGCCCGCTCGGTCATCTGCTCGTGCCTCCCGTTGTCCACCGCGTCGTGTGCGTGCTCTGCCTCGGTCATGGATTCCTTGCGTTCATTGCCTGCATGTACTTCTTGCGTTCAGTCGGACAGGCCGGCGGCGAGCAGTTCCACGAAGCCGATGTCCTCGTTGGCGACCCCGAAGACCTCGGCGCGCAGCAGGGTCCGCTCGGCCCAGGCACGGTGGGGCTTCACCTCGTTCATCTTGTTCGTGTACGCCGACCGCAGGACGCCCCCGCCACCGCGTTCGGGCCGCAGGATGTCCTGGGCGTCGCTGAACTCCTCGTGGCTGACCACGGACAGCGCGTGCACGGGGAGGACGTGGGAGGGGTGGATGCAGGTCTTGCCCAGCAGGCCGTTGGCGCGGTCCAGGGAGATCTCCCGCAGCAGGCCGTCCATCGAGTGCTCGATCAGTTTCTGGCGCAGTTCGACGGCCTGACCTTCCAGGAAGGGGCTCTGCCGCAGTTGCGGTTTGAACATCCTCTCCTGGACACGGAAGTACTCCCACACCGGCCCGGTCACCGTGAAGCCGGTGCCGTCGGCGCGGGCGAGCATGTTCACCACGTCGGCGATCACGGAGGCGACGATCTGGACGTCGTACGCCGTCATGTCGGGGCCCCTGCGCAGCCCGTAGGAGGAGCAGAAGTCGGTGACGCCGAGGCGCAGGGCGAGCACGCGGTCGCGGTACTTGTCGACCGCGCGGAAGATGCCCTCCAGCGTCTGCACGCGGGACTCCCGGTACAGCAGGTCCGGTGACTCCAGCACGGGCATGGCGAAGAGCCTGCGGCCACTGGCGGCCTCGGCGGCGGTGAGCGCCTCCAGGAAGGGGATGCCGCGTTCCTCGGTGAACTTGGGCAGCACGAATCCGGAGAGCAGCCGTACGGCGGGGCCGAGGCGGCGCACGAGGTCGGGGATCTGCTCGGGGGTGCGGACGCGGATGAACAGCAGGGGGACGTCCGCGTCGGCACGCTGCGTCAGGTCCGCGAGCTGACGGACGAGGTTCTCCTCGCCGACCGGCACGTCGGCGTCGTCGATCGAGTCCTCCAGGCACAGCACCATCGACACCACGCCGCGCGCGCCCTGCTTCAGGATGTCGTCGGCGAGCCTCGGCCGGGTGGCCGGGCTGTAGAGCGTGGCGCCCAGGGCCACGGACAGCTGCCGGGCCGGGGAGTCCGCCGTGAAGGAGCAGGGCTCCTGATGGAAAAGACGCTTCCGCACATCAGGGGCAATCTGTCCGAAATGACGCATCTAAACTCCCCCGTGGTGTCTGGGCAACCTGTACATCGCCGAAAGGTGGCCGGTAATAGTACGTACGTGTCCATGTCGGTGGTTCCCACCGGGCATGAATTCCAGGTAACCCGGCCGTGTCGACGGTGGCGAGCCGGGGTGAGCGGAGACGACCCGGGAACCCGCCCCCGCGTTGTCGTGACCAGGACCGAGAGGGCAGGATGACGGCATGACGCACGCGATGCTGAAGGGGTCGAACGTCCCGTTGCAAGCCACCACGGTACGCGCCGTGCTGCGCTGGACACCCGGGCAGGGGGTGCCCGACGTCGATGTCTCCGCGCTGCTGCTGGGCCCCGACGACCGCGTGCGTTCCGACGAGGACTTCGTCTTCTACAACCAGCCCCGGCACCCCTCCGGGCAGGTCTGGCGGCTCGGCAAGAAGCGGGTCGCCGAAGGTCTGACCGACACGATCCAGACAGACCTCTCCGGGGTCGAGGCCTCGGTGGGCCGCGTCCTGCTCGTCGCGTCGGCGGACGGCGCCACCTTCGACCAGGTCCGGTCCCTGCGCATCCTGCTGCACGACGCCACGGCCGCCGACGCGGAGCCGCTGGCGTACTTCGACGTCAAGCCGGAGACGGGCCAGGAGACGGCGCTGATCTGCGGCGAGCTGTACCGGCGCGGGGAAAGCTGGAAGTTCCGGGCGCTGGGCGAGGGCTACTCGAACGGGCTGAAGGGCCTGGCGACCGACTTCGGCATCTCGGTGGACGAGTCGGAGGGCGCCGATGGCCCCGTGGCGGCTCCCCGCCCCGACCAGTCCGCGCCCACTCCCGCGCAGTCGGTGCCCTCCCCGCCGACGGTCGATCCCGAGCAGCCGACGACCGTCCAGCCCCTCACGGACGTCTCGCGACCGCTGCCGCCCGAGCAGCCGACGGGCGGCGTACCGGCGCAGCCCGCGGGCGTCCCGGCACAGCCCGCGTACGGCTACCCGCAGCAGCCGCCGACGGCGCAGCCCGCCTACGGCTATCCGCAACCGGCCGGCCGGCCCGCGTACGGCTACCCGCAGGCGCCGGCCGCCGCGCCGGCCGCCGGTGCCCCGTCCGGCTACGGCTATCCGCCGCCGGTCACCGGCGCACCCGACCCGGACTTCCGGCTGCCGCCGCAGGGGCCGCAGTTCGTCGGACGGTAGGCGGCGAGCGTCGGCGGCAGGCGCCGCACTCAGCCGTGCGGGCGGAGCCTCACCGCTCTGCCTTGCTCTTGTGCCCCCTGCCCCACTGCAGCCCCCACCCGTACAGCCGGTCCAGCTCGCCCTGGAAGCCGTACACGAACTTCACCTCGCGGCGGACGAATATCTCGCCCTTGATGTTCTCGATCATTACGACGGCGCAGGACCGGGCCTGCGGATGGCGCTCGTCCAGGCCTATCTCGATGCGGGGACCGTTGCTCGGGTAGAGCGTGACGATGGCGTGCGTCCGGTCGAAGGCGGGCGTCTGGTCGTAGATGTACGCGAAGAGCAGCAGGCGCTTGATGGCGTCCTTGTGGTCGAGGTTGACGTAGATCGTCTCGCCGGAGGCCGAGCCGAACCGGTCGTCGCCGCTGAGCTTGACGTACGGCGGCGCGTTGACGTCGCCCAGGAAGCCGCCGAGGGGCTGGACGACGCCGCGGGTGCCGTCCTGGAGCTCGTAGAGGCAGCCGAGGTCGAGGTCGACGTTGACCATGCTCTGGCTGTGGCCGACGACCTCGGGGGGCTTGAGCGCCTTGAAGGGGTGGCGCAGCAGGCTTTCGCGCTGCGTGCCCATGATGTCGGAGGAGCGCATCCGCCAGGCGAGGTTGATGCGCAGATTGCCGGTGGCCGCGCCCTGCTTGGTCAGTGAGACCTGACTGTGCCGTTTGGTCAGCTGGATGGAGTTGGTCGCCGCGCTGCCCGAGTCGAACTCCGACTCGCGGCCACGCCACAGCCCGTCCAAGAAGCCCATTCCCGCCCCCACGTTCCCTCGCCCACCGACCCTGGACCGCCGACGGGGCGGCCCCGAGGAGTCGTCCTCGTCGGCCGCCCCGCACAGAGCGTTCCCTCACCCGGGCCGTGTTCACACCCCGGAGGAGACCTCCGCCTTCTCCGCGTCGCCGTCTCCCCCGGCCGCCGCTAGCCGCTTGTTGCGGCGGACCGAGGACCAGAAGGAGGCGCCGATGAGGACGACGCCGATCATGCCGGTGATGAACTCGTTGATCTCGTACTGGATGGTCACCAGGAGGACGACGGCCAGGGCGCCGATGGCGTAGTGGGCGCCGTGCTCCAGGTAGACGTAGTCGTCGAGGGTGCCCTCGCGGACCAGGTAGACGGTCAGGGACCGGACGTACATGGCGCCGATGCCGAGGCCGAGGGCCATCAGGACGATGTCGTTGGTGATGGCGAAGGCGCCGATGACGCCGTCGAAGGAGAAGGACGCGTCCAGGACCTCGAGGTAGAGGAACATGAAGAACGCGGCCTTGCCGGCCAGCTTGACGGCCGACTTGGGCTTGCCGGCCCGCTCGGCCGCCTCTTCCGCCTCGTGCTCGCGCTCCTCCTCTTCCTCGAGCTTGTCCTCGAAGAAGCCGGAGAGGCCGCCGACGACCAGGTAGGTGATCAGACCGGCGATGCCGGAGAGCAGGACCGTCTCCGCCTTGTCGGCGTGGGTGCCGCCGTGCTGGTGGGCGTGGGCGCCGAAGGTGATCGAGGAGACCAGCAGCACGATCAGGGCGATGCAGACCGACAGCATGTCGACCCTGCCGAGCTTGGCCAGCGGCCGCTCCAGCCAGCCGAGCCACTTGATGTCCCGGTCCTCGAAGATGAAGTCGAGGAAGATCATCAGGAGGAACATGCCACCGAACGCGGCGATCGACGGGTGGGCGTCCGTCACCAGTTCCTGGTAGCGGTCCTTGTCGGTGAGGGCGAGGTCGACCGCCTCGATCGGGCCCAGGGACGCGCTGACCGCGACGATGACGACCGGGAAGACCAGGCGCATGCCGAAGACGGCGATCAGGATGCCGATGGTGAGGAAGATCTTCTGCCAGAAGGCATTCATCTTCTTCAGGATCCCGGCGTTGACCACCGCGTTGTCGAAGGACAGCGAGATCTCCAGGACGGACAGGATCGCCACGACACCGAAGGCGGCCCACCCCCCGTAGAAGACCGCGGCCACCAGGCCGAGCGCGGTGACCGCGAACGACCACCCGAAGGTTTTCAGAACCACTGGCTACCCAATCGTGTTTGTACGGGGCTCCCCCGCGCCGTACGCGGCTTTACGAAACGTTGACTCCGAAGTCTAGAGCGATGCCCCGAAGCCCCGACGCGTACCCCTGTCCCACGGCCCGGAACTTCCACTCGCCCTGGTACCGGTAGAGCTCGCCGAAGATCATCGCGGTCTCCGTGGAGGCGTCCTCGCTCAGGTCGTAGCGGGCCAGTTCCTGACCGTCGGCCTGGTTGACGACCCGGATGAAGGCGTTGCTGACCTGTCCGAAGGTCTGGCCCCGCTCGTCGGCCATGTGGATCGAGACCGGGAAGACGATCTTGTCGCACCGGTCGGGCACCGCCGAGAGGTCGACGATCACCGACTCGTCGTCACCGTCACCCTCGCCGGTGAGGTTGTCGCCGGTGTGCTCGACCGAGCCGTCCGGGCTCTTGAGCTGGTTGTAGAAGACGAACCACTCGTCGCCGAGCACCCGGCCGCTGCTGCACACCAGCGCGCTGGCGTCGAGGTCGAAGGGTGCTCCGGTGGTGGAACGCGCGTCCCAGCCGAGCCCGACCAGTACCTGTGTGAGGTTCGGTGCGGCCTTGGACAGGGAGACGTTGCCCCCCTTGGCAAGCGTGACGCCCATGGTGATGTCCTCCCCGGGTGATGGTTCCTGGGTTTCCTGCGCGTCCGGCGCCGCACGTAAACCGTGCGGCGCCGGACGATCGAGGCCGTGGCCCCGTGCGTTCAGGTGACTCAGACGTTGACGCCGAAGTCCTGGGCGATGCCCCGCAGGCCGGAGGCGTAGCCCTGGCCGATGGCGCGGAACTTCCACTCCGCACCGTGCCGGTACAGCTCGCCGAAGACCATGGCGGTCTCCGTGGAGGCGTCCTCGCTCAGGTCGTAACGGGCGATCTCGGCCTCGCCGGCCTGGTTGACGACGCGGATGAAGGCGTTGCGCACCTGGCCGAAGGACTGCTGGCGGTTCTCGGCGTCGTAGATCGAGACCGGGAAGACGATCTTCTCGACGTCGGCGGGGACACCGGCGAGGTTGATCTTGATCTGCTCGTCGTCGCCCTCGCCCTCACCGGTGAGGTTGTCACCGGTGTGCTCGACGGAGCCGTCCGGGCTCTTCAGGTTGTTGAAGAAGATGAAGTGCGCGTCACTGGCGACCTTGCCGGCGCTGTTCAGCAGCAGCGCGCTGGCGTCGAGGTCGAAGTCGGTGCCGGTCGTGGTGCGGATGTCCCACCCCAGACCGACGATGACCGCGGTCAGGCCGGGGGCCTCCTTGGTCAGCGAAACGTTGCCGCCCTTGCTGAGGCTGACTCCCACGAGTCCTCCATTGGTGTCCAGGGGCCGCGATGCCCCGTAGCGCGTTGGATGTCTTACTGCGGATACCGGATCAACGAGTCGATCCTAGTGACGGGTTCCCGCCCCCCGCAGGCCCTGGGACCGACAAATCGCACGGCGTCGATCACAGGGTGTCGAGCGCCTTCACGTACTCGGTCAGGTCACGGGCGTCCGGCAGGCCGTTGACGACGGTCCAGCGCACGACGCCCTCCCGGTCGATGATGAAGGTGCCGCGGACGGCGCAGCCCTTGTCCTCGTCGAAGACGCCGTAGGCGCGCGAGACGTTGCCGTGCGGCCAGAAGTCGGAGAGCAGCGGGTACTCCAGGCCCTCCTGCTCGGCGAAGACGCGCAGGGTGTGGATGGAGTCGTTGGAGACGGCGAGCACCTGGGTGTCGCGGTCGGAGAACTGCGGCAGGTTGTCGCGCACCTCGCACAGCTCGCCGGTGCACACGCCGGTGAAGGCGAACGGGTAGAAGAGCAGCACGACGTTCTTCTGCCCGCGGAAGTCGGACAGCCGGACGGTCGCGCCGTGGTTGTCCTTGAGTTCGAAGTCGGGTGCCTTGTCGCCGACCTGGATCGCCATGTCCTGTTCGTCCCTTCGAGGGGTGGTTCGCGTTTCGCTGGAAACACCCTACGCAGGGAGGATCACGAACCCGCGGACGGGCCGACGGCGGTCGGCCCGTCCGGAGTCCGGGCGATACGGATCCGGCCTGGGCCGGCTACCGCTTGGACTTGGCGGCCTTCGGCGTCGCCAGTCGGCTGCCGCTCCAGTCCTTTCCGACGCTGACGCTCTTGGACGCCGTCAGCCCCGCCGTCGTCGCGGCTTCCGAAATGTCGCTGGCCTCGACGTACCCCGAACGGCCGGTCTTCGGCGTGAGGAGCAGGATCGCCCCGCCCTCTTCGATGTACGTGGTGGCATCCACCAGCGCATCCGTCAGGTCGCCGTCGTCGTCACGGAACCACAGCACGACGGCGTCGGCCACGTCCTCGTAGTCCTCGTCCACCAGCTCGCCCTCGACGGCGCCCTCAATGGCCTCGCGGAGCTCCTGGTCGACGTCGTCGTCGTAGCCGATCTCCTGGACCACCTGCCCGGGCTGGAACCCCAGCCTGACGGCAGGGTTCGTCCGCTCCTCCGCGTGGTCCGCGGTCGCGCTCACGGGTTGCCTCCTGATCATGTCTTGGTGAATGTCTCAGCCACGCGCGTGCGCGAAGCATTGGCCGTAGTCCACACGGGCGGGACGGATCGCGCAAGTACCCGGCGACTGGGACCGTCGAAACGGTGACGATCCCGGCCGTGTCGCCGCAACTCCAGCCATGCCGTCCAGACCGAAGGTGACGTACACCACACCTTTCTGCCCCGTTTGCGTATTTGGGAACCATGCGTGGGTACGAGACTCGAATGAACGTGCCCCCGATCCCCATGGAGGAATCGGTTACCCCACGGTACAGATGACGTTTGCCCCCGCGAGGTACACGATGGGGAATCGGCGCAGACACCCGGAAAAAACGGCCCTCCGAGAGCGAAGGAACAGCGTGGCTTCCGCATCCGATCGCAGTGATCGCAGTCCGATCATCATTGGCGGCCTCCCGAGTCAGGTTCCTGACTTCGATCCCGAGGAAACCCAGGAGTGGCTCGACTCCCTCGACGCCGCCGTGGACGAGCGCGGCCGGGAGCGGGCGCGCTATCTGATGCTGCGGCTGATCGAACGGGCCCGCGAGAAGCGCGTGGCCGTGCCCGAGATGCGCAGCACGGACTACGTGAACACCATCCCGACCAAGAGCGAGCCGTTCTTCCCGGGCAACGAGGAGATCGAACGCAGGATCCTCAACGCCACCCGCTGGAACGCCGCCGTGATGGTCTCGCGCGCGCAGCGGCCCGGCATCGGCGTCGGCGGCCACATCGCGACCTTCGCCTCGTCCGCCTCCCTGTACGACGTGGGCTTCAACCACTTCTTCCGCGGCAAGGACGACGGCGACGGAGGCGACCAGGTCTTCTTCCAGGGCCATGCCTCGCCGGGCATCTACGCGCGCGCGTACCTGCTGGACCGGCTCAGCGAGCAGCACCTGGACGGCTTCCGGCAGGAGAAGTCGAAGGCGCCGCACATGCTGTCGTCGTACCCGCATCCGCGGTCGATGCCGGACTTCTGGGAGTTCCCGACGGTGTCGATGGGCCTCGGCCCGATCGGCGCGATCTACCAGGCGCGGATGAACCGCTACATGCACGCGCGCGGGATCGCGGACACCTCCCGGTCGCACGTGTGGGCGTTCCTCGGCGACGGCGAGATGGACGAGCCGGAGTCGCTGGGCCAGCTCTCCATCGCCGCCCGGGAGGGCCTGGACAACCTGACCTTCGTGGTCAACTGCAACCTGCAGCGCCTGGACGGGCCGGTGCGCGGCAACGGCAAGATCATCCAGGAGCTGGAGTCGATCTTCCGCGGCGCCGGGTGGAACGTGATCAAGCTGGTGTGGGACCGCACCTGGGACCCGCTGCTCGCCCAGGACCGGGACGGCGTGCTGGTCAACCGCATGAACACCACGCCGGACGGCCAGTTCCAGACCTACGCCACCGAGTCCGGCGCGTACATCCGCAGGCACTTCTTCGGCGACGACCACCGGTTGCGCGCGATGGTCGAGAACATGACCGACGACCAGATCCTGCACCTGGGCCGCGGCGGTCACGACCACCGGAAGATCTACGCGGCCTACAAGGCCGCCCTGGAGCACAAGGGCCAGCCCACCGTCGTCCTCGCCAAGACGATCAAGGGCTGGACGCTGGGCCCGAACTTCGAGGGCCGCAACGCCACGCACCAGATGAAGAAGCTGACGGTCGACGACCTCAAGCGCTTCCGCGACCGGCTGCACCTGCCGATCTCCGACAAGGAGCTGGAGTCCGGCCCGCCGCCGTACTACCACCCCGGCCGGGACACCGAGGAGATGCAGTACATGCACGACCGCCGGCTGGGTCTCGGCGGGTACGTGCCGACGCGCGTCGTGCGGTCCGAGCCGCTCGCGCTGCCGGACGACAAGACGTACGCGACCGTGAAGAAGGGGTCGGGTCAGCAGTCCATCGCGACGACGATGGCGTTTGTGCGGCTGCTCAAGGACCTCATGCGGGACAAGGAGCTCGGCAAGCGGTTCGTACTGATCGCACCGGACGAGTACCGCACGTTCGGCATGGACTCGTTCTTCCCGAGTGCGAAGATCTACAACCCGCTGGGCCAGCAGTACGAGTCCGTGGACCGGGACCTGCTGCTCGCCTACAAGGAGGCGCCGAACGGGCAGATGCTGCACGACGGCATCTCCGAGGCCGGCTGCACGGCCTCGCTGATCGCGGCCGGATCGGCGTACGCCACGCACGGCGAGCCACTCATCCCGGTCTACGTCTTCTACTCGATGTTCGGTTTCCAGCGCACCGGCGACCAGTTCTGGCAGATGGGTGACCAGCTGGCGCGCGGATTCGTGCTGGGCGCGACCGCGGGCCGTACGACGCTGACCGGTGAGGGCCTCCAGCACGCGGACGGCCACTCGCAGCTGCTCGCTTCGACGAACCCGGCGTGCGTGGCGTACGACCCCGCCTTCGGCTTCGAGATCGCGCACATCGTCAAGGACGGCCTGCGCCGGATGTACGGCGGGGACGAGCAGCACCCGCACGGTGAGGACGTCTTCTACTACCTCACCGTCTACAACGAGCCGATCCAGCACCCGGCCGAGCCCGAGAACGTGGACGTCGAGGGCATCCTCAAGGGCGTCTACCGCTTCAGCGAGGGGACCTCCGGTTCCGTCCCGGCGCAGATCATGGCGTCCGGGGTCGCGGTGCCGTGGGCCGTCGAGGCGCAGCGGATCCTCGCCGAGGAGTGGAACGTGCGCGCCGACGTCTGGTCGGCGACCTCCTGGAACGAGCTGCGGCGCGAGGCGGTGGCGTGCGAGGAGCACAACCTGCTGCATCCCGAGGAGGAGCAGCAGGTGCCGTACGTGACGCGGAAACTGGCCGGCGCGCAGGGGCCGTTCGTGGCCGTCTCCGACTGGATGCGGTCGGTTCCGGACCAGATCGCGCGGTGGGTGCCGGGGACGTACCAGTCGCTGGGCGCGGACGGGTGGGGCTTCGCGGACACGCGCGGCGCGGCTCGGCGGTTCTTCCACATCGACGCGCAGTCGATCGTGGTGGGGGTGCTCACGGAGCTGGCGCGGGAGGGGAAGGTCGACCGGTCGGTGCTGAAGCAGGCGATCGACCGGTACCGGCTGCTGGACGTGACGGCGGCCGACCCCGGGGTCGCGGGCGGCGACGCGTAGCGCGCAGGGTCTCCGGCCCAGTGCCGTAAGGGGGCGGCGGGGCTCCGGCTCCGTCGCCCCTTCGCTGTCGGGCGGGGGCGGGGGCGCGGGCGGGTCCGGGGCCCGGGCACAAGAGCGCCGCCCCTCGTGTACCGAGGGGCGGTGGGGCGGGCCGGCCGGGTTCATCAGAACATGCCGTTGCCCGGGGTTGCCGCTCCGATGAGCCAGAGGAGCGCCTGGAGCGTGTCGATGATGCCCAGAACGAAGGCGACCACGGCCGGTACGGGGCGGGAACCCGCCCAGCTGCGGCCCATGGCCAGCCAGCCACACACGATCGCGACGGGGCCGAGGACGATCCCCAGCACGAAGAACCCGGCGACCGCGCAGATGACTCCGACCACCGCGAGCGTCGCGCGATCCGGCCCGGTCCGTGACCCCGTACGGCCACGTGAGCGGGGGTGCCTGCGCGATCCCGTACCGAAGCTCGCCATATCAACTCCCCTGAACTCCTTGTGGAGTTCGGGTACCCCCGTACAGCGGCTCATGCCCGTCTCGGGCGTGCTGCCTGCGCGCTGCCCCCCTCCGGCAGCGCGCCGCAGCCTCCCCCTCCGTGCCCTGCGGAGGACTTGACCCACTGTGACCTGCGAGGCCGACCGGAGGGGAGGGTTCGCCGGCCCTGTCACCCGGATAGGCGAACAGGGCCGGTCCCCCACCGGACTTCCTCAGATGTGACCCACGCCCGCTCCGGCCTCCGCGTTCTCACCGCGCTTGGTGAGAAACGCGACCAGCACGGCCACGGCCGCGACACCGGCGGCGACCAGCGACGCCAGGCTCATGCCGGAGATGAAGGTGTCGTGCGCGACATCGGTGATCTTCGTCGCGAGCTGTTCCGGCGTCCCCTCGGCCACCGGCGCCACGCCGACCTGGACCGCCTCCGAGGCCTGGCCCAGCTGGTCCGGCGTCATCTGCGGGAGACCCGCGTCGGCCCAGTTGCCCTCAAGGTCGTTGTCGACCTTGGAGGCCATCACGGCGCCCAGCACGGCCGTGCCGAGGCTGCCGCCGATCTGCATCGCCGCCTGCTGGAGGCCGCCGGCGACACCCGACAGCTCCATCGGCGCGTTGCCGACGATGACCTCGGTGGCGCCGACCATGACGGGCGCGAGGCCGAGGCCCAGCAGGGCGAACCAGAGCGACATGACGCCGCTGCCGGTGTCCGTCTCCAGCGTGGACATGCCGTACATGGCGAGCGCGGTGCACGCCATGCCGCCCGCGAGCGGGATGCGCGGGCCGACCTTGGTGATCATCGCGCCGGCGAGCGGGGAGCCGACGATCATCATGCCGGTGAGCGGCAGCAGGTGCAGGCCGGCGTCGATCGGGCTCATGCCGTGCACGTTCTGCAGGTAGAACGTCACGAAGAACAGGCCGCCCATGAAGGCGATCGCCATCAGGACCATGAGGACGACACCCGCGGACAGCGGGACGGAACGGAACAGCGCCAGCGGGATCAGCGGCTCCGCCACCTTCGTCTCCCAGAAGGCGAACAGGGCGAAGCCCGCGACGGAGGCAACGACGAACAGCCAGGTCTTGCCGTCGCCCCAGCCCCACTCGGGGGCCTTGATGAGCGCCCAGACCAGGCAGAACATCGCGGCGGAGAGCAGCGCGATGCCCAGGATGTCGAAGGAGCGCGGGGCGTTCTCGGCGCGGTGGTCCAGCAGGATGACGACGCCGAGGACCACGGCGAGGATGCCCACCGGCACGTTGATGAAGAAGACGGACTGCCAGCTCACGTGCTCGACCAGCACACCGCCGAGGATCGGGCCGCCCGCGGTGGAGGCGCCGATGACCATGCCCCAGATACCGATGGCCATGTTGAGCTTCTCGGCCGGGAAGGTGGCCCGCAGCAGGCCGAGCGCGGCCGGCATCAGCAGCGCGCCGAACAGACCCTGGAGCACACGGAAGGCGACGACCAGCGGGATGGTGTCGGACAGGCCGATGGCACCGGAGGCGGCGGCGAAGCCGACCACGCCGATGAGGAAGGTCTGCCGGTGCCCGAAGCGGTCACCCAGCTTGCCCGCGGTGATCAGGGAGACCGCGAGGGCGAGGAAGTAGGCGTTGGTGATCCACTGGACGTCCGCGAAGCTGGCCTTCAGGTCGTCCTGGATGGCCGGGTTGGCGATGGCGACGATGGTGCCGTCGAGGGCCACCATCATGACCCCTACAGCGACGGTGACCAGGGTGAGCCACGGATGGCCGCGCAGCCCGGCGGCCGGCCCGGGGCCGGACGGTGCGCCCCCGCCCCCGGATCCCGTCTTGTCGATGGTGGTCTGACTAGTCATGTTTTCGAGGCTAGTGACAGTCACTGACAGTTGACAAACCAATTCGTCGGACCGTCACTGTCACGCCCTCTCCCTATAGCCTGAACTGCGGAAACGACGACGGGCGACAAGCGAGGAGCGACCTTTTGAACACGGCGGACACGGCTCCCCCGACCGGGCTGCGGGAACGCAAGAAGCAGCGCACCCGGGACGCGCTGCTGCGCTCCGCCCTGGAGCTGTTCGCCGAGCGGGGTTATGAGGAGACGACCGTCGACGACATCGCCGAGGCGGCCGATGTCTCGCAGCGCACCTTCTTCCGCTACTTCGCCAGCAAGGAGGAGGCGGCGTTCTTCGTGTCGCGGCTCGCCGAGGCGCACTTCGTGGCGGCGGTGCGCCGCCGCCCGCCCGACGAGGCACCGCTGGACGCGCTGCGCCAGGCCCTGGTGGAGAGCTGGGACACCATAGGGGAGGCCATCGAGCAGCTGATCCCGCTCGAGCTGCACATGCGCTTCTACCGGGTGATCGAGTCGACGCCCGCGCTGCTCGCCGCCCATCTGCGGCGCGCGACGGAGCTGGAGGAGGAGGTCGCCCGCGTCGTCGCCGACCGTGAGGGCCTCGACGTGGACACGGACCCGCGGCCCCGCGTGGTCGTGGCCGCCTTCGGCGCGGTGATGCGGGTGACGGAACGGATCTGGTCGGCGCGGGAGGACGCAGGACTCGCCGCGCTGCGCGACCTGGCCACCACCTACCTCGACCAGATGGAAACCGCACTCACCGGGCACTGGCGGAGTGGCGCGCCTGGGCCGGACGGGCGGATCGAACGCCGTAGCACATGACCGAAACGTGATCCGTGTCACTGGATTCACGCGAGACCGTCCCGTTCTCCTAGTGTGTCCTCCCAGTGACTTCCTTCGACACCTCCCCGCAGCTGAACGTCTGGCGCGCACTGCTCGCCCTGGCCGTGGTGTTCGTGATGCTGGCGACCACCGGCTGGACCGCCCTGCGCAACCAGCGGGGGCCCACGGCCCTCGAGGCGTCGGTCGCGGCATGGGAGCACGGACGGATCGACGGACGCCGGCTGCCGGACCCGCACGCGGGCCCCGCCCGGCTGGCCCGCTTCTTCGCCTCGCTCACCGCATGGCAGCGCACCAGCCTCGCCCGCCGCTACCCCCTCGCCGTCGGCAACATGAACGGCGCCCCCGTCGAACTGCGCTACGTCGCCAACCGCGCCGCGCTCCGCAAGGCACGCGCGATCGAGCGCCTGCGCATGCACGACAAACGTCTGTCCCCGTCCGGGCAGCGCGAGGCGGGCCGCCTCGCACACCGCTACGAGTCGCTGCTGGACCCCGACCGTCACATCCTCGCCTTCGACCCCGCGGGCTCGGGCAAGGTCGCCGAGGTGTTCGGGAACCTGAACCGCGCCGAGCGCGTGTCCGTCGTCGTGCCCGGCGTGGACACCGAGCTGCTCACCTTCCAGCGCACCGACCGCAGATACTCGGCGCCGGTCGGCATGGCCGAGTCGCTGTACGCGGCCGAACGCACGGTGAGCCCGGGTACCCGCACGGCCGTGATCGCCTGGGCCGACTACACCTCCCCCAGCGGACTCGGCATGGAGGCGGCCACGGCGGTCCGCGCCGAACACGGCGCCGTCCGGCTGAACGCGCTGCTGCGGGCGCTGCCCGGACAGGCCCCCGTCTCCCTCTTCTGCCACAGCTACGGCTCGGTGGTGTGCGGCCTCGCCGCCGACACGCTGCCCGGCCGGGTGACGGACATAGCGGTGGCCGGCAGCCCCGGCATGCGCGCGGAGAACGCCGCCCACCTGCACACGTCCGCCCGCGTGTGGGCGATGCGGGACGCCGACGACTGGATCCAGGACGTGCCGTACCTGGAGGTCGGCGGGCTCGGGCACGGCGCCGACCCGGTGTCCGCGGCCTTCGGGGCGCGGGTGCTGTCGGCGCGGGGCGCCGAGGGGCACGCCGGCTACTTCGTACCCGGGACGGAGAGCCTCAGGAACTTCGCGGAGATCGGCGTTGGCGCATACCGCACGGTCGCCTGCGCCGACGAGAACGACACATGCCGGGTGGGTTTGTCCACCGCGGCGACGGCCGGACGCGCGTAGAGACCGCAGAAACTCCGGTTTGCACGGGGAGGGGACGGAGGGGCTCGTGCCGCATACGATGAGCCGCATGGGTGACGTACTGGCCGGATTTCATGCCGCCTGGGAGTTCGAGTCCGACTCCGTGCTCATCCGCTACGAACGGGGGATTCGAACACCGAAGCTGTTCCAGACCCTGGGGGAACGCCGGATCCCGCTGGAGGCGATCGCCGGGGTGACGCTCACGCCCGGCAAGCGGGGCACCGTCGTGCTGCGCGTCGAGCCGCGTCCGGGCGCCGATCCGCTGATGGAGGCGGCGGCCGGGCAGCTGAAGGAGGGCTGTGACCCGTACCGGCTGGTGCTGCCGGCCGAGCGGGAGACGCTCGCGGAGTACTACGCCGACGAGCTGCGGGGGCTGCTGGGCGAGTCCGGCAAGACCGAGCGGTACCTGGTGGCGGCGCCCGAGGCGCCGCTGCAGTTCAAGGCGTACGACGGGAAGGCGTCCTTCGACGGCACGTCGGTGACCTTCCGGTGGTCCTGGACGGGTGCGTCGTCGGCGAAGTGGAAGGCCGGCGACCGGAGTTACCCGGTCGCCGACCTGGGCGGGGTGGAGTGGCGCTCCCCCGAGGCGTTCGAGGGGTATCTGCGGCTGTTGCCCCGGGTCGGGGCGCCGGTCGCTCCGCAGGCCGACCAGGATCCGGCGGCGGTCGTGTTCGGGCTCGGGTACGGGCCCGTGCACGAGTCACTGCCGTTCGCGGCGGCGGTGTTGGCGGCGGTACGGGATCGCGGCGCGGGCTCTGCGGTGCCGGTGGCGGTACCGGGGCTGCGGCGGGACCCCGCCGACATCGCCGAGCGGATCCGCCATCTGGGGGAACTGCATCAGCAGGGGCTGGTGACGGACGAGGAGTTCTCCTCCAAGAAGGCGGAGTTGCTGGCGGAGCTCTAGCTTCTACTCCCGTCCGGCAGACGTGAACGTCATGTCCGCGTAGCGGTCGCCTGCCACCTTGGCCGCGATCGGCTCCAGCAGGGCGAGCTCGTCCTCCGTCAGGACGATGCGCGTCGCCGCCGTGTTCTCCGCCACCCGTGCCGGCTTCCGCGTGCCCGGGATGGGGACGACGGGCAGGCCGTGCACCTGCGCCCGCTGGTGGGTCCAGGCCAGGGCGATCTGGCCGAGGGTCGCCTCGTGGGCCTCGGCGACCGTGCGGACCGGGTCCAGGAGGGCCGCGTTGGCCGCCGCGTTGTCGCCGGTGAAGCGGGGCTGCTGACGGCGGAAGTCACCGGCCGTGAGGTCCTGGTCGGCGTTGGTGAAGGCGCCGGTGAGGAAGCCCCGGCCGAGCGGCGAGTACGGCACGAGGGTCACGCCCAGCTCACGCGCCGCCGGCACCACGCCCGCCTCGATGTCCCGGCTGAACAGCGACCACTCCGACTGCACGGCGGCGATGGGATGCACCGCCTGTGCGGCCCGCAGCTCCTCCCCCGTCACCTCGCTCAGCCCGAGCTGCTTGACCTTGCCCTCGCGGACGAGGTCGGCCATGACGGCGACGGTCTCCTCGACCGGCACGTTCACGTCGCGCCGGTGCATGTAGTAGAGGTCGATCACGTCGACGTCCAGTCGGCGCAGGCTCGCCTCGACGGCCTGGCGGATGTACGGCGGGTCGTTGCGGATGATGCGCTTCGTCGGGTCGTCCGGCGGGATGGACAGGGCGAACTTGGTCGCGACGACGACCTCGTCGCGGTGGGCCTTGAAGAACGGCGCGAGGAACCGCTCGTTCTCCCCGGCGCCGTACGCGTCGGCCGTGTCGTAGAGCGTGACGCCCAGCTCGAGGGCCCGCTCCAGGGTGGCCCGCGACGCGTCGGCGTCCGACGGGCCGTATCCGAAGCTCATGCCCATGCAGCCGAGGCCCTGGACGCCCACCTGCGGGCCGCCCTCGCCGAGCCGTGCCGTCGGGATCCTGCGGTCGGCGGTCCTGTCCGTCATCGGGTCCTCTCCTCTTCACGGGCGCGTCCGGCGTCCCCGTAGAAACTGATCTTCCGGTCGAGCACGGCGAGGGTGTCCTGGAGCTCGGCGATCCGCGTCAGCACGTCGCGGCGCGTCGACTCGAGGAGTTCCCGCCGGTCGAGGTAGGTGCTCTCGCCCACGCGCACCAGCTCCGCGTACCGGACCATGTCGGCGACGGGCATGCCGGTCATGCGCAGCTTGCCGACGAAGTCGAGCCAGTCCAGGTCGCGGTTGCTGTAGCGGCGCTGCCCGGTGTGCGAGCGGTCGATGTGGGACATCAGACCGATGCGCTCGTACCAGCGCAGCGTGTGGGCCGTCAGTCCGGTGAGGGCGACGACCTCGCTGATGGTGTAGCGGTCCTGCCCGTCGGGGCGCGGGTGGCCCGGCGGCGGGGCGGAGCAGATGTCTGTTCTGGTGGCGTTCGGCCGGAGGGTCCCGGCCGTGGTCTGCATCACCGTCATGTCCCCCACGCTATGACCTTGGAGTGCACTCCAGGCAAGCGTGCGCGGCGGGAAAACGGCGGGAGGGCAGGCGCCCCGGCCGATTAGCATGCCCGGCATGACCCACGTACGCCGTGCGCTGCCCAAGGACGCGGAGGAAGTGCTGCGTCTGCGTCAGGTGATGATCGATTCGCTGGCCCGCTCCGACTCGTCCACCGAGTGGCACGCCGAGTCCCTGCCCGTGCTGCGCGGCCGGCTGGCCGAGCCGGACGGCACCTTCGCCGCGTTCGTCGTGGACCATCCGGAGCGTTCGGGGGCGCTTGCGGCGCTGGTGGTCGGCACGCTGGACTACCGCATCGGCGGTGCGCACAATCCGCTCGGCGTCGACGGGTACGTGTTCAGCGTCGCCACCGACCCGGACGCGCGCCGCCGCGGGTACGCGCGCGCCTGCATGGATGCTCTGCTGGAGTGGTTCCGCGAGCACGGCGCCCGGCGGGTCCGCCTCACCGCGTCCTCACAGGCCGAGCCGCTGTACGCCTCGCTGGGCTTCCGGCCCAAGCCGGACCCGTTGCTGGAGCTGAGGCTCTGAGCGCTTAGGCTCGGTGGCATGTCCTTGCAGAGCCTCGCGTTGATCGAGAACTGGCCGGTTCCCACCGCCGCGGCGGGCGTCGTACGCGCCGACGGCACGATCCTGGGCACCCACGGCCCGGTCGGACACCGCTTCCCCCTCGCCTCGGTCACCAAGCCGCTCGCGGCGTACGCGGCGCTCGTCGCGTACGAGGAGGGCGCGATCGAGCTGGACGAGCCCGCCGGCCCGACCGGGTCGACGGCCCGTCACCTCCTCGCGCACACCTCGGGCCTGGCCTTCGACGAGCACCGGGTGACGTCCGCACCCGGCGAGCGCCGGCTGTACTCCAACGCCGGTTTCGAGCAGCTCGGCGACCACATCGCGAAGGCGGCGGACATCCCGTTCGCCGAGTACGCGCGGCAGGCGGTGCTGGAGCCGCTGGGCATGACGTCCACGACCCTCGACGGCTCCCCGGCGAAGGACGGCGTCTCCACCGTCGAGGACCTGCTCCGCTTCGCCGCCGAGGTACAGGCACCGCGCCTGCTGGACCCGCGCACGGTCGCCGAGGCGATGACGGTCCAGTACCCGGGCACGAAGGGCGTCCTGCCGGGCTACGGCCACCAGAACCCCAACGACTGGGGCCTCGGCTTCGAGATCCGGGACGGAAAGTCCCCGCACTGGACGGGCGCCGCGTCCTCGCCCCGCACCTTCGGCCACTTCGGCCAGTCGGGCACGTTCCTGTGGATCGACCCCGACGCCGGCCTCGCCTGCGCAGCCCTCACCGACCGCGCCTTCGGCCCGTGGGCGACCGAGGCATGGCCGGCCTTCACGGACGCGGTCCTGACGGAGCTGCGGGGCTGAGAGCCTGTGTCTGAACCCCCGTCGTCCGCGCGAAGCGCGGGCGCAACGGCGTTCGGTGCGTGCCCTCGGCGTGCGACGTCGCAGGTCATGTGGCGGAGCCACCTGTCCTGCGACGGCGTGCGGCGAGGGTGCGTGCCGGGCGTCGGGGCGCAGGCGGGGGTTCAGACACAGGCTCTGAGGGGACTCACCTCGCCGCCATCTCCCACACCAGCAGCTCCGTGTCCGACGACGCCGCCACCGCGTCGAGGCCCTGCGCGTCCGTGATCCGGGCCGCGTCGCCCGGGCCCAGGTGCTCGCCGGCCAGTCCCACCTCGCCGCGGACGACGTGGACGTACACGTACGCCCCGTCCGGCACCGCCGTCCGCTCCCCCGCGCTCAGGCGGCGTACGTGGAGCATCGCGCCGGCCTCGGGGACGGCGTACGGGGTGGAGTCGGCGATGCCTCGGACGATCTCGTAGGAGGGGTCGCCGCCGGGGTCGTGCGGGGCCAGCCACATCTGGACGAAGGTGAGGGGGACCGACGCGTCGTTGCGTTCGACGTGGCGGACGCCGCCCGCCGAGCTGAGCCGCTGGACGTCCCCCGCCCTCACGACCGTCTCGTGGCCCGCGGTGTCGCGGTGGGTCAGTTCGCCCTCCACCACCCATGTGACGATCTCGGTGTGGCTGTGCGGGTGCTCGTCGAAGCCGGCGCCGGGGGCCAGGTGCTCCTCGTTGCAGGCGAGCAGGGCGCCGAAGCGGAGGTTGTCGGGGTCGTAGTGGGGGCCGAAGGAGAAGGCGTGACGCGAGACGATGCCCGCCGCCTCGTCGCCTCCCGGATAGCGCTCGTCGGCGCGTCGTACGTCCGTCACGCCGTCCACCGTAGACCCGGCGGCACGTGCTCCCGTCCCGATAAGGCAGTCTTGTCCCCGTGCCCGAACCCGAAACCAGCAAGCCCCAGCCCGCGGCGCGCGCCGTCCACCCGCATTCCGCGACCCTGAAGCGGCTGGAGCAGTCCTCCGGATCACTCGCCGCGCAGGCCATCGCGCGGATGGACGAGACGCTGCCGTGGTACCGGGCCATGCCACCGGAGAACCGTTCCTGGATCGGGCTGGTCGCGCAGGCGGGCATCGCCGCCTTCACCGAGTGGTTCCGGCGCCCGGAGACCCCGCAGGCCATCTCCACCGACGTCTTCGGCACCGCGCCCCGCGAGCTGACCCGGGCGATCACGCTGCGGCAGACCGTCGAGATGGTGCGGACCACCATCGAGGTGATGGAGTCCGCGATCGACGAGGTCGCCGCGCCCGGTGACGAGTCGGTGCTGCGCGAGGCGCTGCTCGTCTACGCCCGGGAGATCGCCTTCGCGACCGCCCAGGTGTACGCGCAGGCCGCCGAGGCACGCGGTGCCTGGGACGCGCGGCTGGAGTCCCTGGTCGTGAACGCCGTGCTCAGCGGGGAGGCCGACGAGGGGGCCGTGTCGCGGGCCGCCGCGCTGGGGTGGAACTCGCCCGAGCACGTGTGCGTGGTGCTGGGCACCGCCCCGGACGGGGACTCCGAGCTGACGGTGGAAGCGATCCGGCGGGCGGCCCGGCACGCCAAGCTCCAGGTGCTGACCGGGGTGCTCGGGGACCGGCTGGTGGTGATCGCGGGCGGCAGCGACAATCCGCTGGCCGTCGCGAAGTCGCTGATCGGGCCGTTCGCCCAAGGGCCGGTGGTGGCCGGGCCGGTGGTGCCGGACCTGCTGGCCGCGACGCGGTCCGCGCAGGCCGCCGCCGCCGGTCTCAAGGCGTGCACCGCCTGGCAGGACGCCCCGCGTCCGGTGCTGGCCGACGATCTGCTGCCGGAGCGCGCGATCGCCTCCGACCCCTCGGCCCGCGAGCAGTTGGTGGAGGAGATCTACAGACCGTTGGAGGAGGCCGGGGCCGCCCTGCTGGAGACGCTCAGCGTCTATCTCGAACAGGCGAGCAGCCTGGAAGGCGCCGCCCGGATGCTCTTCGTTCACCCGAACACCGTGCGCTACCGGCTCCGACGTGTGACTGACGTCACCGGATGGTCACCCTCTGATGTACGGTCTGCGTTCACACTGCGGATCGCGCTCATCCTGGGGCGTCTGGCCGACGGAGATCCGCATCTCTAAGCTTTTGTCGGGGGTCCACAAAACCCCCTCGTGTTCTTCGTCCCTGTCCCCACGGGCGGTCGTGGCCGTCCTCAAGAGAGAGTGTGAGAGTGCTCGTACTCGTCGCTCCCGGCCAGGGCGCCCAGACGCCCGGCTTCCTGACTGACTGGCTCGCCCTTCCCGGTGCCGCTGACCGCGTCGCCGCGTGGTCGGACGCCATTGGACTCGATCTCGCCCACTACGGCACCAAGGCCGACGCGGACGAGATCCGTGACACGTCCGTCGCCCAGCCGCTGCTGGTCGCCGCCGGAATCCTCTCGGCCGCGGCACTCGGTACGTATTCATTTGCCGCTGACGCGGCGGGCGCCGACATCGCGCCGGGCGCGGTCGCCGGTCACAGCGTCGGTGAGATCACCGCCGCCGCGTTCGCGGGAGTCCTCGACGACACCGCCGCGCTGACCCTCGTACGCCGTCGGGGCCTGGCGATGGCCGAGGCCGCCGCGGTCACCGAGACCGGCATGTCGGCGCTGCTCGGCGGCGACCCCGAGGTGAGCGTGGCCCACCTGGAGAAGCTCGGCCTGACCCCGGCCAACGTGAACGGCGCGGGACAGATCGTGGCGGCCGGCACCATGGAGCAGCTGGCGGCGCTGAACGAGGACAAGCCCGAGGGTGTGCGCAAGGTCGTCCCGCTGAAGGTGGCCGGCGCGTTCCACACGCACCACATGGCCCCCGCGGTGGACGAGCTCGCCGAGGCGGCGAAGGCGCTCACGCCGGCCGACCCGAAGGTGACGTACGTCTCCAACAAGGACGGGCGGGCCGTCGCCTCCGGCGCCGAGGTGCTGGAGCGGCTGGTCGGCCAGGTCGCCAACCCGGTCCGCTGGGACCGGTGCATGGAGACCTTCCAGGAGCTGGGCGTCACCGCGCTGATCGAGGTGTGCCCGGGCGGCACGCTGACCGGGCTGGCCAAGCGCGCGCTGCCGGGCGTCAAGACGCTCGCCCTGAAGTCCCCCGCCGACCTCGACGCGGCCCGCGAGCTCGTCGCCGAGCACGCCCAGCAGGCCTGACAAGGAGCGCGAGAGCATGTCGAAGATCAAGCCCAGCAAGGGCGCCCCGTACGCGCGCATCCTCGGCGTCGGCGGTTACCGCCCGACCCGGGTCGTGCCGAACGAGGTGATCCTCGAGACGATCGACTCGTCCGACGAGTGGATCCGCTCGCGCTCCGGCATCGAGACGCGGCACTGGGCGTCGCCCGAGGAGACCGTCGCGGCGATGTCCATCGAGGCCTCCGGCAAGGCCATCGCGGACGCCGGGATCGACGCCGAGCAGATCGGCGCGGTGGTCGTGTCGACCGTGTCGCACTTCAGCCAGACCCCGGCGGTCGCCACGGAGATCGCGGACAAGCTGGGCACGAACAAGGCCGCCGCCTTCGACATCTCGGCGGGCTGCGCGGGCTTCGGCTACGGCCTGACCCTGGCCAAGGGCATGGTCGTCGAGGGCTCGGCGGAGTACGTCCTCGTCATCGGCGTGGAGCGGCTGAGCGACCTGACCGACCTGGAGGACCGGGCCACGGCCTTCCTGTTCGGCGACGGTGCCGGCGCGGTCGTGGTCGGCCCGTCGCAGGAGCCGGCGATCGGCCCGACCGTGTGGGGTTCGGAGGGCGACAAGTCCGAGACGATCAAGCAGACGGTCCCCTGGGACCGTTTCCGGATCGGCGACGTCTCCGAGCTGCCCCTCGACCGCGAGGGCAACGTCAAGTTTCCTGCGATCACGCAGGAGGGCCAGGCGGTGTTCCGCTGGGCCGTGTTCGAGATGGCGAAGGTCGCCCAGCAGGCGCTGGACGCGGCCGGGATCAGCCCGGACGACCTGGACGTCTTCATCCCGCACCAGGCCAACGTGCGGATCATCGACTCGATGGTGAAGACCTTGAAGCTGCCGGAGCACGTCATGGTCGCCCGTGACATCCGCACCACCGGCAACACCTCGGCCGCCTCGATTCCGCTCGCGATGGAGCGGCTCCTGGCGACCGGCGAGGCGAAGAGCGGCGACACCGCGCTCGTCATCGGCTTCGGGGCGGGTCTCGTCTACGCCGCGACGGTCGTTACCCTCCCCTAGGCACTCCGTGCCGGATCATGCGGTCCGGAACGGAGAGCAGCACCGCCTGCCGCCGACGCGGCGGGCCGCCACACCCTCTGGATAACAACGAAGGAGCGCCACCATGGCCGCCACTCAGGAAGAGATCGTCGCCGGTCTCGCCGAGATCGTGAACGAGATCGCCGGCATCCCGGTTGAGGACGTCCAGCTGGACAAGTCCTTCACCGACGACCTGGACGTCGACTCGCTGTCCATGGTCGAGGTCGTCGTCGCCGCCGAAGAGCGTTTCGACGTCAAGATCCCGGACGAGGACGTCAAGAACCTCAAGACCGTCGGTGACGCCACCGACTACATCCTCAAGCACCAGGGCTGATCGACCGATCACTGCCTCTGGGCTGACTGCCCCGCCACCCGGCGGTGGCGCCGTACGAATCCGTATCCCGTTGGAGAAAGAATTCCCGTGAGCTCGACCAATCGCACCGTGGTCGTCACCGGTATCGGCGCAACCACACCGCTGGGTGGCGACGCAGCCTCTACCTGGGAGGGTCTGGTGGCCGGCCGGTCCGGCGTCCAGCCCCTGGAGCAGGAGTGGGCCGCCGACCAGGCGGTCCGCATCGCAGCGCCGGTCGCCGTGGACCCCTCCGAGGTCATCCCGCGGCCCCAGGCCCGCCGGCTGGACCGTTCGGCGCAGTTCGCGCTGATCGCGGCCCAGGAGGCGTGGAAGGACGCCGGTTTCACCGGCAAGGCCGGTGAGGACGGTTCCGTCGACCCCGACCGGCTCGGCGCGGTCATCGCCTCCGGCATCGGCGGCGTGACCACCCTGCTGGACCAGTACGACGTGCTCAAGGAGAAGGGCGTCCGCCGCGTCTCCCCGCACACCGTCCCCATGCTGATGCCGAACGGCCCCTCCGCGAACGTGGGTCTGGCCGTGGGCGCCCGGGCGGGCGTGCACACGCCGGTCTCCGCCTGCGCGTCGGGCGCCGAGGCCATCGGCTACGCCATCGAGATGATCCGCACCGGCCGCGCCGACGTCGTCGTCGCGGGTGGCACGGAGGCGGCGATCCACCCGCTGCCCATCGCCGCGTTCGGCAACATGATGGCGATGTCCAAGAACAACGACGACCCGCAGGGTGCCTCGCGCCCCTTCGACACGGGTCGCGACGGCTTCGTCCTCGGGGAGGGCGCCGGCGTCGTCGTCCTGGAGTCCGCCGAGCACGCCGCGGCACGCGGTGCCCGTGTCTACGTGGAGGCGGTCGGTCAGGGCATCTCCGCGGACAGCCACGACATCGTGCAGCCGGAGCCGGAGGGCCGTGGCATCTCGGCCGCGCTGCAGCACCTGCTGGAGCGCACCGACCTCGCCCCCGCCGAGATCGTGCACGTCAACGCGCACGCCACCTCGACGCCGGCCGGTGACATCGCCGAGCTGAAGGCGCTGCGCAAGGTCTTCGGCGACGACACCGACCACATGGCGGTCTCCGGCACGAAGTCGATGACCGGTCACCTCCTCGGTGGCGCGGGCGGCGTGGAGTCCGTCGCGACGGTGCTCGCCCTGTACCACCGGGTGGCGCCGCCGACCATCAACGTCGAGAACCTCGACCCCGAGGCCGAGGCCCACGCGGACATCGTCCGGGGCGAGGCCCGCAAGCTGCCGGCCGAGGGCCGTATCGCCGCGCTGAACGACTCGTTCGGCTTCGGCGGGCACAACGTGGTGCTGGCGTTCCGGACGGTCTGAGCGACGTCCGTACGTACGTGAAGGGCCCCCACCGGTCGGTGGGGGCCCTTCACGTGTGCCGGGCGGGTCTCACACCACCTGGTGCAGCCAGCGGACCGGGGCGCCCTCGCCCGCGTAGCGGAAGGGCTCCAGTTCGTCGTCCCAGGGCTTGCCGAGGAGCTTGGCGATGTCCGACTCCAGGTCGCTCTCGCCGCGCCGGGAGCGGACCAGGGCGGCGCGCAGCCGGTCCTCCGGGATGAGGATGTCGCCGTGGATGCCGGTGACGGCGTGGAAGATGCCGAGGTCGGGGGTGCAGCTGTAGCGTTCGCCCTCCGCGTTCGCCGACGGTTCGGCGGTGACCTCGAAACGCAGCAACTGCCAGCCGCGCAGGGCGGAGGCGAGCTTGGAGGCGGTGCCGGCCTGGCCCTGCCAGGAGAACTCCGAGCGCAGGGTGCCGGGCGCGGCGGGCTGCCGGATCCAGTCCAGGCTGACACGCGTGCCGAGCACCCCGGCGATGGCCCACTCGACGTGCGGGCACAGCGCGCGCGGCGCGGAGTGCACGTACAGGACTCCACGGGTCGTCACCGGAACCTCCGGGCTGAGCGGGACATCTCGGAACGGGGTGGCACGGGCGCGGCCCGGCGGGCCGCGTTGATGGCGAGGCTACCGTGCGACGGGGCAAGGAGTGTGACGTACCGTCGGTCCCGGCGTCGACAAACCTCCGGCATTCACCCGGCAGGACGCTTGTGCGGGTGTGAGCCGTTGCACCGCCGCGCGTGGGAACCTCCGCGCGGTGTCATGGGTTGAGGACGTTGGAGGCACGAGGCGAGGGGTGGCACCGGTATGGGTCGGCGGACGGACCAGGGGACGCGGGGCGGCCGTCGCCGTGCGCGTGTCGTACTCGCCGTCCTGACCGCCGCCGTTCTGGGTGCGGCCGGCTGTGACGCCGTGGGCGGCGACTCACCCGCCCCGTCCGCTGCGGCGTCGAAGCGGCCGAAGCCCGCCCCGGCCTGGGACACGAGCCCCGCGTCCGTCGCGGCCGTGGGCGACTCCATCACGCGCGGCTTCGACGCCTGCGCGGTCCTGTCGGACTGCCCGGAGGTGTCGTGGGCGACCGGTGACAGCGCCGAGGTCGACAGTCTCGCCGTACGGCTGCTGGGGAGGGCGGACGCGGCCGGGCGGAGCTGGAACTACGCGGTGACCGGGGCCCGGATGGCGGACCTGCCCGGGCAGATGACCCGGGCGGCGGCCCGGAAGCCGGAGCTGGTCGCGGTGATGATCGGGGCGAACGACGCCTGCCGGGCCACGACCTCGGCGATGACGTCGGTCGCCGACTTCCGGGACCGGTTCGAGGAGGCCATGGCCACGCTGCGCCGGGAACTGCCGAAGGCTCAGGTGTACGTGGCGAGCATCCCGGACCTGAAGCGGCTGTGGTCCCAGGGACGCACCGACCCGCTGGGCAAGCAGGTGTGGAAGCTGGGCATCTGCCCGTCGATGCTGGGCGACGCGGACGCCCTGGACGCGGCGGCGACCCTGCGGCGGAACACGGTGCGGGACCGGGTGGAGGACTACAACCGGGTCCTGCGGGAGGTCTGCGCGAAGGACCGCAAGTGCCGCACGGACGACGGGGCCGTGCACGAATTCCGGTTCGGTACCGGCGAGTTGAGCCGCTGGGACTGGTTCCATCCGAGTGTGAGCGGTCAGGCCCGGCTGGCGGAGATCGCCCATCGCGCCGTCACCGCCGGGCAGCCCTGACCTGGGCGTGTCCCGGTGACCGGTGATCTAGAGTTCCGCACATGAACGAACTCTTCGGCACACTTTCCGACGGCACGCCGGTCCACCGCTGGACCCTGGAGCGGTCCGGCGTGCGGGTACGGGTCCTGTCGTACGGCGGGATCGTGCAGTCGGCCGAGGTGCCGGACCGGGACGGGAACACCGCCGACGTGGTGCTGGGGTTCGCGGACCTGGACGGGTACACGGCCCATCCGGAGCCCTACTTCGGTGCGTTGGTCGGGCGGTACGCCAACCGGATCGCGGGCGGCCGTTTCCCGCTGGACGGGCGGACGTACGCACTGGCGCGCAACAGCGGGCCGAACGCGCTGCACGGCGGTGAGCGGGGCTTCGACAAGCACGTGTGGGACGCGGAGCCCGTCGGGGACGGTGCGCGGCACGGCGTCCGGCTCAGCCGGGTCAGCCCGCACGGCGAGGAGGGCTTCCCGGGCCGCGTGGAGATCACGGCGACGTACACGCTCGAGGAGTCGGGCGCGCTGCGGATCGTGTACGAGGCGGTCACCGACGCGCCGACGGTGCTGAACCCGACCAACCACAGCTACTTCAACCTGGGCGGGCGGGCGTCCGGTCACGCGGGCGGGCACGAGCTGCGGCTCGCCGCCTCCCGGATCACGCCGGTCGACGCGGACCTGATCCCGACGGGTGCTCTCGAGGACGTGGCGGGCTCCCGCTTCGACTTCCGGCAGGCCCGCAAGGTCGGTTCGGGCTACGACCACAACTTCGTCCTCGACAAGGGCGCGACGGACACCGCCGTGGAGGTCGCCGAGCTCTACGACCCGGCGTCGGGACGCGTGCTGACGGTGGCGACGACCGAGCCCGGCCTCCAGCTGTACACCGCCGACCACCTGGACGCGCCCTTCGCGCCCGGTGACGGCATCGCGTTGGAGACGCAGCACTTTCCCGACTCACCGAACCGGCCCGAGTTCCCGAGCACGGTGCTGCGGCCGGGCGAGGTGTTCCGCTCGGAGACGGTGTACGGCTTCTCGGTGCGGTAGCCGCCGCTGTGCCGATTCCCCGATGCGCCGAGCCCCGGCCCGGTTGTCAGGTCCCGGGCCGGGGCTGTTGGAGAGGGGCACGCCTGGACGGTCCCGGTCCCGACGGTAATCGTCGCGGTGAGCCGACGGCCCGCAACGGGGCGTCGGAGGGCCGGTTCGTACGAACCCTTCACAAATACCCATGAGCCGGTCCCCCCCGGGGCCGGTCCGGCGGCCGGAGCGGTCGGTCAGTGCCGCGGCGCCGGGCCGGAACCGACCGCCGGGTCGGCGGAGCCGCCGTCGGTCCCGCCGGAACCCTCGGCGGGGTCGTCGTCGCCGTCGCGGGTCTCCTCGCCCAGCAGCTCGCGGGCGAGGAGCGTGGCGCCCGCGACCGCGCCCGGCATCAGGAACACCGCGACGAAGGGCACCAGGAAGGCGACCCCCAGGGGCGTGCCGAAGCCCCAGACCAGCGTCTTGCGGGAGCGCAGCAGGGCGAGGCGGTCGCGCAGTTCGACCCCGCGGCGCTGGAGGGCGACGGAGGCCAGCTCCTCGGTGAGGAAGAAGCCGGTGACGAAGAACCCGATCACCGGGACGACCGTCTGGCCGACGACCGGGATGAAGCCGAGGGCGAAGAGCAGCACGCCCCAGACGGCGGCGCGGACGAGGATCCGGAGGCTGTCGCGACCGGAGATCCACAGCTCGCGCAGGAGCGGCAGGTTCGACTCGGGAGCGGTGCCGTCCGGGGAGACGTCGCGGTCGACGCGCTCGGAGAGGCTCTCGTAGAACGGCTGCCCGACCAGCAGGGTGACCGCGGTGAAGGTGAGGACGGCCAGGAGCAGGGCGAGGGCGAACAGGACGGCGGTGAGGAAGCCGCGGAAGAGTCCGAGCCAGGGGCTCGACCAGTCGTCGGCGAAGGGCGTCACCCAGGCGACGAAGTCCGTGCCCCACAGGGCCAGCGCGACCAGCGCGGCCGCGTACAGGACCAGGGTGATCAGGCCCGGGACGAGCCCGAAGCCGTAGCTCTTGCCGTGCCGGGCCACCCAGCGCTGGCCCTTCAGGAGATGACCGAATCCCGCCCCAAGATCGCGCATGGGCGGAACTCTACCGGCCCGGCGGAGCCCGGCGAGTCGCGCCGGAACGCACCGGGACGCACCGGAGGCCGCCCCCCGCTTCCCGGGGTGCGGCCTCCTGTGTGTGCTGCGCGACGGGCCCGGTCAGACGAGCGTCACGGTGATGTTGCCGCGGGTCGCCTTCGAGTACGGGCAGACCTGGTGAGCCTTCTCCACCAGCGACCGCGCGGTGGCGGCGTCCACCGCCGGGATCTCGGCGGAGATCTCGACGATGATGCCGAAACCGTCGTCGTTCTTGCCGATCCCGACCTTCGCGGTGACGGTCGAACCGGAGATGTCGGCGCCCTCCTGGCGGGCGACGACGCCGAGCGCGCCCTGGAAGCAGGCGCTGTACCCGGCGGCGAACAGCTGCTCCGGGTTGGTGCCGGCGCCGTTGCCGCCCATCTCCTTGGGCGGGTTCACGACCAGGTCGAGCTTGCCGTCATCGGTGGCCACCCGTCCGTCGCGACCGTTCTCGGCGGTGGCTACGGCGGTGTAGAGGACCTCGGACTGCTGAATCGGCATTGCGGTGTCTTCCTCCTCGGTGCGCCGTGACTCGCGCCCACGATCACGACGGATTTCGGAAAGACGCTACCGCATGCCGGAAAGTCCGGGAAGTCGCCGTCAGAGCTTGACGATCATCTTGCCGGTGTTGTCGCCGCGCAGGACACCGAGGAACGCCTCCAGGTTGTTCTCGATGCCCTCGACGACCGTCTCGCGGTACTTCAGTTCGCCGGAGCGGACCCAGGGGCCGACCTCCTGGACGAACTGCGGCTGGAGGTCGTAGTGGTCGCCGACGAGGAAGCCCTCGATGCGGCCGCGGGTCTGGATCAGGCGGGAGAGGTTCTTCGGGCCCGGGGCGGGCTCGGTGTTGTTGTAGACGGAGATCATGCCGCAGACGGCGATGCGGCCGTCCCGGTTGAGGGAGCCGATGGCGGCCTCCAGGTGGTCACCGCCGACGTTGTCGAAGTAGACGTCGATGCCGTCCGGGGCGGCGGCGCGCAGCTGCTCGGCGACCGGGCCGTCCTTGTAGTTGAAGGCGGCGTCGAAGCCGTACTCGTCGACGAGCAGCTTGACCTTCTCGTCCGAGCCGGCGGAGCCGATGACCCGGGAGGCGCCCTTGAGCTTCGCGAGCTGGCCGACCTGGCTGCCGACGGCACCGGCCGCGCCGGAGACGAAGACGGAGTCGCCCTCCTTGAAGGACGCGGTGCGCAGCAGCCCGGCGTAGGCGGTCAGGCCCGTCATGCCGAGGACACCGAGGTACGTCGACAGCGGCGCCGCGTCCGGGTCCACCTTGACGGCGTTCTTCGCGTCCACGACGGCGTACTCGCGCCAGCCGAAGAAGTGCAGGACGTGGTCCCCGACGGCGATGCCCTCGGCGTTGGAGACGACGACCTCGCCGACCGCGCCGCCCTGCATGGGCTCGCCCAGCTCGTAGGGGGCGACGTAGGACTTGGCGGCGCTCATGCGGCCGCGCATGTACGGGTCGACGGACACGTACTCGTTGCGCACCAGCACCTGACCCTCGCCCGGGGTGGGGAGCTCGGCCTCGACGAGGGCGAAGTCCTCGGGCTTGGGCCAGCCGACCGGGCGGCTGACCAGGTGCCATTCGCGGTTGACGGCGGGGAGGGCGGGGGAGTCGGTCATGGTGGCGCCTTTCCGGGGGGGCTTGCCTGGGGCTTTGCGTGGGGTCTTGCGCGGGCCTCAGGGGATGTTTCAGGTACTGAAACAACCATGCGACTGAACATTTCAGGTTGTCAAACAAATGGGTACCCTTGTTTCCATGGCCACACCACACGACACTCCCCGCCGACCCGACGCACTCACCCTCGAGGTCGTCGAGCTGATCGGCGAGGTGGTGGCCCGCTTCCACGCCGACTACGAGGAGGCGGCCGCGGAGCGCGCCCTGACCGGGGCGCAGGCCAAGCTGCTCAGCCTGCTGTCACTGGAGCCGCTGCCGATGCGGAAGCTGGCGCAGAAGCTGAGGTGCGAGCCGTCGAACGTGACCGGGATCGTGGACCGGCTGGAGGCGCGGGGGCTGGTCGAGCGGCGTCCGGATCCCGCCGACCGGCGGGTGAAGGTGGCGGCGGCGACGGAGGAGGGGCGGCGGGTGGCGCGGGGGTTGCGGGAGTCACTGCGGTTCGCGCGGGCGCCGCTGGCCGGGTTGTCGGAGGGGGAGCGGGTCGCTCTGCGGGATGCGTTGCGGAGGATGTTGGGGGACTGAACCGGCGTTTGCCGGTGAACCGGCGCTGACGTCAGGGGGTGGGTCGCGCGGCCCGGCGCTTACGGGGTGCCGCCTGCGCCCACCCGTGCCGCCCTAGGCGGCACGAATGCCCGCAGGCTGGGGGGTTAGGTGCACCACCACAGGAAGCGGTCGCAGGTTTCTGTGGGGGTGGGGGTCGGGGACGTGGTCGGGGGCGTGGGGGTTGTCGTCGGGGATGGGTTGTCCGACTGAGGTGGGGGATTCTGGGGCTGGGTTGTCGCGGACGCCGACGGTGGGGGTTTCGACGGGTTTTCGGGATCGTTCGGTGTTCCCGACTCCGAGGCGTCCGGGGACTTCGAGGGTGAGGCCGACGCCGAGGTCGAGGCGGAGGTGTCGGGGGACGGGCTGCCCGACGTCGTGGTCGTGGTCGTGCCGGCCGTGTCGTCGACCGGGATCGCCGAGGCCTCCCCCACCTCGCGGGTCGCCTCGCCGTCCGTCGTCTCGCCGCCCGCCGCGGCCGGCGCCTGCGAGGAGTCCGGGGCGTCGATGCCGAGTTCGGCGAGGCTCAGCCCGCCCGCCGCGAGGACGAAGCCCGCGGTGACGAGGAGCGCCCCTCGGCGCCGGCGACGGTGCGCGGCGGCCTTGCGGTCCCGGCGGCTCGCCCTGCCGCCTCCGGCCGGGCTCGCGGCGCCGGGGGCGCCGTCGGGCCTGTCGGCGGGCCCCGGCGAACGTCCCTCACCGGACGTCAAGTAAGCGTCGGGCGCCGGGGGTTGCGCGACGGGCGTGCCGCACCCCGGGCAGGCGAGGGCGCCGTTGAGGTGCCGTCGGCACGGGTGGCAGTAGTCCATGACGCGGGAAGGTTAAGTTCCGCAACGGCCGTGTTCCTAGAGGCGGCTGTGAAGGTTGTGTAGGAAAGCGCCCGGGAGCGTTCCCGCCGTACTTTCGAAACTGCCGAAACCGTTATGTGTCCGACCCATTGACACCCCCGCCGCCCCCTCCTTACTGTCACGCCAGCATTTCGAACGAGTGACGAAATATCGAACACAGCGAAGGGTAGCCGCCGTGCGCATCACCGGAATCAGCACACACGTGGTCGGGACGCCGTGGCGCAACCTGACCTACGTTCAGGTGCACACCGACGAGGGCATCACCGGAGTCGGCGAGACCCGGATGCTGGGCCACACCGACGCCCTCCTCGGTTACCTGAAGGAAGCCGAGGTCAACCACATTCTCGGCTCGGACCCGTTCGCTGTCGAGGACCTGACCCGCCGCATGAAGTACGGCGACTACGGCCGCGCCGGCGAGATCGTGATGTCCGGCATCGCCGTCGTCGAGATGGCCTGCTGGGACATCAAGGGCAAGGCGCTCGGCGTGCCCGTCTGGCAGCTGCTGGGCGGCAAGGTCACCGACAAGGTCAAGGCGTACGCCAACGGGTGGTACACGACGGAGCGGACTCCGGAGGCGTACCACAAGGCCGCGCAGGGGGTCATGGAGCGCGGGTACCGGGCGCTGAAGATCGACCCCTTCGGCACCGGGCACTTCGAGCTGGACCAGCAGCAGACGAACTACGCCGTCTCGCTGATCGAGGCCGTACGGGACGCCATCGGGCCCGACGCCGAGCTGATGCTGGAGATGCACGGCCGGTTCTCGCCCTCCACCGCCGTCCGGCTCGCGCGGGAACTCGCGCCCTTCAAGCCGGCCTGGCTGGAGGAGCCGGTCCCGCCGGAGAACCTCAAGGCGCTCAGGAAGGTCGCCGAGAAGGTGGACATGCCGATCGCCACCGGTGAGCGCATCCACGACCGGATCGAGTTCCGCGAGCTGTTCGAGGACCAGT
The DNA here is from genome assembly GCF_044544295.1 of Streptomyces sp. NPDC053750. Taxonomy (NCBI): domain Bacteria; kingdom Bacillati; phylum Actinomycetota; class Actinomycetes; order Kitasatosporales; family Streptomycetaceae; genus Streptomyces; species Streptomyces sp. NPDC053750. The sequence continues at coordinate 723,686 of NZ_JBITXB010000001.1, read as the reverse complement.
CGGTGGACGTCATCCAGCCCGACGTCGGTCACATCGGCGGCATCTGGGAGACCCGTAAGCTCGCCGCGACCGCCGAGACCCACTACACGCTGGTGGCGCCGCACAACGTGGGCGGGCCGGTGCTGACCGCCGCCAGCCTCCAGGTCGGCTTCACCTCCCCGAACTTCAAGATCCTGGAGCACTTCAACGACTTCGCGGACGCGGAGATCAAGAAGGTGGTGAAGGGCGCGCCGCAGGTGAACCCGGAGGACGGCTGCTTCCACCTGTCCGACGCCCCCGGTCTCGGGGTCGAGCTGGACGTCGACGCGGCGGCCGAGTTCCCGCAGCAGCAGGCGCGGTTCGACCTGTGGGCCGAGGGCTGGGAGCAGCGCAAGCCCAAGGGGACGCAGGCATGAGCGACGCGGTCGTCATCGAGGCGCCGGGCGTCCACCGGCTCGTGACGCACGAGCCGCGCGAGCCCGGGCCCGGCGAGGCGCTGGTCCGGGTGCACGCCGCCGGGATCTGCGGCAGCGACCGCGAGGTCTACCAGGGCAACCGGCCCGAGGGGTACGTGCGTTACCCGCTCACCCCCGGCCACGAGTGGTCCGGGACCGTGGAGCGGGTCGGCGCCGGGGTGCCCGCGTCCCTCGTCGGGCGCGGGGTCGTCGGTGAGGGGTTCCGCAACTGCCAGGTCTGCGACCGCTGCCACGCGGGCGAGACGACGCTGTGCACGGCGGGGTACGAGGAGACGGGGTTCACCCAGCCGGGGGCCATGGCTCCCACGCTGACGCTGCCCGCCCGCCTCCTGCACGCCCTGCCGGACGACGCCGACCTCACCGCCGCCGCCCTGCTGGAGCCGGCCGCGTGCATCGCCGCCGCCGCGCTCAAGGCGAACGCCCGCCCCGGTGAGCGGGTCGCGGTGGTCGGCACCGGGACGCTCGGCATGTTCGCCGTGCAGTTCCTGCGCGCCGCGTCCCCGGCCGAGCTGCTGGTCGTCGGTACCCGCGGCGACCGGGAGGCGTTGTCGCGGCAGTTCGGTGCCACCGACTTCCGGACGAAGGACCAGCTGCTGCCCGACGACTTCGACGTCGTGATCGAGACCGCCGGGTCCGCGGACGCCGCCCGCACCGCCGCCGCGCTGCTGCGCAGGGGCGGCCGGCTGGTGCTGACCGGCATCCCGGCGCCGGGCGCCGCCGGGCTGGACCCGACCGACCTGGTCGTACGGCAGCTGGAGGTGCACACCGTCTTCGGGGCGCCGCCGGACGCGTGGGCGCACACGGTGCGGGTCTTCGCGGCCGGTCTGCTCGACCCGCGGCCCCTGGTGACGCACGAGCTGCCGCTCGCCGAGTTCGCCGGGGCCATCGAGCTGGTGGGGTCCGGCGACCCCAAGGTGGGCAAGGTGCTGCTGCATCCCTGACCGCCCCTGAGCCGTACGCCGGTACGGGGGCGACCTGACGGCCTCCGTACCGGCGTACATCCACTTCGAGCTTTTCGTACCTCACGCCGCGAACTCTGTCCGACATGTCGAACACGGCATGCCGGGTGCGGGCTCCGGCGTATCGAACCCTAAGGAACGCTTGTGACCGACGCTTCCGCCACGGCCGCCGCACGCAGGCCCGGTGAGCCGGCGCTCACCGCCCTCGGTCTGGCCGCGCCCGCCCCCGACGCCGCCGACGCCTCGCCGCACTCCTTCCCGGGCGGTGGCCGCTGGCGCACCGAGATCCCCTCCTGCGAGGGTCCGGAGGCGCTGGGGGTGGTGCTGAAGGAGTCCTCGCGGCTGGACGTGCCGATCCACCGGATCAGCCAGGGCAGCGGGGTGTGGATGCTGACCGACGCCGAGATCACCGAGATGGTCGAGGCCACCGCCGAACGCGACATCGAGCTCTGCCTGTTCACCGGTCCGCGCGGCACCTGGGACATCGGCGGCTCCACCCGGACCGACTCGGGCGGCGCGGGTCTGCGCGCCCGCGGCCACGACGCCGTCGCCGGGTGCGTCGAAGACGCCGTCCGGGCCACGGAGTTGGGCGTCAAGTGCCTGCTCGTCGCCGACGAGGGCGTGCTGTGGACGCTGCACCGGGCGCGGTCGGCCGGCGTCATCCCCGCCGACACCACGCTCAAGCTGTCGGCGCTCGTGGGACCGGTCAACCCCGCCTCGTACGCGGTGTACGAGCGGCTCGGCGCCGACTCCATCAACGTGCCCAGCGACCTGACGCCGGACCACCTGACCGAAATACGGCGGGTTTCGGCCGCGCCGATGGACATGTACATCGAGGCTCCCGACGACCTCGGCGGCTATGTGCGGATGTACGAGATCGCCGAGCTGATCCGGCGCGGCGCGCCGCTGTATCTGAAGTTCGGCCTCGCCAAGGCGCCCGGGATCTACCCGTACGGCCACCACCTGCGGGAACTGACCCTGGCCACCGCCAAGGAGCGGGTGCGGCGCGGCCGGCTCGCCCTCGACCTGCTGGCCCGGCACGGGGCGGACGGGGACATGGCGCCGCTCGGCACCCGGCTGCCGGGGTCGCTCAACCGGTTCGAGATCTCGTCATAACGTTCCGGAAACTCCCTTCACAAAAGAAGACACGACCGCGCACAATCCCACACACCTGCCTCTCGGTCGATCCACCCTCAGCGTTCCAGCGTCCTGGCACCACCAGACCGAGCCCTGCACCCACATCAAGGATGATGACCATGCGCAACCGCAGAGCCGCACTCGCCGCCATAGCCTCCGCCGCCTCCCTCGCCCTCACGCTGACCGCCTGCGGCCAGAGCAGCGAGGGCGGCAGCGAGGAGGACAAGGGGGGCTCCGACGGCGCCACCATCGGCATCGCGATGCCGACCAAGTCCTCCGAGCGCTGGATCGCCGACGGCGCCAACGTCGAGAAGGAACTGAAGGCCAAGGGGTACGAGACCAAGCTCGTCTACGGCGAGGACGACCCGGACCAGCAGGTCTCCCAGATCGAGAACATGATCACCCAGGGCGTGGACGCCCTGGTCGTCGCCGCGATCGACAACAAGTCCCTCAACAACGTGCTCCAGCAGGCCAAGGACTCCGACATCCCGGTCATCTCCTACGACCGGCTGATCCTCGGCACCGAGAACGTCGACTACTACGCCTCGTTCGACAACGAGAAGGTCGGCGAGCTGCAGGGCGGCTACATCGCCGAGAAGCTCGGTCTGACGAAGGGCGAGAAGGGCCCCTTCAACATCGAGCTGTTCGCCGGCTCCAACGACGACAACAACACCCGGTACTTCTTCCAGGGTGCGATGAACGTCCTCAAGCCCTACATGGACAAGGGCCAGCTGGTCGTCCGTTCCAAGCAGACCGCCCTGAACCAGGTCACCACCCTGCGCTGGGACGGCGGCACCGCGCAGAAGCGCATGGACGACCTGCTCACCTCCAGCTACCGCGGCGCCCGGGTCGACGCGGTGCTCTCGCCCTACGACGGCATCTCCATCGGCATCCTCTCCGCGCTGAAGTCGGACGGGTACGGCTCCGCCAACAAGCCCATGCCGGTCGTCACCGGCCAGGACGCCGAGGTCGCCTCGGTGAAGTCGATCATCGCGGGCGAGCAGACCCAGACCGTCTTCAAGGACCTCCGCGAGCTCGCCAAGGTCGCCTCGAACATGGTCGAAGCCTCCCTCAACGACAAGAAGCCCGAGGTCAACGACACCAAGTCGTACGACAACGGTTCCAAGGTCGTCCCCGCCTACCTGCTGCAGCCGGTCAGCGTGGACAAGACCAACTACGAGAAGGTCCTCGTCGACGGCGGCACCTACTCCGCGGACGACCTCAAGTAACCGGGCCCCCACAAGGATTGGAAGGCACGACCATGGCGGGACCCGTCCTGGAAATGCGCTCGATCGTCAAGACCTTTCCCGGTGTCAAAGCGCTGTCGGACGTCACGCTGACCGTCCGCCAGGGCGAGGTCCACGCCATCTGCGGGGAGAACGGCGCCGGCAAGTCGACCCTGATGAAGGTGCTCTCCGGCGTCCATCCGCACGGCAGCTACGAGGGGGACATCCTCTTCGAGGGCGAGACCTGCCGGTTCAAGGACATCCGGGCGAGCGAACAGCACGGCATCGTGATCATCCACCAGGAGCTGGCGCTGGTGCCGTATCTGTCCATCGCGGAGAACATCTTCCTCGGCAACGAGCACGCCAAGCGCGGACTGATCAACTGGAACGACACCCTTCGCCACGCCACCGAACTGCTGCGCCGGGTCGGGCTCGACGAGCACCCGGAGACCCGCGTCGCCGACATCGGCGTGGGCAAGCAGCAGCTGGTGGAGATCGCCAAGGCGCTCTCGAAGAAGGTGAAGCTGCTCATCCTGGACGAGCCGACGGCGGCGCTCAACGACGAGGACAGCGGCAAACTCCTCGATCTGATCCTTCAGTTGAAGGAACAGGGCATGACATCGATCATCATCTCGCACAAGCTGAACGAGATCCGCCGGGTCGCCGACTCGGTCACGATCATCCGCGACGGGCGCTCCATCGAGACGCTCGACGTGAAGGCGGAGGAGACGACCGAGGACCGGATCATCAGCGGGATGGTCGGCCGCGACCTGGAGAACCGCTTCCCGGAGCGGACCCCGCACCAGCCGGAGGAAGGGGCCTCGCCCGCCCTGGAGATCCGCAACTGGACCGTGCACCACCCCATCGACCAGCAGCGCAAGGTCGTCGACGACGTGTCGGTCCAGGTCCGGCGCGGCGAGATCGTCGGCATCGCGGGCCTCATGGGTGCCGGCCGCACCGAGCTGGCGATGAGCGTCTTCGGCCGCACCTACGGCCGGTACGCGGGCGGCACGGTCCTCAGGGACGGCACCGAGATCCGTACCAGGACCGTCCCGGAGGCGGTCGGCCACGGCATCGCGTACGTCACCGAGGACCGCAAGCACTACGGCCTCAACCTCATCGACACCATCAACCGGAACATCTCGCTGACCGCGCTGGGCAAGGTCGCCAAACGAGGTGTCGTCGACGAGCACGGGGAGCGCCAGGTCGCCGAGGACTTCCGCAAGTCCATGAACATCAAGGCGCCGACCGTCTTCGAGCCGGTGGGCAAGCTGTCCGGCGGCAACCAGCAGAAGGTCGTCCTCAGCAAGTGGATCTTCGCGGGTCCCGAGGTGCTGATCCTGGACGAGCCCACCCGCGGCATCGACGTGGGTGCCAAGTACGAGATCTACACGGTCATCGACCAGCTGGCCGCCCAGGGCAAGGCGGTCGTCTTCATCTCCTCCGAACTGCCGGAGCTGCTCGGCATGTGCGACCGCATCTACACCATGGCCGCGGGGCGGCTGACGGGTGAGTTCTCACGGGCCGAGGCGTCGCAGGAAGCGCTGATGCGTCAGATGACGAAGGACAAAGAGGTAACCCGATGAGCACGGACGTGACCGCCAAGACCCCGGCCCCCGCGCCTCCCGGCAGAGGCGGATCGGCCTCCGGCGACGGCCTGCTGCAGCTGATGCTCGACGGCATGCGCCGCAACATGCGCCAGTACGGCATGCTGATCGCCCTCGGCCTGATCGTGGCGCTGTTCGCGGTCTGGTCCGACGGCGACCTGCTGCTGCCGCGCAACGTCTCCAACCTGGTGCTGCAGAACAGCTACATCCTGATCCTCGCGATCGGCATGATGCTCGTCATCATCGCGGGCCACATCGACCTCTCGGTCGGCTCACTGACCGCGTTCATCGGCGCGATGGCCGCCGTACTGATGGTGGAACAGGATCTCGCCTGGCCGCTCGCGGTGGTGCTGTGCCTGGCCATCGGCGCGGTCGCGGGCGCGGTGCAAGGGTTCTTCATCGCCTATCTCGGCATACCCTCGTTCATCGTGACCCTCGCGGGCATGCTGCTCTTCCGCGGTCTCACCGAGATCTTCCTGGAGGGCCAGACCCTCGGCCCGTTCCCGAAGGACCTGCAGAAGATCGCCAACGGCTTCCTGCCCGAGGTCGGCCCGGAGACCAACTACCACAACCTCACCCTGCTGCTGGGCTTCGCGCTGATCGCCTTCGTGGTCTACCAGGAGGTCCGGGACCGCAAGCGGCAGCAGGAGTTCGCGCTCGAGGTGCTGCCGGCCAAGCTGTTCCTGCTCAAGCTGGTCGCCCTGGTCTCCGCGGTCCTCGTCGTCACGCTGCTGCTCGCCAGCTACAAGGGCGCCCCGATCGTGCTGCTCATCCTGGGCGTGCTGGTCGTCGGCTTCGGCTACCTGATGCGCAACGCGATCATCGGCCGCCACATCTACGCCATCGGCGGCAACCTGCCCGCGGCCAAGCTGTCGGGTGTGAAGGACAAGAAGGTCACCTTCCTGGTCTTCCTGAACATGGGCATGCTCGCGGCCCTGGCGGGTCTGGTCTTCGCCGCCCGCTTCAACGCGGCCTCGCCCAAGGCCGGCCTCAACTTCGAGCTGGAGGCCATCGCCGCCTCGTTCATCGGCGGCGCGTCGATGAGCGGCGGTGTCGGCACGGTCCTCGGCGCGATCATCGGCGGTCTCGTCCTGGGCGTGCTGAACAACGGCATGAACCTCGTCGGCATCGGCACCGACTGGCAGCAGGTCATCAAGGGCGCCGTGCTGCTGGCGGCGGTCGGGTTCGACGTGTGGAACAAGCGCAGGGTCGGTTCGTAGGTCACTTCGGGCCCCGTCTGCCGCGGCAGGCGGGGCCCGCTTCTTTCACGGAAGTAACAGGAGCCGCAATGGAACTGAGCAGACGCACGGTCATCGCATCCGCCACCGCCGCGGGCATCGCCGCGGCCACGGTCGGCGGCACGGCACACGCCACGGGAGGCAGGAAGCCGGTGAAGGAGCTCTTCGGCAAGCTCGCCGACGGCACGAAGGTGTACCGCTGGTCGCTGGAGAACGGCGGCACGCGGATGAAGGTCCTGTCCTACGGCGGAGTCGTCCAGTCCCTGGAGATCCCCGACCGCCGGGGCCGCTACGAGAACGTCTCGCTGGGCTTCGACAACCTCGACGACTACGTGGCCCGCAGCCCGCACTTCGGCGCCCTGATCGGGCGGTACGGCAACCGCATCGCCAAGGGCCGCTTCACCCTGGACGGAAAGCAGTACCAGCTCTCCGTCAACGACGGCGAGAACTCCCTGCACGGCGGCGCCCTGGGCTTCGACTACCGGGTGTGGGACGTCGAGCCGTTCACCGAGGGCTCCGACGTCGGCCTGGTCCTGCACTACACCAGCGTCGACGGCGAGATGGGCTACCCCGGCACCCTCAAGGCGAAGGTGACGTACACCCTCACCCGGAGCGGCGACTGGCGCATCGACTACGAGGCCACCACCGACAGGGCCACCGTCGTCAACCTCACCAGCCACGTCTACTGGAACCTGGCCGGCGAGGGCAGCGGCACCATCGAGGACCACGAGCTGTCGATCGCCGCGTCCCGCTTCACCCCCACCGACGCGGGCCTGATCCCGACCGGCGAGCTGGCGAAGGTGTCCGGCACGCCCTTCGACTTCCGCCGGGCCAAGCCCATCGGCCGGGACATCCGCGACGCCCACCCGCAGCTGGTGACCGCCAAGGGCTTCGACCACAACTGGGTCCTGGACAAGGGCATCACCGAACGCCCCGAGCACATCGCCACCCTGCGCGACCGCGCCTCCGGCCGCACCCTGCGCATCGCCACCGACCAGCCCGGCCTGCAGTTCTACTCGGGCAACTTCCTCGACGGCACCCTGACCGGCACCGGCGGCTCCCTCTACCGGCAGGGCGACGCCCTGTGCCTGGAGACGCAGCACTTCCCGGACTCGCCGAACCAGCCGTCGTTCCCCTCGACGGTACTGCGGCCCGGCGAGACGTACCGGACGTCGACGGTGCACTCCTTCGACGCCTGACGGCACGCGGGCACACTTTCTTCACACCTGTTGAACGGTGCCCCTCCCGCCTCCGTATGTAAGGGCGGCCCGCGCTCCCCCGCGCGGGCCCCCCACCGACGGAGGTTCACTTGTCCGGCAACGTCACCTCGCTGTTCCGCAGCACCGCGGCGCACAGCCCGTCGATGGCGGCGCTGACGCGGGAGAGCGGCGGCGAGGCGGGCGCCGGTCCGGTGGACTTCTGCATCCCCTGCAACCCGTACTTCCCCACCCCGGCGATGTTCGACGAGATGGCCGGGCGGCTGCGCGACATCATCACGTACTACCCGAGCGGCGCCGACACCATCACGGCCGAGCTGTGCAGCCTGCTCCAACTTCCCCCGCAGTGCGTGGCGATGGGCAACGGCTCCACGGAGCTGATCACCTGGATCGACCACCTGCTGGTCCGTGAGTCCCTCGCCGTCCCCGTCCCCACCTTCGGCCGCTGGACCGACCAGCCCATGGAGACCGGCAAGCGGGTCGACATGTTCCCGCTCCAGGAGGCCGGCGGCTTCGCCCTCGACCTCGCGCAGTACGCCGAGTTCGTCCGGGCCAGAGGAACGCGGGCGGTGGTGATCTGCAACCCCAACAACCCCGACGGCGGCTATCTGCACAAGCAGGCCCTCGTGCAGTTCATGGACGCGATGGCCGACCGGGACCTGGTCGTGATCGACGAGTCGTTCCTGGAGTTCGCCGACGCGGAGGTCGAACCGAGCGTGGTCCAGGAGGCGATGCTGCGCCCCAACGTCGTCGTCCTGCGCAGCCTCGGCAAGAACTTCGGCCTGCACGGCATCCGCTTCGGCTACCTGGTGGCCAACCCGGCGCTCGCGGGCCGGGTGCGCGCCATGCTGCCCAAGTGGAACCTCAACTCCTTCGCGGAGCACGTGGTGTTCATGCTGCGGGACCACGGCCCCGAGTACGCGCAGAGCCTGCACCAGGTCCGCCGCGACCGCCTGGAGATGGCCGGCCGGTTGTCCGCGCTGCCCGGTCTGACCGTGTACCCCTCCCAGGGCAACTTCCTCTTCGTACGCCTCCCCGTGGGCGCCGAGGGCACCGTCGTCCGGGACCGGATGCTCACCGAGCACCGGGTCCTGGTCCGTGAATGCGGCAACAAGATCGGTTCGTCCAGTCGCTTCCTGCGTCTCGTGGTGCGCCCCCAGGTGGACGTGCGTCGCCTGGTGTCCGGCCTGGAACAGGTGCTCTACGGGTCCAGGAGGGGAGCCGCCGTGCCCGGGCCCGCCACAGGGACCGGCTACAGCTCGGGCACGGCGGCCGTGGACCGCCTGGTGAGCGAGACCAACGGGGCCGGTCTGCGCGCGCTCGCCGATCGGCCCGCCGGTGCCGGGGCCCCGGGCCTCGGCACCGCTCCCGCCGCCGGCACCGGCATGCCGCTCCCCGCCGCGGTACCCGTCGCCCCGGCGGCGGCCACCGTCGGCCCGATGCCGGTGCCGGCTCCCCCGCCGGTGCCGTTTCCCCAGCCGGTGCCGGCCCCCCACCCGGCACCGGCTCCTCAGCAGCCGATGCCCGTCCCCGCCCCCGTCCCCGTCCCCGTTCCGGCACCCGCTCCCGCGGCGGCCCAGGTCCCGCTGCCCGCCGGGCCCACCCCGCCCGGTGTCCCGGCCCGTGGTGGTCTCACGGCCGCGCAGGTCAGGGGCACCAACGGCCTGGAGTCGGTCCCGGCGACGGGCTGGCCGGGGCCGCAGAACTGGCCGGACCCGGCGGGCATGGGCCGGACGGGCTGAGCCGACCGTCGGCCTCCCTCATTCGGACGAGGCGGTCGACGGAGTCGGGCAGGGTGAGGTGCCCGGGGAGGCCGTGGGGTCGGCGGTCGGGGTTCCCGGTGCCGAGGTGCAGTCGTCCGGGGTGGTCGGCGAAGGGCTCGGGTCGGTCGGGTCCGGCGACGGTGCCGGAGTCCCGGTGGGGGTCTCGCCGGGCGGCTGCGTCGGCTCCTGGCTCGTCGGAGGGGCCGTCGGGGAGGAGGGGTCCGGAGACGGCGAGGTCGGGTCCGGGGACCCTGACGGCACCGGCCGGGAAGGCGACGGCGCGGGACGGCCCGGCGTAGTGGTCGGGTCCGGGCCGATGACGATGCCGCCGCCCTCGTCCCCGCTCCCCTTGCCCCCGCCTCCCTTGTCACCGCGCTCGCCGTCGACGGGTTCGGTCGCCGGGGTGTCGCCGCCCGCGCCGGGGCTCTTGGGGACGACGCCCTCGCCGTCGGGGACGGTGTGGACCCCGCGGCGGTAGAACTCCAGCCAGTGCCTGACCAGTTCCAGGTAGGAGTGGGAGTGGTTGTAGCTGAGGATCGCCCGGTCCAGGTCCGCCGCCCGGCCCAGGTCCCGGTCGCCGGCGCACAGGTAGTGCCCGGCCGCCAGCGCCGCGTCGAAGATGTTGTTCGGGTCGGCGCGGCCGTCGCCGTTGCCGTCCGCGCCCCAGCGGGCCCAGGTGGACGGCAGGAACTGCATCGGGCCCACCGCCCGGTCGTAGACCCTGTCGCCGTCGTGGGCGCCGCCGTCCGTGTCCCGGATCAGGGCGAAGCCCCGGCCGTTGAGGGGCGGCCCGGTGATGCGGCTCAGCGTCGTGCCGTTGCGGTCGACCGCGCCGCCGCGCGCCTGGCCGGACTCGACCTTGCCGATCGCCGCGAGCAGTTCCCAGGGCAGTCGGCAGCCGGGGTCCGTCCTGCCGACGGAGGCCTCGGCGGCTCGGTAGGCGCGCAGCACGGTGGCCGGGATGCCCGACTGGGCGCGTACGTCCCGCCCGAGCGCCGGGGAGGCCGGTGCGACGTCCGGGGTCCTCAGGGGCGGGAGTTCGGTGTGGTAGGAGCCGTCACCCGGGGGAGCGAGCTCGGCGTACGGGCCCCCTGCGGTCGCCGGGCTCGCGTCGTCGGCGGCCGGTGCGGCGCGGTCGTCCTCGGCGTCCCGGGTGAGGCCGGGCGCCTGGGACGCGGTGAGGGCCGCCATGGCCGCCACGGCGAGGGCGGTCGTGCGCAGTCCCCTGCGGGTCCGGCCGGCGTACAGGCGTCGGGCACGGCGTACGAGCATGGTGTCACTCCTGTCGGAGTCGGAGGCGGACGGGCGGGAGTGTGCGGGGCGGGAGGCGGGGTCTCAGCGGCCGAAGGTGTCGATGCCGGAGACGAGCCAGCGTCCGTCGCGGTGCACGACGTCGACGGCGAGCATGGCGGCCGCGTACACGCCCTCGTCCGCCTCGTCTCCCTTGTTCGTCTGGTCCGTCGCGGTCTTGCTCCCGGTGGTGGCGACGCTGCTCTGGTCGGCGTAGACGAGGACCCGGGCCCGGTCGCCGTCGATTCGTTCGACCGCGCTCTCGGTGACCGTCGTGGTGATCACCGCCTTCTGTTCGTCGGCCCGCTCGCGAACGTCGGCGAGCAGGGCTCGGTGCTGGTCGACGGCCTTTCCCGTCAGGAGGTTCTTCGCGGCCTTCTCGGCGGCGCCGGGGTCGGCGTGGTCGTAGGAGAAGAGGCTGTCGACGGCCTTGGCCACCTGTCCCTTGATCTCGCTGGTGCGGGCGAGGTCGGTGAGTGCGGTGTTGCTCCGCGCGGGCTCGGTCCGGAGCGCGTCGGCCTTCGCGTGGGCCCAGCCCGCGAAACCGCCGAGGAGCAGCGTGAGCGCGCAGAGCACGACCAGGCCCACGGGGCGGCGCGGCCGGGCCGCCCGGGGGGTCTTCGCTTCCTCGGCCGGGGTCGGCTCGGCGGCCTCGGCGGCCTCCGCGGCCTCGGCGGGCGCCAGGACGGCCGTACCGGTGCGGCCCCCTGTGGTCTCCGGGCTCCCGGCGGAGGCAGCGGCGGCGGGCCGGGTCTCGCGGGCCTGCCGGCGCCGCTGGCGGTTGATGTGGTGACGGGTCGTCGACATGGTGCGGTGTCCTCCTCGCTGCGGTCGGCTTCTGCGGTGCGGGACCGGTCAGCCGTCCGATGTGCCGCCCACGGGTGCCTGGCCCAGGGCGCTCAGCTTCCACCGGCCCTCGGTGCGGGTGAGTTCGCCGAGCATGCGGCTGTCCTTGTCGCTCTTGGCTCCGTCGGCCGCCTCGACGGTGACGCGCAGGGCGACCATCACGCGGGCGCGGCCGGCGCGGTCGTCGAGTTCGGTGACGGCGCCCGACAGCACCCGGGCCGTGCTGACCGTCTTCGCCTCCTTCACCTGTTCGGTGAACTCGGCGCGTCCGGCGGTCAGTTGCTCGTGCAGTTCGCCGGTCGTCGACGACTCCCAGAGGTCGAGGCCCTGCTTCAGGTCGCGGTGGTCGAGGGTGTTCAGGTTCTGCACGGCCTGCTCCCCGGCGGCGAGTGCGGCGTCCCGCTGTGCGGCGTACGCGGCCTGCTCGTCGTGGGCCGCGCGGTACCAGTCCTGACCGGCCCAGGCCGCGAAGCCGCCCGCGACGAGGGTGAGGGCGAGGGCCAGGGCCGGCAGCGGCCGGGTGCGGCCTGCGGTGAGGAGGCGGACCGGGCGTTTCATGGGCTGCTCCAGTCTCCCGCGCATGGTCAGCGGGCCTTGATGTCGACGATCCGCCAGCGGTCGTCCTCGAGCCGTGCGGTGACCGTGAGTTGGGCCGCCGCGGTGCCGGCCTCGGCCTTGCTCCTCCCCGCGGCCCTGTGGGAGGTCTGGTCCAGGAAGACCAGCAGGCGGGCCCGGTCGCCGTCGAGTTCGATCACTCCGGTGCGGACGGCCCGGGTGCTCAGGCTGACGCGCTGCTCGGTGAGGTCGTCGCGGACCTGGGCGAAGAGGGTTTCGTACTGGCGGGCGGCGCGGCCGTCGAGGACGGTGCGCGCGGAGCGCTCCGCGGCGGCGGTGCCGTCCGGGGTGTAGGAGAAGACACGGGCGAGGGCGTTGCCGATGTCGCCGGCGACGCGGTGGGTGGCCTCGGTGTCGGTGAGCGCGTGGTTCCGGGCGGGCGCGGCCGACCTCAGCTGGTGGGCCTCGTGGAAGAGGCCGCAGCCGGCGAGGACGAGGACCACGGCGGCGCCGGCCGGGGCGGCCCGCCGCAGACGTCCGTGCGGCGTCCGGCGGGCGGGGGCGTCGCCGGACGCGTCCGCGGAGGGCTCGGACCCGTTCCCGGGGGGCGCGTCGGCCCCCGGGGCGGGCTCCGATGGGCGGTCCCTGCGGAGCAGCCACGTCGGTGTCATCGGGCGTTGCCCTCCTTCTCCCCCTCGACCGGTACGGCGCTCAGCGCCCTCACCTTCCACTCGCCCTCGCCCGTGCGGGCCAGGACCGCCTCCAGGCGCTTGCGGTCGGTGGTCGGTTTCTTCGTCCCGGCGGGGGTGACCTCGACGCGGACGGTGGCGATGAGCTTGGCCGTGCCGGACCGCGTGTCGAGCGCGGTGACGGCGGCCTCGGTGACCGTGCCGCGCGCCGACGCCCCCGCCTCGGCCCTGGTCCCTCCGAGGTCCCCCCGCAGCGGCCCGGTGGAGACGGCCTGCCAGTCCCGGATGCTCTGCTCCGCCTGCTGCCGGGTGGCGGCCTTCATCGTGGTGAGGACGGAGATGCCCCTGCGTCCGTCGGCCAGCGCCTCGTCCCGCTGCCTGCCGTACGCGAGCGAGTCGTCGGTGCGTGCCTGTGCGTACGTCCACACGCCGGTACCGCAGAAGCCGAGGGCCAGTGCGAGCCCCGCCCCGGTGAGGATCCGGGCCCGCCTCATCGGGTGCCGCCCGTGGTGGGGGCGAGGAGGTCGGCCAGGTCCGCCGGTGCCTCGCCGCTCTGTCCGGGCAGGGCGAGTGCGCCGGGGAGTACGGCGGCCCCGCCACCCTTCGCCGGTGTCCCGCCGCTGCCCGGGGGCAGGGAGCCGGGCCGGGCGGGATCGGGCACCGCGCCGCCCTTCGGGGCGTTCGCCGAACCGCGTACGTTGGATCCGCCCGAGGCCGGGGCGGTGCAGGCCGCGCCGGTGTTGAGGGCGGGCGCGGTGCCGAGGTCGAGGCCGTTGCGGTAGCGCGTGGCGCCGTATCCGTCGGTGCAGGGCAGGGGGGCGAAGAAGGTGACGGCCATGCCGAGGTTCAGCTTCCCTCCGTCGACGGCGGTGGCGCCGGCGGAGACGGCCGCCGGGTACTTCACGAGGAGTTCCTCGATGCCGCGTTGCCGGGTGACGGCGACCTCGGAGGTGGTGAGGAGGTTGGCGAGGACGACGCCGAGGCTCGGGTCGAGGTCCCGCAGCAGGCCGCTGACCTGGGTGGCGGCCTCGGGGGTGACCGCGAGGAGGCGGCGCAGGTCGGCGTCGGAGCCCTTGAGGGCGACGGCCAGTTCCTTCGCCCCGGAGGCGAAGTCGCGGATGGCCTGCGCCTCCTGGGCCTGGGTGCGCAGGACGGTCTCGCCGTCGTTGATGAGCAGGGTGGTGGACGGCAGGGCGCGGTCGGCCGCCCGGACGAAGTCGCTGCCGCTGTCGAGCAGCACCTGGAGGTCGTCGCCGTGCCCTTCGAAGGTCTTGCCGAACTCGTCGACGACCGTGCGCAGGTCCTCCAGCGGGACGGAGCTCACGAGGTCGTCGACGCTGGTGAGCACGTCGGTGACGGGTGCGGGCACCTCGGTGTCGGCCTGTTCGATGCGGGCGCCGTCGGCGAGGTAGGGGGAGCCGTCGCTCTCGGGCCGCAGGTCGATGTACTGCTCGCCCACGGCGGAGAGACCGGCGACCACGGCCTTGGTGTCGGCGGGAATGCCGGGGGCGGACTTCTTGATGCGGAGTTCGGCGACGACGCCGTCGGCGGTGAGGTCGATCGGCCCGACGCGGCCCACCGAGACGCCCCGGTAGGTGACGTCGGAGTGGGTGAACAGGCCTCCGGTGCGCGGGAGTCGCACGTCGACGGTGTAGTAGTCGGCGGCGCCGACGTACCGGCCGAGGTCGGCGTAGCGGATGCCGAGGTACGACAGGGCGAGGGCGGCGATGAGGAGGAAGGCGAGGTTCTTCAGCCGGACGGCGAGGGTGATCACCCGCGGTCACCCCCGGACGAGGACGCGGACACGGAGGGCAGCGGCAGGGGCGAGGACGGGCTCTGTTTCCCCGAGGACCGCTTCTTCTTGGCGGACGGGGAAGCCGTGCCCTCGGGCACCAGCGGCGGGATCACCTCGGTCCCGGGCACGGCGACCATGCTCAGGTAGGTGTTGAGGTAGTCGCCCTTCACCCCGCGCAGGACCTCGTCGGTGAACGGGTACGTCAGCAGCACCTCGAGCGAGTCGGGCAGGTCCGTGCCCGCGTCGGCGAGCGCCTTCAGCGTCGGCGCGAGGGCCTTGAGGTCGGCGATCATGTCGTCCTTGCTCGCGTTGATGGTGGAGACGGCGACGCCGGAGAGCGTGTCGAGGGAGCGCAGCATGGTCAGCAGGGAGCCGCGCTGCTTCTCCAGCGTCTTCAGTCCGGGCGAGAGGTCGGTGAGGACGGTGCCGACGTCGTCCTTGCGGGTGGCGAGGGTCGAGGAGAGCCGGTTGACGGCGTCGAGGGCGTCGGTGATGTCCTCCCGGTGGCCGTCGAGGTCGGTCACCAGGGTGTTGACCCGCTTCAGCATGGAGCGGACCTCGGGTTCGCGGCCGCCGAGCGCCGCGTTGAGTTCCCGGGTGATGGTCTTGAGCTGGCCCACGCCGCCGCCGTTGAGGAGCAGGGACAGCGCGCCGAACACCTCCTCGACCTCGGTGTTGCGGCTGGTGCGGGCCAGCGGGATGACACTCCCGTCGGCCAGTGGGCCGGCTCCGCTCTCCCGGGCGGGTGCGACGAGCTGGACGTACTTCTCGCCCAGCAGGCTGGACTGTTCGAGCCGTGCGGTGGCGTCGGCGGGCAGCCGCACGTCGCCGTTGATCTCCATGGTGACGCGGGCCGACCAGTCGTCGCGGCCGAGTTCGATGCCGGTGATCCGGCCGACGTCGACGTCGTTGACCTTCACGGCGGCGTGCGGGACCAGGCTGAGTACGTCGTGGAGTTCGGCGGTGACGGTGTAGGGGTGGTCGCCGAGGTCGGCGCCGCCGGGCAGCGGCAGGTCCTCGATGCCGTCGAAGCCCCGCGGCAGGGCGGTGACCCCGCCGAGGGCGAGGGCGAAGCCGAGGCCGAGGGCGATCAGTCCGCCCACGGTGAGGCCGGCGGCCCGGCCCGCGGCGAGCATGCCGCGCTTCATCGGCCGTCCCCCTTCTGCCCGTCGGTCGCACCGGCCACGGGCAGCGGGAGCAGCGGTCCGCCCATGCTGATCTCGTTGAGGTTGGCGCGGCCGTCGAGGGTGCGGGTGTCGGGGTTGTAGGCGTTCACGACGTTGCCCGCGGCCAGGGGTGCCACATCCAGTGCCTCGGCCAGCGAGGCCCGTTGCTCGACCAGGGTCCGGGTGAGGGGGACGAGCCGGTCGACGTTCTTCTTGAGCTCGCCCCGGTTGTTCTCGATGAAGGTCTTGACCTGGCCGAGGGCCGTGCCGAGTTCCTCCAGCGCGCCCGTGAGGTCGTCCTTGTTGTCGGCGAAGAAGGTGACGACCTCGTCCAGGCGTTCCTGGGCGGTGCGCACGTCGGTGTCCTTCTCCTTGAGCATGGTGGTGAAGGTCTGGAGGCTGCCGAGCGTCTTGAACAGGTCGCCGCTGCTGCCGTCGAGGGTCTTGGCCGCCTTGCCGAACTCCTCGACGCTGTCGCCGATGACCTCGCCGTTGCCGTCGAGGTTGGCGGCGCCGGTCCGCAGCAGTTCGGACAGGGCGCCCTCGGAGTTGGCACCGTCCGGGCCGAGGGCCTCGCCGAGTTCGGTGATCGAGTCGTAGATCTGGTCGATCTCGACGGGGAGGTGGTTGCGCGAGGCGGGCAGGACGGCGCCCTCGGCGAGCGCGGGGCCCTCGCTGTAGGCGGGGGTGAGCTGGACGTAGCGGTCGGCGACGACGCTCGGCGCGACGACGACGGCCCGCGCGTCCTTGGGGACCTTCACCCCCTCGTCCAGGCGCAGGCCGACGCGGACCGTGGTGCCCTGCGGCTCCACCGACTCCACCTCGCCGACCCGCACCCCGAGGATGCGCAGGTCGGATCCGGCGTAGACGCCGATGGCGCGGTCGAACCAGGCGGTGATGCGGGTGCCGTCGGAGGCGAGGGCCCGGGCGGTGACCAGGCCGCCGGCGGCGAGCACCACGAGGGCGAGCACGCCGGTGAGGATCTTTCTGCGTCGGTTCATCACTCACCGCTCCCCTGGGCGGCCGCCTGCTGTTGCGGCGGCATGCATCCGGTCTCGGGCTGGGAGGTCTCGGGCAGGTAGTCGCGGGGCACGACGCCGCACAGATAGCTGTCGAACCAGCGGCCGTTGCCCAGGGTGTTTCCGACCAGGCGGTAGTACGGGCCGACGAGCGCGAGGGTCTTGCCGAGCTGGGTGTTGTTCTTCTCCAGGACGGTGGTGACGCGGCCGAGTGCCTTGAGGGTGGGGCCGAGCTGTTTCTCGTTGTCCTCGACGAGGCCGCCGAGTTCGGTGCCGAGGTCCCGGCTGCCCTCGAGCAGGGCGCCGATGGCGGCGCGGCGGTCCCTCAGTTCGCCGAGCAGGGAGCCGCCGTCCTCGATGAGGGTCTCGAAGCTGGACTTCTTGTTCTCCAGGGTCTTGGTGAAGTCGGCGCTGCCCTTGAGGAGCTTGGAGAGTTCCGTGTCGCGCTTGGACAGGGAGCGGGACAGGTCGGACAGGCCGGTGGCGGCCTTGCGTACGTGGGGCGGGGAGTCCTTGAAGGTGGCCGAGATGGTCTCGAAGCTCTCCGCGAGCTGCCCGGTGTCGATGTCGTCGACGGTGCCGCTGAGGTCCTGGAACGCCTGGGTCACGTCGTACGGTGAGGTGGTGCGGGTCAGCGGGATGCGGTTGCCGGGGTCCTGCGGGCCGGAGCCGAGCGGGTCGAGCGCCACGTACTTGTCGCCGAGGACGGTCTTGATGGCGATGGCGGCGGTGGTCCGGTCGCCGAGCCAGGCGTCCTCGACCTCGAAGGTGACCTTCACCTTGGCACCGTCGAGGGCGACGCCGGTGACCTGGCCGACCTTGACGCCCGCGATGCGCACCTCGTCGCCCTCGTCCAGGCCCGCCGCCTCGGAGAAGTCGGCGCTGTAGGCGGTGCCGCCGCCGAACGGGAGCCGGTCCACGTGGTAGGCGAGGGCGCCGATCAGGGCCAGGACGAGCAGCCCGACCACGCCGACGGTGACGGGGTTGCGTTCCTTGACCGGTTTGATGCGGGGGCGTCTCGTCTTGATGCCAGGGCGTCTCATCCGCGGCACCTCGATTCGGTGATCGCGATGCCGGTGGGCGGCTTGGAGCCGTCGGAGGTGGTCACTCCGCTCACGCGCGCCTCGCAGAGGTAGAGGTTGAACCACGATCCGTAGGAGGACAGGCGGGCCAGGGCGGTCATCTTGGCGGGGGTCCGTGCGAGGAAGTCCTCGATCTGCGGGGTGTGCTCGCCGAGGTTCGTCGAGAGCCGGCCCAGTTCGCGGATGCCCGTCTTGAGGGGTGCGCGCCCGTCCTCGAGGAGGCCGGCGGTGACGGTGGTCAGGTCGCCCATGGCCTCGACGGCCTCGCCGAGGGGTTTGCGGTCGTCGTTGAAGCCGGTGACGAGTTGCTGCAGGGTGACGACGAGGTCGTCGAAGTCGGCCTCGCGGTCGTTGAGGGTGTCCAGGACGGTGGTGAGGTTCTCGACGACCTGGCCGATCACCTCGTCCTTGGCGGCGACGGTCGTACTGAGCGAGCCGATGTGGCGGATCAGGCTGTCGACGGTGGCGCCCTCGCCCTGGAGCACCTGCACGATGGATCCGGCGAGTTCGTTGACGTCGTTCGGGGAGAGTCCCTCGAACAGTGGTTTGAAGCCGTTGAAGAGCAGGGTGAGGTCGAGCGCGGGCGTGGTGCGGTCCAGCGGGACGGTGCCGCCCTCCTCGAGGGTGCCGGTGAGGTCGCCGCTGCCGCGGCCGAGGGAGACATAGCGCTGGCCGACCATGTTGAGGTACTTCACGGCGGCGGTGGTCGACCGGGGCAGCCTGCGGTCCTTGCGGACGGTGAAGGTGACCTGCGCGGTGCGGCGCTGCACGACGCGTACGTCGATCACCTCGCCGACCTTCACCCCGGAGATCCGCACGCTGTCGCCGTCCATGAGGCCGGTGACATCGGTGAACAGGGCCTTGTAGGTGCTGGTGCCGGTGCCGGAGCTGCCGCCGCCGCCGGCGACGCCCAGGCCGAGCACGGTCGTGGCGAGGGCGGTGACCACCACGAAGACGAGGGACTTGAGCAGCGGCCCGGTCAACGGGCGGCGCCGGATGTGCGCGTCGTCGGCCCTGGTCATCCGAGGGTCACCTCCGTACCGCGGTAGACGGGGCCGACGAGCAGGCTGCTCCAGTCGGGCAGGTCTCCGGGGCTCTCGCCGGCGGCCGGGGCGAGGAGTTCGTTGACGAGGTCGTTCTCCGACGGGGAGTTGGCGGGCCCGAGGTCCTGGTCGGCCGCGGGGGTGGCGGCCCGCGCGGTGGGCCGGGGCAGGGTGCCGAGGTAGGGCACGGAGGGGCAGCGGGGGCCGCCGCCGGAGTCGTACGCCGGGGTGTCGCGGCCGGGGCGGTAGGCGCCGCGCGAGGCGACGGTGGTGACGTCGACGTGGATGCCGGGCCGGTCGGTGCCCTTGCCGAGCGCCCTGTCCATGGCCGGCACGAACTCGGCGAGGGTGCGCAGGGTGCAGGGGAAGGACGAGGAGTACTCGGCGAGCAGTTCCAGGGTGGGCCGGCTCGTGGCGCCGAGCCGGATGATGTTGTCCTTGTTCTTCCGCAGGAAGGCCGTCATGTCCTCGGCCGTCCGGGTCGTGGCGCCGAGGGTGCCGGCGAGGGCGGCCTCCTGCTCGGCGAGGGTGCCGCTGGTGGTGGTGAAGTCGGTGAGCGCCGTGATGATGTCGGGCGCGGCGTCCGCGTAGACATGGCTGACCTTCACGAGTTCCTTGAGGTCACGGTTGAGGGTGGGCAGGTGGGGGTTGAACTCCTTCAGGTGCTCGTCCAGCAGGGTCAGCGTGTCGCCGAGCCGGTCTCCGCGTCCCTCCAGGGCCTGCGAGACGGCGGACAGGGTCGCGGAGAGCTTCTGCGGCTGGACGGCGGTCAGCATCGGCAGGACGTTGTCGAGCACCTGCTGGAGCTCGATGGCGTTGGCGGAGCGGTCCTGGGGGATGACGGCTCCGGCGGCCAGCGGCTCGGCCGAGGGGTTCTCGGGCGGTACGAGGGCCACGAACCGCTCGCCGAACAGGGTGGTCGGCAGCATCTGCGCGCGGACGTCGGACGGTACGTCGTCCAGTGCGCCTGGCTTCATGGCGAGGGTGAGCCGGGCGCCGTCGCCGGTGGCGTCGATGGCGCGGACCTCGCCGACGACGACGCCGCGCAGCTTCACCTCGGCGCCCGGGTGCATCTGGTTGCCGGCGCTGCCGGTCTCGACGACCACCGGGTCGGACTCGGTGAACTTCTTGTCGTAGACGGCGACGGCCAGCCAGATCAGCAGGGCGGGCACCAGCACGAACACCACTCCGGCGAGCCGGTGGCGCAGCGTGTGCATGCTCGGTCGGCTCATCTCACCCCGCCACCTTCACGGTCGTGGTCGCGCCCCACAGGGCCAGCGAGAGGAAGAAGTCGGTGACGCTGATCAGCACGATGGCGTTGCGCACGGACCGGCCGACAGCGACGCCGACACCGGCGGGGCCGCCCGAGGCGCGGTAGCCGTAGTAGCAGTGGGCGACGATCACCATCACGCTGAAGATCAGCACCTTCAGTACGGAGAGCAGGACGTCCGTCGGGGAGAGGAAGAGGTTGAAGTAGTGGTCGTACGTCCCCCGGGACTGGCCGTTGAACAGGACGGTCACATAGCGGGAGGCGAGGTAGGAGGAGAGCAGCCCGATCGCGTAGAGCGGGATGATGGCGACGACGCCGGCGATGATGCGGGTGGTGACCAGGTAGGGCATGGAGCGGATGCCCATGCCCTCCAGCGCGTCCACTTCCTCGTTGATGCGCATGGCGCCGAGCTGGGCGGTGAAGCCGGCCCCGACGGTCGCGGAGAGGGCGAGTCCGGCGACGAGGGGGGCGATCTCGCGGGTGTTGAAGTAGGCGGAGACGAACCCGGTGAACGCGGCCGTGCCGATCTGGTCGAGGGCCGCATAGCCCTGGAGGCCGACGACGGTCCCGGTGAAGAGCGTCATCGCGATCATCACGCCGATGGTGCCGCCGATGACACCGAGGCCGCCGGAGCCGAAGGCCACCTCGGCCAGCAGACGCTGCACCTCCTTGAGGTAGCGGCGCAGGGTCCGCGGGATCCACAGCAGGGCCCGGGCGTAAAAAAGCAGTTGGTCGCCGGAGCGGTCGAGCCAGACGAGCGGGGAGGCCATCGGACCTCAGCCTCCCTTCGGCGGGACGATCTGGAGGTAGACGGCCGTCATCACCATGTTGACGAAGAAGAGCAGGAGGAACGTGATGACGACGGACTGGTTGACGGCGTCGCCGACGCCCTTGGGGCCGCCGCGCGGGTTGAGGCCCCGGTAGGCGGCGACGATGCCCGCGATGAACCCGAAGACCAGCGCCTTGAGTTCGCTGACGTACAGGTCGGACAGCTGGGCGAGGGCGGAGAAGCTGGAGAGGTAGGCGCCGGGGGTGCCGCCCTGCATGACGACGTTGAAGAAGTAGCCGCCGAGGATGCCGACGACGGAGACCAGGCCGTTGAGCAGGACGGCCACGGCCATGGTGGCCAGGACCCGGGGCACGATCAGTCGCTGCACGGGCGAGACGCCCATGACCTCCATCGCGTCGAGTTCCTCGCGGATCTTGCGGGAGCCGAGGTCGGCGCAGATGGCCGAGCCGCCGGCGCCGGCGATCAGCAGGGCGACGATGAGCGGGCTCGCCTGCTGGACGACGGCGAGGACGCTGGCGCCTCCGGTGAACGACTGGGCGCCCAGCTGCTGGGTCAGGGAGCCGACCTGGAGGGCGATGACGGCGCCGAAGGGGATCGAGACGAGGGCGGCGGGCAGGATGGTCACGCTCGCGACGAACCAGAACTGCTCCACGAACTCGCGGAACTGGAAGGGTCTTCGGAAGACGGCGCGGCCGACCTCGAGGGCGAGCGCGAAGAGCCGGCCGGTCTGCCGCAGCGCGCCGGTGATCACACGCCGCTCCCGGCCGTGGGCATCGGCAGGGTGGCCGCCCCGGCGTCCTTCGCGTAGGTCTCCCGGATGGCGGAGCGCGCGGCGGACGGCAGGCTGTCGATCATGCCCATGACACGCTCACGCCGTCGGGCGACGGCCTGTCGGGGCGGGAGGCCGGGCGACGGCTCCAGCTGCGGGACGATCACCCGGGGCCGCGTGGGGGAGGCGGCACCCGCCTCGGCGGCGAGGGTGGCGGCGTCCTTCTCCTCGGACATCCCGATGGGACCCTCGCGCCGGCCGCCGAGGAACTGGGACACGACCGGCTCGTCGCTGGTGAGCAGCACCTCGCGCGGGCCGAAGGTGACGAGCTCGCGCCGGAAGAGCATCCCCATGTTGTCGGGCACGGTGGCGGCGATGTCGAGGTTGTGGGTGACGATCAGCATCGTCGCGTCGATCTGCGCGTTCAGGTCGATCAGCAGCTGGGAGAGATAGGCGGTGCGGACCGGGTCGAGTCCGGAGTCCGGTTCGTCGCACAGGATGATCTGCGGGTCGAGGACGAGCGCGCGGGCCAGGCCGGCCCGCTTGCGCATGCCTCCGCTGATCTCTCCCGGCAGCTTGCCCTCCGCGCCCAGCAGTCCGACGACCTCGATCCGCTCCATGACGATGCGGCGGATCTCGGACTCCTTCTTGCGGGTGTGCTCGCGCAGCGGGAAGGCGATGTTGTCGAAAAGGGACATGGAACCGAAGAGGGCTCCGTCCTGGAACATGAGGCCGAACAATTTCCGGGTCTCGTAGATATCCCTTTCGGGGCTGTTCACCATGTCCACTCCGTCGATGAGGACACGGCCCTTCTCGGGTTTGAGCAACCCTATGAGCGACTTCAGGAAAACGGTCTTCCCGGTGCCGGACGGTCCCAGCATCACGCTCACCTCTCCGGCGGGAAGAGTGAGTGTCACGTCCCGCCAGATGCTCTGCTTACCGAAGGACTTGGTCAGACCCTCGACCACTACCTCGATTCCCATATCACCTCCAGCGGACGCCATTCGGATATGCGCTGCGGGCGCACGTTAAGTCGGCGCGGAGCGCACTGACAACGGGTGCGACACCGGATACCCGGCACCCAACCGGAACTTGTCACCGCACTGACAACACGTCGGCCCCGCACTTGTCTCCAGGGAGACAGGGCAGGGTCTCGCGGTCCGGGGGGGGGTTTGGGTCCGCGAGACCCTGCCGACGGACGCCCGAGCCCGATGGGGGGGTGGGCAGGAAAGCATCCGTCATGGCTCCGGCCGACGGGGGCCACCGACCTGGAGCCGAGCACCACACCGGCACGTTACGGCCGAGTAACCTCGGTGGGCAACACTGGGTTCCGAGTTTTCCGGGATGCCGACCCGAGCTATCCGGAACCTGTCAGGGAAGACACAAAAAGCCCGCCTGGTTTTGTCGGCCGGTGAGCATCCCGGCCCCGATACGGACGGCGGGCGGACGCGCGCGATCATCACCGTCCGCGCACCCGGCTTTGGCACCACATGACTAAGACGAGCCGCGGACCACTCACTCCGGAAACAGCTTGTTCCACTTTTAAAAGAATCATGGACCATCGCATTGTTCAGCTAAGTTTACCGCCAGTAACGTCATGGCGATCTGCCGGTCAACCCTCCAAGGAGAGTCCCGAGCCATGAAGAAGAACATCAGAAGGTCGGCTGTCGTGGCGTGTGCGGCCGCGGCCGCGCTGGGCCTCACCGTCGGCACCGCCTCGGCGGCGCCCTCCACGGTGTGGACCGTCAACCCCTCGCCGGCCGAGTTCACGGCGACGAACGTCGGCAACATCGTGCTGACCGCCACCATCCCCATGACCTGTACGGTCTCGAACGCCGCCGGGACGATGGCGAGCACCACCGGCAACCCGGGGGATGTCGCCGACATCACCACCATGAACTTCGGTACGTCCGGCTCGCCGTGCACCAGCGTCCTGGGCAACGTCACCACCACGTCGGTCGTCCCCTGGGACGTCGTCGCCAAGGACTACAACGCCTCGACCGGCGTCACCACCGGCTACGTCGGCAACGTCAAGGCCCACGTGACCGCCGGCGCCTGCTCGTTCACGGTGACGGGCCAGGCCTCGGGCACCTACACCAACTCCACCGGCATCCTGGCGGTCAACAGCGTCGCCGGTGAACTGGCCGTCAGCAACCCCGTCAACTGCGGCGCGGTGGTCACGGTGAACACCAAGCCCACCTTCAAGGGCAACTACGCCGTCAAGCAGAAGGGCACCGGCGTCATCCCGACCATCGTCGGCTCCAACCCGTAAGCCGCGACGTCACGCACGTCCGCCCGGTCGGCACCCCGGCCGGGCGTTCGCGGGCCGTCCGAGCCGTCCGAGCTGTCCGAGCCATTCGAGCGGAGTCAGATGAAAGCCCAACGAGCCGCCGCCCCGCGGCCACCCCGGGTCCGCGCCCGGACCACGTCGATCGCCGCGTTCGTCGTGCTCGCCGCCCTGATCCCGACCACGGCCTCCGCCTCGGGCACCCAGGAGATCGAGGCGGAACTCCCCTACGTCTGCACCCTCCCCTCGGGCCGGCTGCCCGCGACGGTGCGGATCGCGGCCGACTTCCCGGAACGGGCCGACGCCGGCGAGGCGTTCTCGCCCTCCGGTGTCACCACCACCGTGGAACTCCCGGCGGAGGCGGTCGCGGACCTCACCGCGCGCGGCGCGGCCGAGGTGCGGCCCGCGACCCGGCTCACCGTCGACGTCGCCCAGAACGCGGCCACGGCCTCGGCGACCTGGCGGGGAAGCGCCGAGCCCGTCGCACTGCCCGAGTCGGGCCCGCTGACGCTGGTCTCGACCGGCGACGTCCCCTCGGTGGCCGGCCGGAGCGACGGCGACCTGACGTTCTCCGCGGGCGACCTCGCGATCGACCTGGCGCTCGACGCGGCGGACCCGGCCACCACCGACGAGACCGCCGCGACCGGCCCCGGCTCGCTGACCGTCGACTGCGCCCTCGCCGAGGGCGCCCCGGACCAGGGGCGGCTGGCCACCGTACCGGTCGGCGCGGGCGGGCAGGGACCGAGCGGTTCGCCGTCCTCCTCCGGGTCCGCCGGGGCATCGGGCTCGCCGGGGAGCGGGCAGGGCGACGGTCAGGGGACCCCACCGGAGGAGCGGCAGAAAGACCGGTCGCCGAAGGTGCTGGAGAACACGCCCGGCACCGCCGCGGACCGCGACGTACCGCCCTGCCGCTACGACGAACAGCACCCGCCCACGAACGTGTCGCTCAACGCCTACATCACCGGCTACACCAACGTGAACAAGATGAAGGGCGCCTCGTACCTGCCGCCGTCCTGCGTGCTCGTCGAGCAGGGGCTCCCCGAGGCGGGGCCTGAGGACCCGGAGGCGCTCGTCTTCGACACCTTGTCGTTCGCCAACTTCCACTACCAGGGGCGCAAGGAGACACCGCCGTTCCGGAGCACCTTCCTGTCCTTCGACTTCGCCCCGGTGAAGGCCACCATGGTGCTGAAGCAGACGGGCCCGATCAGGATCGACTCGCGCATGAAGATGCGCCTCTCGGACTTCCTGACCACCACGGACACCTATGTCCGGGCCCCGTTGGTGCTGCACGTGACCGCGCTCGAGGTCAACGGGACCCCCCTGGACGTCGGTCCCTCGTGCCGGACGGAGAAGCCCCTCACCTCCGTCGACCCGGATCCCGCGGCCTTTCCCGGTGACCACCTGGTGCTGTACGGACGGGGCGAGCAGGTCCTCGGCCAGAACGCCACCGGTTACCTGCTCCTCAGCGGCGGAGCGTTGTCCGGCGAGGCCACCGTCCCGGCCTTCACCGGCTGCGGCACCGACGGTGAGGACCTCGACCGTCTGCTCACCGCCTCGGTGTCCGGTCCCGGCAACCACATCAAGCAGGTCCAGGGCCAGACGTGCTCGATCGCCAACCCCGTGTACGAGACCCCGACCACCAGGGGCGAGTGCACGCAGGACCTCCAGCCCTACCAGATCCCGGTCGCCGAGCGCTGAGCCGCCCCGCCTCCTCCCCCTCCCCCCCGACACCTCCAAGGAAGGCCACACCATGCCCCCCATCTCCGCCCGCACCCGGCTCGCCACCGTCTCCGCGCTGACCGCGCTGGGCGCCTTCGCCTCCCTGGGCACCGCGACCGCCGCCGAGCCCACCCTGAACGGCGAGTGGGCCCCCTTCACCCGCTGCCCCGTGGACGCGCCGGCGATGCTGGCCGCCGACGGGTTCGACAGGACCCCGCAGTGCGTGGTGTCCACCTCCGCCGGCGGCTCCATCAAGCTGGGCGACACCACCGTGACGACCGGCAGGACCAACCTCCAGATCGGCGTCGTCCAGAACGCGGACGGCACCAGCAGCGTGGTCGCCCCGGCCTCCGGCGCGCTGGTCGCCGAGCCCGCCTCCGTGCCCGGCGGACTGCTCGGCCTGATGTGTCCGAGCGCCATACCGGTGATCACGGGCCTCTGCCAGTCGCTGGAGAACTCCAGCCTCAACAAGATCACCGCGACCATGGAGTCCGTGGGCGCGCCCTACGCCTTCGACCAGACGGCGGGCGTCCTCACGGACATGCCCATCGTCGCCCTGCCGGTCCGCATCCACCTGGAGAACCCGCTCCTCGGCGACCGCTGTTACATCGGAACGGCCGCCAACCCGATCGTGCTGCGCCCGGAGAATCGCACCTACCCCGAGTTCGGCATGACCTTCTTCCAGGGCGACGGCACCGTGGACGCGGCCGGCGAGATGAGCCGGGTCAACCTCACCGGCGCCACCCAGAACGACAGCACCTTCGCGGTCCCCGGCGCCACCGGCTGCGGCCTGAACGTCGGGCTGATCAACGCCGCGGTCAACGCGAAGACCGGACTGCCCTCCGCCTCCGGGAACAACAGCCTGACCCTCGACAACACGCAGACCCACCTCACCGGCCTCAACGCACCCGGGACCGCGGTCCCCCGCGCCGGCGAGATCCTGGCCGAAAACTGGCACTCCGCGGTCGAGTAAGGGCCACAAGCACGCACAACGGGGACACGATTCTTCCCCAACAGATATACAACACAACGGAGTTGACCTACCGTCGGCTTGCCAGGCCGGTGAACGCCCAGTGGACCGGTCCAGGCTCCGCCCGCCCGGGGCGGGGCCCGGCCGGCCCACCCCCACCGGACATGTCGCAGAGCAAGGGAGCACTCATGCCCTCCATCGCGCGTCCGTCGGTGCTCGGTGAACCGCTCGACCCGCTCCCCAAGAAGTTCGCGTCCTTCATGCGACCGCTGATACCAGGGCTGCTCAACGAGATACGAACCGAGGTCACCCGCGCCTACCCGGTCTACGGCCGGCTGCTCAACGGCCCCGACGGGGAGGCGATCCGCCAAGGTGTCGAGCAGGCGCTGACCGCCTTCGTGGACCGCGTGGCCGACCCCGGCCGAAGCGCGGAGCTGCGGGACGAACTGCTGCGCAGATTCGGCCGGGTGGAGGCCTACGAGGGCCGTGACCTGGAGGTCCTGCAGGGCGCCTACCGGCTCGGCGCCCGCATCGCACTGCGCCGGGCCAAGACACTGGGACGCCAGTACAACCTCTCCCCCTCGCTCATCCTCGCCTTCGCCGACGCGCTCTTCGCCTACGTCGAGGAACTGGAGGCGATCACCCGCGAGGGGTACGTGGAGGTGCGGGAGCGGGTCGCCTCCGAAGGGGCCGCGTTACGAAGACAGTTACTGCACTTACTCCTGGCCTCCTCCCCGCTGCCCCATACGACCGTCTCCGAGCTGTGCAAGGCCGCCGCCTGGGAGCTGCCCCGGTCGTGCTTCCTCGTCGCCCTGCGCCCTCCGGCGCCGGACCACATCCAGGCGAACCTCGACGGCGACGTCCTCGCCGACCTGGACATACCGCAGCCGCACCTGCTCGTCCCCGGTGACCTCACCCCGCAACGCCTCGACATGATCGGTACGGCCCTGTCCGGCACCCGCGCCGCGGTGGGCCTGACCGTACCGATCGCGCAGGCCGCCGACTCCGTCCGCTGGGCCCGCCGTGTGCTCCAGCTCGTTGACGACGATGTCATACCCGACACCCCGCTGATCCACTGCGAGGATCATCTGACGACCCTGTGGCTGCTGTCCGACTCCGCTCTCGTCGACCATGTCGCGGCCCGTGAACTGGCCCCGCTCGACGAGTTGCCCGCCCGGCGGCGCGACCGGCTCGTTGAGACCCTGCGGGTCCACGTCTCCACCCGGGCGCCCGCCGAGCAGGTCGGCGAGATGCTGGGCGTGCACGCCCAGACCGTCCGCTACCGCCTGCGGACGCTGGACACCCACCTGGGCGACCGCCTCGCCGACCCCGACCACCGCTTCGCCATCGAGGTGGCCCTGCGCTCGCTGCACCTGCGGGGCCACGACGGCACGGAGCAGCGGGGTCAGTAGGCATCAGTAGGCGACGGGCCAGCCGCTGCTCCAGTCCAGGAGGTTGATGCCGAGCTTGGGCGTGCCGTTGTCGTTGCCGTCGTAGTAGTGGTAGACGATCAGGTCCCCGTCGACGTCGTTCATGATCGACTGCCCGCCCGGGCCGATGACGCTGCCGTGCGACTCCAGGACCGGCGTCCCGCCGTTGTCCATCATCGAGACACCGTTCCGGTCGCGGTAGGGCCCGGTGACACTGGTCGCCCGGCCGACCTTGACCTTGTACGTGGAGCTGGTGCCGGCGCAGCAGGTGTCGTACGAGGCGAAGAGGTAGTAGTACCCGTTGCGCTTGACGATGTAGGGCGCCTCGACGGCCTTGGTCCCGGTCGGGCGGGAGGCGAGGGAGCGGCGGGCGGTGTCGGAGGCGTGCTGCTTTCCGGTGGACGGGTCGATCCGGATCATCTTGATGCCGGTCCACCAGCTGCCGAAGGACAGCCACCACTTGCCGTCGTCGTCGACGAAGAGGTTGGGGTCGATGGCGTTGTAGTCGCTGGACGAACCCGAGGTGTAAACGATGCCGTAGTCGGTCCAGCTGCCCGGCCGGCCGGTGGTGGAGCCCGCGAGCCCGATGGCGGAGGTGTTGGAGCCGAAGGACGAGACGGAGTAGTACATCAGGTACTTGCCGCCGTGGTACGAGATGTCGGGCGCCCAGGCCTCCGGGACGGAGGAGTAGCGCGACCACCAGCCGGGCCGGGAGCCGAAGGCGTCCGCGCCGGCGGAGAAGGCGGTGCGGTCGGCGGACGTCTTGCTGCTGATGCCGCCGCCGGTGGCGTAGAGCTGGTACTGCCCGGACGCGGTGCGGATCATCGTCGGGTCGTGGGTGACGACGGAGCCGGTGACCCGGCCGGGGTCGGGGTACGCCGACGCCGTGGAGGGGACGAGGGCGAGCAGGGCGGCGACGGGGACGGCGAGGAGTGCGGTGCGCTTTCTGCGGCTCATGGGGGGACGCTCCTGTTCTGTATGTCGAACATCGCTCGGGACTTCGGACGGAACGTAGAATCGAACCCCTTGCACGTCAATGGCTCGCGCAGCAACGGCAACCAACGTCCGGAAAACACCGCGTGCCACAGGTGACACACCGGTGAATTACTGACGGATGGTCAGCACCGGTATTCCTGCGTGCGCTCCGGGCCCGTCACCATGGCCTCCCCATCCATATCCAGGTGCGTTCCGTGGCGGGAGTCGGGTCATGAACGGTGTCTCGTGGGAATCGGTGATCGCCGTGCTCGGCCTCGCCGTGCCCGTGACCGCCGCCCTGTGGGAGTTCTTCCTCGCGGGTCGCAGACGGCTCGGCTACCGCGTCCAGATGGACACCAGCGCCCGGGACTCGGGCACGTCCACCGGACCGGAGGCCCGGGTGCTCCGGCGCATGCAATGGGACGGCGTCGACCTGGACGACCCGTCGGTCGTCCTGCTGCGCATCGAGAACGTCGGCTGGTCCCCGATCGTCGAGGAGGACTACGTCGCCCGCGTCGACGACCCGGTGGGCATACGCGCGGCGTTCCCGGGCCGCCGCGTGGTCGGCATGGTCGTGACGGAGTGCAGCCACACCGCGCTGCGCGACTTCTTCGAACCGGGAACCCCGGGCCTCGGGGCCACGGACGGTGTCATCACCCTGCCCAAGGTGAAGCTCAACCGCTGTGCGCACTACAAGGTGCTGGCGGTCCTGGACCGCCTCCCCGGCACCACCGGGGACGACCTCCCCGGCCCGGAGATCACCGCGGGCGTCGTCGGAGGGGTGCGCGGCGGGACCATCAAGAAGACCGAGTACTACCCCTTCGCCTCCCGCCCGGTCCGCTGGCTGCTCGCCCTGCTGGTGCTGGTGAGCACGGCCCAGTCGGTGTCCACCTTCGTCCGGGACGACGACACCCGGGCCGCGCCGCTGGACTGCGCCGAGGGGACACTGCACCTGACCGGTTCCACCGCGTTCCGGCCGGTGCTGGAGCGTGCCGCCGAGCAGTACGTGAAGACCTGCACCGGCGCCCGCATCCCGCTCACCGACAACTCCTTCAAGGGCAGTGTCCCCGGCCTGGACGCCCTCGCCTCGGCCGGCGAGAAGGCCGCGCCGAAGGAGGGGCAGGGCCTGGGAGACCGGCTGGCGTTCAGCGACGGCCCCAAGTCAGACGGCCGTCCGCAGTTGCTGCCCAGACCGGTCGCCCTGTCCCTGTTCACTCTGGTGGTCGACCAGGACGCCGGGGTCCGGGACCTGTCGCTGGAGCAGGTCAGGCGCATCTACGCGGGAGAGATCACCAACTGGAACCAGGTGAAGGGCAACGACCTGCCCATCCAGCTCGTCAGCCGCAATCCGGGCTCCGGCACCCGCACCACGCTCCAGGAACAGGTCCTGGACGGCGAGCCGCTGCTCGCGACCACGGCCAACGACTGCAAGAGCCTGGACACGAAGACGCCGGGCCGGTGCGAGGTCGGTGACACCCCCACCCTGCTGGACACCGTGGCCTCGGTCCCCGGCGCCCTCGGCCACAGCGAGGTCGGCGCCGCCACCGCCCGCGCCGACGTCCGGGCGGTCCGCATCGACGGCTACCCGGCGACCCTGGAGGGCGCCGACGAGGGCGCCTACCCGTACTGGCAGACGGAGATCGCCTACACCTACGGCGAACCGCCGGCCGACTCGATCGCCGCGGGCTTCCTGCGCTACCTCGCCCACGAGGTCGGCAAGGACATCATCCGCGCCGAGGGCCACCGCCCCTGCACAGAACTGGACAAGCCCCTGCTGTGCCGCCCGAGCGGCTCCTGACCGCTCCCCCCGGGCCGGGTCGGTGAGAGGTTCCTGCCGGCGGCCCACGAGGCCGGCCTCGGCCCGTCCTTGTCATGACCGAGCACCCGAACCGCTCGGCGGCGCCCACGCCTTCGAACGCCCGGGGTGACGGACGCCCACCTTGCCGTCCCGGACCGGGCGCCGGTCGCCCGGCGCCCGGCGACCGGCGGTCAGGACTTCGGGCACTCCTTCCACGCCAGGTGGTACACCGTGCTGATGTCCCCGTCCGTCGAGTCCATCGTCATGAAGCTCACCTCGGCGGGGTCGGACGTCCCCGTGCTCACCCGCAGCTCCGTGTTGATGTTGAAGTTGCGCTGGACTCCGCAGGGCGCCCAGACCAGTTGGGCCCAGTCGGTGCTGTCCGTGGCCTGCCAGTTGTCGTCGTAGGGGCCGCTGAAGGGATGGGAGCGGTACTCCGTGTTCGGGGAGCCCTGGAAGTAGTACGAGGCCCGCTGGGTGCCCTTGGCGCCGGGCTGGAGGGCGGCGAAGCCGCGGTAGTCCGCACTGGCGACGGCGTACGTGAAGCCCTGGGGGACGTGGACGAGCAGGTTGAGCTGGCAGTTCTTGCGGAAGTCCGTGGGGGCGGAGTCGCCGCCCGCCTGGGCGAGGTAGTCGCTGTAGGTGACGGTGAAGGCGGTGTTGTCCTCGGAGACGGCGACCGCCGCCGTGCCCTGCGGACAGCCGGAGCCGTTCACCGTGGCGACGTCGATCACGATCTTGTCCGGCGGCGGGTCCTCGAACCCGCCGGAGGGCTGGTGCTGCGCGGGCAGCGCGGAGGTGAGGAGCGCGGCGATCGTGCCGCTCAGGAGCAGGCCGGTGGCCATGGGTCTCCCATCCCGGTCGGTGGGGGGTGGATGTTGTTGAATGTGCGCGCCATGGAGAATGTTGTGCACATGTCATCCACAGGGCGGTCGCATCGTATGCACCCCGGCGGGGCCCGAACAGAGGGCACTCCGGCCATTCACACGGGCCCGGTCCCGGCCCCTTCTACGGGTTCTCCCAAGCCGCCGGTTCCGCCGCCAGCGCCCGTACGGGGTCCGGCAGCGCGTCCGCCGCGAGGTCCGCGATCGTCACGCCCTCCAGGATCCGCCGCACATTGGCCCGCAGCGCCACCCACAGCGGCAGCAGGGGGCCCGCCGTGCCCGTGTACACCAGCCCCGTCGGCCGCTCCCCGCGCACCGAGACGATCGGGCCGTCCACCGCCCGGATCACGTCCGCCACCGTGATCGCCGACGCCTCGCGCGCGAGCCGGTAGCCGCCGCCTCCGCCGCGCCGGCTCGCGACGACGCCGCCACGCCGGAGGTCCCCGAGGATCCCCTCCAGAAATTTGTGCGGAATGTCCTGGGCGGCGGCCACGTCCTCCGCCTTGACCGGGGCATCGCCCTGCCGGACGGCCAGTTCCAGTACCGCCCGTACCGCGTAGTCCGCACGCGCCGAGATCCTCATACCGACCATTGTGCGGTCCGCTGGGACAATGACCCGGCACAGGCGGTCCCGCGCAGGCGCCGGAGGCCGCCCGGACCGGAAGTACAGGCACCAGAAGTACAGGCAACAGGAGAGGCTCCCTTGGAGCTCAGCAGGCTCGGCAGACGAGCGTTCAGCGCCCTCGCGGGCACCACCGTCCTCGGTCTCGCGCTGGGCGGCAGCGTGAGCAGTCAGGCGCTGCCCGGCTCCGGCGGTCCCGGCCCCGTACCCACCGGGCCGCCCCCCGGGCCCCCCGACGCCGACGGGCTGCGCCACCGGGTCGCCCTGGACCGGTACTCCCTGCTGGTCGACGGCAGACGTCTGGCGCTGTGGTCCGGTGAGATGCACCCCTTCCGGCTGCCGAGCCCGTCCCTGTGGCGGGACGTGCTGCAGAAGATGCGCGCGTACGGCCACAACGCGGTCACCGTCCGTCTCGCCTGGAACCAGCACTCCCCCGCCCCCGGCGCGTACGACTTCACCGGCGTCCGCGACCTGGACCTCTTCCTGCGCACGGCCGCCGAGAGCCGGCTGTACGTCGTCCTCCACCCCGGCCCGTACATCGGCGCCGACGTCGACGCGGGCGGGCTCCCCGGCTGGCTGACGGCGGCCGAGGGCCGGGCCAGGACCACCGACCCGGCGTATCTGCGCCACGCCGACGAGTGGCTGACCCGCGTCAATGCCATCGCCGCCCGGCACCAGTTCACACGCGGCACCGGCACGGTGCTGCTCTACCGGGTCGACGCCCCGCGCCGCGCCGACCTGGCCCACCTGCACGAGAAGATCCGCGCCGACGGCATCGACGTACCACTGCTGCACGCCGACACCCCCCTCGCCTGGGGGGAGGGGGAGCGCACCCGGGACGCCGCCGAAGCCCGGCGGGTCCATTTCGCGCACCTCGCGGACGGCGTCACGCTGCACAACGTCCGTACGGCGTTCGGCGGCACCTCCTGGGGCTGGCTGCCCGCCCCGTCCCACCCCACGCCCACCTACGACCCCACCGCGCCGATCGACGAGGCCCGCAGGCCGACGGCCAAGCTCGCCCCGCTCCACCAGCTCGGGCACCTCCTGCGGCACGTCCCCGACTTCGCCCGGCTGGAGGAGGCGCCGGAGGTCAGGGCCGCGGACGCCCGGGTCCAGGTGCGGCACCTGACCAACCCGGACACCGGCACCCATGCCTACGTCCTGCGCAACGACTCCGCCACGGACGTCTCCTCGACGCTGCCGATGGGCGGCACCGACGTGGAGGTCACCGTCCCCGCCCGGGACGCCAAACTGCTCGCCACCGGGCTCCACCTGGGATCGGGGCGCAGGCTGGCGTACGCCACCGTGCAGCCCATGATGTCCCTGAGCGTGGGGCGGCTGGACATCGCCGCCTTCGTGGGCCGGGCCGGCGAGATGGCGCACGTGGTGCTGGACTGCCCCGACGAGCCGTGGCCGACCCGGCTGGACGAGGAGGCAGCCTGGGCGTACGACCACGGCAGACTGCACGTGACGGTGCCGCTCGCCGAGGACCGGCTCACCCGCGTCCGGATCCGCAGCGGCGAGTCCGAGCGCACCCTGCTGCTGCTCATCGCCGACGACGCCGCCTCCCTGCGGCTGTGGCCGTACGAGACCCCGTCGGGCCGGGTCCTCGTGCGCGGCCCGGAGCTGCTGCGCGACGTCGCCCTGGACGGCGCCACGATCCGGCTGACCGGTGACACCGTCGAGGAGCGCGAGCTGGAGGTGTGGGCGCCGCGCGGCATCACCCACGTCACCTGGAACGGCAAGGCGGTGCAGGCGTCCTTCGGCCGCGCCCAGAGCGTGATGACCGTCTGGCCGCTGCCCGGCGTGCCCGAAGTGGAACTCCCCGCGCCGGCCGGCTGGCGGCGCCGCACCGAGAACCCGGAGTCCCGGCCCGACTACGGCGACTCGGGGTGGACGGTCGCCGACCGGCGGACGACCACCGGCGCGACCCCCGTGCCCGACGGGCAGCCCGTCCTCTTCGCCGACGACTACGGCTACCACTACGGCGACGTCTGGTACCGGGGCCGGCTCACCGGCGCGGCGGGCCTGGAGTCCGTGTCCCTGACCTACGGCACGGGCGCGCGGGGGCTGCTGATGGCCTGGCTGGACGGGGAGCCGCTGGGCACGCAACAGATGGGCCGCGAGGACGAGGACGAGGACGACAGCAGGGGGACCTGGACGGCCACGCCCGTCTTCCGGCTGCCTCAGGCGCTGCGCGACGCGCTGCGGGAGCGGACCGAACCCGGGAACCCCTCCGTCCTGTCCGTCCTGGTCCGGCGCACGCAGCACAGCCAGGACGCGTACAAGGCGGCCCGCGGGCTGACCTCGGTCGCCTTCGAGGGCGCCTCGCCGGACGTGCGCTGGCGGATCCGGGGAGCGGCCGCGCCGGACCCGGTGCGGGGCCCGCTCAACAACGGCGGGCTGTACGGGGAGCGGCACGGCTGGCATCTGCCCGGTTACGAGGACAGCGGCTGGGAGACTGTTTCCCAGGCGGACTTCCCCCGCGAGGACCGGCGCCAGGGCGTGACCTGGTACCGGACCACCTTCCGGCTGGACGTCCCGCCGGACGTCGACGCCTCGGTCGGCCTCCTCCTCGGCGACGACACGGACCGCGACTGTCGCGTCCAGGTCTTCCTGAACGGCTGGAACATGGGCGAGTACGTGAGCGGCGGCGCCGGCGCGCCCCACACCTTCGTCCTGCCGAACGGCATCCTGCGCACCCGCGCCGCCGCCAACACCCTGGCCCTCGCGGTCCTGTCCGGCGGCGACACGGCGTCGGGGCCCGGGACGGTACGGCTGAAGCTGCTGGGCAGCGCGGCCGGAGGAGTGCCGGTCGACCCGGTCCCCTCCCCCGGCCGGCGCCGCACCTGACCCGGCCGGCGCCGCCGCGCACCCGAGCCCGCCTCAGCGCAGCCGGATCACGTTCCAGGACAGCGGCTCCAGGACGGCGCTCAGCCCGCCGTCCCTCAGGGCCGTGCCCTCGACCGGGTGCGGGACGACCCGCTCGGGCTCGGCGAGCGTGTTGCGGGCGTCCGGGTCGGCGTCCGCGAGGGCGCTGTGCTCGACGACCTCGGTCAGGTCCAGGCCGTTCAGGGCGACGTCGAGCGGCAGCGACTCGGTGCGGGAGCGGTTGACGGCGAAGACGGTGACCGAGCCGTCCTCGGCGCGCACGGCGGTGGCGTGCAGCAGGTCGGCCTCGCCGTACTTCTTCGTCTCGTACGTCGGGGAGTCCACCCGGACGTCGAGGACCTCGCCGCGGCCGTACTTCGAGGCCTGGGCGAAGGGGAAGAACGTCGTCTGGCGCCAGGCCGGGCCGCCCGGCTCGGTCATGATCGGCGCGATGACGTTGACGAGCTGGGCGAGGCAGGCGACGGTGACGCGGTCGGCGTGCCGCAGCAGGGCGATCAGGAGCGAGCCGAAGACGACCGCGTCGGTGACGCTGTAGTTGTCCTCCAGCAGGCGCGGGGCCTCGGGCCAGTCCAGGGCGCTGACCTCGGCGTCGGTCCGGGACAGGTACCAGACGTTCCACTCGTCGAAGGAGAGGTTGATCCTCTTCTTGGACTTGAGGCGGGCGCCGATGTGGTCGCAGGTGGCGACGACGTTCTCGATGAACGACTCCATGTCCACGGCGGAGGCGAGGAAGGAGTCGACGTCGCCGTCGAGCGGCTCGTAGTAGGCGTGCAGGGAGATGTAGTCGACCAGGTCGTACGTCTCCTTGAGGACCGTCGCCTCCCATTCGGCGAAGGTCTCCATGGACTGGCCGGACGATCCGCAGGCGACGAGTTCGAGGCCCGGGTCGATCTGGCGCATGGCGCGGGCGGTCTCGGCGGCGACGCGGCCGTACTCCTCGGCGGTCTTGTGGCCGGTCTGCCAGGGGCCGTCCATCTCGTTGCCGAGGCACCAGAGCCTGATGCCGAAGGGGTCCTTGTCGCCGTGCTCGGCGCGCAGGTCCGAAAGCGCCGTGCCGGAGGGGTGGTTGGCGTACTCCTGGAGTTCGAGGGCCTCGGCGACGCCGCGGGTGCCGAGGTTGACCGCCATCATCGGTTCGGCCTGGGGGCCGATCTTCTTGAGGAAGGCGATGTACTCGGAGAGGCCGAAGCGGTTGGTCTCCGTGGAGCGCCAGGCCAGGTCGAGGCGGCGCGGGCGGTCCTCGACGGGGCCGACCGAGTCCTCCCACTTGTAGCCGGAGACGAAGTTGCCGCCGGGGTAGCGGATGGCGGTGACGCCGAGTTCGCGGACGAGCTCGAGGACGTCCTGGCGCAGGCCCGCCTCGTCGGCGGTGGGGTGGTCCGGCTCGAAGACGCCGGTGTACACGCAGCGGCCGAGGTGTTCCACGAAGGAGCCGAAGAGACGGGGGTTGACGTCGCCGACGGTGAAGGCGGGGTCGAGGGTGAAGCGGGCGGTGCGCATCTTTTCCTTTCGAGGGGGCTCGGTGTGTCACTGACCGGCGAGGCCCGTGTGGGCCACACCCGCCACGATCTGGCGCTGGAAGAAGACGAAGACGATGATCAGCGGCAGTCCGGCCATGAGGCCGCCGGCCATGAGCTGGGCCCACTGGATGCCGTAGGAGTTCATGACGGTCGCGATGCCGTTCGGCATGGTCATCAGGTCGGGGTTGTTGGTGACCATGTAGGGCCACAGGAAGTTGTTCCACGAGCTGATGAAGGTGAAGATGCCGACCGCCGCGAGCGAGGGGCGCGACAGCGGCACGATGATCGTGAAGAAGACGCGCCAGCGGCCCGCGCCGTCGATGAAGGCGGCCTCCTCCAGTTCGCGCGGGATGCCCTGGAAGAACTTGTAGAGGATGTAGACCATCGCGGCGGGCGCGCACTGCGGCAGGATCATGCCCCAGTACGTGTCGACCATCCCCATCTGCTGGACGGTCGTGAAGAGCGGGACGCCGAGCACGGCCGGGGAGATCATGAGGCCGGCCATCACCACGCCCATGAGGACGCCCTTGCCCCGGAACTCGGTGCGGGCGAAGCCGTATCCGGCCAGTGCGCTCACCAGCAGCACGATCGTGGTCACGCACACCGACACGACCAGGGAGTTGACGAACCAGTTGGTGACGTTGCCGTTCTCGAACATGGCCGACCAGGCCTGGCCGGTCCAGTCCTTCGGCAGCCAGTGCGGCGGCACCTCGACGGCCTCGGTCTCCGACTTCAGGGAGGTGAACAGCGCCCAGGCCAGCGGCGCGAGGAACACCACGGAGACGGCCGTGCCGAGGAGGGTGAGCACGATCTGGCCGGGCGTCCAGGGCCTGCGGGGCTTGGTCCGTATCTGCGCTGCGGCGGTGGTCATCGGCCGCCCTCCTCACGGTTGCGCAGCAGCCACATCCGCGCGAGGGCGACGGCCGCGATGATCACGAAGAAGATGATGGAGATCGCGGAGGCGTAGCCCACGCGGTAGGTGGTGAAGCCCTGTTCGAGGGTGTACTGCACGAAGGTCCGGGTGGATTCCTCCGGTCCCGGCCCGAAGTCCTGCATCACGACGGCCTGGTCGAAGACCTGGAGCGAGGCGAGGATCTGCAGGGCGATGACGAGGCCGGTGATGTTGCGCAGCATCGGCAGGGTGATGTGGAGCATGCGGTGCCAGGCGTTGGCCCCGTCGAGCTTGGCGGCCTCGTAGAGGTGGGCGGGGATGCCCTGGAGTGCGGCGAGGTAGAGCAGGAAGCTGAAGCCGACCGTCCACCACAGGGTGGTGATGACGACCGCGAGCATCGCGTACGACTTGTCGCTCAGCCAGGGCGTCTCGATGCCGAAGACGTGGTTGATCATGCCCGTGCCGGGGTTGAACAGCCACTGCCACAGGTTGGCGGCGACGGTGGACGGCAGCAGGAACGGCAGGAAGAAGCAGAGCCGCCACAGCCACTTGCCGCGCTCGATGTGGTGGGCGAGCATCGCCAGGAAGAAGGCGAGGACGGTGATGCAGGGCACGACGAGCAGCGTGAAGTACGCGCTGTGGCCGAGCGAGTCCCACATCAGGGGGTCCTGGAGGGCCTCGCGGTAGTTGTCGAGGCCGACGAAGCTCGCGCCCTCGCCGGAGATGTTGGCGTCGGTGAAGCTGAGGTAGAGGCCGCGCAGCAGCGGCCAGACGATGAAGACCGCGAACAGGGCGAGGAAGGGGGCGACGAACCAGCCGCCGTGCTGGAAGCCCTGCCTGCGCCGGACGGTGGCGCTGTCCGCGGCGGTCTTCGCGCGCGCCGGGCGGATGATCGTTTCAGCGCTGGTCGTCGTCATGCGACCGCACCTCCCTGTGCGGCGGTGCGGCCGTCCATCGGGTTCTTCATGGCGAGCAGTTCGGTGAGCACGCCCTTCATCCGGCGGGCGACGGCCGCCGGCCCCGCGGATCCGGCGGTCGAACTCATCACGACGGGCCCGAGACGCTGGGCGAGCAGTCCGGTCGAGCCCGCGAACCACACCTTCGGCTCGGTGGCCTGGTGGTCCATGGCGGAGACGTACTCGCTCTGCGGCTGGAGCTTTTGGTACGCGGCCGAGGACAGGGTCGGCGTGTACGCGGGGATGTGTCCGCCGCCGGCCCACTGCTGGGCGTGCCGCACGACGTAGGCGGCGAGCCGGTGGGCGGCGTCGTTGGTGGCGCCGCCGCGGCCGGACTGGTGCGGCAGGACGAAGGCGTGGGACTCGGCGTGGGTGGCCTGTGTGCCGAAGACGGGCGGCAGCGGGGTGGCGCCGTAGTCCAGCTCGGCGGTGTCGAAGACCGGCACCGACCAGTTGCCCTCCCAGGTGAAGGGGGCGCCGTTGACGAACTGTTCGGCGTCGGCGGCCCCGGAGATGGAGTAGCCGTCGGTGATGTGCCGGCGCAGGAACTCCAGGACCTCGGTGGCCTTGCCGGTGTCGAAGGTGACCTCGGTGTTGGCCGCGTCGAACCAGGTGCCGCCGAGCTGGGTGTAGAAGGCGACGAACATCCACCACTGGACGTTGAGGTCGTTGACGTGCAGGCCGAGGGTCTGCAGTCCCTTCTTGGTGGCCTTCTTGGCCTCCTTCAGGACGTCGAACCACTCCTCGGTGGAGGTCACCGGGACCATCCGGCCGTCGCTCCCGAGCAGCCCCGCCTTCTTCAGCACGTCCTTGCGGTAGAAGCAGAGCTGGACGTGGATGTCGAGCGGGAGGGCGTAGAGCTTGCCGTCGATGACGGCGCGCTTCCACAGCTCGGGGTTGAAGTCCTTCTCCTGGACGCCGTACTTGGCGAGGAGGCCGACGTCCCACGGGTCCAGGAGGCGGCCGGGCGAGAAGCCGGTGACGCGGCCCAGGTGCATGACGCCGAGGTCCGGCGCGCGGTTGCCGGCCGCCGCCATGGCGAGCTTGGTGTAGAAGGGGCTGCCCCACTGGAGGGTGGAGTCCTTCACGTCGATGCCGGGGTTGTCCCTACGGAAGGAGTCCAGCATCGCGATCATGTTGTAGCCGTCGCCGCCACTGAAGAGGTTCCAGTAGCGCACGCGGGTGTCCGCTCCGGAGGCGAGTGCGTCGGCGCCGGTTCCGAGCGCCGCGAAGCCGAAGCTTCCGGCGACCGTCAACCCGCCCAGTCCGGCGAGTAGTTGCCTGCGGTTCAGGCCAGGTCGTCCCATGCCCTGCCCTTACTGTTCGATATTTCGGCTGCTGCCCGTAACTTCGAACGGGACGGTAGGTTCGAAGCGCTTCGACGTCAATGGTTTGCGCAGGACTTTCGAGCGGCTGTGAGCGTCGCCGTGCTCGTTTCCCGGGGAACCCACGTCACGACCGCACGCGGAACTGGCCCGGACGGCACCCGTCTTGGCATATTGCACGGGTGACCGAACGACACCCCGGGAAGCAGGGAGACAGCGGTGCGTACCAGGAAGGAGATGCGTCGTCTCGCTGACGCCCTCATCGACCCCATCCGGGTGCCGGTCCCGGCCGATCCCGAGGTCCTGTTCGAGGCGCTCGTCGCCTCCGTCAGCGCGTGGCGGGGCCGCGACGTCGTCGTCCACCGGGCCGCGTTCCCGCCGCACACCGCGAGCGGACTGTGGCTGGAGCGCGAGAGCCACGACGACGTGGTGGTGGACGAACGGGCCGCCGTGTGGCACCAGATCGTGATCCTCTGCCACGAGGTGTGGCACATGAACCGCCGCCGGGCGGAGGCCGACACCGCGGTCGACACCGCGGTCGACACCGCGGCCGCCGGCGGTCGGCCCCGGCCCGTCGCCGCGCGCACCGACTTCTCCCTGGCCGAGGAGCAGGAGGCGGACCGCTTCGGCATGCTGATGGGCCGCAGGCTGCGCACCTGGCTGGAGGCGTCCACCGACTCGGTGTTCGCCGCGCGGGGCGGCGATCCGGACGACCCGCAGGACCTCGCCGGACGCATCGGGGCCGCGCTCAACTACCGCGGGACGAAGCGGTGAACGGCCTGATCAACTACGTCAGCTGCGGGGTGCTGTGGCTCGGCCTGGTGGTGAAGGCCCCCGACCTGCTGCGGCACCGCCGCGATCCGTATCTGCGGGCCATCTGCGCGGTGCTGGGACTGGCCGGGCTCTGCTTCCTGCTCGGGGCGCCGCCGACGGTCGGCGCCGTCAACCGGCTGAGCGGGGTGCCGAACCTCGCCGCCCCGCTCACCTACGCGGCGATCACCGGGTACTGCGCCGCCTCCCAGCTCCTCGTCGTCCACTGGCGCGGAGGACCCCGGGTGCGCCGCACGGCCCGCCGCTGGACGCTCGCCTACGCCGTCGTGCTCGTCGGCATCGCGGTGACCTTCGCCCTGGGCGACGCGCCCGTGGAGCGCCGCACCGACCTGGACACCTACTACGCGACGACCCCGTTCCTCGCCCAGATGATCGTGCTCTACCTGGTCGCGCACCTCACCGCGGCGACCGTCACCACCGTCTCGGCGCTGCGCTGGGCGCGCCGGGTGCGGGGCGGGCTGCGGGCGGCGCTGACGCTGATCGGGGCCGGTTCGCTGTGCGGCGCCGGTTACAGCGTGGCCAAGCTGGTCGCGGTGGGCGCCCGCTGGTCCGGGCGCGACTGGTCGGCGCTCGGCACCACCCTCTCCCCGGCCGCCGCCGGCCTCGGCGCCCTGCTGACGGTCGTCGGAGTGCTGGTCCCGCTGGTGGCGCCCCGGGCGACCGAGTGGCGGCGGGCCCGGCGGACGTACGCCCGGCTCGCACCCCTGGAGCGGGCACTGGACGACCTGCTCACCCGCCGGGCGCTGCGGCTGCCCCGGCCCCGGTTCGCCTCCCCCACCACCCGGCTGATGTGGCGCCAGACCAGCATCCACAACGCGCTGAGCCACCTGGACGCCTACTTCGACCGGGAGGTGTACGACCGGACCCGTGCCGATGTGCTGGCCGCCACGGGCGAGCCGGAGCCGGCCGAGGCCGCCGCCTGGGCTGCGGTGATCACCGCCGCGGTACGGCACGAGGCGGCCGGACGGGGGCAGTACGCGCCGCCCGACGGCACCGGCCGCCTCCGCGACCGGGTGCCGGGCCCGGCCGTCCTCGGCCGGATCGCGGACGTGCTGGCCGGAGCCGCACCGGTGCCGGCCGGACCGTCGGCCGCCGCCGTGCCGAGCGGAACGACGAAGGCGGGGGCGGCGTGAACCGGGCCCCGGGCGGAAGGAGCCGGCCGGTATGAGTCTCGTCGTGTACCTGGCGGCCTGCGTGTTCGGGCTGACCTCCGTCCTGCTGCTGCGCCGCCCGCGCACGGCCCTGCGCAACCCGTTGACCCTGTCCACCTGCGCGGCGGTCGCCCTCGGCGCGCTGGTCTTCGTCTGCGCCGCCCCGGCCTCCCTCGCCACCGTCAACGAGCTCACCGGCGTCCCCAACTTCGGGGCACCGCTGACCTACGGCATGCTCTCCGCGTACAGCTGCGCCGTGCTCGTACTGCTGATCAACTGGCGGGGCGGGCCTCGCGAGCGGGTGCGGCGCATGGTGCTGCGCAGCATCGCCGCCTACGGTCTGCTGGTCGCCGCCATCGTCGTGCTCTTCACCCTCGCCGACGCGGACACCGAGCGGCTGACCGACCTCGACACGTACTACGCCGCCACACCGTTCATGCGGGAGATGATCCTGCTGTACCTGCTCGGGCACAGCGCGGCGATGCTGGCGATGTGCGTCGTCTGCCTCAAGTGGGGCCGCGAGGTGCGCGGGCTGCTGCGGACCGGGCTGCGGCTGATCCTGCTGGGGGCGCTGCTGGACGTGCTGGGGTTCCAGCTGACCAAGTACACGGCGGTCGTGGCGCGTTGGACCGGTCACGACCTCGACTTCCTGTCCACCACCGTCGCCCCGCCGATGGCCTCGCTGGCCGCGCTGCTGTGCTCGGCCGGGTTCGTGCTGCCGAGACTGCTGCCGCCCGTGCTCGCCCACTGGCGGGGGCTGGGCGACTACCGGCGACTGGAGCCGCTGTGGTCGCTGGTGCGGTCGGTGTCCACCGCCCCCGAGCCGCCGACCGCCTGGTGGCAGCTCCCCCAGGCCCGGCTCCAGTGGCGTGAGGTGTCCATCCACGACGGGCTGCTCACGCTGGCGCCGTACTTCGACCACCGGGTCCGTGAGCGGGTGCGGGACTCCGCCCTGCGCGCGGGCCGCTCCCCCCACCAGGCCCGGCTGGCGGCGGAGGCCGCCATGCTCACCGACGCCGCGCGCCGGGCCGCCGCCCGCGAGGAACCACCCGGGACCACCGGTACGTACCGTCTGCACGCCACCGAGGTCTCCGGCCCGGGCGGGCTGGTCGAGCTGGCGCAGGCGCTGAACCGTCCGCCCGCCCAGGCCGCCGCGCCCGACGGCACGGCACCGTCCTCCCTGTCCGGACCCCTGGCCGAGCCCGAGGAGCCCCATGTCGCGTAGAGCTGTCGTCGTCGGAGCCGGCCTGGCCGGCATGCTGGCCGCGGCCGTACTGTCCACCGCCGGAGTGGACGAGGTGGTCGTCCTGGACCGGGACGAGCTGCCCGACGGGCCGGAGCACCGCCGGGGACTGCCGCAGGGGCGGCACGCGCATCTGCTCATGGCCGGCGGGCTGGCCGCGATGGAGGAGCTGGTGCCGGGTGTGAGCCTGCGGGGGCGGCTGCTCGCCGCCGGGGCCCACGAGGTGTCCCTCAGCTCGGGCATGCTGGCCCGCACGTCGGAGGGCTGGCTGCGGCGGTGGCGGCGCGCGGGGCCCGCCATGCTCACGTGCAGCCGGGCCCTGCTGGACTGGACGGTACGGGCCGCGGTCCTCGAGCAGTGCCCGGTGGTGGTCCGCAGGGCCGCGGTGGTGGGGCTGACGGGGTCCGCCGATCGCGTACGTGGGGTGCGCGTCGCGGACGCCGACGGGGACACGGAGCTCGACGCGGACTTCGTCGTCGACGCGAGCGGGCGCGGTACCCGGGTCGTCACCTGGCTCGACGGGCTCGGGCTGGCCGGGGTCCGGGAGCACACCGTGGACTGCGGGCTGGTCAACGCGACGCGCATCTACCGGGTGCCGGAGGGTGCGGAGCGGTTCCCGCTGACGATCGTGCAGGCCGATCCGTACGTGTCCCGGCCGGGGCGGAGCGCGATGGTCCTGCCGATCGAGGGCGACCGGTGGATGGTGAGCTGCGGCGGCACGCGGGGCGGTGAGCCGCCGGCGGATCCGGAGGGTTTCCTGCGGTACACGCTCGAACTGCCCGACCCCGTCGTGGGCCGCCTGATCTCCGGCGCCGAGCCGCTGACCGACGTGCACCTGAGCCGGTCCACCAGCAATGTCCGCCGGTACCTGGAGAGGTCCGCCCGGTGGCCCGACGGTCTCGTCGTCCTGGGGGACGCGCTGGGCACCTTCAACCCGGCCTACGGGCAGGGCATGTCGGTGGCCGCGTTCGGCGCGCGGGTCCTCGGCCGGGAGCTCGCGCGGGCCGGCGCCCTCGACGCGCCCGGTCTCGCCCGGCGGGTGCTGCGGGGCGCGGCCCGCTCGGTGGACGCGGCGTGGGCCACGGCCGTCGGCCAGGACGTCCTCTACCCCGGGGTGCGCGGCGGAGGACGGCCGGGCGTCACCGACCGCGTCCTGACGGCGTACACGCGCCGCATGACGAAGGCGGCCACGGGCTCCTACGCGGCGGCCTCGGCCATCTGGGACGTCACCAGCATGCGCACACCCCCGACCCGCATGTTCCACCCCACCGCACTCCTGGCCGCCCTCGCCGGCCCCCCGCTGCCGCAGCTCGGCGGCCCGCCGCTGACGCCGGGTGAGCGGAA
Source organism: Streptomyces sp. NPDC053750 (assembly GCF_044544295.1). Taxonomy (NCBI): domain Bacteria; kingdom Bacillati; phylum Actinomycetota; class Actinomycetes; order Kitasatosporales; family Streptomycetaceae; genus Streptomyces; species Streptomyces sp. NPDC053750. Next base: position 678,931 of record NZ_JBITXB010000001.1, on the reverse strand, counting down.
CGTGCTCCAGCGGCTGGACCGCACCGGAAGGTGAGCGGGCGGACGCACCCCCACGTCCGCCCCGGACCCGGTGGCCCCGCGCTCAGCCCGCGAACGCCGGTTGGGGCAGCCCCCGGCCCGCGTCCGGGACCACCAGGAGCGAGCCCGCCAGGGGGTGGGGGGCCGTCAGGCCCACCCGGGCCGTGGTGACGTACAGGTCGGTCAGGTCGGGGCCCCCGAAGGCGCAGGCCGTCACGCGGGGGACCGGCAGGTCGACCACCCGGTCCAGCCGGCCGTCCGGGGTGTAGCGGCGTACCGCTCCGCCGTCCCACAGGGCGACCCACACACAGCCGTCGGCGTCCACGGTGAGCCCGTCGGGGAAGCCGGCGCCGTCCTCGACGGTGGCGAGCGGGCGCCGGTTGTCGACGGAGCCGTCACCGGTGTCGAAGACGTCGATCCGGCGGGTCGGGGAGTCGATGTAGTACATCAGCCGGCCGTCGGGGCTCCAGCCGGTGCCGTTGCTCACCGCCACGTCGTCGAGGACGGTCTCGACCGTGCCGTCCCCGGTGACCCGGGACAGCGTGCCGCCGCCGGGTGCCTCGTCGTAGCGCATGGTGCCGGCCCACAGGCTGCCGTCGGGGGCGACGGCGGCGTCGTTGGCGCGGCGGCCCGGCACGGGTTCCCGGTGCAGCCAGCGGAAGGAGTCGTCGGGGTCCAGGAGGCCGATGCCGTCGCGCAGGTTGAGGACCAGGCCGCCGCCGGCGCGGGGCTTGACCGCGCCCACGTGCTGCTCGGTCGTGCGCACCGTCCGGCGTCCGGAGCCGGGATCGTAGGTGTGCACCCGGCTGCCGAGGATGTCGAGCCAGAGCAGCCGGCCCGCCCGCGCGTCCCAGGTCGGCCCCTCGCCGAGGCTCGCCTCGGCCCGTACCGCCACCTCGTACGTCATGCCGCGCTCCGGTGGCCGAGCCGCTCGGAGAGGTCGGCGGCGCCCTTCGCGGCGAGCTGCTCCAGCTCGTCACGGCGCTCCTCGCTCCAGCGGATCATGGGCACGGAGATCGACAGCGCGGCGACGACCCGCCCGGTGCGGTCGCGGACCGGGGCGGCCACGCAGGACACGTCCGGGTTGGACTCGCGGTTCTCCACCGCGATGCCGCGCTCGCGGATCCGCGCCAGGGTCTCGCGCAGCGCGGCCGGGTCGGTGATGCTGTTCGGGGTCATCGCGGCCAGCTCGACGCCGTCGGGGAAGCGGGCGGCGACCTCCGGCTCGGGAAGGGAGGCGAGCAGCATCTTGCCGACGGACGTGCAGTGGGCGGGCAGCCTGCGGCCGGCCGCCGACACCATGCGCACCGCGTGCGTGGAGTCGACCTTGGCGATGTAGATGACGTCCGTGTCCTCGAGGATCGCCACGTGCACGGTCTCGTCGCAGGTCTCGGCGACGGTCCGGGCGACCTGCTGGCCCTCGGCGGCGAGGTCGAGGTGCTCGGCGTAGCGGGCGCCGAGCTGGTACGGACGCACGCCGAGCCGGTACCGTCCGGGCTGCCCGGCCACGGGGACGATGTACTTCCGGGCGGAGAGCGTGGTCACCAGCTCGTGCACGGTGGTGCGCGGCAGCTGGAGCCGGCGCACGATGTCGGGGGCGGAGAGCGTGCCGTCCCCGTCGAGGAAGAGCTCGAGTATGTCGAGAGCCCGGGTCACGGCTGGTACGAGACGTCCCATGTCCGGCCCCCTCCCTAGGTGTCTCAGGCGCCTGCGACGAGAATCCCGCGTTGTTCGAGATTTCAACAGGCGATCGGAATGGCGAACACAGGCTACTCATATCGCGTTTGCCGGGGCAATGGGCAGGCGCCCCCGGCTCCGTCGTCCCCTCTCGGACCCCGCCGTCCCCTCTGGGCCCTCGGCCCGCCCTTGGGCCACGATGTCCGTATGTCCACCGGAAAGCAGCCCGCCGGCCCCTTCACCCCGCTCGACTTCCAGCTGGTGCTGCTGCGCCGCATGGCCGACCACAACCGTTCCTATTCAGTGAGCAGGAGTGAGTCTTGGACCCATTCCCATTCACTGCGGGCACCCCGAACGGTGTTGGGTGTCCTGGTCGCCCGCGTTCGCTCCGCGTCCGGCGACACGGATCGTGTCCGTGGTCCGGGAACGCGGGGGCGGGGTCCCTCACGCCCCGGAATCTCCGGTGGGGCCTGGACGGTCCGATGCCCGCATCCATCGCTCTGGTGGGTGCGGGGCGGTGCCGTCCGACGCCGGACCGGGATTCCCTGGGCGCGTCGCCCGATCGCGATGCTCGCCGCATCGTGACGGGTGGTCTTACGGGTGGTGCTGGTGAGCGGCTTCTGCCAGTGCTGGGCGCCCCACTTGCTGGTGTAGGCCGGATCCACGGCGATGACCGTGATCCCCGTCTGGTCGGCCATCGAAACGAGGCGGGCGCGGAGGCGGCCGGTGGGCATGCCGGAGACCAACTGCCGAAAGCGTTTCCTGCCGCCGTGCTTCTCGCGGGTCTTCTCGGCCGTGAAGTCCAGGTCTTCGACAGCGATGGCCTTCACCCCGCAGGTCCGTGCCCAGTTGAGGAGCCGGGTCAGGGCGTGGCGGATCTGGGCGTCGCGGTGTTCGGCGGTGCCGGTCAGGTCGTAGGAGAAGCGGCGTGGGTGTCCGGTGGGGTTGCCGTGGGTGTCGAGGCGCCAGGCGGCGAGGTGGTCGGCGTTCATATCGACCCCGATCACCCCCTCGGTCAGCGCCGCGGCCAGCGGGATCGTGCGGGTGATGGGCTTCTGCCAGGAGGCGGTCACATACCAGCGGTCACGGCTCACGTCGTGGTGGATGCGGTAGGCGACGGCCCGGTTCGCGGCGACGCGGTCGGCCCAATCCTGCCCGCGGTACGCGAACCGGATTCGGCCAGTGAGGACGTACCGGCCGTGTGAGGCGTTGGCCAGCTCCCTGAGCGGAGCGGGGAGTCTGATGCTGACCTCGCCGTCGGGGCTGACGCGGATGGTCTCGTTCCCGAACCGTTTCCCGCTCTCCCCGTCCGCCTGCAGAAACCACCGTGCCGCTTCCCAGCGCGCACGCCACTGGGATTCGGTAAGCCGGGCGTCGGCCAGGTGGTGCCGCACCCGGGCCAGGCGCTTGCCGCCCCGTACCAGGTGAACTGCACCACTTGCCCAGTCGGCGCGTGCGCGCTCCAGTCGGGCCTCCAAGAGATGCAGTCGGCGGGTCTTGGCATGCCACTCCCGCCGACTGCGACAACCACCCGGGACCTTCCTCGAACCCTTCGACCCGACCGGCAGCGACAGTCGCTGCCGCAGCGTCCGCACACCTGCCTCCAGAGACTGGATGTACGCCCGGGCACAGCGGCGGGCCAGCGCCCACTGATCATGCGACGCTTTCGTGATCGCACCCGCCCACCGGGCCGACGACACCGGGGTCAGCTCCCGCTTGCGTAGCGCCCATGCCCCGGCATCATGCTCCAGGCCGTCACGACAACGCGCCTTCAAGTCACGCGAGGCCAGCGTGCCCAGATGCGCGCCCACCCGCCGCAGCACCTCCACATCGGTGGGGGTGAGCTGCTTGAGGCGGGTACGAACCGCGACCCCCGAAGGGCCCAGTGCGACGAACGGCGCCGCAACCTGCCGCAGTCCACCCACCCCCGCACCCCCCGACCAGCCGTGAACACCACTCACCACAACCAACGACCACACCCGACAGAGGTCACGTCTTCGACCAACGAACTTCCGTTCCTTCCCCGGTATCACAGATACAGACCCCCTCGCCCCCTGCACTCACTCCCGCACGTCGGAACGCACTCGCACTCAGCCAGATCCCAGCAGTTCCCAACCCCGGCCCGGTCGAGGACGCCCGCCGCGAGCTGGGCGCCTCGCTCGCGCGGATGCGGGAGGCCAACAAGCGTTGGCAGGCGATGCTCCGCTCTCCGCGGCCCCACTCGGCCGCAGCGCGCTACCGCTCCGTCCTGGGCGAGCCCGAGTCGGTACGCCCCCGCCGGATCGGCGACCTGGAGTGCGAGGCCCAGCAGTGGGCACTCCCCCTCTGGCCCGACCTGCGCTTCGAGGTGCTCGTCGCCGACTAGGGCGTCGTCTGGAACGAGTGGCCGGTCCGCGCCCCCGGCGCCAAGGGGCCGCGGCTGCGCACCCTGGACGACCTCACGCCCTGGTCCTGCACGGTCGACGAGGCGGCCCGCGCCTTCCTTCCCGCCCGGCCACTCCAGGGCTCGACCCCCACCCGCTGGGGGCTCGCCTCACCGCCCCGGACCGGGACGGCGTACGGCACGAAATGGCCGCGGAGTTCACCTGGGGGCTGCTGCAGCGCACGGTCACCGGCGACTGAGCTGCCATTCGGGCCTCACTCGGGGTCGGAACAGCGCATCCCCATTGCCTTCGAGGCTGCGAGCCCTGACCACCACCCCACTGAAGGCGTCGACCGGCCGGTGGGCAGCGAGGGCCCGGCTGATCGAGGGCTACCGAGTGGGACCGGGGCGATGGGCGGGGTGGCGGCGACCCTACGCCCCTGTGCAGCCCACCGACTCGGCTGTGTCTGCCATGTGGACACGCGCTGTAACGAACAGTACGTTCGACGGCCCACGCCCCGTGATCGGCCAGCCCGACCCGATGCGGCCGTCCACGGCCCCACCATCCTCCTCTATTTGGCATGCACGTTCCCGTAGGGTTCCGCTGCACATCCCGCATTCACACATGCGTTCCATTCCAGACCCCTGGAACACCAATGCCGACGTGACGTTCAGCGATAGTTGGCGCCCGCGCGGGGCACGGGGGCGAGTCCTGCTCGGGCCTCGGACAGCCATTTATCCTTCGGCTGCCTCTGGCAACGTAGCTGTATCGCCTGTCCGGCCAGGATGGTCTGACGCGACGGTGAGCGGCAGTTCGCGCACCTTGCCTGCGGGGCTCAACGCCAGGACCAGCCAGGAGGCCGCCAGCGTCAGACTGCCGGCCCGCGACGAGTAGGCTGGCCGTTTGTCATCGGACCGGGGAGGTCGGCGTGGACTATGGCGACAAGCTCTTCTGGCTCTCGGTTGTGATTCAACGCAAGTACGCGGAGGTCTGCGCCGAGTTCGACCTGACCCCCTCGCAGGCCACGCTGCTCTGCGCAGTCAGGAACGAGCCGCGGCAGATGGCTGACCTCGCCGCCTCGTTGGGTATGACCAAGAACGCATTGAGCCAGCTGGTCGATCGCACCGCGCGGCGCGAGTTGGTCGGCCGGGCAAGCTCGACGCAGGACCGACGCGTCGTCATGCTCAGTGCGACGCCCGCGGGGAAGGCGCTCGGCGAGGCCGTTTACGCCGAGGTCGCCAAGCGCCTGCCCGAGATCGCGAGGAACCTCGACGCCGACGACCAGCGCGACTTCGAGCGCGTGGCCACCGCCATCGTGGACACCTCGGACCTCTCTTCGCCCACCTCGAACCAACCCATCACACCGTGAGGTCCCGCTGCACCCGCACCTTGACCTAGTTCACGCCATGAACTAATTTCGTTCATGGCGTGAACTAGTGAAGGGTGGCAGCGATGAGCACGCAGACGACCGGCACGATCGCAGTCTTCGGCGCGACGGGGCAACAGGGCGGGGCGGTGGTCGACGCGCTGCTGGACCACAAGGCGCGGGTGCGGGCTTTGGTCCGCACCCCGCAGTCCGACCTGGCTCAGGCGCTGGCCGCCCGCGGCGTCGAGCTGGCGGCCATCCGGGCCGACGACCCGGCGTCGCTGGCCGCCGCGCTGGCGACGGTGGAGGGGTTCTACTTCATGACCCCGGAGGCGAACAGCCTCGAAGAGGTCGAGGCGGAGATCCGCATCGGTACCGCGCTCGTCGACGCGGCGGTCGAGGCGGGCGTCCCGCACGTCGTGTTCAACTCGGTCTTCGGAGCGGACCGGGAGTCGGGTGTGCCGCACCACGACTCGAAGCACTCGATCGAGGAGCACCTGAGGAAGTCCGGCCTCAGGGCCTCGATGGTCCGCGCGACCGCCTTCATGGAGAACTTCGCGAGCGTGATGGCACCGAGCCTGGAGCATGGGGAGATCGTGCTGAGGATGCCGCTGCCGGAGGACGTTCCCCTGAAGATGATCTCGGTCAGGGACGTCGGCCGGGTCGCCGCCGCGCTCCTGCTCGACACCGCGGAGGCGCCCGACGGAGCCGTCGAGCTCGTCGGCGACGAGCTGACGGGCCCCCAGATCGCCGCGGCGTTCGGCGCGCGCGCCGGGCTCCCGGCACGGTACGAGACCCTCCCGTTGAGCGTGCTTCCCAACGACCTCGACAAGGTGATGTTCCGCGAGTTCGCGGAGGCGGCGGAATACCCTTCGGACCTCACGGTGGTGCGCTCGATCGAGCCGGCCACCCTGGACCTGGTCGAGTGGATCCGAGCTACCGGCTGGACCGCGCCCACAAACGTGGCTGGTTCCTGAGCCTCCGGCCGCGATGAACGCCCCGCGGTCGTGCCCACGGTCTCGGTGCTCTGGGCACGGCAACGCATCCGCCAACGGTTGAAGTAGTCACGAAGCTCCCGGGGCGTGCCCGAGGCCGACACCGGCGCACTGGTTGTCGGGAGGCCGCCGGTCGACGGCGAGGTAAAGATCCACGTCCAGGAGGCCCCGGGCCGCCAACCAAAAGACCTCACCGACTACGCCAGCGAGGCCGCCGCGCCGGCGTCTGGACCCGTGCGCAGGCTGACGACCTCGGACGGCCTGGTCCCGGCTAACGCTCCTGATCCTCCCCCGGGTCCCAGTCCAGCAGGCGGACCTTGGCGACCGTGCGGACGTGGCGGCGCATCGCGGTGGCGGCCTGCCGGGGCTCGTGTGCGGCGATCGCGTCGAGGATGGCCCGGTGCTGGGCCAGGGAGCGGCCGGGCCGGCCGGGCTGGCGCAGGGACTCGGTGCGGCTCTCGGCGATCTGGTGGGCGATGGAGCGCATGAACTCCGCGAGCAGGCTGCTGTGCGCCGCCGCCGTCACCGCCGCGTGGAACAGGCGGTCGCCCTCGACTCCGTGACCGCCGCTCTCGATCTCCTCGGCCATCACGGTCAGCGCGGACCGCATCGCGGCCAGGTCGTCCTCCGTGCGGCGCTCGGCGGCCAGTTCGGCGAGCTTCGTCTCCAGCGCCTCGCGGGCCTCCAGGACGTCCGGCAGGCGCTGCCGGCGTTCGACCATCTTCTCGACGGGTTCGACGTCGAGGCTGTCCCGGACCAGATAGGTCCCGCCGCCGTGCCGCGCCTCGACCAGGCCCTGGACCTCCAGGACCACGATCGCCTGCTTCACCGAGGCCCGGCTGACGCCGAGGCGCTGGGCGAGGTCACGCTCGGGCGGAAGCCGGTCACCGGCGCGCAGGCCGCCGTCGGTGACGTACTGGCGCAGCCGCTCCAGCACCTGTTCGTACAGGCGCTGCTTGGTCATGGGGCGCAAGGCGTCGGTCACGAGATCCCCCTCTCGCCCGGAGCGTAACACCGGGCGGCATGTGGCCGATTGGCTGAGCCAATTCCTGCGCGACCCCTTGACGCCGACCCCGGCCGGGCCCACGCTGACCGACCAGCCGCACCGTCCAAGTGGCTCAGCCACTCAGCCAATCAGGTAAGCCCTCGGGAGCCCTCGTATGTCCCCCGAACTCCTCTCGATCCTCGTCCTCGTCGTGGTGTTCGTCATCGCCACCACCCGTTCCGTCAACATGGGCGCGCTCGCCTTCGCCGCCGCCTTCGGGGTGGGCACGCTCGTCGCCGACCTCGACGCGGACGGCATCTTCGCCGGCTTCCCCGGCGACCTTTTCGTCGTCCTCGTCGGCGTCACCTACCTGTTCGCGATCGCCCGGGCCAACGGCACCACCGACTGGCTGGTGCACGCGGCCGTCCGGCTGGTGCGGGGCCGGGTCGCGCTGATTCCGTGGGTGATGTTCGCGCTCACCGGCGCGCTCACGGCCATCGGCGCGGTCAGCCCGGCCGCGGTGGCCATCGTGGCGCCGATCGCGCTGAGCTTCGCCACCCGGTACGCGATCAGCCCGCTGCTCATGGGCACGATGGTGGTGCACGGAGCGCAGGCCGGCGGCTTCTCGCCGATCAGCATCTACGGCTCGATCGTCAACGGCATCGTCGAGCGCGAGCACCTGCCCGGCAGCGAGGTCACCCTCTTCCTTGCCTCGCTGATCGCCAACCTCGTCATCGCGGGAGTGCTGTTCGCGGTGCTCGGCGGGCGGAAGCTGTGGGCGCGGGGGGCGGTGACGGCGGAGGGCGACGGCGGGCCCGGCAAGGGCACGGAGGCCGACGGCACCGGAACAGCCGCCGGCACGGGCACGGGCCGCAACACCGGCACCGGCACCGAGCCCGGGGCCGGCACCGGGGGAACCACCCCCACTGCTCCCGCAGCACCCGCAGCACCCACCGCCGTAGCCGCCCGCCCCGCCCCGGACACCCACGCCACCGGCGCCACCCGCCTCACCCCCGCCCGGATCGCCACCCTCACCGCCCTGGTCGCCCTGGTCGTTGCCGTCCTCGGCTTCGACCTGGACGCGGGTCTGACCGCGGTCACCCTGGCCGTCGTGCTGAGCACCGCCTGGCCGGACGACAGCCGCCGCGCGGTCGGCGAGATCGCCTGGTCCACGGTGCTGCTGATCTGCGGTGTCCTCACCTACGTCGGCGTACTGGAGGAGCTGGGCACCATCACTTGGGCCGGCGAGGGCGTCGGCGGCATCGGCGTCCCGCTGCTGGCCGCGGTCCTGCTCTGCTACATCGGCGCCGTCGTGTCCGCCTTCGCCTCCTCCGTGGGGATCATGGGCGCGCTGATCCCGCTGGCGGTGCCGTTCCTCGCGCAGGGCGAGATCGGGGCGGTCGGCATGGTGGCGGCGCTCGCGGTCTCGGCGACGGTGGTGGACGTCAGTCCGTTCTCGACGAACGGCGCGCTGGTCCTGGCCGCGGCGCCGGACGTGGACCGCGAGCGGTTCTTTAGGCAGTTGATGGTGTACGGGGGGATCGTGGTGACGGCCGTGCCGGCGCTGGTGTGGCTGGTGCTGGTCGTGCCCGGCTTCGGGTAGGTCCCCACCCGGCCTCACCGGGCCCCACGGGCAACCGGCAGGCCCCACCAGGAACCGGCAGTCGCGAGCGACAACCAAGGAGTACGCAGCGTGTCCCCTCTCTTCCCGGCCCTCTCCCCGACCCCGACCGGCGCCCCGGCCGACCGGCCCGCCCTGCGGTTCGGCGAGCGCTCACTGACCTACGCCGAACTCGCCGCCGCGGCCGGTGCGACGGCCGGGAGGATCCGCGCCGCCGGACGGGTCGCCGTCTGGGCGACCCCGGAGATGGAGACCGCCGTCGCCGTCGTGGCCGCCCTGCTGGCCGGCGTCCCCGCCGTGCCGCTCAACCCGAAGTCCGGCGACAAGGAGCTCGCGCACATCCTGTCCGACAGCGAGCCGTCGCTCGTCCTGACGCCCCCGGGCAGCGAACTCCCGCCCGCCCTGGCCGCGCTGGAGCGCGTCGACGTCGACGTCCACGCCACCGGGCCCGTCCCCGAGGACCACGCCGACGACGGCGCCCCCGCCCTCGTCGTCTACACCTCCGGCACCACCGGCCCGCCCAAGGGCGCCGTCATCCCGCGCCGCGCGCTCGCCACGACCCTGGACGCGCTCGCCGACGCCTGGCAGTGGACCGGCGAGGACGTGCTGGTGCAGGGGCTGCCGCTGTTCCATGTGCACGGGCTGGTGCTGGGCATCCTCGGTCCGCTGCGGCGCGGCGGCTCCGTGCGGCACCTGGGCAGGTTCTCCACCGAGGGCGCGGCGCGGGAGCTGAACGAGGGCGCGACCATGCTGTTCGGGGTGCCGACGATGTACCACCGGATCGCCGAGGCCCTCCCCCGCGACCCGGAGCTGGCGAAGGCGCTGGCCGGGGCCCGGCTGCTGGTCTCCGGGTCGGCCGCGCTGCCCGTGCACGACCACGAGCGCATCGCCGCCGCGACCGGACGGCGGGTGATCGAGCGGTACGGCATGACGGAGACGCTGATGAACACCAGCGTGCGGGCGGACGGCGAGCCGCGTGCCGGGACCGTGGGCGTGCCGCTGCCGGGCGTGGAGCTGCGGCTGGTGGAGGAGGACGGCACGCCGATCGCGGCGCTGGACGGGGAGAGCGTCGGCGAGATCCAGGTGCGCGGCCCGAACCTGTTCACCGAGTACCTCAACCGCCCCGACGCCACCGCCGCCGCCTTCACCCCCGACGGCTTCTTCCGCACCGGCGACATGGCGGTGCGCGACCCCGACGGCTATGTCCGCATCGTCGGCCGCAAGGCCACCGACCTGATCAAGAGCGGTGGGTACAAGATCGGCGCCGGTGAGATCGAGAACGCGCTCCTCGAGCACCCGGGGGTGCGGGAGGCGGCCGTCACCGGAGAGCCCGACCCGGACCTGGGCGAGCGGATCGTGGCGTGGATCGTGCCGGCCGACCCGGCCTCGCCGCCCGCACCGGACACGCTGGCCGACCACGTCGCCGGGCGGCTCGCCCCGCACAAGCGGCCCCGTGTCGTCCGGTACCTCGACCTCCTCCCCCGCAACGACATGGGGAAGATCATGAAGCGGGCGCTGAGCCATGACTGAGCCCATGGCCGGGCAGCCGGCCGAGCGCCTGTCCGCGCGGGCGTTCCTCGCCCTGCTCACCGACGACTTCACCGAGCTGCCCCACCCCGCGACCCTGCCGGATCCCGACGGCCCGCTCGGCTGGCAGGGCTACGACGCCTCGCGCGCCCGCGCCGCCGCCCGCACCGGCGAGGAGGAGTCCGTCGTCTGCGGCACCGGGCACGTCGAGGGCGTCCGGGCGGTGCTGCTCGCCTTCGAGTTCGGCTTCCTCGGCGGCTCCCTGGGCCGGGGGACCGGCGACCGGCTGGAGGCCGCGTACACGTACGCCCGGGAACACCGGCTGCCGGTCGTGCCGTTGGTCGCCACCGGCGGCAGCCGGATGCAGGAGGGGATGCTCGCGCTGACCCAGCTCCAGCGGGTGGCCCGGCAGTCGGCGCTCACCCGCGAGGCCGGGCTGCCGCAGATAGCCGTGCTGCGCGACCCGGCCACCGGCGGCGGCTGGGCGACCCTGGGCGCGGGCGCCGACGTGGTCCTCGCGCTGCCCGGCGCCCAGGTCGGCTTCGCCGGCTCCCGGGTCCGGCCGCCGGACGCCGACCCGGCGGCGTACACGGCCGAGGCGCAGGTGGCGGCGGGCAGCGCGGACGCCGTCGTACCGGCCGGGGAGCTGCGCGGCACGCTGGGGCGGTGGCTGCGGCTGCTGACGGCGCCGTCGGACGACCCGGCGCCGGTGCCCGCGCCGCTGGGCGCCGGCGACCTGCCGGAGACCGGGTGGGACGCGGTCCGGCGGGCCCGCGCTCCCGAACGCCCGCGCGCGGGGGCGTACCTGGACGCCTACTTCACCCACCGCGTCGCCCTCTCCGGCGACCGTTGCGGGGGCACCGACCCGGAGGGGATGCTCTGCGGCTTCGGTGCGCACGCGGGGCGTACGGTCGCGTACGCCGCCCAGACGGGGACGGCCACCCGGCCCGCCGGGTACCGCACCGCGACCCGGCTGATCCGGCTCGCGGACCGGCTCGGCATACCGGTGGTGACCCTGGTGGACACACCGGGCGCGGCCAACGACGCGCAGGCGGAACGGCAGGGGGTGGGCGCGGCGATCGCCGACCTGTTCGGCGCGGTGGCCTCGGTCCGCACTCCGGTCACCACGCTGGTGATCGGCGAGGGCGGTTCGGGCGGCGCGCTGGCGCTGGCCGCGCCCGGCGCCACCTGGGCGACCCCGGACAGCTACTTCTCGGTGATCGCGCCGGAGCTCGCGGCGGCGATCCTGAAGCGCCCGCCGGAGGAGGTGGAGGCGACGGCCGGTCAACTGCGTCTGCGGCCGCAGGACTTGACCGAACTGGGGGTGACCCGAACAGGCGATCAGTTGTTCCCTGGAACAGGTGATCGTCGATCGGAAGAGCGGATGTGACTGCCGGGACCAACGAGACTTACGGCGTGCGAGCAACGGGCTGCAGACCGTAGTCGACGCACAGTCCCACAACAGGTCCCACACATGCACAGCGCAAGGAGCTGCACGATCATGAACGTTCTCACCGACATCCTCGCCGGCCTCGCCCACTTCGTCGGCTGGCTGGTCTGACGGTCCGAGAGACACGACGGCGCCGCCTCCCCGTCCCAGGGAGGCGGCGCCGTCCGCGTGTCACCGCACGGACACGGCCCGAACGATCTCCTGCTCGACCGAGCCGCCCCGGTCGTCGCGCGCCGAGGCCCGCAGCGAGACGTGGTCGGCGTCGCGCGGCACGGTCAGCGTCCCGTACCAGGAGGCCTCCCCGTCACCGCCGCCGCGCAGCCGCACCTGCTGCCAGGACTTCCCGTCGTCGTACGACACCTCCAGCGTGCCGCCGCCGATCGTCCCGGTGCCCGGGGCGCCCGCCACGTACTCCGCTCCGAGCCCGACCCGCAGTTTCTTCCCGCCGCGCACCTCGCCCGCGAGGTCGGTGTCGACGTCGAAGGAGAGGTTGATCAGGGGCAGGAAGGTCTGGCGGTCCTCCGGCGTGGCGGCCGAGCGGAAGGTCCACTCGGCGTGCCCCTTCGTCGCGAGCGGCCACCGCGCCGCGTCGAGCGCGGTGTCGGTGACGAGCCGGTACGTGCGCTCGTCGGCCGGCGCGTCCCAGACGTAGGCGGCGGAACTCGGTCCCTCGTCGACCAGTTCGCCGTCCAGGTACACCGACGTGGTCTGCGTCATCCCGCTGTCCTCGCTCCACACGTCGCCGAAGCCGGTGTGGTCGGGGCCGGAGTCGCCCCAGCCGGGGGCGTTGAACTTCAGCTGGTTGCCCGCGCGCTGCTGTCCCCAGCCGAGCCCGGTACCGAGATAGGGGTGCCAGACGGGCTTGAACCAGTCGAGTACCGGACGCGAGCCGCCCTCGTACCGGACCAGTCCGCCACGCTGCTCCAGTGCGGCGCCGGCGGAGTCCACGGACTCGTGCCACAGCTGGCCGGGGCCGGTCGACACGTACTCGGTCCGCTCGACGGGGTAGTCGATCCGCTCCTTGAAGCCGAGGCCGATGGGGAAGGTGTCGGTGATCGAGTACCGGAACTCGCCGCCGCTCGCCGGCTCGGCACCGTGGTACTTGGTGTGCACGGCGGCGAGGTCGCGCCGACCGGGCTCGTAGGTCAGGTCCCGGTCGGGGACCGCGCCGGGGTGCCCCTCCGACAGGTCGTACACGTACGGCGTGTTGCGGGTGCCGGTCATGTCGACCCGGCCGGCGGCACGCAGCCGGGCCGCATCGGCGGCGGAGACCGTGGCGATCTGGAGCGGCCGGTCGGCGTTGTCGTCCGTGCCCCACCACTGCATCAGCCGGCCGGGCGCGTCGTCGGTCACGAACAGGGCCCTGGCCCCCGCGTCCTGGGCGGCCCGGGCGAGGGCGGCCGGTTCGGTGCCCTCGGTGAGCCGGGCGAGGACCGCCTTGCCCTCGACCCCGTCCGGGAAGGGACCGTCGCCGACGTCGACCAGCGGCATCCGGCTGCGGCCCTCGATCAGGGTGCCGCCGGACTGGACCACGGCCTCGCCGATCCCCTTGACCTCCAGCAGCGGCTTGCCGAGCCGCCACACGGTCCGGTACTCGAAGTCGCCCTCGGTGACCTTCCGGGTGGGCGCGGCGAAGATGCTGTCGTACGTCAGCGGCACCTGGACCGCGCCGAACAGGTCGGCGCCGTTCGCGCTGCGGTCGTACTCCATGATCAGCTGCCGGGTCTCGGTGCGCCGGTCGACGTCGGCACTGATCTCGCGCAGCTCCCGGCCGTCGAGGGTGATCTCGCGGTTCCGGTCGACGACGACCTCGGGGGCCGCGAGGAAGCCGAGCCCGAGCGAGTCGGCGCCGTGGCTGCCGCGCACGTCGAGGAAGGAGCTCAGGCTGTACGAGCCGGGCGGCAGGCGCAGTTCCAGGGTGCCGGAGTCACCGACGTGCGCCGGGAAGGGGTCCACGCCCTCGGCGAGCTGCTGGACCACCAGGTCGGCGGCGGTGGCCGCACCCGCCCGGTCCTTGACGTGCACGGTGAGCGTGTACCGCTCCTCCTCCTTGACCAGCCCGAACGCCGTGTGCGCGACGGGCGTGCCGCCTACCGAGGCCACGATCTGCCCGCCACTGTTGCCGACCGGCGCCTTGGCCCCGTCGCCGGTGACGGTCGTCGAGGCCGTGCCGTGCGCGGGCACGGTGAGGGCGGTGTCGGCGAGGGTGGCGACGCCCTCGGGGGCCCCCTGCACGGACAGGCTCAACTCGACCGGCTCGTCGGAGGAGTTGGTGTAGGTGACGGTCCTGGTGACCGGCTTGTTGCCGTCGTAGGGCCAGGCGTGGAAGCCGAGGTCGGCGCTGCCCGTGGCGGTGACCTGCGCGCCGATGGCCTCGGGCACGCTCACCCGGCCCGCACCCAGCTGGTGGGCGGAGGCGTCGAGCCGCTTCGACGTGGACATCAGCGCGTCCTTGAGCTGCGCGCCGGTCCAGTCGGGGTGCTTCTGGGCGAGCAGGGCGGCCACTCCGGCGACGTGCGGCGTCGCCATCGACGTACCGTCCATGGAGGTGTAGTCGCCGCTGCCCTCGCTGAGCCGGGAGCGGGCGGCGAGGATGCCGACGCCGGGGGCGGACAGGTCGGGCTTGAGCGCGTTGTCCCCGTAGCGGGGCCCGGCGCTGGTGAACCAGGCGGCCTCGTCGGCGGAGTCGACGGCACCCACGGTGAGGGCGGCGTCGGCGGCACCGGGCGAGCCGATGGAGGACGGGGCGCCGGTGTTGCCGGCGGCGATGACGAACAGGGCGCCGGTCTCGCGGGACAGGGTGTTGACGGCCTGCGCCATCGGGTCGGTGCCGTCGCTGGGCTCGGTCGAGCCGAGGCTCATGGAGACGATGTCGGCGTCCACGTCCCGGGCGGCCCACTCCATGCCGGCGATGATCTCGGACTCGCTGCCCGTGCCCTGGTCGCTCAGGACCTTGCCGACGGCGAGCGTGGCGCCGGGCGCGACGCCCTTCTCCTTGCCGTCGGAGGCGGCGCCGCTGCCGCCGACGGTGGAGGTGACGTGGGTTCCGTGGCCGTGCCGGTCGGCGACCTCCTCGCCCGCGATGAAGCTGCGGCTCTGCGCGATCCGGCCGTCGAGGTCCGGATGGCCGGCGTCCACGCCCGAGTCGAGCACGGCGACGGTGACGCCCTCGCCGGTCAGCCCGGCCTGCCAGGCCTCGGGCGTGCCGATCTGCGCGTTGGACTCGGCCATCGCGGCGTTGACCCGTCCGTCGAGCCACACGGCGTCGATGCCCGCGCCTCGCCGGGTGAACTCGCGCCAGAACGCCCGCCCCTTGTCGGCCTCGACGGCGGCCCCGCGCACACTGGGCAGCGCCCGGGTGCGCTCGGTCCCCTTCGGGGTGGCGGCCCGCGCGCCCTTGTCGTAGGTCACGATCAGCGGCAGCTCGCCGGTCTCGGCGTCCGCGAGTCCCTGCTTCAGCAACGCGTCGACGTCGAAGAGCCGTTCGTCGAGGGTGCCGGCGCGCAGGTACGGCAGTGCCTCGTCCGGTACGACGGTGGTCCGGCCACCGGCGCTCTGGGTGCGCACGGCGCCGGTCGCCCCCTCGGGCCGCTCGACCGTGACGGTTCTCTTCCCGCCGCCCAGTTCGGTGACGGTCACCCGGTCGCCGGTGACGAGGGTGACGGTACGGGCGGCGGCCGCCGGGGTGCGGGCTGCGTCCGGGGGTGGCGGTTCCTGTGCCGCCGCCGCACCGGCCGGCAGCAACGCGATCACCAGCCCCGCCGACAGGAGGGTCGCCCCGCGTCTGACAAGTGAGCTGCTCATGCACGCCTCTCTTCAGTTCGTCGTAGAGTGCTGAGACGAGTGCTGCGAGAAGTCTCACGGGACTTGTGTGACAAGTGAGTTGACCAGACGTGGCGGATTGACGCCCTGGCGGCTTCCCGCCAGGGGCATACCGGACCGGCGGTGAAACCCGGGACACGAGTGAGTACCGTCCGTCACAATGTCTTTCCGCGGAGGTACGGCACACGGGGAGCGTGCGGGGTCATGGACGGGTTGGTCGAGTTCAGAACGGAAGACGGCGCGCAGGTCGTCGTGGAGGGCGTGGAGGACGACGACGGCGCCCGGCTCGTCTCGCGGGGAGACGGCCCGGCCCGGGCGGCCCGCACCTTCGAGGGCGCCCTGGAGGGCGTGCGGACCGCGGCCGAGTCGGCGTTACGGGTCTTCCGGGACGGCGCGCTCAAACCCGACTCCGTGGAGCTGGAGTTCGGCGTCAAGCTCAGCGCGGAGGCGGGTGCCGTCATCGCCAAGGGCTCGGCGGAGGGCCATCTGGTGGTCAAGCTGAGCTGGTCGCCCCAGTCGTCGACGACGCGTCCGCAGGGCCCGGAAGCCGCCGACGGGTCATGAGGGGCGCGTGGCATGCCCGCATCGAGTGCGGCAACGAGGTCGGCGCCGGATTCCTCGTCTCCGCTCGGCGGTTGCTGACCTGCGCCCATGTGGTCAGGTTCTGCGACAGCGCGACGATCACGGCGAGCTTCCCGGGCCGCCGGGACCTGGGCGAGTTGACGGCCACGGTCGCCGTCCACGGCGGCTGGCGGGCCGGCGCCGACGACCGCGGCGACCTGGCCGTACTGGAACTGGAGAGTGAGGTGCCCCTCACCCCGGCCGTCTTCGCCCCGCCCGGCGCCGCACAGAGCGCGCCCGAGCTGGTCATTTACGGCTTCCCGAAGAAGTACGACGAGGGCACACTCGCCTCCTACCGGGCTCTGCCCGGCCCGCTCATCGCGGACGAGTGGGCGCAGTTGGAGGCGCTCACGGCGCACGGGCAGCCGCTGGCGGCCGGGTTCAGCGGCGCGGCGGTGACGCTGGCGGACGGCACGGTGGCCGGCATGGTCTCGGCGGTGGCGGGCGCCCGGGAGGTACGCGTCGGCCGGATGCTGCCGGTCGAGGTCATGGCCCGCTACTGGCCGGAGCTCGGCGCGCTGGTGCCGACGCAGGGCCACCGGGCGGACGCCCGCAGGCGCCTGTACGCGCTGGTGCGCCGGGCGGAGCAGACCGGCCTGACGTGCGATCCGAAACGGTTGTACGTCTCAGCCATGGACGACTTCGACCCCGACCCGCCAGATGAGGGGTTCGCCTCTCTGTGGGAGGCCGCCGCGTTCGTGCAGTGGGAGGTGCCTGACTCGGGCGCCGTGGCCCGGTTCGCCGACCGGCTGGAGCGGATGCTGCACGCCCCGCCGCCGCGCCCCGCGACATGGTCGCCGATCGTCGTCGAGGTCGATCACAGCGGCGCCGGCGCCGACCAGGTAACCGTGGAGATGTCCGCCTACCGCGACGGGCAGCGCCGCCCGGTGGCCGTGCGCCGGCTGCCGTGGGGCTCGGTGCCCTCCTTCGTGCAGGAGCGCATCGACGACGCGTTCGCGCAGCTCGATCCGGACGCGGACGAGCTGCTCGCCTTCGTGCTCCCGCGGCAGCGGCTGAACGAACCGGTGGCGCACTGGAGGTGCGGCGAGGACGATCCCACCCCGCTCGGCTGCGCCCACCCGCTGGTCGTGACCGACCGTCGGCGGCTGCGCGACGGAAGGCTCCGCCATCAGCTGCGCAAGAAGTGGCGCAAGCTCGGGGTCAGTCCGGGCGCGACGCTGCACCGCGTCGACTGCGGCACCCGGGAGCGGCCGGCCGGCCTGCGCAAGCGGCTGCGGGACGACGTGGAGCTCGCCGGTTACGCCGCCCCGCCCACAGCCGTGGGCGAGCACTTCGAGGTGGGGCTCAACGTCCCCGTGCCCGTGCTGCTGTGGCCGCGTCGGGGGTGCCCGGGCGAGCAGCACGACGGCCCCTGCTCCGGCACGGCGTTCCTCGACGAGCTAGCCCTGTCCGTGGCCGGCGTCCCGCCGTCCGACCTCCCCCGTCTGGTCATGGAGCTGCGCGAGACGGCGGACGCGGCCGACGTCCCCGAGGAGCACTGGGCGAGGGACGTCCAGCTGCTGTGGGACGACCCCCGCTGCTTCGCCGAATCCGCCGCCCCTCTGCACTCGCCCGTCGGCTGAACCGCCGCCGCACCACTCCCTCGGAGAGAGGAACCCATGCCCCTGTGGCCCGTCTACACCGGCGCGTCGAATCCGCACGACAAGATCACCGAGATGCCCCCTCCCCCGCCCTGGCGGGCCTTCGACGGCGGCCCCGTGCTCGACCCGCCGGACGAGGACGCCGACATCGGTGCCACCTCGCCCGACCGCACCCACCGCGCCGCGACCTACCAGGCCACCCAGCACACGGTGCAGTTGGTGAACGCGGCCCTGTATCTGCGGCGCCCGCTGTTGGTAACCGGCCCACCCGGCACCGGGAAGTCGTCCCTCGTCTACGCGGTCGCCCGTGAACTGAGGCTCGGCCCGGTCCTGAGGTGGAACATCACCAGCCGCAGCACGCTCCACGACGGCCTCTACACGTACGACCCGCTCTCCCGGCTGTACGCGGCCCGCCACACCGCCGAGGAGCACGAGGGCCCGGCGGCGGGCACGGGCGTCGAGAACCACCTGCGGCTCGGCCCGCTCGGCACCGCGCTGCTCCCCTACGCCCGCCCCCGCGCCCTGCTCATCGACGAGATCGACAAGAGCGACCTGGACCTGCCGAACGACCTTCTGAACGTCCTGGAGGAGGGCCAGTACGAGATCCCCGAGCTCGTCCGCGCCTCCCGGCAGGCCCCGGACTGGCGGGCCGAGGTGATGGTCGACGGCACCGATCAGCGAGTGCCGGTCGAGCGCGGCCGGGTCCGCTGCAAGGCCTTCCCGTTCGTCGTCCTCACCAGCAACGGCGAGCGCGAGTTCCCGCCCGCCTTCCTGCGCCGCTGCGTCGCGCTGCGGCTGCGTCAGCCGGACGACGACCACCTCGCCGAGATCGTCCGCGCCCACCTGGGCGAACCCGACGCGTACGCGCGGCAGCTCATCGACCGGTTCCTGTCCCGGGTGGGCAGCGGTGACCTGGCCACCGACCAGCTCCTGAACGCCATCTACCTCGCCCACAACTCCGATCTCGGCGCCGGCTCCCTCGACGAGTTGGCGGAGCAGTTGATGCCGTACCTGGGCCAGGCCCCGCAGCCGGATGCCTTCTGACCGCCCCGGCTCGCCCCCACCGCTGCCCCGCCTCTCCGACATCCTGGCCCGGGCGACTTCGGGCGTGCGCCCGACCCCGCTGGAGCTGGCCGAACTCCTCTGGCTGGCCGGACAGATGGAGCCCCCTGGGGACGCCGGGACGCCGGACGGCTCCGGCCGGGCGGTGCAGGCGCCCGACGAGCCGCCGCCGACCGCGCTCTGGCGGCCGAAGGAACAACAGCAGGACCGGCGCGACACGGAAGAGCGGCGGGACCCCCGGCAGCAGCGGAGCGACCGGAACGAGTGGGACCGGCGCAAGAACCCGGCCCCCGCCCCGGAAGCGGCCCGCACCCCGCTGCGCCTGCCCTCCCCGGCCCCCTCCCGGGGGACGGCGGCGACCGAACCCCACCGGTCCCTGCTGGCCCCCGCCCCGCCGATGCTGCCCCACCCGCTGGCACTGCAACGCTCCCTGCGCCCCCTGAAGCGCCGCACCGACGCCCCCCTGAGCAGGGTGGTGGACGAGCGGGCGACCGCCGACCGCATCGCCCGCCTGGGTGCCGACCCGCGCTGGTGGCTCCCGGTGATGCGCCCGGCGCGCGAGCGCTGGCTGCGCCTGAACCTGGTGTACGACGCCGGGCCCACGATGCCCGTCTGGCGGCCCTTCGTCCGCGAACTGCACACGGTGCTCGCCCAGTCGGGCGTCTTCCGCACGGTCGCCCTGCACCGTGCGGAACCCGACGGCACGGTACGGGGCGGTGGCGCCCACACCCCCGCCGACGGCCGTACGGTCACCCTCCTGATCAGCGACTGCATGGGCCCGCAGTGGCGCGAGGGCCCGGCCGGCACCCTGTGGTACCGCACCCTGCGCCGCTGGGCGCGCCAGATGCCGCTGGCCGTCGTCCAGCCCCTGCCCGAGCACCTGTGGCGGGACACCGCCCTGCCGCCGGTCCCCGGGCGGCTGGCCGCGCCGCACCGCGCCGCCGCCAACGCGACGCTCACCTTCCTCCCGTACGACACCGCCGTCCCGTTCGGGCCCGAAGGCGCCGTGCCCGTCCCGGTGCTGGAGCCGGGCCCGCGGTGGCTGGCCAACTGGGCGTCGCTGGTGGCGAGTCCGGGCGGTACCGAGCACCCCGGCGCAGCGGCCCCGCTGCACCGCCCGCTGCCCGCGGACGCCGACGACCGTACCGACCTCGCCGCACTGTCCCCCGAGGAACTGGTGCTGCGCTTTCGCGCGACGGCGTCCCGGGAGGCATTCCGGCTGGCCGGCCACCTCGCGCTCGGTCGCCCGGACCTGCCGGTCATGCGCCTGGTGCAGGCCGCCGTGGAGCCGCGTCCGCGCCCCCAGCACCTGGCCGAGGTGATCCTCAGCGGCATGCTCACGTCCGTCACCGGGCCGGCCGGTTCCTACGCCTTCCGACCCGGCGTACGCGACCTGTTGCTGCGCGGTCTGCCCCGCACCGCCCGCAGCCGCACCCGCGAGCTCCTGCTGCGGACCGGCTGCCTGATCGACGAGCGCGCGGGGCGCTCGCCCGGCGAGTTCCGCGCGCTGGTCCCGGCCCCGGACGGCACCGAGCGGGCCGCGCGGACCGAGGGGGTCGCGACGATCAGCCAGGAGAGCGCACAGCGGCTGGCCCACGTAGAGCGGGCGCCGGTCGCCTCGCCCTTCCCGCCGGGGCTTGCCGGTCGCTACCGGCTGCTGCGAAGGCTCGCCCCGGCCGGCGGGGTGTGGTCGGCCGAGGACCGGGCCGAGAAGCGGACGGTGGCGATCCGGCTGCACGACGCGCTCACCGACCGCGCGGGCCGCGAGGACTTCCTGCGCGCCGCGCGAATCCTGAAGAACATCAACCACCGCAACGTAGTGGCCGTCCACGACGCCGGCATCGAAAACGACATCCCGTACGTCGTCATGGAGCACCTCGACGGCATCACCCTGCACACCCTCGCGCGGTCCTACGGTCACCGGCTGCCTGCGCCGCTGACCGTGTCGGTCGGGACCCAGCTGGCCCGCGCGCTCGCCGCCGTGCACGAGGCGGGCATCACGCACGGTGCGCTGGAGGCGTCCCGGGTGGTGCTCCTGCCGGACGGGACGGTGCGGCTGAGCCTCTTCGAACCGGGCCGGACGCGCCAACCGGCCGGGCGGTCCGCGGATCTGCGGGCGCTGTGCGAGGTACTGCTGCGGCTGACGTCGGGCACGTCGCACGTACCGGTCCCGGTCGACTCCCGCCGCCTCGGTCATCTGCCGGTCGGTCTGCGAATGCAGTACGCGCACGCCTTCGACCAGCTGATGTCCCCCTCCGCCACGACACAGGCCCGGGGCCGGGAGACGCTCACGCGCCCGGTGCTGTCGACGCGGGCTCGGGAGGTGTACCGGCGGCGCCGGTACCGCGTCCTCGGCCCGCTGCGGGTCGAACTCCCCGACGGCACCCCCGACCTCGAGCCGGACGTGCGCGCGCTGCTCGCCGTGCTCCTCCTCAAGCACGGCCGCACGGTGACGCACGACGAGCTGCGGTGGGGGCTGTGGGACCCGGGCGACGAGCCGAGGAACTGGCGCGCCGAGCTGACCCGCCTCGCGAACCGGCTGGCGGCCGTGCTGGGCCCCGGCGCGCTGGCGAAGGCGGCCCACGGCTACGCGGTGCACACCAGCGCGGACTACGTGGACGTCGTGCACTGCGACTACCTGGTGCGGCGTGCCGACACGACCCGGCTGGAGGGCTCGCTCCCCGACGCACGCGACCGGGTCACCGAGGCGCTGGCGCTCTGGCGCGGGGCCGACCCGCTGGCGGACGTGCCCGGCCCCGCCGCCCGCACCGCCCGCACCCGCCTGCACCGCCTCCGCCTCGCCCTGTACACCAAGCGCGCCGAGATCGACCTGGCCCTCGGCTGGTACGACCGTGCGTCCGCCGACCTGGCCGGCCTGCTGCGCGCCCACCCGCACCGGGAGGACTTCCGCCGCCTGTACCTGCTCGCGCTGCGCCGTCAGGGACGGGCCGAGGAGGCCCTGGAGGTGTACGAGGAGTACGAGCTGTCCGGGGGGCGGAGCCCGGCTCTGACGGCGCTGGGCCGGGAACTGCGCGAGGAGCACGAGAGGCCGTCGGACCGTCGCCCGTGGCCGGAGTGGGACGAGGCGTGGCCGCAGGACGACGAGGCTCCGGGCGCGGACGGGCCGAGCCGCGTCGTGGCCGCGCCGGACGAGCTTCCCGAGGGCCCCTTCCCCACGGAGGACGCCCTCTGGACGCCCCTGCTGGAGGAGCCGGCCGCGGAGGAGCACCGCGGAGGCGGAGGCGGCGGACCCGGGGGCACGGTGCCGAGCTGACCCGTGAACCCTCACCGCGGTCCGGGAGGGCCGGGCCTTCGACCTCGAGCGGGTGCAGGTGCCCGGCCACGACGTCCGGTGTGTCCGTCGTCCCCCGGCCCGACCGCACCTGACCCCCGCCGACGCCCGGCTCCGGGCCCGTCGCACGGCGGCCTCACCCACGGACCCGCTCGCCGGGGCCGCGGAGCGGGAGGTGTGCGGCTGGACATCGTCCGGCGACGCCCTGACGGTCGTCCCGCTGCCCCGCGTCACATCGCAGGAGTACGTACGCCGACACGCTCCACCGCCGGGAACCGCCGACCGCACCCCCCGTTCGGCGGTCCCCCGCCCGGCCCCCTCCAGCAGGCGCGCGCTCCCGCCCGGGCTCACGATGCCTGAGAGGCCGGCCGCCGGGCGGCCGGCACGGTCCGCGCTCTCGGGAGGATCTGCATGACCGCCAGTACCGCCAGTCTGGAGCAGCTGCGCCGCTGCCACTTCGCCGTCGACCTGGGCGCGGCGCGGACCCGCGTGTACGTCAAGGGGGACGGGCTCGTCGTGGACCAGCCGTCCGCCGCCGCGGTCAACACCCGCACCGGCGCGCTCATCGCGGTCGGTGAGTTCGCGGAGAAGATGACCGGCCGTACGCCCGACTACATCCGCGTCGTACGGCCCGTCTCCGGCGGCACGGTCGTGGACATCGAGATGGCCCAGCGCATGCTGCGGCACCTGCTCGGCGACAAGGTCCGCCGCGCCCTGCGCCGCAAGCCCCGGCTGCGCGCCGCCGCCTGCACCCCGCACGACGCCGACCCGCTGGCCCGGCGGGCGGCGATCGAGACGCTGGTCGGGCTCGGCGCGCGCCGCGTGGAACTCGTCGACACGCTGATCGCAGCGGCGGTCGGCTGCGGACTGCCGGTGGAGCAGCCCGAGGCGAGCATGATCATGGTGTGCGGGGCGCACGCCACGCAGATCGCGGTGCTCTCCCTCGGTTCGATCGTGTGTGCCGAACGGATGCCGGTCGGCGGTGAGGCCGTGGACCACGCGATCGTCCAGCACCTGCGCCACCAGCACGAGCTGGTGCTGCCCAGCCAGTCCGTACGTCCGCTGCAAATCGCCCTGTCGGGCAACGGGCTGACCCCGCAGGGACCGGCGTCCACCGAGATCCACGGCCGGGACGTGGCGACGGGGCTGGCCCGCAGCGTGCGGGTCGACACCGCCGCCGTGCGCAACGCCATCCAGACGCCGCTGACGGCCGTGCTCGACGGCATCGGCAAGGTGCTGCGGGAGTGCCCGCCGGACCTGGTCGCGGACCTCGCCGACCGCGGCATCACGATGGTCGGCGGGAGCGCGCTGCTGCCCGGCTTCGACCAGATGCTGCGTCAGGCCACCGGCATGCCGGTGGCCATCGCGGAGCGGCCGGACGTGTGCGCGGTCCAGGGCCTCGGCACCATGCTGGAGGGCCGGATCGAGCCGCTGGTCCTGCACCCGACGTCGTCCGACTGACCCCGGCCACCGCGCGTCCAGGGGGCGGGGGGCACCCGCCCGCGGGCCGGTCTTTCGGCGCGCCCGTGTGTAGTCCGCCGCCCCGCGGGAAGGCGCACCGTCAGCGCCGCCGGACCCGCGGACCGCCGGAACGCCGAGGGCGGGCCACGGTCCCGGTCGAACCGACGGCCGACGGGGGCTGTGGGACGTTGCGAACGTCCGTCAGGAACCGATGAACGACGGGCAAGGCGGTGACATGAGCTCAGCGGCACCACCACGTCTGGCGGGGAGGCCGGCCATCCTGGTCATCGACGGCCGCGTGGACGCGGGCCGGGCGCTGCTCGTCCCGCGCGGCGAACTCGTCCACGGGTGCGCGGACATCCTGGCCGAGGCCCTGGCCGCGCTGCCGGACGACGGCGTGGACCGGGTCGACGTGGACATGCGCGACGTGGTGTTCATGGACACGGCCGGGCTGCAGTTCCTGGACCTGCTGGGCGGCTACAGCCACCGGCAGGCGGTGCCGGCGACGACGACGAACTGGCACGGCCAGCCGCTGCGGATCCTGGAGCTGTCCGGCCTGGACACCACCGACCCCCTGCGCGCCACGGCCCACCGCCCGCAGCCGGCCCCCGAGCCCTCCGCGGCCCCCGCGGCCCCCGCCGACCGGCTGCACGTCCTGGAGGAGGAGGTGGAGCAACTGCGCCACGCGCTCGCCTCCCGCCCCGTCATAGACCAGGCACGGGGCGTGCTCATGGCCCTGCACGCCTGCACACCGGACGAGGCGTGGCACATCCTGCGGGAGGCCTCCCAGCTCTCCAACACCAAGCTGCGCGCGGTCGCCGCGGCGATCGCCGCGAGCGCCGAGGGCGACGGCCCTCCCCCGCCGGCCGAGATCCGCACAGCCCTGCGCACGGCCCTGTCCCGCCTCGCCCGCGGCGACCGCCCCCTCACCGAGCCGCCTCGCTAGCGAGCCCGGCCCAGCCCTCCTGCCCCAGGGAGGCTCGACGCCGGCAGGTGGCGGCGCCCCGCTCCGCGCAGGTCGGCCGCTGGACGCCCAGGACGACCGCGGTGCGGTCGGGACACGGCGCGTGCCGTGGTCTCCGGCCTGCGGCACGACAAGAGCCCTGCGACAGCAAATATGGAGCCCATCGGCCGGGGTACTCGACGCGCAACCCGCCCCGATCGAAGGAGGCCCCACGATGAGCGAGGACACGCCGTCCCAGGCAGAGGGCGAACGCGACGACGAGGACACCCCGGAGCGCCCGAACCCGCCCCACACCACCCCCTCCCAGGCCGAGGGCGAGCGCGACGACGAGGACACCGTGGCGGACGCGAGCGGCCCGTAGCCCACGAGATGACGCCGGCGGCGGTCTCGCGGTCGAGGGCGCCGGCCGGCTCACCGGTGAAGAGGAGGCTACCGAGGTCAGATCGTTTCTCTGACGCTGCGCGTGGTGGGGCGGGTGGGACTCGAACCCACGGCCGACGGATTATGAGTCCTTTTCGGATCTTCCGCTTGCAGTCGGCTCCTGCCCTGATCTTCTCGTTCCAGCAGGTCAGCGGCGTGCAACCCTTCGGACCTGCTGGTGGCCTTCCTGGTCCTTCAGGATCCTTCCGTCCACTGCGTGTCCACTATGGGTGCACGACGAGCCGTCCACGTAGCCCCAGAGGCACCAGCGCGAGGCAGGTCGTCGTCCTCGCCGTGCGCGAGCGCCTGATTTCGGGCCTCGTCTGGCCTCGCCTTCCGGCCAAGAAGCCCGCCCGATCAAGACCTGGCTGAAGCCAGCCCCGCGATATACAACGAAACAGGTACACTGATATACATCGCCGTATACACAGGGAGTCGCCGTGAGCCGAACCGTCATCGACCTCGACGACGAGGCACTGGAAGCAGCCGCCAGGGAACTCGGCACCACCACCAAGCGCGACACGATCAACACCGCCCTGCGCGAGGTCACCGCTCGCTACCGGCGCCTGCGCGCACTCGAAGACTCCCGGCAACTGGTGGCCGACGGAGCCCTGGACATCAACATCCTCCTGGACAAGAGCCAGTACCGGCCGTGACCGTCGCCGACTACCTCATCGACACCTCCGCCCTCGCCCGCGTCCTTCTCGCCCAGAACACGGCCGAGTGGGACGACAGGATCGCCGCCGGCCTAGTCGCGATCTGCGACATCACGGAACTTGAGGTCCTCTACTCCGCCCGCTCTTCCGCGGACCGCGCACGGCTGAAGGCGGCACTCGACGCCCACTACGTCTGGTGTCCGATGCCGGACGGCATCTATCGCCGCTCCCGCGTGGTCCAGGAGCAGCTCACCGCGAAGGGCGAACACCGCAGCGCGGGCCCGGTCGACCTCCTCGTCGCAGCCGCCGCCGAAGAAGCGGGCCTCACCCTGCTCCACTACGACCGCGATTTCGAAACCATAGCCCGGACCACTGGACAGCCGGTACGCACGATCGACCTCAGACAGTGAGCCTTTTCCAACCTGACATTGGAACGTGGTGAGGGACGAGGACGGCCTCGACGATCGCGGTGGCGCGGTTGGCACTGCGGCAGACTCTCCACAGCAGGCGCCGGCCCTTGAGGGCGGCGCCTGCTCGCTGGCAAAGTACGGTTCCCTCTCGCCGTTCACAACCGCCCCACCGTCCGCGAATCTGTGACGACGGCACCAACGGCGCCCGCCGGATGCGCCATGCTTGGAGGCCGTACGGCACAGCGCGTCTCGCCCGACTGCCGGGCCGACGCGTGGCGTTTCCCTCAACGAGGTGCACTGATCAGTGAAGTCCGGTAAGTCGACCCTCGCAGCATGGCTCCACCGCCTCAACGCCGAAGGCTTGGAGCAGGTACTCGCTGCACGGCCCGACGCAGTGTCCGCGCCGGAGCCCCGCTCGGTGAGCGAACTGGCCGAACGCCTGCAACGCCCGGGCTCGGTCGCGCTCGCGCTGCCCCGGCTCTCGCTGCCCGCCCTGCAGGCAGCCGAAGCACTGGCGGCACTGAGTGCGCCGGCCTCTCGGGATGACCTGGCGGAATTGCTGGACGCGACGGAGGACGAGGCCGTACGCGGTCTGACGACGGCGCTCCAGACCCTGTTCACGCATGCGCTGGTCTGGCCGGACAGCGAGGGAACACTGCGCATGGCCGCGCCCCTGCGGCAGGCGTGGGACACGCCGCTCGGACTGGACCAGCCGCTGGCGACGCTGTTGAAGGACACGGCCTCCGAGGAGTTGCGCCGCATGCTCACGGCTCTGGGCGTGCGGCCTCCCGGCACCAAACCGCAGCGCCTCGCGACGCTCGTGGAACGCCACAGCGACCCGGCACGTGTCGCCGCGGTGGTCGCACAGGCACCGGCCGACGCCCGGAAGCTACTGGACCGCAGGGCGGACCCCGCGTACCGGCCACAGGCATTCGTCCTCATCGGGGGCCAGTCCGCCCCCGAACCGGGTACGCGCTGGGCGCTGGAGCGGGGACTGCTGGTGCAGGGTCGACACGGCTACGGCCCTGTACGGATGCCCGCCGAGGTGGCGCTCGCGTTGCGCGGGCCAGGCTGGCACGCCCCGTTCGACCCGGCGCCGCCCGTCACACCGCTCGTACCCGTCACCCCGGCGGAGGTCGACGGTGAGGCGTCCGCCGCGGCCACGGCGTTCGCCGCCCGCGCCGTCTCGGTCCTGTCGGTGTGCGCGACGACTCCGCCCGCCCGGCTGAAGTCCGGCGGCGTCGGAACCCGCGAACTGGCCAGGGTCGGCAGGGCGGCACGCTGCGAGGAGACCCTCGTACGCCTCACCCTCGAGACGGCGTACAAGGCCGGTCTCCTGGCCCGTGACGGTGACCGGGTCGCGACGACGGACGCCTACGGCACCTGGGCCGAGTCGGAGCCCGCAGAGCGGCTTCCGGTATTGCTGCACGCTTGGTGGGCACTTGGGCTCACCCCCTCGCAGGCCCGGGACGACGACAACAAGGCGCTGCCCGCCCTGGCCGGGACACCGTCCTGCACCGGCTGCCTCCAGGCCCGGCAGGGGCTGCTCGCCGCCGCTTCCCGTCTCCCGGCCGGGCAGGGCGCGAAGAACTCGGCCGAACTGGGTCCTCTCACCCACTGGTCACGGCCGCTCGCCGAGGTGCTGCCACAGGACGCGACGCCGTTCGCCACCGTGATTCGGGAGGCGGAACTGCTCGGGGTCCTCGCCCGCGGCGTCCTGTCCCCGATTGGCGCCGCACTGCTGGCCGACAGCACCGAGGGACTGGCCGCCGCCTGCCACCGTCTCCTTCCCGCCGCCACCACTACAGTCCGCTTCGGCAGCGACCTGACCGCCGTCGTCACCGGCACACCCGCCACGCGGCTGGTCACGCTGCTGGACTCGGTCGCCGATCGGGAGACCAGCGGCACCGCCTCGGTGTGGCGGTTCAGCCCGGCGAGCGTCCGCCGCGCCCTGGACACCGGCCGTAGCCAGGACTCCATCGAGGCCGACTTGGCCGCCGTCGCCACCAACCCTCTGCCCCAGCCTCTGTCCTACCTGATCACGGACACGGCGCGCGGCCATGGGCGGATCCGCATCGCCTCGGCCGCCTGCGTCGTCCACAGTGAGGAACCCGCCCTCCTCACCGAGATCGCCGCCCACCGCAAACTCTCCAAACTGGGTCTGCGGCACCTCGCCCCGACCGTCCTCGTCAGCCGCACCCCGCTGGAGAAAGCCCTCGCCGCACTGCGGACCGAGGGGTACGCGCCGGTCGCGGAGACGGCCGACGGAACCGTGCGCGTCGAACGACCCCGCAGACACCGGGCGCCCGCGCCGGTACCGCCCCCGCGCAGTGCGGTCAGGTCCAGCACTCCATCCCGTACGACCACCACCCCGAAGCAGGCCGAGCTGACCACGCTGGCCGCCCGACTGGCGGGCGCCCCACTCGCCCATCCCGCCCCCGACCCGTACAACGGCGTTCCCTTCGCCACCGATACGGAAGAAATCATCGCCGGACACGCGATCCAGATCCCCCACGCCGACGTTCGTCAACTCGCCCACGCCGTGGACAGCGGGACGGCGGTCACCATCGAGTACGTCGCCACAACAGGCAGCCGCACGATCCGCACCATCAGCGGCCTCGACCTCGACCCCCCGTATCTGTACGCCTGGTGTCACCTACGCGATGCGGATCGGGTGTTCACACTGTCGCGGATCCACGGTGTGATGCCCCCGGCGTAACGCCGGGGGGTGGGCCAGGGCATGCGAGGCGACCGAACCCATCCCGGAGCATCGTCACCAGGAACATGAGTCCCGCGGAGCGGTTAAACCCCCACTGCGGGAGCTTCTTGGACCTGGACCAGTCCGCCACGGCTGCCGTGGACCGCACGGCTGCTGTCGACCACCTCGACGCCGCGCTGCTGGACACGCTCACCACACGCCACGGCATCGCCGCGCCCATGGCGCTCCCGGCCCCATCGCCATCAGGCGACCGCGGCACGGCGGCGGCTCAGGTACGGGTACCAGCACCAGTCGCGTGCTCCGTTCCTGCTCGAACCAGCCATCCCGCTCTGTATTCAGCTCCAAGCCCTCGCGTCCACTGTGCGTCCACCGAATCTCGGAGCACGGAGCCGCGAGGTGGTTTCCAGCACGCCCGATCCCTCGCATCACTGCAGGTAGGAGCCATGCCTGGATCAGTCAGGTCACGCTCTGCGGCTTCCAACAGCGCCCCTGAGCAGCGGATTCTCTCCGTTGAGCCAGAGTTCCTGATCTCCCTGCCCGGAAGAGACGTTTCCGCAGGTCACAGCCCTGCATGAGTGGGGCGGGTGGGACTCGAACCCACGGCCGACGGATTATGAGTCCGCTGCTCTAACCGGCTGAGCTACCGCCCCATAGCGGCGTGTCGCGTACAAGTGTGCGCGCCGTCTGCCGCAGCATAGCCGCTCATACGATCTCCTGCCTCGGCTGGTCGGCTTCCACGGCTGCCTTCACGACCTTGAGGACTCCGCAGCGTGCCGCGCGGTTCCCGGAGAGGGGATCGGACAGGGGCCGGACATGAAAAAGGACCCCGGTGGGGTCCTCGTTCATCCTGCTCCCCCGACTGGACTCGAACCAGTAACCTGCCGGTTAACAGCCGGCTGCTCTGCCAATTGAGCTACGGAGGACCGAGCTCCCCCGACTGGACTCGAACCAGTAACCTGCCGGTTAACAGCCGGCTGCTCTGCCAATTGAGCTACGGAGGAATGACTCGTTGCATCGAACGTAACTCCCTGGGTATTCGCCAGGGGGCGCGCGCTCGCTGCGACACATACATTAGCGCAAGCTGGGGGGTGCTTTGCCAATCGGTACTCCCCGGCACCGGAGAGCCAGGACAAGGGAAGGGTGGCCGCCATGCGTTACCGGCTCACGTTCGTCGTCGGACTCGCGGTGGGTTACGTGCTGGGCACGAGGGCCGGGCGCGAGCGTTACGAGCAGTTGCGGAAGTCCGCGCGGCAGGTCGCGCAGAACCCGGCCGTCCGCAACACGGCGGAGTCGGCGGCCCAGCAGGGCAGGCACTTCGCCGACAAGGCGTACCACGCGGTGAGCGACAAGGTCGGTGACCGGATGCCCGACTCGGTGGCCCAGCGGGTGCGCTCGCTGCGTGAACGGAGTGCGAACGGAAGCGGTCCGGACGACTGGGGCACCAGCAACACCTGAGGCCCGTGTCTCCGCCGTGCCCCCACCGGGTACGGACACCTCTTCCGGTGCGGCAGAATTTTGGGCATGGGGATAGTCGCCGGGTTGGACAGTTCGCCCGATTTCACTCGTATCGTCGTCTGTGATGCGGACACGGGTGCCGTGCTCCGGCAGGGCTACGCACCGCATCCGGTGGAGAGCCCCGAAGGCGGGGGCCGCCCCTCGGACGTCGACCCGCAGGCCTGGCTGCTGTCCCTCGGGGAGGCCGCAGGCGGCGGGCTTCTGGAAGGCGTGCAGGCCATCGGCGTGTCGGCGCAGTCCAACGCGGTCGTGCCGCTGGACGCGCAGGGCAACACCGTGCGCCCGGCCATGGTGGGCGGAGACAAACGCTCCCAGGTCGCGGCGGCCGACCTGATCGACGCGCTCGGCGGGCGTGAGGCGTGGGCGCAGGCCGTGGGCTCCGTGCCGCAGGCCGCGCAGCCGGTGACCAAGCTGCGCTGGCTGGCGAGGACCGAACCGGAGGCCGCCGCACGGGCCGCCGTACTCCTCCAGGCCCACGACTGGCTGGTGTGGCAGCTGCTCGGACGGCCGGCCCGGCGGACCACCGACCGGGGCGGGGCGTCCGGAACCGGCTACTGGTCGGCGGCGACCGGCGGTTACCGGCCCGACCTGGTGGAGCTGGCCCTCGGACACCAGGCGATGCTGCCGGAGGTGATCGGCCCGGCCGACGCGGCCGGTACGACTCCGGAGGGGCTGCTGATCTCCGCCGGCACCGGCGAGACGATGGCCGCCGCCTTCGGACTCGGGATCGGGCTGGGCGACGCGGTGGTGTCGCTGGGCGCGTCCGGGTCCGTCATGGCCGTGCACACCGAGCCGCTCGTCGACCAGTCCGGCATGATCACCGCCCTCGCGGACGCCACCGGCATGCACCTCCCGGTCGTCACCACCCTGAACGCCGTACGCACCCTGCGCGGCGCCGCGGAACTGCTCGGCGTGCCGGACCTGGAGAGCCTGTCCGAGCTGGCGATGAAGTCGACGCCGGGCGCGCACGGACTGGTGCTGCTGCCCTACCTGGAGGGCGAGCGCACCCCGAACCTCCCCCACACCGCCGGGACGCTCGCCGGCCTCAGGCGCGAGTCGATGAAGCCGGAGCACCTGGCGCGGGCCGCGTTCGAGGGCATGCTGTGCGGTCTCGCCGACGCCCTCGACGTGCTGCGCGGCCGGGGTGTCGACGTACGGCGGGTGTTCCTGCTGGGTGCGGCGGCCGAGTTGCCGGCCGTGCAGGCGGCGGCGCCCGCGCTGTTCGGGACGCAGGTCGTCGTACCGCAGCCCGCGGACTACGCGGCGATCGGCTCCGCCCGGCAGGCGGCCTGGGCGCTGGGTGCCTCGCAGGGCACGCTCGACCCGCGCACTCCGCCCGTCTGGCAGGGCGCGGTCGCGCAGGTGCTGGAGCCGGGTGAGGAGCTGGCCGTCGGGCAGGCGGTACGGCAGCAGTTCGTGTCCGTGCGGGAGCAGACGCATCCGGGGGCGCTGCGCGCGTGACGCCGGGGCCGTGACCTTCCCGACGGCGCCCTGCTTCCGCCCGGACGGCCGGAAACAGGGCGCCGTCGGGTTAATTCGGTTGAGGTAACGCGGGTGGAGTGTTCGACGATAGGGGCCAAGGGCAACCAATCGCCCCTGCCGCCGACTCCGAGAGACCCAGCGTGCTCATACGACTCCTGCGGGCCCATCTGAGGCCCTACCAGAAACCCATCGCCCTGCTGGTGGCACTGCAGTTCGTGCAGACCTGCGCCACCCTCTACCTGCCGACGCTGAACGCGGACATCATCGACAACGGTGTCGTCCAGGGCGACTCCGGCTACATCGTGGGCTACGGCGCCCTGATGGTCGGCATCTCGCTGGTCCAGGTGGTGTGCAACATCGGTGCCGTCCACTACGGCGCACGGACGGCCGCCGCGCTCGGCCGGGACGTGCGGGGTGCCGTCTTCGACCGGGTGCAGTCCTTCTCCGCGCGCGAGGTCGCGGGCTTCGGCGCGCCCTCGCTGATCACCCGGACGACGAACGACGTGCAGCAGGTCCAGATGCTGGCCCTGATGACGTTCACGCTGATGGTGTCGGCGCCCATCATGTGCGTCGGCGGCATCGTGATGGCGCTGGGCCTGGACGTGCCGCTGTCCGGGGTGCTGGTCGGGGTGGTGCCCGTGCTGGCGGTCTGCGTGACGCTGATCGTGCGGAAGCTGCGCCCGCTGTTCCGGGCGATGCAGGAGCGGCTGGACACGGTGAACCGGGTGCTGCGCGAGCAGATCACCGGCAACCGGGTCATCCGGGCCTTCGTCCGGGACGAGTACGAGCAGCAGCGGTTCCGGAAGGCCAACGCGGATCTCACGGACGTGGCGCTGGGCGCCGGCAACCTGCTCGCGCTGATGTTCCCGGTGGTCATGACGGTGGTGAACCTGTCGTCGATCGCGGTGGTGTGGTTCGGCGCCCACCGGATCGAGAGCGGCGGGATGCAGATCGGCGACCTGACCGCGTTCCTCGCCTATCTGATGCAGATCGTCATGTCCGTGATGATGGCCACCTTCATGTTCATGATGGTGCCGCGCGCGGAGGTGTGCGCCGAGCGCATCCAGGAGGTCCTGGACACCGAGAGCAGTGTGGTGCCGCCGGTGGCGCCGGTCACCGAGCTGCGCCGGCACGGGCACCTGGAGATCCGGGGCGCCGGGTTCCGCTACCCCGGGGCCGAGGAACCGGTGCTGAGGGACGTCGAGCTGGTGGCCCGGCCGGGCGAGACGACCGCCGTCATCGGCTCGACCGGCAGCGGCAAGTCCACGCTCCTCGGGCTGGTCCCGCGGCTGTTCGACGCCACCGAGGGCGAGGTGCTGGTCGACGGGGTGGACGTACGGACCGTCGACCCGAAGCTGCTGGCCCGGACCGTCGGGCTGGTGCCGCAGAAGCCGTACCTCTTCGCGGGCACCGTCGCGACCAACCTGCGCTACGGCAACCCGGACGCCACGGACGAGGAGCTGTGGCACGCGCTGGAGGTCGCCCAGGCGAAGGAGTTCGTCTCCGCGCTGGAGGGCGGGCTGGACGCTCCGATCGCGCAGGGCGGCACCAATGTGTCCGGCGGTCAGCGCCAGCGGCTCGCCATCGCCCGGACGCTGGTCCAGCGCCCGGAGATCTATCTCTTCGACGACTCCTTCTCCGCGCTCGACTACGCCACCGACGCCGCGCTCCGCGCCGAGCTGGGGCGGGAGACGTCCGAGGCGACCGTGGTGATCGTGGCCCAGCGGGTGGCGACCATCAGGGACGCGGACCGGATCGTCGTGCTCGACGAGGGGCAGGTGGTAGGCGTGGGCCGGCACCACGAGCTGATGGCGGACAACGAGACCTACCGGGAGATCGTGCTCTCCCAGCTGACGGAAGCGGAGGCTGCCTGATGGCCGGGCCTGCGGGTCGCATGATGGCCGGGGGCGGCCCCGACCAGCGTTCGATGGACTTCAAGGGTTCGGGCAAACGGCTCGTCGCCCAGTTCCGGCCGGAGCGGGTGACCCTCTGCGCGCTGCTGGCGTGCCTGGTGGTCAGCGTCGGCCTCAACGTGATCGGGCCGAAGATCCTCGGCAAGGCCACCGACCTGGTCTTCGCGGGGATCGTCGGGCGGGACATGCCGTCCGGGGCCACGAAGGAGCAGGTCCTCGACTCCATGCGCGAGCGCGGCGACGGCCAGGTCGCCGACATGCTCCGCAGCACGGACTTCACGCCCGGACAGGGCATCGACTTCGGTGCCGTGGGAGAGGTACTGCTGCTGGCGCTGGCGGTGTTCGGCGTGGCCGGGCTGCTGATGGCGGTGGCCACACGGCTGGTGAACCGCGCCGTGAACCGGACGATGTTCCGGATGCGGGAGGACGTGCAGACGAAACTGTCGCGGCTGCCGCTGTCGTACTTCGACAAGCGCCGGCGCGGCGAGGTGCTCTCCCGGGCGACCAACGACATCGACAACATCGGGCAGACACTCCAGCAGTCGATGGGCCAGCTGATCAACTCGCTGCTCACCATCATCGGCGTACTGGCGATGATGTTCTACGTGTCGTGGATCCTGGCGCTGGTCGCGCTGGTGACCGTGCCGCTGTCGTACGTGGTGGCCACGCGCGTGGGCAAGCGGTCGCAGCCGCAGTTCGTGCAGCAGTGGCGCTCGACCGGGCAGCTGAACGCGCACATCGAGGAGATGTACACCGGGCACACGCTGGTGAAGGTCTTCGGGCGCCAGGAGGAGTCCGCGAAGCAGTTCGCCGAGCAGAACGAGGCGCTGTACGAGGCGGGGTTCAAGGCGCAGTTCAACAGCGGGATCATGCAGCCGCTGATGATGTTCGTGTCCAACCTGAACTACGTGCTGGTCGCGGTGGTGGGCGGTCTGCGGGTGGCCTCGGGTTCCCTCTCCATCGGTGACGTGCAGGCCTTCATCCAGTACTCCCGGCAGTTCTCGATGCCCCTGACGCAGGTCGCGTCGATGGCGAACCTGGTGCAGTCGGGCGTGGCGTCGGCGGAGCGGATCTTCGAGCTGCTGGACGCGGAGGAGCAGTCGGCGGACCCGATTCCGGGTGCCCGGCCCGAGGACCTGCGCGGCCGGGTGGAGCTGGAGCGCGTGTCGTTCCGCTACGACCCGCAGAAGCCGCTGATCGAGGATCTGTCGCTGAAGGTCGAGCCGGGCCACACGGTCGCCATCGTCGGACCGACGGGCGCCGGGAAGACGACGCTCGTCAATCTGCTGATGCGGTTCTACGAGGTCTCCGGCGGGCGGATCACCCTGGACGGCGTCGACATGGCGAAGATGTCCCGCGACGAGCTGCGGGCCTGCATCGGCATGGTGCTCCAGGACACCTGGCTGTTCGGCGGCACCATCGCGGAGAACATCGCGTACGGGGCGTCCCGCGAGGTCAGCCGCGGGGAGATCGAGGAGGCGGCGCGGACCGCGCACGTCGACCGGTTCGTGCGGACGCTGCCCGACGGCTACGACACGGTGATCGACGACGAGGGCACGGGGGTGAGCGCCGGTGAGAAGCAGCTCATCACCATCGCGCGGGCGTTCCTGTCCGACCCGGTGATCCTGGTCCTCGACGAGGCGACGTCGTCCGTGGACACGCGGACGGAGGTGCTGATCCAGAGGGCGATGGCCAAGCTGGCGCACGGGCGGACGTCGTTCGTGATCGCGCACCGGCTGTCGACGATCCGCGACGCCGACGTGATCCTGGTCATGGAGAATGGGTCGATCGTCGAGCAGGGCACGCACAGCGAACTGCTGGCGGCCGAGGGCGGGTACGCACGCCTGTACGCGGCCCAGTTCGCCCAGGCGGTCGCCGAGGTCGACTGACCTCACGGCCACGGCCATGGACACGGACACGGGGGGAACGGGACGCGATGGCGGACGACGACAAGGACCCGGAGCGGGGCCCGAAGCAGCCCGGCACGGCGCTGGGACTGTGGATGCCGATCGGGGTCGCCCTCGGCATCAGCCTCGGGCAGCTGAGCGACAACCTGGGCCTGGGCCTCGCACTCGGGCTCGCGTTCGGCGTGGCGGTCGGCGCCGGCATCGACGCCCGGAAGCGACGGGAGGCCTCGGGCCCGGACACCCGACCGGGCTCGGGCGCCTAGTCCAGGTAGCCCCTCAGCTGGTCCGCGAAGGCGTGGTCGCGGAGTTTGTTGAGGGTCTTGGACTCGATCTGGCGGATGCGTTCCCTGGTGACGCCGAAGATGCGGCCTATCTCCTCCAGGGTGCGCGGGCGGCCGTCCACCAGGCCGTAGCGGAGCTGGACGACCTTGCGCTCGCGTTCGCCGAGGGTGGACAGGACCGCCTCCAGGTGCTCGCGCAGCAGCAGGAACGCGGCCGACTCGACGGGGCTGGCGGCGTCGCCGTCCTCTATCAGGTCGCCGAGGGCGACGTCGTCCTCCTCGCCGACCGGGGCGTGCAGGGAGACGGGCTCCTGGGCCAGGCGCAGGACCTCGCCGACGCGCTCGGGGGCCAGGTCCAGGTGGGCGGCGACCTCCTGCGGGGTCGGCTCGTAGCCGCGCTCCTGCAGCATGCGGCGCTGGACGCGGACGACCCGGTTGATCAGTTCCACGACGTGGACCGGGACACGGATGGTCCGTGCCTGGTCGGCCAGGGCCCGGGACATGGCCTGGCGGATCCACCAGGTGGCGTAGGTGGAGAACTTGTAGCCGCGGGCGTAGTCGAACTTCTCCACGGCCCGGATCAGGCCCAGGTTCCCCTCCTGGACCAGGTCGAGCATGGTCAGCCCGCGCCCGACGTAGCGCTTGGCCACCGACACCACGAGCCGCAGGTTCGCCTCGATCAGGCGGCGCTTGGCGACGCGGCCCATGACGACGAGCCGGTCGAGGTCCAGGGCGAGCCGGTCGTCCAGGTCGGCGCCGAGCCGCAGCCTCTCCTCGGCGAACAGCCCGGCCTCCACGCGGCGGGCGAGCTCCACCTCCTCGGCCGCCGTGAGCAGCGGGATCCGGCCGATCTCGCGCAGGTACTGGCGGAAGAGGTCGGAGGAGGGCCCACCGCTCTCCGTGCGGGTGGGCGGCGGCGCTTCGGCGGGCTCGGGGGCGTCACCGGGGTCGCCGGGGTGGTCGGCCGCTTCGAGGTCCGCGGTGGGCGGCTCGTCCGGCCGGCTGTCGGGGTGGTGCACGGCACGGTGCTGCGGGGGCATCGCGACGAGGACCGCGCTGTCGGCGTCCGGCTCCGCGCCGTCGGTACGTGCGTCGGTCTGGGTGAGGGTCTGGGTCTGCACGGGGGCGACCTCCAGGATGGACGCTGCCGGCGGGGGCGGCAGCGGTACTTCGGGGGCGGAGTCGGCTCGCTCGCCGCTGTCCGTCCCGTACGTTTTGAACGGAACCGCGGGGATCAGGGACCCGTCCGGTACGGGTCGGCCGCGCTCCGAGGACTCAGGCACCGCACCCCAGTGTGGGGTACGACACATCGCCGCCACGAGGGGCGTGCGGTGACTTTTTGCGTCCGGTCCGTGACCCGGCGGTTATCCCGGAGGGGGTGTCAGAGGGCGGCGGCGCCGTGGACGCGCAGGGTCTGGTCGTACTGCTGGAGGACCCACAGCTCGTTCTGCACGGCGGCCAGCTCGGCAGGGTCGCCGTGCCCGGCCAGGCGCGCCAGCCGGCCGTTGACGTCGCGGACGCGGCGCTCCACGGCCCGGCGCCGCACCCGGACCAGGACCTCCCCCGCGTACATCTCGTCGACGGCGCGGCGCATGATCGCCTCGACCGCGAGCTCCGTGACCATGGCGCGGACGGTGTCGTCCGGGGCGGCCTCGCGGACGCGGACCAGGTAGTCCTGCGGGTCCTGGACGCCCAGCTCGGCGCCGCCCGCCTCCAGGACCGCCTGGCGCACGGCGGCGTAGGGCGGGGCGGTGAACTCGTCGACGCCGTACGCGTCGAAGGCCGGGGAGACCAGCTCGGGGCGCTGCAGGGCGAGCTTGAGCAGCTCGCGTTCGGTGGCGAAGACGGGGTTGCGCAGGTTCAGCGCCGGGCCTCGGGGGGCCGCCCGGTCGGGGACGGCGTACTGCTGCGGGCCGCCACTGCCGCCGCCGCGCTGCTGCCGGTCGGGGGCGGGGCCCTTGCCGCCGCGGTCGCGGGCCCAGCGGGCCAGCTGGGCGATGCGCTTGACCACGAACTGCGTGTCGAGGATGCCGAGCATGCCGGCGAGCTGCACGGCGACCTCGTGCTGGGCGCCGCTGTTCTTGATGCGGGCGACGACCGGGGCGGCCTCGTCGAGCGCCGCGGCACGGCCGGCGGGGGTGTCCAGGTCGTAGCGGGCGACGATCTGGCGGAGCGCGAACTCGAAGAGCGGGGTGCGCGGCTCGGCCAGGTCGGCGACCGCGTCGTCGCCCTTGGCCAGCCGCAGGTCGCAGGGGTCCATGCCGTCGGGGGCGATGGCGATATAGGTCTCGGCGGCGAACTTCTGGTCGTCCTCGAAGGCGCGCAGGGCCGCCTTCTGGCCGGCCGCGTCGCCGTCGAAGGTGAAGATCACGCGGGCCGAGCCGTTGTCCATCAGCAGCCGGCGCAGGATCTTGATGTGGTCGCCGCCGAAGGCGGTGCCGCAGGTCGCGATGGCGGTGGTGACGCCGGCGAGGTGGCAGGCCATGACGTCCGTGTAGCCCTCGACGACGACCGCGCGACTGGTCTTGGCGATGTCCTTCTTGGCCAGGTCGATGCCGTACAGGACCTGGGACTTCCGGTATATCGCGGTCTCGGGGGTGTTCAGGTACTTCGGGCCGTTGTCCGCCTCGTAGAGCTTGCGGGCGCCGAAGCCGACGACGTCGCCGCCGATGTCGCGGATGGGCCACATCAGCCGGCCGCGGAAGCGGTCGATGGGGCCGCGGCGGCCCTCCTGGGAGAGGCCGGAGAGGAGCAGCTCCTTGTCGCTGAAGCCCTTGCCGCGCAGGTAGCGGGTGAGGTGGTCCCAGCCCTGGGGGCTGTAGCCGACGCCGAAGTGCTCGGCCGCGGTCTGGTCGAAGCCGCGCTCGGCGAGGAAGGTGCGGCCGGTGTCGGCCTCGGGGCCGGTCGCCAGCTGCTCCGCGTAGAACTGGGCGGCGATCTTGTGGGCCTCGACCAGGCGGATGCGTTCGCCGCGCTGGTGGGCCGGGTTGTACCCGCCCTCCTCGTAGCGCAGGGTGATGCCGGCCTGGCCGGCCAGACGCTCGACCGCCTCGGAGAAGGTGAGGTGGTCGATCTTCATCACGAACGTGATGGTGTCGCCGCCCTCCTGGCAGCCGAAGCAGTGGAAGAGACCCTTGCTCGGACTGACCTGGAAGGACGGGGACTTCTCGTCGTGGAACGGGCACAGACCCTTCAGGTTGCCGCCGCCCGCGTTGCGCAGCTGGAGGTACTCCGAGACGACGGCGTCGATCGGGACCGCGTCCCGTACCGCCTTCACGTCCTCGTCGTTGATCCGTCCTGCCACGCCTGAATTCTACGGGGCGGCGCCGACACTCCTCCGCTGAGGTGACCGGCCCCCGGCCGGGGGTCCGGGGGTTGTCCCCCGGGAGTCGCAGCACGGCGGCGGTACGACAGCTATGCGACGAGGCTTTCGAGCGGGATGTGCGGGTCGGCCAGCGCCTCCGTGTTCACCTGGGCCTTCGAGCGGATCAGCTGCTGGATCGGCTCCGTGACGTCCCACACGTTGACGTTCATCCCTGCCAGCACCCGGCCCTCCTTCAGCCAGAAGGCGATGAACTCGCGCTTGGCGGCGTCCCCGCGGATCACCACCTGGTCGTACGACCCGTGCGGCGCCCAGCCGGAGTACTCCATGCCCAGGTCGTACTGGTCGGTGAAGAAGTAGGGCACGCGGTCGTGGGCGAGGTCCTGGCCGAGCATCGCGCGGGCCGCGGCCGGGCCGCCGTTCAGGGCGTTGGCCCAGTGCTCCACGCGCAGCCGGGTGTCGAAGAGGGCGTGGGGGAAGGAGGCCACGTCGCCGGCCGCGTAGATGTCGGGGTCGGAGGTGCGCAGGTTCGCGTCGACGACGATGCCGCCGCCGGCCGCGCGGTCGGCGATCTCCAGGCCGGCCGCCTGGGCCAGCGCGGTGCGCGGGGCGGCGCCGATCGCGGCGAGCACGTCGTGCGCGGGGTGCTCCTCGCCGTCGTCGGTGCGGGCGGCCAGCACCACGCCGTCCTGGCCGACGATCTCGGTCAGCTTCACGCCGAAGCGGAAGCGGACGCCGTGCGCCTCGTGCAGCTCGGCGAAGACCGACCCCAGCTCGGGGCCGAGGACACCGTGCAGCGGGGTCGGGCCCGGCTCGACGACGGTGACCTCCGCGCCGTACTCGCGGGCCGCCGCCGCCACCTCCAGGCCGATCCAGCCGGCGCCGGCGATCACCAGGTGGCCGTTGTCCCGGCCGAGGGAGGCGAGGACGCCCTTGAGGCGCTCGGCGTGGGCGAGGCGGCGCAGGTGGTGGACGCCCGCGAGGCCGGTGCCGGGGACGTCGAGGCGGCGGGGCTCGGCGCCGGTCGCGAGGAGCAGCTTGTCGTACCTGACGTGGGTGCCGTCGTCGCCGTAGTGGACGGTCCTGGCGGCGCGGTCGATCGCGACGACGGTCTGGCCGAGGTGCAGCTCGATGTCGTGCTGTGCGTACCAGGCGGGCTCGTGCACGAAGACGCTGTCGCGGTCCTCCTTGCCGAGGAGGTAGCCCTTGGACAGCGGTGGGCGCTCGTAGGGGTGGTCGCGCTCGTCGCAGATGAGGATCACCCGGCCGGTGAACCCCTCCGAGCGGAGCGTCTCGGCCGCCTTCGCGCCGGCCAGGCCGCCTCCGACGATGACGAATGTCTGATCCGCGTCGACCACTTGTTTGCCTCCTCGTCAGGGTGCCGCCACATGCGAGCGTCCCGCACGCGGTGTGGTGCGGGAAAGAGGGAGTGACCCGATCAGGCCACGGAGGGCCCTGTTTCGGGCGCCCGGGACCGGATCGGGCCACCTCTGTCCCGCCAGTCTCGTGGATGCCCCGTCAGGCGGGCGTGAAGCGAGCGGGCCGAGGCGTCGGTGAGGGAGGCGATCTGGTCGACGATCACCCGTTTGCGGGCACGGTCGTCGGCGGCCGTGTCGAACAGGGCGCGGAACTGGGGGTCGAGGCCGTCGGGGGCGCGGGCGGTGAGCGCCTCGGCCAGTTCGGCGACGACGACGCGCTGGTCGGCGCGGAGCCGCTCCTGCTCGGCGCGCTGCATGACGTACCGGTTGGCGACCGCCTTGAGGACGGCGCATTCCATGCGGGCCTCGCGGGGGACGACCAGTTCGGCGGTGTACCGGGTGAGCCGGCCGCCTCCGTACGCGGCCCGGGTGGCGGCCTCGGCGGCGAGGCAGAAGCGGCCGATGAGCTGGCTGGTGGCGTCCTTCAGGCGGGCCTGGGCGACGGCCGAGCCGTCGTAGCCGTGCGGCCACCAGTCCTGGGCGAGGAGGCGGTCGAGGGCGGCGGCGAGTTCGGCGTGGTCGGTGCCGGCGGGGACGTAGCGGCCGACGGCGACGTCGAAGACGGCCTGCCGTTCGGGGTCGGCGAGCAGGCAGTTCGGGTCGATGTGCCCGGCGTGCAGGCCGTCCTCGACGTCGTGCACGGAGTACGCCACGTCGTCGGCCCAGTCCATGACCTGGGCCTCGAAGCAGGTGCGGGCGCCGGGGGCGTCCTTGCGGAGCCATTCGAAGACGGGCCGGTCGTCGTCGTACACGCCGAACTTGGGCGAGGCCGGGTCGGTGGGGTGGGCGCCGCGGGGCCACGGGTACTTGGTGGCGGCGTCGAGGGCGGCACGGGTGAGGTTGAGGCCGACGGAGCCCTCCGGGGTGAACCGCTTGGGCTCGATGCGGGTGAGGAGCCTGAGGGACTGGGCGTTGCCCTCGAAGCCGCCGCAGTCCTCGGCGAACTCGTTCAGCGCCTGTTCGCCGTTGTGACCGAAGGGCGGGTGGCCCAGGTCGTGGGAGAGGCAGGCGGCCTCGACGAGGTCGGGGTCGCAGCCGAGGGCGGCGCCGAGTTCCCGGCCGACCTGGGCGCATTCCAGGGAGTGGGTGAGCCGGGTGCGGGGGCTGGCGTCCCAGACGGGGCTGCCCTCCCCCGGCGCGACAACCTGGGTCTTGCCGGCGAGGCGACGCAGGGCGGCGGAGTGCAGGATGCGGGCGCGGTCGCGTTGGAAGGCGGTGCGGCCGGGGCGTTTGTCCGGTTCGGTGGCGTAGCGGGCGACCGACGTCGGGTCGTACGGGGGCGGGGGTGCGGTGCCTTCCATGTCATGACAGTACGGGGCGGGTGTGACATGTGGGGGGCCTACGCGTGTGCCGGATGCTGCTGTCGGGCGAGTGCGGGTTCGGTGGCGGCGGGTCGCGCCCCCTCCGGGGCGCTGTCGTCACCCCGTGCCGCCGACACCTGGTCGTAGCGGTGCAGGAGCAGGCGGGCCATCGCCGGGTGGGTGCCCAGGGGGGCGGACGCGATCCAGGGCGCGGCCGCCGCGCACTCCGTCGCGAAGCGGCCCGGGGCCGTGAAGTACGAGGCGACGGCCACCCGGCGGTATCCCCGGGCGGCCAGCGCGCGCACGGCCTCCGGCACCGTCGGTGCCGCCGCCGAGGCGTACGCCGGGAGCACCGGGACGCCGAGACGTTCGGCCAGGAGGGCGGCGGTGCGGCCCGTGTCGGTGCGGGACTCCGGGTCGCGGGAGCCCGCGGAGGCGAGGACGACGGCGCCGTCGCGGGGCGCGCGGGCGGGCCAGCCGGCCTCCGTGAGGCGGTCGTGCAGGGCGTCCACGAGCAGGGAGTGCGGGCCGAGAGGAGCCGCCACGCCGGTGCGGGCCGGGGAGGCCGCGGCCATCTCGGGGATGTCCTGCTTGACGTGGTAGCCGCGGCTGAGCAGCAGCGGGACCAGGACGGCCGCCCTCTCCCCCAGGGCGGCGAGCGTGTCGGGCAGCAGGGGCGCGTTCAGCTCGATGTGCCCGAGGTGCACCGGCAGGGCGGGGCGCAGGGCGCGTACCCGGTCGAGGAGGGCGCGTACGGTGCTCAGCGCGCGCGGGTCGCGGCTGCCGTGGGCGACGACCACCAGGGCGGGTGCGCCCCCGCCGGGGTTCGCCGTGCTCGTTCCGCTCACGCTGCTCGTCCCGCTCGCGCCGCTCACCCTGCTCGTCCTGTCCAGCACTGTCGTCGCCGTCATGCAGCGATGGTGGCGGCGGGACGTTGCCGCCCCGTTGCGTGGGTGTCACAGGGATTTTCCGTCGGTTCACACGGCGCCGGGCCGCGCGTGTGAGCGGACGGTGAACCGGACGGCGCGTCCGGACGTCCCTGGGGGCAGGAACCGACCCGGGGAGGGAACCCGACCGATGCACCGCCCGAGACTTCGCAGACCGCGCCTGCCCCGCACCCGCAGGGGGCAGCGGAGGCTGATCCAGGCGGTCGTGGCCGGGTGCGTACTGGCACTGCTGCCCGCGACGTGGATGCACCTGGTCACCGGCGACCGGCTGCGCACCACGGCCGACGTGCCCCGTACCGAGGTCGCGGTCGTCTTCGGCGCCGGACTGTGGGACGGCGAGCCGTCGCCGTACCTGGCGCACCGGCTGGACGCGGCGGCCGAGCTGTACCGCGCGGGGCGGATCGAGGTGGTGCTCGTGACCGGCGACAACAGCCGTGAGGAGTACGACGAGCCGGACGCCATGCGGGCCTACCTCGTCCGGCACGGCGTGCCCGACGGGCGGATCGTCAGCGACTACGCGGGCTTCGACACCTGGGACTCCTGCGTGCGCGCGAAGAAGATCTTCGGGGTGGACCGGGCGGTGCTGATCAGCCAGGGCTTCCACATCCGGCGGGCGGTGGCGCTGTGCCAGGAGGCGGGGGTGGTCTCGTACGGCGTCGGCGTCGATGCCGTACACGACGCGACCTGGTACTACGGGGGCGCCCGGGAGATCCTCGCGGCGGGCAAGGCGG
Organism: Streptomyces sp. NPDC053750; assembly: GCF_044544295.1. Lineage (NCBI taxonomy): Bacteria > Bacillati > Actinomycetota > Actinomycetes > Kitasatosporales > Streptomycetaceae > Streptomyces > Streptomyces sp. NPDC053750. Next base: position 635,024 of record NZ_JBITXB010000001.1, on the reverse strand, counting down.
CGCTGGACGCGGTCTTCGAGCCGGATCCCAGGTTCCTCGGCCCGAAGGAGCCGGGGGTGGCGCGCGCCCTGGCCGGTGAACGGTGACGCGGCCCTCACCGTGGCCGGGGAGCGGCGGGGAGGTCACCGTCCCGTCGGCGTAACAAACCGCCGCACGGTCGTGTAACACGGGCGTCGCACGCTGGGCGTCATGCAGAACACCGCGACGCCCACGCACTGCCCCTACTGCGCCCTGCAGTGCGGGATGAATCTGACGCCCGCCGCCGACGGGGGTGTCGAGGTGAGCGAGCGCGCGGACTTCCCGGTGAACCGGGGGGCGCTGTGCGGCAAGGGGCGTACGGCGCCGGCGGTGCTCGCGTCGAACGTGCGCCTGACGTCGCCGCTGGTGCGTTCCGCCGACGGCGCGCTGGTGCCGGCCGGCTGGGGCGAGGCGCTGGACCGGATCGCCCGGAACCTCGTCCGCACGCGGGACGAGCACGGCGCGGACGCCCTCGGGGTGTTCGGCGGGGGCGGGCTGACCAACGAGAAGGCGTACACGCTGGGCAAGTTCGCCCGGGTGGCGCTGGGGACCTCACAGATCGACTACAACGGGCGGTTCTGCATGTCGTCGGCCGCGGCGGCCGGCACGAAGGCGTTCGGGCTGGACCGGGGGCTGCCGTTCCCGCTGGAGGACATCCCGAAGACAGGATGCGTGATCCTCGTCGGGTCGAACCCGGCGGAGACGATGCCGCCGTCCCTGCGGTACTTCACCGAGCTGCGCGAGAACGGCGGCACGCTGATCGTCGTCGACCCGCGCCGCACCAAGACCGCCGAGCAGGCCGACCTGCACCTGGCGCCCCGGCCGGGCACCGACCTGGCGCTGGCGCTGGGGATGCTGCACCTGGTCGTCGCCGAGGGCCGGGTCGACGAGGAGTACGTCGAGGAGCGCACGGCCGGCTGGGAGGACGCGCGGGCTGCGGCGATGGCGCACTGGCCGGAGTACGTGGAGCGGATCACGGGGGTGTCCGTCCCCGATCTGCGGGAGGCCGTACGGCTGTTCTGTGAGCCCGAGGCCGCGATGGTGCTCACCGCGCGCGGGCCCGAGCAGCAGGCCAAGGGCACGGACACGGTGGGCGCGTGGATCAACCTGTGCCTGGCGACCGGGCGGGCCGGACGGCCCCGGTCGGGATACGGCTGCCTGACCGGGCAGGGCAACGGACAGGGCGGGCGCGAACACGGGCAGAAGGCCGACCAGTTGCCCGGCTACCGCAAGCTGACGGACCCGGAGGCGCGGCGGCACGTCGCCGAGGTGTGGGGCGTGGACCCGGACTCCCTGCCGGGGCCGGGGCGCAGCGCCTACGAGCTGCTGGACGCGCTGGGCACGGACATCCGGTCGCTGCTGCTGATGGGTTCCAACCCGGTGGTGTCGGCGCCCCGCGCCGCCCACATCGAGGAGCGGCTGCGGTCGCTGGACTTCCTCGCCGTGTGCGACGTGGTGCTGTCGGAGACGGCGGCGCTGGCGGACGTGGTCCTGCCGGTGACGCAGTGGGCGGAGGAGACGGGGACCACGACCAACCTGGAGGGCCGGGTGCTGCTGCGGCGGCGCGCGATCACCCCGCCGGACGGGGTCCGCACCGACCTGGAGGTACTGCACGAGCTGGCCGGCCGGCTCGGCGTGGAGAAGGGCTTCCCGACCGAGCCCGAGGAGGTCTTCGACGAGCTGCGCCGGGCGAGCGCGGGTGGTCCTGCGGACTACTCCGGGATCGACTACCGGCGACTGGCGGAGGAGAACGGGGTGTTCTGGCCGTGCCCGGCGCCGACGGATGAGGCCACTGAAGCGGCCAACCGGCATCCGGGCACTCCCCGACTCTTCCTCGACCGCTTCGCCACCGACGACGGCCGGGCCCGGTTCGTCCCCGTCACGCACCGCCCCAGCGCCGAGGAACCGGACGACGAGTACCCGGTGCTGCTGACCACCGGACGCGTCGTGGCGCAGTACCAGTCCGGCGCGCAGACCCGGCGGGTCGACGAGCTGAACGCCGCCGCGCCCGGCCCCTTCGTCGAACTGCACCCGCGGCTGGCGGCGCGGCTCGGGGCGGCCGAGGGCGACCCGGTGGCCGTCGTCTCCCGGCGCGGCCGGGCGGTGGCGCCGGCCCGCATCACCACCGGCATCCGCCCCGACACCGTCTTCATGCCCTTCCACTGGCCGGGCGAGGGCCGCGCCAACACCCTGACCAACCCGGCCCTGGACCCGACGTCGCGGATGCCGGAGTTCAAGGTGTGCGCGGTGCGGGTGGAGGCGGTGGCGGTGGCGCCCGAGGTGGCGGTCACGTCGTAGCGGTCATCGCACCGGCCAGTCCCCGCCCTCGATGCGTGTGCCGCGGGCCCGCAGTCGGGCCGCGACCGCCGGGGCGGCGACGTACACCCAGGCGCGCACGGTCGAGCCGTCGCGGTCGCGCACGACGTTCCTCGCCACCCGCTCGTACAGGTTGCGCGGGTCGCCCGGCACGTACTCCTCCAGCCGGTCCAGGGCGGCGAGCAGGTCGGCGTACGCCTGAGGCACCGCGGTGACGAGGTCGCCGCGCACCACGCCGCCCGGTTCCTCGACGGCGTACGGGTAGCCGGGGCCCTCGTACAGCACGGCGCCGGTGAGGCGGGCCGGTTCCTCGGCGCGGGTGCGGCCGCCGAGGAAGGGGCCGTGGTAGCGGCCGCCGGGGCGCAGCGTGCCGTAGACGAAGGACGGGAGTCGCGCGGTGTCCACGAGGGGTCATCCTCTCCCCTCACGTCTCCCCTCATGCCCCTCATGATCTTCACGGCAGGGTTATGGACATGACATGTCATGCGCGCTTAAACCTGTGGGGACATCAGCGCCTCAACATCAGCGCCTCCCCCCTCCCCCACGCGCCCCGAAGCGCTCCTCCCCCCAAGGAGTCCGATGAGCCGAATACGGCACGCACGAGGGTCCCGTCTCCCCACCGCCGGCATCGCCGCCGGTACCGCGACCCTCCTGGTCGCCGCGCTCGCCCCCGGCGCCGGCGCCGCCGACCGGCCGGCCCCCGCCGCCGCCCTCGACCACGCGGCGACGGCCCTCGCGGACCACGCCACGAGCCTCGGCCTGACCCCGGCGCAGGACACGAAGGTCCGCGACGTCATCGTCGACGAGGACGGCACCCAGCACGTCCGCTACGACCGCACCTACCGCGAACTCCCCGTCCTGGGCGGAGACTTCGTCGTCCACCTCTCCCCCGACGGCGACTACCGCGGCGCGAACCGCGCGACGAGCGCCCCGGTCTCCCTCCCCACCGTCACGCCGAAGCTGTCGGCGCCCAAGGCCGCCGACCTGGCCGCGAACGCCCTGCGCGCCGCCAACCCGGGCGAGCTCCTGAAGAAGCTCACCGCCAAGCCGCAGCTGGTCGTCGACGCCCTGCACGGCACCCCGAAGCTGGCCTGGCGCACCAACGCGGCGGCGCTTGACTCCCTCGGCAACCCGGTCGCCCGCACCGTGCTGACCGACGCGCGCACGGGCGCCCGGATCGATGCCTGGGACACCATCGAGTCGGCGTCCGGCGACGGCAGGTCGCTCTACGGCGGCACGGTGCCGCTGGAGACGACGCAGTCGGGAGCGTCGTACCAGCTCAAGGACCCGACGCGCGGCGACACCTACACCGGCGACGCCGAGAACCAGACCGACCTGTGCTTCCTCGGCATCTGCCTGGTCCGCGCGCCCGCGACGCCGTTCACCGACGCCGACAACCACTGGGGCACCGGCACGCCGGCCGACCGTGCCTCGGCCGCGGTGGACGCGCAGTACGGCACGGACATGACCTGGGACTACTACGAGGACGTCCACGGGCGCAGCGGCATCGCCGGCGACGGCAAGGGCTCGTACAACCGCGTGCACTACGGCAACCGCTACAACAACGCCTTCTGGGACGACAGTTGCTTCTGCATGACGTACGGCGACGGCGACGGGAACACCTTCGGGCCGCTGGTGTCGCTGGACGTCGCCGGACACGAGATGTCGCACGGGGTGACGTCGGCGACGGCGGCGCTGACGTACTCGGGCGAGTCCGGCGGCCTGAACGAGGCGACCTCCGACATCTTCGGCACGCTGGTGGAGTGGCACGCGGGCAACTCCACCGACGCCGGGGACTATCTGATCGGCGAGAAGGTCGTCCGTTCCGGCTTCGGCCGCGACGCCCTGCGCTACATGGACAAGCCCAGCAGGGACGGCAGTTCGGCCGACTGCTGGAGCACGTCGGTGGGCGACCTCGACGTGCACTACTCCTCCGGGGTCGCCAACCACTTCGCCTACCTGCTTGCCGAGGGCAGCGGAGCGAAGACCGTGGGCGGCGTGGCCCACGACTCGCCCACCTGCGACGGCTCGACGGTGTCCGGGATCGGCCGGGACAAGCTCGGTGACATCTGGTACCGGGCGCTCACGGTGTACATGACCTCGTCGACGGACTACGCGGGCGCCCGCACGGCCACCCTGAGCGCGGCCCAGGACCTGTACGGCGCCGACAGCACGGAGTACGCCGCGGTGGGCGCGGCGTGGAGCGCGGTGAACGTGGGCTGAGCCGGCCTCGCGCACCCGCTCACGGCCGCCCCGGGAACGTCCCCGGGGCGGCCGTGCCGCGTGGAGGCCGGCCGGCTATGCGGCGTCGTAGGGCCGCACCTCCTTCGCATCCCGCAACGCCCGCCCCCACCAGACCAGTTGGTCCAGCATGGTCTTGGCCGCCGCGTCCGGCCCCGACGGGTCCAGGAGCCTGCCCGCGTCGTCGAAGGACGCGCCCGCGTTGTGGAAGGAGACGGTGTCGCGGACCGTGACGGCGTGCAGCTCGGCGAAGACCTGCCGCAGGTGCTCCGCGGCGCGCAGGCCGCCGGCCAGACCGCCGTAGGAGACCAGGCCGACGGGCTTGGCCCGCCACTCGGTGTAGTGCCAGTCGATGACGTTCTTCAGGCCCGCCGGGAACGAGTGGTTGTACTCGGGGGTGAGCACGACGAACGCGTCGGCGCGGGCCAGTTTGGGGGAGATCTCCTGCAGCGCGGTCTGCGCCTCGGGGGTCCGGGCGAGGGTCGTCGGCAGGTCGGTCCCGGCGACGTCCACGACCTCGGGGACCAGGTCGTCGTGGGCCCGGAGGTGGTCCAGGAGCCAGTCGGCGACGACCGGGCCGAAACGGCCGTGGCGGTTGCTGCCGACGAGCAGGGTCACATGGAGCGGTGCGGTGTCTGTGTTCATGCCGGAGAGCCTCCTACCTCAACAAAGCTTGAGGTCAAGTCGCAGCCCCGGGCATCTCCTCGACGGGGGCCGGTCACCCGTTCACACCCGCGCCGTACGCCCTTCGGGATCTTTTCCGGCACCCGCCCGTCACCCGCCGGTGACCTGCCGAAACGGCGTGCCGCGCGGCGTCACCGGGTGGACGGCTGACACCCATTCAACCCATTGCCGACGAGCTCTCGGGGAGCGGACGGCGCCCGGTGCCACTTTCCTCGGTAGGGCAGGGGCCACCGAAGAGCTCAAGGAGCACCGATGCGACGTACCGCCCGCCTGCTGACCGGCACCGCGCTCGCCGTCGCGGCCGCCGGCCTCGCCACCGCGGCGCCCGCACACGCCGAGGAGACCGCGGCGACCGGAGCTCTCGAGGTGTCCCCGTCCTCGGTCGTGCCGGGCGAGCGGGCCACCGTGCACACGGCGGCGTGCGGCGCGAGCGGTGCGGCGGCCGGTGACGCCAGTGCGGTGGGCGCCGGTACGTTCACGCTGGCGCCGGGCGGGGCCGGGGGCGAGTCGGCCGGGGAGTTCGAGGTGCCCCCGAGCGCGCAGCCGGGGACGTACGAGATCGTCGCGACCTGTGGTGACAGCGGGCGGCGGGTGACGGGTGACCTGGTGGTCACGCTGACCTCGGCGCATGCGCAGGTGTACCCGAAAGGAAGCGTGAAGACGGGGGTCGGTGGCGCTCTTGGCTCCGACCCCGTGCAGACCGCGGCCGGTGTGGCGGCTCTCGCCGTCGCCGCCGCGGGCGGTACCTGGCTCCTGCATCGCCGGGCGAGAGGCGACGGGATCTGACGGGCACCCTCCGCTGCCCGTCCGTCGGTACCGCACTTCCCCACCCCCTCCGGGTCCGATGCCCCTCGCGGCCCGGAGGGGGCAGGGGTCCCTCGAAGAGAGGGGTCGTCGAAGAGGGGTCGTCGAAGGAGAGGGGTCGTCATGCCCAGGGTCGGCAACACCGCGATAGCGACGGTCACCGCGCTCGCCTTCTGCTCCGGGACCTGGCTGCTCATATCCGGCGCCGGGCCCGGGACCCCGCCGCAGCCGTCGGCCGCACAGGCCGGCATCGGCACCGGCACCGGCGCCGGACAGGCAGGGCAGGCGCCCGCCGCCCCGGCGCTGCCGCCCTCGCCGCCCGACCGGATCCGCGTCCCGGCGATCGGCGTGGACGCGCCCCTGACCGGCCTCGGCCTGACACCGTCGGGCAGCCTCGACGTCCCGCCCGCCGAGAAGAAGAACCTCGCCGGCTGGTACGAGTCCGGCACCACCCCCGGCGAGCGGGGCACCGCCATCGTCGCCGGACACGTCGACAACGCCGAGGGCCCTGCCGTCTTCTACCGGCTCGGCGCACTGAAGAAGGGCGCCACGATCGAGGTCGACCGCCGCGACGGAGGGGTCGCGGTGTTCACCGTGGACGCGGTGGAGGTCTACGCCGCGAAGGACTTCCCGGACAAGAAGGTCTACGGCGCGGCGCCGCGCCCAGAGCTGCGGGTCATCACCTGCGGCGGCGACTACTCACGCAGTACGGGGTACCAGGGCAACGTGGTGGTCTTCGCCCACCTCACCGGCAGCCGGTGAGCCGTTCAGCACGTTCGCCTTCCCCCAGGCGCCGAGCGGCGCCAGCGCCTCGTTGAGGGCGATGCCCCGGGCGGTCAGCGAGTACTCGACGCGCGGCGGCACCTCGTCGTACTCCTCGCGGTGCACGATGCCGTCGGCCTCCAGCTCCCGCAGCTGCGCGGTGAGCACCTTCTCGGTCACGCCGGGCAGCTCCCGGCGCAGCGCGCCGAAGCGACACGTCCCCTCGCCGAGCGCCCACAGGATCAGCACCTTCCACTTCCCGCCGATCACGTCCATCGCCGCGTCGACCCCGCACACGTATGCTCCCGGCCGCCGTGCCGTGCCCATACCCGTCACCACCCCGTCCCCGTCCCACTGCCTGCGCTGCCCGACCACCTGTGCTGCCTGCACGCTTCCCTCGGGGTAACCACCCACTTCCAAGTGCGTACTTGAGCAGCCGTACCCCGTGGCGCAGCCTGATCATCATGACTGACAAGGCATCCGCTTCCCGTATTCCGCTCACCGTCCTCGGCGCCGGCGCCATGGGCACCGCTCTCGTCCGCGCCTGGCTCGCCGCCGGGCACCCCGTGACCGTCTGGAACCGCACCCCCGCCCGCGCCGAGGCCCTCGGGGCCGACGGCGCGACGGTCGCCGCGAGCGCCGCCGAGGCGGTGGCCGCGAGCCGTCTGGTGATCGTCTGTCTGCTCGACGACGCCTCGGTCGGAGCGGCCCTGGAGGGCGCCGACCTGACCGGCCGGGACCTGGTGAACCTGACCACCGGCACCCCCGCCGAGGGCCGCACCCGCGCCGCCTGGGCCGAGGCGCGCGGGGCCCGTTTCCTGGACGGCGGGATCATGGCCGTACCGCCGATGATCGGGGACGCCGGCTCCGGCGCGTACGTCTTCTACAGCGGCTCCCCCGCCCTCTTCGAGGAGCACCGCGACACCCTCGCCGTCCCGGCCGGCGCCCGCTTCGTCGGCGCGGACGCGGGCTTCGCCGCGCTGCACGACGTGGCGCTGCTGAGCGCGATGACCGGCATGTTCGCGGGCATCATGCACGCCTTCGCGCTGATCCGCCCCGAGGACATCGCCCCGAAGGACTTCGCGCCGCTGCTGGTGTCGTGGCTCGGCGCGATGGCCGGCTCGGCCCACCTGGCCGCCGACCAGATGGAGAGCGGCGACTACGCCAAGGGCGTCGTCTCCAACCTCGCGATGCAGGTGGCGGGCAACGCGACGCTCCTGCGCACCGCCGAGGAGCAGGGCGTGAGCCCGGAGCTGCTGACGCCGTACATTGCCCTGATGGAACGGCGGCTCGCCGAGGGCCACGGGGAGGAGGACGGCACGGGGGTGGTGGAGCTGCTGGACCTGCGGCGGTGAGATGCCGCGGCTTTCCAGTGGTCTGATCCGCCGGACAGGCCTAACGCAGTGCGGCGGCGACCAGGCCGTACAAGGCGTCGCGCTGCACCTCACCGCCGTTGACGAGCCGGTCGAAGACCAGTCCGTCGATGCAGGTCAGCAGGGTGTGCGTGCGGTTCTCGACGTCCGTGACGCCGTGCGTGGCGAGGAACAGCCGGACGGTCTCGCGGCCTGCGTTCTCCCGGGGCACGAGGATCTCGCGCAGTTCCGGGTCGCGGACGCTCTCGACGGCGCAGGCGTAGCGGGCGAGTGAGCGGCGGCGGCCCTCGCCGGTGAGTCGCTGTCGGGTGAGCAGTGCCATGCCGTTCACCAGTTCCTCGACGGTGCCCGGAGGCGCGAGCTGTTCGGCCGTCGTCTGCAGTTCCGCCTGGTCGAGTTGGACCAGGCGCGTGACGAGTGCGGTGAGCAACGCGGCGCGCGTGCGGAAGTAGGCCGAGGTAGTGCCGGTCGGCATGGCGGCCCTGCGGTCGACGGCGCGGTGGGTCAGGCCGCGGATCCCTTCGTCGGCGAGTACGTCGATGGCCGAGTCGGCAAGGAGGGTGCGCCGGTCCGAAGTCATGCCCTCTTTCTACACCTGTAGAGCGAGCCCTGGATCCTGGATAGGATCACCTTCTACACCTGTAGAAGGATCGGAGTGTCGGCATGGGCAGCACGGCAGTGGTGGTCGGCGGCGGCATCGGCGGGCTCGCCGCCGCGATCGGCCTGTGCCGCATCGGATGGGACGTGACGGTCGTCGAGCGCGCGTCCACGCTCGAGGACGCGGGGGCAGGTATCTCCCTGGCCGCCAACGGCCTGCGCGCGCTGGACGAACTCGGAGTCGGCGAGGCGGTACGGGACGCCTCGCGAGGCCAGTACCGCGGCGGCACCCGCACGCCGCGAGGCCGTCGGCTGGCCCGCATGGACGGTGCGGCGCTGGAGAACGCGGTGGGATCGCCAATCATGGGAATTCCCCGCTCCACCTTGCACCGGCTGCTCCGCGACTCCCTGCCCGCCGCATCGCTGCGCATCGGCTCCGAGGCCACCTCGGTCGAGCAGATCGGCCCCGGGACGGTCCGAGTCGGCTGCGGCGACACGGTGCTGGACGCCGATCTGGTGGTGGCGGCCGACGGCATCGGCAGCAAGGTCCGCAATCGTCTCTTCCCGGCCCACCCCGGCCCGGTCCACAGCGGCTCGACCGTGCTGCGCGCCATCACCGAGCACGCTGTCGATCTGCCCACCGACTTCGAGCTGACCTGGGGCCGAGGCGTGGAGTTCGGGCACATCGCCTTCCTGGACGGGCGTGCCGAATGGCATGCCGTTCTCAGCCTCCCCGCCGGAACCCGGTTCGCCGACCCACTGACCGAACTGCGCCGACGGTTCCACCACTGGCACGACCCGATCCCCGCACTGCTCGGAGCGACCCGGCCCGCCGCCGTGCTGCACCACGATGTCAACGAACTCCGCACGCCACTCCCCTCGTACGCGATCGGCCGGATCGCTCTGCTCGGCGACGCGGCCCACGCGATGACCCCCCATCTGGGGCAGGGTGCCTGCCAGGCGCTGGAGGACGCGGTCGTGCTGGCGGCCGCGCTCGGCACCGAGCCCACTGTCGAGACCGCGCTCGCCCGCTACGACGCCGAACGCCGACCGCGCAGCCAGGCCGTCGCGCGGGCCGCGGGACAGGCCGGGCGGATGGGCCAGCAACTCTCCCACCCCGTGGCCGTCGCCCTGCGGAACTCGGCGATGCGACTGACCCCGTCCCGGATCACCATGCGCATGCTCCTCCGACACCACGCCTGGGTTCCGCCGCACCTGACCTGACCCCGAGCCTCCCCGCCTCAGCGGAACTCGTGGACCACCTGGATCTCACCGACGATGTGAGCGTTGAACTCGTCCAGCTCCGCGGCCGGAACCCAGAGCTCGAGGATCGTCCGTCCGCCCGCCTGCTGGACGGGATACCGGCTCAGAAACTCCGACTCGACCTCGAAACGGGTGACGAAGCCGGCGCCGTCGTGCTTCACGTTCCAGTCCCGCGCGATCCTGATCGCGTAGTCCTCATTGAGGACCGGATAGAAGATCGGCTGCTCGGGCAGCCGAGGCGGCCACGCACGCCGGTTCAGCTCACGAACCAGGTCCAGCTCCTTGGGGCCGGTGGGGCGCCACAGGGTCGTCGTTGCCTGCCGGCTGGTCATGTGCATCGCTCTCTCAACGTCGGCCGCCGGTACGGCGAGTCGGGAGACCGGACCATACCGGCACCGCGAGTTCGGCAGCCACCGAGTTCCGCTCCCCGGCCGGCCGTGGCGCGACGGGCCCCACGGGCGCCCTCTGCCCTCCTTACGCCACCCACTGCTCATACGCCAGGTTCGCCACCAGGGCGAAGACCACCGTCAGCAGGACCACGCGGACGAAGCCGCTGCCCCGCTTGAGGGCCGTGTGGGCGCCGAACATGCCGCCGGCCAGGTTGAAGGCGGCCATCAGGACGGCCAGTTGCCACAGGACGGCGCCCTGCCAGGCGAAGGTGGCGAGGGCGCCCGCGTTGGTGCAGCAGTTGACGATCTTCGCGGTCGCGGAGGCGGCGACCAGGTCCAGGTGGAGGACCGCGGTGAGCGCCAGGACGAGGAACGTGCCGGTGCCGGGGCCGATGAGGCCGTCGTAGAAGCCGATGCCGAGGCCCGCGAGGCCGATCGCGGCGAGGATCTGGCGGCGGGTGGCCGGGCCGGTGGCGGGGGCGGTGCCGAAGGTGGGGCGCAGGATCACGAAGGCCGCCACCGCGAGCAGCACCACCATGATCACCGGCTTGAGCACCTCGGTGCTCATCCCGGCCGCGAAGAAGGCCCCGCCCGACGATCCGGCCAGCGCCGCCAGGCCGATGCGTACGGCCGTACGGACGTCCACCGGGGCCTTGCGGACGTAGGTCACCGCCGCGCCCGTGGTGCCGACGATGGCGACCGCCTTGTTGGTGCCCAGCGCGTGGGCGGCCGGAGTCCCGGCGGGCAGGCCCAGCAGCAGCGCGGGCAGGAGCAGCAGCCCGCCACCGCCGACCACCGCGTCGATCCAGCCCGCGGCGAGGGCCGCGAGACAGAGCAGAACGATGGTGGTCAGCGATATGTCGGGCATGATCGCGACCCTATGGACGGGGTGGATGTGCCGTCCATCGAGATGAGCTACTTCTGAGGTTCCCGACATCCCGACGCCCCCGCCCTCACACCCGCCCCCCACCCCCGCTGAGGGCAGCGTTCCCCGCGGGAAACAGAGGTGATGCCACCGGGTAACACCCGCACCGCACGCTCGATGCCATGACCTCGAATTCGCGTGTGGTGGTGATCGGCGCCGGACTCGCGGGCGTGACGCTCGCCCGGCGGCTCGGTGAGCTCGGCACGCCCGCGCTGCTGGTCGGCGACGAGGAGCACCGCCCGTACAACCGGGTGCTGCTCGCCGAGGTGCTGGCCGGACGGTACAGCCCCGAGGTGATCGCCCTGCCGGCGCCCGCGGAGCTGACCCGCGCCCGGGTCACCGGCATCGACCGGGCCGGGCGGACCGTCCGGTGCGCCGACGGCTCCCTGATCGCATACGACACGCTGGTGCTGGCCACCGGCTCCAACGCCGTGCTGCCGCCGCTGCGCGGCCTGTTCACCCCGGACCGCGAACTGCCGGAGGGCGTGCACGCGTTCCGCACCATGGACGACTGCCTGGGCCTGTCCAAGGCGGTACGGCCGGGAGTGCGGGCGGTCGTCATAGGCGGCGGGCTCCTCGGGGTCTCCGCGGCCCGCGCGCTGGCCGTGCGCGGCGCCCAGGTCGTCCTCGCCCAGCAGTCCGAGCGGCTCATGGAGCGCCAGCTCGACCCGGCCGCCTCCGCGCTCGTCCGGCGCCATCTGGAGGACCTCGGCGTCGAGGTGCACACCGAGTGCCGCGTACGGGACGTACGCAGCGTCGGCGGGGCGGTGCGGTCGGTGGAGATGGGCGACGGGTACGCCCTCGGCGCCGACCTGGTCGTCCTCGCCTGCGGGGTCCGGCCGCGCGTCGGCCTCGCCCAGGAGGCGGGCCTGGACGTCGGCAAGGGCATCCTCGTCGACGACGAGCTGCGCACCTCCGACCCGCACATCCGCGCGATCGGCGACTGCGCCCAGCACGCCGACCGGGTGTACGGGCTGGCCACGCCCGCCCTGGAACAGGCCGGCGCGCTGGCCGAGCTGCTCGCCGGGAGCGACACCGCCCGCTACACCGGCACCCGCTCCCTCACCCGGCTCACCCTCACCGGGCCGGACAGTCCTTTCGACCTCGCCGCGTTCGGCGAGACCGACCCCCGCCCCGGCGACGACGTCGTGCAGCTCGCCGACGCCACCCGGGGCACCTACCGCAAGGTCGTCGTCCGTGACGACCGGCTGGTGGGCGGGGTCCTGGTCGGCGAACTCGGCACCGTCGGCGCGCTGGCGCGCGCCTGGGAGGGAGCAGAGCCGCTCCCCTCCGACGGCGGCCCCCTGCTCCACCTGCTCACCAATGACGGAGGCTCCTGATGACCGCCACCCCGGGGCCCACCCCCACCCTCGTGCTCGTCGGCCACGGCATGGTCGGCCAGCGCTTCCTCGAGGCGCTCGCCGAGCGCGGCCTGACCGCCACGCACCGCGTGGTCGTGCTGTGCGAGGAGCCGCGCCCGGCCTACGACCGCGTCCAGCTCACCTCGTACTTCTCGGGCAAGACCCCCGAGGACCTGTCGATGACCGACCTGGCCTTCATCGAGCGGCACGGCATCGAGTTGCACGTCGGTGACCCGGCCGAGACCGTCGACCGCGCGGCGCGCCGGGTGACCGCCCGCTCCGGTCTGGTCGTCGACTACGACGTACTGGTGCTGGCCACCGGCTCCTACCCGTTCGTGCCGCCGGTGCCCGGGAAGGACGCCGAGGGCTGCTTCGTCTACCGGACGATCGAGGACCTCCTCGCCATCGAGGCGTACGCCAAGACCGCGACGACCGGCGCGGTGGTCGGCGGCGGGCTGCTCGGCCTGGAGGCGGCGGGCGCTCTCAAGGGCCTCGGACTCACCTCGCACATCGTGGAGTTCGCGCCCCGTCTGATGCCGGTCCAGGTCGACGAGGGCGGCGGCGCGGCGCTGCTGCGCACCATCGAGGACATGGGCCTGTCCGTCCACACGGGCGTCGGCACCCAGGAGATCGTGGTCGACGACGCATCAGGCGCCGTCACCGGCATGAAGCTGTCCGACGGCTCCGAACTCGCCACCGACCTGGTCGTGTTCAGCGCCGGTGTCCGCCCCCGCGACCAGCTGGCCCGCGACTGCGGTCTGGCGGTCGGCGAGCGCGGCGGCATCACGGTCGACGAGCAGTGCCGCACGGTCACCGACGAGCGCGTGTTCGCGATCGGCGAGTGCGCGCTGGCCGCCGACGGGCGGGTGTACGGGCTGGTGGCGCCCGGGTACGAGCAGGCCGAGACGGCCGCCGCCACCATCGCGGCCCAGGAGGCGTCCTTCACCGGCGCCGACCTGTCCACCAAGCTGAAGCTGCTCGGCGTGGACGTGGCGTCCTTCGGCGACGCGCACGGCACCGCCGAGGACTGCCTCGACGTCGTCTACTCCGACTCCCGCGCGGGGCTGTACAAGAAGCTGGTCGTCGGCCGCGACGGCACCCTGCTCGGCGGCATCCTGGTCGGTGACGCCGAGGCGTACGGCACCCTGCGCGCCTTCACCGGTTCGGTCCCGCCGGTCTCCCCCGAGTCGCTCGTCCTGCCCGCCGGTGCCGGGGCTCCGGCCCAGCTGGGCCCGTCCGCGCTCCCCGACGACGCGGTGATCTGCTCCTGCCACAACGTCACCAAGGGCACGATCCGCGGCGCGGTCACCGACCACCAGTGCACGACCGTGCCCGAGGTGAAGAAGTGCACCAAGGCCGGCACCGGCTGCGGCTCCTGCGTCAAGGTGCTCGGCCAGCTGGTCACCGCCGAGCTGGAGGCGAGCGGCGTCGAGGTCGACAAGGGCCTGTGCGGCTGCTTCGCGCAGACCCGCGAGGAGCTGTACGAGATCGTCCTCGCCCTGCGGATCACCTCCTACCGCGAGCTGCTCGACCGGCACGGCCGCGAGGGCGCCCGGGGCGGCGACGGCTGCGAGGTCTGCAAGCCGGCGGTCGGCTCGATCATCGCCTCCCTCGCCCCGACGATCGGCGCGAGCGGCTACGTCCTGGAGGGCGAGCAGGCGGCGCTCCAGGACACCAACGACCACTTCCTGGCCAACCTCCAGAAGAACGGTTCGTATTCGGTCGTCCCCCGCATCCCCGGCGGTGAGATCGCCCCGGAGAAGCTGATCGTCATCGGCGAGATCGCCCGTGACTTCGGGCTCTACACGAAGATCACCGGCGGTCAGCGCATCGACATGTTCGGCGCCCGTGTCGAGCAGCTGCCGGTGATCTGGGCGCGGCTGGTGGACGCCGGCTTCGAGTCCGGGCACGCGTACGGCAAGTCGCTGCGGACGGTGAAGTCCTGTGTGGGCCAGACCTGGTGCCGCTACGGCGTCCAGGACTCGGTGCGCATGGCGATCGACCTGGAGCTGCGCTACCGGGGGCTCAGGTCCCCGCACAAGCTCAAGTCGGCGGTCTCCGGGTGCGCCCGCGAGTGCGCCGAGGCACAGTCGAAGGACTTCGGCGTCATCGCCACCTCCAACGGCTGGAACCTGTACGTCGGTGGCAACGGCGGCGCCACCCCGCGCCACGCGGACCTGCTCGCGCAGGACCTGTCCGACGCCGAACTGGTCCGCCTGATCGACCGGTTCCTGATGTTCTACATCCGCACCGCCGACAAGCTGGAGCGCACCTCCACCTGGCTGGAGCGCATCCCCGGCGGCCTGGACCACGTACGCGACGTGGTCGTGCACGACTCGCTCGGCATCTGCGACGAACTGGAGTCCCTGATGCGGGCCCACGTCGCGCACTACCGCGACGAGTGGGCCGAGACCATCAACGACCCGGAGAAGCTGGCCCGGTTCGTGTCCTTCGTGAACGCGCCCGACACCCCCGACCCGGTCGTGGGCTTCGTGCCCGAGCGCGACCAGATGAAGCCCGACCTGCCGCTGCTGAACATCGGCCTGCGGCGCCCCTCGGAAGACGACCTCCTGGAAGGAAGCACCCGGCGATGACCCTGGCACCCGAGTCCCTGGCGCCCGAGACGACCGACCTCAAGGTCCGGCTCCGGCTGACGGACGACTGGTTCACGGCCTGCGACCTCGGCGCCCTGCTCCCCGGCCGGGGCGTCGCGGCCCTGCTGCCGGACGGCGGCCAGGTGGCCCTGTTCCGCGACCGGGGCGGTGAGCTGTACGCCATCGACAACCGCGACCCGTTCACCGGCGCGGCGGTCCTCTCCCGCGGCCTGACCGGCACCCACCAGGGCCGCCCGTTCGTCGCCTCCCCGCTGCTCAAGCAGCGCTTCGACCTCGCCACCGGGGAGTGCCTGGACGACGAGGCGGTGCGGGTGGAGACGTACGAGGTGAAGGCGGCCTGAGCCAACCTTTCTTGACCGACCGTTTCATAAAGGTCTAGGCTGCGACACGTGGCCAGGACCAAGGAGTTCGATCCGGACGCCGCGCTGCGGGCAGCCCTGGAGCTGTTCTGGCAGCGCGGCTACGAGGCGACGTCGATGTCCGACCTCGTGGAGCACCTCGGCGTCGGGCGCGCCAGTATCTACGCGACCTTCGGCAACAAGCGCGAGCTGTACCTGAAGGCGCTGGCGCGCTACGAGCAGGGACTGCTTCCGGACCTGCTGGAGGACCTGTCCCGGCCGGGCGCCGCCCTGCCGGGCGTGCGGGCCCTGGTGCGCCGCTACGCCGCCGAGGCGACCGCGGAAGGCTCGCGGGAACGCGGCTGCTTCGTGACCAACACCGCCGCCGAGCTGGCCGCCCACGACCCGGCCGCGGCGCGACGGGTGGAGCGCAACTGGGACCAGCTGGAGACCGCGCTGCACACGGCGCTGGCCCGAGCCCGCGCCCAGGGCGAACTGCCCGCCGGACGCGATCCGCTGACCCTCGCCCGCATGCTGCTGGTACTGCTCCAGGGGCTGCGGGTGGTCGGGAAGGCGTCACCGGACCCGGCACGGGTGCGGGACGCGGCGGAACAGGCACTGGCACTGCTCGACTGAGGCACCGGAACCCCCTCCGCAGAGGGGTCTGCACACACCCTGATAATGAACCGATCGGTCAAGAAAATGGGTCAGGAAAAGGGGAGATTCATGACCACCCAGCGCTTCACCGACAGGACCGCCCTCGTCACCGGCGCGGGCTCCGGCATCGGACGTGCCGTCGCCCTCGCCCTCGCCGCCGAGGGCGCGCACGTCGTCGTCGCCGGTCGCCGGCGGGAGCCGCTCGACGAGACGGTGGCCCGCATCGAGGAGGCAGGCGGCAAGGCGCTGGCCGTCACCGCCGACGTGTCCCGTGCCACCGACGTACGGGCCGTCGTGGACGCCGCCGTCGCCCACTTCGGCTCCCTCGACGTGGCCGTCAACAACGCGGGCGTCTTCCGCGGTGGAACCCCCGTGGCCGACCTGCCCGAGGAGGACTGGCAGGCGCAGCTCGACATCAACGTCACCGGTGTGTTCCTCGCCCTCCAGGCGGAGGTCCGCCAGATGCGCACCCAGCCGGGCGGCGGCGCGATCGTGAACATCGCCTCCACGTTCGGCGTGCACAAGCGCAGTCCCGGCGCCACCGCCTACGCCGCCACCAAGGCCGCCGTCTCGGTGCTCACCCGGGGCGCCGCCCTGGACCACATCGCGGACGGCGTGCGCATCAACGCCGTCAGCCCGGGCGCCACGGCCACCTCGATGTCCCTGCGGCCCGGCGAGACGGAGGCGGGCCGGACCGAGCGCATGCGGGGCGAGACGCCGCTCGGCCGGGTCTCCGCGGTGGAGGAGGTCGCGGCTGCCGTGCTGTACCTGGCGTCCGACGACGCGGCGTCGGTGGTGGGCACCGAGCTGGTGGTGGACGGCGGCCAGACGGCCTGAGCCGCTCCCGGGGGCGGTCCGCTGCCGGGGTCGGTCCGCTGTCGATTTCCTGTCGGACACGGCCGTTTCGCCGTGTCCACCGGAGTCCGTCGGGTTTGATCGAGTCCCACGCCCTTCCCTCATCGGAGGTCGCACCATGACGCGGAACCATCCCCGGCCGTCCCGACGCACGGTGCTCGGCGGTGCCGCCGTCGCCGCTTTCACTGCGGTCGCGGGCGCCGCCCCGGCGGCGGCCACCGCCCGCGGAGCCGCCTGGCCGGCGCTGTTCCCGCTCCCCGACGGCTGGCTGCCCGAGGGCATCACCATCGGGCGCGGCCCGTACGCCTACATGGGCTCGCGCGCCAACGGTGCCGTCTACCGCACCGACCTGCGCACCGGCGAGGGCCGGGTCGTCCACGCGGGCGGCACCGGCCTCGTGGCCATCGGCCTGAAGCTGGACGACGACGGCCTGCTGTACGTCGCCGGGGGCGGCGGCGGCACGGCGCGGATCGTCGATTCCCGCACCGGCAGGCTGCTGCGCACCCACCGACTCACCGAAGCCACCGGCCACTTCGTCAACGACGTGATCCTCCACGAGGACCGGGCCTGGTTCACCGACTCCTACGGGCCCGTCCTGTACGGCGTCCCGCGCGGCCGGCGCGGCGACGTGCGCGCCCTCCCGCTGACCGGCGACTGGGAGCAGACGCCGGAGGTCATCAACGCCAACGGAGTCGTCTCCACCCCCGACGGGCGGGGCCTGATCGTCGTCAGGAGCACCCCGGGCGAGCTGTACCGCGTCAGCCTCCGGACCGGCCGCGCCACCCGGATCCGGCTGTCCGGCGCGGACGACGTCCTCAACGGCGACGGCCTGGTCCGCGTCGGCCGCACGCTGTACGTCGTACAGAACCGGCTCAACCTGGTCAGTGTGTGGGACCTGGACGCGAGCGCGGGCAGGGCGGCCCTGCGGCGCACGATCACCGACCCCCGCTTCGACGTCCCCGCCACCGCCGCACCCTTCGGAGACCGCCTCTACCTCGTCAACGCGCGCTTCACCAGCCCGCAGACGCCCGGGACGACGTTCACGGCGGTGGCGGTGAACCGCTGAGGCGTCCACCGGGGGAGCACGCCGCCCAGCCGTCACGGATTGTCCATGAACCGTCAACCGAGCGCCTCTAGGGTCCGTAGCCGCACGCTCCCGCCGCCGTCCGGCGGCGGGGCCGGTCATCACCCCCGGAGGCAGCAGTGGAACGTCGTACCCTCCTGCGCACGGCCATCGTCGGCGGCTCGGCCGTCCTCGGTGGAACCCTGTGGCGCGGTGCCGCGTACGCCGCCCCCGCACAGCCCGGCAGCGGCCCCTACGGGGCGCTCGGCTCACCCGACGCCAACGGCATCAGACTGCCGGCCGGCTTCACCAGCAGGGTGATCGCCCGCTCCGGCCAGAAGGTCGCGGGCACCTCGTACACCTGGCACAACGCGCCGGACGGCGGCGCCTGCTACGCGGACGGCTCCGGCTGGATCTACGTCTCCAACTCGGAGATCAACCCGTCCGGCGGGGCGAGCGCGGTGAAGTTCTCGTCCACCGGGGCGATCACCTCGGCGTACCGCGTGCTGTCCGGCACCCGGCAGAACTGCGCGGGCGGCAGGACGCCGTGGAACACCTGGCTGTCCTGCGAGGAGGTGGACCGCGGCTACGTCTACGAGACCGACCCGTGGGGCGTGAAGGCCGCGGTGCGGCGGGACGCCATGGGCCGCTTCAAGCACGAGGCGGCGGCGGCCGACCCGGTCCGCAAGGTCGTCTACCTGACGGAGGACGTCAGTGACGGCTGCTTCTACCGCTTCCGCCCCACGACCTGGGGCGACCTGTCCTCCGGCACGCTGGAGGTGCTGGTGGCGGGCTCGGCCACCAGCGGGCCGGTGACGTGGGCGAGGGTCCCCGACCCGACCGGCGCGACGGCCACCCGCAGCCAGGTCTCCGGCGCCAAACGGTTCAACGGCGGCGAAGGCTGCTACTACGCCGACGACACCTGCTGGTTCACCACCAAGGGCGACAACCGCGTCTGGCAGTACAACGCGGCCGCCCAGACCGTCGAGCTGGCCTACGACGACTCCCTGGTGACGTCCGGCACGGCCCCGCTGACCGGCGTGGACAACGTCACCGGCAGCACCTCCGGCGACCTGTTCGTGGCGGAGGACGGCGGCAACATGGAGATCTGCGTGATCACGCCGAGCGACGTGATCGCCCCCTTCCTGCGCATCGACGGCCAGTCCGGCTCGGAGATCACCGGCCCGGCGTTCTCGCCCGACGGCACCCGGCTGTACTTCTCCAGCCAGCGGGGCACGAGCGGGAGCTCGTCCGGCGGGATCACCTACGAGGTGCGCGGACCGTTCCGGGCGTAGCGGTGTGACGCTCAGGCCGCCTTCAGCGCCTGGTACGTGACCCCCGTCAGCCGTTCGGAGGCGGCCCACAGCCGCTCCCCCATCGCGTCGTCGAGGGTCCAGGGCGCCCGCCAGGACGGTGCGGGCGCCCCGCGCCACATCGCGAAGGACGGGCCGGTGAAGGAGTCGGCGGGCACGCCGGGCGCGGTCGCCGCGTACAGGACGGGCAGGGCGCCCGCCTCGGCGCTCTGGGCGACGGCCCGGTTGGCCAGCAGCATCAGCCGCTCGGCGAGCCGGCGCCCCTCGGCGCGCGGCCCCGCGGTCTGCAGGTTGGTCTCGGCGTACCCGGGATGGGCGGCGACGGCGCTCAGGTCCGTCCCGCCGTCCAGGGCCGCGAGCCGGCGCGCCAGCTCGTGGGTGAAGAGCAGGTTGGCGGACTTGGAGCGGGCGTAGGCGCTCCAGCGCCCGTAGCGCCGTACGCCGTTGAGGTCGCGCGGATCGATGTTGGCCAGCGCGTGCACGAAGCTGGAGACGGTCACGACGCGGGCGCCCGGCGTGGCGAGCAGGGTGGGCAGCAGCAGACCGGTGAGGGCGAAGTGGCCCAGGTGGTTGACGCCGAACTGGGTCTCGAAGCCGTCCGCCGTCGTGCCGTAGGGCAGCGCCATCACCCCGGCGTTGTTGACGAGGAGATCGACCCGCTTGTACGGCAGCCCGTACGCGAACTCGCGGACCGAGGCCAGGTCGCCGAGGTCCAGCCGCGCCAGTTCCACCGCGGCGTCCGGCACCTCGCCGACGAGGCGCTCCACGGCCGTGCTCCCCCGCGCCTCGCTGCGGCAGGCGAGCACCACACGCGCCCCCTTGCGTGCCAGTTCCCGGGACACCACGTAGCCGAGGCCGCTGTTGGCGCCCGTGACGACGGCGACGCGCCCGTCCAGGTCGGGGATGTCGCCCACGTTCCAGCCGGTCATCCACGGCTCCTTCCCGGATCAGGCCCCCTCTCACCGTACGCGTCCGGCGCACGGGAGCCGAGAGTTACCCTTCGGTCACATCACGTTCGCATCACAGCTCCTTCATATCTCCTCCACATCGTCGGCGTCTGAATAGCTTCGTCACCTCATATCCGCTCATCCACACCACTCACCCGTCCCCCTTCACCGTTCACGATTCAAGGACTCTCGATGAAGCTGCTCAGCAAGCCCGCCGCCGTGGCCGTCGCCGCCGTGGCCCTGGCCGCCCTGCCGACCGCCGCCCAGGCGCACGAAGGCACCCACCCGTTCAAGAACTGCACCGAGGCGTACGACGCGGGATACAGCAACATCAAGAAGGGCGACGAGCACTACGGCGAGCACCTGGACCGCGACAAGGACGGCGTCGGCTGCGACAAGCCGCCCGCCGGCTTCGTGCCCGCCGACGACAAGGACAGCGACGAGGGCGCGGGCAGCGGGGACAAGGGGAACGCCGGGAGCGGCGAGGCCGGCGCGGAGGAGGCCGCCGGGCAGCAGGGCGCCGACCTGGCCGAGACCGGCGGCGACGACAGCACGCCGTACCTCGCGGCGGGCGGCGCCGTCGTCGTCCTCGCCGGCGGCGGCCTGCTGCTGGCGGTGAACAGGCGCCGGAGCAACGGCACCCGCTGACGCGAGACACGACAAGAACGGCAAAGGCGGCACCCCCGCACAAGGGTGCCGCCTTTTCCCGTGGACCGGAGCCGCCGCCGATCGGTGAGGGTGGTCGGGTGACAGACGGCGGCTCCGGGGCATGAGGCCCCGCTCAGGGGCTTACCGGTGGTCGCTGCCCTTCGACTGCGACGCCGCGCGGCCGGCCTCCAGGCGGGCCACCGGGATCCGGAACGGGGAGCAGGAGACGTAGTCCAGACCCACCTCGTGGAAGAAGTGGACGGACTCCGGGTCGCCACCGTGCTCACCGCAGACGCCGAGCTTCAGGTCGGGGCGGGTGGCGCGGCCGGCCTTCGCGGCGGCGGCGACCAGGGAGCCGACGCCGTCCTTGTCGATGGTCTCGAACGGGGAGACGCCGAAGATGCCCTTCTCCAGGTACGCCGTGAAGAACGAGGCCTCCACGTCGTCCCGGCTGAAGCCCCAGACCGTCTGGGTCAGGTCGTTGGTGCCGAACGAGAAGAACTCCGCGGCCTCCGCGATCTGGCCGGCGGTCAGCGCGGCGCGCGGCAGCTCGATCATCGTGCCGATGGACAGCTTGAGCCTCGCGCCGGTGGCGGCCTCGACCTCGGCGATGACCTGGTCGGCCTCCTCGCGGACGATCTCCAGCTCCTGGACGGTGCCGACCAGCGGGATCATGATCTCGGCCCGCGGGTCGCCCTTGGCCGCCTTGCGCTCGGCCGCGGCCTCGGCGATGGCCCGCACCTGCATGGTGAACAGGCCGGGGATGACCAGGCCGAGGCGTACGCCGCGCAGACCCAGCATCGGGTTCTGCTCGTGCAGGCGGTGGACCGCCTGGAGCAGGCGCAGCTCGTTCTCGTGCGGCTCCTGGCGGGACTCGGCGAGCGCCACGCGGACCGACAGCTCGGTGATGTCGGGCAGGAACTCGTGCAGCGGCGGGTCGAGGAGGCGGATGGTGACCGGGAGGCCGTCCATCGCCTCGAACAGCTCGACGAAGTCCTGCTTCTGGAGCGGGAGCAGCTCCTTCAGGGACTCCTCGCGCTCGGCCTCGGTGTCGGCCAGGATCAGCCGCTCCACCAGCTCGCGCCGGTCGCCGAGGAACATGTGCTCGGTGCGGCACAGGCCGATGCCCTGGGCGCCGAACCGGCGGGCGCGCAGCGCGTCCTCGGCGTTGTCGGCGTTGGCGCGCACCCGCAGCCGGCGCTTGCGGTCGGCGAAGGCCATGATGCGGTGCACGGCCTCGACCAGCTCGTCGGCGTCCTCGGCGCCCGCGTGCATGCGGCCCTCGAAGTACTCGACGACCGGC
Source organism: Streptomyces sp. NPDC053750 (assembly GCF_044544295.1). Taxonomy (NCBI): domain Bacteria; kingdom Bacillati; phylum Actinomycetota; class Actinomycetes; order Kitasatosporales; family Streptomycetaceae; genus Streptomyces; species Streptomyces sp. NPDC053750. The sequence continues at coordinate 612,552 of NZ_JBITXB010000001.1, read as the reverse complement.
GACGGCACGACCGGGACCTCGCCGAGGTAGACCTTGCCGGACGAACCGTCGATGGAGATCACGTCGCCCTCCTCGACGACGTGCCCGCCGGGCACGGTCATCCGGCGGCGCTTGGTGTCGACCTCCAGCTCCTCCGCGCCGCAGACACAGGTCTTGCCCATGCCGCGCGCGACCACGGCCGCGTGGGAGGTCTTGCCGCCGCGCGAGGTCAGGATGCCCTCGGCGGCGATCATGCCGTCCAGGTCGTCGGGGTTGGTCTCCCGGCGCACCAGGATGACCTTCTCGCCCGAGCGGGACCACTTGACGGCGGTGTACGAGTCGAAGACCGCCTTGCCGACCGCCGCGCCCGGCGAGGCCGCGATGCCCCGGCCGACCTTCTCGACCTTGGCGTCCTCGTCGAAGCGGGGGAACATCAGCTGGGCGAGCTGGGCGCCGTTGACGCGCTGGAGGGCCTCGGCCTCGTCGATCAGGCCCTGGTCGACGAGCTGGGTGGCGATGCGGAAGGCCGCGCCCGCCGTGCGCTTGCCGACGCGGGTCTGGAGCATCCACAGCTGGCCGCGCTCGATGGTGAACTCGATGTCGCAGAGGTCCAGGTAGTGGTTCTCCAGCGTCTCCATGATCTGCATCAGCTGGTCGTACGACTTCTTGTCGATCTGCTCCAGCTCCGCCAGCGGGACGGTGTTGCGGATGCCCGCGACGACGTCCTCGCCCTGGGCGTTCTGCAGGTAGTCGCCGTAGACGCCCTGGTGGCCGGAGGCGGGGTCGCGGGTGAAGGCGACGCCGGTGCCGGAGTCGGGGCCGAGGTTGCCGAAGACCATGGAGCAGACGTTGACGGCGGTGCCCAGGTCGTGCGGGATGCGCTCCTGGCGGCGGTAGAGCTTGGCGCGCTCGCCGTTCCAGGAGTCGAAGACCGCCTTGATGGCGAGGTCCATCTGCTCGCGCGGGTCCTGCGGGAAGTCCCGGCCGGCCTCGGTCTTGACGATCTTCTTGAACTTGGTGACGAGCTTCTTGAGGTCGGCGGCCTCCAGCTCGGTGTCGACCGTGACCTTCTTGGCCGCCTTCGCCGCCTCCAGCGCCTCCTCGAAGAGGTCGCCGTCGACGCCGAGGACGGTCTTGCCGAACATCTGGATCAGGCGGCGGTAGGAGTCCCACGCGAAGCGGTCGTCGCCGGCCTGCTGGGCCAGGCCCTGCACCGACTTGTCGGAGAGGCCGATGTTGAGGACCGTGTCCATCATGCCGGGCATGGAGAACTTGGCTCCGGAGCGGACCGACACGAGGAGGGGGTCGTCGGCCTGGCCGAGCTTCTTGCCCATCTTCTGCTCGAGGGCGTCGAGGTGCGCACTCACCTCGTCACGCAGTGCCGCCGGCTCCTCGCCACTGTCGAGGTAGGTCTTGCAGGCCTCGGTGGTGATGGTGAAGCCGGGAGGGACCGGAAGACCCAGGTTGGTCATCTCGGCGAGGTTGGCGCCCTTGCCGCCGAGGAGGTCCTTGAGGTCCTTGTTGCCCTCGGTGAAGTCGTAAACGAACTTGGTTGCGTTCGTCACCTGAGGTTCTTTGTTTTCCGACACGGGTCTCGACTCCTCGAGGACGCGGTGGCTGCCCTGACGGCGAGGAATGTACCCAGATCGAAGGCACCTGGGTACGTCCACTTGCGCGTCATGTGCCTGTAACCACTCGTCCGCCAGCGGATTGAAAGTCAAGGCTTGGCAAGCGACCGACTGCTTGTGTTTTCACTTCTTGAACGCATCAACCCCCGTAGACCCTTCTCAGCCGCTCACCTGAGCGGCATTCTCTACGTTTGAGTTCGATCGATGAACGATCATGGCGTGGCACTGAGTGCCACGCTTTGAGAAGTGGACTCGCCCAAGATCCGCTCATCTGAGCACTCCCCCTATCAGAGGTGGCGAGAATCACGCTGCCACAGCCCGCCGGATTTCACCATGCGGGACGTCTGAACAGACTGCTCACGGCGGACGTACGACACTGCGGCGGGCCCGGCCCCCTCGCCGGGGCCCGCCTCCATCGGGTTTCGTACGGAAGGACCCCCGGGTGCCTGTCATCACGCCTTTCCGCCGACTACCGCGGACCACCGAGGACCCCGACACACCCGAACCCGTCGCCCACCCGTCCCTCCAGGCCCGCCTCGCCCACTGGCGCTCTTGGCGCACCCGGCACCCGCGCACCGCCCTCGCCCTGCGCCGCACCACCACCGCCCTCGCCGCCGTCCTCGTCCTCGGGGCGCTGCTGCTGCCGAACACGTTCGTCGCCCTGGAGCCGAACCGCTTCGTCCGGATCCCGGCGGAGGCGGTCGTCGGGGCGGTGCTGCTCCTCTGCCTGCCACGCGTGCCGCGGCTGGTGCTGGCCGTGCTGCTCGGGCTCGGCCTCGGCGCGCTGACCGTGCTGAACCTGCTCGACATGGGCTTCACCGAGTACCTGGGCCGGGGCTTCAACGTCGTCCTGGACTGGGGGCTGCTCGACGACGCCCAGTCGTACGTCGCGGACTCGATGGGCGGGGCGGCGGCGACCTGGGCCGCCGTCGGCGCGGTCACCGGCGTCCTGCTCCTGCTGGTGCTCATGGCCCTGGCGACGGTCAGGCTCGGCGAGCTGCTCGCCACGCACCGGGAGCGGGCGGCCCGGGGCGCGCTGATCACGGCCACCGTGTGGCTGACCTGCTCGGCACTGGGCGTGCAGACCTTCGGCGTGCCGGTCGCCACCCAGGGCGCCTCCGCGGCGGCCCGGGCGCAGGCGCACCGGGTGGTGGACACGCTGCGGGACGAGGCGGCGTTCGCGCGGGAGGCGAAGGCGGACCGCTTCGGCGCCACGCCCGGCGCACAGCTGGTGCCGGACCTGCGCGGCAAGGACGTGATCTTCGCGTTCGTCGAGAGCTACGGCCGCAGCGCCCTCGAGGACCCGGTGATGGCGCCCGGCGTGGGCCGGGCGCTCGACACGGGCGCCGACGCGCTGGCGCGGGCGGGGTTCCGGGCCCGGAGCGGCTGGCTGACGTCGGCGACGTACGGCGGCGGCAGCTGGCTCGGCCACTCCACGTTCCTGTCGGGCCTGTGGGTCGACAACCAGCAGCGCTACCGCACCGTCACCGCGGGCGACCACCTCACCCTCACCGAGGCCTTCCGGAAGACCGGCGCCTGGGACACGGTCGGCGTCATGCCGGGGGTGCAGAAGGCGTGGCCGGAGGCGGAGTGGTACGGGCTCGACAAGGTCTACGACGCGTTCGACGTCGGCTACGAGGGCCCGAAGTTCAGCTGGTCGACCATGCCGGACCAGTACGCGCTGGAGGCCTTCCAGCGCCTGGAGCACGGCAGGAAGCGCGACAAGCGGCTGATGGCGGAGATCATCCTGACCTCCAGCCACCAGCCCTGGGCGCCGATCCCGCGGATGGTCGACTGGGACGAGATCGGCGACGGCTCGGTGTTCGACGGCATCGAGAAGTCGGGCGTGAAGGCGTCCGACATCATCGCCGACACCACCCGGTCGAAGGAGGAGTACGGCAGGTCGGTCCAGTACTCGGTCACCAGCCTCACCCAGTGGCTGGAGCGCTACGGCACCGACGACACGGTCCTCGTCTTCCTCGGCGACCACCAGCCACTCGCCCGGGTCAGCGGCGACAGGGCGAGCCGGGACGTCCCCGTCTCGATCGTCGCCAGGGACCCGAAGGTGCTCGACGCGATCGACGACTGGAACTGGACGGAGGGCCTCGAGCCGGCCCGGGACGCCCCGGTGTGGAAGATGAGCTCCTTCCGCGACCGCTTCCTGACGGCGTACGGCTCCACACCGCACCCCACCAAGGGCTGATCAGCCGCCGGAGGTGTCCAGCTCCGCGTCCTCGCCGACGCCCGCGCAGTCGTACGGGTCCTTCAGCCAGCCGTCCGGCAGGACGACGCGGTTGTTGCCGGAGGTACGGCCGCGGGGGCCGTCGGCGCCGGTCGGCCAGGGCTGGTCGAGGTCCAGCTCGTCCAGCCCGGCCCGCAGCGCCTCCAGGGAGGAGGTGATGGCGAGCCGCTTGCGCATATCGGAGCCGACCGCGAAGCCCTTGAGGTACCAGGCGACGTGCTTGCGGAAGTCGATGACGCCGCGCGCCTCGTCGCCGATCCACTCGCCGAGCAGGGTGGCGTGCCGGACCATCACGTCGGCGACCTCGCGCAGCGTGGGCCGGACGTAGTCCTCCGTACGCCCCTCGAAGGCGGCCACCAGGTCGGCGAAGAGCCACGGCCGCCCCAGGCAGCCGCGGCCGACCACGACGCCGTCGCAGCCGGTCTCCCGCACCATCCGCAGCGCGTCCTCGGCGGACCAGATGTCGCCGTTGCCCAGCACGGGGATCTCCGGGACGTGCTCCTTCAGGCGGGCGATGGCGTCCCAGTCGGCGGTGCCGCCGTAGTGCTGGGCGGTGGTGCGGCCGTGCAGGGCGATGGAGGTCACGCCCTCCTCGACGGCGATCCGGCCGGCGTCGAGGTAGGTGAGGTGGTCGTCGTCGATGCCCTTGCGCATCTTCATCGTGACGGGCAGGTCACCGGCGCCGGTGACGGCCTCGCGGACGATGGCCCGCAGCAGGTTCCGCTTGTACGGGAGGGCCGAGCCGCCGCCCTTGCGGGTCACCTTGGGCACGGGGCAGCCGAAGTTCAGGTCGATGTGGTCGGCGAGGTCCTCCTCCGCGATCATGCGGACGGCCTTGCCGACGGTCACCGGGTCGACGCCGTACAGCTGGATCGAGCGCGGTGTCTCGGTCGCGTCGAAGTGGATCAGCTGCATGGTCTTCTCGTTGCGCTCGACCAGCGCCCTGGTCGTGATCATCTCGCTCACGAACAGGCCCTTGCCACCGGTGAACTCCCTGCACAGCGTGCGGAAAGGGGCGTTGGTGATCCCGGCCATGGGGGCGAGGACGACGGGCGGCTGGACGGTGTGCGGACCGATCTGCAGGGGCGTGGACATGCCTCCATTGTGCCGTGCAATGACTTGGTAAAATTCATTAGTTAGGCACACTATTGAAATCGGCTACGATGGACGGCATGCCCGAGCCGAGTCACCGCCGCCGCATACTGGTGCTCGCGATCTGCTGCATGAGCCTGCTGATCGTGAGCATCGACAACACGATCCTCAACGTCGCCCTGCCGTCCATGCAGCGCGACCTGCACGCGAGCACGTCGGGGCTCCAGTGGGCGATCGACGCCTACACGCTGGTGCTGGCCGCACTGCTGATGCTGGCCGGCTCCACGGCCGACCGGATCGGCCGCAAGCGGGTCTTCATGACCGGCCTGGTGCTCTTCACCCTCGGCTCGCTGCTCTGCTCGCTGGCCCCGGACCTGTCGTCGCTGGTCGTCTTCCGGATGATCCAGGCGGTGGGCGGTTCGATGCTCAACCCGGTCGCCATGTCGATCATCACCAACACCTTCACCGACCCGCGCGAGCGCGCCCGCGCGATCGGGGTGTGGGGCGCGGTCGTCGGCATCTCCATGGCCGCGGGCCCGCTGGCGGGCGGCCTGCTGGTGGAGTCGGTCGGCTGGCGCTCGATCTTCTGGGTCAACCTGCCGGTGGGCCTGGCGGCCCTCCTCCTCACCCTGCGCTTCGTCCCCGAGTCCCGCGCGCCGAAGGCCCGCCGCGCGGACCCGCTGGGCCAGCTGATGGTGATCGTGCTGTTCGGCTCCCTGACGTACGCGATCATCGAGGCGCCGAACGCCGGGCTCACGGCGGTCCTGCCCTTCGCGGTCCTGTCGCTCGCCGCACTGCTCGGCCTGCTGTACTACGAACCCCGCCGCGCCGAGCCCCTCATCGACCTGCGGTTCTTCCGGTCGGCGCCGTTCAGCGGAGCCACCGTCACGGCGATCAGCGCATTCGCCGCGCTGGGCGGCTTCCTCTTCCTGTCCACCCTGTACCTGCAGAACGTGCGCGGACTGAGCGCCCTGCACGCGGGCCTGTGGATGCTGCCGATGGCCGTGCCGACCTTCCTGTGCGCCCCGCTGTCCGGACGGCTGGTCGGCACCCGGGGGCCGCGGCTGCCCCTGCTGATCGCGGGCGGCGCGCTGACCGTGAGCGGGGTGCTGTTCGCCGCCTTCGAGGCCGAGACGTCGAACGTCACCCTCTTCATCGGTTACGCCCTCTTCGGCGTCGGCTTCGGCTTCGTCAACGCGCCCATCACCAACACCGCCGTCTCCGGCATGCCCCGCGCCCAGGCCGGGGTCGCCGCCGCCGTCGCCTCCACCAGCCGCCAGCTGGGCCAGACCCTGGGCGTGGCGGTGGTCGGCGCGGTGCTGGCGGCCGGGGTGGGGGCGTCGTCGTACCGGGACACCTTCGTCGCCGCCTCCCGCCCCGGCTGGTGGATCCTGGCCGCCTGCGGCCTCGCGGTCCTCGTCCTGGGCGCCGTCACGAACGGCCGCTGGGCCCACCGCACGGCCGAGCGGACGGCCGAGCGCCTCCAGTCGACGGAGGTACGGGAGGCGGCGCGGGCGGGGGTGTGACGGCTCTTCACACGTAGTCGAAGTACCGGTCGGCCCAGACCGGCGGCGTGTCGTCGTCCTCGTCCTCGGCGCCCTCCGCGTCGTCCAGTCCCAGTGCCGCGAGTGCCTCCGCGAGCATCCGGTCGTCGTCCACCAGGGTCGGGGTCGGGCCGTTGTACGGCTCCATCAGCACGTCGAGCGGGACGAAGACACACCCCGCCGCCGTACAGACCTCGTCCAGCCAGGTCACGAACTCCTCGCTCAGGCCCTCCGCCGAGTGCGCGGCCCAGTCGGCGCCCGTCCCGGCGGTGACGAAGCCGCCGAAGTTGCTCAGCTCGACCCACAGTCTCCCGGTGGGGCCGCCGCCGTCCGCGAGGACCGAGTACCTTCCGTACGCACTGGCGTCCTGGTACAGACCGCCACGGCCGGACGGCCCGAAACGCCGCTCGAGCGCGCTCGTGAGCAGGGCGAAGCGGCGCGCCGAGGTCTGCGCGTCGAAGTCCCGGGGCCGTTCCCGGTGGTGCGGGTCGTCGTGTTCGCTCAGCAGGGTCCGGATCTCGTCCAGGGGAAGCACGAACACGCCTTTCGGTCAGCGACGACGGACCCGCGCATCATGCCCTCGCGCCGAGTGGCACCGCACCGGATTTCTCCCCGGCCGGCCCGGCCCGGTCAGCGTGCGAACTCCGGCAGCCGCTCCGTCACCTTCGGCCAGTGCTTCACGACCGCCTCCTCCACCGCCGGCAGCGCCCGCTGACCCGCCAGGGCCAGGGCGATCGCCGCGGCCACGCCGGCCCAGGCGACCGGTCCCAGCGGGGTGCAGCCGAAGAGCTGGCTGGCGCCCGGGGTCTCGACCAGGGCGACCAGCGCGGCGGCGGAGCCGAGGGACGTGACCTGCACCAGCCGGCTGTCGCGCCGGTCGGCCAGGGTCTGGGCGAGCTGGGTGCCGACCACCGCGCACAGGGCCATCGTCGTCGACCGGCGCCTCGAGCCCGGCGTGAACCGGCCGAACAGCCAGGCCGCGGTCGCCCCGAGCGCCGTGGTCATGGCCCGGTGCCGGATCTGGCGGATCAGGGGGGCGCCCAGCACCGCCGTACCGAGCGGCGCGCCCGCGTCGGCGTCCTCCTGCTCGGGGTCCGCCGTCTCCGTCACCGCCACCGCCATCGCGGGGAACAGGTCCGTGAACAGGTTGACCAGCAGCATCTGACGGGTGGACAGCGGGGCGGAGCCGCCCAGCACCGTGCCGAGGATGCCGAAGCCGACCTCGCCCGCGTTGCCGCCGATCAGGATGGCGATGGCGTCGGCGACGCTGTGCCACAGCGCCCGGCCCTCCCGCACCGCCTCCACCAGGACCAGCAGGTCGTCACCCGTGACGACCAGGTCCGCGGCGTTGCGGGCGGCGGCCGAGCCGCGGGCGCTGATGCCGACGCCGATGTCGGCGGCGCGGATGGCGGCGGCGTCGTTGGCACCGTCGCCGACCATGCCGACGACCCGCCCGGCGTCCCGCAGCGACTCGACGACCTGGAGCTTCTGCTCGGGCGCCACCCGGGCCACGACGTCCGCGTCGCGCAGCATGCGGGACCGTGCCGTACGGTCGGCGGCGGCCAGCTCGTCGCCGGTGACCACGAGCGCGTCCTCGGGCCAGCCCAGGTCGACGGCGATGGCGCGGGCGGTCTGCGGATGGTCGCCGGTCAGCACCACGGGCCGTACGCCCGCCTCGCGCAGCCCGCGCACCAGCGCCGGGGACGTCTCGCGGGCCACGTCGGCCAGGGCGAGCAGCCCGGTGAACTCCAGCTCCGACGGCTGCTGTTCGAGGACGTCGGCCGCCTTCTCACCCGCGCGCAGGGGACGGGAGGCCACCGCGATGATGCGCAGTCCGTCCCGGGCCAGGATCTGCGCCACCTCGGAGGCGTGCGACGGCAGGCCGGCACAGGCGGGCAGCACGGTCTCCGGGGCGCCCTTGACCACCAGCACCGGCGCCCCGTCCGCGTCCCGTCCGACGGCGGCGGCGTAGCCGCGGGAGGTCTCGAAGGGCAGCTCCTCCTCCTGCGTCCAGCCCGGGTCGTCCCCGGCGGCGTCGAGGACGGCCTCGTCGGTGGCGTGGGTGGGCCGGGCGCCGTCGCCGTTCGGGCGGGGGCAGGCGCGCGCGGCGATCCGCAGGGGGTCGGCGGCCTCCGGGTCGCCCGCCCTGCGGACCGTGCCGTCGGCGCTCGCGATCCGCGTCAGCCGCAGCCTGTTCTCGGTGAGCGTGCCGGTCTTGTCGAAGCACATGGTGTCCATGCGGCCCAGCGCCTCCAGGGTGCGCGGGGTGCGCACGAGGACGCCGCGGCGGCCGAGCCGGCGGGCCGCCGCCAGCTGCGCCACCGTCGCCACCAGCGGCAGCCCCTCGGGCACGGCGGCCACCGCCACGGACACGCCACCGGAGACGGCCTGCCGGATCGGCGTCCCGCGCAGCAGCGACAGACCGGTCACCGCGGCGCCGCCGGCGAGGGTGAGCGGGAGCGCCTTGCGGGTCAGTTCCTGGAGCCTGGCCTGGACTCCGGCCGCGGAGGGCGTACGGGCGGCCAGTGCGACGGCCCGCGCCGCCTCGGTGTGGTCGCCGGTGTCGACGACGACGGCCCGGGCCCGTCCGGCCACCACGGTCGTGCCCTCGAAGACCATGCAGTACCGCTCGGCCACGGGGGCGCGCGGCGCCGGGTCCACGCACTTGTCCACCGGCAGCGACTCCCCGGTCAGCGCGGACTCGTCGACCTCCAGCCCCTCCTCCCACAGCAGCCGGGCGTCGGCGGGCACGACGTCGTCGGCCTTCAGCTCGATCACGTGGCCCGGGTGCAGCTTGGCCGCGTCCACGATGCGCGGCTCGGCCGGTGCGGAGGTCTCCCCGGGGCTCTCCCCGTCCGGCACCTCGGTCCCGGCGGGCCCTGCGGTCCCGGCGGTCGCGACAGCCCCCGGCTCCCACCCCGCGGCCGGGACCGAGAGGCCCTCGCCGGGCCGCCCGTTCGCCCAGTCGGGGCCCTCCGCGAGGCGGGCCTTCTGCTTCTGCTCCGCCAGCAGCCCCGACAGCGCCCGCTCGGCGCGCAGCCGCTGGAACCCGCCGACCAGCGCGTTCAGGTCGAGCGCCCCGACGACCAGCAGCGCGTCCACGACCGAGCCGAGGATCGCGGAGGCGGCGGAGCCGACGGCCAGCACCGGGGTGAGCGGATCGTCCAGCTCCCCCCGTACGGCCCGCGCCAGCTGCCACGACCAGCGCGCCGGGGCCAGCGCCCGCACCCGGCCGGCCCGTCCGGCGACCGCGCGCAGCCGGCCCGTGGCCTGCTCGACGACGGTCGGCTCGGGCTCCCTCTCGTGCTCCAGCTCCAGCCGGTCGCGTACGTCGCCCGGGTCCAGCGCGTGCCACGCCACCCGCGCCCGGGGATGCGGCGCGCGGGCCATCGCCACGCCGAGCGCGGCGCGCGCCCCGGACAGCAGGGCCGCCGCCGCGCTCGCGTCGACCGGGGCGTGCCGCAGCCCGGGCAGCGCCGAACCACCACCCCCGTTCCCGCCCTTGCCCTTGTCGCGGGCCTCGCCCACCGCCACCAGCAGCCCGGACAGCGCGGCGCCGGACCGGGCCAGCGTCTGCGACCGGTGCCCGACCCCGCGGGCCGCCGGCACCGCGCGCAGCAGCCGCCACACGTCGGCCAGGCCACCGGGCGCGAGGACGTCCGCGCCCCACGCCACCGGGCAGTCCGCGTCGGCCAGCGCGACGGCCACGTCCCCGCCGAGCAGTCCGGCCGACACCGCCTCGTCGTCGCCGGGCCGGGGCCGTACGACGGTGATGACGCCGCTCTCGGTCCGCAGTTCGTCCACGACCTCGCGCAACGGCCGCGCCGCGGTGACCACTTGGTCCGCCAGACCGGTGAAGTCGGCCAGCGCCGGGTCCTCCACCATCACCACGCGCAGACCGGCGCGCCGGGCCGCGTCCAGTACGTCCTCCGTCCACGGGTCCGCACCCGCGTCCGGCAGCCGCAGCGCACTGGGATGCAGGACGACCGTGCCGGCCATCTCCAGCTGCCGCAGCCGCTCGGGGTCGCGCACGAGCACGCCGGTACGGGACAGCGCGGCGCTCAGTACGGCGTGGAAGGCGGCGGGCCCGTAGCGCGCGGCCTTGGGCGAGCCGGCCAGCACCGCCTCGGCGGCCTCGGCGACGTCGTGCTTGACCAGCAGGGTCGCCACCGCGCCCGCCACACTGCCGGTCGAGGCGTGGGCGGCGTAGTCCTGGGCCGGTGAGGTCCGCAGCGGCGGGCGCAGGGCGGGGACGGCGGGCAGGCTGCCCCGTTCCGGGACGCACAGCTGGTCGTGCACGACCTCGAAGGCCGCCGTCCGGGCCACCGCCTCCGTCAGCTGGCAGATGCGCAGCACCCCGTCGAGCACCAGGGAGGTGGGGCTCTGGCCCGCGCCGTGGACGACCGCGTTGGCGGCGGCCAGTGCCACGTCCATCCGGTGCTCGCCGAGCCGCGCGCGCAACCAACGGCGGAAGGCCGGGTTCTCGCGCAGCAGCGTCGCCACGGCCGTCACCAGGCGGGGCGAGGGCGGCAGCCGCAGACGCGCGGCGGTCACGCCGGCGGCGATGCCGAGCATGTCGGCGCCGAGGGCCGTCGCCGCGACCCGTACCGAGGCCGGGTCGCCGGGATGGACCGCCTCCTCCACCAGGTCTTCATCGTCGCCCCGCTCGCCCGCCCGGGTCAGTCCGTGCTGTTCGGCGAGTTCGGTGGCACGCTCCACCACCCGGTCGGTGAGCGCGTCCTCGGTCGCGGTCACCACCAGCCGGGCGAGACCGGTGTCCCAGTAGGCGAGTACGACGTCCGGGTGCTCGGCCAGGGCCGCCGCCACCCGCCGTGCCACGCGCGCGGTGCCGCCCGCCCGGCGCACCTTGTCCGTCGCGGCCGGCCGGAGCGCGAGATGCGCCCGGGGCCCGGCCCGCCAGTGCCGGGTGCCGCCCGGCAGCGCGGCGCGGGCGACCCGTGCCGCCCGCGCCGCGAAGTCGGCGCCGCGCACACCCGCTCGTGCGGTGCCCGCCACCGCGCCGGCCGCGGCACCCACGGCGGGCGCGGTGCCGCGCGCGAGCAGCCGTGGACCGGCCAGCACCACGCCGGTGACGGCGCCCTGGGATCGCGTCAGAAGTCCAGCGGCCATCGTCATCGTCGTCTCTCAGCCGGCGTTTCGCGTGCGCGACGCGGCGGCCGTCGTGCGGCTGCGGCTCCCGGCCGAGCTCGCGGGCCGGCCGGCGGACGCCTTGGTACCGGTCGACTGGCTCTTGGCCCGACCGGGGGACGCGACCTTCTTCGCGGCGCCCCGCCCGGCGGCCGCCTTCTTCGCGGTGGCCTTCCTTGCGGTGGTCCCCCCGGCGGCGGCCTGCTTCGCCGTGGCCTTCTTCGCGGCGGCCTGCTTGGTGGCGGCCTGCTTCGCGGCGGACTGCTTGGTGGCGGCGGACTGCTTCGCGGCGGCCTGCTTGGCACCGGACCTGCTCGCGGCCGTCTTGCTCGCGGTGGTCTTGGCCGCGGCCGTCTTGACTGCGGCGGTCTTGGCCGCGGCCGTCTTGGCCGCGGCGGTCCTGCTCGCGGCCGCGGTGCCTGCGGCGGCCCTGCGCGCGGCCGTCGTGCCCGCAGCGGCCTGCTTCACCGTGGCCTTCTTCGCGGCCCGACCGCCCGGGGTGGTCTCCGAGACCGCAGGGGTCTCCTCGGCCGCCGCGCTCTTCGCCGCCCGCGTCCGCGCGGGGGACTTCGCGGCGGCGCTCTGCGACCCGGCGCTCTTCGTCGCGGTGCTCTTCGCGGCGTTCCGCGCCGCCCCCGCCTTCTCCCCCTCCGAGGCGCCGGCGTCCCGGTCCTTCGGCGACCGCGGGCGCGTCAGCCACGCCACCGCCGCACCGGTGACCGCCACCGGCCACTCCACCAGTCCGGCGACGCCCAGCACTCCGGCCCCGGTGTAGACGATCACGCGCCGTCCCCGCGGCGACACGGCTCCGATCATGTCCAACGTGCCCTCGGCGGCCCTGCCGACCGTCTCGGCACCGGGCACCTTCCGCAGTACCGAGGCCGCCGCGTGCAACGGTCGGGGGAGCGTCTGCGCCGACTTCTGCTCAGCCATGGCTGTTCGTCCTCGCCCTTCGTCCTCGCCTGTGCGAAGTGTGGGAAACCCTGGGAACATCACCTTCCGCATTTCTCCGGGTTCCCGCACTTCGAGCACTCACCCCGACAAAGTGGTCGCGCTCGGTTTCGAGGACGAAAAACGCCCACCCCTCACCCGATCGAGCCGGGTGAGGGGTGGGCGAAGACGGCGAACGTCAGCAGCCGACGAGCCTCGACGCGAGGTACCCCTCGATCTGGTCCAGCGACACGCGCTCCTGCTTCATCGTGTCCCGCTCCCGCACGGTCACCGCGTTGTCGTCGAGCGTGTCGAAGTCGACCGTCACACAGAACGGCGTCCCGATCTCGTCCTGGCGCCGGTACCGGCGCCCGATCGCACCGGCGTCGTCGAACTCGATGTTCCAGTTCTGCCGCAGCGCCTGCGCGAGCCCCTTCGCCTTCGGCGACAGCTCCGCGTTGCGGGACAGCGGCAGCACCGCGACCTTCACCGGCGCGAGGCGCGGGTCGAGCCGCAGCACGGTCCGCTTCTCCAGCTTGCCCTTGGCGTTCGGGGCCTCGTCCTCGACGTACGCGTCGAGCAGGAAGGCGAGCATCGCGCGCCCGACACCGGCCGCCGGCTCGATGACGTACGGCGTCCAGCGCTCGCCGGCCTCCTGGTCGAAGTAGGAGAGGTCCTGGCCGGAGGCCTTGGCGTGGGCGCCGAGGTCGTAGTCCGTCCGGTTGGCGACACCCTCCAGCTCGCCCCACTCGCTCCCGCCGAAGGAGAACCGGTACTCGATGTCGGCGGTGCGCTTGGAGTAGTGGGAGAGCTTCTCCTTCGGGTGCTCGTACCAGCGCATGTTCTCCTCACGCAGGCCCAGGCCGGTGTACCAGTTCCAGCGCTGCTCCATCCAGTACTCCTGCCACTTCTCGTCCTCGCCCGGCTTGACGAAGAACTCCATCTCCATCTGCTCGAACTCGCGGGTGCGGAAGATGAAGTTGCCGGGCGTGATCTCGTTGCGGAAGGACTTGCCCATCTGGGCGATGCCGAACGGCGGCTTGCGGCGCGAAGTGGTCTGCACCTGGGCGAAGTTGGTGAAGATGCCCTGGGCGGTCTCGGGCCGCAGGTAGGCGACGGAGCCGCTGTCCTGGGTCGGGCCGAGGTGGGTGGAGAGCAGACCGGAGAACTGCTTGGGCTCGGTGAAGGTGCCCTTGTTGCCACAGTTGGGGCAGTTGAGGTCGGCGAGGCCGTTCTCCGGGGCCTTGCCCTTCTTCTCCTCGTAGGCCTCCTCCAGGTGGTCCGCGCGGAACCGCTTGTGGCAGGAGGTGCACTCGGTCAGCGGGTCCGTGAAGGTGGCGACGTGGCCGGAGGCCACCCAGACCTCGGGGGCCAGGATCACGGACGAGTCGAGACCGACGACGTCCTCGCGCGAGGTGACCATGTAGCGCCACCACTGGCGCTTGAGGTTCTCCTTGAGCTCGACACCCAGCGGCCCGTAGTCCCAGGCGGCACGCTGTCCGCCGTAGATCTCACTACAAGGGAAAACGAAGCCACGGCGCTTGCTCAGGCTGACGATGGTGTCGATCTTGTCGGCGGCCACGGTGCTCTCTTCATTACGACGACGGGCGACGAAGCGAGATGCTTCCAGAGAATGCTTCAGGTTACCGGCGTGGGCCGCCCCTCGACCAAATCGGGGGCACCCCCCGACGTACCGGCCGTTAGTTGACAACGGTTTCCATATTTGTTGAAAATGAATGCCATGAACGTACGACGACGCCACATATCCGGCATAGCAGCCACCGCGGCCGCCGCCCTCGGCCTCGGGACCCTCTCCGCCTGCGCCGGCGACAGCGCGGCGGCGGGCAACACGGACAAGTTCGACGTCGTCGCGTCGTTCTACCCGATGCAGTACCTCGCCGAGCAGATCGGCGGCGACCACGTGAACGTCACCACCCTCACCGAGCCCGGCCAGGAGCCGCACGACCTGGAGCTGAGCACCAAGCAGACCGCCCAGATGGGCGAGGCGGACGCGGTGCTCTACCTGAAGTCCCTCCAGCCCGCCGTGGACGAGGCCGTCGCCCAGTCCGGCGCGAAGACCAAGATCGACGCGGCCACGCTGACCGAGCTCGAGGACCACGGGAGCGTCGAGCACGACCACGGCCACGAGGGCGAGGAGCACGCGGCCGAGGAGCACTCCGAAGAGGAGGAGCACGCCCTCGACCCGCACGTCTGGCTGGACCCGGTGAAGTACGCCGAGATCGCCGAGGGCGTCGCGGGCGCCTTCGAGAAGGCCGACCCGGACAACGCCGCCGACTACCGCAAGAACGCCGACGCGCTGACGAAGAAGCTGGCCGACCTGAACACGGCGTACAAGGACGGCCTGGCGAACACCGACACCAAGGTCTTCTTCACCAACCACGCCGCCTTCGGCTACCTCGCCGAGCGCTACGGCCTGACCCAGGAGGCCATCAACGGCCTCGACCCGGAGAGCGAGCCCAGCCCCGCCCGGATCAAGGAGCTCCAGGACGAGGCCAAGGCCGACGGCGTCACCACCGTCTTCTACGAGACACTGGTGTCCGACAAGACCGCGAAGACCCTCGCCAAGGACGCGGGCCTGAAGACCGACGTCCTCGACCCGCTGGAAGGCATCACCGACAAGTCGAAGGGCGACGACTACATCGCGGTCATGGAGTCCAACCTCAAGGCGCTCGAGGCCGCCCTCGGCGCCAAGTGAGCGTTTCGATCGTTACGGAGGGCATCGTGAGCGACGAGCCTGTCATCTCCCTGCGCGGCGTCCGCGCCGAGCTGGGCTCACGCCCCGTCCTGCGCGGCATCGACCTCACCGTGGGCCGCGGCGAGGTCGTGGCGCTGCTCGGCGCCAACGGCTCGGGCAAGTCCACGGCCGTGCGCACGGTCATCGGCCAGGTGCCGGTCACGGCCGGCGAGGTCGAGCTGTTCGGCACCCCGCGGCGCCGGTTCCGCGACTGGGCGCGCGTGGGCTACGTCCCGCAGCGCACCACGGCCGCGGGCGGCGTGCCCGCCACGGTGACCGAGGTGGTCTCCTCCGGCCGCCTCTCCCGCGCCCGCTTCGGCATCCTGCGCAAGGCCGACCACGAGGCCGTACGCCGCGCCCTGGACCTGGTCGGCATGGCGGACCGGGCCAAGGACTCCGTGAACGCCCTCTCCGGCGGCCAGCACCAGCGGGTGCTGATCGCCCGCGCGCTCGCCGCCGAACCCGAGCTGCTGATCATGGACGAGCCGATGGCGGGCGTCGACCTGGCCAGCCAGGAGGTGCTGGCCGACACGCTCAGGAAGCAGGTCGCCGCCGGCACCACCGTCCTCCTCGTCCTGCACGAGCTGGGCCCCCTGGAGCCCCTGATCGACCGGGCGGTCGTCCTCCGCGACGGCTGCGTCCTGCACGACGGCCCGCCCCCGAAGGCGGTCGGCCAGCACGCCCTGCCCGGCCACGACCACGTCCACCCGCACGCACCGGCGGGCGCCGAACCGATCCGCACGGGACTGTTGAGCTGATGGAAATCCTGAACTACGCCTTCATGCAGCGGGCGCTGCTGGCCGCCGTCCTGGTCGGCATCACCGCCCCCGCCGTCGGCATCTACCTGGTGCAGCGCCGCCAGGCCCTCATGGGCGACGGCATCGGCCACGTGGCGATGACCGGCGTCGGCCTCGGCTTCCTGCTCTCCTGGTCCCCGATCTGGATGGCCACCCTGGTCTCCGTCCTCGGCGCCGTCCTCATGGAGCTGATCCGCTGGTACGGCAAGACCCGCGGCGACATCGCCCTCGCCATGCTCTTCTACGGCGGCATGGCCGGCGGCGTGATGTTCATCAACCTCGCGCCCACCGGCTCCAACGCCAACCTCACCTCGTACCTCTTCGGCTCGCTGTCGACGGTGAGCGAGTCCGACGTCACGGCGATCTGCGTGCTGGCCGCCTTCGTGGTCCTCGTCACCCTCGGCCTGCGCCGCCAGCTGTTCGCGGTCAGCCAGGACGAGGAGTTCGCCCGGGTCACCGGCCTGCCGGTGCGCGCGCTGAACCTGCTGACGGCCGTCACGGCGGCGGTCACGGTGACGGTCGCGATGCGCGTCGTCGGGCTGTTGCTGGTGTCGGCGCTGATGGTGGTCCCGGTGGCCGCCGCGCAGCAGCTCACCCGCAGCTTCGCCGCCACCTTCGCCGTCGCCGTCGCCATCGGCGTCACCGTGACGATCAGCGGCACGGTCACGTCGTACTACCAGGACGTGCCGCCCGGTGCGACCATCGTGCTGCTCACCATCGGCGCGTTCGTCCTGCTGACCGCGCTGGCGGCGCCGCTGGCCCGGCGACGCGCGCGGGCGGCCACCGCGGCGCAGGCCGCCGCGGATCCGGCGGAGTGCAAGATTCCGGCCACCCGGGGGGCCGCCGACGAGGTCGGCGTCTGACCGCCGGCAGACCGGGCTGGCACAATGGCCCGGCAAGCCGCAGACGTGAGGAGGAATCCGGTGACGACCGCTGGACCGCCCGTGAAGGGCCGCAGCACCCGGCAGCGGGCCGCCGTGTCGGCTGCCCTCCAGGAGGTCGAGGAGTTCCGCAGCGCACAGGAGCTCCACGACATGCTCAAGCACAAGGGCGACTCGGTCGGGCTCACCACGGTCTACCGCACCCTGCAGTCCCTCGCCGACGCGGGGGAGGTCGACGTCCTGCGCACCGCCGACGGCGAGTCCGTCTACCGCCGATGCTCCACCGGCGACCACCACCATCACCTCGTCTGCCGCGCCTGCGGCAAGGCGGTCGAGGTCGAGGGCCCCGCGGTGGAGAAGTGGGCCGAGGCCATCGCCGCCGAGCACGGCTACGTCAACGTGGCGCACACGGTGGAGATCTTCGGCACGTGCGCGGACTGTGCGAGTGCCTGCGGCAGCTGAGCCGCCAAGGGCCCGGGGCTTCGCCCCGGGCCCTTTTTCGGCCTGACGGCCTCGTCCTCGAACGCCGGACGGGCTGAATCTGTCCGAGCCGGACTATTCTGTGCGGCCCTCCATGGCGAGGAGCTCCTCGTTCGGGATGGCCCCGCCGAACCGGCGGTCCCGCGACGCGAACTCCAGACAGGCCCGCCACAGGTCACGCCGGTCGAAATCCGGCCACAGCACGTCCTGGAACACCATCTCGGCGTAGGCGCTCTGCCACAGCAGGTAGTTGGACGTCCGCTGCTCCCCGCTCGGCCGCAGGAACAGGTCCACGTCCGGCATGTCGGGGTAGTACAGGTACTTCGCGAGCGTCTTCTCGTTCACCTTCGAGGGATCGAGCCGCCCGGCCCGCACGTCCTCGGCGAGGGCCTGCGCGGCGTCGGCGATCTCGGCGCGCCCGCCGTAGTTCATGCAGAAGTACAGGGTCAGCCGGTCGTTGTCCTTGGTCTGCTCCTGGGCGACCTGGAGCTCCTTGGCCACCGACTTCCACAGCTTGGGCATCCGCCCCACCCAGCGCACGCGGATCCCGAGCTCGTCGAGCTGGTCGCGGGTCTTGCGGATGAAGTCGCGGTTGAAGTTCATCAGGAAGCGCACCTCGTCCGGCGACCGCTTCCAGTTCTCCGTGGAGAAGGCGTACAGGGAGATGTTCTTCACGCCCATCTCGATCCCGCCCTGGAGCACGTCCAGCACCCGCTCGGCGCCGACCTTGTGCCCCTCGGTGCGCGGCAGCCCGCGCTCCTTGGCCCAGCGCCCGTTGCCGTCCATGACGATCGCCACGTGCTCCGGTACCAGCTCACCGAGCCTAGGGGGCCGCGCGCCGGACGGGTGCGGCTCCGGCGTCCTGTAGTCCCGGCGCTGACGCCCCAGGATCCCGCGTACGGCCATCTCAGTTCTCTCCTACTTCTCGACGTACCGCAGGGAGCGCAGTCCCCGCTCCAGGTGCCAGTGCAGGTACGCGGACACCAGCCCGCTCCCCTCCCGGACGTACCGCGACTCGCACGCGTCCGCGGTCCCCCAGTCTCCCGTGAGCAGCGCGCCGAGCAGTTCCAGGGCCTGCGGCGAGGGTACGACGCTGCCGGGCACCCGGCAGTCGGCGCAGACGGAGCCGCCCGAGCCGACCGAGAAGAACCGGTTCGGTCCCGGCATGCCGCACCTCGCGCAGTCCCCGAAGGTCGGGGCATACCCGTTCACCGCGAGTGAGCGCAGCAGGAACGCGTCCAGGACCAGGTTCGGCGCGTGCTCGCCGCGGGCGAGGGTGCGCAGCGCGCCGACCAGCAGCAGGTACTGCTGCACCGCCGGCTCGCCCTCGTGGTCGGTGAACCGCTCGGCCGTCTCCAGCATGGCCGTCCCGGCGGTGTAGCGCGCGTAGTCCGTCACGATCCCGCCGCCGTACGGCGCGATGGTCTCGCTCTGCGTGCACAGCGGCAGCCCGCGCCCGACCAGCTCGCTGCCCTTCGAGAAGAACTGCACGTCCACGTGCGAGAACGGCTCCAGCCGCGCCCCGAACTTCGACTTCGTTCGCCGCACCCCGCGCGCCACGGCGCGTACGCGTCCGTGACCGCGTGTGAGCAAGGTGATGATCCGGTCCGCCTCACCCAGCTTCTGGGTGCGCAGCACGATGCCGTCGTCGCGGAACAGACTCATGCCGACCATTCTCGCGCATGCTTCAAGGCACCTCGCCACGGCTTCGGGCGTTGGTGTACGCCATCGCCGCGCTGAGCCGCTCGGCCGGGGTGGCGTGGCGTACGTCACCCGGCTCTGCGTCCCACTCCCGCCCTCCGCCGTACGGTCGCATCTGGACGTACGGCCCCTCGTGCCCCATGACGACGCCGACGCGGCCGGTGCGGGTGTCGACGGCGTAGGAGCCGACGGGCGGCGTCGTCCTCATCGCAGCGCCGCCGCGAGGCGCTGCGCGGTCTCGAGGGAACATCGTCCCAATTCGACGAGTGGACAGGGGGCCTCCCGCGCAAGACTCACCGGGTCGAGCCCGAGTGACGGCAGAGTAATTCCTGCCTTCACGAGTGCCGCGCGCAATTCTTCCACCACTACCTCCGCTTCTTCGACGCAGAGCGCCGAGTGCCGTGCCTCCACGGTGTTCCCCTTCCCTTTACGGTTTCACTCTTCGTGTCCCAAGAATGCCCCTCGACGCCTACACTCGGCAGGAGCCTGTGCACTACAAGTGCGTGTCAGAGCAGGGGGGTTGGTTATGGCCAATGGTTCACGTCAGGCGGCGTGGGAGTTCTTCGGCGCGGAGCTGAAACGACGGCGCGAGGACGCCGGCATTACCCAAGTCGAGCTGGGCGCACGGGTATTCGTGTCCGGGGGATACATCGGCCAGTTCGAACAGGCTATTCGCAAGCCACAGTTGGACGTGGCCCAGCGGATTGACGAGACGCTACAAACCGACGGTATTTTCGAGCGGCTGTGCAGGAAGCTGATTGATGATCCGCGGTATGCGGATTACTTCGCCCATGTGGTGGAGCTGGAGCGGCTGGCCACACGGATCTGCGAGTTCGCGCCCACGGTGATTCCGGGCCTGCTGCAGACCAAGGACTACGCGCAGGCGGTCACGATCGCGGCGAACCCGTTCAAGCCGGACTCCTACGTCGACGAGATCGTCACCGCCCGACTGGAGCGGTCGCTGATCCTCGACGCTACAAGGCCCGAGTATTGGGTGACGTTGCACGAGAACGTGCTGCGGATTCCGGTGGGCGGCCCGCCGGCGATGGCGGCGCAACTGGAACACATCGCACGGCTGATGCGGGAGCGCGCCGCGATGGTGACGGTGCTGCCGTACAGGGCGGGGGCGCACGCGGCGATGGGCGGGATGCTGAAGCTCATGGACTTTGAGGACGCCCCGCCGGTGGCTTATACAGAGACGGAGTATTCGGGGACACTCATCGACGATCCAGCCGTGGTGATGCACGCCCAGCGCACATACGATCTGCTCAGGGTCGCCGCGCTGTCGCCGGAGGCGTCCCTGGCCCTGATCGACTCGGCGGCGGAGGACTTCAGACGATGCGCGAGTTCGACCTGAGCAACGCCCGCTGGACGAAAAGCACCTACAGCAACGGCCAAGGCGGCGACTGCGTCGAGGTCGCCGACGGAGTCCCCGGCGTCGTCCCCGTCCGGGACAGCAAGGTGACCGGTGGCCCGGTGATCGTCTTCGGGTCGGCGGCCTGGACGAAGTTCGTACGTACCTCTTCCGGACGATGACCAAGACGCCCTCCGTGCGCGAGAGTGGCCCCGCAGACTCACGAACAAAGGGGGCACCATGTCGTACCCGGAGCCGCGCTACCTGGGCGAGAAGGGCGAGATCAACGCCGTGTTCAGGGCGGCCGACACCCCGCCGGACATCGTCTCCCCCGGCGGCACGACCACCCACTACCTCGCGAGCCACGCCTCCACCGGCGGGGAGTTCGGGCTCTACAAGGTCGACATGGGGCCCAAGGCTCCCGGTGCCAGGACGCACTTCCACCGGAGCATCTCCGAGTCGTTCTACGTCCTGTCGGGCGAGTTGGAGCTCTACAACGGTGAACGCTGGGTCACCGGGCGCCAGGGCGACTTCCTGTACGTCCCGGTCGGTGGACTGCACGCCTTCAAGAACGACAGCGACGATCCCGTGTCCATGCTGATGCTGTTCTCGCCGGGCGCCCCGCGCGAGGAGTACTTCGAGCGTGTCGCCGAGTTCGCGCAGCGCGGCGGCGAGGAGCTGCGGGAGTTCCAGGTGAAGCACGACAGCTTCTTCGTGTGACGGTGTGACGTCTCGGGGAGAACCCCGATGGCCGTACTGGGGTAATCCCCCGTGCGTTTCAGGTTGTTGCCCGGATGGGGAGGACCCCGGGCATCCGCGAGGCTCGTCACATGACGCAGCGCACGCGCACCATCCGCAACGCCGCCATCGTCGGCGTGTCCACGGCCCTCCTCGGCATCACCGCACCCGTGACCGCCTCCGCCACCGCAGGCCCGTCCGAGCCCCTCGCCTGGACGGCCTGCGAGGGCACCGGCCTCCATCCCCGTCAGCAGTGCGCCACCCTCCGGGTCCCCATGGACCACGCCGACCCGGACGGCCCCCGCATCGACATCGCCGTCTCGCGCATCCGCAGTGAGAATCCGGATGCCCGGCGCGGAGCACTCCTGCTCATCGCCGGCGGGCCAGGCGGCTCCAGTCTCAACGATCCCTCGGGAAAGGGGCAGAAGCTGCCCCAGGACGTCCGCGACGCCTACGACCTCATCGGCTTCGCGCCGCGTGGCCTCGCGCCGTCCACGCCCGTCAGCTGCGGGCTGGAGCACGGCGACCTCGCCACCTCCCGGCTCCGGCCCTGGCCCGCCCCCGACGGCTCGGTGGACGGGAACATGGCCACCGCGCGCCGCATGGCCGACGCCTGTGCCCGCAACGGCGGCGAGCTGATCAAGCACCTCAGCACCGCCAACGAGGCCCGCGACATCGACCGCCTCCGGGCCGCGCTCGGTGAGCGGAAACTCTCCGCGTGGGGGACGTCGTACGGGACGTACGTGGGGGCGGTGTACGCGCAGATGTTCCCGCACCGCACCGACCGCGTCGTGCTGGACAGCGTCGACAACCCCGACCCCACCCGCGTCAACCGCGCCTGGCTGGCCGCGCACGAGGAGGGCGTGGAGGACACCTTCCCGCACTTCGCGGCCTGGGCGTCCGAGCCCGGGAACCCCGACCGCCTGGCGCGCGACGCCGCCGACGTACGGCCGATGTTCCTGCGGCTCGCCGCCCGCCTCGACCGCGAGCCCATCCCCTGGCCCGGCGCCAACCCGGAGGAGCTGAACGGCAATGTGCTGCGCCAGACGATGCTGGACAGCCTCTACTCCCCCGGCCGCTATCCGACGCTCGCCAGGCTGCTGCGGGCCGCGCAGCAGGGCACCGTGCCGCCCGCGCCCGAGGCGCCGCCCGAGGCCGTGCTGCAGAACGTCGCCGGTGTGGGTGCCGGAGTCCTCTGCAACGACGTCGCCTGGCCCAAGTCCCAGGCCGTGTACGAGAAGGGCGTCGCCGAGAGCCGCGCCAAGTACCCGCTCACCGCCGGGATGCCCCGCAACGCCATGCTGTGCGCCGCCTGGCCGTACCCGCCGCGTGAGGCACCGGTGCGGATCACCGACGAGGGCCCGTCCAACGTCCTGCTGCTCCAGAACGAACGGGACGTGGCCACCCCGCTCGGCGGCGCCCTGGAGATGCGGGAGGCGCTCGGCCGGCGCGCGGTCATGGTCACCGTGGACTCCACCGGCCACAACCCCTACCTCTCCAACGGCAACGCCTGCGGCGACCGCACGGCCTCCCACTTCCTGGCGACGGGAGAGCGGCCGGACGCGGACACCTACTGCTGACAGTCCCGGCCGTAGCGGCGGGCCAGGGCGCAGTACGCCTCCTTCGGCACCCAGTGCCAGTCCGAGGACGAAGGGAGGCGGTTGCCGCGCCGAACGTCAGCCGCTCCCCGGCGTCACCAGCCCCGACTCGTACGCCACGATGACCAGTTGCGCCCGGTCCCGCGCCCGCAGCTTCCCCATGATCCGGCTGACGTGGGTCTTCGCGGTCAGGGGGCTCAGCCCCAGGGAGTCGGCGATCTCCGTGTTGGTGAGGCCGCGCGCGACGAGGGTGAGCACCTGGCGCTCCCGGTCCGAGAGGCAGTCGGGACCACCGCCGTCCGTCACCGGGACCGAAGGGCTGCGCAGAAACCGCTCGATCAGCCGGGCCGTCGGGCCGGGTGACAGCAGCGCGTCACCCGCCGTCACGGTGCGGATGGCGTCGAGGAGTTCGGCGGGCCTCGTGTCCTTCACCAGGAACCCGGAGGCGCCCGCGCGCAGGGCCTCCACGATGTTCTCGTCGGTGTCGTAGGTGGTGAGCACCAGCACCTTCACGCCCGCGAGGTCCTCGTCGGCGGCGATCAGCCGGGTCGCCTCGATGCCGTCGAGGTCGGGCATGCGGACGTCCATGACGACGAGGTCGGCGCGTCGCGCGCGGGCCAGCTCCACGGCCTGGCGGCCGGTGCCGGCCTCGCCGACGACCTCCATGTCGGGGGCCGACGCGACGAGCAGGGCGAACGCGGCACGGACCAGGTTCTGGTCGTCCGCGAGCAGCACACGTATGGTCATCCGTCCCTCTCCGGGGTCAGGGTCGTCCGGGGCGTGGCCGGGGTCGGCAGTACGGCCGTCACCTCGAAGCCGTCGGCGCCCTCCCGTGGTCCGGCGTCGAGTGTGCCACCCACGCTGCGGGCCCGCTCCCGCATGCCGACGAGGCCGAAGCCGGGGGTTCCCGCCGGGTCGGGCCCGGTGCCGTCGTCGGTGACGGACAGGCGCAGGGCACCGGGCTCGGCGTGCACCTCGACGCGGACGGTCGGTTCCGGTCCCGCGTGGCGTACGGCGTTGGTCAGCGCCTCCTGCGTGATGCGGTAGAGGGCGGCGCCGACCGCGGGCGGGGCGTCGTCGGCGCGCACCGACAGCTCCACGCGTGCTCCGGCGAGCCGGGCGCTCTCCGCCAGGTCGGACAGGCCGTGCAGTCCGGGCAGCGGGCCGCGGGCGTCGGGCGCGTCCTGTTCCCGCAGGACCTCCAGCGTGGTCCGCAGCTCGCCGCGCGCGCTCCGGCAGGTCTCGGCGATGTCGTCGAGGGCCTTGGCGACGGCGGCCCGGTCCAGGCGCTCGGGGTCGGCGGCCAGCACGTGGGCGGCGACCGAGGTCTGCACTCCGATGAGGGTGATGCTGTGCGCGAGCAGGTCGTGCAGGTCCCGGGCGACGCGCAGCCGCTCCTCGGCGACGCGGCGCCGGGCCTCCTCCTCGCGGGTGCGTTCGGCGCGCTCGGCGCGTTCGACGATGGCGGCGACGTACTGGCGGTAGTAGCGGACGTCGATGCCGCAGAAGAGGATGGCGATGACCCAGCCGGAGATCCGGATCAGTTCGAGGGCCTGGTGGGTGTTGACGGTGAGCATGATGCTCACGGACACGGTGAGGACCGCGATGCCGGTCAGGATCGTGCGCAGGGGGCGGCCGGTGACGGCCAGCGTGTAGAGGGCCACGTAGGAGGCGGGGCCCACCGCGGCGTGGTTGTTGTCCATCGCGTGGTAGGGCCCGACCACGGCCACCACCACCGCCAGCACCAGCAGCGGACGGCGCCGCCGCCACACGATCGGCACGTGCGCGGCGACCAGCAGCGTCCAGCCCACCGCGTCCGGGCGGCGGCCCTCGTCGGTCAGCAGCGCCAGGCAGACGGCGCCGACGAGGAGGACCCCCGCGAGCACGGCGTCGTTGCGGGTGCCGTGCGGGACGGTGCGCGGATCGCGGTTGATCACGGCCATGATCCGCTCACCGAGCCGGAGCCGGGGCGGGGTCGGCGGAGGCCTCTTCGTCGCTGTCGGGGTCGTGGTCGGCTGCACGCGCCCATCCTCCGCGACGGGTGCGCCCCTCCGGGAGGGGAGGGGCGCGATCCGGTCGTCGGACACCTCAGACACCGACGGGCTCCCGCTCCCCGGCCGGCACCGGATCCCCGGGCGCCCGGGACAGCCGCCCCGGCCACCACACCCGGCGCCGCAGCGCCACGCTCGCGCTGGTCACCAGGTAGGTGCGGACGAGGAAGGTGTCGAGGAGGACGCCGACCGCGATGACGAAACCCAGCTCGACGAGTTGCACCATCGGCATGTTGGTGAGCACCGCGAAGGTGGCCGCGAGGACCAGCCCGGCGGAGGCGATGACGCCGCCGGTGGTGCGCAGCGCGGTGAGCGCGGCCTCGGTGGGTTCGGCGCCGCCCAGGGACTCCTCGCGCATCCGGTGCATCAGGAAGATGCCGTAGTCGACACCGAGGGCCACCAGGAACACGAAGGACAGCAGGCCGAGGCCCGGATCGGTGCCCTCGAAGCCGAAGAGCGGTTCGAAGACGAGTCCGCCGATGCCGAGGGCCGCGCCCCACACGGCGACGACGGCGGCGACCAGGATCAGCGGCGCGACCAGCGACCTCAGCAGCACCACCAGGATCAGCAGCACGGACAGCAGCACGATCGGCACGACGATGACGGTGTCCCGGGCGTTGGTGTCCTCCAGGTCGATCTGCTGGGCGCTGGGACCGCCGACGTAGGAGCCGTCGAGCCCCTCGCGCAGGGCCTCGATGGTGGCGGTCTCGGCGGCCGACTGGGGCGGGGCGGAGGCGAGGACGGTGAGCTCGGTCCAGCCTCCGCCGCTGCGGCCCTTCTCTGCGCTCTCGACGCCGCGGGTGTCACGGGCCTCGGCGAGCGCCGCGTCGGCGCGGTCGGCGGGGGCGATGACGGTGATGGGCTGGGTGCCGCGCTCCGGGTAGGCGGCGGCGAGGGTCTCCATCGCGGCGATCGCCTCGGGCCTGCTGGTGAAGGAGTCCTCCTGCTTGAGCGAGCCGGGCAGGTTGAACGACCCGAGCGCCAGCGCGCCGAGCAGCACGGCGCCGCCCACCAGGACGGCACGGGGCCGGCGTTCCGCGGAGCTGCCCATCGCGGTGAACAGCGACCTGCGGGCCTTGGGCGTGCTGCCGTGGCGGGGTACGAGCGGCCAGAAGACGCGGCGGCCCAGCAGCACCAGGATCGCGGGCAGCAGGGTCAGCATGGCGGCCAGTGCGCACAGCACGCCGACGGTGCCGAGCGGGCCCATGCCCCGGCTGGAATTGAGGTCCGCGGCGAGCAGGCACAGCAGTCCGGCGGCGACCGTGCCCGAGGACGCCAGCACGGCGGGGCCGCAGCCGCGCAGGGCGACGAGCATGGCGTCGTGGGGGCGCTCGATGCGGCGCAGCTCCTCGCGGTAGCGGGAGATCAGCAGCAGCGCGTAGTCCGTGCCGACGCCGAAGACGAGGATGGTCATGATGCCGGAGCTCTGGCCGGAGACCGAGGTGCCGAACCACTGGTTGAGGCCGTAGGCGACGCCCATGGAGAGGTAGTCGGCGATCCCGGCGACGGCGAGCGGGACGAGCCACAGGAACGGGCTGCGGTAGATGAGGATCAGGAGCAGGGCGACGACCGCGGCGGTCGTGTAGAGCAGCGGGCCGTCGAGCGAGTTGTAGACCTCGGAGGCATCGGTGGCGAGCGCGCCCGCGCCACCGACCTCGACGCTCAGCCCGTCACCGCCCTCGGCGACGTCCCGTACGGCGTTGACCAGTGCGTCGCGCGCCTCCTCGTCCTGGCCGGGCTCGGTGGAGGCGACCGGGTACATGAGGGTGGTGCCGTCCTGGGACGGGATTCCCGCCGGACGGTCGGTCAGCCGGTGCGCGCCCGCGATCTCGGCGATCTGCTCGGCGGCGGTGGCCCTGTCGTCGGCGGTCAGTCCGCTGTCGCGGTGGTAGACGACGACCATCTCGGTGGCCTCGCCACCCGGCAGCCGGTCCTGGATCTTCGCGACCTGCGTCGAGTCGGCGCTCGCCGGCAGGTAGTCGACGGCCCGGTCGCGCTGCACGTCCGACAGTTTCGACGCGAACGGCGAGGCGATCGCCAGGACGGCGATCCACAGCCCCAGCACCAGCCAGGGCACGGCCCGGCGCCGCCCTCCGCCGGTCGCCCCGCGTGTCCTTACTGCCCCCATGAGTCGGACCCTCCTCCGGTCGGGTGTCTGTTTCGCATTCCAGACTCCCGACCACGGGACCCCGACACGTCGGGCATGAGGGCGAGTTGGCGGCTACTTCCCGGGGTGACGCGGGGCCGGTGTTACTCCCCGGGGAGTACGGGGAGGGTACGGAGAGGGTTCACGGCCGGTCGACCATCCAGTTGCCGTCCTCCTCGTCGTCGACCCGCACCTCCAGCTCGCGCAGGCCCATCCCCGCGTCCCAGAGCTCCCTGAAGCGCTTCAACCGGTCCCGTACGTAGTCCTGGCGCGCGGTGAGCCGGGTCCTGACGTTGACGTCGCGCAGGTCCTGCTCGATCTCGAACGACACCTCCTCGTCGTAGAGGATGAAGTCGTTGGTGGTGCCGCGCTGGAGGTGCGGGGGCAGTTCGGGCAGGACCGCCGCGCGTACGTCGATGCGCCGCAGTTCCTGCTCCTCGCACAGCCGCAGCAGCCGGTCGTCGAGCTCGCGGGCGCTCTCCAGCAGGAACAGCCGGCGCACCGTGACGCCCTGTTCGTCGATCGCCGCCTGCTGGGCGTCCAGGTAGCGGCCGGCGGGCTCGCTGTTCCAGAACTCCCGGTCGACGGAGGTGCTGGTGGCGCAGATGGAATGCTCGGCGGCGCGGGTGAGGGTGAGCATCCAGTCGTGGTTCTCGCCGGGGCACTCGGCGCTCAGGTTGGTCAGGTCGGCCATGTGGCCGACGACCCGGGTCATCTCCAGGTGGACGAAGGTGTGGAGGATCGAGGGACCCGGCACCAGGACGTCGGCGAATCCCTTGGCGAGGTCGGGCACGCTGTCGATGCGGGCCCGGTCCAGCGGCGGATAGGGCTCGGCGGGCCGGTGGTCGGCCTGGGTGACATGGTGTTCGACCAGCTGCTTGACGTCCTCGGTGTGCCGGGTCAGGCCGGTCCGCAGCTCGTCGTCGTACCGGTTCAGGCCGTCCCGTACGTCCTGTACGGCGGCGGTGTTCTCGGCCAGCGCGCGCTCCACCCGCAGGGTGTGCTCCTCCGTGCGCGCCTCGCGGGTGGGCGGGGCCAGGCCGTGGACGTACTGGACGAGGACCGCGGCGCCGGCGCAGAGCAGGGCGGCGGCGGCCTGCCGCAGTGCCCCGTCCTCCGGGCTCAGCAGCGCGGTGACGCTCCAGGTGAGGGCGCCGGCGACCAGGCCGACCAGCAGCCTGCGCCCCCATGGGGACTCCCCTCTCGGGTCGCCCGGGATCGCCGTGCGGGCCGTGTCGTCGGGGCGGGGTGACTGTGCCGTGCTCATCTCGCTTCTCCCCCCGTTGGGATACGCGTCGGATCGGGGTGCGGGGATGTGCGTGCCGGGCGCCGGTGTCCGGTCAGGGAGCCGGTTCCACCTCCCGGCGGGCCGAGGGAATGGCGTGCAGGGTGAGCTGGTCGCGGATGCGCTGCACCAGCGCCCGCCACTGCCGGGTGAAGCCGGGCCGCTCCTCCAGCGGGTCCCACAGCGGGGCCAGGTCCTTGGCCACCCGGGCCCGGGGCATCCACAGGTGGAGCAGGTGGTCGACGGCCGGGCGCAGCGCCCTGACGGCGGCGCCCGGGTCCTGGGTGGCCGCTCCGCCCAGGCGAATGCCGTCGAGCATGCGGACCACGGTGGTGAGCAGCCAGTCGTGCAGCGCGAGGTCGTCGCAGAGTGCGGCGAGGTCGGCGGCGGGGGTGCCTTCGGGCACACGGAGCCGTACGGTGCGCAGTTCGTCCTCGGCGAGGGTGAACCGCTCGATCGACGGGCCCTCGTCCGGGGCCGCGGGCAGGGCCGCCCAGCGCAGCCGGGTGGGGCGGGACCGGAAGGGCGGACGCTGGTCGAGCAGGGGGTGGCGCAGCAGCCGGGTGAGCAGCCCGTCGGCGATCAGCCCGACGTCGAGGTCGCCGTGCCGGCCGCCGCCGAGGACGCCGTGGGCGACCGCCTCGTGGGGCAGCTTGCCGAGCGGCTCGACCACTCCGGGGCGTACCAGGTACTCGCCCCACGGCCGCCGCTGGTCGGGGCCGGTGGCGGGCAGCCGGAAGTAGGCCGAGGACTGGAGGATGCGCCCCTCGGTGAGCGCGGCCCGCGCGGCGACCGTGCCGACCGCGCGGATCCGGGCGCCGTTGGCGCTGGGCAGGGGGCAGTCGATGCCGGTGAGGGTGTCGGGCGAACGCGCGTAGAGGTTGGGGCGTTCGGAGAGCAGGACGCGTTCGTCGGCGCGCAGGCCGAGGAGCTGGGCGGCGGCGCGGATGTCGAGGGCCTGCCGAGTGGGCAGCAGGCTGGTGCGGATCTCGCCGCAGGCGAGTACGGCGCGCGGGGTGCTCTGCCGCGGCGCCATGTCAGGGCCCCGAGTAGTACACGTAGGAGATGCGGTCGGCGACCGAGTCCGGGACGGGGGTGCGTTCCCGGCCGGAGCGTTCGGCGACCTGCGCCAGTGCCCCGGGGTCGACCTCGATCTGGTCGAGGATCACGCGGACGGCGTGCTCGACGGGGAGGAACCGGCCGGGCAGCACCGAGCAGGTCCGGTAGGCGGCGAAGGGGTCGGCCTCGGCGTTGAGCCGGACCAGGGAGGGCAGTTCGTCCCAGTCGTCCGGGAAGCCGGTGGTGGTGTGCGGCTGGGGGACGAGGACGGCCTCGCCCTCGTTGCGCAGCAGTCCGAGGCGGGCGAGCTGCCACACGGCGGCGAGGAAGGGGCAGGACCAGGTGCGGTGCCCGTCGGCGTCGTCGCTCCACAGTTCGACGTCGAGGAAGACGGAGTGGCGGCGGGCCGCGGTCTCCCGGGGCGGCTGCCAGTCGGCGGCCGGTTTCATCGCCTGCGGGGCGCGGGCGACGGGGCTGCGCTCGCCGTTGGCCAGCCAGCCGGTCTGGGCGGCGGGCGGACGCAGGCCGTAGCTGCCGGGCGGCGGCGACTCGACGATCCGGCCGGCCACCGCCTCGGCGACGGGCACCTTGCCGGTGACGGCGCAGCCGGACTCGCGGGCCAGGTAGTCGACGCCCAGCCCGGCCCGCTCGGCCTCCTTCAGCAGCATGGGGACGACTTCGGCGGGGGTGGAGAAGCGGGTGAAGTAGTCGTCGACGAGGAAGCAGGTGCTGATCCGGGCGCGCCTGCCGCCGGCGCGTGCGGTGGCGGCGGTGCGGGCGGCCTCCACCCAGGGGCGTACTTCGGCGAAGTGCTGCCGCAGGCGCTCGGGACCGGCCTCGAAGTCCTCCATGTAGAGGTGGCCCAGCTCCAGGGAGAGGTGGGCCAGCGCCACCGACTGGGTGCGCGGCTCGGCGGCGGTCTCACGGAACACCGCGTCCGTCATGGCCGCCCCCAGTACGAGTCGTCCGTCAGCCGCCGGGCGATCTCCTCCAGCGCCTCCAGGGTCTCCTTGTTGGCGATCTGGGTGGAGAGCACGTCCTCTTCGGTGATCAGCTGCTCGCGCCACTGGAGTATGGGCTCCAGGGGGACGATGCCGAGGACGACGCTGTCGCCGATGCGGTGCTCGGCGGCGAGCCGGCGCAGCGCCTCGTCGCAGGCCTGCATCCAGGCCGCCTGGGCGGGTGAGCCCTGGGACCACAGCGGCGACTCGGGGTCGGGCACGGCGGCCCGGACGAAGCGGATCGCGGCCCGCAGGGTCTCCTCGTCGTGTCCGCGCTCGACGCCGCCGCCGATGATGCCGTGTTCCCTGTGGACCAGCCCGGAGGCGGCGATCACGTGCTGCCGCGTCCAGCGGTGGAAGACGAGCCAGCGGAAGGTGACGTAGCGCATCCGGGGGTGGGCGGTCGCCGCGAGGACCATGTCGACGGCGTAGCTGCGGCCCGCGCTCAGGTCGACGACGGTCAGGTCGAACTCGCCGTTGAGCCGCAGCAGCAGGTCGACGCACCGCTCCAGGGCTTCCTCACCGATGGCGAACTCGCCGCCGCCGGCGTCGCCGGGGAACAGGACCAGGCGCCCGGACTGGTTGGGGCGGACGCGCAGCAGGGGGTGCTCGGTCTGCCGCCAGACGTCGATCCTGGCCGGCTCGGCCGCCTCGCCCTCCAGGTAGGAGTGGAGGCCGCGTTCCTCGGTGCCGCGCATCGCGCCGGGCACGTCGAAGACGGCGGCGGCGGTGGGCGAACCGAAGTCGAAGTCCACGTAGGCCACGTCGTCGCCGGTGAGGGCACGCTGGTAGGCCAGGTTGGCGCTGGTCACCGAGCGTCCCGTGCCTCCCTTGTCGGAGGCGGAGAAGACGAGCACACTCACACCTCCTGTGCGGCGGCGCCCCTGGCCTGGGCCAGGGTGTCGAGTTCCTGGAGTACCGGCAGGGCCAGGGCGAAGGCGGTGGCGGGCCGGTCGTCGACCAGGCCTCGGGCGTGGTCGAGACGGCTCTCGATGCTCCGCATGGCCCGGGCTCTGCTGCCGTCGGCGGCGGCGGACGCCTCCAGCTGCTCCTTGCCGAACAGATGGGTGGCCTCGCTGAGCAGCTCGCGGGCCAGCTCGGCCAGTTCGGGGCTGCGGATGGGCTGCTGTTCGTACAGGTTGCGGGCGGCGACGAGGCATTCGGTGACGCGCTCGGTGATGCTCCAGGACATGCGGAGGCCGACGTCGCGGGCGTCCGGGTAGACGGCCTGCACGTTGTCCCAGAGGCCGGCGCCCTCCTCGTCCTCGATGCGCCGTGACCACAGGTGCTCGAAGGTCTGCTCGGACAGGCGCAGCAGACGGTCCTGCGCGCCGATGTTCCGGGAGAGTTCGGCGAGTTGGATGCTCCGCTTGAGGAGCTGTGCCGAGAAGTCGGCCATCCGCCACAGGAGGAGTCCACCGGAGCGCTCGGATCCGGCGAGCGGCATGGTGACACCGGGGTGGTGCAGCCGGATGGTGGAGTCCTCCCTGGTCATCCGGCTGGTGACCCGGCCGCGGTCGGCGAGGCGCTCCATGACGGCGACGGTGCGGGTGAGGTCGTCGTCGGTGGCCTTCCGGCGCACCAGGTCGTGGACGACGATGGCCGCGACGGTCAGGGAGAAGTACTCGGACTCCAGCCGCAGGCCCGTGGTCTGCCAGGGGAGGTCCTCCAGGGGCCAGCGGTCGGCGCCGAAGCGGGCGATGGCCGACCAGTACTGCTGGCTGAGTTCCCAGCGCAGGCGCAGCATCTCGGCGAGTTTCTGCTGGTCCTCGTCGAGCAGGCCGAGGGTGAGGGTGCGGTCGGAGAACAGGTCCTGGATGCCGTCGAGGGCGACGACGGTGAAGTACACGTAGGGCAGCCGGTCGGCGATGCCGTCGGGCTGGCCGAGGACGTGGGCGCTCAGGTCGGTGATCTGCGGGGCGTCCTGCACGATGCCCCACGCCCAGCCGCACTCGAAGAGCTGGCTCTCGTCGCGGATGCCCTCGTCGACCTGGATGCCGCGGGTGAGACTCTCGATGATGGTGGCGCGCAGGGGCCGTAACCGGCGGGAGAACTGCTGGAGGACGGCCCGGTCGGACTGTCTGCCCTGTCCGATGACCTGGATCAGGCGTCGGCCCTGTTCGGACTCGGCGTCGAAGACGTTGACGGTGAAGGAGCGCAGCAGGCTGATCATGGCGGCGGTCAGCCGGGCGTTGGTGGCGTCCCGCAGTTCGGCGATCGCCTTGAGCACCTCGGGGCGGGTCGTGGTGCCTTCGTAGACCTTGAGGAATCCGAGGGTGGCGAGGCAGAGCGTGACGGACATGGAGTAGGAGTCGACCACGCCCAGCTGGCCCTGTTCGTGGGTGACCTCACCGCCGGGTTCCCCGGGCCGGAAGTAGTGTCCGCCGGCGAAGGTGGGGCTTTCGTCCGTCCCGGTGTGGGTGCGCATGAACTGGCTGAGCGCGGTGATCAGGTTGGCCGGGATCTCCAGACGGCTGCCGACCCGGTCGAGTGCGCGCAGCACGTCCCGTTCGGTGGTGTCCGGTTGGTCGAGGCGGAAGGCGGGAACCTCGGTGGCCGGGTAGAGCAGGCAGAGCAGTCGCTCGGCGTCCGCGACGCTGCTCAGCCCGTCGGTGTCGCCCCAGGCGAGTTTCCCGTCGTCGAACGAATGACGGGCCATGGCCTGCCAGATGTCCAGCAGGTGCTGACGTGGCTTGATCTGCATCCCCGCACCCCTCGTACAGATCTCGTTGCCCTGTGTTTCAGCATGGTCCCCGTTCCTACGGGGTGGCAATCTCCGTGTTGCGCCGCCCCAGGGCGAGGAGCATTCCCTCGTGTCCCGGCCGCACCATGTGGTGCAGATCGTGGATTTCCAGCTCTCCTGTGTACTTCTCCAGGCTCTCCCTGACCCGGTCCTCGTTCACCCGGTAGGCCGGATACTGGTGTTCGCCGACGCGGTAGCCGACCGACTCCTTCATGAAGGCGGCGGCGAAGGGCGCCTTTTCATTGAGCGCGTTCATGAAGCACCGCACGCCCCGGTGGAACTCGTCGGGGCACTCGGACATCGAGTCGGCGACGAAGAACATCGTCCCCAGCTCCCAGCGCCGGTCTCCGCCCTCCAGGTCGAACAGGTTGCCGCGCTGCACCCGGACGATCTCGCTGACGCGGCTTCTCGGTTCGACGGCGCGGTAGGCGGGAGACTCGCTCAGCACCTCCCAGAACGCGTCCCAGGCGGTGTCGTACCCGCCCGGGGAGACCTGCTTCTCGAGGTACTCGACGTTCGGGTCCGCGTACTCCAGCAGCAGCACCTTCTGGCACCAGGGGAGCATGGAGAGCGCGGGGTAGAGATTCGCACCGGCGCCGACGTCGATGCCCCGCACGGAATCCGGAACGGCTCCACCGAAGCAGCGGTCGAAGTAGTCGCGCATCAACCGGACGATCAGCACGTCGACTTCGAGCGGCGTCCGGTAGTTGTTGTCGACGTACGCCTCTGGATCGAACTTCGACCAAGGTGCGTCGGCGTTGCGATCCATAGTCACCCTGCCGCATTCCATTTGATTCCGGACAAGCCCCAGTGCCGTGCACGATAGGCCACCAGGTCACGACGAGACAGCCGGGAACACGCCAGTCCTCATCCGCCGGGCGCACGTCGGGCGCATCGGCGCACACCCGAACTCGCCCTTGCGGGAGGGAAGTTGGAAGCTCACTGTAGCCAGAAGGAGTACCCGGCCGCCACATGCGGCCGTGCACTCCTGGGGATGAACGACGCATCCGTCGGGTTGACTTCGCACGTTCTGACTGGGGGTGGCATGACCGCCGAACCGCTGGAACGCTCCTTGGACCGCCACGAGCAGCTCACGGGCCCCGACCCGTACCCGGAGACCCCGCCGCCGACCCTGCGGACGGCACGGGAGTCCGATCTGCCCGAGTTGCGGCGGCTCGACGAGGAGGTCTTCCAGGAGGTCGCCTATCCCGGCTTCCTCCTGCGCCAGCTCTTCGACATGTACGAGGAACACTTCCTGGTCCTCGACGACGGCGCGGGCCGGCTGCGCGGCTATGTACTGGCCGCCACCAGGGCACTCGCCCGGGACAGCTGGATACTGGGCCTGTGCGTGACCCAGGACCGCCGGCGCCACGGACTGGGCCGGGAGCTGATGACGGAGGTCCTGACCCGGCTGCGCCGGGACGGCACGGAGGTGGTCCGCCTCACCGTGGAACCCGCCAACCTCGCCGCCATCCTGCTCTACCGCTCGCTGGGCTTTCGCCCCGAGGAACCCGACGGCGGTCTGCGCCCGGACTACTTCGGCCCGGGCATGCACCGCCAGATCATGCGGCTGGACCTTCCCGGGAGTACCTGATCCGGGATCCGGCCGGGGACGGCGGCGGCGGTCAGGAAGGCGTGCCCGCCGACTCCAGCAGTCGGGTCACGTCGGCCGAGCAGATGGTCAGGGCCGCGCCGACCGTGGCCAGGGTGTCGCGTTCGGCGGGGGTGTAGGGCCCGTCGGCCAGGGCGATGCGGGCGCCCTGGAGGAGGATCGATTCGCGGCCGACGGTGGCGAGGTGCGGGGCCAGCGGGTCCAGCGCCTCGTGCAGCTCTATGGCCAGGCCCGGCACACAGGGCTCGCCGCGGACCCGGCCGGTGTCCGCCTCCAGCGCCTCGACCAGTGCGCCCAGCTGGTCCTCGGTGCAGTCCTCGAAGCCGGCCGCGCGCACCGCGACGGCCGCGGTCTCCAGAGATGTACGGGAGCAGGTGCCGCCCGCGGCGAGGACCGCGAGGGCGACGGTGTGGACGGCGTCGCGGAGCATCGCGGAGAAGCGGGTGGTGGTCGGGTGGTCGAGGACGTCGGTGCCGTAGTAACGGCGGCAGGCCGCGCACTCGACGGTCGGTGCGGACTCGCCGCGCGGCAGTACGGGGATGCCGAGGAGGGTGAAGCGGCGGCGGCCGGTCAGGCGCTGGTAGTTGCGGTCGCCTCCGCAGCCGGGGCAGAAGAACTCGCCGTCGCCGACGGGTGTCCACGCGGTGCGCGTGCCAAGGATGTGCGGCAGCCGGGCAGCTCGGCTGTTTCGTCCCCGTCCAGGCAGCACGTCGCACCTCCGTAACGGCGCGACAGCATCGTCGCGCTGGCGTGATGTTAGCCACATCACCGACGTGGAGTCAGTACCCGGGACGAGACCTTTCCGTGACCTCCACAGATATATGGCCGGTATATGACGGGGCCCCGCCCGCCGTTTTGCGGCGAGCGGGGCCTCAAACCACCGATTCGGCTGGTCAGCGAGCCGCGCGGTTGACGGCGGAGACGACCGCCTTCAGCGAGGCGCGCGTGGTGTTCGCGTCGATTCCGATGCCCCACAGGACCTTGTCGCCGATGGCGCACTCGATGTACGAGGCGGCCTGCGCGGAGGCTCCCTCGCTCATCGTGTGCTCCTGGTAGTCCAGCAGGCGTACGTCGATGCCGACGCCCTGCAGCGCGTGGAAGAACGCCGAGATCGGGCCGTTGCCGGTGCCGACCAGGGTGGTCTCCGCGCCGTCGACCGTGGCGTCCACGGTGAGGGTGTCGATGCCGTCGCGGTCGGTCGTGGTCTGGCCGTTGGCGACCTGGATGCGGCCCCAGGCGTTGTCGGGGTTGGGCAGGTACTCGTCCTGGAAGACGTCCCAGATCGCCTTCGGCGTGATCTCGCCGCCCTCGGCGTCCGTCTTGGCCTGGATGATCTTCGAGAACTCGATCTGCATCCGGCGCGGCAGGTCCAGCTTGTGGTCGTTCTTCAGGACGTACGCGATACCGCCCTTGCCGGACTGCGAGTTGACCCGGATGACCGCCTCGTAGGAGCGGCCGACGTCCTTCGGGTCGATCGGCAGGTACGGGACCGCCCACTCGATGTCGTCGACGGTGACGCCCTTCGCGGCCGCGTCGGCCTCCATGGCGTCGAAGCCCTTCTTGATGGCGTCCTGGTGGGAGCCGGAGAAGGACGTGTAGACCAGGTCGCCCACGTACGGGTGGCGCGGGTGGACCTCCATCTGGTTGGAGTACTCCCACGTACGACGGATCTCGTCGATGTCGGAGAAGTCGATCTGCGGGTCGACGCCCTGGGAGAACAGGTTCATGCCCAGGGTGACCAGGTCGACGTTGCCGGTGCGCTCGCCCTGGCCGAACAGGCAGCCCTCGACGCGGTCGGCGCCGGCCATCACGGCCAGCTCGGCCGCCGCCACCGCCGTACCGCGGTCGTTGTGCGGGTGGACGGACAGGCAGACGTACTCGCGGCGGGAGAGGTTGCGGCCCATCCACTCGAAGCGGTCCGCGTGGGTGGAGGGGGTGGAACGCTCCACCGTGGCGGGCAGGTTGAGGATGATCTCGCGACCGGGACCGGGCTGGTAGGTGTCCATCACCGCCTCGCAGACCTCCAGGGCGAAGTCCAGCTCGGTGTCGGTGAAGATCTCCGGCGAGTACTGGTAGCCGAACTCCGTCTCCGGGCCCAGCAGCTTCTCGGCGTACTCCATCACCAGCCGGGTGCCGTCGACCGCGATCTGCTTGATGTCGTCCTTGGAGCCGCGGAAGACGACGCGGCGGAAGACCGGGGCGGTGGCGTTGTACAGGTGGACGGTGGCCCGCCTGGCGCCCTTCAGGGACTCCACCGTGCGCTCGATCAGGTCCTCGCGGGCCTGCGTCAGCACGGAGATCGTGACGTCGTCCGGGATGGCGCCGGGCTCTTCGATGATCGAGCGTACGAAGTCGAAGTCGGTCTGACCGGAGGCCGGGAAGCCGACCTCGATCTCCTTGTAGCCCATCTTGACCAGCAGGTCGAACATCGCGCGCTTACGGGCGGGCGACATGGGGTCGATCAGCGCCTGGTTGCCGTCGCGCAGGTCGGTGGAGAGCCAGCGGGGGGCGGTGGTGATGCGCCGGTCCGGCCAGGTGCGGTCGGGGATGTCGACCTGCTCGTACCCGCGGTACTTGGCGATCGGCATGGGACTGGGCTGCTGGCGGTTGGCCATGATGGCGTGGGCTCCTCGTGATGTCCGCGGTGTGCGCAGTGTCCGCGACGTCCGCGTGTCCGGAAGGACGGCCGACGGCACCACCAAGCTCCGCGGGGAGGGAGTCGGCCTCTACAGGCCCTCGCCGCGGCAGCTAAGGAGAAGCAGCCCGAAACGCATGATGCTCAGCACCATAGCCGAGCCACGCCGGTCACGCGGGTCCGTATCAGTATGCGGGACCACGGAGGGAACCGGGACAAAAAGTGCCGTATACCACTCCCGGCTGCTCGCCGGGCCTTCTTGGCACCCCGGTTCATCAATCATGGTTGCGGGTGGTGACAGGACCGTCACGCAGTGCGAGTGTGCGGAGCATGACGACCAACGGGGGCTTCGTGCCCGTCTTCTGCACCATCGTGCCGCCCCACGTCCTCGACCGGCTCGCCCAGAACCAGGACCCCGTGCTCGCCGGCCCCGCCCGCCGGACCCTCCAGCGCGACGCCTTCGAGCGCACCCGCCGCGGTCTGACCACGGTCATCGGCGCCCCCACCGTGGCCCCGCGCGCCGGCGCCGAGCCCGGAAAGCCGCAGCGCACCATCTACGACGCCCGGCACGGCACCGACCTGCCGGGCCGCGAGGTGCGCGGCGAGGGCGACGAGCCCGGCCAGGACGCCACCGTGAACCGCGCCTACGCGGGTCTCGGCGCCACCTTCGAGCACTTCCTCAAGGTGTACGGGCGTGACTCCATCGACGCCGCCGGCATGCCGCTGGACGCGACCGTGCACTACGACCGCGAGTACAACAACGCCTTCTGGAACGGCGAGCAGATGGTCTTCGGCGACGGGGACGGGGAGATCTTCCTCGACTTCACCATCCCCCTCGACGTCATCGGCCACGAGCTGTCCCACGGCGTCACCCAGCACACCGCCAACCTGACCTACTACGGCCAGCCCGGCGCCCTCAACGAGTCGGTGTCCGACGTCTTCGGCGCCCTCATCAAGCAGTACTCGCTCGGCCAGAGCGCCGCCGAGGCCGACTGGCTGATCGGCGCCGGCCTGCTCGCCCCGCGCGTGACGGGCGTGGCCCTGCGCTCGATGAAGGCGCCGGGCACGGCGTACGACGACGACGTCCTCGGCAAGGACCCGCAGCCCGCGACGATGGACGACTACGTCCGCACCGGCCGCGACAACGGCGGCGTCCACATCAACTCGGGCATCCCCAACCACGCCTTCTACCTCGCCGCGACCGCCCTCGGCGGGCACGCCTGGGAGCAGGCCGGGCAGGTCTGGTACGACGTGCTGACCGGCGGCGAGCTGGCGCAGGACGCGTCGTTCACGGACTTCGCCACGCTGACCGTGAAGGCCGCACGGGAGCGCTACGGGGACGGGGACGAGCTGGACGCGGTGCGCAAGGCCTGGGAGCAGGTCGGGGTGCGCGCGCTGTAGTTCCGTACTAGACACGGACCCATGCGGATTCAGGTGAGGCGCACAGGAGGCTTCGCGGGCATCGAGCGCCACGCGGAGGTGGACACCGCGGGGCGCCCCGACGCGGCCGAGTGGCACGCCCTGGCGGAGCGGGCGACCGCCGACGGGCGGGGCACGCCGCCGGTCGGGGTGCCGGACGGGTTCAGCTACCAGATCACGGTGGACGGGAAGACCGTGTACGCCGCCGATCCCCGGCTGACGGACGAGCAGCGGAAACTGATCTCGCGGGTACTGAAGGAGGGGGCGTAACGCCGTGCGTGTGCGGGGGCGTTGACTTCGCTCACCGGGTGTACGGATGATCCGCGCATGGCGACGAACCCGGTACCCCGGTTCCCGGACGGCTTCCTGTGGGGCGTGTCGACCTCGGCGCACCAGATCGAGGGCGCGGCCGACCTGCGCGCCCGGTCCGTGTGGGACGACTTCACGGACCGGCCGGGCCGGGTCAAGGACGGCTCGACGGCGGCGGTGGCCTGCGACCACTACCACCGCTACCGCGAGGACGTGGCGCTGCTGGCGGACCTGGGCGTGGACGCCTACCGCTTCTCGGTCTCCTGGCCCCGGGTGGACTCCCCCGGCGGCCTCGACTTCTACGACCGCCTGGTGGACGAGCTGTGCGCGGCCGGCGTGCGGCCGGTGCCGACGCTCTTCCACTGGGACCTGCCGGCCGGTCTGGACTGGCTGGCGCGGGACACGGCGTCCCGGTTCGCGCAGTACGTGTCGGTGGTCGCGGACCGGCTGGGCGACCGGGTCGGCAAGTGGATCACCCTCAACGAGCCCGCCGAGCACACCCTGCTGGGCCACGCCCTCGGCACCCACGCCCCCGGCCGGGAGCTGCTGTTCGACGCCCTGCCGGTGGCCCACCACCAGCTCCTCGCGCACGGTCTGGCGGTACGGGCCCTGCGCGCGTCCGGCGCCACGGACATCGGCATCGCCAACTCGCACGCGCCGACCTGGCCGGCGTCGGAGGAACCGGCCGACCGGGAGGCGGCGGAGTTCTACGACGTCCTGCTGAACCGGCTGTTCTCCGAGCCGCTGCTGACCGGCCGGTACCCGGAGGGCATCGGTGAGCTGATGCCGGGCTCCGCCGGACGGATCGAAGCGGACCTGGAGATCGTCGCCGAGCCGCTGGACTGGTACGGGGTGAACTACTACGCACCGGCGCGGGTGGGCGCCCCGGAGGGCGCGGAAACCGAGTTCGGCGGGGTGCCGCTCCCGGCCGCGCTGCCCTTCTCGGTGCGCGCGATCGAGGGCCGGCCGGTGACGGACTTCGGCTGGCCCGTGGTTCCCGAGGGGCTGACGGAGCTGCTCACCGGCCTGCGCGACCGCTACGGCGACCGGCTCCCGCCCGTGGTCATCACCGAGAACGGCTGCTCCTACGAGGGCCTCGACGACCAGGACCGCATCGCCTACCTCGACGGCCACGTCCGCGCCCTGCACCGGGCGCTGGAGGCGGGCGTGGACGTGCGCGGTTACTTCGTGTGGTCGCTGCTGGACAACTTCGAGTGGGCCGAGGGGTACGCGCGCCGGTTCGGGCTGGTCCACGTGGACTTCGCGACGCTCGAACGCACACCCAAGGCGTCGTACGGCTGGTTCCGTGATCTGGTCCGCGGCGCGCGGCGGGCGCCGGTCGGATAAAAGCCCTCGGCGCTGTCGGCGGGGAGTCGTACGCTGGATGCAGCAGACCACATCCGTCACGCGGCGCACGCCGCAGAGGAGGACGAGCAGGCCTAGAGCGCCGGCCCATGACTCAGACACCCTCAGCTCACACTCCCGCGCAGGGGCAGGCGAGAGCACAGATCTCCGTCCCCGCCCAGCACCCCATGGTGACCGTTCTTGGTTCCGGGGACTCCCTGCTGCGCGTGATCGAGACGGCCTTCCCGGCGGCCGACATACACGTCCGGGGCAACGAGATCAGCGCGGTCGGCGACACCCATGACGTCGCTCTGATCCAGCGCGTGTTCGACGAGATGATGCTGGTGCTCCGCACGGGGCAGCCGATGACGGAGGACGCAGTGGAACGCTCGATCGCCATGCTCAAGGCGAGCGAGAACGGGGAGAGCGACGGCCAGGAGACCCCGGCCCAGGTGCTCACGCAGAACATCCTGTCCTCGCGCGGCCGCACCATCCGCCCCAAGACGCTGAACCAGAAGCGGTACGTCGACGCGATCGACAAGCACACCATCGTCTTCGGCATCGGCCCCGCGGGCACCGGCAAGACCTACCTGGCGATGGCCAAGGCGGTGCAGGCCCTGCAGTCCAAGCAGGTCAACCGCATCATCCTGACCCGCCCGGCGGTCGAGGCCGGCGAGCGGCTCGGCTTCCTGCCGGGCACGCTGTACGAGAAGATCGACCCGTATCTGCGCCCGCTGTACGACGCGCTGCACGACATGCTCGACCCGGACTCGATCCCGCGGCTGATGGCGGCCGGGACGATCGAGGTCGCGCCGCTGGCGTACATGCGCGGCCGGACGCTGAACGACGCCTTCATCATCCTCGACGAGGCGCAGAACACCAGCCCCGAGCAGATGAAGATGTTCCTCACCCGT
This sequence comes from Streptomyces sp. NPDC053750, assembly GCF_044544295.1. Lineage (NCBI taxonomy): Bacteria > Bacillati > Actinomycetota > Actinomycetes > Kitasatosporales > Streptomycetaceae > Streptomyces > Streptomyces sp. NPDC053750. The sequence goes on along the minus strand of NZ_JBITXB010000001.1, from coordinate 571,167 downwards.
CTCGGCTTCGACTCGAAGATCGTGATCACGGGTGACGTGACGCAGGTCGACCTGCCCGGCGGGACCAAGTCCGGTCTGCGGCAGGTGCAGGAGATCCTGGAGGGCGTCGAGGACGTCCACTTCTCCCGGCTGACGTCCCACGACGTCGTACGGCACAAGCTGGTGGGCCGTATCGTCGACGCGTACGAGTTGTACGACAGCAGGAACGGCACCGAGAACGGCACCCACAAGGGCGGCCGTGCCCCGAGGAACGGTGCCAAGGCCAAGGGGAAGTAGACCAGCACGACCATGTCGATCGACGTCAACAACGAGTCCGGAACCGAGGTCGACGAGCAGGCGATCCTCGACATCGCCCGCTACGCGCTCGCGCGGATGCGCATCCACCCGCTCTCCGAGCTCTCGGTGATCGTCGTGGACGCCGACGCCATGGAGCAGCTCCACATCCAGTGGATGGACCTGCCCGGCCCCACGGATGTCATGTCCTTCCCGATGGACGAGCTGCGTCCGCCGTCCAAGGACGACGACGAGCCGCCGCAGGGGCTGCTCGGCGACATCGTGCTCTGCCCGGAGGTCGCCGCCAAGCAGGGCACCGAGGCACCGACGCAGCACTCCATGGACGAGGAGCTCCAGCTCCTCACCGTCCACGGGGTGCTGCACCTGCTGGGCTACGACCACGAGGAGCCGGACGAGAAGGCCGAGATGTTCGGCCTCCAGGCCGCCATCGTGGACGGCTGGCGTGCGGAGAAGGGCCTGACCGGCCCGTCCCCCGCCCCGACCGTCTCATGAGCCTCCCCCTCATCGCCGGCGCGGTCGCCCTGGTGGTGATCGCCTGGCTCGCCGCGTGCGCGGAGGCGGGACTCGCGAGGGTCTCCAGCTTCCGCGCCGAGGAGGCGGTACGGTCCGGGCGCCGCGGCAGCGAGAAGCTCGCCAAGGTCGCCGCCGACCCGACGCGCTACCTCAACGTGGCGCTGCTGGTCCGCGTCGCCTGCGAGATGGCCGCCGCCGCGCTGGTCACGTACGCCTGTCTCCAGCAGTTCGACGGCACCGGCGAGGCGCTGGTGATCGCCATCGCGGTGATGGTGCTCGTCTCGTACGTCGCCGTCGGGGTCTCCCCGCGCACCATCGGGCGCCAGCACCCGCTGAACACGGCGACGGTCGCGTCGTACGTGCTGGTGCCGCTGGCCCGGATCATGGGGCCGATCCCGCCGCTGCTGATCCTCATCGGCAACGCGCTCACGCCCGGCAAGGGCTTCCGCCGCGGTCCCTTCGCCTCCGAGGCGGAGCTGCGTGCGCTGGTCGACCTCGCCGAGAAGGAGTCCCTGATCGAGGCCGAGGAGCGCCGCATGGTGCACTCGGTGTTCGAGCTCGGGGACACGCTGGTGCGGGAGGTCATGGTCCCGCGGACCGACCTCGTGGTCATCGAGCGCTACAAGACCATCCGCCAGGCGCTGACCCTCGCCCTGCGCTCCGGTTTCTCGCGGATACCGGTCACCGGGGACAGCGAGGACGACATCGTCGGGATCGTGTACCTGAAGGACCTGGTCCGCCGGACGCACATCAGCCGGGAGGCGGAGGGCGACCTCGTCTCCACGGCGATGCGGCCGGCGTTCTTCGTGCCCGACACCAAGAACGCCGGTGACCTGCTGCGCGAGATGCAGAAGGAGCGCAACCACGTCGCCGTCGTCGTCGACGAGTACGGCGGCACGGCCGGCATCGTCACCATCGAGGACATCCTGGAGGAGATCGTCGGCGAGATCACCGACGAGTACGACCGGGAGCTCCCGCCCGTCGAGGAGCTGGGCGAGGACCGCTTCCGGGTCACCGCGCGGCTCGACATCGGCGACCTGGGCGAGCTGTACGGCCTGGAGGAGTTCGACGACGAGGACGTGGAGACGGTCGGCGGTCTGCTGGCGAAGGCTCTGGGCCGGGTGCCGATCGCCGGTGCCTCGTCGATGGTGGAGCTGCCCGACGGCCGCGAGCTGCGGCTGACGGCGGAGGCCGCGGCCGGCCGCCGGAACAAGATCGTGACCGTGCTGGTGGAGCCGGTGGGCGCGGTGAAGCGCTCCGAGGAGGCGGCGGCGGAGTGAGTCCCGAGGAGCTGCGCGGGTTCTGTCTTTCCTTCAATGCCGCGGTGGAGGACTTCCCCTTCAATCCGGAGACGTCGGTCTTCAAGGTGCTGGGGAAGATGTTCGCGCTCACCTCGCTGGGCGGGCGCCCGCTCACCGTCAACCTCAAGTGCGACCCCGACGACGCGATCCGGCTGCGCGCCGATCACCCGGGCCTGATCGTCCCCGGCTGGCACATGAACAAACGGCACTGGAACACGGTGACCGTGGACGGCGGACCGGCCGGCGAGCTCCCGGACCGTCTCGTCCGGGAGCTCGTGGAGGACTCGTACGACCTGGTCGTCGCCGGTCTACCGCGTGCCGAGCGGCTCCGCCTCGACCGTCCCTGAGCCCGCCGTCCGGCGGGCGCGCAGCCCCGCACCGACCAGGACGGCCGCCGCCAGCACGATCGCCGTGTCCAGGACCAGCACCGTGCGGACTCCGGACATCAGGTCCGGGGAGGTGGTGGCCAGGACGCCCAGCAGCGGGATGCCGACGGTGAGGCCGACCTGCTGGGTGGAGGTGACCAGGCCGGTGGCCAGGCCCTGCTCCTCGTCGGGGACGCCGGAGGTGACGGTCAGGCCGTAGGAGACGATCGCGCCCAGGTGGCACATGCTGGCCAGCGAGACGGCGGCCGTGGCGAGCCAGACCGACGCGCCGCCCTCGCCGAGCCCCAGCAGGGCGGCGCCCAGCAGACCCTGCCCGGCGAGCGCCCCCGCCAGGGTGCGGCGGGCGCCGAAGCGGCCGATGACGCGGGGGGCGTACGAACCGGCCACCACCGACAGGACGCCCTGCACGCCGAAGACCAGGCCGGTCTCGAAGGCGGTCAGGTGCAGGACCTCCTGGAGGTAGAGGGTCAGGACGAAGACCACCGTCGACATCATCGAGAAGGTGACGAGGCCGCCCAGGTTGCCCCAGGCCACCGTGCGGCGGCGGAGCATCGGCAGGGAGACCAGCGGGGCCGCGGTGCGGGACTCGACGACCGCGAAGGCGGCCAGGAGCAGCAGGCCCGCGACGAGGGTGACGAGGACGTCGGTGCGGGCGAAGCCGTGTTCGGCGGCCGTCGACAGGGCGTAGATCAGGGACAGCAGGCCGCCGGTGACGGTGACGGCGCCGGGGACGTCCAGGCGGGGACCCTCGGAGGTGCGGGACTCGGGGAGCAGGCCGGGGGCGAGCGGCAGCACGATCAGGGCGAACAGGGCGAGCAGGCCCATCGTCGAACGCCAGCCCAGCAGGTCGGTCAGCACCCCGCCGGCCACCATGCCCACGGTGAAGCCGAGCGAGAGCAGCGTGCCGGAGATGCCGAGGGCGCGGTCGCGGGCCGGCCCCTCCGGGAAGGTCGTCGTCAGCAGGGACATGCCGGTCGGGACGATGGCCGCCGCGCCGAGGCCCTGCAGGGCGCGTCCGGCGAGGAAGGAGGCCGGGTCCCAGGCGAAGGTCGCCAGCAGCGAGGCGGCGCCGAAGAGCGCGAGGCCGGTGAGGAACAGCCGGCGGCGCCCGTACAGGTCGCCGATGCGGCCGAAGAGCAGCAGGAACCCGCCGGACGGCAGCGCGAACGCGGTGACCGCCCACTGGAGGGCGGACGGGCTCATGCCGAGGTCCGCGCCGAGCACGGGCAGGGCCACGTTCAGGACGGAGAAGTCGAGCGAGACCATGAACTGGGCCGCGCACAGCACGAACAGGACGAGCCGGTCGCGGGGCGCGAGCCGGGGAGCGGCGGGCTTCGCCACGGAGGTCGGGGAGGTGTCGATCGCCATGGTCAAGAGCCTGCGGGCGCCGGAATAGCCTTGGGGAGCGGCAAGTTGTCCTGGTGGTGGCACCACCAGGAGTGGCTACGGGGGGAGTACGTACGTGCCGGACGTGATCGTGAGGGCCCGCGCGGCGGGCCGGGATCGGCGCCGTAGTGAGCTGCGGGAGTTTCTGATGAGCCGGCGGGCCCGGGTCTCCCCGGCCGAGGTCGGGCTGCCGGACGGCGGGGCGCGGCGCCGGACGCCGGGGCTGCGCCGCGAGGAGGTGGCCGTACTCGCCGGGGTGGGTGCCTCCTGGTACCAGTGGCTGGAGCAGGGCCGCGACATCTCCGTCTCCCCGCAGGTGCTGGACGCGGTGGCCCGGGTGCTGCGGCTGAGCAACGCCGAGCGCCGCCATCTGTACGTGCTGGCGGGTCTGAACCCGCCGGCGGCCGAGGTGGAGCCGGCCAAGCGGGACATGTGCGAGGGGCTGCGGCGGCTGATCGACACGTGGATGCCGTATCCGGCGCACATCATGGACCGGTACTACAACTGCGTGATGTACAACGACGCGGCGGCGACGGTGCTCGGCATGCGGCCCGGGACCACGTGGAACTGCATCGTCGACTTCTTCACCGACCCGCTGTACCGCTCGCGCAGCCGCAGCTGGGAGCAGAACGCCCGCACGGTCGTCGCCCAGTTCCGTGCCGCCTGCGCGGCCCACCCCGAGGACGAGGGATTCCAGCAGGTGCTGGCGGAACTGAAGGCGGTCGGCGGCGAATTCGCGACGCTGTGGGAGGAACGGGACATCGAGGACGCCGGGCAGATCCGCAAGGAGCTGGACCATCCGCTGGTCGGGCTGCTCAGCCTGGAGTCGACGGCGTTGCAGGTGCCCGCGCGGCCCGATCTGACGATCGTGCTGCACACACCGCTGGACGAGGCGAACAGCGCGGCGAAGCTGGAGTGGCTGGCGTCGCCGGAGGGCCGGCGCGGGGCGATGTACCCGGTGGCGGGGTGACCGGTCCGGCGCCCGGCGCGGCTACGTATGCTCGCCTCATGACCGAGACTCCCGCCCTCGACCCCGAGGACCGCAAGATCGTCACCCTGGCCCGCTCGGCCCGGGCCCGCAACGGCGTCCCCGAGGGCGCCGCCGTCCGCGACGAGACCGGCCGCACGTACGTCGCCGGCACGGTCGCCCTGGACTCCCTGCAGCTCAGCGCCCTGCGTACGGCGGTGGCGATGGCGGTGGCGTCCGGCGCGACGTCGCTGGAGGCGGCGGCCGTGGTGACCGCCGCGGAGTCGGTGGCGGACGAGGACCGGGCGGCGGTCCGGGACCTGGGCGGGGCCGGGACGCCCGTGCTGCTCGCCGGGCCGGACGGCACGGTCCGTGACACGGTGAGCGCGGGCTGACCGTGCCCGGCCCCGTGGACGGACGTGGTGCGTCGGGGCTCCGGGGATCAGGGACAATGGGCGCCATGAGCGTTCGTACCCAGTCATCCGAAGAGCCGGCCGAGGCTGTCCACCGGGCCGGCTTCGCCTGCTTCGTGGGCCGCCCCAACGCGGGCAAGTCCACCCTCACGAACGCTCTGGTCGGGCAGAAAGTGGCGATCACCTCGAACCGTCCGCAGACGACCCGGCACACCGTGCGGGGCATCGTGCACCGCGAGGAGGCCCAGCTGATCCTGGTGGACACCCCGGGTCTGCACAAGCCGCGCACGCTGCTGGGCGAGCGGCTGAACGACGTCGTGCGCACGACGTGGGCCGAGGTGGACGTCATCGGTTTCTGTCTGCCGGCCAACGAGAAGCTGGGCCCCGGTGACCGCTTCATCGCCAAGGAGCTGGCGGGGATCCGCAAGACGCCGAAGGTCGCGATCGTCACGAAGACCGACCTGGTGGACGGCAAGACCCTGGCCGAGCAGCTGATCGCGATCGACCGGCTCGGTGAGGAACTGGGCATCACCTGGGCGGAGATCGTCCCGGTGTCGGCCACGGCGAACAAGCAGGTGGACCTGCTCGCCGACCTGCTGACCCCGCTGCTGCCCGAGGGCCCCGCGCTCTATCCCGAGGGCGATCTGACCGACGAGCCCGAGCAGGTCATGGTCGCCGAGCTGATCCGCGAGGCCGCGCTGGAGGGCGTGCGGGACGAGCTGCCGCACTCCATCGCGGTGGTCGTGGAGGAGATGCTCCCGCGCGAGGACCGCCCCGCCGACAAGCCACTGCTGGACATCCACGCCAACGTTTTCATCGAGCGCCCGAGCCAGAAGGGCATCATCATCGGCCCCAAGGGCAAGCGCCTGAAGGACGTCGGCATCAAGTCGCGCAAGCAGATCGAGGCACTGCTCGGTACTCCGGTCTTCCTGGACCTGCACGTGAAGGTCGCCAAGGACTGGCAGCGCGACCCCAAGCAGCTGCGGCGCCTCGGCTTCTGAGCAGCTGACCGCCTCCGGCCACGGCACCACCGGCTCTACGCGGCCCGCCCAACACGCCGGCCACGCGGCGGTAGCCGCACATCGACACAGCCTGGACCTGCACGTGAAGGTCGCCAAGGACCGGCAGCGCGACCCCAAGCAGCTGCGGCGCCTCGGCTTCTGAGCAGCTGACCGCGTCCGGCCACGGCACCGCCGGCTCTACGCGGCCCCGCCCAGCACTTCTGAGGCTGACCCGCGGCGCGTCCGGTCAGGCCGGGGGGCGGAAGCCGATGGTCGGGACCGCGCGGCGGCGGGGCCATGGGGCGAGGGGGGCGTCGGGGACCAGGTCCGCCAGGAACGCGTACCGGCGCAGGGCCGTCGGGTCCTGGCCCTCGACCGACTGGACCTTGCGCCACCAGGTCGCGATCTCGGACCAGCCGGGCGCCGACAGGGAGCCGCCGAACTCCTGGACGGAGAGAGCGGCGGTGAGGCCGGCGAAGGCGAGGCGGTCCGCCAGGGGCCAGCCGGCCAGGGTGCCGGTGACGAAGCCGGCGACGAAGACGTCCCCCGCGCCGGTCGGGTCCAGGGCCTCCACCTCGATGGCCGGGACCTCGGCGCTCTCACCCGTGCGCCGGTCCACCGCGTACGCGCCGTCCGCGCCGAGGGTGACCACCGCGAGCGGCACGTGCTCGGTCAGGGCGTGCGCGGCGGCGCGGGGGCAGGTGGCGCCGGTGTAGCGCATGGCCTCCTCCGCGTTCGGCAGGAAGGCCTCGCAGTGCGCGAGGTCGGGCAGCCCCGCCAGGTCCCACGCCCCGGTGTCGTCCCAGCCGACGTCGGCGAAGACGCGGGTGCCGCGCGCGGCGGCCCGGGCGATCCAGGGGGCGCTGACGCCGGGCGTGAGGGAGGCGACGGCGGCACGCGCGCGGGGCGGGCAGTCGGGGGACATCTCCTCGGGCGGCGGCTCGTGGCCGTGGGAGACCATCGTGCGCTCCCCCTCGTACGCCATCGAGACCGTCACCGGCGAGTGCCAGCCGGGGACGGTGCGCGAGGGGGTCAGGTCGATGCCCTCGCCCTGCGCGAGCGCGTCCCAGCAGTAGTCGCCGTAGTGGTCGTCGCCGAAGGCCGCGGCCAGCGAGGTGCGCAGGCCGAGGCGGGCCAGCGCGGTCGCCATGTTCGCGACGCCGCCCGGGCTCGACCCCATCCCGCGTGCCCAGGACTCGGTCCCGCGCACCGGGGCGGAGTCGAGCCCGGTGAAGACGACGTCGAGGAAGACGGTGCCGGTCAGATACACGTCCCAGGGCGGGTCCTGCGGCCTGCGCAGGGCGGCGAGGGGATCGACCTGGTGGTGGCGGTGCGATCCCTCGTCCGGGACGTGGCGGTGCGTCCTCTCGTCGGCCGGCATGGCGGGCATGGCGGGCACGTCGGACGCGGTGGACACGGTGGACGCTGTCACGGTGCGCTCCCTGGCATGGTGCGGATCAGGCCAGTGTGCACCACGCCACTGACAACCCGGGGGCGTTCGCGCCGGTGGCGTCAGGCCGTGGCCGGTCCCGGCCGCGCGCTCCGGGCGGCGCCCGGTGCGGTCGTGGGCGAGGTCTCCGGCGCCGGGGCCGCCGACGCCCTGTCCGGCCGGGCGCGGACCCGGTCGTTGCGTCCGCCGCCGCGCACCAGCAGCACGCTCAGCGCGGCCAGGAAACCGACGCAGGTCAGCCCGACCAGGCCGCCCTTGGTCGAGCCCGTCGTGTCCTCGATGATACCGAAGGCGGTGGGGGCGACGAACCCGCCCAGATTGCCGATGGAGTTGATCAGGGCGATGCCGGGGGCCGCGGCGCGGGCGTCGAGATAGCTCTGCGGGATCGTCCAGAAGATCGGAGAGGCGGGCTTGAAGCCCATCGCGGCCAGGCACAGCGCGCCGAGCCCGACCCACGGCGAGACGAACACGGCCAGCAGGGTGCCGCAGCCGCCGAGCAGGAGCAGGACCACCAGCACGGGCCGGCGTTTGCCGATGCGGTCCGAGACCCGGCCGCTGACGAACAGGGCGACCAGCGCGCACAGCCAGGGCACGGCGGTCAGCAGCCCCACCTGGAAGTCGTTCACCCCGCCGATGTCGTCCACGATCGACGGCAGCCAGAAGGTCACCGCGTACAGGGCGACGTTGATGGCGAAGTAGATCCACAGGAAGAGGAGCATCTGCGGGTCGGCGAGCAGCTTCCAGCGGGAGACCTTGGCCGCCTTCTCCCCGCGCCGCACGTCCCGCGCGTCCTGTTCGGCGTCGATGGCCGCGACCAGGCCGGTCTTCTCCTCGTCGGTCAGCCAGGTCGCCTGCTCGATGCCGGAGTCGAGGAAGCGGTAGACGACGAAGCCGAGGACGACGGAGAAGATGCCCTCGATGAAGAACATCCACTGCCAGCCGGCGTGGCCCCAGATCCCGTGCATCTCCATCAGCGCGCCCGAGATCGGGCCGACGATGACGGTGGCGGTGCCGGAGCCCATCAGGAAGACGGAGGTGGCGCGGCCCCGGTGGGAGTCGGGGAGCCAGCGGCTGAAGTAGTAGATGACGGCCGGGAAGAAGCCGGCCTCGGCGACGCCGAGCAGGAAACGCAGGGCGTAGAACATCTCCACGCTGTTGACGAAGGCCATCGCGGTGGCGACGACGCCCCAGCTGATCATGATGCGGGTGAGCCACACCTTGGCCCCGAACCGCTCCATGAGGATGTTGGAGGGGACTTCGAAGATGGCGTACGCGATGAAGAAGACGCCCGCGCCGAGCCCGAACGCGGCGGCCGACATGCCCACGTCGGCACGGAGTTCGTCCTGGGCGAAGCCCAGATTGACGCGGTCCATGTAGTTCGCCACGAACATGACGAAGAAGAGGGGGACCACGCGGCGGAAGATCTTGCGGACGGCGGACTGTACTGCGGGGGAATACACCTCGGGAGTTGCTGCTGCGGACACGAGCGGCTCCGGTCGTGGCAGGGGTGGGGGAAGGGGGACCAGGGGGACGGTTCACCAACGGGGGACGGACGGGGTGACCCACTCCGGGTCGGCGACGCGCATCGCCGCCGCGTCGTCGCGGTCCTTGTACGTGCCGTCGTCGTCGAGCCAGCGCCGGTGGAGGAACGCCAACTGGTCGCGGTCGAGTTCGACGCCGAGGCCGGGGGCGTCGGAGACGGTGACCTTGCCGCCGTCGAAGGTGAGCCGTTCGGTGAGCACGTCCTCGGACTGCCAGGGGTAGTGGGAGTCGCAGGCGTGGTGGAGGTTCGGCACGGTGGCCGCCACGTGGGTCATGGCGGCGAGGCTGATGCCGAGGTGGGTGTTGGAGTGCATGGACACCCCGACGCCGAAGGTGCGGCACACGGCGGCCAGTTGCTGGGTGTTGCGCAGCCCGCCCCAGTAGTGGTGGTCGGAGAGCACGACCTGGACGGCGCCCTTGGTGAACGCCTCCTGGATCTCGGCGAACGTCGTCACGCACATGTTGGTGGCGAGGGGCACGCCGGTCTTCGCGGCGACCTCGGCCATGGCCGGGGTGCCGAGCGCGGGGTCCTCCAGGTACTCCAGGACGTCCCCGAGTTCCGCGGCGACCTTCAGCGAGGTCTCCACGGACCAGGCGCCGTTGGGGTCCAGGCGCAGGGGGTGTCCGGGGAAGGCCTCGGCGAGGGCCCTGATCGCGGCGATCTCCTCCTCGGGCGGGAAGACGCCGCCCTTGAGCTTGAAGGAGGTGAAGCCGTACCGCTCGGTGAAGGTGCGGGCCTGCTCGACGACGCCGGCCGGGTCGACGGCGGCGCCCCAGTCGTCCTTCTCGCTCGCCACGCCCGCCGGGTGGTCGGCCCACTTGTAGAAGAGGTACGCGCTGTACTCCACGGCGTCGCGCACCTTGCCGCCCAGCAGCGCGTGCACGGGCAGGCCGAGCGCCTTGCCGAGGGCGTCGAGGCAGGCGACCTCGAAGCCGGAGACGACGGACAGGCGCAGCTTGTCGGCGGTCTGGACGCCGCGCAGCCCGCCGACGTCGACCTGGCCGGAGACCCGGGAGGAGTCGACGGCGACCTCGTCGGCGGTGGTGAACAGACCGTTCAGGTCCGAGACCTGACGGCCGACCAGCTTGTCGGCGAAGGGGCGGGCCAGCTCCAGGTACTTGGCGTCGCCGTAGGTCTCGCCGACCCCCGTGATGCCGTCGGCGGTCTCGACCTCGACGATCAGGCGGGGGGTGTACGGCTGGTGGACGCCCTGCGTGTTGAGCAGGGGCGGGTCGGCGACCAGGATCGGCGTCAGGTGGACGGCCGTGATGGTGAGGTCGCGGGTCACAGGGCGGCTCCTACGAGGTCGAGTCCGGCGGTGAGCAGGGTCTTGAGGGCGGCGAGGTCGGCGGGCGACGGCTCGGTGAGGGGGGCGCGGACGGGGCCGACGGGGCAGCCGCGCAGCCGGGCCGCCGCCTTCACCAGGGACACGGCGTATCCGGGGACGCGGTCACGCAGTTCGACGAGGGGGACGTAGAAGTCGCGCAGCAGCTTGTCGGCGGTGCCGCTGTCGCCCTCCTGCAGTGCGGCGAGGAAGGCGTTCGCGATCTCGGGGGCGAAGGCGTGCACGGCGGAGGAGTAGGCGGGGACGCCGACGGCGGCGTAGGCGCGGGCCTGGACCTCGGCGGTGGCGGCGCCGTTGAAGAAGAGGAAGTCCTCGGGGGCGGCGAGGACGAGGCGCTGGAGACGGTCCAGGTCGCTGTGGCCGTCCTTGAGGCCGATCACGCCGGGGACGCGGGCGATGCGCCGGAGGGAATCGGCGGTGTAGGCGACCTGGCCGCGCTGGTAGGCGATCAGCGGCAGCCGGGTGCCGGCGGCGATCCGCTCCAGCTGGGCGACGAGGCCCTCCTGCGGGGCGGCGGTGAGGTAGTGCGGCATGACGAGGAGGGCGTCGGCGCCGGCGTCCTCGGCGATGCGCGCGAACCGCAGGGCCTGCGCCCAGCCGTAGCCGGTCCCGGCGACGACGGGCACGCGTCCGGCGGTCTCCTCGACGGCGATGGTGACGACCTGCCGGTACTCGTCCTCGTCCAGGGAGAAGAACTCGCCGGTGCCGCAGGCGGGGAAGAGGGCGCCGGGCCGGGCGGCGAGGCGGTCGGCGACGTAGGCGCGGTAGCCGTCGGGGTCGAGGGAGCCGTCGTCGTGGAAGCTGGTCAGAGGGAAGGACAGCACGCTCGTCGCCATCCCCTCCCGCAGCCGTCGGACCAGGTCCGTCCGGGCGGCGTCCGCGGGGGAACCCGTACTCATCATCCGTCCATCTCCGTATGTAGACGTCATCCACGTATGGAGATGGAGATTAGATAGGCGACCGGGTGGCGTCAATGGGTCGGCGGCATCCGCTTACGATCGGCACATGTCGGAGACAGGGGGCGCGGCCGGTGGCGTCCGTGAAGTGAAGTCGGCGGCGCGCACGGTGGAGCTGCTGGAGGTGCTGGCCGCCCGCGGGGACCGTCCGGCGCGGCTGCAGGAGCTGGCGGACGAGCTGGGCGTGCCGCGCAGCTCGATGTACGCGCTGCTCCAGACCCTGATCTCCCGCGGCTGGGTGCGCACCGACGTCACCGGCTCGCTGTACGGCATCGGCATCCACGCCCTGCTCACCGGCACCAGCTATCTCGACTCCGACCCGCGGGTGCGGGTGGCGCGGCCGTATCTCGACGAGGCGTCCGAGGCGCTGGGCGAGACGATCCACCTGGGGCGGCTGGACGGGCGCGACGTGGCCTATCTGGCGACGCGGGAGTCGCACGAGTACCTGCGCACGATCAGCAGGGTGGGGCGCCGGCTGCCCGCCCACGTGGGCGCGCTCGGCAAGGCGCTGCTGGCCGAGCGGCCGGACGCGGAGCTGCCCGAGGGGCCGTACGAGGCGCTGACCCCGAACACCCTCACCAGCAGGGAGTCCCTGGCGGCCGACCTCGCCCGGACCCGGACGCGCGGCTACTCCGTGGACCGCGAGGAGGGCGTGCCGGGAATCGTCGGCTTCGGCTTCGCACTGCGGTACGAGGTCCCGGCGCTGGACGCGATCAGCTGCTCGGTGCCGGTGGCCCGGCTGACGCCGGATCACGAGGCGCGGATCGTCGCGGTGATGAGGGAGATCAGGGCCAAGGTGGAGGCGTCGATTCCGGCCGGGGGCGGGTCGGTCCACTGGCGTTAGCGCCCACTGCTACCCGAGCCTGAAACCCCCAAACGCATATGTGACACACAACACACCCCCTCGCCTGTTTCGGGCCTCCCCGCGCTTGATACAAATTGCGCGCGCGTTCCTGTCCGTCGACGGTCGTCGCCCCCCTCCCTCCCACCGTCCCTTTCGCATGCCCTGGGAACGCCCGTGTTCGCCCCCCGCTCCACTCCCTGGCCCCTCGTCGCCCTTTTCACGGCCGGGTACCTGCCTCCCTACCTGCTGCCCACCACCGTCGGCAGGCTCGACACCGGCCTTGCGCTGACCGCCACTCAGGCGGGCGCCGTCGGCAGCGCGCTGCTGCTGAGTTCGGCGACCGCCGGCTTCCTGCTGGCCTCCCGGGTGCAGCGGGTCGGCGCCCGGACGCTGGCCCGGTTCGGGCTCGCCCTGGCCGTCCTCGGCTACGGCGCCGCCTCGCTCTCCACCACCGTCTGGGCCGTCGTCGCCGGCGCCGTCCTCGGCGGCTTCGGGTCGGGTACGGCCACCACGGTCGCCGCCACCCGCATCGCCGCCGAGAAGGACCCCCACCGCGCCTCCACCGCGGGCCTGCTGAGCGTGTCCGCGCTGGCCGGCGCGGTGTACCTGACGGTGCCGCACCTCGGCCGGTCGCACGCCCTGCCGCTGGCCGCGATCGCGCTGACCGCCCTCGCGGTGTGGCCGCTGACCGCCCGGCTGCCGGGCGGGACGGCCACGTCACCGGACGCGCCCGGCACGGACCTCACCACCCCGCTCCCCCGCCGCCGTTCGGGCCTGGTCCTGGCCGCCACCGTGCTGTGCTGGTCCCTCGCGCAGAACTCCCTGTGGGGCGTCAGCGGCCGGATCGGGCTCACGCAGGCCGGCCTGGGCGACGCCACCCTCGGGGTCGTCTTCGCCGTCGCGCTGGGCGCGGGTCTGGTGGGCGTGCTGGTGGCCGGCGCGCTCGGGCCCCGGCTGGGGCGGGCGATGCCCGTCGGGGCGGGCACGGTGCTGATCGCGGGCTGCATCGCGGTGAGCGCGTCCGCGACCACGCCCACGGTCTTCGCGGCCGGGGAGATCGCCTGGAACACGCTGTACCCGGTCGTGCTGTCGTACCTGATCGGCCTCGCCGCCTCGCTCGACCCGCGCGGCCGGTGGGCGGTGCTCGTCGGCTCGGCCTCCTCGCTGGGCACGGCGGCCGGGCCGCTGACCGGCAGTGTGCTGTCGGCGCAGGCCGGCTACGCGGGCATGGGCCTGATCCTCGGCGCCGGTCTGCTGCTGGTCGCCGTGCCGATGACCGCCGTCGCGCTGCACACCGGCGGGCGCCCGCTGCTGGCCGGCGCGATCCGCCGCCGCGGCGGTACCCCGGCCGCCCTGGTCGCCGCCGCGACGGGCGCGCCCAGCGGGGCCGTGCCGGAGGTCGGGGCCGCGGAGCAGCCGGTCGTGGAGATCGACGTCGACGCCCCGGCCGTGGCCGTCCAGGGTGCCTACGACACGGCGGGACCCCGGCAGGCGGCGGCCACACCGGGGTCCGGAACGCGCTGAGGCCTACGCCGTCGGGAACTCGTACGCCGCCACCTCGGCGAGGTACCGCGCCCGCAGCTCCTCGTCGTCCTCCAGGAAGGAGGCGAGGAAGGAGTTGCGGGCCAGCTCCCGCAACCGCTCCTCGGTAAGGCCGAGGGCCTGGCGTACGGCGTCGAAGTTGTCGCCCGCGTAGCCGCCGAAGTAGGCCGGGTCGTCGGAGTTGACGGTGCACATGAGGCCCGCGTCCAGCATGGCGGGCAGCGGGTGGTCGGCGAGGGTGTCGACCGTGCGCAGCCGGACGTTGGACAGCGGGCACAGGGTCAGCGGCACGCGGTCGCGCACCAGCCGCTCGACCAGCGCCGGGTCCTCCACGCAGCGCAGCCCGTGGTCGATCCGCTCGACGCCGAGGACGTCCAGGGCCTCGGTGACGTACTCCGGCGGCCCCTCCTCACCCGCGTGCGCGACCCGGCGCAGCCCGAGCGCGGCGGCGGCCTCGTACACCTCGCGGAACTTGACCGGCGGGTGCCCGACCTCGGCCGAGTCCAGGCCGACGCCGGTGATCCGGTCCAGGTACGGCTTCGCGGCGTCGAGGGTCGCGAGGGCCGACTCGGCGGACTCGTCGCGCAGGAAGCACATGATCAGGCGGGTGGACACGCCGTGCCGGTCCCGGCTGGTGCCCAGCGCCCGCCACAGGCCCTCGACCACCGTGCCCATCTCCACGCCCCGGGCCAGGTGGGCCTGCGGGTCGAAGAAGATCTCCGCGTGCCGCACGCCCTGCGCGGCGGCGCGGGCGAGGTAGGCGTTCGCGAGGTCCTCGAAGTCCCGCTCGGTGCGCAGGACGGCCATGAGCTCGTAGTACAGGTTCAGGAAGGACTGGAGGTCCTCGAACCGGTAGGCCTCGCGCAGGGCGTCCGTGTCCGGGTACGGCAGGGACACCCCATTGCGGGCGGCCAGCTCGAAGGCCAGCTCCGGCTCCAGGGTGCCTTCGATGTGGAGGTGCAGTTCAGCTTTGGGCAGGGGCATCAGAGCATCGTACGGCGGTTTCACCGACGTTTCGGAACCGGGACTCTCAGTAGGTCGTGGGCCACGGTCAGCTCCCCCTCGTAGCCGGCCGCGCGCGCCTGCCGCGCGAACTCCTCCGGGTCCGAGTAGCGCTGGCTGAAGTGGGTGAGGACCAGGTGGCGTACGCCCGCGTCCCGGGCGACCCGCGCGGCCTGACCGGCGGTGAGGTGGCCGTGGTCGGTGGCGAGCGCCTCGTCCTCGTCGAGGAACGTGGACTCGATGACCAGCAGGTCGCAGCCCTCGGCGAGCGCGTGCACGCCCTCGCACAGCCGGGTGTCCATGACGAACGCGAACCGCTGGCCGCGGCGGACCTCGCTGACCTCGTCGAGTGCGACGCCGTTCAGCGAGCCGTCGCGCTGGATGCGGCCCACGTCGGGGCCCTTGATGCCGTGCGCGGCCAGGCGGTCGGGCAGCATGCGGCGGCCGTCGGGCTCGGTGAGGCGGTAGCCGTAGGACTCGACGGGGTGGGAGAGCCTGCGGGCGTCGAGGGTGTAGGCGGGGGTGACGGCCAGGGGGCCGTCGGTGTCGACCGGGGCCTCGGTGAGGGCGACCGTCTCGCGGTAGGCGGTGGCGTACCGCAGGCGCTCGAAGAAACGCTGCCCGGAGCGCGGGTAGTGGGCGGTGACCTCGTGCGGCACCTGGTCGAGGTTGATGCGCTGGATGACGCCGGCGAGGCCGAGGCTGTGGTCGCCGTGGAAGTGCGTGACGCAGATCCGGTTCAGGTCGTGGGCGGCGGCCCCGGCGCGCAGCATCTGGCGCTGCGTGCCCTCGCCGGGGTCGAACAGGATGCCCTCGCCGTCCCAGCGGAGCAGGTAGCCGTTGTGGTTGCGGTGCCGGGTCGGGACCTGGCTGGCGGTGCCGAGGACGACGAGTTCGCGTACGGACATCGGGGTGGGGCCTGCTTATCCGGGGGGCCATTCGAGGCCGCGGCCGCCGAGGACGTGGGCGTGGGTGTGCCAGACGGTCTGACCGGCGCCGGTACCGGTGTTGAAGACGATGCGGTAGCTGTCCAGCTTCTCCTCGTCGGCGACCGCCTGGGTCTCGCGCAGGAGGTCCGCGGCGAGTTCCGGGGCGCCGGCGGCGAGGGCGGCGGCGTCCTTGTAGTGCGCCTTGGGGATCACCAGGACATGGGTGGGGGCCTGGGGGTTTATGTCGCGGAACGCGACGGTCGTCTCGGTCTCACGGACGATGGTCGCCGGGATCGTCCCCGCGACGATCTTGCAGAACAGGCAGTCGTCCTGCGGTTCCCCTGACATGGGGCCTCCTCACACCGGTGATCTTGTACAGGGGCATCGTATCGACCGGGCGCTCAGTCCGAGGCCGGCAGGCTGGGCGGGGTCTTCGCCGGGGTTTCCTCCAGGGCTGCCAGTGCCAGACGGATCGCCTCGTCCAACTGGGGGTCGCGGCCCGCTGCGTGGTCCTGGGGGCGTTGGGGGACCTCGACGTCGGGGTCGACGCCGTGGTTCTCCACGCCCCAGCCGTAACCCTCCAGCCAGAAGGCGTACTTGGGCTGGGTGATCAGCGTGCCGTCGACCAGCCGGTAGCGGCTGTCGATGCCGATGACGCCGCCCCAGGTGCGCACGCCCACGACCGGCCCGATGCCGAGCGCCTTGATCGCCGCGTTGACGATGTCGCCGTCGGAGCCGGAGAACTCGTTGGCGACGGCGACGACCGGGCCGCGGGGCGCGTCCAGCGGATAGCTGGCCGGCCGCATGCCGCGGGGCAGGTCCCAGCCGACGATGCGCCGGGCGAGCTTCTCCACGACCAGCTGGGAGGTGTGCCCGCCCCGGTTCTCGCGGACGTCGACGACCAGACCCTCCCGGGCCACCTCGACGCGCAGGTCGCGGTGGATCTGCGCCCAGCCGGGGGCCTGCATGTCGGGGACGTGGAGGTAGCCGAGCCGGCCGCCGGACTTCTCGTGGACGTAGGCGCGGCGGTCGGCGACCCAGGCGTGGTAGCGCAGCGGCTCCTCGTCGGCGAGGGGGACGACGACCGCGTGCCGCAGCTCTCCGCCGCCGGCCGGGGAGATGGTCAGCTCGACCGGCTTGCCCGCGGTGCCCACCAGCAGCGGACCGGGCCCGGTGACCGGGTCGACGGGCTGTCCGGCGACCGCGACGATCGCGTCCCCGGCGCGCACGGCGACGCCGGGTGCGGCGAGCGGGGAGCGGGCGTGCGGGTCGGAGGTCTCCGAGGGCAGGACGCGGTCGATGCGCCAGGCGCCGTCCTCGTGCCGGGAGAGGTCGGCGCCGAGCAGTCCCTGCCGGGCGCCGCCGCCGTGACCGCCGCTCGGGGTGACGTAGGCGTGCGAGGTGCCGAGTTCGCCGTGCACCTCCCAGAGGAGGTCGACCAGGTCGTCGTGGGTGGCGAGGCGGTCCAGGACGGGGCGGTAGCGGTCCAGGACGCCGTCCCAGTCGACGCCGTTCATGTCGGGACGCCAGAAGTGGTCCCGCATGATGCGGCCGGTCTCGTCGTACATCTGCCGCCACTCCGCGGCCGGGTCGACGGTCTGCCGTACCCGTCCCAGGTCGACGGTGATGTTGGTGTCGCTGTCCTCGTCGCCGGAGGCCCGCCGGTCGCTGGGCACGACCTTGAGCCGTCCGTCGGTCCACAGCAGCACCCGCTTGCCGTCGCCGCTGACCTCGTAGTGGTCGGCGTCGCCGGCGAGGTGCTCGACGCGCTGCTGGGCGAGGTCGTAGCGCTCCAGCTCGGTGTGCGGGTCCGGGTCGTCCGGGGTGGCGCGGGAGGCGCCGAGGACACCGGTGAGCGGGTGGCGCAGCCACAGGACGCCGTCCTTGGCGGCGCGCAGCCGGGAGTAGCGGGCGGCCTCGACCGGGAAGGGCACGATGCGGTCGGCGAGGCCCTCGATGTCGATCCGGGTGGTCGGGGTGCCCTCGCTGTCGGGGGTCTCGTCGCGGTCCGGGGTCTCGAAGGGGCGGCCGTGGCGCTGCGGACCGAAGGGCGAGGGGGTGGTCGCGGCCAGCGTGATCAGGTACGGGCGGGCGCCCTCGACGAAGGCGAGGTCGAAGACGTGCTCGTCGTAGACCGGGTCGAAGGAGCGGGTGGAGAGGAAGGCGAGGTGCTTGCCGTCCAGGGTGAAGGCCGGCGAGTAGTCCTTGAAGCGCAGCGGGGTCGCCTCGCTCACCGACAGGTCGGTGGTGTTGGCGAGCTTGAGCTGGCGCAGCGGGTCGGGGCCGGGGTGCGACCAGGCGAGCCAGGCCGAGTCGGGCGAGAAGACCAGCCCGGAGGCGTCACCGTTCTCGCTGCGGTCGACCTCGCGGACCTCACCGCTCTCGCGCTCGACGAGCAGGACCCGCCCGTCGTGGGAGGCGACGGCGGCGCGGCTGCCGTCGGGGGCCATGGCGAGGTTCAGCACCCGGCCGAGCCGGCCGGCGGCGATGCGCCGCGCGGTGGCGCCGGGCGCGAGGCCGGTGGCGGGCGCGAACTCCAGGGCGTCGTCGCCCTCGGCGTCCGTCACCCACACCACCCACTCCTCGCCGTCGGCGCGGAAGGTGCGCGGCAGCCGGGTGCGGACGCCGGGCGTCGCCGCGAGCGCGCGGGCCGGACCGGCGCGGTGGGTGACCCAGTGGACGCCGCCGCGGACGGCGACGGCGCTGCCGCGCGCGGTGTGGTCGGGGGAGGCCGAGCCGAACCAGCGCGCGGCGTTCACCGGGTACGCCTGGAGGTCGACGCGCGCGCCACCGAGCCGGATGTCGAGCCGACGCGGCTCGGCACCGTCCAGGTCGTCCAGCGTCCACAGTTCACCGGCGGAGGAGTACACGACGCGCGTGCCGTCGGTGGCGGCGTGCCGGGCGTAGAAGCCGTCGAGCGCGGTGTGCCGGCGCAGGTCGGCGCCGTCGGCGAGGGAGGAGTAGAGGGCGCCGGTGCCCTCGTGGTCGGAGAGGAAGGCGATGCGCTCGCCGACCCAGAAGGGGTACTCGATGTTGCCGTCGAGGTCGGCGTGCAGCCGGACGAACTCGCCGTCGTCGGCGGCGTCGATCCACAACTTGCCCGCGGTGCCGCCCCGGTAGCGCTTCCACCAGGCGGCCTCGCGGCCCATCGGCGCGGACAGCAGCACGGTGTGCGGGCCGTGGGCGACGTCGCCGACGGGCCCGTACGGCAGGGTGGTGGCCGGTCCGCCGTCGAGCGGGACGGCGCGGGCCCAGCTGCGGCGCAGGCTGGCCTGTCCGTAGGTGCTGAGGGCGAGGACCCGTCCGTCCGGGGTCCAGCCGCGGACCTGGGTCCTGATGCTGCCCCAGTGGGTGAGGCGCTTGGCGGGGCCGCCGTCGGCGGGCGCGATGTGCACCTCGGGGGCGCCGTCGCGGGTGGAGGTCCAGGCGACGGTGGTGCCGTCGGGCGAGATGCGCGGGTGGTTCACCGGCACGTTGTCGGCGCTGACCCGCCAGGCGCGGCCGCCGTCGAGCGGGGCGAGCCACACGTCGTCCTCGGCGGTGAAGGCGACCAACTCGCCGTGCGGGTGCGGAAAGCGGAGGTAGGCAGGCGCTGCGGGCTGTGTCACCCCCTCAGCCTATGCAGGGGCGCCGCCCGCCGACAGAGGTTTGGATCACTTACCGGCCACCGGCCGCCGGGCTACTTGCCCTCCACGGGGCGGCAGTGCGGGTCGTCCGGGCACCAGACGGTCCGGGTGACGGTCACGGTGGGTCCGGGCTGCTGCTGGGAGGGCCGGTTCGCGGGCGGGGCGCTCGTGGCGTCGCAGTTCCCCAGCCCCTTGACCCGGAACCACTCCTTGCCGTCCACCTTCGCGGTCAGGTTCCCGCGCACGCAGGCGCCGTTGACGACCCGGGTCACCTCGCCGTCGACGGTGATGTCCTGGCCGCCGTCGGTCTTGCCCTCGCAGTGGACGGAGGCGACGTTCTTCTCGGTGGCCGAGGCGCTCCGTCCAGTGTCCCCGAAGGACGACGTGCAGGTGAGCCACCGCACGTCCGCGTCCCGCCGGTCGAGTTCGCGCGTCACGGTCTGGTCGGTCGTGTACGCCACGGACGCGGAACTCAGCCCGTCCGGATCGCACGCGACGACACCGCCGACGGCGACGACCGCGCCGCCCGCCACCAGTGCGACACGCCGCCCGCGCGGCCGGCTCACCCGGTGCGAAATACGCCTCAATGCCCCCATGCACGGCAGCCTGCCACCGGCGTCGGCCCCGCGGTAGGGCGCATACGGCCACTCCTCACCACCGTGAACGGTTGTGCCGTGAACGCCGGTTCGGACCGGTCGGCCTCCGCCGGACCGCCCGTCGGGGCGGGTGGGCCGACGCCGTCAGGACCAGCGGCCGGTGCGGGCGAGGAGTACGGCGGTCGCCGCGGTGCCGGCGGTGGAGGTGCGCAGGACGCTGCGTCCCAGGCGGTAGGGGTGCGCACCGGCCTCGGCGAAGAGCGCCAATTCCTCGGGGGACACGCCCCCTTCGGGACCGACGACCAGCACGATGTCGCCGGAGGCGGGGAGTTCGGCGGCGGCCAGCGGCGCGTCGCCGCTCTCGTGGAGTACGGCGGCGAAGTCTGCGTCGGCCAGAAGTGAGGCAACCTGCTTGCTCGTCGCCGCGTCCGCGACGTCGGGGAAACGGACCCGGCGGGACTGCTTGCCGGCCTCCCGGGCCGTCGCCCGCCACTTGCCGAGCGCCTTCAGACCCCGGTCGCCCTTCCACTGGGTGATGCAGCGGGACGCCGCCCACGGCACGATCGCGTCGACGCCGACCTCGGTCATCGTCTCGACGGCCAGCTCCCCGCGGTCGCCCTTCGGCAGGGCCTGGACGACGGTGATGCGGGGCTGTTCGGCGGGCTCCTCGCGCACGCCGTCCGCAACGGTGACCACCAGGCGGTCCTTGCCCTCGGCGGCCTTCACGACGCCCTCGGCCCAGCGGCCGTGCCCGTCGGTGAGGACGACGTCCTCGCCCGCCCGCAGCCGCTTCACCGAGACGGCGTGCCGCCCCTCGGGGCCGTCCAGGACGTACTCCCCCGCGGCCGGGTCCCCCGGCTGGAGCGAGTCGACCACGAACACCGGTGCCGTCATCGGGCGTTGCCTCCCGTCGTGTACTGCGACAACGCTGTCCCGGCGGACGCGAGTTCGGCCGCCAGCACCTCCACCAGCCGGCCGGCGGGCAGGTCCCGGGCCATCCGGTGGCCCTGGCCCGCCCAGAGCGCCATGCCCTGCGCGTCACCCGCCTTCGCCGCCGCCTTGCGCAGCGGCGCGGTGAGGTGGTGCACCTCCGGGTAGGCGGCGGGGGCGTACGGGCCGTGCTCGCGCAGGAAGCGGTTGACCAGGCCGCGGGCGGGGCGGCCGGAGAAGGCACGGGTCAGCTCGGTGCGGACGAACAGGGGGTTGGTCAGCGCGTCCTTGTGCAGGGCGTGCGCGCCGGACTCGGGGGTGGCGAGAAAGGCGGTGCCGAGCTGGGCCGCGCTCGCGCCGGCCGCGAGCACCGCGGCGATCTGGCCGCCGCGCATGATGCCGCCGGCGGCGACGATCGGCAGGCTCACCGCCTCCCGGACCTGGGCGACCAGCGACAGCAGTCCGGTGCCGACGACGCCGCCGGTCTCCGGGTGGTCCCGGTGGGTGCCCTGGTGTCCGCCGGCCTCGGCGCCCTGCGCGATCACCGCGTCGGCGCCGGACCGCTCGACGGCCCGGGCCTCCTCCGCGGTGGTCGCCGCGACCAGGGCGAAGGTGCCGACGCGGTGCAGGGAGTCGACGACCTCACGGCTGGGGACACCGAAGTGGAACGACACCACCGGCACCGGGTCGTCCAGCAGCACCGCGAGCTTGGCCTCGTAGCCGTCGTCCCGGCCGCAGTCGGGGTCGCCGAGCTCCGTCTCGTACCAGGCGGCCTCGCCGGCCAGCTGATGGGCGTAGACACCGACGGCGGCGGGGTCGGCCGTCTCGGGCTGCGGCATGAAGAGGTTGACGCCGAAGGGGCGGCTCGTCAGTCCGCGCAACTGCTTGATCTCCTGGTACATCCCGTCCGCGGTCTTGTACCCGGCGGCCAGGAATCCCAGCCCTCCCGCTTCGCAGACCGCGGCGGCGAGCGCCGGCACGGAGACGCCGCCCGCCATGGGCGCCTGCACGATCGGGTAGGGGAAAAGATCGGTCAGTGCGGAGGACATGACCGCATGGTGTCACGTCCTCCGCACAAGTCCGAATCCGGGCTTCCGGCGGCATACGCCAGGAGCATCCGCATCGAAAAACCCCTGGCGGCACGCCACGAAGGCCGCCTCCCCGGGCCCCCGGCAGGGCCTGCGGGCGCCGCAGCGACAAGGCCGCGGACGCCCCCTCGGCTCAGCGCATCAGCGCCCGTTGAACGCGTCCTTCAGCCGGGAGAAGAGACCCTGCTGCCCAGGCTGACTGTGCCTGCCCGGGGGCAACCCCCGGACCCCCGGCCAGGACCTGCGGGCGCCGCAGCGACAAGGCCGCGGACCCCCCTCGGCTCAGCGCATCAGCGCCCGTTGAACGCGTCCTTCAGCCGGGAGAAGAGACCCTGCTGCCCAGGCTGACTGTGCCTGCCCGGGGGCAACCCCCGGACCCCCGGCCAGGACCTGCGGGCGCCGCAGCGACAAGACCGCGGACGCCCCTCGGCTCAGCGCATCAGCGCCCGTTGAACGCGTCCTTCAGCCGGGAGAAGAGACCCTGCTGCCCAGGCTGGAACTGCCCCTGCGGACGCTCCTCGCCGCGCATCTTGGCAAGCTCCCTCAGCACGCGTTCCTGCTCGGGGTCGAGCTTGGTCGGGGTGGTCACCTCGACGTGGACGATGAGGTCGCCCCGGCCGCCGCCGCGCAGGTGGGTGACACCCCGGCCGTGCAGCGGGATCGACTGGCCGGACTGGGTGCCCGGGCGGATGTCGACCTCCTCCATGCCGTCGAGCGTCTCCAGCGGCACCTTCGTGCCGAGGGCCGCCGCCGTCATCGGGATGGTGACCGTGCAGTGCAGGTCGTCGCCGCGGCGCTGGAAGGTCGAGTGCGGCAGCTCGTGGATCTCGACGTACAGGTCGCCGGCGGGACCGCCGCCGGGGCCGACCTCGCCCTCGCCCGCGAGCTGGATCCGCGTGCCGTTGTCGACACCGGCGGGGATCTTCACGGTCAGCGTGCGCCGGGAGCGGACCCGGCCGTCGCCCGCGCACTCCGGGCACGGGGTCGGGACCACGGTGCCGAAGCCCTGGCACTGGGGGCAGGGACGCGAGGTCATGACCTGGCCCAGGAAGGACCGGGTGACCTGCGACACCTCACCGCGACCGCGGCACATGTCACACGTCTGGGCCGCCGTGCCGGGCGCCGCACCCTCGCCGTTGCAGGTGTTGCAGACGACCGCCGTGTCGACCTGGATGTCCTTGGTCGTACCGAACGCGGCCTCGTCCAGCTCGACCTCGATACGGATCATCGCGTCCTGGCCCCGGCGCGTGCGCGAGCGCGGCCCGCGCTGCGACGCCGTACCGAAGAACGCGTCCATGATGTCCGAGAAGTTCCCGAAGCCACCCGCGCCGAAGCCGCCCGCGCCACCGCCGGCCGCCTGCGAGAGGGGGTCGCCGCCGAGGTCGTAGACCTGCTTCTTCTGCGGGTCCGACAACACCTCGTACGCGGCGTTGATCTCCTTGAACCGCTCCTGGGTCTTCGGATCGGGATTGACGTCCGGGTGCAGCTCGCGGGCGAGCCTCCGGAACGCCTTCTTGATCTCGTCCTGGGACGCGTCGCGGCGTACGCCGAGTACGGCGTAGTAGTCCGT
Organism: Streptomyces sp. NPDC053750; assembly: GCF_044544295.1. NCBI lineage: Bacteria > Bacillati > Actinomycetota > Actinomycetes > Kitasatosporales > Streptomycetaceae > Streptomyces > Streptomyces sp. NPDC053750. Next base: position 547,485 of record NZ_JBITXB010000001.1, on the reverse strand, counting down.
GGCCACCTACGACTCCGCCAGGATCTGTCCGACGTACCGTGCCACTGCGCGTACCGCTCCCATCGTTCCCGGGTAGTCCATGCGGGTCGGTCCGACCACGCCGAGCTTGGCAACCGCCTCGCCGCCCGAACCGTAGCCCACCGACACGACGGACGTGGAGTTGAGTCCTTCGTGGGCGTTCTCGTGACCGATCCGTACGGTCACGCCCGGATCCTTCGCCTCGCCGAGCAGCTTGAGGAGCACGACCTGCTCCTCCAGCGCCTCGAGGACGGGTCGGATCACCAAGGGGAAGTCGTGCCCGAAGCGGGTCAGATTGGCGGTGCCGCCGATCATCAGCCGCTCCTCGTTCTCCTCGACCAGCGTCTCCAGGAGAGTGGAGAGCACGGTGGAGACCGTACCGCGGTCCTCGGCCTCGAAGGCGTCCGCCAGATCCTCCACCAGGCTCGGCACGTCCGTGAACCGCCTCCCCGCGACCCGGCTGTTGAGCCGCGCCCGCAGGTCCGCGAGGGACGCCTCACCGAACGGCGCCGGGCAGTCGACCATCCGCTGCTCGACCCGCCCGGTGTCCGTGATCAGCACGAGCATCAGGCGCGCGGGCGCGAGCGAGAGCAGCTCCACGTGCCGCACGGTCGAGCGGGTCAGCGACGGGTACTGCACGACGGCGACCTGCCGGGTCAGCTGCGCGAGCAGCCGCACCGTACGGGCCACCACGTCGTCGAGGTCGACGGCGCCCTCCAGGAAGTTCTGGATGGCACGCCGCTCGGGCGCGGTCATCGGCTTGACGCCGGCCAGCTTGTCGACGAAGAGCCGGTAGCCCTTGTCGGTCGGGATGCGCCCCGCGCTGGTGTGCGGCTGGGCGATGAACCCCTCGTCCTCCAGGGCCGCCATGTCATTGCGCACGGTGGCCGGCGAGACGCCGAGGTTGTGCCGCTCGGTGAGGGCCTTGGAGCCGACCGGCTCCTCGGTGCCGACGTAGTCCTGGACGATGGCGCGCAGCACCTGCAGCCTGCGTTCACTGAGCATCGGCGCACACACCTCCCGAAGTCGTCCGCCCGGCGTCCTCTCTGGCACTCACGGCGCGCGAGTGCCAGACTTCCCCGGCCCAGTGTACGGCCGTGGGGTACGCCCCCGGCAAGGCCGGTTCCCGGCCGGTACCGCGTCGCCGTGCCCGAGGGGGCGCCCACCGATAGCGTCGCCGTCATGAGCGTGACTTGGGAAGACCTGGGGTGGGAGAGGTTGGCCACCGGGGTCGGCCGACGCCGGCTGCCGGGATGGGACTGCACCGTGGGGCTCGTGGTCGGCGCGGGCGCGGCCCTGATGGTGGACGCCGGGTCGAGCCTCGGTGAGGGCGCCCGGGTGCGCGCGCAGGCGCAGGAGCTCGCCGGTCACCGTGTGACACATCTCGCGCTGAGCCACCCGCACTTCGACCACGTCTTCGGCGCCGCGGCGTTCGCGGGCGCGGAGGTGTACGGCGCGGTGGGCACGGACGCGGTGTTCGCGCGGGGCGGACACGGGCGGGAGGCGCTGCGGTCGGACGCGGTGGCCGAGGGCCTGGACACGCGGCCGGCGGAGGAGGCGGCCGACGCGCTCGTCCGGGTTCCCCACGAGGTCTGCGGCGAGTGGACGCTCGACCTGGGCGGCGGCCGGCAGGTCCTGCTCGCCAACGTGGGCCCCGGGCACACCGGCCACGACCTCGCGGTGCTGGTGCCGGGCGAGGTGGAGGTCGTCTTCTGCGGCGACCTGGTCGAGGAGTCCGGCGAGCCGCAGGCGGGCCCCGACGCCGTACCGTCGCACTGGCCCGCCGCCCTGGACCGGCTGCTCGACCTCGGCGGTGAGGACGCGCTGTACATTCCCGGTCACGGAGCGGTGGTGGACGCGGCGTTCGTCCGGGCCCAACGGGACGCGCTCGCCGCCCGGTTCGGCGTGTCGCGCTGATCACCGCTCACCCGCTCCTCGTATCGTCATCAGAATGCGCCAGTACTCCGCCGACCTGACCCCTTCGTGGAAGAAACCGCAGCCGGTACCGGAGGTCCCGGCCGATCCCGGCCTGGTGGTCGAGGAGCCCGGCACCGGGTTCTGCGGCGCGGTGGTCGGCTGCGAGGCGGGCACGGTGACCCTGGAGGACCGCTTCGGCAAGCACCGCGTGTTCCCGATGGAGCCGCGCGGCTTCCTGCTGGAGGGGCGGGTGGTGACGCTGGTACGGCCGTCGTCCGGTCCGGTACGGCCCACCCGTACGGCGTCCGGTTCGGTGGCGGTCCCGGGGGCACGCGCGCGTGTGGCCCGTGCCGGGCGCATCTACGTCGAGGGGCGGCACGACGCCGAGCTGGTCGAGAAGGTCTGGGGCGACGACCTGCGCATCGAGGGCGTGGTCGTGGAGTACCTGGAGGGCGTGGACGACCTCCCGTCGATCGTCGCCGACTTCGCCCCGGGGCCGGACGCGCGGCTGGGGGTCCTGGTGGACCATCTGGTGCCGGGTTCGAAGGAGTGGCGGATCGCGGAGTCGGTGACGAGCGAGCACGCGCTGGTCGTGGGCCATCCCTACATCGACATCTGGGAGGCCGTGAAGCCGTCGTCGCTGGGCATCGACGCCTGGCCCCGCGTCCCGCACGGCCAGGACTGGAAGACGGGCGTGTGCCGGGCCCTGGGCTGGCCGCCCGAGAACACGGGCGCGGTGTGGCAGGCGATCCTGGCGCGGGTGGGCTCCTACAAGGACTTGGAGCCGGAGCTGCTGGGGCGGGTCGAGGAATTGATCGACTTCGTGACGACCTGAGTTTTTCACCCCCGCCGCCCCTTCCCGTCCCGTCCCCGGACGGGCTGAATCCAGCCCGTCCGGCGTTTGCGGACGAGGCCGTTCAGGCGCCTTGTCAGTCCACCAGGTCCCGCACCACCGCGTCCGCCAGCAACCGCCCCTGCAGGGTCAGTACGGCCCGCCCCTCTTCGTACGGCCCCTCCTGGAGCAGCCCGTCCGACAGGGCACGGCGAGAGGCGGCGAGTCCCTCCTCGCGGAGGAGAGAGAGCGGGACACCCTCGCGGAGCCGCAGCTCCAGGAGAATGCGCTCGACCCGCCGGTCCTCGCCGGTCAGCACCTCGCGGCCCGCGCCGGGCGACTTCCCCGCCGCCAGCGCCCCCGCGTACGCCCCCGGATGCTTCACGTTCCACCACCGCACGCCCCCCACGTGGGAGTGCGCCCCCGGCCCCGCGCCCCACCAGTCGGCGCCCCGCCAGTACAGCTCGTTGTGCAGGCAGCGCCCCGCGTCGGACGTGGCCCAGTTCGACACCTCGTACCAGTCGAAGCCCGCCGCCGACAGCGTCTCCTCCGCGATCAGGTACCGGTCGGCATGGACGTCGTCGTCGGTCATGGGCACCTCCCCGCGCCGGATGCGCCGCGCGAGCTGGGTGCCCTCCTCGACGATCAGGGCATACGCCGAGACATGGTCGGGTCCGGCGCCGAGCGCCGCGTCCAGCGAGGCCCGCCAGTCGTCGTCGGACTCGCCGGGGGTGCCGTAGATCAGGTCGAGGTTGACGTGCTCGAAGCCGGCCGCACGGGCCTCCGCCACGCACGCCTCGGGACGTCCCGGCGTGTGGGTGCGGTCCAGCACCTTCAGCACGTGCTGCTTCGCACTCTGCATGCCGAAGGAGATCCGGTTGAAGCCGCCCTCGCGCAACGCCGCCAGATAGGCGGGGTCGACCGACTCCGGGTTGGCCTCCGTCGTCACCTCCGCGTCCGCGGCGAGGCCGAACTCGTCGCGGATCGCGCGCAGCATCCGTACCAGGTCACCGGCGGCCAGCAGGGTCGGCGTACCGCCGCCGACGAAGACCGTGCGGACCTCGCGGGGGTCGTCGCCGAGCACCTTGCGGGCCAGCCGGACCTCGTCGACGAGGGTCTCGGCGTAGTTGTCACGGGAGGCGAGGACGCCGCCGGTGCCGCGCAGCTCGGTGGCGGTGTAGGTGTTGAAGTCGCAGTAGCCGCAGCGGGTCGCGCAGTACGGGACGTGCAGGTAGAAGCCGAGGGGGCGGTCGGCGGCCCCGGCGAGCGCGGACGCGGGCAGGGCGCCGTCGGCGGGGACGGGTTCGCCGTCGGGGAGTGCGGAGGGCATGCGTTCCATTGTCCCGTACGGCCGCGGTTGCCCCGTACGGCGTGACTACTCGGCCTGCAGCACCAGCAGCGCCAGGTCGTCCTCCGGGGGCCGGGACCCGAACTCGTGCACCAGTCGCCGGATGCGCTCGGCGACCAGCCCGGCCTCCAGCCCCGCGCACCCGGCGAGCACCGCGGCGAGCCCGTCCCCGTCGTCGAACTGGCGGGAGCCGCTGCGCCGCTCGGTGATCCCGTCCGTGACGCACAGCAGGGTGTCGCCGGAGCGCAGCTCGAAGGTCTCGCTGGTGTACGTCGCGTCCTCGACGACGCCGAGGAGGGTCTGCGGCTGCGCGACGGTGCGGACGGTGCCGTCGGGCGAGAGGAGCAGGGGCAGCGGGTGCCCCGCGGAGGCGAGGGTGCAGCGGACGCCGCCGTCGAAGGGGGCCAGTTCGCCGTAGAGGAGGGACAGGAACCGGGTCTGCGGTCCGTCGCCCGGGGCAACCGGACGGCCGCCGACGGCGACCAGGGCGCGCGCGGCGGCGTCCGCGGCTTCCGTGGCGTCGTCGAGGAGGAGCTGGTTGAGGCGATCGAGGACGTCGGGGACGCCGTACTGCTCGCGGGCCAGCAGCCGCAGCCAGGGCCGGGCCAGCCCGATGACGACGGCGGCCTCGGGGCCCTTGCCCTGGACGTCGCCGACGGTGAAGCACCAGCGGCCGTCACCGGCCGGGAAGAGGTCGTAGAAGTCGCCGCTGGGTCCCCCCTTGTCGCACGGTTCGTAGACGAGGGCGCTGCGCACGCCCGGGATCTCCGCGACGGCGCCGGGCAGCAGGCCGCGCTGGAGGACCGCGCTGATGGTGGCCTGCCGGGCGTACTGGCGGGCGGCGCCGATGGCGAGGGCGACCCGGCGGCTGAGGTCCTCGACGAGGCCGCTGATCTCCTCGGGGAAGCGGAGGACGCCCGAGCGCCCGATGACCAGGGTGCCCAGCGGCCGGCCGCCCGCGACCAGGCGGTAGGCGAGCGCGGCGCCGTGCGTGCCGAGGGCCTCGTCGGGCCAGGGGTGGGCGACGGGGCCGGAGCGCCACGGGTCGTGGGGGCGGGGCGGGTCCTTCTCCAGGGCCCGGCGCAGTTCCTCGATGTGACTCTCGCTGCCGTGCCAGACGCGGGCGAGCCGCGCTCCCACGGCGGTCCCGGGATCGTCGCTCCAGGCTCCCCGGCCCAGGGACTCGTCCTCCAGCCAGACGCCGCACCAGTCGGCGAGGCGCGGCACGATCAGCTGTCCGGTGAGGGAGGCGATCAGGTCCTCGTCGAGCTGCCCGGCGAGGAGGTCGGAGGCCTCGGCGAGGAAGGACAGGGCACCGCGGCCCAGCCATTCCCGGTCCCGGACACCGCGCCGGGCGGCGCCGGTGCCGGTGGTGGCGGGCGTCGCGTCGTCCCGCCAGTCCTCCGGCCACTGCGGGAGGTCCCATTGACCGGGGTGGGTCGCCCGGTCGGGGTCGGTCACGCGGACGGGGCCTGCCGCCGGGTCAGGGCCTGCCAACGCGTCGGGAGCTGCCAACGCGTCGGGGCCTGCCGCCAAGTCGCCCCCGGTGTGCACCTCGACCTGCTCGGACTCGGCGACCCCGGCGGCCTCGGCTGCCTCCCGGCCCGCGACCGGAAGCCGCGCCCACACCGTCTTGGCGCCCGGGCGGTACGTGATGCCCCAGGACTCCGAGAGCGCGGCGACGAGCCGCAGACCGCGCCCGTACTCGGGGCTCTCGCGCGGCACCTCGTTCTCGCCGCCGCTCCCCGGGGCGCGGGAGGGATGGCGGTCCGTGACCTCGACGACGAGTGTGCCCGTCTCCCCCAGCCGGCAGGACATCTCGAGGTCGGTGCCCGCGTGCACGACGGCGTTGGTGACCAGCTCGCTGGCGACCACGAGGACGTCGGCGGCGAGCTGCTCGGTCAGCCGGGCCGTGCCGGGCAGCCCTAGCGCGACCCAGTCCGCGAGCGCCGCGCGCACCACCGCGCGCGCCGCGCCCGGCGCCAGTGGGCTTCCGAGCAGGACGGCGTGCGCCCGCGCGCACTCCTGGGCGGATGCCTCAGCAGTGTGCGCGTGCGCACCACTCGCACAGGAGACTGTCTCCCGTTGGGTCGGAATGGCCCCCATGGACGGCTCCCCGGGCAGTTCGTGCGAATACCTCGCAGTCGTTGCCTGACAGAGTGACAGACCGACCCCGTCCATAAGCGCGGAGTTACCGAAGTCGGCCGCCACGAGTGAGAACCGTGCTAAGCGGACGTTCGAAGCCCGCCGCTGCGCTACGCCTCCCGCGCGCCCTCGTACATCTCCTCGATCAGGTGCTTGTACTCCCGCTCCACGACCGGCCGCTTCAGCTTCAGGCTCGGGGTGATCTCGCCGTGCTCCACGTCGAGGTCCCGCGGCAGCAGGCGGTACTTCTTGATGGTCTGCCAGCGCTGGAGGCCCTCGTTGAGCTGCTTGACGTAGCCGTCGACCATCTCGACCGTCGCCGGTGCCGCGACGACCTCCGCGTACGACTTGCCCTCCAGGCCGTTCTCCTTCGCCCACTCCAGGATGGCGACCTCGTCGAGGGCGATGAGCGCCGTGCAGAAGTTCCGGTCGGCGCCGTGGACCAGGATGTTGGAGACGTAGGGGCAGACCGCCTTGAACTGGCCCTCGACCTCGGCGGGCGCGATGTACTTGCCGCCGGAGGTCTTGATGAGGTCCTTCTTGCGGTCGGTGATGCGCAGGTAGCCGTCGGGCGAGAGCTCGCCGATGTCGCCGGTGTGGAACCAGCCGTCCGACTCCAGGACCTCGGCGGTCTTCTCGGGCAGCTTGTGGTAGCCCTCCATGATGCCGGGGCCGCGCAGCAGGATCTCGCCGTCGTCCGCGACGCGCACCTCGGTGCCGGGCAGCGGCTTGCCGACGGTGCCGGTGCGGTAGGCCTCGCCGGGGTTCACGAAGGACGCGGCGGAGGACTCGGTGAGGCCGTAGCCCTCCAGGATGTGGATGCCGGCGCCCGCGAAGAAGTACCCGATCTCCGGCGCGAGGGCGGCCGAGCCGGACACGCACGCCCGCAGCTGCCCGCCGAACGCGTCGCGGATCTTCGCGTACACGAGGGCGTCGGCGACCTTGTGCTTGGTGGCGAGGCCGAAGGGGGCGGTGCGGGTGCCGGTGCGCTTGAAGTTGTCCTGGGTGACCTTGGCGTACTCGCGGGCGACCTCCGCCGCCCACTGGAAGATCTTGTACTTGGCCCCGCCGCCCGCGCGGGCCTTGGCGGCGACGCCGTTGTAGACCTTCTCGAAGATGCGCGGGACGGCCGCCATGTAGGTCGGCTGCACGACCGGCAGATTCTCGATGATCTTGTCGACGCGGCCGTCGACGGCGGTGACGTGACCGGCCTCGATCTGACCGGAGGTCAGCACCTTGCCGAAGACGTGCGCCAGCGGCAGCCACAGGTACTGCACGTCGTCCTTGGTGACCAGGCCCGTCGCGGCGATCGCCTTCGCCATGTACGACCAGTTGTCGTGCGGCAGGCGGACGCCCTTGGGGCGGCCGGTGGTGCCGGAGGTGTAGATGAGGGTGGCGAGCTGGTCCTTGGTGAGGGCGCCGACCCGCTTCTTGACCACCTCGGGGTCCGTCTCGAGGCGGGCCGCGCCCCGGCGCTCCAGCTCGTCGAGGGTGAGGATCCAGTCCTCGCCGGTGTCGGCGCCGGTCGCGTCGATCACCACGACATGGGTGAGGTCCGGCAACTCCGCGCGCTTCTCCCTGGCCTTGGCCAGCTGGGCGGCGTCCTCCGCGATCAGCACCCGGCTCTCGGAGTCGGCGAGGATGTACGCCGACTCGTCGGCGTTGGTCTGCGGATAGACCGTGGTCGTCGCCGCGCCGGCGCACATGATGCCGAGGTCGGCCAGGATCCACTCGAGCCGGGTGGAGGAGGCCAGGGCCACGCGCTGCTCGGGCTGCAGACCGAGTTCGACCAGACCGGCCGCGATCGCGTAGACCCGCTCGGCGGCCTGGGCCCAGGTGAGGGACTTCCAGTCGTCGGGGCCCTCACCCGAGGCCGGCGGCACCGGGTAGCGGTACGCCTCGGCGTCCGGCGTGGCCGCCACCCGCTCCAGGAAGAGTCCGGCCACGGAGGGCGGACGGTTCTCGATCAGTGTCTGTGTGTCGCTCACGACATCCTCCGGGCCCGCGACGGTGCGGCTGGCTCGTTGCGGCTGGCTCAGGTGCGGCTGGTTTCACTCTCGGGCGGTTGTTCAGGGCGCTGCTTCGGGTGCTTCTTCGGGTGCTTCTTCAGGCGCTGCTTCAGACGTTGTTTAACTCGCGAGTAACTATCGGGCAGGCATCAGAGTAAGGGGCGACCGGCCTGCGCGTAAGTCTCCGCGCCCTGTCATTTCGTACGAGAGCCACCCGTGACATGCGAAGGGGCCCGCCGCGCTTTTGCACGACGGGCCCCTTCGTGTCCGTTTTGCCGGGGTGGACGGAGTGGATCGGACGGACCGGCCCGGTTACTTCTTGGCCTTGCCCGGCCCCGCGCTGTCATCGCTGGACAGGACCGCGATGAAGGCCTCCTGCGGAACCTCCACGGAACCCACCATCTTCATCCGCTTCTTGCCTTCCTTCTGCTTCTCCAGCAGCTTCCGCTTACGGGAGATGTCACCGCCGTAGCACTTGGCGAGGACGTCCTTGCGGATGGCGCGGATGGTCTCGCGGGCGATCACCCGGGAGCCGATGGCGGCCTGGACCGGCACCTCGAAGGCCTGCCGCGGGATGAGCTCCTTGAGCTTGGCGACGAGCCGTACGCCGTACGCGTACGCCTGGTCCTTGTGGGTGATCGCCGAGAAGGCGTCCACCTTGTCGCCGTGCAGCAGGATGTCGACCTTGACCAGGCTGGAGGTCTGCTCGCCGGTGGGCTCGTAGTCCAGGGAGGCGTAGCCGCGGGTCTTGGACTTCAGCTGGTCGAAGAAGTCGAAGACGATCTCCGCGAGCGGGAGGGTGTAGCGGATCTCCACCCGGTCCTCGGAGAGGTAGTCCATGCCGAGCAGGGTGCCGCGCCGGGTCTGGCACAGCTCCATGATCGCGCCGATGAACTCGGTCGGGGCCAGGATCGTGGCGCGCACGACCGGCTCGTAGACCTCGTTGATCTTGCCCTCGGGGAACTCGCTCGGGTTGGTGACGGTGTACTCGGTACCGTCCTCCATGACCACGCGGTAGACCACGTTGGGCGCGGTGGCGATCAGGTCGAGGTTGAACTCGCGCTCCAGCCGCTCGCGGATCACGTCGAGGTGGAGCAGGCCGAGGAAGCCGACGCGGAAGCCGAAGCCGAGGGCGGCGGACGTCTCCGGCTCGTAGACCAGCGCGGCGTCGTTGAGCTGGAGCTTGTCCAGGGCCTCGCGCAGCAGCGGGTAGTCGGAGCCGTCCAGCGGGTACAGGCCGGAGAACACCATGGGCCTGGGGTCCTTGTAGCCGCCGAGCGGCTCCTCGGCGCCCTTGTGCTGGCTGGTGACGGTGTCACCGACCTTGGACTGGCGGACGTCCTTCACACCGGTGATCAGGTAGCCCACCTCGCCGACGCCGAGACCGTCGGCGGCGAGCATCTCCGGCGAGTTGGTGCCGATCTCCAGCAGCTCGTGCGTGGCGCCGGTGGACATCATCCGGATCCGCTCGCGCTTGTTGAGCTGGCCGTCGATGACACGGACGTACGTCACGACACCGCGGTACGAGTCGTAGACGGAGTCGAAGATCATCGCGCGGGCCGGGGCGTCCTTGACGCCGACCGGGGCCGGGACCTCGGCGACGACCTTGTCCAGCAGCACGTCGACGCCGAGCCCGGTCTTCGCGGAGACCTTGAGCACGTCGTCGGGGTCGCAGCCGACCAGGTTGGCGAGCTCCTCGGCGAACTTCTCGGGCTGCGCGGCCGGCAGGTCGATCTTGTTCAGCACGGGGATGATCGTGAGGTCGTTCTCCATCGCCAGGTAGAGGTTGGCGAGGGTCTGGGCCTCGATGCCCTGGGCGGCGTCGACGAGGAGGATGGTGCCCTCGCACGCGGCCAGCGACCGCGAGACCTCGTAGGTGAAGTCGACGTGCCCGGGGGTGTCGATCATGTTGAGGATGTGCGTGTTGCCCTTGTCGTGGGTGGGGGCCCACGGCAACCGCACCGCCTGGGACTTGATCGTGATGCCGCGCTCGCGCTCGATGTCCATGCGGTCGAGGTACTGGGCGCGCATCTGCCGCTGCTCGACCACACCGGTCAGCTGGAGCATCCGGTCGGCGAGCGTGGACTTGCCGTGGTCGATGTGCGCGATGATGCAGAAATTGCGGATCAGAGCCGGGTCGGTACGGCTCGGCTCGGGCACATGGCTAGGGATCGCGGGCACGCAGGGTCCTGATTCTTGAGGCGTCCGCAGTGTCTGCGGTCTCGGGTCGGATCGATACGTAGCTTCCATGGTCCCACGGGTGGGGCGCTGGGATGGGTTTGGGAGGGGTTGAGGCCGGGTTTGGGTGGGCTGAGCAGCCGCTGGTAGTGTGGGGGGCTGTGTCTCATGCCCTCTCAGCGCGAGGCACTCCTTCAAGAAATCATCGGCACGGGACCTTCGCGGCCTCGTGCCTGAACCTGCAAAGGCTCATTCGTGGCGAACATCAAGTCCCAGATCAAGCGGAACAAGACCAACGAGAAGGCCCGGCTGCGCAACAAGGCCGTCAAGTCCTCTCTGAAGACCGCGATCCGCAAGGCCCGTGAGGCCGCTGCCGCGGGTGACGTCGAGAAGGCCACCGAGTACCAGCGCGTCGCTTCGCGCCAGCTCGACAAGGCCGTCTCCAAGGGCGTCATCCACAAGAACCAGGCCGCCAACAAGAAGTCGGCGCTGGCGCAGAAGGTCGGCGCTCTCAAGGGCTGAACCCCTTATCTGGTCTGATCGCCGGAGGGACCCAGAGCGGGCCCTCTCTCATCCGCTCCCGTCCGGCACCCAGGATCCATGCGCGGCCTGCGTTCGCCACGCGGGCATGGATCCGCGAGCTTGATCCGAAGGCCCCGGTGGCCGTCCTTCCCCAGGACGGCGCCGGGGCCTTCGGTGTGAGGTGAGCGGGGCGTCTGCCCCCGGGTCAGGTCGGTCCCGCGACCCGGTTCAGGTCCGTCCCCGCGAACGCGCCGCCTGTGCGATGGTCACCACGCACTTCTCCAGGGCGTACTCGGGATCGTCCCCGTTGCCCTTCACCCCGGCGTCCGCCTCGGCCACCGCGCGCAGGGCCACGGAGACGCCGTCCGGGGTCCAGCCGCGCATCTGCTGCCGGACGCGGTCGATCTTCCACGGCGGCATGCCGAGCTCACGGGCGAGGTCGGCGGGGCGTCCGCCGCGGGCGGAGGACAGCTTGCCGATCGCCCGCACGCCCTGGGCCAGCGCGCTGGTGATCAGCACCGGTGCCACGCCGGTCGCCAGCGACCAGCGCAGCGCCTCCAGGGCCTCGGCCGCACGTCCCTCGACCGCCCGGTCGGCGACCGTGAAGCTGGAGGCCTCGGCGCGTCCGGTGTAGTACCGCCCGACGACCGCCTCGTCGATCGTCCCCTCGACGTCGGCGGTCAGCTGGGACACCGCGGAGGCCAGCTCCCGCAGATCGCTGCCGATCGCGTCGACCAGCGCCTGGCACGCCTCGGGGGTGGCCGACCGCCCGGCGGTGCGGAACTCCGCCCGGACGAAGGCCAGCCGGTCGGCGGGCTTCGTCATCTTCGGGCACGCCACCTCGCGCGCGCCCGCCTTGCGCCCCGCGTCCAGCAGGCCCTTGCCCTTGGCGCCGCCCGCGTGCAGCAGGACCAGAGTGATCTCCTCGGCGGGTGCGCCGAGGTAGGCCTTCACGTCCTTGACCGTGTCGGCGGACAGGTCCTGCGCATTGCGTACGACCACGACCTTGCGCTCGGCGAAGAGCGACGGGCTGGTGAGCTCGGCGAGTGTGCCGGGCTGCAGCTGGTCGGGGGTCAGGTCGCGCACGTCCGTGTCGGCGTCGGCGGCCTTCGCGGCGGCCACCACCTCCTGCACGGCACGGTCGAGCAGGAGGTCCTCCTGGCCCACGGCAAGGGTCACCGGGGCGAGAGGGTCGTCATTCGCAGTCTTCCTGGCCATCGCGACAAGCATCGCACGCACCGGTGACAACGGACCCCGTCCGCCGCCACACCTGCGCTACGGCTCCTCGCGCCAGCCGTCCCACTCCCCCGCGAACTCGTCCAGCTCACCGGGGTCCAGCCGGTCCCGCTCGTCGCGCAGGACGACGAGCCACTGGGCGTCCTCGGCATCGTCCTCGCCGGCCAGGGCGTCCCTGACGAGCTGCGGTTCCTCGTCGAGTCCGAACCGCTCCCCGAGCGCCTCGGCCACCTCCTCCGCGGCGTCGCGGTCGGGCAGCACCAGCACATGTCTCACGTCACTCACGGGTGCCATTGTCGGGCAGCGGGCGGCGGCCGGATCGCCGGGTCACCCCTTGGGCACGATCTGCACGTCGAGGTCGATCGTGATGCTGGGCCCGACCACGGCGATGCCGCGCGCCAGCATCGTCTGCCAGCTCACCGTGAAGTCGTCCCGGTGCAGCTCGGTGGTGGCGCGGCAGGCCGCCCGCGTCTCGCCCTCCATCCCGTTGCCGAGGCCGAGGTACTCGGCGTCCAGCGTGACCGTGCGCGTCACACCGTGCAGGGAGAGCGCTCCCGTGACGGCCCACCGGTTGCCGCCGCGGTGCGTGAACCGGTCGCTGTAGAACTCCAGGGTCGGAAAGCGCTCCACGTCCAGGAAGTCGGCCGAGCGCAGGTGGTCGTCGCGCATCTTCACGTTGGTGTCGATGGACGCCGCGTCCATCACCACGTGCATCGCCGAGTGCTCCATCTCGTCCGCGATCCGCACCGCGCCCGCGAAGGAGTTGAACCGGCCGTGGATCCGGGCCAGCCCGATGTGCCGGGCGGTGAACGCGATCGAGGAGTGCGCCGGCTCGATCTCCCAGTCGCCCGCCGCCGGCAGCTCCGGCGGCTGGGCCACCTGCAACGTCACGTCGCCGAGCGAGGCCAGCGAGTCCTCGGTGACCGTCATGGAGGCCCGGTAGGGCGTGTACCCCTCGGCGGACACCGCCAGCCGGTAGTCCCCCGCGGGCACCGTCGCCACGAACGACCCGAACGGGTCCGTCCCGCCGCCGACCACCTTGCGCCCCATGGCGTCGCTGACCGCGAACTCCGCGTTCGGCACCGGTTCGTTGACGGGGTCGAGGACCCGGCAGCTGAGCACCCCCGCGTTCGACGGCGTCTGCACCGCCGCCAGGGGACCCGTCCGTTGCATCCGCTTCGTTCGGCTTCCCAGCCAACGGCCGATCATCTGCGACACCCTCTGCGCGACGTGAGAAATCTAGTTGACGGTGAAACATTCGATCACCGATGAGGCTTTCGAGGCAACACGGGACCACATCGCGGGAAACCAACGTATGTGCTGGTAGTACGCACGAGTAGCCCCGTGTGGCCTGAATTGATCACTCAAGGCGGGATTTCTCACAGCGGGAACCGAGGGTCGTCACAGCCAGGACCAAGGGCCCTCCCTGTCACTGCCACGCCTCCTCACGGTCGGGCCACGACGGGCACACGGTCGAGGCCGATGCCGAAGTGGTCCCGGTACGCCGCGAGCACCTCCTCGTCCGTCGCCAGTTCGCGCTCCTCCCGCGTGCCGTCGGCGGCCGTCGACGTGAGCCTGTGTCCGCTGAGCGTGATCCTCCCTCCGTCCTCCGTGACCCGGGAGCAGACCGGCGCCGTGAGGAAGTGCGACCTGGGCGAGGTGCTGTGCCACCACGCCCCGGACACGAAGTCGCCGAGCACCCGCGGGCGCAGCTCCACCCGGTACACGGGCTTCCCGTCGCGCAGCACGTCCAGGTCGGCGGCCCGGGCCGTGTCGTGCCCGCCGCGCACCCCGGCCGCGTCCGGCCCCGCCTCGACGACGTGGAAGGTGCCCCCGGGGTCCTCCTGCTCACCCCGCTCCGCGAACGCCAGCGGGCCGTGGCTGTGCGCCCCGAACCCGACGTCGGCCAGCCAGTCGCCCCCGTCCACCGTCCGCACCCGCAGCGCCAGATGGTCGTACGGGATACCGAGCCCGGCCCCGTCGTCCTTGTACACCCGGGCCGCGAGCAGCGTGACCCCGTACCCGAGCGCCGCGAGCAACGCCCCGAAGAGGCCGTTGAGTTCGTAGCAGAACCCGCCCCTGCGCGCGCCCACCACCTTGTCCAGCAGCCGCTTCTCCTCCAGCACGATCTCCTCGCCCAGATGGACGGACAGGTTCTCGAACGGCACCGTCCGCAGATGGCGCAGATGCAGGTCGCGCAGGGCGTCGACGGTGGGCCTCGCCGGATACTCGGCTCCCAGCCGGCGGAGGTAGGCATCTGTCTGTGTGGAATCCATGGCCTCAGTCTCCCGCCACCCGCAGCGCCTCACCCGTGCCGGTGACCGCCAGTGCCCCGTCCCGGTCCGTGCGCAGCACCATCGCGCCCTGGGCACGCAGTGCCGCGACCGTGCTGGGCGCCGGGTGCCCGTACGTGTTGTCGTCGCCGCAGCTGATGAGCGCGAGCCGTGGGGCCACCTTCCGTATGAGGTCGGGGTCCTGGTGGGCGGAGCCGTGGTGGGCCACCTTGAGGACGTCGACGTCTTCCAGCGCCGCTGCCGCCGGTGATCGGGCCAGCTCCTGCTGCGCCGGGGGCTCCAGGTCTCCGAGCAGCAGCAGACGCAGCCCCGCCGTCCGCACCAGGAGGGTGACACTGGCGTCATTGGGCCCTTCGGTGCGCGTCGGCGGGCCCGGCGCCGCGGTCGGCAGTGAAGTCGCCGGTGAGGTCGCCGATGGGCTCGCCGGTGGAGTCGGCGGGCTCGGCGGTGGCCACACCACCTGCCAGGACAGCGGACCGGCCCGACGTCCCTCTCCGGCGGCTGCGTGCCGCAGGGGGATCCGCCGGGCCGCCGCCTGCCTGCGAACGGACTCGGCCTGGTCCGCGGGTTCCTCGAGGGCCGTCGTCTCGATCGCGCCCACCGAACGCCCCCGCAGCACCCCCGGCAGCCCCGCCACGTGATCGGCGTGGAAGTGGGTCAGCACCACGAGCGGGACGCGCGTGATGCCGAGCGAACGCAGACAGTGGTCGACCAGTGCGGGGTCGGGCCCGGCGTCCACGACCACCCCCGTACCCTCGCCCGCCGCGAGCACCAGGGCGTCGCCCTGCCCCACGTCGCACATCACCATCCGCCAGCCCGGCGGTGGCCACCCCGTGATCACCCGGGCCAGCGGTGCCGGCCGTACCACCGCCAGAGCCAGCAGCACCGCACAGGCCCCGCACCACCAGGGGTGCCTCAGCAACCGCCGCCCGGCGAGCACGACGCCGACCGTGACGAGGGCGAGCAGCGCCGCCCCGGCCCAGCTGCCCGGCCAGTCCACTCCCGCGCCGGGCAGCGCGGCGCCGCTGCGGGCGATCCCCGCGATCCATCCGGCGGGCCACCCCCCGCACCAGGCCAGCGCCTTGGCCACCGGCATCGCCACCGGTGCCGTCGCCAGCGCGGCGAAGCCCAGCACCGTGGCCGGCGCGACCGCGAACTCCACCAGCAGATTGCACGGCACCGCCACCAGGCTCACCCGCGCCGACAACACGGCGACGACCGGTGCACACAGGGCCTGCGCCGCCCCCGCGGCGGCCAACGCCTCGGCGAGGCGCGGTGGAACCCGGTGCCTGCGCAGCACCGTGCTCCACCGTGGGGCGAGCGTGAGCAGCGCGCCGGTCGCCAGTACGGAGAGCAGGAAGCCGTAACTGCGGGCCAGCCACGGGTCGTAGAGCACCAGCAGCAGCACGGCCGTCGCCAGCGCCGGAAGCAGCGATCTGCGCCGCCCCGTGGCCAGGGCGAGCAGGGCGACGGCCCCGCAGGCCGCGGCCCGCAGCACGCTCGGGTCGGGCCGGCACACGACGACGAGGCCGAGCGAGAGCGCCCCGCCGAGCAGCGCGGTCGTCCGCAGGGAGATACCGAGGCGGGGGGCCAGACCCCGACGCTCGCTGCGCTGAGCCAGCCCCGGCGGTCCGAGCAGCAGGGCGAGCACGATCGTGAAGTTGGCTCCGGAGACGGCCAGTGTGTGCGCGAGGTCGGTCTCCTTGAACGCCTCCTCCAGCTCCGGCGTGATGCGCGAGGTGTCCCCGACGACCAGCCCGGGCAGCAGCGCCCGCGCGTCCGCCGGCAGCCCGTCGGTGGCCTCCCGCAGTCCGGCGCGCAGCCGCCCCGCCAGTCGTTGCGCTCCCGACGGGCCGGCCACCACCTCCGGTGCCTGCCGGTCGCCCCGTACCCGCAGCACGGCCGCGACGCGGTCCCCGCTCGTTCTCGGGAGCGCCGTCCGGGCGGTGACCCTGACCCGGGTGGTCGGCAGCAGGCCCAGCCAGCGTGAGGCAGCCGGCCCCGCCCGGGAGAGCGGCGGCCCTCCGGCGGTGTCCGCAGGCCGCGCATCCGGGTCCGCAGGCCGCACGTCGACCAGCACCGGCGTCCGTGTCCTCGTCGTGGTGCCGCCCGCCTCCGTCACCCGTCGCACCTCGGCTTCGATCAGCACGGTGGGCGGCATCGCACGGTTTCCCCGGACGCGGGGGCGGGTGAGGCGGGGGTCGGCGGTGACCTCCACCTCGGCGGTGACGGTGGCGTACTGCCGCGCCAGCGTCGGCACCGGCCCCCGACGCAGGTCCGCGCCGTGCAGCGCGGCCGAGGCGGCGGCCGCGGCGACGCAGAGGAGCAGGGCGGCAACCGACACAGGGAGGCGCCTGCGCGTCGGTCGCCGCCGCCGCGTCCACAGCAGCAGAGCACCGGCCGCCGTCAGAGCTCCGGCCACGCCGCTCACGGCCCATACGGTCGGCACGTCGAGCGTCAGCGCCGCCGTACCCCAGGCGGCGAGCGCGGGCGGTACCAGCCGCAGGTCGGCGGGTGCCTCCTGCCGGGGGTGGGCGGCGCCGAGCCGATGGCCGGAAGCGACGTGCACCGCCGCACGCGCGGGCGACGCCCCCGCCGCTCCGGCGGTACCCGCCACTCCGGACGCCCTCGCTGCTCCTGACGCTCCCGCCGTCCCTTGCGACCCCGGCGACCGGTGGCCGCCGGCGTGCCGCCTCGGCTGCCCCATGTCCGTACCGGGGCGCGGGGGCGTCCTCATGGCCGCACCAGATCCCGAAGATCGGCGAAGCGGCGCTCGCCGATGCCGTTGACCTCGCGCAACTCGTCCACCGAGCGGAAGCCGCCGTGCTGTGCGCGGTAGTCGATGATGTGCTGGGCCAGCACGGGGCCGACGCCCGGCAGCGTGTCGAGCTGGTCGGCGGTGGCCGTGTTGAGGGACACCGGCGCCGCGGGAGCCGCGGGACCGGCCGGGCCGCTCGCCGCGCCCGGTCCACCCGGGGCGGCCCCCGGGACCGGCGCGGACGCCCCGACGATCACCTGCTCTCCGTCCACGAGGAACCGGGCCCTGTTCAGCCCCTCGGTCTTCGTGCCGGGTCGTACGCCGCCGGCGGCGCGCAGGGCGTCCGCGACCCGTGAACCGGCCGGGAGACGGTGGACCCCGGGCTTGCGTACCTTGCCCCCGACGTCCACCACGATCTCGGCCCCGGCCGTGGCCCCCGCACCGGCCTTGGCACCGGTCGAGGCCTCGGGCGTGCCGGTCTCGGACCCCTTTCCCGCCGCCGCGCTTTCGCCGGCCGGGCCGAACGCCGCTCCCTCCCGCACCATCTCCGGTGCCGCCACAGGCTGGGTGCGGCCGGTCCAGAAGTGCTGCACGGCGAAGACCGCCGCGACGACGAGCAGCACCGTGAGCGCGGCCACGCTGCGCCGCTCCAGTCCGCACCGCGTCTGCAGCCACACCGGCATCCGCTCCCGCAGCGCCGAACCGGCCCGCCTCCTCCAGACCGCCGCGGCATCATCGACCGCGTCCGGCGCGTGGTGCTCCTCCTCCCTCCGAGCCGTGGCCGTGGCCGTGCCCTCGTCCTCGGCGACGCCGGACCGCCCGCCGGCCCCGGCCGGCGGTGGCGCCAGCCCCGACTCGCCCCACTGACCGGCGCGTTCGTCGAACAACGCCTCCGCACGTCGGCGCAGCTCCTCCGCCGACGCATGCCGGTGCCCGTGCCGCGCCCGGCCGCGAACGCGGGGAGAGCGGCGGTGGCGGAGGCGGCCGTCGGAGGCGGGAGCGCGACCCGGGCCGCTGGTCGCGGATGCGGTGCGTGAACGTGATCGAAGAGCCATGCGACGAGGATCGGACACCTCGGCACATCCGCGATGATCATGCTCGATTCCCGGGGACTACCACCGGGTTGTGGACAACTCCAACCCCCACACGGGTGACACACGGCACCCCGGAAGCCACACAAGGAAACACAAGACGCCCACCGGGCCGCCCCTCACCGCGGCGAGACCACAACCCCCAGCAACCCGGGCCCCGTATGCGCCCCGATCACCGCGCCGACCTCGCTCACATGCAGGTCGGCCAGCCCGGGCACCCGCTCTCCCAGCCGCTCCGCCAGGGCCGACGCCCGCTCGTGGGCGGCGAGATGGTGGACGGCGATGTCCACGGGTGCGCTGCCCGCACGCTCGGCGACGATCTCCTCCAGCCGGGCGATGGCCTTGGACGCCGTGCGGACCTTCTCCAGGGGCTCGATGCGACCGCCGCCCAGTTGCAGCAGCGGCTTCACCGCGAGGGCGGAGCCGAGCAGGGCCTGGGCCGCCCCGATCCGACCGCCGCGCCGCAGATAGTCGAGGGTGTCGACGTAGAAGAAGGCAGAGGTGCCCGCGGCTCGTTTCTCCGCGGCCGTGACCGCCTCGTCCACCGTGCCGCCGGCCTCCGCCGCCTCCGCCGCGGCGAGTGCGCAGAAGCCGAGGGCCATCGCGATCATGCCGGTGTCCACGACGCGCACCGGGACGGGTGCCTCGCGCGCGGCGACGACGGCCGCGTCGTGCGTACCGGAGAGTTCCGCGGAGAGGTGGAGGGAGACGATGCCGTCGACGCCGGACTCGGCGATCCTGCGGTAGGTCTCGGCGAAGAGTTCCGGGCTGGGGCGGGAGGTGGTGACCGGGCGCCGTTTCTGCAGGGCCTGCGCCAGCGACCGGGTCGAGATCTCGGTGCCCTCCTGCAGGGCGCGGTCGCCCAGGACCACGGTCAGGGGTACCGCGGTGATGCCGTGCCGCTCCATCGTCCGGGCCGGGAGATAGGCCGTTGAATCCGTGACGATCGCGACATGGCGGGACATGAGCTGGAGGTTACCTGCCGTAGCGCGCGTACGGCAGCCCGGCCCCGGGGAGCGGGCGTCCGCGGGCCCCGGTCAGGTCGTGCTCTCCGGACGGGGTTTCTTCTGCCAGGGGTACACGGTGCCGGGGCCGGGCGGGGTGATGGCGGGCCGCGCGGGCTCCTCCACCGGACCCTGCTGCTCCTGACGTCCCTGCTGCGGGTTCTGCGGCCAGGTCTGGCCGGCGGCCGGGGTCTCGGCGGCCGGGGCCTCGGGCCAGGGCGCGGCGGCGGGCTCCGTCCCGGTCTCCGTCCAGTGCCGCAGGGCGCCGGCCTCGACGTCGATCTGTGCGCTCAGCGAGTCCAGGTCGTCGTCGGCGAAGCGGCGGGCCCGGTCCCGGGCCGCCCAGCGCAGCGCCTCCGCGGACCGCGTGATGCGCTCGGTGCGCTCGCGCAGCGCGGGGAGGCGCTCGCCGAGCGTGGCGCGGTCGGGCTCGGACTCCAGCCGCCTGAGCTCGCCGTCCAGTTCGACCCCGTGCGCGCTGAGCCGCTCGAACAGGGCGAGGGACTCCTTCAGGGACTCGTCCTCGGCCACGCCCGCGTGCAGCGCGTCCTGCGTGGCGCGCATCGACGTGCGCAGCGTCAGCCGCAGCTGGGCGAGCTCGCTCGCGGGGCCCACCTGCACGAGGGACTTGGCCCGCAGCGTGTGGTCCTCGACGGTGCGGCGGGCCTGGGTGATGTGACGGTCGGCGCTGCGCTTGGCCGCGCCGACGGCCTTCACCGTGGCGTAGGCGCCCAGCACGAGGGCGAGCACGAAAAGCAGGGCGAAGACGGTGATCACTGCTTCCACGAAGCTCCTCCTCCGAGCGTCCGAGCATCCGGCCCGGGGACCGAAGGCCGTGGCACGGCACCCGCCGCGCTGCTCTTCCACGGTAAACGCAGCGGGCAGGCCCAGGGTTCCAACAGAACCCCGAACCTGCCCGCACCGGACCCTGAACCGGCCCGTAAGGGACTACCCCGACCCACCCGGAGAGCGAGCGGATCCTCCCGGCCGCCTAGGCCGGGACGATGTTCACCAGCTTGGGCGCCCGCACGATCACCTTGCGGATCCCCGCCCCGTCCAGCGCGGCCACGACCTTGTCGTCGGCCAGTGCCGCCTTCTCCAGGTCGTCGTCGGAGATGGAGGGGGAGACCTCCAGCCGCGCCTTGACCTTGCCCTTGATCTGGACGACGCAGGTCACGGTCTCGTCGACGACGTAGGCCGGGTCGGCGACCGGGAAGTCCTGGTGGACCACCGAATCCGTGTGCCCCAGCTTGCGCCACAGCTCCTCGGCGACGTGCGGGGCCAGCGGCGCGACCATCAGCACCAGGCGCTCGGCGACCGAGCGCGGAACCACACCGCCCACCTTCGTCAGGTGGTTGTTCAGCTCGGTGACCTTGGCGATGGCGGTGTTGAACCGCATGCCCTCCAGGTCCTGGCGCACACCGTCGATGGCCTTGTGCAGGGCACGCAGCGTGTCCCCGTCGATGTCGGCTTCCGCGACGTCCGCCACCGTCACCTCGCCGGTGTTCTCGTCGACGACGTTGCGCCACAGCCGCTGCAGCAGCCGGAACTGGCCCACCACCGCGCGCGTGTCCCACGGCCGGGAGACGTCCAGCGGACCCATCGCCATCTCGTACAGGCGCAGGGTGTCGGCGCCGTACTCGGCGCAGATCTCGTCCGGGGTGACCGCGTTCTTCAGGGACTTGCCCATCTTGCCCAGCAGCCTGGAGACCTGCTCGCCCTGGTAGTAGTAGGAGCCGTCGCGCTCCTCCACCTCGGCGGCCGGCACCGCGATGCCGCGGCTGTCCCGGTAGACGTAGGCCTGGATCATGCCCTGGTTGAACAGCTTGTGGAACGGCTCGGCCGAGGAGACGTGCCCCAGGTCGAACAGGACCTTGGACCAGAAGCGCGCGTACAGCAGGTGCAGTACGGCGTGCTCGGAACCGCCGACGTACAGGTCGACGCCGCCGTGCGGCAGACCCTCGCGCGGGCCCATCCAGTACTGCTCGATCTCCGGGGCGACCAGCTGCTCGCTGTTGTTCGGGTCCAGGTAGCGCAGCTCGTACCAGCAGGAGCCGGCCCAGTTGGGCATGGTGTTGGTCTCGCGCCGGTACGTGCGCGGACCCCGGCCGTCCCCCAGGTCCAGGGTGACGTTCACCCAGTCCTCGTTGCGCGACAGCGGCGTCTCGGGCTGTGTGTCCGCGTCGTCCGGGTCGAAGGTGCGCGGGGAGTAGTCCTCGACCTCGGGCAGCTCCAGGGGCAGCATCGACTCGGGCAGGGAGTGGGCGATGCCGTCCTCGTCGTAGACGATCGGGAAGGGCTCGCCCCAGTAGCGCTGGCGGCTGAACAGCCAGTCGCGCAGGCGGAAGTTGACGGTGCCCTGGCCGGTGCCGGAGCGCTCCAGCCACTCGGTGATGCGCGCCTTGGCCTCGACCACGCCCAGGCCGTCCAGGGAGACGTCCGCACCGGAGGAGTTCACGATCCTGGCGTCGTACGAGGCGAACGCCTCGTCCCACGTCGACGTGTCCGTGCCCCGGCCGTCGGTCGGCTCGACCACGCAGCGGATCGGCAGCTCGAAGGCGCGCGCGAACTCGAAGTCGCGCGTGTCGTGCGCCGGGACGGCCATGATCGCGCCGGTGCCGTAGCCCATCAGCACGTAGTCGGCGATGAAGACCGGGACCTGCTCGCCGTTGACCGGGTTGGTCGCGTAGGTTCCGATGAAGACGCCGGTCTTGTCCTTGGCCTCGGCCTGCCGCTCGACGTCGGACTTGGCGGCGGCCTGCGCGCGGTACGCGGCGACCGCCTCGGTCGGGGTCGCGTGGCCGCCGGTCCACACCTGGTGCGTGCCCTCGGGCCACGCGGCCGGGGTGAACTTCTCGACCAGCGGGTGCTCGGGCGCCAGCACCATGTAGGTCGCGCCGAACAGGGTGTCCGGGCGGGTGGTGAAGACGGTGATGTGCTCGCCGTCGACGGGGAAGTCGACGCGGGCGCCCTCGGAGCGGCCGATCCAGTTGCGCTGCTGCAGCTTGATGGCCTCGGGCCAGTCCAGCTCGTCCAGGTCGTCCAGCAGCCGGTCGGCGTAGGCCGTGATCCGCATGTTCCACTGGCGCAGCTTGGACTTGAAGACGGGGAAGTTGCCGCGCTCGGAACGGCCGTCGGCGGTGACCTCCTCGTTGGCCAGCACGGTGCCCAGGCCGGGGCACCAGTTGACGGGCGCGTCGGAGGCGTAGGCCAGGCGGTACTCACCCAGGACGTCGGCGCGCTCGGCCTCGGTCAGCCGGTCCCAGGAGCCGCCGCCGGGCAGCGCGCGCTCACCGGACTCGAACTGGGCGACCAGCTCGGCGATCGGCCGGGCCTTGCGCGCCTCCTCGTCGTACCAGGAGTTGAAGATCTGCAGGAAGATCCACTGGGTCCACTTGTAGTACTCCGGGTCGATCGTGGCGAACGACCGGCGCTTGTCGTGGCCCAGGCCCAGCCGGCGCAGCTGGCTCTGCATGTTCTTCATGTTGGCCTCGGTCGACACGCGCGGGTGCGTGCCGGTCTGCACGGCGTACTGCTCGGCGGGCAGGCCGAAGGCGTCGAAGCCCAGGGTGTGCAGGACGTTGTGGCCGGTCATCCGCTGGAAGCGGGCGAAGACGTCGGTGGCGATGTAGCCCAGGGGGTGACCGACGTGCAGGCCCGCACCCGAGGGGTACGGGAACATGTCCATGATGAACTTCTTGGGCTTGGCGACCAGCTCCGGGTCGCCCGCCAGGTCACCATCGGGGTTCGGCGCGGCGTACGTCCCCTCGGCGTCCCAGAAGTCCTGCCAGCGTGCCTCGATCTCGGCGGCCATGGCAGCCGTGTAGCGGTGCGGCGCGGCGTCCGCCGACACAGGGGCGGTCGCCGCGGGGTTCGTCTCGCTCATGATCCTCAAAGCTCCATCGATCGTCTCTGCCAGCGGCTGCGACATTCAAGACCGGCTGTGACTGCCGGGAAATGAAAAATCCCCTCGCACAGGAGGGGACGCCGCGCCGATTCCGGCCACCGGACTACGACCGGGGTCGGGACTGATCAGCGCGGCTCGCTAAGCAGAAGGCGTACGGCACGCATGGCGTCAGGGTACCGCAGTCGCCGAGCGGCCCGCGACGGGCTTCCGAGCCGCGGGCACCGCCGCAAACCTGAACCAAGGTCAAAGGTTACTTCGCGTAACGACTGCTAAGGGACATCACAACGGACGCATTGTCGTTTGATAACAACGCAATAACTCAAACCCCGTACTCGCGGGTATGGCGCCACTTAGAGTGCGGCAGCGGGACCGCTTTCCCGAACCGCTCGGAGTTGCCCCCATGAACCCTCCCCTGATCCATCCCCGCAGTAACAGCTCGCCCGCTGCCCGCGCGTCCCTGACGCGGGGAGGCCTGCCGTGGTGACGAACGACAGCACGGCGGACGACACCTTCGCGGCGTTCCTCGACTTCGGCGCCGGCGTCCTCTCCCTCGTCCTCCTCAGTTGCTCGGTGATCTGGGGGCTCGTCGCCCAGGACCGGATCGTCCTCGACACCCGCCAACGCATCCTGGCCCAGGCGGTGCACCGGACCACCGCGGTCGCCTCGGTCGTGTTCCTCCTGGTGCACATCGGGGTCAAGCTCGCGCTGGACCACACCACCTGGGTCGCCGCGGTGGTCCCCTTCGGGCTCCTGGCCACGGAGGACGAGCAGTTCGGGGGCAGGGCCGTCCTCATCGGCTTCGGCACCCTGGCCAGCATGCTCATGGTCTTCGTGTCCGTGACCGGCGCCCTGCGCAACCGTTTCGCGTCCCCGGCTCCCGTGGCAGCCCGCTGGCGGGCCATGCACATGCTGGCCTACCCGGCCTGGTGCTTCGCCCTGCTGCACGGGCTCTACGCGGGTCGCGCGGCGAAGCCGCTCTTCACGGTCCTGTACGGCCTGTCCCTGCTCGGCGTCATGGCGGCCCTGGCGCTGCGCGCGGCGCCCCGCCCGGTCAAGCGCAGGGTCGCCGACCGGATCGCCGGCTTCTTCGGGACCTCGGAGCGGGTGGCCCGCGAGGAACTGGAGGAGAGCCGGGCCCGGGCGACGGCGGGTGCCGTGCTGCCGGGCTACGAGGGCCGCAAGGCACCCCGGCCGGGCACCCCCTCCGCACCGCTGTACGAGCCCGCGGAACGCCTCACTCCCCCGGAGCCCTCCAACGGCTTCGCGGCGGCCTACCGTGCCGTGTCCGGCTCCTCGCGCGCGCGGCGGCAGCCGTTGACGGCCGAGGCGACCGCTGCCACCCGGCTGCCGCCGGACCTGCGGCCCACCACGGCGATGCCGTTCGCCGACACCGCTTCCAGCACCTCGGGCAGCTGGCCGATCCCGTCCCCGCCCCCGGTCGGCGAGGCACCCCCGTCGGCCTACGACCCGCTCAACGACACCGGACACACCATCCCCGTCTACGGCAATCCGGGCGCGTCGGGCTACGGCTCGAGTGACGTGTACGACACCGGTGAGACGAACACCGTCCACGACACGTACTACCCGAATGACACGTACAACAGCGGTCCCGCCACTGAACCAGCCCCCGGTGCGTCCCCCGGCTCGTCGCCCTACGACGCGGCCCACGACTTCGGCGCACCGGGTTCCGGCGAACCTTGGAACACGCCTTCCGGAGGCATGAAGTGAACGAGGCCCTGCCCGACGTCCCAGAGGTCCGCGTCGTCGGGCTTCCCCAGCTCACGTCGGGCTTCGACCTTGTCGAGCGCCTGGATCTGCCCATGCACCTGAAGGTGCACGGGCCGCTCGAACCGCTGGGCGGCGAACAGCTCGCCCAGCTCTCCGAACGCATCAACCTGAAGGGCCGCGGCGGCGCGGGCTTCCCCTTCCACAAGAAGCTGCGCTCGGTCGCCGAGGCGGCGATCAAACGCGGCGTACGGCCGGTCGTGGTCGTCAACGGCAGCGAGGACGAGCCGGCCTGCCGCAAGGACACGGTGCTCATCAACCGTGCCCCGCACCTGATCCTGGACGGCGCGCTGCTGTGCGCCGAGGCCATGGGCGCCCGCACGCTGGTCATCGGGGTCACCCGCGAGTCCACCCAGCGCTCCATGGAGGCCGCCCTCGCCGAACGCGGCCTGAACAACGGACGCCGCTCCGCCCTCCGCGCGCGCGTGCAGCGCAATCCGGTGCGCATGGTCACCGGCGCGGCGGCCTCGCTGATCCGCTCCATCGACGGCGGCCCGGCGATCCCGCCCGGCCGCAAGGTCAGCGCGTCCCGCAGCGGCGTCGGCGGCGCCCCGACCCTGCTGTCCAACGCCGAGACGTTCGCCCAGCTGGCGATCGCCGCCCGCATCGGCCCCGAGCGCTACGGCAACACCGGCCTGTACGACGAGCCGGGCACCGTCATGCTCACGGTCTCCGGCGCGGTGGCCCGCCCCATGGTGATCGAGGTGCCCACGGGCGTGCCGCTGCGCTACGTCCTCCAGCTCGCCGGCGCCCCGCCGGTGCCGCAGGGCGTGCTGACCGGCGGCTACCACGGCAAGTGGATCGACGCGGCGACGGTCGACGAGGCGATCGTCTCGCGCAACTCGCTCCAGCAGGTGGGCGGCTCCCTCGGCGCGGGCGCGATCCTGCCGATCAGCCAGGACACCTGCCCGCTGGGCGAGTCGCTGCGGGTGGCGCAGTGGCTGGCCCAGGAGAGCGCGGGCCAGTGCGGCCCCTGCTACCTCGGTCTGCCGGCCGCCGCGCGCGGCCTGGAGGACATCCTGAACGGCGGCGGCCCGGCCGCCCTGGAGGCGGTCAAGCAGGTCGCGAGGAACGTGAAGCGGCGCGGCGCCTGCTCGCACCCGGACGGTTCGGCGATGTTCCTGGAGTCGACCGTCAAGGCGTTCACGGACGATCTCGCCGCCCATGTCCTCGGCAACGGCTGCGGACGGCCCGTGGAGGGCGTCCTGCCGCTCTTCGAGGGCGGCGGGGCCCCGACCGGCATCCCGGGCGGCGGGGAGGAGAACGGCCCCAGTCGGCAGAAGATCTACGTCGACTGGACCCTGTGCCGGGGCCACGGTCTGTGCGCGGACATCCTCCCGGAGGTCTTCCAGCTCGGCGCCGACGGCTTCCCGACCGTCGCGCAGGCAGACGTACCGCGGTTCGCGGAGGCCAAGGCGGTCCGCGCGGTGCGCCGCTGTCCGGCGCTCGCCCTGCGCATCGAGGAGGACACCCGCGGGCAGGTCGGTTCCTCGCGCACCAACCTGCCGGTCCTGTCCCAGGGCCGCGGCCGCCGGGCCCTCGGCCGCTGACATACGAACGAACCCCCCGGATCGGTGATCCGGGGGGTTCGTGCTTCCTGTGGAGCTAAGGAGAATTGAACTCCTGACCTCCTGCATGCCATGCAGGCGCTCTACCAACTGAGCTATAGCCCCTTGTTTCCTGCGTTCCGCCCGGTTTCCCCGGCGGCGACGCCAACATTACACGGTCCACCGGGCACAACACCAAATCGTTTCCGGTTTGCCCGTTTCGCCCTCTTGTGACGGTCGTTACGTCGTCACGAGGACGTTCATTACGCCGTCACGAACGAGTAGAACCGCTTGAGCGTGCAGTGCTCCTCGAGCAGCCGGCCGTAGATCGGCTCGCCCTCCAGTTCGCGGTACGTCTCGATGGGGTCGCCTTTTATGATCAGCGCCCGCGCGCACTCCTCGCACCAGTACTGGTAGTCCGGGTTGACCGGCTCCATGTCCCGCACGATCGGGGTGCCGCTGCCGCACCAGTCGCACTTCCGCCTGTGTGCACCCATCGCTCAGCTCCAGCTGTGGCCGCAGGCCGTGCACACGTACGAGATTCCGCCGTTGTCGCCGAGCACTTGGGCCACGTGTGCGGAACCGCAGGAAGGGCAGCTGAGACGGGTGATGGTGTTCCGTGCCACCGCTCCGCCGAGGAGGTGACCGACCTCCTCGAGGATGCTCGCAGGCATCGCCACTCCCTCCCGTCGGGCCGCGGTCCCCTTCCGGCCGTTTGATTCTGCCACGACCGGGCCAATACGGTCAGCGACGCCTCAGTACCAGTCCGGACACGGAGTCCCACAGGCTTCCCACAGGGGTATACGCCTGTGGGAAGCCTGTTGCTCAAGCGGGCGCAAACGAAAATCCCGCCCCCCGAGGGGGACGGGATTCGTCCGTGGGCTGTGGAGCTAAGGAGAATTGAACTCCTGACCTCCTGCATGCCATGCAGGCGCTCTACCAACTGAGCTATAGCCCCTTGCTGCCACCCGGCCGGAGCCGTGTGGTGTTTCGCCCCGCTCGGCGGGGCGAACAAGAAGAACTTTAGCCTGCGACCTGCCGGAAAGTGAAATCCGGGTCCCGGGGCCCGCCACCCACGGCTAGTCGTCGTCGCCGAGCACCGGTTCCGGCAGCGTGCCGGCGTTGTGCTCCAGCAGACGCCAGCCGCGGGCGCCCTGGCCCAGGACGGACCAGCAGCAGTTGGTCAGGCCGCCGAGGCTCTCCCAGCTGTGCGGCTCCAGCCCGAGGAGCCGGCCGATGGTGGTGCGGATGGTGCCGCCGTGGCTGACCACGACGAGCGTGCCGTTCTCGGGGAGCTTCTCGGTGTGCCGGAGCACCACGGGGGCGGCGCGGTCGGCCACCTCGGTCTCCAGTTCACCGCCGCCGCGGCGCACCGGCTCGCCGCGCTTCCACGCCGCGTACTCCTCGCCGTGCCGGGCGATGATCTCGTCGTGCGTCAGCCCCTGCCACACACCCGCGTAGGTCTCCCGCAGGCCTTCCTCCAGGGTCACCTCCAGGCCGGTGAGCGCGGCAAGCTCGGCGGCCGTGCCCGCGGCACGCATGAGGTCGGAGGCGACGATCGCGTCGGGCCGCAGATGGACGAGCAGCTGGGCGGCGCGGCGGGCCTGGGCGACGCCGGTCTCGGTGAGCGCGACGTCCGTGGAGCCCTGGAAGCGGCGCTCCACGTTCCACGAGGTCTGGCCGTGCCGCCACAGGATGACGCGCCGGCCGCGGCCCGGCTTCCCGGCCGTCACCTCACCGGTGGCGCTCATCGCCAGTCCCCGTCGGTCTCCGTCGCCTCCTCGGCGGCCTGGAGCCGGGCGTGCTCCTCCGCCTTGCCGCGGGTCTCCTTGGCGTCGGCGGGCAGCTCCAGCTCGGGGCAGTCCTTCCACAGCCGCTCCAGGGCGTAGAAGACGCGCTCCTCGCTGTGCTGGACGTGGACGACGATGTCGACGTAGTCGAGCAGGACCCAGCGGGCCTCGCGGTCGCCCTCGCGGCGCACCGGCTTGGCGCCGAGCTCCTTGCTGAGCCGCTCCTCGATCTCGTCGACGATCGACTTGACCTGGCGGTCGTTGGGCGCGGAGGCCAGCAGGAAGGCGTCCGTGATCGACAGGACGTCGCTGACGTCGTAGGCGATGATGTCGTGCGCGAGCTTGTCGGCCGCCGCCTGCGCGGCGGCGTTGATGAGTTCGATGGAGCGGTCGGTCGCGGTCACTGCCTGGCTTTCGGGTCGGCGGTCGGTTGACCTCAAGGGTCTCACGACCGCCGACGGCACCCCACGTGACAACGACGCGGCCGACTACGACGCCGGTTCGTAGTCCTGGCCGAGGACCACCGAGACCTTGGCGTTCGCCGGGACCTCGCCCTGGGTGACGGAGTCGGTGGGCAGGCCCAGGGTCTTGGCGACCTGGACGGCGTCCTCCTTGTCGGCGGCCTCGGCGTAGACGACCTTCGACGTCGCCTCGGTGCCGGAGGCGGCGGAGCCCTCCAGGAAGGTGAAGCCGCCGTTGAGGAGGACGACGCGGGCCTTGCCGCCGCGGTCCTCGACGCCGGTGGCGTTCTGGACGGAGACGCTGACGGCCGCGTCCTTGTCCGGGCTCTTCGCGGTACCGCCGAGGACCTCCTTGACGACGCCCTCACTGGCCTCGGCACTGAGCCTGCCGTCGCCCTCCACGGGCAGCAGCGTGGTCGTGAAGTCGCCGCCCTTGGCGAGGTCGGAGAGACCGGCGAGGAAGGAGCCGAGGTCCTGCTCGGTCAGCGGCGGGTCGAGGATCAGCCCCAGGGTCTGGATGGTGGTCGTCGCGGCCTGCGGGTCCGAGGACAGCTTGCGCAGCACCCCCTGCATGACCTGCCCGAACCGCTGCAACTGGGCGTCGGCCTTCTCGCCGGAGCCGCGGTGGGTGGCGTAGGCGACGGCCATCTTGCCGCTGAGGGTCTGGCCCTCGCCCTTGTGCACGAGGGGGGCGGCGCCCTTGTCCTTGGCCTCCGGGTCGGGGACGTCGGTGTCGGTGTCGACCTCGATGTTGCCGACCAGGTCGACGAGGATCTGGAGGTAGGGGGTGTCCAGGCGCCAGGTGCCCTCGATGTCGGTGCCGAGGACCGAGTCGAGCGCGGTGCGGGTCGCGTCGGGGCCGGCGTCGTCGACGGACTTGGCGAGCGTGGTCGTGCTGCCGTCGTCGCTGGTCAGCGAGAGGGAGTTGGGCACCAGTACGGCGGTGCCCCGCTTGGTGGTGGTGTTGTCCACGAGCAGCGCGGTGGAGGTGGCGCCGCCGTTGGTGTCGTGCAGGTGGACGGCGATCACGTCACGCTTCTGCGCACCCGCCGCCGTCGTCGTACCCGGCTCGGAGTCGGACGAGGACAGGCCGGGCAGCTTCCCGGCGTACCAGAGGTAGCCGACGCCGCCGACCGCGACCAGCGCCAGGACGACGGCCAGGGCGACGACACGCGTGCGTGCCCGGCGCCGGGCCTCCTCCCGGCGCTCGGTGCGGTTCTCCGTGAACTTCATCCAGTCGATGACGTCCTCGGAGTCGTCGGTCGGCTCCTCGACGAAGGCGAACTGCTCGGTGTGGTACTCGCGGCCGGTTTCGGCGGGGTCGGCCGCCGGCGCTCCCGCCTCCGGCTCGTCGGGCGGGCCCGCCTGCTGCGGGATGTGGGCGGTCTGCTCGGCGACCCGGGGCTGCGGACCACTCGTGGCGGCCCGGCCGTAGGGGTCGTACGACGGCTGCGCGGGCGGGCCGCCCTGGGGGGTGCCGAAGGCGTGGTCGTCGCCGTACGCCGGGTACTGCCGGCCGGTGTCGTAGCCGGTCCCGGAGCCGTAGGCGTCGTAGGGGTCGTACGGCTGCTGGCCCTGGGGCTGCTGGGCGCCCGTGGCGTACGGGTCGTAGCCGTAGCCCTGCTGCCCGTACTGCTGTCCCTGCTGCTGCGTGTACGGGTCGTACGGCTGCTGCTGGCCCTGGCCCTGGGGCTGCGTCTGGGCCGGGCGGTACACCGGCCGGCCGTACTCGTCGTAGCCGACGAGTTCGTACGGGGTGTCGCCCCCGTACCCCGCGTCGTATCCGTCGTTCACCGGTGCCCCTCTCGGCTCACTCGCCGCGGTACAGCTGGCGCTTGTCGATGTAGCGCACTACTCCGTCCGGCACCAGGTACCAGACGGGATCGCCCTTGGCGACTCTCGCACGGCAGTCCGTGGAGGAGATGGCGAGGGCGGGGACCTCGACGAGCGAGACGCCGCCCTTGGGGAGTCCGGCGTCGGTCAGCGTGTGGCCGGGCCGGGTGACGCCGATGAAGTGGGCGAGGGAGAACAGTTCCTCGCTGTCGCGCCAGGTGAGGATCTGCGCGAGGGCGTCGGCGCCGGTGATGAAGAACAGGTCCGAGTCCGGGTTGAGCGCCCGCAGGTCGCGCAGGGTGTCCACGGTGTAGGTGGGGCCGCCGCGGTCGATGTCGATGCGGCTCACCGAGAACTGCGGGTTCTCCACGGTCGCGACGACCGTCATCAGGTAGCGGTCCTCGGCCGCGGAGACCGTGCGGTGGCTCTTCTGCCACGGCTGCCCGGTGGGCACGAACACCACCTCGTCGAGGTGGAACTGCGCGGCGACCTCGCTGGCCGCCACCAGGTGCCCGTGGTGGATCGGGTCGAAGGTGCCGCCCATGACGCCGAGGCGTCGTTTGCCCGAGCGCGCCGGGCCGTTGCCCGGTCCGGTGGCGCGGGCGGGCACCGCGCGGCTGTGCGTGTCACGCGCCGGCGTGTGCGCCGTGTCGTGCGCCGGGCCGGTAGGCATGTCCTGCTCTCCCATGCGTGCAGACCCTACCGGCCCGGCCTGAGGGCTCCTGCCGGGCCCACGGCCCCCGCGCTCAGCGGTCGCGGTTGAAGCGAGTGGTGATCCACAGCAGGAGCATCAGGATGACGAACGCGCCGATGCCGGTGACGTAGGGGCTGAGGCTCTCGTGGTTGCCGCTGTGCTCCTCGCCGCCCTCGGCGGCAAGGGTGACAAACTGGGCAGCGGTGCTGTGGAAGCTCATCTTCGGCAGGACCTATCCGGTGTGGGCGGGATAAAGACGTCGCCTCATCGTATGCGGGCGCCTCTCCGGCGATCACGCCGACTCCGCCGTTGGGGACGGGTCAGCGGCGGTCCACGACGGTCCCGGAGGGCCCGGGGAACCTTTGGATCTCCTCAGTCGTCCTTCCGCTTGTACCCCCGCAGCAGGAACCACGCGGACAGCACACAGCCCAGCACCATCACGATCAGAACGATCCGGAGCAGATTTCCCGGCCCTTGCTGCTCGGCCGCGGTCGCCGCCGCGGTGAGCCAGTCGGTGTGGGGGGTGTGCGCCATGACAGGGACTCCTTCGCTGTACTGCCCGTCCACGGTAACTCCGCCTAGGCTGGGCTCGGCCTCGGGGGCCGCAGAACACATGCACAGGCCAGACGCCGCACACAGGCCATACAGACGCACCTGGGGGATGACATGTCCGAAGGCCACCAGCACAACGGGC
Organism: Streptomyces sp. NPDC053750; assembly: GCF_044544295.1. Lineage (NCBI taxonomy): Bacteria > Bacillati > Actinomycetota > Actinomycetes > Kitasatosporales > Streptomycetaceae > Streptomyces > Streptomyces sp. NPDC053750. The sequence goes on along the minus strand of NZ_JBITXB010000001.1, from coordinate 515,422 downwards.
ACGAGAACGTGCCGAGCAGGCAGCGCAGGCGCTTCCCGGGCATCTCCTCGCGTGCGTACGAGCACCCGGCCGACCGCAGCGCGCTGGTGGCGCTGCGCAAGCTGAGCGGCTTCGACACGGTCTTCAAGGCGCTCAGCGGCCTGCTGCCCGAGCGGAGTCTGAGGCTGCTGTTCCTGTCCGACTCGGTGCGCGTCTCGGACCGGCAGTTCGCCCATCTGAACGTGATGCTGCGCGACGCCTGCTACATCCTGGATCTGGAGAAGGTCCCCCCGATGTACGTCAACCAGGACCCGACGCCGAACGCGATGTGCATCGGCCTGGACGAGCCGATCATCGTCGTCACCACGGGCCTCGTCGAGCTGCTGGACGAGGAGGAGATGCGGGCGGTGATCGGGCACGAGGTCGGGCACGCGCTGTCCGGGCACTCGGTCTACCGGACCATCCTGCTGTTCCTGACGTCCCTCGCGGTCCGGGTGGCCTGGATCCCGCTGGGCAACCTCGCGATCATGGCGATCGTGACCGCGCTGCGCGAGTGGTTCCGCAAGTCGGAGCTGTCGGCCGACCGCGCGGGTCTGCTGGTCGGCCAGGACCTCCAGGCCTCCATGCGGGGCCTGATGAAGATCGCGGGCGGCAACCACCTGCACGAGATGAACGTGGACGCGTTCCTGGAGCAGGCCGACGAGTACGAGGCCGGGGGCGACCTGCGCGACTCCGTGCTGAAGATCCTGAACGTGCTGCCCCGCACCCACCCCTTCACCACGGTGCGGGCCGCCGAGCTGAAGAAGTGGGCCGCCTCCCGCGACTACCAGCGGATCATGGACGGCCACTACCCGCGGCGCGACGAGGACAAGGACACCTCGGTCCGGGACTCCTTCCGCGAGTCGGCGTCCAGCTACGCCACGCACGTCCGCGGCTCCAAGGACCCGCTGATGAAGCTGGTGAACGACATCGCCGGCGGCGCCGGTGACCTCGGCGACCGGATGCGGCGGGGCTTCGGCGGCTTCACGTCCTCCCCGCCGAGGCCGCCCAGGGACGCGGACGGGCCCGAAGGCTCCGGGGACACCGGCAGCGGCCCGAAGTCCCCGGACGACCGCCCGCCGCACGACGGCGCCTGAGCGTCCGCCTCACACCGCCGGCTGGGCGCTCTTCGCAAGGGTGCCGCACAGGCCCCCGGCGTCGTCCGTGGTGTACGGGTCGGTGTCGGCGGGGCCGCCCGTCCTGGCCGTCTGGCCCGCGAGCAGCGGGCGGAGGTGGTTGGCCGAGTCCTCGGCACAGGAGAGCGGTCCGGCCTGCACGTACGAGGCGACGAGCTGGGTCTGGTGCAGGCGCAGGTCGTCCCGGTCGAAGCGGAAGTGCAGCTCGCGCCGGACGGTGAACAGCGACGCCCGGGCCTTTTCGTCGCCGGGGGGCCGCAGCGGGTAGACCATGGTGTGGTCGGCGGTGACCTCCAGGGTGGACGCGTCGCTCTCCACGGCCCGCAGGCTGCCCCGTACCCGGATCTCGTCGTCGGTCGGCTCCGCCCGTGCCGGGTCGAAGCGCACCAGCCATCCGGTGGGTGCGTGCCGGCCGTCCGCGGCGGGCCGCTCGAAGCTCGCGTCGAACTGGGCGAGCTGGTCCGGATCCAGCAGCACCCGCACCGAGCGGACCTCCTCGCCGCGGAGCACGCCCGGGTCGAGCGCCGAGCGGACGATGTAGTCCTTGGCGGTGGTCAGCGCGCTCATGACCTGGTCGTCCGAGAAGTGCGCGGTGCGCCGGGCGCCCGGCAGCGGGACGCCCTCGGCGGCGGTCCGGAAGTGCGCGGCGGGGCTGCGCTCGTACAGCAGGGCGACGTCGGCGGCGCCGGGCACCCTGCCCTGCGGGGCCAGCGGGACGACGGTCATCCGCACCGGCTCGGCGGCCCGCACGGAGGGGCTCTGGGCCGGGTGCCGTACGCCCATGTAGATCGCGGTGCCGAAGGCGACGGCGATCAGCACGACGAGGATCAGGGCCTGGCGGGACAGCCCCCGGCGCAGTGGCGCGCGGCGGCGGACGGCCGGGGCATGGTCGGCGATACGTTCCTGGGCGGAGAACTCCTGGAGGCGGGCAGCTCGTATGAACGACTCGTCGAAGACGACGGATCGGTACTCGTCCTCTCCGCCTCCGGGCCCGCCCTCGGGCGGCCCTCCAGGCGGGTCGCCAAGCCCTGCCATACCTTCAGGGTAGGTCTGGGGAAGGGCCCGTAAACGCGTCGGTGCAGGACAAGTTGGGCCGGCTTCGCGCCGCCGCACGGCAGGTCAGGGGCTGCGCGGAATCACCGGTACGGCCGGCTGGGAGTAGTCGGCGGAGGCCGAGGGTGCCACCGGGCCGCCCTGCTCGGAGCCGGTCGAGGCGGGCGGCGGCACCTGCTCGGTGCTGCTGCCCGCGGAGGCGCCCCGGTAGACGGCCGCAAAGGCCAGCGCGACCATGCCGACACCCATGACGAGGGCCAGCATCCAGGCGACGGGCCGGTGCCAGCGGACCTGCTTGCCGGTGGCCGGGGGTGCGCCGTACGGACGGTCGAGGAGGTCGCGGTCGTCGTCCGGGTCGTCGAAGTCGGGATCATGGCCGAAATCGCCGTACCCGTCGTCGAAGCGCTCGGCTCTGCTGCGGCCGCGGCGGGCCGCTTCCGCCTCGGTGGCCTCGGCTCTGGCCTGCGCGGCGGCCAGGAGGCGTTCGACGGCGGACGGCTCGTGCACCTCCGCCGCACGTACGAAGGCCTCGTCGAAGACCACGGAGGCGAACTCTTCGTCCGACACCCCGTGGTCGTGGTCGTCGTCGGGCTCCCAGCCGTCGGGAAACGGCCTACCCCCCACGTCCTCCGGCACGGGTCCAGAGTAGACCTGGTGGGTCATTTTGGGCAGACGGTGGGGAAATTCATCCGGTGGGTGAGATGCCCCGTTCGGGTCACGGGCGCGCCCCGCGGCGCGTGCCCGTCGCCTCGGCCCCGGCGTGCGCGTCAGCGCCGTACGTGACCGTCCCCGGTGACGATGTACTTGGTGCTGGTCAGCTCCGGCAGCCCCATCGGGCCCCGGGCGTGCAGCTTCTGCGTGGAGATGCCGATCTCGGCGCCGAAGCCGAACTGGCCGCCGTCGGTGAAGCGGGTGGAGGTGTTGACCGCGACGGTGGTGGAGTCGACCAGCTGGGTGAAGCGGCGGGCGGCCTGCTGCGAGGTGGTCACGATGGCCTCGGTGTGGCCGGAGGTCCACAGCCGGATGTGCTCGACGGCCTTGTCGAGGGAGTCGACGACGGCCGCGGCGATGTCGTAGGACAGGTACTCCGTCTCCCAGTCCTCCGGTGTGGCCTCGACGGCCGTCACCTTGGAGTCCGCGGCGTACGCCATCACCCGCTCGTCGGCGTGCACGGTCACCCCGGCCTCGGCGAGAGCGTCCAGGGCGCGGGGCAGGAAGGCGGCGGCGATGTCCTGGTGGACCAGGAGGGTCTCGGCGGCGTTGCAGACGCTGACGCGCTGGGCCTTGGAGTTGATCAGGATGTCGACGGCCGTGTCGAGGTCGGCCTGCGCGTCGACGTAGACGTGGCAGTTGCCGGTGCCGGTCTCGATGACCGGGACGGTGGACTCCTGGACGACGGTGTTGATCAAGGAGGCGCCGCCGCGCGGGATGAGCACGTCGACCAGACCGCGGGCCCGCATCAGCTCGCGCACGCTCTCGCGGCTCTCGCCGGGCACCAGCTGCACGGCGTCGGCGGGCAGCCCGGCCCCGCCCACGGCGTCGCGGACCACCCGGACGAGGGCGGTGTTCGACTGGTACGCGGAGGAGGAGCCGCGCAGGAGTACCGCGTTGCCGGACTTCAGGCAGAGGGCGGCGGCGTCGACGGTGACGTTGGGCCGGCCCTCGTAGATGATGCCGACCACGCCGAGGGGGACGCGGACCTGGCGCAGGTCGATGCCGTTGGGGAGGGTGGAGCCGCGCACGACCTCGCCGACCGGGTCGGGCAGCGCGACGACGTCGCGCACGTCGGAGGCGATGGCGCGGACCCGCTCCGGGGTCAGGGTGAGCCGGTCGATGATGGCCTCGCTGGTCCCGGCGGCGCGGGCCTTGGCCACGTCCTGGGCGTTGGCCTCGACGATCTCGCTCGTACGGACCTCCAGCGCGTCCGCGACGGCGAGCAGCGCGTCGTCCTTCGCGGCCCGCGGCAGCGGCGCGAGGTCGGCCGCGGCGGCCTTGGCCCGGTAGGCGGCCCGGGTGACCGGGGACATCGAGTCGTACGGCGAGAGCGTGGTCATGGGGAAAGCGTAGTGCGCCGGGCGGGGCCGCCCACCGCCCGTCCCGAACACCGAGACGGGCCGAAGAGCGGGGCCGGGAGGGGTCAGAAGGGGTGGACTCCGACCGGTGTCGCGGGTGCCGGTCCGTATCCCGCGGCGATGCGCTGGTGGTAGGTCGCCCGGTCGATGACCTCCAGGCCGACGATCTCCCAGGGCGGCAGTCCCGCGGTCTGCCGGTGCTCGCCCCACAGACGCAGGGCGACGGCGGCGGCGTCGTGCAGGTCGCGGGCCTCCTCCCAGTACCGGATCTCCGCGTGGTCGTCGGCGTATCGGCTGGTCAGCAGGAAGGGGTGGTCGTGGGCGAGCTGCTCCAGGGCGCGCCGGACCTCGGTGAGCGGGGCCCGGGCGCCGGAGACGCTGAGGGTGACGTGCCACAGGCGTGGGGTGTGCTCGGGCTCCTCGGCCCGGAACCGGTCACCGGCCGCGACGCTGGTCAGGGCGCGCTCCTCCCCGGGGACACGGGGCCCGCCGCGGGAGCCCGTGCCACCGCGGGAACCGGCGCCGCCGCGGGAGCCCGTACCACCGCGGGACGACGCCGCCCCAGGGCGCACTCCGCTCACGACGGGCCTCCTTCACGCACACCGCTCGGCCCGGTGGTCGACCGGGCCTGTCCCTGAGGAAAGTTGAGCAGGCGACACAAGATCGCGGGGTGGTTTCACGGAACGTCCATCGCCGATTCGGGGACGTTTCGGCCCATTACGGGTACAGGATCACCAGATCGTCCCTGTGTACGATCTCGCGTTCGTACGCGGGTCCGAGTTCGCGGGCCAGTTCCCGGGTGGAGCGGCCGAGCAGCCGGGGGATCTCCTTGGCGTCGAAGCTGACGAGCCCCCGGGCCACCGTGCGCCCCGCGCCGTCCCGCAGCTCCACGGGGTCGCCCGCGGCGAACTCGCCCTCGACAGCGGCGATCCCGGCCGGCAGCAGCGACTTGCGGCCCTCGACGACCGCGCGCACCGCCCCGTCGTCGAGGACGAGCGCCCCCTGCGGGGTGGAGGCGTGCTGGAGCCACAGCAGCCGGTCGGCGGAGCGTTTGCCGGTGGCGTGGAAGTAGGTGCCGGTGTCGCCGCCGGCCAGGGCGTCGGCCGCGTGCACGGCACTGGTCAGCACCACGGGGATGCCGGCGGCGGCGGCGATCCGGGCCGCCTCGACCTTGGTGACCATGCCGCCGGTTCCGACGCCCGCCTTGCCCGCGCTGCCGATCTCGATCTCCGCGAGGTCGGCCGGCTCGCGCACCTCGGCGATCCGGGAGGTGCCGGGCCTGCTCGGGTCCCCGTCGTACACGCCGTCCACGTCGGACAGCAGCACCAGCAGGTCGGCCCGGACCAGGTGGGCGACGAGGGCGGCGAGCCGGTCGTTGTCGCCGAAGCGGATCTCGTCGGTGGCGACGGTGTCGTTCTCGTTGACGATGGGGAAGGCGCCCATCGCCAGCAGTTTGTCGAGGGTGCGGGAGGCGTTGCGGTGGTGGGCGCGGCGGCTCATGTCGTCGCTGGTCAGCAGCACCTGGCCGACGCGGACGCCGTAGCGGGCGAAGGAGGCGGTGTAGCGGGCGACCAGCAGGCCCTGACCGACGCTGGCGGCGGCCTGCTGGCGGGCCAGGTCCCGCGGGCGGCGGCGCAGGCCCAGCGGGGCGAGGCCGGCGGCGATGGCGCCGGAGGAGACGAGGACGATCTCCCGCTCCCCTCCGCTGCGCACCTTCGCGAGGACGTCGACGAGCGCGTCGACCCGGTCGGCGTCCAGGCCGCCCGCCGCGGTGGTCAGCGACGAGGAACCGACCTTGACGACGATCCTGCGGGCCTCGCCCACGGCCTGCCTTGCCCCTGCCACGGCCCCGTCCGCCTCTCCCGTCGACGCGCGCGATCCCTGCGCTCGCCAGGCAATCTACGCGAAGGACGCCGCGTCCCGCGCCGCGGTCCAGGCTGCGGACGCAAGCACGGCGGCCGCGCGCCACGAGGACGGTCACCACCGGCGTGCCGGGGATGATCACCACCCGCCTCACGGGGACGGTCACCACCCGCGTCAAGGGGACGGTCAACACGCGCGTGTCGTCGGGAGGTCGCCGGGCGTTAACCCGGATGTCCGATGCGCGACGAGCCTGGAGCGACCGCAGTGCCCCTATCCCTGCCCCGCCGCCGTCTTCCCCGCGGCCGTCTCCCCCGCGGCCCCCTGTCCCGTCTCGGTCTGCCGACCGGGCGGACCGCCGCACGGCTGCTCGTACTCGGGGTCCTCGCCACCACCTCCGCCGCGCAGGTCGTCGGCGCGCTGCTGCCCAGCGTGCCGCTGCTGCTGGCCGCGACCGCCGGTTCGCTGGCCGCCGAGGGCGTGCTGTACCGGTGGCAGCGGGGCATGGTGTCGCTCTTCGCCAAGTCGCACGCGGACGTCACGGTGCGGCACGTGCTGCGGGACCTGCTGCTCGTGGTGGGCCTGCTGCGCCTCGGCGAGCAGCACCGGGAGACGGTGTACGCCCCGCTCGTCGCCGGACTGCTCGTCTTCTACGGGCTGCACTGGGCGATCCAGGCGGCCTCCGTCCTGGTCCGGCGCACCCGGACGCTGCCCGTGGTGACCCGGAACATCGACGTCTCGGCGCTGCGCCTGTCCCCGGCCCCGCCCTCGCTGCTGCGCCGCCCCGGTCCCCGCCTGGCGGTCTTCGGGCTGCCGGCGACGGCCGGACTGCTGGCCACGGCGGCCACCGACGCGCCGGTGTACGGAGCGGCCGGCCTGGCGCTCTCCCTGACGGTGGGGCTGGCCGGCCTCGGCGCACTGCTGCTGCGGCTGCTGCCGGGGCGCCGGCCCGCGGGCGAGCAGGAGGTGCTCGACTGGTTCGAGCGGTGGCTGGCGGAGTACCGGCCCACCGTCGGCCTGTACTTCTCGGGTGGGGCGTCCTCCGCGTACCAGGCCAACATGTGGCTGGAGCCGCTCGCGCGGCTGGACGGGCGGCCGGTGATCGTGCTGCGGGAGCGGCTCATGGTGCAGCGGATCGCGGCGACCGACATCCCGGTGGTGTGCCTGCCGAAGGTGTCCACGCTGATGCGCCTGGAGCACTCCACGCTCCGGGTCCTGCTGCACCCCTCGAACTCCGGGAAGACCTCGCAGGTCCTGCGCATCCCCACGATCAAGCACGCCTTCGTCAACCACGGGGAGAGCGACAAGCTGTCCTCGTGCAACCCGTACGCGAAGGCGTACGACGAGGTGTGGGTGGCCGGTCCTGCGGCGCGCGAGCGGTACGCGCTGGCCGAGGTGGGCGTCGAGGACCAGGACGTGGTGGAGATCGGCCGTCCGCAGCTGGGCGCGGTACGGCCGTACGCGGGGCCGCCCGCCCCCGGCGCGTACACGACCGTCCTGTACGCGCCGACCTGGGAGGGCTGGGACGGCAACCCCGGGAACACCTCGGTGATCGAGGCCGGCGAGAACCTCGTCCGGGCGCTGCTCGCGGACCCCGGCGTACGACTGCTGTACAAGCCGCATCCGCTGACGGGGTCGGTGGACGCGCGGGCGCGGGCCGCCGATCTGCGCATCCGGGAGCTGGTCCGGGCGGCGAACCGGGAGCGGAGCGGGCCCCGGCCGGACGCGTCGGCCGCGGCCGCGCTGGGCCGGCGGACGGCGGAGCTGGACCGGCTCACGACGGCCGGTTTCCGCTCCGCCGCGGACCAGGCGGAGCGGATGCTGCGCCAGCCGGCGCCGGAGCCGGGGCGGGCCGATGCGGTGGCGCGGGCGACGGCCGCCTGGGAGGAGGCGTACTGGGCCTCGCTGCCCGCCTGGGAGCACCGGGTCGTCACGGACGCCCGGCCGCCGCTCTACGCCTGTTTCAACCGGGCCGACCTGCTGATCAGCGACGTGTCCAGCGTGGTCAGCGACTTCCTGGCGAGCGGCAAGCCCTACGCGGTGGCCAACACCAGCGGACTGCCCGAGGACGTGTTCCGCGCGTCGTTCCCGACGGTGGCGGCGGCGACGGTGCTGACACCGGACGGGGCCGGGGTGCCCGCGCTGCTGGACGCGGTCCGGCATCCGGAGCGGGACGAACTGACCGGGGCGCGCACCGCGTTGGCGCTGCGCCTGCTGGGCCCGGCCGAACCGCAGCCCCAGGAGCGCTTCGCGGCGGCCGTCCGGGACCTGTGCGCGGCGGCCGGGGAGCACCGGGCGCGCCGGGCGGAACGACTGATGTCGCAGACCCCGCTGCCCGTTCCCCGGCAGCACCCGCCCGTACCCCTGCCCACGCCCACCACCGGGGAGTTGCCGGGCCGGTCCCGGGTGCGCTGAGCCCGGGCCGGAGTCCTCAGTCCGCCGTCCGGTTCAGCGGTGCCGGTGGCACCAGCCCTGCCAGGCCGACTCGATCATGTCGTCCAGGCTGTGCCGCGCCGACCAGCCGAGTTCCTCGCGGGCGCGGTCGGCGGAGGCGACGACGCGGGCCGGGTCGCCGGGCCGGCGCTCGGTCACCTCGGGCGCGACGTCCTCCTTGCCGGCGACCTTGAGGATGCGCTCCACCATCTCGCGGACCGAACTGCCCTCACCGCGTCCGATGTTGAGGGTGAGCGCGGTGCCCTCCGGGGCGTCCGTCAGACGCCGGGCCGCCGCGAGGTGGGCGGAGGCGATGTCCTGCACGTGGATGTAGTCCCGTACGCAGGTGCCGTCGGGGGTGGCGTAGTCGGCGCCGAAGACGCGCGGGGCCTCGCCCTGCTCCAGGCGCTCGAAGACCATGGGGATGAGGTTGAAGACACCGGAGTCGGACAGCTCCGGCGCGGCCGCGCCCGCGACGTTGAAGTAGCGCAGCGAGGCGGCGCGGATGCCGTGGGCCCGGGCGGCGGCGTTGATCAGCCACTCGCCGACCAGCTTGGTCTCGCCGTAGGGGCTCATCGGCAGGCAGGGGGTGTCCTCCGTGACGAGGTCCACATCGGGCATGCCGTAGACGGCGGCGGAGGAGGAGAAGACGAGGCGGCCGACGCCGGTCGCCGTCATGGCCTCCAGGAGGGTCTGCAGGCCCGTGACGTTCTCCCGGTAGTAGTGGAGCGGCTGCTCCACCGACTCCCCCACCTGCTTCTTGGCCGCGATGTGCACCACACCTGTCACGGCATGGTCACGAATCGCGCCCTCCAGAAGGCTCTTGTCCAGCACGCTGGCGACCACCAGCGGCACGCCCTCGGGCACGCGGTCGGTGCTGCCGGTGGACAGGTCGTCGTACACGACCACGCGCTCACCGCCGTCGACCAGGGCGCGCACCACATGCGCACCGATGTACCCGGCTCCGCCCGTGACCAGCCAGCTCATCCTCATGCCTCCCAGGTCTTCATCTCTGGGTGCAGACTCGTCCGTGCGCCCGAAAAAATCGAGTCGGACATGTGGGGTGAACGGCGAAAAGCGAATCAGAGGTGGTGAAAACACTCACGGTCCGGGCTCCGTCGGCCCCGCCACCTTGCCCACGGAAACTTCACGTGAATCCTTTACGCTGATCCGGCAGCGCACTTCGAGCCCACCGACACCCGGGCCGCGTGGCAGGCCCCAGCGCTCAGTCCCTGGTCAGTTCTCGGAACAGGTTGTAAGGATGCCCAAGCTCTCTCTCGTCGTTCCCGTGTACAGGGTGCAGGGCTACCTGCACGAGTGTCTGGACTCCATACTCGGACAGGGGTACACGGACTTCGAGGTGATCGCGGTCGACGACTGTTCACCGGACGGGTCAGGGGCCATTCTCGATGAGTATGCGGAACACGACGCCCGAATTCGAGTGATTCACCTCACGGAAAACGTGGGACTGGGCCGCGCGCGAAACGCCGGACTCGAAAAGGCGCAGGGCGACTACGTATTGTTCCTGGACAGTGACGACACGTTGTCCGAGGGTGCGCTGAAGGCGGTGGCCGACCGTCTCGAGGCCACGGGGAATCCGGAGATCCTCGTCTACGACTACGCACGCACCTACTGGAACGAGACGTCCAAGCGCAACCAACGCGCCGACCTCCTCGCTCAGGACGCCGGTCCGGACGTCTTCACCCTCGCCGAGCGCCCCGCCCTGCTCAACCTGCTGCAGATCGTCTGGAACAAGGCCTACCGGCGCGACTTCATCGACCGGGCCGAGCTCACCTTCCCGCCCGGGTACTACGAGGACGCCCCCTGGACGTTCTGCTCCATGATCAGCGCCGAGAGCATCGCCGTGCTGGACCGCGTCTGCGTGCACTACCGCCAGCGCCGCGAGGGCGGCAACATCCTCAAGACGGTCAGCCGCAAGCACTTCGACGTCTTCGACCAGTACGAGCGCGTCTTCGACTATCTCGACGCGCACGACGAACTCGCCCAGTGGCGCGGCCCGGTGTTCCGAAAGATGGTCGACCACTACCTGACCGTCCTGGAGCGTCCGGGCCGGCTGCCGCAGAACGCCCGCGCGGAGTTCTTCCACCGTGCCTCCGCCGACTACCGCGCGCGTCTGCCCCAGGGTTTCCAGCGGCCGTCCGGCGGTCAGGGCCACAAGTACGCGATGCTGGAGCGTGACGCGTACGCGACCCTGACGAGCGCCACGCAGGTGATGCGGCTCCGTCAGAAGGCCAAGAAGGGCGCCCGCCGGACCCTCAACCAGTCCAAGCGCCGCGCGATGGGCGTGTTCTACCAGTCGCAACTGAGGCTGCCGCTCGACGAGAACCTGGCCGTGTTCTCGGCCTACTGGAGCCGCAGCGTCTCCTGCAACCCCGCCGCCATCGACGCCGCCCTGGCCTCGCTCGCGCCGCAGATCCGCCGCGTGTGGGCGATCCGGCCGGAGGCGGTGGACCAGGTACCCGCCGGCGTGGACTACGTCCGCGTGGGCTCGCGGGAGTACTGGGCCGCCGTGGCCCGCGCCAAGTACCTCGTCAACAACGTGAACTTCGGGGACGGCGTGGTGAAGCGGGAGGGTCAGATCCATGTGCAGACCCACCACGGCACCCCGCTGAAGACCATGGGGCTGGATCAGCAGAAGTACCCGGCCTCCACCAACATGGACTTCGGCGCGCTCCTCAAGCGGTGCGACCGCTGGGACTACAGCATCAGCTCCAACCGGTTCTCCACCACGGTGTGGGAGCGCGTGTACCCCGCTTCGTACACGTCCTTGGAGACCGGCTACCCGCGCAACGACGTTCTGGTCAACGCCACCTCCGACGACGTGCGCGCGGCCCGCGAGGCTCTCGGGCTGGCCGAGGGCACGACGGCGCTTCTCTACATGCCGACGCATCGCGAGTACCAGCGCGGGTTCGTGCCGCGCCTCAACCTCGAGCGGCTCGCCGAGCAGCTGGGCCCCGACGTCACCCTGCTGGTGCGCGGCCACTACTTCTACGGGACCTCGTCCCGACTGGCCGAACTGCGGTCCGCCGGACGCATCATGGACGTGTCCGACTACCCTGTGGTCGAACGCCTGTACCTCGCCTCGGACGGCCTGATCACGGACTATTCGTCGGCGATGTTCGACTACGCCAACCTGGACCGCCCCATCGTGATCTTCGCCGACGACTGGGAGACGTACTCCGTCGTACGCGGTACGTACTTCGACGTCCTGCAGGAGCCGCCCGGTGCCGTCGCCACGACGCAGGAGGAACTGACCGAGCTCCTCCGCTCCGGTGAGTGGCGCGCGGAACCGGCGGCCAAGGCGCGGCAACGCTTCCGTCGGCGTTTCTGTGATTTTGACGACGGTCGCGCAGCCGAACGGGTGGTCCGAAGCGTCTTCCTGGGTGAGGACGTCGCGGACCTCCCCTTCGTGCCGTTGGAGGAGAGGGCACCTGCCCCGTCCGCCGGACCGCGCACCGCCGTGTCCGACTCCATTCCCGTCAACTGACCCGAGGTAGCTGCCCCAGTGTCCCAGGACCAGGACATTTCTCCTGACATCAGCGTCGTCGTCATCGTCTACAACGACGCTGACCGTCTTCCGACGGCTGTGCAGTCGGTACTCGATCAGACGTTGAAGAGCGTCGAGGTCGTCATCGCCGACGACCACTCGACCGACAGGTCGTACGAGGTCGCGCAGCGGTTGGCGGAGAGTTCCGACCGAGTGCGGGCCATCCGGCTGGCCGAGAACAGCGGTGGCTGCGGCGAACCGCGCAACCAGGGAGTGGCCGTCGCCCGCGGCCGCTACGTCATGTTCCTCGACAGTGACGACACCCTGGAGCCCAACGCCTGCCGCAACATGCTGGACGCCGCGGAGCGCACCGGAGCCGATCTGGTGTCCGGCCTCTGCCTGCGCGTCCACACGGACAACAGGGCGGGCAAGACCGCCAAGTGGTACCACTGGCTCTACCGGGAGACCCGCACCTTCGACTCGATCGCGGAGATCCCCGACCTGCTGGTCTTCGACACCCTGTCGACGAACAAGTGCTACCGGCGTGAGTTCCTCATCAGCAACAACCTGGTCTTCCCCCGGGGCATCCACTACGAGGACCTGCTGTTCTCGGCCCAGGCGTACCTGGCCGCGTCCCGGATCACGCTCATCCCCAACACGGTCTACCACTGGAACGTGGTCGAGAAGGCCGCCGAGAAGTCGATCAGCAACCGGCGGCACGAGATCAACAACTTCGCCGACCGGCTGGAGATCCACCGCCGGATCGACAGGATCCTGGCCACCGAGAACCACGACGAACTCAAGCTCCACAAGGACCGGAAGTTCCTCAAGCACGACCTCGTCCTCTACCTGCGGGACCTCCCGTTCCTGGACGACGACTACCGGCACCGCTTCGCGGAGATGGCCCGGGGCTACGTCCAGGACTTCCCCGAGGAGGCCTACGAGGGCCTGTCCCCGATCCACCGGCTGTGTGCCTTCCTGCTCCTGCGGGAGGACTGGGACCACCTCATGCCCGCCATCGACACGCTCATCAACAAGACCAAGGTGTCCAGCCCCCTGGTCGAGCGCGACGGCCGGGTCTACTGGTGCGCCGAGCACCTCGACGACCCGCTCGGGCGGCAGGTCCTCGACGTCACCGGGCTCGGCTACCACGACAAGCCCCTCCAGCGGATGTTCCTGCGCAACGCCGTGACCCGGTACGCGGAGGACGCCTCGGGCGTGACGCTCGGAGGAGCCCTGGTCAACCCGCTCGGGTCGATCCCGCCGACGGCGCGGCTGGCCGCCCGGCTGGAGTTCCGCGCCCGCCGCAAGAGCCTGCAGTCGTTCGAGTTCCCCGTGCCCGAGCTCCGGCACGAGGGCGCATCCATCAGCTGGCAGGCCACCGTTCCGCTGGCCGACAAGCTGCGTCCCGTGGGCATCATCGACGACGTCTGGGACGTGCGGATGCATCTCTCGGTCGACGGCGAGCGCACCACCAGCCGGCTCACCGTCGGGCAGGCCGACCTGGAGGGCGCGGGCGAGGTCCGCATACGGCCGCGGCTCGGCCGGATCATGGCCGACCGGCTCCTGCCCCACGCCTCGGCCAACGGGCACCTGGCCTTCCGGCTCGCCCAGCACGGACGGGTCGCCCAGCGCACCTCGGGGCTGGTCCAGCGCAACATGCAGAGCCCTCCCGCCCGGATGGCCAAGAAGATGGTGCGCAAGGTCGTCGCGGTCCGCAAGGACCTCAACTCCGGTCAGCGCAAGCTCGACGCGTACCACCGGATGATCCGGCTGCTTCCCGTCCGCAAGGGAACCGTGGTGTTCGAGAGCCACATGGGCAAGCAGTACAGCGACAGCCCGCGCGCCATCTACGAGGAGCTGCGCAGGCGCGGCACACCCGTCAAGGCGATCTGGTCCTACGCCGGGAAACGGCCCACCGGCTTCCCGGAGGACGTGGAGCTGGTGCAGCGCTGGTCCTGGCAGTACATGAGGGCCCTGGCCCAGGCGGAGTTCTGGATCGACAACCAGGGCTTCCCGCTGAAGCTCGGCAAGCGCCCCGAGACCACCTACATCCAGACGTGGCACGGTTCCGCCCTCAAGCGCATGGGCTTCGACGAGCCGCAGTCCCGGGTCATGTCCGAGCAGGAGCAGCGCTCCTACCAGCAGGCCCTGGACCGCTTCGACCACTTCGTGGTGCGCGGCGAGCACGACGAGCGGACCCTGGCGCGGGCCTACCGGATACCGGAGGAGAAGCTGCTCCGCACGGGCTACCCGCGCAACGACGCCCTGGTGCGGGCCCGGGACGCGGCCACCGCCGACACGGCGGCCGAGGAGCTCGCCGCCCGGCTCGGTATCCGCCGGGACCGGCCGGTGATCCTCTACGCCCCCACGTTCCGCGCCCAGGACAACGGACGGGTACGCAAGTTCGAGTTCCCGTTCGACGTGGAGGAGTTCGCGGACCGTTTCGGGGACAGGTTCACCCTTCTGGTCCGCACGCACTACCTCAACAGCGTCACGCTGCCCCCGTCCGTGGCCGGCCGGGTCGTCAACGTCAGCGCCGAGCCCGACATCACACCGGTGCTCCTCCTCTCCGACGCGCTGGTCACCGACTACTCGTCCGTGATGTTCGACTACTCCCTCCTCCAGCGCCCCATGGTGTTCTACACCTACGACTGGGAGGAGTACGTGGAGAACAGCCGCGGCACGTACTTCGACCTGGCCGAGCAGGCCCCCGGCCCGGTCGTCCGGACGACGGAGGACCTCTTCGACGTGTTGTCGGACCTCGACGCCGTCTCGGCCGGCTACGAGAGCCGCCTCAAGGAATTCATGACGCAGTTCGGCGAGTACGACCGCGGTGACGCCGCAGCCCGGATCGTCGACCGCTTCTTCGGCGCCCAGGGAGAAGCCCGATGACACCACGCGACATCATCTTCGTGGGCAACGAGGTCAACGAGCTCGGCGGCGTGGGCCGCTGGCAGACCCACATGGCCCAGTCACTGGCGGAGCGCGGCCACCGGGTGACCGTCGTGGGCATCGCACCCCCCGACACCCCGATGCCCCTGGGAGACAACCCGCCCTTCAGGACGGTGACGCTGCACGACGTGCGCCCGCCCGGGCGCTGGCAGGCCCGCACCCTGCGGGACCGCGCCAACCTCGCGGCGCGGCGGCGCGAGTCCGCGCGGGAGGCGGACATGCAGGCCGCGGCGGGGCGGCTGTCGCAGATCTTCCGCGCCGCCGCTCCGGGCGCCATGATCATCGTGACGCAGGTCTGGGCCATGGAGTGGGTGTACCTGGCGGACACCGCGGGGCATCCCGTCATCGGCATGAGCCACGAGTCCTACGAGACCTCGCGGAAGTCCTCCCGCTTCCAGCGTGTGCAGAAGTACTACAAGGACGTGGACCGGCTCCTCGTGCTGACCCGGGAAGACGCTGATCTGTGGGTCGGCCGCGGGCTGAACCACGTGGGCTTCATGCCCAACCCGCTGCCCGTCATGCCCGAGGTGCCCTCTCCGCGAACGGAGAAGGTCGTCACGAGCATCGGCCGGCTGGGGCACGCCAAGGGCGTCGACATGCTGCTGGACACCTGGGCCGACACAGCGCCGAAGCACCCCGGGTGGACGCTGCGCATCTACGGTTCCGGTCCGGACGAGGCCATGTTCCGCCGCCAGTGCACGGACCTGGGGCTGGACGGTTCCGTCGAGTGGGCCGGCCAGACCGACGACGTCGTGGGCGCACTGCACGGATCCTCCGTGTTCGTCCAGTCGTCCCGCGGCGAGGGCTTCCCGCTCGCCCTGCTGGAGGCGATGGCCTGTGGCGTTCCCTGTGTGGCCTTCGACTGCGCCCCCGGCGTCCGCGAGATCGTCCGGAACGAGGAGGACGGCCTGCTGGCCCGGCCCGGCAACACCACGGAGCTCGGGCGCCAGCTGGACCGGCTGATGGAGGACTCCGCGTTGCGGGACGCGATGGGCGAGAAGGCGCGCGCCAACGTGCAGCGTTACTCGCCCACCGCCATCACCGACCAGTGGGAGGAACTGTTCGCCTTCCTGGAGCGCTGACGTTCCGGACAGGTGGACGAAGGCGCGGACCGGATGTCGCTCATCCGGTCCGCGCCTTCGCCGTTCACGGTGGTCCCTGCCCACAGGTGGCACCCAGTCAACTGAAAGGAACATACAACCGTTAGCGTTGCTTGCCGGTCATGAAGTAGCGGGCCCTCAACAGCGGTCCCGAACAGCAGGGCTGGAAGGCAGACGCATGAGCCAGACCGAACACCGGGCACCGGCCTCCCCCTCCACGGGGCGGTGGGACAAGGACGCGGACGGCGGAGCACCTCGGGCCTCACCGCCCCGGGCCGCGGCCGAGGCCCCGGTGGCCGAGGCCGGTCCGGTCTCCCGCCGGAACCGGCTCGCCGCGCTGGACGGACTGCGGTTCCTGGCGGCCCTGTCGGTGGTCCTCTTCCACTTCGTCGGCCAGACGCCGGGGTCGATGCAGTTCATCTGGGGCCGCCCGTACCAGGAGCTCTTCCCCGAGGCGCACGCCTACTTCGCCTTCGGCCGGCTCGGTGTCGAACTGTTCTTCCTCATCAGCGGCTTCGTCATCTGCATGAGCGCCTGGGGACGGACTCCGCGGGACTTCTTCATCTCGCGTGTCACGCGGCTGTACCCGATGTACTGGGCGGCCATCGTGTTGTCGGCCTGCGTCATCTACTTCGTCGACACCCCGTTCGGGCACCCCAACCCGCGGATACTCTTCGCGAACTTCACGATGCTGCAGATCCCCCTCGGGGTCGACAGCCTCGACTCCGTGTACTGGACGCTCTGGCCCGAGCTCTGCTTCTACCTCACCTTCTCGGTCGTGGTGTGGAAGGGCCTGACCTACCAGCGCGTGGTCATCTTCTGCGGAGTCTGGACGGTCGCCGCGGTACTGGCGCCCAGCGCGGGCATCCCGTTGCTCACGCTGCTGGTCAATCCGACGTCCGCACCGTTCTTCATCGCGGGCATCGCCTTCTACCTGATGTACCGGTACCGGCCGACGCCGCTGCTGTGGGGCATCGTCGCGATGTCGTGGCTGCTGGCGCTGCACTTCGTGCTGGCCCCGCACGGCGGGCGCAACAACTGGGACACCTGGTCGCCGTGGCGTGGCTGGCTGATCCTGGTGGTCACGGTGTTCTTCCTGCTGATCGCCGCCATCGCCCTCGGCTGGACCAGCCGGATCCGCGGGCGCTGGCTGACCGTCGCGGGCACGCTGACCTTCCCGCTGTACCTGCTGCACGACATCATCGGCGTCACCGTCCTGCACCACTTCGGCGACCGCGCCCACCCCTGGGTGGTGGTCGGGGTGACCACCTGCGGCGTCATCGCGCTGTCGTACGTCGTGCAGCGCTTCGTCGAGCGCCCGGTGGCCCAGGCCGCTCGACGCTGGCTGAGCAGCGCCGCGTTCAGCCTGAAGCCGCCGCCGCGCCGCCCGACCTCGGACCGGTCCTAGAACGGCTCGAAGCCGTCGAACTCCTGCTGTGCCTCGTCCCGTTCGGCGTCCCGGTCCCGGCGGCGCTGGGCGGCCGGGCGGGGGGCCTCGAAGCGGTGGTCCTCGCCGCGGCGGCCGAGCATCTCGGCGCCGGACGTCATGGAAGGCTCCCAGTCGAAGACGACCGCGTTCTCCTCGGGGCCGATGGCCACACCGTCGCCGCCGCGGGCCCCGGCCTTGACCAACTGCTCCTCGACACCGAGTCGGCCCAGCCGGTCGGCCAGGTAGCCGACGGCCTCGTCGTTGTTGAAGTCGGTCTGACGCACCCAGCGCTCGGGCTTCTCGCCGCGCACCCGGAACAGGCCGTCCTCCTCGCGGGTGACGGTGAAGCCGGCGTCGTCCACGGCCTTGGGCCGGATGACGATCCGCGTGGCCTCCTCCTTCGGCCGGGCGGCGCGTGCCCTGGCCACCAGGTCGGCCAGGGCGAACGACAGCTCCTTCAGGCCCGTGTGGGCCACCGCCGACACCTCGAAGACCCGGTAACCGCGCTCTTCCAGGTCCGGGCGGACCATCTCGGCGAGGTCCTTGCCGTCGGGCACGTCGATCTTGTTGAGGACGACGATGCGGGGCCGGTTGCCCAGGCCGCCGTACTCGCGCAGCTCGGCCTCGATGATGTCGAGGTCGGAGACCGGGTCGCGGTCGGACTCCAGCGTCGCCGTGTCCAGGACGTGCACCAGCACGCTGCACCGCTCCACGTGCCGCAGGAACTCCAGGCCGAGGCCCTTGCCCTGGCTGGCGCCGGGGATGAGGCCGGGGACGTCCGCGATGGTGTAGACGTTCGAACCGGCCGTCACCACGCCGAGGTTCGGCACGAGCGTCGTGAAGGGGTAGTCGGCGATCTTCGGCTTGGCCGCGCTCAGCACGGAGATCAGCGAGGACTTGCCGGCGCTCGGGTAGCCGACCAGCGCCACGTCGGCGACGGTCTTCAGCTCCAGGACGATGTCCCCGAGGTCGCCCGGCTCGCCGAGCAGCGCGAAGCCCGGGGCCTTGCGGCGCGCGGACGCGAGGGCCGCGTTGCCGAGGCCGCCCCGGCCGCCCTGCGCGGCGACGTAGGAGGTGCCGTGGCCGACCAGGTCGGCCAGCACGTTGCCCGCCTTGTCGAGGACCACGGTGCCGTCGGGCACGGGCAGGACCAGGTCCTGGCCGTCCTTGCCGGAGCGGTTGCCGCCCTCGCCGGGCTTGCCGTTGGTGGCCTTGCGGTGCGGGGAGTGGTGGTACTCGAGGAGCGTGGTCACCGACTGGTCCACGGTGAGGATCACGTCGCCGCCCCGGCCGCCGTTGCCGCCGTCCGGGCCGCCGAGCGGCTTGAACTTCTCACGGTGGACGGAGGCACAGCCGTGGCCTCCGTTACCCGCGGCGACGTGCAGCTCGACGCGGTCCACGAAGGTGGTCATGGGATGTGCCTCCAGTTACTACTTACTGCGGGAATGTCTCTTGGGTAACACGCGAAAGGCGGACCCGCTTCCCCTGGGGGAAGTGAGGCCCGCCTCGCGAAAGTTTCCGATCAGGCGACCGGAACGATGTTCACGACCTTGCGGCCACGGTGGGTGCCGAACTGCACCGCACCGGCCTGCAGCGCGAACAGCGTGTCGTCGCCACCACGGCCGACGCCGGCGCCCGGGTGGAAGTGGGTGCCACGCTGGCGGACCAGGATCTCACCCGCGTTGACGGCCTGACCGCCGAAGCGCTTCACGCCGAGCCGCTGGGCATTCGAGTCGCGACCGTTCCGGGTGGACGATGCGCCCTTCTTGTGTGCCATGTCTCCTCAGTCCCTTACTTCGCAGCCGCGGGGATCTCAGTGACCTTGATCGCCGTGTACTGCTGGCGGTGGCCCTGACGGCGGCGGTAGCCGGTCTTGTTCTTGTAGCGCAGAATGTCGATCTTCTGGCCCTTGTGGTGGTCCACGACCTCCGCCTGGACCTTGATGCCGGCCAGCACCCACGGGTCGCTGGTCACAGCGTCGCCGTCGACAACGAGCAGGGTCGAGAGCTCGACCGTGTCGCCGACCTTGGCGGTGGAAATCTTGTCAACCTCAACGATGTCGCCGACAGCAACCTTGTGCTGGCGACCACCGCTGCGCACGATGGCGTACACGCGGATCTCACTCTCTCGCTCGGGAACGGCACCCCCGCAGTCCAGCCACCCGGTGACACACGCGAACGGCCTCTCCCGGTCCTGGCCGACACGGCCCGTCCCGGAAGGAAAGAGGTTTACGGGGATGTGACGCGTCAGTCGACACGCCGACGGTCAAGATTACGGGGCCGCACGACAGGGGTCAAACCGGGCCCCGGGCGCCCCGCCGCGGCCTCAGTCGGCGACCTCCGCGACGTACTCGGCGTACGCCTCCTTGACCCGCACCGGCGACAGGTCGAGGTGCTCCAGGATCGTGTACCGGCCCGGCCGGGTCTGCGGAGCGAACTCCACGGCCCGTACGAACTCGTCGTCGTCGAACCCGATCTCCCGCGCCACCACCGGCAGCCCGTGCCGCCGCAGCGTCCCTGCCATCAGCAGCGCGCCGTCGTGGTCGCCGCGCAGATACGTCGCGAAGGCCGCGCCGATGCCGACCTGCTCGCCGTGGCTGGCGGCGCGCCCGGGGTACAGCAGGTCCAGCGCGTGGCTGATCTCGTGGCAGGCACCGGACGACGGCCGCGTGTGCCCGGCGATCGTCATCGCGATGCCGGACATCACCAGGCCCTCGGACAGCACGGTCAGGAACCCGTCGTCACCGCAGCCGCCCGGGTGGCGCAGCACCGCCTCACCGGCCTGCCGGGCCATGGCGGCGGCCAGACCGTCGACCTTCTCCCCCAGGACCCGGTGGGCCAGCTCCCAGTCGGCGACGGCCGAGATGTTGGAGACCGCGTCACCGATCCCGGAGCGCACGAAACGGATCGGCGCCTCACGGATCACCGCGAGGTCGACGACGAGCGCGATGGGCGTCGGCACCCCGTACGAACCACGGCCCGCGTCGTTGTCCAGGATCGACACCGGCGAGCAGATGCCGTCGTGGGAGAGGTTGGTGGCCACCGCGACCATGGGCAGGCCCACGCGCGCCGCGGCGAACTTGGCACAGTCGATGATCTTGCCGCCGCCGAGCCCGACGACCGCGTCGTAGCGGCCCGACTTCATCCCGTCGGCGAGCCGCACCGCGTCGTCGAGGGTGCCGCCGCCGACCTCGAACCAGTCGGCGCCGGGCAGGGACGGCGACAGCCGCCGGCGCAGCCGCGCCCCCGAGCCGTCGCTGATCGCCACGGCGAGCCTTCCGGACTGGGCGATCCGCTGGTCCGCGAGGACGCTCGCCAGGTCGTCGAGTGCCCCCGGCCTGATGTCCACGACGAGCGGTGACGGGATGAGCCTCGTCAGTACCGGCACGTGATCATCTCTCCTCGCGGGGACGGCTGGCGACGACACGACTGTCGAGGATGATGCGCCCGGGGGCGGCCCGGGAAACGTGTGGCCCTGCCCGAACCGAAACCGGTCGGACAGGACCACACGCTGTGCGACATGTTGTGCGACAGGGGCCGGGTCAGCCCTCGTCGGTGGCGGCCGTGACCGAGGACGGTGCCTGCTGGGCGGCCGCCGCGGTCTTCTTCGTCGCCGTCTTCTTGGCCGTGGCCTTCTTGGCGGTCGTCGTCTTGGCCGCCTTCTTGGCCGTGGCCTTCTTCGCGGTCGTCGTCTTCTTGGCCGCGGTCTTCTTGGTGGCGGCCTTCTTCGCCGTCGCCTTCTTGGCCGTCTTGCGGGCCGCCGCCTTCTTGGCCGGGGCCGCTTCCTCGACGGCCTCCGCCTCGGGCGCCGCCTGCTCCCCCGTGTCCTGGGCCGGGGCCGACGGGACGACCGTGACGGCCGCCTCCTCGGACGCGGTGGACGTGGTGGGCTTGCGCACGGCCCGGCGCCGCGGACGGGCCGGGGCGGCGCTCTCGGCGGCCGTACCGGACGGCTCCGGGGTCGCCTCGGCGACGACCGGGGCCGCCTCCTGCGCCGGCTCGGCCTGCGGGGCCGGCTCGGACGGCGCGGCCTCGGGGACCGTCAGCACGGTGGCCTCGCCGCCCGCGGGCGAACCGGCCGGTGCGGACACCTTCCGGGTGGCCCGACGACGGGTACGACCCTTCGGCGCGGCCTCCTCGGCAGCGGCCGGGGCCTCGGCAGCGACCGGCGCCTCCGGGGCGGCCGGGGCCTGCGTGACGACCGGGGCCGGGGCGCCGGAGAGCGCGTCCTCGGCGGCCGCGGGCTCGGCCAGGACCTCGGAGGCCGGCTGCTGCACGATCGGACGCTCGACCTCTTCCGCGACCGTGACGTCCTGCGCGGTCGGCGCCTGAGCAGGAGCCGGGGCCTCGCTCCGGGCGGCCTTCGGGGCGCCCGCCGGGGACGACGCCCGCCGGCTCGTACGACGCCGGCCACGACCGCGCGTGGCGGCGGCCTCGGCCTCGGCGGCGCTGCTGTACAGCTCCTCGTCCGGGGTGAACTCGGGTGCCGGGAGGGCGACCGGCTCGGCCACCTCGGCGGCGACCTCGGCCTCGGACTCGGTGTCCGCCTCCTGCTCCGCCGTCACACCGGTCTCGACGCCGGCCACGGCCTCCAGCTCGTGCTCGTGCGGCTGCTCGGCACCGCCGGCCCGCGCCCGCTTGCGGCGCTTTCCGCCACCGGCGGCGGACGGCTGGTCCAGGTGCACGATGACACCGCGCCCGTTGCAGTGGACGCAGGTCTCCGAGAACGACTCCAGCAGCCCCTGGCCGACCCGCTTGCGGGTCATCTGCACGAGCCCCAGCGAGGTCACCTCGGCGACCTGGTGCTTCGTACGGTCCCGGCCCAGGCACTCCAGCAGGCGCCGCAGCACCAGGTCCCGGTTGGACTCCAGCACCATGTCGATGAAGTCGATGACGATGATGCCGCCGAGGTCGCGCAGCCGCAGCTGGCGCACGATCTCCTCGGCCGCCTCCAGGTTGTTCCTGGTGACCGTCTCCTCGAGGTTGCCGCCCTGGCCGGTGAACTTGCCGGTGTTGACGTCGACGACGACCATCGCCTCGGTCCGGTCGATCACCAGCGAACCGCCGCTGGGCAGCCAGACCTTGCGGTCCAGCGCCTTGGCGAGCTGCTCGTCGATCCGGTAGGTGGCGAAGACGTCGACCTCGGAGGTCCACTTGGACAGCCGGCCGGCGAGGTCCGGGGCCACGTGCGACACGTAGCCGTGGATGGTCTCCCAGGCGTCGCCGCCACTGACGACGACCTTGGAGAAGTCCTCGTTGAAGATGTCGCGCACGACCCGGACGGTCATGTCCGGCTCGCCGTACAGCAGCGAGGGCGCGCTCGAACTGCCGCCGTTCTTCGCCTTCTTCTGGATCTCCTCCCACTGCCCCTGGAGCCGCTCGACGTCGCGGCGCAGCTCGTCCTCGCTCGCGCCCTCGGCGGCGGTGCGCACGATGACGCCCGCGTCCTCGGGGACGATCTTCTTGAGGATGGTCTTCAGGCGGGACCGCTCGGTGTCGGGCAGCTTGCGGCTGATGCCGGTCATCGAGCCCTCGGGCACGTAGACCAGGTAGCGGCCGGGCAGCGAGACCTGGCTGGTCAGGCGGGCGCCCTTGTGGCCGATCGGGTCCTTGGTGACCTGCACGAGGACCGACTGGCCGGACTTCAGGGCGGACTCGATGCGGCGCGGGCCGTTGGCCATGCCCAGCGCCTCGAAGTTGACCTCGCCCGCGTACAGGACGGCGTTGCGGCCCTTGCCGATGTCGATGAAGGCGGCCTCCATCGACGGCAGCACGTTCTGCACCTTGCCGAGGTAGACGTTGCCGACGTACGAGGTGGCCTGCTCCTTGTTGACGTAGTGCTCGACGAGCACCCCGTCCTCCAGCACGCCGATCTGCGTGCGCTCGCCGTGCTGGCGCACGACCATGACGCGCTCGACGGCCTCGCGGCGCGCCAGGAACTCGGCCTCGGTGATGATCGGCACACGTCGGCGGCCCTGCTCCCGGCCTTCCCGGCGGCGCTGCTTCTTCGCCTCGAGACGGGTCGAGCCCTTGATGGACTGCACCTCGTCGGACGGCTCGGCGGCCTTGCGGGGCTCGCGGACCTTGACGACGGTGCGCTCGGGGTCGTCGGCGGACGACTCGGCCTCACCGGAGCTGTCCCCGGCACGACGCCGACGGCGACGGCGACGACGGCTGCTGCTGGAGCCACCGCTCTCGCCCGCGGCCTCCTCGCCCTCCTCGGCGTCCTCCTCGACCTGCTCGGCGGTGTCCTCGGCGTCCTGGGCGGCCTGCTCGGCGGCGACGTGCTCGGTGTCACCGGCCTCGCCCTCACCGGCCTCGCCCGCCTCGCCCTCGGCGGCATCGCCCCGGCGACGGCGACGGCCGCCCCGGCGACGACGACGGCGCGAACCGGAATCCTCGGCGCCCT
This sequence comes from Streptomyces sp. NPDC053750, assembly GCF_044544295.1. Lineage (NCBI taxonomy): Bacteria > Bacillati > Actinomycetota > Actinomycetes > Kitasatosporales > Streptomycetaceae > Streptomyces > Streptomyces sp. NPDC053750. Next base: position 491,450 of record NZ_JBITXB010000001.1, on the reverse strand, counting down.
CGGCGTCCTCCTGGTCCTCGCCCGTCTCGTCGGTGTCGACGTCGGCGTCGGCGTCGGCGTCGGTCTCGGCCTCCGGCTCCTCCTGCACGACGGCGGCGGCTCGCTCCTCGGCGGCCTCCTCGGCGGCGGCACCCCGGCGCTTGCGGCGCCGACGCGACGCGGCGGGCTGCTCCTCCGGGAGCTCCTCGGTCTCCTCGGGCTCCTGCGCCGCCCCGGCGCCGGCCGCCTCGGCGGCTGCCTCGGCCGCGGCCCGCTCCGGCGTCTGGAACTTGGGCTCGGCGAACACGGGCGCCTGGAACACGGCGACCGCGGGACGCGACGGACGCTTGGGGGCGTCCGCCTCGTCGGACGCCGCGGCGGCGGTCTCGGCCGGCGCGGCGAAACCGGTGGCGGCCTTACGGGCGGACCGGCGCCGCGCACGCCGCGGAGCCGCCTCCTCGACGGGCTCCGCGGCCGCCGGCGCGGCCTCGGCCTCGGCGGGCTCGACGTCCGCCGGCGCGGCGGGAGGCGCGACCGTCTCGGCGGCGGCCGGCTCCGCGGGCGAGGTCACACTGCGCGTGGCACGGCGACGGGTACGCCGCGGAGCGGCCTCCTCCGTGACCTTGCCGGCCTCGGCGGGCTCGGCCTCGGCGGGCGCTTCGGCGGCAGGGGCCACCGGGACGACGGTCTCGGCCGCCTCCACCGACGCCGGAGCCCCGGCGGGCGCGGAGGCGCGACGCACCGCGCGGCGCCGCGGCCGGCCCGCGGTCACGGGCTCCGGAGCGGGCGCGGGGGCCTCGGCCGCCTCGACGACGGCCTCACTCGTCTCTTCGGTCTCTTCCGCCTCGTCGGTCGCGGCGGTCGCCTCGGCAGGCGCGACGGTCTCCGCCGGCGTGTCGGAGGCGCCGGAGGGCGGACCCGCCGGGCGGGACGCGGCCCTGCGCCGACGACGCGGCGGCAGGGTGTCGCTGGGGGTGCTCAGCTCGGAGTCCGTCGAAGCCTTGGCGGACGTCGAGGAAGTCGACGACGTCGAAGAATTCGAGGACTCTGTGGGTTCAATCGATTCGGGCATGCGGGGGTTTCTCCCGTCAGGCTCCCGGGCGCCGCGCCTGGTCCGGCATCGATCATGCCGACCGCCGGTGACGTCCGCGGCTCGCGCGATGCGCGGTCGCCGCCGTCCGGGGCGCGGGCGCCGCTCGGGAGCTCTCCGTGTCTTGTCTCGCCGGTTCCGCACCCCTTGTCGGGTACGGCCTGGCGAAAGTCTTGTGGTCGGTGCGCTGCCCGACCCAGGTGGCTCCCGAGTTCGAGGGCGGCGCTACGACGTCCGTCCCTACGCGGAACCTTCCTTACGCCGGCGCCTTCGCGGCGGCAGCAGCACCGGCCGGTTGCGGCTCGGGCGCTTCTGCCTCGCGGTCGGGCGCGAGCGGGTCGGTCACCGCACCGGTCTCTTCATCGAACAGCCCCTGCGCCAGCCTGGTCACCGCTGCGGGGACCGGCGGCGCCAGGTCGGCCACGGCGCTGAGACCGGACAGGACGTCGTCGGGTCGAACGGCAGGCGTCACGTGCCGAACAACCAGCCGCAGTATCGCACAGGGCTGGTCGGTCGGCCTATCAGCCGGTGAACCGGGCACACCGGCACTCTCGAGGCTCGCCACGGCGGAGCGGGCGTCGAAGGTACGCACGCCGTTCTTCGTCCGGCGCTGGACCTCCACGGCCTCGGCCGAGTTGAAGGCCGCCACGGCGCGCTCGGCGTCCGCGGCCTCCACGCCGTCCAGCCGCAGCTCCCACACGGAAGCCGTCAGCCGGTCGGCGAGCCCGGACGTCCGGGCCTCGACCGCCTCGACGATGTCGAGCCCGGCGGGCAGCGACTCGTCGAGGAGCAGCCTGAGCCGCTCCGGGTCACGCGTCTCGGTGAGCGCGATCTCCAGATACTCCGCCTCACTGCCCGTGCCGGTGGGTGCGGCATTGGCATACGACACCTTCGGGTGGGGCGTGAACCCCGCCGAGTACGCCATGGGCACCTCGGCGCGGCGCAGCGCACGCTCGAAGGCGCGCTGGAAGTCACGGTGGCTGGTGAACCGGAGGCGGCCGCGCTTGGTGTAGCGCAGGCGGATGCGCTGCACCGCGGGTACGGGCGGCGGGCCTTCGGGCTGTCGCTTGCCCAGTGTCGTTCAGTCCTTCGTGAGAGCGGTCGTACTGCTACCAAGAGTACGTGCCTCGGCCGCGGATGGTTCCCGCCGGTCCACCGGCCGCCCTCGGACCGGCTCCCCGAACAGCATCCGCCGCACGTCGGCACGGGCCTGCCGGACGGACAGCCGGGCGGAGGCGAGCGCCTGCCGGACGGACAGCCGGGCGGAGGCGAGCGCCTGCCGGGTCGCCCGCCCGACGCTGCGCGCGGCCTCGGCGACGGGCCGCAGGACGGTGTCCCGCACGGCATGCCCCACCGGTGTCAGAACGCTCCGGTACACCCAGCGCGCCGGTTCGGCGACGGTCCACCTCAAGAGCGTGCCGAGGAACCGCCCCACGGCGCGCGAGACATGCCCCGCGACCCGCCAGGCGTGCCCGAGCGCATCCAGCACCTCCCGCCCGACGACGGCGAGCGCCCGGCCGACCGGCGTGAGCACCCACCGCCACAGCGCCTGGGCGGGCAGCACCAGCAGCACCCGGACGATCCAGTACAGAGTCGTGCCGATCCCGGTGACGACCATGCGCAGACACCAGGCCACCCCCTTCCCGCACCAGGCGAGCGCGTGCCCGACCGGAGTGAGCACCCAGGCGTAGAGCCACCCCGCCGGTACGACGACGAGATACCGCGCAAGCCACGCAAGACCGGCGTACAGCCCCCGCCCGACGGCGGCGAGCACCGCGCCCACACCCCTGAAGAACCAGGCGAGCGCCTGCCCGACCGGCGTCAGCACCCACCGGTACAGCCACACCGCCGGTACGACGAGCAGCACGTTGCCGAGCCACGCGACCCCCTTGGCCACCGGCACGACGACATACCGCCACACCTGGACCGGCGGCCACACGAACACGGCCCACCCGAGCCGGGCCAACGCCCGCCCGACGGGGCGCAGCACCGTGTCCCGCAGCACCCGCCCGCAGACGACCAGCGCGTCCCACACCATCCGCACCGGCACGACCAGCACCAGGACGACGATCCGCACCGGAATCCGGACCGCCACGACCAGACATCCCTCGGCGTCCGACCGCTGCGGCGCCTCCGTCTGCGGTTCCCCGGCGGGGGACGCCTTCTCCAGATCCACCATGCCCATAGGGACGCCGCGGCACCCGATTCGGATCCCGCGGCGTCGCCCTGCCGGCCCCTACTTGACCACGGTCAGCGGCAGCAGCTTCTTGCCGGTCGGGCCGATCTGGATCTCCGTGTCCATCGCGGGACACACGCCGCAGTCGAAGCAGGGCGTCCAGCGGCAGTCCTCGACCTCGGTCTCGTCGAGGGCGTCCTGCCAGTCCTCCCAGAGCCAGTCCTTGTCGAGGCCGGAGTCGAGGTGGTCCCAGGGCAGGACCTCCTCGTAGGAGCGCTCGCGGGTGGTGTACCAGTCGACGTCGACGCCGAAGGGCTCGAGGGCCTTGTCGGCGCAGGACATCCAGCGGTCGTAGGAGAAGTGCTCGCGCCAGCCGTCGAAGCGGCCGCCGTCGTCGTAGACGGCGCGGATGACGGCGCCGATGCGGCGGTCGCCGCGGGAGAGCAGGCCCTCGACGATGCCGGGCTTGCCGTCGTGGTAGCGGAAGCCGATGGAACGGCCGTACTTCTTGTCGCCGCGGATCTTGTCGCGCAGCTTCTGCAGCCGGGCGTCCGTCTCCTCGGCGGAGAGCTGCGGCGCCCACTGGAAGGGGGTGTGGGGCTTGGGGACGAAGCCGCCGATGGAGACCGTGCAGCGGATGTCGCCCGAGCCGGAGACCTCGCGGCCCTTCTGGATGACGTGCGTGGCCATGTCGGCGATCTGGAGGACGTCGTCGTCCGTCTCGGTGGGCAGGCCGCACATGAAGTACAGCTTCACCTGGCGCCAGCCGTTGCCGTAGGCGGTCGCGACGGTCCGGATGAGGTCGTCCTCCGAGACCATCTTGTTGATGACCTTGCGGATGCGCTCGGAGCCGCCTTCGGGGGCGAAGGTCAGGCCGGAGCGGCGGCCGTTGCGGGTCAGCTCGTTGGCCAGGTCGATGTTGAAGGCGTCGACGCGGGTGGACGGGAGGGACAGGCCGATCTTGTCCTCCTCGTAGCGGTCCGCGAGGCCCTTGGCGACGTCCGCGATCTCCGAGTGGTCGGCGGAGGAGAGGGAGAGGAGGCCGACCTCTTCGAAGCCGGTGGCCTTCAGGCCCTTGTCGACCATGTCGCCGATGCCGGTGATGGAGCGCTCGCGCACCGGGCGGGTGATCATGCCGGCCTGGCAGAAGCGGCAGCCGCGGGTGCAGCCGCGGAAGATCTCGACCGACATGCGCTCGTGGACGGTCTCGGCGAGCGGGACGAGGGGCTGCTTGGGGTAGGGCCACTCGTCGAGGTCCATGACGGTGTGCTTGGAGACCCGCCACGGGACGCCCGAGCGGTTGGGGACGACGCGGGCGATACGGCCGTCGGGGAGGTACTCGACGTCGTAGAAGCCGGGGACGTAGACCCCGCCGGTCCTGGCCAGGCGCAGGAGCAGTTCCTCGCGGCCGCCGGGGCGGCCCTCGGCCTTCCAGGCGCGGATGATCGCGGTGATCTCCAGGACGGCCTGCTCGCCGTCGCCGATGACCGCGCAGTCGATGAAGTCGGCGATCGGCTCGGGGTTGAAGGCCGCGTGTCCGCCGGCCAGGACGATCGGGTCGTCGATGCCGCGGTCCTTGGACTCCAGGGGGATGCCGGCCAGGTCCAGGGCGGCCAGCATGTTGGTGTAGCCCAGCTCCGTGGAGAAGGAGAGGCCGAAGACGTCGAAGGCCTTGACCGGGCGGTGGCTGTCGACGGTGAACTGCGGGACGGAGTGCTCCCGCATCAGCGCCTCCAGGTCCGGCCAGACGCTGTAGGTGCGCTCGGCGAGGACGCCCTCCTGCTCGTTGAGTACCTCGTAGAGGATCATGACGCCCTGGTTGGGCAGGCCGACCTCGTAGGCGTCCGGGTACATCAGGGCCCAGCGGACGTCGCAGGACTCCCAGTCCTTGACCGTGGAGTTGAGCTCTCCGCCGACGTACTGGATCGGCTTCTGCACATGCGGGAGCAGAGCTTCGAGCTGCGGAAACACAGACTTCACAGACTCGGCGGCTTCGGCAGGCATCTCACGGAACCTTCGTGTGCTGACAAGGGGGACCATCCAGCCTAACCCGGCCCCGATGGTCCCCCGTACCGCTCGTCCCGTCCGCCTCCCGGCCGCGGGACCGCCCTACGCCGACATGGGTCGTTGCACCGTGATCGACTGGAGCAGTCCCACCGCCATCCACACGGCGAACATCGACGAGCCGCCGTACGACACGAAGGGCAGGGGCAGGCCGGTCACGGGCATGATGCCGAGCGTCATGCCGATGTTCTCGAACGTCTGGAAGGCGAACCAGGCGACGATCCCGGCGGCGACGATCGTGCCGTACAGGTCGGTCGTGTCACGGGCGATCCGGCACGCGCGCCAGAGGATGACGCCGAGCAGGGCGATGATGAGGCCCGCGCCGAGGAAGCCCAGTTCCTCGCCGGCGACGGTGAAGACGAAGTCGGTCTGCTGTTCCGGCACGAAGCGGCCCGTGGTCTGGGAGCCCTCGAAGAGGCCGGAGCCGGTCAGACCGCCGGAGCCGATGGCGATGCGGGCCTGGTTGGTGTTGTAGCCGACGCCGGCGGGGTCGAGTGCCGGGTTGGCGAAGGCGGCGAAGCGGGCGATCTGGTAGTCGTCGAGGACGCCGAGCTGCCACACCGCGAGCGCCCCGGCCGTGCCCGCGCCGAGGAGTCCGAAGACCCAGCGGTTGCTGGCGCCGGAGGCGAGCAGCACGCCGAGCACGATGATGACCATGACCATGACCGAGCCGAGGTCGGGCATGAGCATCACGATCAGCATGGGCACGGTGGCCAGGCCGAGGGCCTGGAGCACGGTCCGGTGGTCCGGGTAGGGCCGGTCGCCCGCGTCCACGCGTGCGGCGAGCAGCATGGCCATGCCCAGGATGATCGTGATCTTCACGAACTCCGAGGGCTGGAGGGAGAAGCCGCCGGGGAGTTTGATCCAGGAGTGGGCGCCGTTGATGGTCGAGCCGAGCGGCGTGAGCACCAGCAGGATCAGGAACACGGAGGCGCCGTAGAGGATCGGCACGACCGTGCGCAGGGCGCGGTGGCCGAGCCAGACCGTGGCGACCATGAGAGCGAGCCCGATGCCGGTGTTCAGCAGGTGCCGGGTCAGGAAGTAGTACGGGTCGCCCTGGTTGAGTTCGGTGCGGTTGCGGGTCGCGGAGTAGACGAGCAGGGAGCCCATCAGGGACAGGGCGACGGCGGCCAGCAGTATGGGCCAGTCGAGCCGGCGGGCCATCGAGTCCCGGGCGAACAGCCGGGTCCATCCGGCCTTCTCGGGTCCGTACCCGGAGACCTGGAAACTGTTGGCCCCGGTCATGCGCGCGCCCTCCGGCTTCCGCTTCTGCCGCCGCCGCGTCGGCCCCCGCCGCCGCGTCGTCGGTGACGGCGCGTCTCGCGGTTGTCGGCGTTGTTCTGCGCCGGTGCCGTCGCGCCCTGCTCCTGGGCGTCGTCGAGGGGTGCGTACTCCTCCTCCGGGGAGGCTTTCTCGTCCGGCAGCAGGTCCTTGACGATGTCCTTGGAGATCTTCGGCGCGGGGATGGTCCCGTCGGTCTTGATCGTCGGCAGCTTCGCCTGCGGCTGGGGCAGCAACGCCTTCTTCTTGTCGATCGCCCCGTCGTCGGAGACGCCGTACAGCGCGTCGTAGATGTTGCGGACCGCGGGACCGGAGGCGCCGGAGCCCGTACCGCCCTGGGAGATCGTCATGACGATCGCGTAGTCGTCGGTGTACGTCGCGAACCACGAGGTGGTCTGCTTGCCGTAGACCTCGGCGGTACCGGTCTTGGCGTGCATCGGGATCTCGTCCTGCGGCCAGCCGCCGAACCGCCAGGCGGCGGTGCCGCGGGTGGCGACGCCGGCGAGGGCGTCGTCCATCTTGGCCAGCGTGGTCTTGCTTATCGGCAGCTTGCCGTGGGACGTGGGCTCGATCTCGTCGACCTGCTTGCCGTCGGGGCTGACGATCGCCTTGCCGATGGTGGGGTCGTACAGCGTGCCGCCGTTGGAGATGGCCGCGTAGATGGTGGCCATCTGGATGGGGGTGACGAGGGTGTCGCCCTGGCCGATGGAGTAGTTGATGGAGTCACCGGCGCGCATCTTGTTGCCCTCGAGGCAGTTCTCGTACGCGATCTTCTCGACGTACGAGCCGTCCTTCTTCCCGGTCTTGCACCAGGCGTCCTTGTTGGCCTCCCAGTACTCCTGCTTCCACTCGCGGTCGGGGACGCGACCGGAGACCTCGTTGGGGAGGTCGATGCCGGTCTGCTCGCCGAGGCCGAACTGGTGGGCGGCCTTGTAGAAGTAGTCGTTGGGGTCCTTGGGCTTCATCCCGCCGTCCTTCAACCACTCCTGGTGGGCCAGGCGGTAGTAGACGGTGTCGCAGGAGAGCTCCAGGGCGCGGCCGATGCTGATCGGGCCGTAGCTGGCGGACTCGAAGTTCTTGAAGACCTGGCCGCCGACGGAGTAGGAGCTGGAGCAGTCGTAGTTGCCGTCGAACTCGTAGCCGGCCTCCACCGCCGCGGACGAGGAGACCACCTTGAAGATGGAGCCGGGGGCGGCCTGGCCCTGGGTGGCCCGGTTGAGCAGCGGGTAGTTGGAGTCCTTGCCGGTGAGCTTCTTGTAGTCGGCGCCGGAGATGCCGCCGACCCAGGCGTTCGGGTCGTACGTCGGGTTGGAAGCCATGGCGACGACGCGGCCCGTCTTGGCCTCCATCACCACGACGGCACCGGCGTCGGCCTCGTAGAGGCGGTTGGTGTTGCGGTCCATCTGCTTGCGGGCGACCTTCATCGCCTCGTTCAGCTCGTACTCGGCGACCCGCTGGACGCGGGCATCGATGCTGGTGACGAGGTTGGAGCCGGAGACGCCCGGGTCGGACTCGGCCTCGCCGATGACGCGGCCGAGGTTGTCGACCTCGTAGCGGGTGACGCCGGCCTTGCCGCGCAGGGCCTTGTCGTACTGGCGTTCAAGGCCGGAGCGGCCGACCTGGTCCGAGCGCAGGAAGGGCGAGTCGGTGTCCTGGGCCTTCTGGATCTCCTCGTCGGTGACCGGCGAGAGGTACCCGAGGACCTGGGCGGTGTTCGACTTGCCGGGGGCCGCGTAGCGGCGCATGGCCTGGGGTTCGGCGGTGATGCCGGGGAAGTCCTCGGCGCGTTCGCGGATCTGGAGGGCCTGCTTGACGGTGGCCTCGTCGGTGACGGGGATCGGCTGGTAGGGCGAGCCGTTCCAACAGGGCTGCGGGGTCTCGGCGTCGCACAGCCGGACCTTGTCCATGACGTCCTTGGGCTTCATGCCGAGGACCCCGGCGAGCTTGGTGAGGACGGCCTCGCCGTCGTCCTTCATCTTCAGCAGCTCGGTGCGGGAGGCGGAGACGACGAGCCGGGTCTCGTTGTCGGCGAGCGCCACGCCGCGCGCGTCCAGGATGGAGCCGCGGGGGGCGGGTTGGACGACCTGCTGGACGTGGTTGCCGGACGCTTCCTTGGCGTATTCGTCACCCTGGCGGATCTGGAGGTACCAGAGCCGGCCGCCAAGGGTGCCGAGGAGGGAGAGGACGAGGATCTGGATGACGACGAGCCGGGTCTGGACGCGGGTACTGCGGCCGGTCTCGGGGATGTTGGTCATGGGCGCAGCCCATTCGTTGGAAGGGTGGTGGCGGGCGACGGGTGGGCGGTCACTGCTGCCTCCCCCTGTGTGTGTACGTGTCGGTGTGGTCGTCCGGGTGGTGTGTCGCCGTCACAGCCGCTTGACCCCCTTGATGCGGCCGGCCCGGGCCACCCGTGCCCGCGCCGCCTTCACCCGGAGTCCGCTGCGCTGCCTGCCGATGCGCAGGCCGGTGCCTCCGGAGAGCCAGCCGGAGGAGATGTCGGCGTTCTGGCCGGCGGAGTTGGTCTCGGCCAGCGGGTCGTTCTCGGCGCGTCTGGCCAGCGCCATGATGCCGGGGACGACGAAGGGCGCGAGCAGCAGGTCGTAGAGGGCGGCCGTGAACAGCAGGCCGGGCAGGCCGACATGGCGGGCGGCGGTGTCGCCGACGAGGGCGCCGACGCCGGCGTAGAGCAGGGTGGTGCCGAGGGCGGCGACGACCACGACGGCCATGGGGCCGGTGGCGGACCTGAGCCTGCCGTTCTCCGGTTTGGCGAGGCCGGCGAGGTAGCCGATGACGCAGAGCACCAGGGCGTAGCGGCCGGCGGCGTGGTCGGCGGGCGGGGCGAGGTCGGCGAGGAGTCCGGCGCCGAAGCCGACGAGGGCGCCGCCGACGTGGCCGTAGACCAGGGCGAGGCCGAGGACGGTGAGCAGCAGCAGGTCCGGGACGGCGCCCGGCAGATGGAGGCGGGCGAGGACGCTCACCTGGATGACCAGGGCGACGACGACCAGGGCGACGGACAGCAGGATCCGGTTGACGCGCATGGGGTGAAAGCTCCTACTGCTCGGTCTGCTCGTTCAGCTCGGTCTGCTCATTCTGCTCGGTCTGCCCGTCCTGCCCGGTCCCCGACCGGCCGTCGGCGGGTGCCTCGGCGGAGGGGGTCACGGTCACCGTCACGGTCGGCGTGGGCTTCGGCTTCGGCTTGTCCGGAAGCACCGTGTCGCGCGGGTCCTTCTGCGGGGCCTGGACGACGACGCCGACGATGTCGAGCTTGGTGAAGCCGACGAACGGCGTGACCTCGAGGATGCGGGTCAGGTCGCCGCCGTTGGGGTCGACGCGGGTGACGGTGCCGACGGGCACGCCGGGCACGAACGGCTTGTCGGCCTGGGAGCCGAAGGTGACGAGGCGGTCGCCCTTCTTGACGTCGGCCTTGCCGTTGAGGAGTTCGACGCGCAGGGGGCGGCCGCCCTGGCCCGAGGCGAAGCCCAGTTCGTCGCCGGCCTCCATGCGGGTGCCGACGGTGAAGTCGGGGTCGTTGGCGAGGAGCACGGTGGCGGTGTTCGGACCGACGGTGGTCACGCGTCCCACGAGGCCGTCGCCGTTGAGGACGGTCATGTCGCGCTGGATGCCGTCGTTTGCGCCGACGTCGATGGTGATGGTCCAGGAGAAGCCCTGCGCGGCTCCTATGGCGATGACCTGGGCGCCCTTGATGCCGTACTGGCCGGCGCCGGCCAGCCCGAGCATCTTGTCGAACTGCTTCAGCCGGCTGCGTCCGCGCTCGTCGCTGCCGAGCTTCGCCTTCAAGGCCGCGTTCTGCGTCTCCAGTTCGGAGAGCCGGTCGTGCCGGTCGCCGGATTCGCGGATCGCGGAGACCGCGTTGCCGACCGGGTCGACCGCGGCGGAGACCCCGTTCTCGATCGGACCGAAGACGGTGGCCGCGGCCTGCCGGGCGCCGTCGACCGGTGAGTCCTCCCCGCCGCGGATGTCCACCGTGATCAGTGCGAACGCGATGGCGATCAGCAGCACCAGGAGCAGCCGGCTCTCTTTCGTGTCCCTCACGTGCGGCGGCCGTGCCTTCCTCGTCGAATTCGGGAATTACGTGGCGGTGTTCAGGAATTCAGGAGATTCAGTGCGTCAGGCACAAGCGCGGTACTCGCGGCACTCACGGCACTGAAGCCTCTATATCAACGATCCGCCGCACGAGAGGAGATCGTCTCGTACGGCGGAACCGAAGTGTTGCGTCATCTGCGGGGCTGGGCGTCCAGCACCTGCTGGAGCGCCTCGAACTCCTCGACGCACTTGCCGGACCCGAGCGCGACGCTGTCCAGCGGATCCTCGGCGATGTGGATCGGCATTCCGGTCTCCCGGCGCAGCCGCTCGTCGAGCCCGCGCAGCAGCGCGCCGCCGCCGGTCAGGACGATGCCCCGGTCCATGATGTCGCCGGACAGCTCCGGCGGACACTTGTCGAGGGTCGTCTTGACGGCGTCGACGATCGCGTTGACCGGCTCCTCGATCGCCTTGCGGACCTCGGCCGCGGAGATGACGACGGTCTTGGGCAGTCCGGAGACGAGGTCCCGGCCACGGATTTCGGTGTGCTCGTCGGAGTCGAGGTCGTACGCCGAACCGATCGTGATCTTGATCTGTTCGGCCGTGCGCTCACCCAGCAGAAGGCTGTACTCCTTCTTCACGTGCTGGATGATCGCGTTGTCCAGCTCGTCGCCCGCGACGCGGATGGACTGGGCGGTGACGATGCCGCCGAGCGAGATGACCGCGACCTCCGTGGTGCCGCCGCCGATGTCGACCACCATGTTGCCCGTGGCCTCGTGGACCGGCAGGCCGGAGCCGATGGCCGCGGCCATGGGCTCCTCGATGATGTGCACCTGGCGGGCGCCGGCCTGGGACGACGCCTCGATGACGGCGCGGCGCTCGACACCGGTGATGCCCGAGGGCACACAGACGACGACCCGCGGACGAGCCAGATACCGCCGCTTGTGGATCTTCAGGATGAAGTAGCGGAGCATCCGCTCGGTGATCTCGAAGTCGGCGATGACGCCGTCCTTCAGCGGGCGCACGGCCACGATGTTGCCGGGCGTGCGTCCGATCATCTTCTTCGCTTCGGCGCCGACCGCGAGGATGCCACCGGTGTTGGTGTTGATCGCGACGACGGACGGCTCGTTGAGTACGATCCCGCGACCCCTGACGTACACCAGCGTGTTGGCGGTCCCGAGGTCGACAGCCATGTCACGGCCGATGAACGACATTGAGTTCCCCATCAGGATTCGACTGGCCTTCCCAGGAGCTTTTGAGGGCTTTTCAGGTAGGCGAGGTGGGTGCAGTGACGCGTGGAGGCTTCCATCGTAGACGCGCTTTCGCGAACACTGCGCGAGGGTCTTCGCCATTGTCAGCAGATGGCGCATCGCCTCGCTTGTGGAGACGGGCCAACGGTGGCATCCGTTCCCCCGATCAGGCGCGCATATGCCACAGGGCGGTCGCTTTTACGCGACCGCCCCGGTCGGCGGCGGGCCATTCGACTGACGAAGCGTCAGAAAAAAGTATCCCCGATGTGTCCCGGACGGGGATCAGACACGCCCCGGGAAGAAGATCTTCAGCTCGCGCTCGGCGGACTCCTCGGAGTCGGAGGCGTGGATCAGGTTCTCGCGGACGATCACACCGAAGTCCCCGCGGATGGAGCCGGGGGCGGCGGCGATCGGGTCGGTCGGACCGGCCAGCGCGCGCACACCCTCGATGACCCGCTCACCCTCGACGACCATGGCCACGACCGGGCCGGACGCCATGAACTCGACCAGCGGCTCGTAGAAGGGCTTGCCCTTGTGCTCGCCGTAGTGCTGCTCCAGCGTCTCGGCGTCCAGGGTGCGCAGTTCCAGCGCGGTGATCTGCCAGCCGGCCTTGCGCTCGATACGGCTGATGATCTCGCCGGTCAGGCCACGACGGACGGCGTCGGGCTTGAGGAGGACGAGGCTGCGCTGGGTCACGACGGGCTCCCTTGAAGGTGTGCGGTTGTACAAGGTGATGACTGAGGTTACCGGGCGTGTCGCGGCGCCCGTCACGCAGCGTCAGGCAGCGTCGGGCGCGGCGGCCTCGGCCTGCGCCGCGAATCTCGCCTTCGCCTCGTCGATCTTCCGTCCGTAGTGCACCGAGGCCCACCACAGCGCCGCGAAGATCGCACCCAGGAAGAACATGGTCGGCACGACGAAGCCGGACGCGATCAGGGCGATCTGCAGGGCCCAGCCGAGGGCGACGCCGCCCGGCCGGGTCACCACACCGCACAGCGCCACACACAGGAACATGGCGATGCCGCTGACCGTCCACACCGTCCCCATGGACAGGTCGGGGTCCTTCATGGCGACCAGTCCGGCGAAGCCGATGACGAAGAACTCGCCGATCAAGGTCGAAGCACAGAGCGTACGCACGTGAATCCTCAGCCCTTCCCCAGCAGCAGCCGGGCCTCGCCGACGGTGATGACGGAACCGGTGACGAGCACACCGCCGCCCGCGAACTCGCCCTCCTCCTCGGCCAGCGTGATCGCGGCCTCCAGCGCGTCCGGCAGCCGCGGCTCGACCTGGACGCGGTCCTCGCCGAACACCTCGACGGCGATCCCGGCCAGCTCGTCCGCGTCCATCGCACGGTGGCTGGAGTTCTGGGTGACGACGACCTCGGCGAAGACCGGCTCGAACGCCTCCAGCAGCCCCCGCACGTTCTTGTCGCCGCTCGCGCCGACCACACCGATGAGCCGGCTGAACTGGAACGCCTCCCCCACCGCCTCGGCGGTGACCCGGGCCCCGGCCGGATTGTGCGCGGCGTCCAGCACCACGGTCGGCGAGCGCCGCACCACCTCCATCCGCCCCGGAGAAGCGACGGCGGCGAACGCCTTGCGTACCGTGTCGACGTCCAGCGGCTCCGGACGCTGCGCGCCGACGCCGAAGAACGCCTCGACGGCGGCCAGCGCCACGGCCGCGTTGTGCGCCTGGTGGGCACCGTGCAACGGCAGGTAGACCTCGGGGTACTCGCCACCGAGCCCGCGCAGCGTCACCAGCTGCCCGCCGACGGCGACCTGCCGGGCGACGACCCCGAACTCCAGCCCCTCACGCGCCACCGTGGCGTTGACGTCCACCGCCTTCTTCAGCAGCACCTGCGCCGCGTCCACCGGCTGCTGGGCCAGGATCACGGTGGCGTCCTGCTTGACGATCCCGGCCTTCTCGGTCGCGATCGCGCCGGGCGTCTCGCCGAGCCGGTCGGTGTGGTCCAGGTCGATGGGGGTGACGACGGCGACGTCCCCGTCGATGACATTGGTGGCGTCCCAGGAGCCGCCCATCCCGACCTCGACGACGGCCACGTCCACGGGCGCGTCGGCGAAGGCGGCGTACGCCATGCCGGTCAGCACCTCGAAGAACGACAGCCGGTACTCCTGCTGCGCGTCCACCATCTCGACGTACGGCCTGATGTCCTGGTACGTCTCGACGAACCGCTCGGCGGAGATCGGCGCCCCGTCCAGACTGATCCGCTCGGTGATCGACTGCACGTGCGGCGAGGTGTACCGCCCGGTGCGCAGCTCGAAGGCGCCGAGCAGGGCCTCGATCATGCGGGCGGTGGAGGTCTTGCCGTTGGTCCCCGTGATGTGGATGGACGGGTACGACCGCTGCGGATCGCCCAGTACGTCCATCAGCGCGGCGATCCGGGTGACGGACGGCTCCAGCTTGGTCTCGCCCCAGCGGGTCGCGAGCTCCGCCTCGACCTCGCGCAGCGCCTTGTCCACCTCGGGGTCCTCGGGGCGCCCGGGGACGTCGGCCTGCGGCGGGCCGCCCTGGGTGCGCAGGGTACGGCTGCCGGCCTCGATGACGGCGAGGTCGGGGTCGCGGGTGGTCTCCGCGTCGATGATCTCGTCGAAGGAGTCGAGGGGGTCGGAGGGGTCGTTCTGGCCGGGGTTGTCGCTCACGGGGACCAGTCTACGTACCCCGTCCCCCGTAACCGCGGGCAGTCGTGCCGCCTGGGGCGGCACGGGTGGGCGCGGGCGGCACCCCGCCAGCGCCGGGCCGCGCGACCCACCCGACGGCAAGCGAAGACCCCCGGAACCGATCGGCTCCGGGGGCCCGCACCTACGTATCGGCAATTACGCGGGCGGCAGCTTCTCCAGCTGCGCCTGGATGCGGGCGATGTCCTCGTCCGCCTTGGCCAGCCGCCCCCGGATCTTGTCCACGACGTGATCCGGCGCCTTCGCCAGGAACGCCTCGTTGCCCAGCTTGGCGTTGGCCTGCGCCTTCTCCTTCTCCGCGGCGGCGAGGTCCTTCGCCAGCCGCTTGCGCTCGGCGGCGAAGTCGATGACACCGGACAGGTCCAGCGCGACCTCGACCCCCGCCACCGGCAGCGTCGCCGTCGCCGAGAAGCCCTCGCCCTCCGGCTGGAGCCGCAGCAGCTGCCGAACGGCCGCCTCGTGCGCCGCGAGCGCGCTGCCCGTGAGGGTCAGCCGGGCCGGAACCCGCTGGCCCGGCTGCAGGCCCTGGTCGGCGCGGAAGCGTCGGACCTCGGTGACGACGGACTGGACGGTCTCGATCTCCCGCTCCGCGTCCGCGTCCCGGAAGCCCGAGTCCGACGGCCACTCGGCGATGACGACCGACTCGCCACCGGTGAGCGTCGTCCACAGCGTCTCGGTGACGAAGGGGACGACCGGGTGCAGCAGCCGCAGCGTGACGTCGAGGACCTCACCGAGGACGCGCTTGCTGACCTCGGCGGCCTCACCGCCCGCCTGGAAGGTGGTCTTGGACAGCTCGACGTACCAGTCGAAGACCTCGTCCCAGGCGAAGTGGAACAGCGCGTCGGACAGCTTCGCGAACTGGTAGTCCTCGTAGTACGCGTCGACCTCGGCGACGACCGAGTTGAGCCGCGACAGGATCCACCGGTCCGTGGACGACATCTTCGACGCGTCCGGCAGCGGGCCCTCGACGGTCGCGCCGTTCATCAGCGCGAAGCGCGTCGCGTTCCAGATCTTGTTGGCGAAGTTCCGGGAGCCCTGGACCCAGTCCTCGCCGATCGGGACGTCGGTGCCGGGGTTGGCACCGCGGGCGAGCGTGAAGCGCAGCGCGTCGGAGCCGTACTTGTCCATCCAGTCCAGCGGATTGACGGCGTTGCCGAACGACTTCGACATCTTCTTGCCGTGCTCGTCACGGACCATGCCGTGGAAGGCGATGGTGCGGAACGGAACCTCGCCGTCCATCGCGTACAGACCGAACATCATCATCCGGGCGACCCAGAAGAAGATCAGGTCGTAGCCGGTGACCAGGACCGAGTTCGGATAGAACTTCGCCAGGTCGTCGGTCCGCTCCGGCCAGCCCATCGTCGAGAACGGCCACAGGCCGGACGAGAACCAGGTGTCCAGGACGTCGGTGTCCTGGCTCCAGCCCTCACCGGTCGGCGGCTGCTCGTCCGGGCCGACGCACACGGTCTCGCCGTTCGGGCCGTGCCAGACCGGGATGCGGTGGCCCCACCACAACTGCCGAGAGATGCACCAGTCGTTGAGGTTGTCGACCCAGTCGAAGTAGCGCTGCGTCAGATCGGCGGGGTGGATGTTCACCCGGCCGTCGCGGACCGCGTCACCCGCCGCCTTGGCGAGCGGCTCGACCTTGACCCACCACTGCAGGGACAGCCGCGGCTCCAGCGTCGTCTTGCAGCGCGAGCAGTGTCCGACGGAGTGGACGTACGGCCGCTTCTCGGCGACGATCCGGCCCTCGGCGCGCAGCGCGGCGACGATCGCCGAGCGCGCCTCGAAGCGGTCCAGGCCCTGGAACGGGCCGTGCGCGGTGATGATGCCGCGCTCGTCCAGAACCTCGATCGACTCGAGGTCGTGACGCTCGCCGATCGCGAAGTCGTTGGGGTCGTGCGCCGGCGTCACCTTGACGGCGCCGGTGCCGAACTCCGGGTCGACGTGCGTGTCCGCGACCACCGGGATCGAGCGGTCGGTCAGCGGCAGCTTGATCCGCTTGCCGATGAGGTGCGCGTACCGCTCGTCGTCCGGGTGGACGGCGACCGCGGTGTCACCGAGCATCGTCTCGGCACGCGTGGTCGCGACGACGATGGTCTCCTCACCGTCGCCGTACTTCATCGAGACGAGCTCGCCGTCGTCGTCCTGGTAGTCGACCTCGATGTCCGAGATGGCCGTCAGACAGCGCGGGCACCAGTTGATGATGCGCTCGGCCCGGTAGATCAGGCCGTCGTCGTACATCTTCTTGAAGACGGTCTGGACGGCGCGGGAGAGTCCCTCGTCCATGGTGAAGCGGTCGCGGTCCCAGGCGACACCGTCGCCGAGGCGGCGCATCTGGCCGGCGATCTGACCGCCGGACTCGTCCTTCCACTGCCAGACGCGCTCGACGAACGCCTCCCGGCCGAGGTCGTGCCGGGACTTGCCCTCCTTGGCCAGCTCCCGCTCGACGACGTTCTGCGTGGCGATGCCGGCGTGGTCCATGCCGGGCTGCCACAGCGTCTCGAAGCCCTGCATGCGCTTGCGTCGGGTCAGGGCGTCGATGAGCGTGTGCTCGAAGGCGTGCCCGAGGTGCAGGCTGCCCGTGACGTTCGGCGGCGGGATGACGACGGTGAACGGCGGCTTGTCGCTCTTGGCGTCGGCCTCGAAGTAACCCCGTTCCACCCAGCGCTCGTACAGCTCCCCCTCTACCTCGGCCGGCGTGTACTGGGTCGGCAGTTCGGTCGTGGGCGCTGATTGCGGCTGCTGAGAGTTCTCGGTCACGGGGGTCAGTTTAAGGGCGTCACGACCCTGTCCCGAAACACGTTTCCTTTGTAACGGTGCGGCCCCCCGGTGACCTGCGCACGCCAGGTCTGAGTCAGGATGTCAGCACCACGTAAAGCATCTGAGGGGGAACCCAGGAATGAGTCACAACCAGCCGGGCCCGTACGGCGGGCAGCCCCAGCAGCCCGGACCGTACGGCCAGCCGGGTCCGTACGGCCAGCAGCCGCCGCAGGCTCCCCAGCCCGGCTACGGCTACCCCCAGCAGACGCCGCCCGCCCAGCCGGGCTACGGCTACCCGCAGCAGCCCCAGCAGGGCGGCGTCCCGCCGCAGCAGCCGCCGTACGGCCAGCAGGCCCCGTACGGCCAGCAGCCCCCCTACGGCCAGCAGCCGTACGGCATGCCCCAGCCCCCGGCTCCGGGTGGCGGCAAGAAGAAGACGGGCCTGATCATCGGCGCGGTCGCCGTCGTGGCGGCGATCGGCGTGGGGGCGTACTTCGTGCTGGGCGGGAGCGGAGGCGGCAGCGGCTCGGACATCGCCGACGACGGCCCGCACAAGCTGACGACTCCGGCGACGGTGCTGGGTGAGTACAAGAAGAGCGAGAGCGACAGCGGCACCATGGACGCCGGTGACATGAAGGACGCCGAGCAGTGGGGGGTGAAGAACCCCCAGGACGTGAGCGCCTCGTACGCGACGGAGAACAAGGAGAATCCGCTGGCCTCCAAGCAGCTCATGTTCGGTGGCGTCTACGGCACGATCGACGACCCTGAGAAGACCGTCGACGCGATGTTCGCCCACATGAAGAAGGAGAGCGAGGAGGGCGGCAGCGACGAGGACGTCACGTTCCAGGGCGACCCGAAGGAGTACAAGCCCGAGTCCCTCGACGGCGCCATCCTCAAGTGCCAGGACGCCAAGGTCGACAACTCCGACGGCGGGCCGAACGAGCCCAAGTCGATGACCATGACGTACTGCGTCTGGGGGGATCACAGCACGCTCGGCTTCGCCATGCCGATGAGCATCCTGGACATCGCGGCCGGTAAGAAGACCAATCCGGCCGAGGCGGCCGACATCACGGCCAAGCTCCGCAAGGAAGTCCGCGTCAAGGCGTGACGACGGCGTGACAAAGCGAAAGGGGCCCGGTCGGTCGACCGGGCCCCTTCCGCATTGCGGCTTCGTACGGCGACGGCTACGCCGTCTTCTGCTCCCCCGAGCCCCGTCCCCGCGAATCCCGCGGGATCAGCGTCGGGTTGACGTTGGAGAGGACCACGTCCGCCGTGATGACGACGCGGGCGACGTCCTTGCGGGACGGGACCTCGTACATCACGCCCTGGAGGACTTCCTCCATGATGGCCCGGAGGCCACGCGCGCCGGTCTGGCGGAGGATGGCCTGGTCGGCGATGGCCTCGAGGGCCTCGCGCTCGAAGTCCAGTTCCACGCCGTCGAGTTCGAAGAGGCGCTCGTACTGCTTGACGAGGGCGTTGCGCGGCTCGACCAGGATCTGGAGGAGCGCCTCGCGGTCGAGGTTGTGAACCGAGGTGATGACCGGGAGCCGGCCGATGAACTCGGGGATCATGCCGAACTTGACCAGGTCCTCCGGCATGACCTGCTCGAACTGGTCCTTGGACTCGATCTCCCGCTTGGAGCGGATCTGCGCGCCGAAGCCGATGCCCTTGGCGCCGGCCCGGCCCTCGATGATCTTCTCCAGGCCCGCGAAGGCGCCGCCCACGATGAACAGCACGTTCGTCGTGTCGATCTGGATGAATTCCTGGTGGGGGTGCTTGCGGCCGCCCTGGGGCGGGACCGAGGCCGTGGTGCCCTCGAGGATCTTCAGCAGGGCCTGCTGGACGCCCTCGCCCGACACGTCCCGCGTGATCGAGGGGTTTTCACTCTTCCGCGCGACCTTGTCGATCTCGTCGATGTAGATGATCCCGGTCTCGGCCTTCTTGACGTCGTAGTCGGCGGCCTGGATCAGCTTGAGCAGGATGTTCTCGACGTCCTCGCCGACGTATCCCGCCTCGGTGAGCGCCGTGGCGTCGGCGATCGCGAACGGGACGTTCAGCATGCGGGCGAGGGTCTGGGCGAGGAGGGTCTTGCCGGAGCCCGTGGGGCCCAGCAGCAGGATGTTGGACTTCGCCAACTCGATGGCGTCCTCGCGGCCTTGGGCGCCGCCGTTCTCGCCGGCCTGGACCCGCTTGTAGTGGTTGTACACCGCGACGGAGAGGGCTTTCTTGGCCGCCTCCTGGCCGACCACGTAGCCCTCGAGGAACTCGTAGATCTCGCGGGGCTTCGGGAGCTCCTCCCAGCGCACCTCGCTGGTCTCGGCGAGCTCTTCCTCGATGATCTCGTTGCAGAGATCGATGCACTCGTCGCAGATGTACACACCGGGCCCTGCGATGAGCTTCTTGACCTGCTTCTGGCTCTTTCCGCAGAACGAGCACTTGAGCAGATCGCCGCCGTCACCGATGCGTGCCACGGTGTGCTTCCCCTTCGCCTGGGAGACTCCTGGACGTCGACGTCACGTCAACCGTCCAGCGGACTCCTGGTGCTGCCTTATGTCGACGGTACCTTGCCGGGCCCCCCGTCCGGGCCCCCCTTGGCACGGTTCGCTTTGACGTGAACCGCGTCAAACCGTGCCAAGGAGCGGCAGACGATACAGCCTCCCGCCTAGCGGAGAGAGGTGTTGTCCATCTTCCGGGTGGTGATGATCTGGTCGATCAGGCCGTAGCTCAGCGCGTCCTCGGCCGTGAGGATCTTGTCGCGCTCGATGTCCTCGCGGATCTTCTCGACCGGCGTGGTGGAGTGCTTGGCCAGCATCTCCTCCAGCTGCGAGCGCATCCGCAGGATCTCGTTGGCGGCGATCTCGAGGTCGGAGACCTGACCGCGGCCGGTCTCGCTGTACGGCTGGTGGATCAGGACGCGGGCGTTCGGCAGCGCCATGCGCTTGCCCGGCGTACCGGCGGCCAGCAGGACGGCCGCGGCCGAGGCGGCCTGGCCCATGCAGACCGTCTGGATGTCCGGCTTCACGTACTGCATCGTGTCGTAGATGGCCGTGAGCGCCGTGAAGGAGCCGCCGGGGCTGTTGATGTAGACCGAGATGTCCCGGTCCGGGTCCATCGACTCCAGGCACAGCAGCTGCGCCATGACGTCGTTCGCCGAGGCGTCGTCGATCTGCACGCCGAGGAAGATCACGCGCTCCTCGAAGAGCTTCGCGTACGGGTCGTACTCCCGCACGCCCTGCGAGGTGCGCTCGACGAAGCGCGGGATGACGTAGCGGGACTCGGCGGTGGGGCCGGTGTACTCGGCACGCGAGCGGTCGTACAGGCCGCTGCCGGGGAAGTCGTTCACAGTGTCTCCTGGGAGGGGGCTGAGGCGGTCGGCTGAGGGTGGCTGGGGGCGCGCTGGGGCCCCGGCCGGGGCCCGCAGAGGGCTCTCAGGCCCCGGTGCCGCCGCCGCCCGGCATGCCGGCGGCCGTGGCGATGACGTCGTCGATGAGGCCGTACTCCTTGGCCTCGAAGGCGTCGAACCAGCGGTCGCGGTCCGAGTCGCGGGTGATCTGCTCGACCGTCTGGCCGGTGTGCTGAGAGGTGAGCTCGGCCATGCGCTTCTTGGTGTGCAGCAGCCGCTCGGCGTGGATCTTGATGTCCGAGGCCGAGCCGGCCAGGCCGGCGGAGGGCTGGTGGATCAGGATCTCGGCGTTCGGCAGCGCGAAGCGCTTGCCCGGGGTGCCCGCGCTGAGCAGGAACTGACCCATCGAGGCCGCGAGGCCCATGGCGATGGTCACCACGTCGTTCTTGATGTACTGCATGGTGTCGTAGATCGCCATGCCCGCCGTGATCGAACCGCCCGGGCTGTTGATGTACAGGAAGATGTCCTTGTCCGGGTCGGAGGCAAGGAGCAGCAGCTGTGCGGTGATCTTGTTGGCAATGTCGTCGTCGACCGGCTGGCCGAGGAAGATGATCCGCTCGCCGAGCAGCCGGTTGTAGACCTGGTCGCCGAGGCCACCACCGATGGAGGGCTCGCCGGCGGCGGAGGGCATCAGATTCGTCACGTATCCACCTGCTCGTCTTACGACGGCGCCGGGCCGTCTCACGTTTCCCTGCGGGGCTGGAGCCGCTTTCGGGGACTCCCCTGCCCTCGTATTCATGGACCCTAACGCGCAGGGCCTGCGGCGCCATCCCGGTTCTGCGGGTGTTCGCCGGGGGCGTAGCGCGGAGGGCTCCGCCGGGTGAGCGGGACGCGGCTCGCCGTCCAGATTCCCGTGCACGGGCGGCTGCGGGTGGTCCGTGGCTCGTCGCGCAGTTCCCCGCGCCCCTTGGCCGGCTGCCCGGCCGTATGACGAACGGGCCCCGGCACTGGTGTCCGGGGCCCGTTCTGCGTCCGTCCAGGAGACGCGAGGGGATCAGCCCTCGGTCTTCTCCTCGGCCTTGTCGGCGTCGGTCTCGGTGGGCTCGGCGGTGGCCTCGGCGGCCTCCGTCTCGTCCTCCTCGTCCTCCAGGTCGACGATCTCGCCGTTGGTGTCCTTGACCGTGGCCTTCTCGACCACGGCGGCCAGGGCCTTGCCGCGGGCGACCTCGCCGACGAGGAGCGGGACCTGGCCCTGCTCGACGACGGCCTGGGCGAACTGGTCGGGGGACATGCCGGAGGAGGCGGCGCGGCGCATGAGGTGCTCGGTGAGCTCCTCCTGGCTGACGTTGAGCTTCTCCTGCTTGACCAGCTCGTCGAGGACGAACTGGGTCTTGATGCCCTTGACCGCGGCCTCGCGGGTCTCGGTGTCGAACTCCTCGGCGGTCTTGCCCTGGATCTCGAGGTACTTCTCGAGGTCGAGACCCATCTGGCCGAGCTGGTGGTGCTCGAGGTTGTGCTTACGGGTGTTGATCTCGTCCTCGAGGAGCTTCTCGGGGACCGGGACCTCGACCAGCTCGAGCAGCTTGTCCAGGACGCGCTCCTGGGCCTGCGTGGCCTGGTCGTACTGCTTCATGTTGGCGAGGCGCTTGCGGCTGTCGGCGCGCAGCTCCTCCAGGGTGTCGAACTCCGACGCGAGCTGCGCGAAGTCGTCGTCCAGCTCGGGCAGCTCACGCTTGGCGACCTGGGTGACCTTGACGGTGACCTCGGCCTCCTGGCCGGCCGCCGAGCCGCCCTTGAGCTCGGAGGTGAAGGTGGCCTCGCCACCGGCCTCCAGGCCCTTCACGGCGTCGTCGATGCCGTCCAGCAGCTCGCCGGAGCCGATGGTGTAGGAGACGCCGTCGGCGACGCCGTCCTCGAGGACCTCGCCGTCGACCTTGGCCTGCAGGTCGATGGTGACGACGTCGCCGTCCTCGGCGGCGCGCTCCACCGGGGAGGTGGAGGCGAAGCGCTCACGCAGCTGCTCCACCGACTTCTCGACGTCCTCGTCGCTGACCTCGACGGCGTCGACCTCGACCTCGATGCCGGAGTAGTCCGGGATCTCGATGGTCGGGCGGATGTCGACCTCGGCGGTGAAGTTCAGCGTCTCGCCGTCCTTCAGCTCCGTGATGTCGACCTCGGGCTGGCCGAGCGGGTTCAGCTCGGCCTCGTTGACCGCGTCGGTGTAGAACTTGGGAAGCGCGTCGTTGACCGCCTCCTCCAGAACCGCACCGCGGCCGAACCGCTGGTCGATGACCCGGGCCGGGATCTTGCCCTTGCGGAAGCCCTTCACCGTGACCTGCTGGTTGATCTTCTTGTACGCCGCGTCGAGGCTGTCCTTGAGCTCCTCGAAGGGCACCTCGACAGTGAGCCGAACCCGGGTCGGGTTCAGGGTCTCCACGGCGCTCTTCACGGTTCGGTCTCCTTGGTGGCTGACTTCTTGGGTTCTGCCGGGGCCAGCGAGGCGTCCGGCGGATTTCGCCGCCCGGAGACTTCAGACTCTGAGACACACGGGCGTGCAGCTTGCATAGTAACGGCAGCGACTACACGGCCCAAAAGGCGATCTTGCGAATCGCCGGTGGCCGGCCGTGACGGCGGCACGGCGGCGTCCCGTGGATGGTCGGGGTGGCGGGATTTGAACCCACGGCCTTCCGCTCCCAAAGCGGACGCGCTACCAAGCTGCGCCACACCCCGTCTGGTGCGACACGTAGGGTACATGCAGCCAGGCACCAAGGACCGCCCGGTTTCCCGAGCGCCGCGCGGTCGGGGCACGGAGGGGAAGGGGTGTGCGGTGAGGGCGCACGACCCGCTACGATGCCTGCAGTGCCGCGGTCACCGACCTGCGGTGCGCGCTGTGCGGGCGTAGCTCAATGGTAGAGCCCTAGTCTTCCAAACTAGCTACGCGGGTTCGATTCCCGTCGCCCGCTCCGAGAGGCCTCCGGCCCGGTTCCGTCAAGGGATCGGGCCGGAGGCCTTTGTGCGCCTCCCGGGGCGGGCGGCGCCCCTAGAACTGGATCGAGTTGATCGTCCTAGCTATCGAGTCCAGGAAGCGCTGGATGTCGTCGGCCATGCCGGTCGAGGCCAGGAAGAAGCCGAAGAGGACCGCGACGATCGCCGGGCCCGCCTTGATGGAGCCCCCTCGCAGCAGCACCACCAGGATGATCGCCAACAGCAGCACCACTGACAGTGAAATGGCCACAACTGATCACACCCCAGATCGGTCCGCTCTCCCGGCCCGGGGGTGCGGCCCGGCACACCCCCGCCAGAACCATCGTGCCACCAACCGGGCCCCGTCATGCGGCAGGTGACACATCGTCCGGCCGGCTTCAGGGGTGACGCACTTCCCCGCGCGCGCGGACATATCCCCTTTTCGCGCCCCGCACATAAATTCGAGAGGGCACCCCTGCGGGGAATTCCAGCCGTTTCGTTTCCATGTCCACACAACGCGTTCGCAGGTATTTCGAATTGTCGTGGCAGACACATCCGCAGACACGCAGCAGGTGCATCACAGGGAGATCACAGAGTCGGCAACGGAGCCCCTAAGGCCATTGAAGGGGACATAGCAGTGGAGTCGCCCGCCGCGCTTATGCATGGTTTAGTCATGATGAGTCAGGACAAGTCGGGCGGTAGGGGTGGCGGCCGTCACGCAGGTGGAGAAGGCATGCTTTTCGAAAAGCCGGGCATGGGCATGGCCCAGGACAAGCGTCCAGGACAGCAAATGCAGGAATGACTTCGAGGGTTTTACGGATTCACACGGAGAACGCTAGGGTGCCTCAGATGTTCTACGCTGCCCCGTCCCCCACCAGAGCAGTGAACGGCGCCCGGAAGGCGTCGCCGCCGCCGGATCAGCAGACACAGCCGCCCCGCCGGCGTGACGCGTTCTTCGACAACGCCAAGTACCTGGCGATCGTGCTGGTCGGCCTGGGACACGCCTGGGGTCAGATCCTGGACGGCAATCCGACCGTGGAGACCCTGTACCGGGTCCTGTACACCTTCCACATGCCGGCGTTCATCATCATCTCCGGCTACTTCTCGCGCAGCTTCGACCTCAGTCCGCAGCGCGTCAAGCGGCTGATCACCGGTGTCGCCGTCCCCTACCTCGTCTTCGAGGTCGCCTACGCGCTGCACCGCCGCTTCAGCGAGGACCCGGGCAACGACCTCAGCCTGCTGGACCCCACGTACCTCCTGTGGTTCCTGTGCGCGCTGTTCGTCTGGCGGTTGACCACCCCGATCTGGAAGACGGTCCGTTGGCCGCTGCCGATCGCCCTGGGCATCGCGGCGCTGGCCTCCATGACGCCCACGATCGGGGACGATCTGAACATGCAGCGGGTGCTGCAGTTCCTGCCGTGCTTCGTGCTGGGTCTGCTGCTGCGGCCCGAACACTTCCGGCTGGTGCGGCGCCGCTCGGTGCGGATCCTGTCCGTGCCGGTCGTCGCGGCCGCGGTGGCCGCCGCCTGGTGGTCACTGCCGCGCATGGAGACCGCCTGGTTCTACCGCAACGCCGCGGCGCAGGACGGGGGCGCCCCCTGGTGGTCCGGGCCGGTCCTGACGCTCGCGCTCTTCGGCTGCTCGGTGGTGCTGACGGCGTGCTTCTTCGCCTGGGTGCCGGGCCGGCGCATGTGGTTCACGGCGCTCGGCGCGGGCACGATCTACGGCTACCTGCTGCACGGCTTCCTGGTGAAGGAGGGCACGTACGCGGGCTGGTTCGACGAGCCGGTGCTGCAACAGCCGCTCGGTGAGATCGGGTTGACCGTGCTCGGGGCCGTCGTCATCACGCTGCTGTGCACCAGGCCCGTCCAGCGGGTCCTGCGGTGCGTGGTGGAGCCGCGGATGGACTGGGCCTTCAAGCGGGACGCGGGCGAGGCGGCCCGGGACCGCGAGCGGCAGGAGAAGGCCGAGGCTCAGCCGGCCGGGGGACGCGCGACGCGTGCGTCGAGCGAGTCCGGCGAGAAGGTCTCCGTCTAGCCGGACACGGCCGGATCGTCCCTGCCGGCCGGGCACTGGCCGTCCGGGCACTGGCCGTCCGGGCCGGGCTGATCGTCCAGACCGAGAAGTGCGCGCATCCGTGCGTACTTCTCGGTCAGTCGTGTGCGGGTGGCCGCGTCGAGGACCGCGAGCCGCGCCGGGTCCGCGTTGTGCGCCAGGTCCGCCTCCTTGACCAGGCGCGCGCCGGGCGTGGCGAGGATGCGTGCGGCGTACGCCTCGGGCGGCTCCCCGGTCCGCTTGGTGAGGGCGTCGACGATGTCCTTGGTACGGCGGCTCAGCGCGGCCTCGCGCAGCCAGTCCTCGGAGAGCGCGTCGTCCTCGACGGCGTCGTGCAGCCAGGCCGCCGCGATCTGCTCGTCGTCCCCGCCGCGTCGGCGCACGCCCTCGGCGACGGCCCGCAGGTGTTCGGCGTACGGCCGTCCCGCCTTGTCGGTCTGGCCCGCGTGGGCGGCACGGGCGGTGGCCTCGACCTCGGCCGGGGAGAGCCGGGGGGCGGGCGGCGGTGTGGGCCGCGGGGAAGCGGGTGCTGTGGTGTCGGACACGCCGTCCAGTGTGTCAGTGCGCGGCCGTGCGGGACTCGGGCGCCGCGCCCTGGGCCGGCAGGCTCTGGGCCGTCGGGCCCTCCCGGCAGATCAGCAGGAGCGCCCGGTCGTCGTTGACGTCCTTGGCGACCGCCTCGATCAGGTGCCAGGCGGCGCCGTGGAAGCCACCGGCGACATAGCGGTCGGCCTCGCCGGTGAGGCGGTCGATGCCCTCGGCGATGTCGCGGTCCGAGGTCTCCACCAGACCGTCCGTGAAGAGCATCAACACGTCTCCGGGGCGCAGCGAGCCCTTCACGGGGTCGAACTGCGCGCCGTCGTAGACGCCCAGCAGCGGGCCCTCGGCCGACTTCTCCTCCCAGCGGCCGGTGCCCGCGCTGAGCTGGAGGCCCGGCGGGTGGCCGGCGGAGTAGAGCTCGTAGTCGCCGGAGTCGAGCTCCAGGACGAGGTGGATGGAGGTGGCGAAGCCCTCGTCCCAGTCCTGGCGGAGCAGGTAGCCGTTGGCGGCCGGCAGGAAGGCGTGCGGGGGCAGGCTGCCCAGCAGTCCGCCGAACGCGCCCGACAGCAGCAGGGCGCGCGAGCCCGCGTCCATGCCCTTGCCGGAGACGTCGGTGAGGACCACCTCCAGGGTCCGGCCGCCGTTCGTGCGGGCCGCGACCACGAAGTCGCCGGAGAAGGACTGGCCGCCGGCCGGGCGCAGGGCCATCTCCCGGTGCCAGCCCGGCGGCAGGCCCGGCAGCTTGCTCTGGACCCGGATGCGTTCGCGCAGGTCGAAGAGCATCGTGCCGCCGCGCCGCCAGGGCACGCCGACCCGGCTGCGGAACTGGGCGACCAGCAGCCCGAAGAAGCCGCAGGCCGCGACGACCAGGACCACGCCGGGGGTGACCCGGGAGGGGCCCTCGGTGTAGGGGCCCAGCTGCACCGACTCCACGATCAGCGCGGTGGCCGCCGCCGCGTACAGGCCGAGCAGGCTCGCCGGGCGCAGCAGCAGGCCGCCGGCGACGATCGGCAGGACCAGCGCGGCCGGTGAGCACCACACGGAATTCGCCATGGTGGTGGCCGCGATGACGGGGATCATCAGCAGCAGTCCGGCCAGGGCGATCCAGTCGGAGCCGTCGCCGCGGAAGTAGTCGACGGCGGATCTGCGCACGCCGACGCGGGCCCGGTGCCACTGCTTCTTCCACCGGGCCGGGAACGTCTCGGCTTCCGCGCGCCGCTGTCGTTCTGCTGCCATTAGTCCGGGACCCTATCCATCGGACCGGCCGCTTGGCACGGGAGGTCCCACTTGTCCCCCGTCCGAGGCCGGCCCTGACAGTGAACTTCACGAGCGGACGCGGCGCCGCAACCTGGCGGAAATTCCCTCGCCTGTTCCGGCACGGCCCTGGTACGCATGCAGCATGGGCAACAACGGCGACCAGGTGACCGAGCTGCGGGTACTGCGGCGGGACGAGTGGAAGACGTGGTACGGGACGTTGATCCGTGCCTTCAGCGGGGTGCCGGAGTCGGCCGAGGAGATGGAGCTGTACGACGCCCTGACCGAGGTCGACCGCTCGATCGGCGTCTGGGAGGGCGGTGAGTGCGTCGGGACGGCGGGGGCGTTCAGCTTCCGCGTGACCGTGCCCGGCGGCGCCGAGGTGCCCGCGGCGGGGGTGACGATGGTGTCCGTCGCGGCCACGCACCGGCGGCGGGGTGTGCTGACGTCGATGATGCGACGGCAGTTGGACGACGTACGGTCCTGGGGTGAGCCGCTGGCCCTGCTGACGGCGTCGGAACCGGCGATCTACGGCCGGTTCGGGTACGGCGCCGCGACCTTCCAGCTGAACGCCGAGATCGACACGTCCCGGGTCCGGCTGTCCGTGCCGGACGGCACGGATGACGTACGGCTGCGGTACGCGGCGCCCGCGGACGTCCTCGACGCGTGCGAGGCGGTGTACGCGCGGCTGGTGCCCGGGCGGCCCGGGATGCTGGCCCGGCGGCCCGGCTGGGAGCGGCTGGGGCTGCTGGACCCGGAGAGCGGACGGGAGGGGGCGTCGCCGCTGCAGTGCGTGGTCGCCCGGCGGGACGGCGCGGTGACGGGGTTCGCGCGGTTCCGGGTGCGGCCGTCCTGGGGGCCCGGGGGGCCGGACGGCACGGTGGTGCTGGACGAGCTGGCCGGGCTGGACGCGGCGACGGAGGCGGCGCTGTGGCGCTTCCTGTTCGACGTCGACCTGACGACGACGGTGACCGCGAACGGGCGGCCGGTCGACGAGGCGTGGCAGTACCAGGTCTCCGACATCCGGCGGTGCCGGCCGACGCTGCGGGACGCGCTGTACGTACGGCTGGTGGATCTGGAGGCCGCGCTGACGGCGCGGACCTACCAGTCGCCGGTGAACGTCGTGTTCGAGGTCGAGGACGCGTTCTGCCCCTGGAACGCGGGGCGTTGGCGGCTGACCGGGGACGCGAAGGGGGCGTCCTGCGAGCGTACGACCGATGCGGCGGATCTCGCCCTGTCCGTACGGGAGTTGGGGGCGGCGTATCTCGGCGGCGTGAGCCTGGCTTCGCTGGGCGCGGCCGGGCGGGTGCGGGAGGTGCGGCCGGGGGCGCTGGCGGAGGCGTCGGCGGGGTTCGGGTCGGACGTCGCGCCGTGGTTGCCGCACGGGTTCTGACGGGTTCTGCTGTTTCCCTGTCGCGTTCCCGTCGCTTTCCTGCCGCTGCCGGTGCCCTCTACCGCTTCTGGCAGGCCGGGCACCAGAAGAGGTTGCGGGCGGCGAGGTCCGCGGTGCGGACGGGCTCGCCGCACAGGTGGCAGGGCTGGTTGGCCCGGCGGTAGACGTAGACCTCGCCGCCGTGGTCGTCGACGCGGGGCGGGCGGCCCATGGCCTCGGGGGTGTGCTCCGGGCGGACGGTGTCGATGCGGTTGTTGCGCACGCCCTCGCGCATGAGGCCGGTGAGGTCCTGCCAGATCGCGTCCCACTCGGCGCGGGTGATGTCCTTGCCGGGGCGGTACGGGTCGATGCCGTGGCGGAAGAGGACCTCGGCGCGGTAGACGTTGCCGACGCCGGCGATGACCTTCTGGTCCATGAGCAGGGCGGCGACGGTGGTGCGGCTGCGGGAGACGCGGCGGTACGCGGCCTCCGGGTCGGCGTCCGGGCGCAGGGGGTCGGGCCCGAGGCGGTCGTGTATCGCCTGCTTCTCGGGGTCCGTGATCAGGGCGCAGGTGGTGGGGCCGCGGAGGTCGACGTACGCGCTCTCGTTCACGAGGCGGAGGCGGACGGTGTCCGTGGGTGGGGGCGCGGGGGCCGGTCCGAAGGTGACCTTGCCGAAGAGGCCGAGGTGGATGTGGACCCAGCCGGTGCCGCGGAAGCCGAGGAAGAGGTGCTTGCCGTGGGCGTCGGCGCTGTCCAGGACGGTGCCGTCGAGGAGCGCCGCCGCGTCGGCGAACTTGCCCTGGGGGCTGCTGACCCGGACGGCCGAGCGGGCGAAGGCCGCGGTGTGGTCCTGGGCCAGCCTGTGGATCGTGTGCCCCTCTGGCACGGACGTCCTTCCTTCCTCACCGGTCCGGGCACCGGCAGGGGCCGGCCCCCGGCGCGCGTGGCGCGCGGGGAGCGGCCCCGGGTGTCGTGACTACTGCTGGTGACTACTGCTGCGGATGGTGCGGGGGGATGGGCGGGAGGTCGCCGGTCGTCTCGTAGGACGTGAGCATGTCGATGCGGCGGATGTGGCGCTCGTCGCCGGAGAACGGGGTGGCGAGGAAGGTCTCGACGAACTTCGTCGCCTCGTCCTGCGTGTGCATGCGGGCGCCGACCGCGACGACGTTGGCGTTGTTGTGCTGGCGGCCCAGCGCCGCCGTCTCCTCGCTCCAGGCCAGGGCCGCCCGGACGCCCTTCACCTTGTTCGCCGCGATCTGCTCGCCGTTGCCGGAGCCGCCGATCACGATGCCGAGGGCGCCCTCGTCCGCGGCCGTCCGCTCGGCGGCGCGGAGGCAGAAGGGCGGGTAGTCGTCCTGGGCGTCGTAGATGTGCGGGCCGCAGTCGACGGGCTCGTGGCCCGCCGCCTCGAGCCACTCGACGAGGTGGTTCTTGAGTTCGTAGCCCGCATGGTCGGAGCCGAGATACACGCGCATGGGTCGAGTGTGACACGCGCGGCGCGGGGCAGCAGTGCCGGGTGTCACGTCGGAATAAGCGTGATCCATCTAACAGAACCTCAGGGAAACCTCAAGTAACGATCCGGAATCAAAGGTTCCTGATTCGGCCCACCTCCGTTTCACTGGTCCGGCTCGTACACCGCTCGTACGGGACACGGCTCAACCGGCACAAAGGAAGACCTCCCCATGACCTCGCAGCCGACCATGACCAAGGCCGAAAGCGGTCCCGCACGTCCCGGAGAACCCGGGTCCGGGCTGCAGGCCGGACTCAAGAACCGCCATCTCTCCATGATCGCCATCGGCGGTGTCATCGGAGCCGGCCTCTTCGTGGGCTCCAGCTCCGGGATCGCGACCGCCGGCCCCGGGATCCTCCTGTCGTACGCCCTCGTCGGCACCCTCGTGGTGCTCGTGATGCGGATGCTCGGCGAGATGTCCGCCGCCAATCCGACGTCCGGTTCGTTCTCCGCGCACGCCGACCGCGCGCTCGGGCCCTGGGCCGGGTTCTCCATCGGCTGGCTCTACTGGTTCTTCTGGGTCGTCGTCCTCGCCGTGGAGGCGACCGCCGGCGCCGCCATCCTCGAAGGGTGGATACCGGCCGTGCCCCAGTGGGGCTGGGCCCTCATCGTGATGGTGGTGCTGACCGCCACCAACCTCGCCTCGGTCGGCTCCTACGGCGAGTTCGAGTTCTGGTTCGCCGGGATCAAGGTCGTCGCCATCGCCGCGTTCATCGTCGTCGGCGGGCTGGCCGTCTTCGGGCTGCTGCCCGGCGTCGACAGCGACCAGGCGGGCCTCGCCAACCTGACGGAGCACGGCGGGTTCCTGCCGAACGGGGCCGGGGCGATCCTCACCGGCGTGCTGCTCGTCGTCTTCTCCTTCATGGGCAGCGAGATCCCCACACTGGCCGCCGGCGAGTCCGAGGACCCGCAGCGGGCCGTCACCAAGGCGACCAACAGCATCATCTGGCGTATCGCCGTCTTCTACCTGGGTTCGATCTTCGTCGTGATCGCGCTGCTGCCGTGGGACTCGCAGTCGATCATCGACAAGGGCTCCTACGTGGCCGCCCTCGACTCCCTCGGGATCGCGAACGCCGGTCAGATCATGAACTTCATCGTGCTGACGTCGGTGCTGTCCTGCCTCAACTCCGGGCTGTACACGGCCTCCCGCATGGCCTTCTCCCTCGGTCAGCGCGGTGACGCGCCCAAGGCGTTCGCCCGCACCACCGGCCGCGGTGTGCCCCGGACGGCGATCCTCGTGTCCGTGGTGTTCGGCTTCGTCGCCGTCTTCTTCAACTACAAGTTCCCCGACTCCGTCTTCCTCTTCCTGGTCAACTCCTCGGGCGCCGTGGCCCTCTTCGTCTGGCTGGTGATCTGCTTCTCGCAGCTGCGCATGCGGAAGATCATCCAGGCCGAGGCTCCGGACAAGCTGGTCGTGCGGATGTGGCTGTACCCGTACCTGACCTGGGCGGCCGCCGCCGTGATCGTCTTCGTGCTGGGCTACATGCTGACCGACACCGAGCACAACGGACGCACGACCGTGCTGCTGTCGCTGCTCGTCGCGGCGATCGTCGTCGCCGTCGCCGTCGTCAAGCAGAAGGTCGCGGGCGGGCGTCCGGCGGTCGCCGAGGCCGCCGCGGCCGACCGGGCGGACTCAGCGCCCAAGCGCTGACGGCGACTGCCACGCAAAAGGCTCGCCGGGTCGTACCACGACCCGGCGAGCCTTTTCGCGTGAACCTTCGGCGCGCGTCAGCGCTTGTCGATCAGCTTCCAGGCGGTGGGCAGCACGCCCATCGCCAGGGCGGCCTTCAGCGCGTCGCCGATCAGGAACGGAGTGAGGCCGGCCGCGATCGCGGCGGTGAGGGACATGTCGGCGGCGACGGCCAGGTACGGGACGCCGACGGCGTAGATGATCGCCTCGCCCAGCAGCATCGTGCCGGCCGTGCGCAGCGTCGAGCGGTCGCCGCCGCGGCGGGCGAGGGCGCCCACGACGGTGGCGGCGAGCAGCATGCCGAGGACGTAGCCGAAGGACGGGGCGCCGGTGCCGGAGCCGCCCTCCGCGAACCACGGCACGCCGGCCATGCCGACCAGCGCGTACAGCGCGAGCGAGAGCAGGCCGCGACGCGCGCCGAGGGTGGTGCCGACGAGCAGCGCCGCGAAGGTCTGGCCCGTCACCGGCACCGGGGAGCCCGGCACGGGCACCGCGATCTGGGCGGCGACGCCGGTGAGCACGGCACCGCCGGCCACGAGTGCGACGTCCCGGACCCGGGACGAGGGGATGAGGTCGGCGAGGACCTGCCCGGAGCGGCGGGCGGGGACGGCAGCGGTGCTCATGGGGACTCCGCGGTGGTGTGGACATGTCGGGACTCCGCGACGCTATCCCAGCGGGCCGGAGCCGATCACCAGCAGCGCTCGACAAAGGCTGGAACGGGGGCTTGGTGGGCTCCCGACAAAGGCGCGGGATACACGCGCTTCCACGTGAGACCGGTCACTGAGGCGGGGAGGCGAGCGTCACCCGGCAGTACAGTGGGCTAATCGGATGATCACCTTCCGTATCTGATGATCACCTTCCGTGTCTGGGGCGTCCGGATCGTGGGCAACCGCTGTCGCCGGCCGGCGCGACCCCGGAAACTGTGGGCGTTTTTGCCCTGCCCCCGTCCCCCACGCATTGGACGAGCCGCCCCATGTCCAACAGCACCACCGACAGCACCCCCACCAAGGCTCCGCCGCAGACGGACGACGCCTCCCTCTCCCACGGCCTCAAGCAGCGCCACCTGTCGATGATCGCCCTCGGCGGCGTGATCGGCGCCGGGCTGTTCGTCGGCTCCGGGGCCGGCATCGCCGCCGCGGGACCCTCGATCGTCGTCGCCTACACCCTCTCCGGTCTCCTCGTGATGCTGGTGATGCGGATGCTGGGCGAGATGTCGGCCGCCTATCCCTCCTCGGGGTCCTTCTCCGCGCACGCCGAGCGGGCGATCGGCCCCTGGGCCGGCTTCACCGCGGGCTGGGCGTTCTGGGTGCTGCTGTGCACGGCCGTCGGCCTGGAGGGCATCGGCGCCGCGGCGATCGTCCACGGCTGGCTGCCGGGCACGCCCGAGTGGGTGTGGGTGGCGCTGTTCATGGTGGTGTTCTGCGGGACGAACCTGGCCGCCGTGAAGAACTTCGGCGAGTTCGAGTTCTGGTTCGCCGCACTCAAGGTCGGCGCGATCACCCTGTTCCTGGTGCTGGGCGTGCTGGCGATCGCCGGCGTCCTCCCGGGCACCGACTCCCCCGGCACCTCGCACCTGAGCGACTTCCTGCCCAACGGCGGCAACGGTCTGATCATCGGCCTGCTCGCCTCGGTGTTCGCCTACGGCGGCCTGGAGACGGTGACCATCGCGGCGGCCGAGTCGGAGAACCCGGTCAAGGGCGTCGCGAGCGCCGTCCGCACGGCGATGTGGCGGATCGCGCTGTTCTACATCGGCTCGATGGCGGTCATCGTCACCCTGGTCCCCTGGGACTCCAAGGAGGTCGTCGAGAAAGGCCCGTACGTCGCCGCCCTCGACGAGCTCGGCATCCCGGGCGCCGGTCAGCTCATGAACGTCGTCGTGCTGGTCGCCCTGCTGAGCGCGATGAACGCCAACATCTACGGCGCCTCCCGCATCGGCTACTCGCTGGTGGAGCGCGGCCAGGGCCCGAAGGTGCTGGGCCGGGTGTCGGGCGGGGTGCCGCGGATCGCCGTACTGGTCTCCTCCCTCTTCGGCTTCGGCTGCGTGCTGCTCAGCTACTGGCGGCCGGACGACGTGTTCGCCTGGCTGCTGAACATGATCGGCGCGGTCATCCTGGTCGTCTGGATCTTCATCGCCGTCTCCCAGCTGCGGCTGCGCCGCCGTCTGGAGCGGGAGGCGCCCGAGAAGCTGGTCGTGCGCATGTGGGGCTTCCCGTGGCTGACGTGGGTGGCGCTGGCCGGCATGGCCGCGGTCTTCGTCCTGATGGCCCGCGAGCCGGACACACGGGTGCAGCTGTACTCGACGGGCGCGATGACGCTGGCCCTGGCGGCCGTCGGCTACGCCTGGCAGCGGCGGCGGGCGCGCGGCTGACGCCCGCCCGGACACGCAGAGGGGCCCCCGCACGGATTCGTCTCCGTGCGGGGGCCCCTTCGCGTGCGGGGCGTGGCCGGGCCCGCCCCAGCCACGTCGCGGCACTCGGCCCCGCCGGGCCGAAGCCCGACGGGGCCGAGAGGAGCCTGCCCCCGAATCGACCGACAGGGTCACCGGCCGGTTCCCGGGGGAGCTCAGGGCGTACGGCGGCAGTGGTTACCGCGCCGAGTACCCGAAGTAGTCGCCGACGGCCGGAAGTCCGCCCTGGCCCGGCTGGTACGTGGTCGCGGGCCTGCTCGTACCGCCCGGTACGGCGTTCGGGAAGGGCAGGACGTGCAGGGCTCCGGTGGCGGTGGGCCCGTAGGGCATGCCGGCGTAGAGGTTCCGCGGCGTGAAGTGGATGCTGGTGCCCAGCTTGTCGCCCTCGCCCGGGGCTCCGGGGATGCCGTCGCCGTCGCCGGCCTCGATCCACAGGTCGTTGGCGCCCGCCGCGCCCATCAGCGAGAAGGTGTGGATGGCGCCGGCGTCGGTGACGCCCGCGAGATCCTCACCGGGGGTGCCCACGGCAACCTTCAGAGTGGCGGCCGAACCGACCTCGCGGGGCGCGGTGTTGACCGCGCTGAGGGACGCGCCCGTGCTGTCACCGGCCTCGATCGTGCCGGAGCGGTCGTCGGTCGCGGAACCCTGGTTGAGCGCGTGCAGGTAGTCCCAGGTGCCGTCGGCCGCGATGTGCACGAGCATGACGTTGCCCGCGCCGGCCTGCTGCGCGGCGCCGGTCTCGGCGGCAAGGGCCTCGCCGGGCGAGCCGATCGCGAGGATCGAGTCGGTGGCCGTGGCCGCACCGGACGGGCGGTAGGCGACCAGCGCGAGGGCCTGGCCGAACTTGTCACCGGCCTCGGCGCCACCGCTGATCTTCTCGTTGTCCTGGTCCATGCCCGTGACCACGGTGGGCCGTCCGTCGGCGCCCAGCTTGTGGCTGAACACGGCCAGGTTGCCGGCGTTCGCGTTGCCGCCGATGGCGTCACCGGGAGCGCCGATGGCGATGAAGTTGGAGTCGCCCGTGACGGAGGTGCCGAAGGCGTCGTTGGCCTCGGCCGCGCCGGGGACGTTGCCCGTGTCCTGGTTGACGCTGACGTTGGTGTCGCCGTGCACGTAGAAGGCACCGCCCGCCTTGGCGAGCGAGCCGAGCGCCTCGCCCGGCGTGCCGATCAGGACCCAGGGCTTGCCCTCGGCGGTGGTGCCCGCCTCGAGGGCGGCGCCCATCCGGTCGCCGTCCTCGGGCGCGGAGGCGGCGATGGAGCCGTTGCCGGCGCCCTGTTCGAAGTGGCGGGCGGCCGGGCCGCTGCCGAGGCCGTTCTTGCCCCCGAACAGGATGTCGACGAAGCCGGCGTCGACCGCGCTGCCGACGTTCTCCTCGGACGCGGAGACGACGAGGTCGGTGTAGCCGTCCTCGTTGTAGTCGACGGTCGCGAGGTGGTTGCCGAAGTGGTCCCCGGCCTCGGCGCCGCCGGGCACCCAGTCGAGGTCCTGGGTGATCTCGGCGGTGCCCTTGCCGCCGCCGTGGACGACACGGACGAGACCCGCGGTGGTGTGGCCGCCGACCGTGGCCATCGGGTCGCCGATGGCGATGTCCTCGACGGCGTCGCCGTTGAAGTCGACGATGCGGGTGGCACCGGCCTTCTCGCCGATCCAGGAGGCGAGGTCGTCGACGCGCGCGATGACACCGCCGGTGGAGGTCTGGGTCTCGTCGACGCCGAGACAGCCGCCCTGGAAGGACTGGCTGTTGAGGCCGACGAGCTTGCCGCCGGAGACGACCGGGCCACCGGTGTCGCCCATGCAGGCGGCCGCGCCGTCCTTGCCGGTGACACCCGCGGAGGTGGCCGCGGTGGAGTCGACCGTGTAGGTGCCGGTGTGCAGCTGGAGCGGTGCCCATACGGTCTTCGTGCGGCCGTATCCGGCGAAGGTCAGCTCCGCACCGGCCGCGGGCGCGGTGGTGGCGAGCTGGGCCGGGGTCACGTTGGTGACCGGCCGGTTGAGGCGGGCCAGGACCACATCGCGATCCGTGCGCGGCACGATCTCGACGACGCGGCGCTCGGCGCCCTGCGTGCCGGACGGGTCGGAGCGGCCGATGAGGGCGGTGGTCGCCTTGGCGGGGGCACCGGCCGGGACGGCGAGCGAGGCGGCCGGGTCCTCGGCGAAGCAGCTGGCCGCGGTGAGCAGCCATTCGGCGTCGACGAGTACGGCGGAGCAGCCGCGGTCGTGGGCGCCGATGGTGATCTTCGCGGTGTAGGCGTGGGTGGTGTCCGAGTCCGCGACCGGTGTGCCGCCGGTGACGGCGACGGCGGGTGCC
The DNA here is from genome assembly GCF_044544295.1 of Streptomyces sp. NPDC053750. Classification (NCBI taxonomy): domain Bacteria; kingdom Bacillati; phylum Actinomycetota; class Actinomycetes; order Kitasatosporales; family Streptomycetaceae; genus Streptomyces; species Streptomyces sp. NPDC053750. The sequence continues at coordinate 454,664 of NZ_JBITXB010000001.1, read as the reverse complement.
GCGCTCAGCGCGAGCGACCCGGCGGCCAGGACCGCGCCGAGCGCGGCCAGACGGGGACGTCTGATGGAAGACATACGAGTGGTTTCCTCAATCACGGTGCAGCACCGGCTAGTTGGTGACGCGGATCTCGACCAGGACGTGCTCGCGGCCGTCGACGGACTCGCCGACGCCCTTCCACGTGTCCGCGGGGATGTCGTACTCGACCTGGTCCCCCTCGGCGGTCATCTCCAGGTGGGTGTTGGTGGAGTCGTCCGTCTTCACCCCGTGCACCGCGGGCAGTTCGAGGGTCAGGAAGCCCTCGTCGGCGGTGACCTCGAAGCAGACGTCCTCGTGGTCGCGCGCGAGGAACTGCAGGAGGTTGTCCCCGCCGGCGCAGTCGGCGAGCACGATGTGGCCGTCGCCGCGCTTGAGGACGACGTTCTGCTCGGCCAGGACCTTGTCGGCGTCCGGGTAGTTGTAGTCCTCGACGGCGTAGCCGGGCGCGGCCCCGGCCACGGCCTCGGTGGAGGACTCGGCGGCACCCGCGCCGCCCTGGGCGAGCACGGCCCATGCCAGGGCGCCGGCGGTGGCCGCGGCGCCCAGAATGCGCACGAATGCGCTGCGTGACTTCATCACATTCCTAGAATCTCGACAGTTCTTCGGGTTCAAGTTCGCTATCGAAGCGGGCAATTGGCGAGCGCGTCCAATTCCTAAAACGGATAGAAATCGGGCAACCGGTGAGTATGGATCGTGATCCGTGTCACGCCCGAAAATGGTTGTAGCGATCTTCATAACGACTTCGCAATGGCTCGCAATGCGGCCCGCCGGGAGGCGTCCGGGAAGAAAAGGCAAGGGCGCGGAGGAAAACTCCGCGTCCTTGCCCGCCCTGCGCCGTCAGGCCGCTCAGCTCGTCTTGTCGAGCTCCTGCGTGACCGGGCCGTCCGGATCGGACTGGAAGTACAGCGTGTCCTGATCGTCTACATAGAGCTGGATCCCGCCGGTCTCGCCGAGCCCGCCGTCCTCCACCACCAGGTACACGAAATCGCTCGAAGTGCCCGGATCCTCATAGTCCCAGCTTCCGCTGAAATCGACCGGATCCGCGCCCTCGCTCGTCCTCACACCGGTGGCCGAGAACGTGCCGTCCGCCGAGAGCTCGACCCGCCCGCCGTCGTCGTCGCGGTAGACACCGGGCAGGTCCTCCGGGTCGACCGCCCCCGAGCACCCCGAGACGAGCACCGCGGAGGCGGCAAGCACGGCGAAGAGCCACCGTCCACCTGTCCTCCTGCGGATCAAGGGCCCAGCGTAACGTTGAACTCGATCACCTGGGTCTTGGGCGACATCGGCCCCTCGTCACCGACGACCTTGTCGATGAACGCACCCACGGTGTCGCTCCACAAGTCCGTGTACCCGATGACCGGCGGGTGCGTCGCCGACTCGATGTCCGATTCGTTGTACGCGGTGTAGCGCCAGGTGACCGATCCGTCCGCGTTCTCCCGGATGGGGGTCATACGGACCTGGTGGGAGCCCAGGAACGTGTACGCGAGGTTGCCGGTGAGCCCGGCCGTGGTGAGCGTGCCGTAGTCCGTGAGGTACTTGCCCACCCCGTCGACACCGCTGAGCGTGTAGTCGTACATGTAGGTGTGGCCCAACTTGTACTCCCCGGTCCGCTGCAACTCCCTGAGGAAGTACTCGAGCGTCCCCTTCGTGTGCGCGTGCTCGCGGTAGAGGCGGGTGAACTCGTCGTTCGGGCCGAAGCACTGCGACCTGGGGCCGCTACCGGTGAGCCAGCTCCATCCCAGCTCCCACGGGTTGGTGTTGTTGCGGTGCTCGATCGGGTCGCCGAACGGCGTCAGGCAGCTCTCGGCGCCGTCGGGCAGGCCGGTCTTGCCGTCGATCGGCACCTTCGAGTTGTCGATCGCGTCCTGGATCGCCTGCCGGATCGCGGCCTGGACGACCTCGACCCACGCCTCGGTCGCGGCAATGGCCGCCTCGGCGAAGGACTTGCCGGCCGCGAGCTCGGCCTGCCGGGCGCGCGTGGCGGAGGCCTGCGCGTCCGCGGCATAGGACGCGGCCGTCTCGGCGGAGCGCACGGCCCGGTTCGCCGCGTCCCGCGCCACACTGCTCGCCTTACGGGCCTCAGCGGCGGCGTTGGCGGCGGTCTGCGCGGACTGCGCGGCGGCCGCGGCGGAGGCTTCGGCGGCCTCCGCGTTCTGCCGGGCCTCCTCGGCGGAAGCCTTGGCGTCCTTCGCCCAGCCCTCGGCCTTGCTGGCCCAGTCGGTCGCCTCCTGGGCGGCCTGGCGTGCGATGGCCGCGGCCTCGGAGGCGCGCGCCGCGTCCTCGAGAGCGTCCTGGGCGATCTTGGCCGCCCGCGCGATCGCCGCACGGATCGCGCTGATGTGCGTGGCGTGGTCGTGGTCGATGCGCGCGAACTCGTGCTGCGTCGTGCCGATGAACTGGCGCAGCATGTGCGTATCGCCCTCGAGGGCGACCTTCGCCGCGGCCTGTACGTACGGGCCGCCGCTCACCAGGAGCGTGGTCGCCGCCACCTTGTCGTCCTCGTGGACGGCCGCGGCGCGCTCCACGTGCAGGAAGGTGTGCAGCGCCTCGGCGGAGCCGTCCGCCAGGGCCGCCTCGGCGGCACGCCGTACGGCGGTACCGGTGGAGGAGTCCGCGAGGAGCGTGGTGATCTCGACCTCGTTGTCGTCCCTGGCCGCCTCGACCGCGCCCTTCTCCAGGAAGGTCCTGATGGTGCCGGCGTCCTCGGTCTGCAGCGCCGCCGCGGCTGCCGTGGCCACGTTCTGCGTGGAGATCGCTGCGGTGGCCGCGACGAACTCCGCGTTGTCCTGCTGCAGGGCGATGAGCCGGTCGGCCTCGATCCAGCGCAGTACGTCCTCGTCCACACCGGCCAGCGCGTACGCGGCGGCCTCCCGGGTCCACGTGCCCGACCCGTCGAGCAGCTGGACGGCGGCCTGCCGCCCCTTGCTCACGGCCTCCCCGGTCCGGCCGTCCTTGAGCGCCGCCTCCATCGCGGTGATCAGCGCGACGAGTTCCTCGGACAGCCGCGCCTCCTGCGTACGCTCCCGGTTGGCACGCTCCAGACGGTCGGTCTCCTCGCGCCGCTGCTGCTTGGCGACCTCGATCGCTTCCTCGGTCTCCTCGTTCAGCCGGGCGATCTCGGCCTCACGGGCCTCCTGCTCGACCTCCCGCGCCTCGGTGACGGCGTCGTACGCCTTGTTCGCGGCTTCCACGGCGGCGTTCGCGGCGGCGGTGGAGCGGTTGGCGTAGTCCACGGCCTTGCCGGCGTTCCGGGCCGCTTCCTCGGCGGCATCGGCCGCCTTCTCCGCATGGTTGGCCGCGCTGTCGGCGGCCGCGGACGCGGTACGCGCGGCGGCGGCCGACCTGCGGGACAGGGTCGAGGCCCGGCTCGCGGCCGCCGTGGCCCGGCCGGCGGCGGCCTCCGCGATGGCGGCCTGGCGCTGCGCCTCGGCGGCCTGGGACTGCGCGGCACCGGCGGACACGGCGGCGTCGGCCGAAGCGCGCGCGGCGGCGGCCGAGTTGACCGCGGCACCCGCGGCGGCGTTGCCCGCGGCCTCGGCCGCGTCGGAGGCGAGGGCCGCGAGCTTGGCCTTGGCGGCCACGGTGCGCACCCAGTCGACCATGAGCCGCGCGGCCTGCGCCGCCTGGTTGGCGGCCTCCGCCATGTTCGCGTTCTTGGAGGCGCTGATCGCGGCACTGTAGGCACGCGATGCGGCGCGCCCGGCAGCGGCGGCGGCTGCCGCGGCGGCGTTCGCGGCGGACACCGAACGACGGGCCGCGGCCTGCGCGGTACGCGAGGCGGACACCGCGGTGGATGCGGCAGCCGCGGCGCCCTGGGCGGCCCGCGCCGCCTTGTTCGCGGCCCTGGCCGAGCGCTGCACGTCCTGCTCGGCGGCCTGCGCCTCGGCCTTCGCCTCAAGCGCCGCCGCCTTGGCCTTCTCGGCGGCCTGGACTGCCTGCTCGGAGAGCTCGACCGCTTCGTCGGTCTTGCGCTCGGCGATCCGCCCCTCCGACTCCACGATCTTGACCAGCTGCTGGATCTCCGCCGACTCCTCGTCCCGCGCCCGGGCGATGTACTGCCCCGTCGTCAGGAACCACTGGATGGCCCGCGGCGATCCGTCGTCGAGCGCCCGCTCCGCGTACTCCCGCACCTGCGGCGAGGCGGTCACGAGGATGGAGGTCACCTGGACCCGCTGGTCCTCATGGTTCGCGTCGTACTGCCCGGTGGCGAGGAAGGCCCGCAGCGCGAAGTCCGTACCGGTCGCGAGCGCCTCGGAGGACTCACGCTTCACGGCCCTGCCGCCGTGCGCGTTGACCGTGGTCACGGCCACTTCCAGGTCCTCGTGCACCGCCGACTCGAAACCACCCTGCAGATAGGCGGCGACCGCCGCGTCCCCGCCGGACAACGCCTGCCCGATCCCGGCACGCGTCGCCTTGCCCGCGGTGACCAGGGCCTCGGTGAGCGTGAACCGGTTGTCCTCGGCCGTGGCCGCGGGCAGCCTCTCGCCGAGGAACGTGGCCACGTCGTCCGCGCTGCCCACGAGTGCCGCCGCCGCGGCCGCGCGCACCGCGCGGCCGCCGGTCCGGTACGCCTGCACGACCTTGCCGCGGTCGGTGTCGGGCAGCCCTGTACCGCCGTCGGCCGCCGGCGTGTCGGCCGCGTACACGGGCCGGGACCCGAACATCCCCAGGGGCAGCGCCGTCCCCGCCGCGATACCGCCGAAAATGGCCAGTGACTGGCGTCTGCTGAATATCCGTCGTGATTGTGACACCACGACTCCCTTCTCGGTCACGAGGGGAAATCTCGCCGCCCCCTGCGGTACAAGCCCCTTATCGAAGCCCGCGCCCGGTGGACTCGTCCAATGCAGAAACCGGGCAGAACTCGGCTAAGCTTCGGGAATCCTTCGTGAACTGCGTCACACTCCGAAAGGGTTGTGGCGTTCTTGGTAACGAATTGATAGAGGACCGAATTCACTCGACCTTCGCCGACCGGATGCAATTGAACCTTCCGGGCATCGCGACATGACGCTGTCGGTCAATTCGGGTGCAGGCCGGTTCCCGGCCCCGCCGGGGACGCGACCCGCCGAGGACGCGACCCGCCCCACCCCACGGACCCTCGAAGCGTCCGCGACGGCACGCCCGGCCACCCCTTGGACACCTCTCGGCACCCTCTTGCTGCTAGCGTGCACTTGCAAGCCTTTTGCAATAAGAGGTCGGAGGGGATCCGCCATGCCCGTCTACACACTTCCTGAACTGCCGTACGACTACTCCGCGCTGGCCCCCGTGATCAGCCCCGAGATCATCGAGCTGCACCACGACAAGCACCACGCGGCCTACGTGAAGGGCGCCAACGACACGCTGGAGCAGCTCGCCGAGGCGCGGGACAAGGAGACGTGGGGCTCGATCAACGGCCTGGAGAAGAACCTGGCCTTCCACCTCTCCGGGCACATCCTGCACTCGATCTACTGGCACAACATGACCGGTGACGGCGGCGGCGAGCCGCTGGCCGCCGACGGCGTGGGCGACCTCGCCGACGCGATCACCGAGTCCTTCGGCTCCTTCGCCGGTTTCAAGGCGCAGCTCACCAAGGCCGCCGCGACCACGCAGGGCTCCGGCTGGGGTGTGCTGGCGTACGAGCCGCTGAGCGGGCGGCTGATCGTCGAGCAGATCTACGACCACCAGGGCAACGTGGGCCAGGGTTCGACCCCGATCCTGGTCTTCGACGCCTGGGAGCACGCCTTCTACCTCCAGTACAAGAACCAGAAGGTCGACTTCATCGACGCCATGTGGGCCGTCGTCAACTGGCAGGACGTGGCGAAGCGTTACGAGGCCGCCAAGTCCCGCGCGGACGTGTTGCTGCTGGCGCCGTGAGGCGTGCCTGAAGCGTCCTGCCTCGTGATCGTCTTCTCACCCTTCACGGCGGCAGGCGGAATGAGGGAAGCCCCCGCGAGGACGTGACTCGCGGGGGCTTCCTGTATGCCGCTGGGCGCCTCAGGGCTTGCGGGCGAGGCCTCCGTGCTGGCCGATGGGCCGCGGCTCCGTGCCGTCGGGGGCCGGGTCCGGGCGCCACAGCGGGACGGACACCACGCCGGGGTCGACGAGGTCGAGCCCTTCGAAGTAGGCCTCGATCTGCTCCACCGGGCGCAGGAAGTAGGGGACGGCGCCGGTCTCGTTGTAGCCGTCCTGGGCCGCCTCGTAGTCCGGGTCGGTGCCGCGGGAGCCGTCGTTGACGCAGAGGTGGCTGCCGGAGGGCAGGCCGGCCATCAGGCGGCGGACCAGGTCACGGGCCCGGTCGTGGTCGGCGACGTGGCCGAGGATGCCGCTGAGGATGAGGGCGGTGGGGCGGGTCAGGTCGAGGGTGCGGCCCGCGGCCTCCAGGATGCGCTCCGGCTCGAACAGGCTCATGTCCTCGTAGGCGGTGGCGCCCTCGGGGCTGGAGGTGAGCAGGGCGCGGGCGTGCGCGAGGACCAGCGGGTCGTTGTCGACGTAGACGATCCGTGCCTCGGGGGCGTGCCGCTGGGCCACCTCGTGGGTGTTGTCGACGGTCGGCAGTCCGGTGCCGACGTCCAGGAACTGGCGTACCCCGGCCTCCCGCACCAGGTACCGGATGCTGCGGCCGAGGAAGGCGCGGCTGCTGCGGGCGATGGTGACGATGCCGGGGAAGACCGCGGTGTAGGCGTCGCCGGCCGCCTCGTCCACGGGGTAGTTGTCCTTGCCGCCCAGCCAGTAGTTCCAGATCCGGGCCGAGTGCGGCACCGAGGTGTCGATCTCCGTCATGGGGTGGGACTCGCCTCCAGGGTCGGTGTTCGACACATGGTGCTACGTCCGGGCGGGGCGTGCGGCACAACTGCGGCGACGGCGGGCTTCCCGGGATGTGGAGGAAGCCCGCCGCCGAGTGGTGCCGCCGGAGCGGTCCTACAGGTTGCTGAAGTCCGGCCCCTTGGTACGGGTGCGCTTGATCTCGTAGAAGCCGGGGACGGAGGCGACCGCGAGGGTGCCGTCCCAGAGCTTGGCGGCGTCCTCGCCCTTGGGGGCGGGGGTGACGACCGGGCCGAAGAACGCGATCTGCTCGCCGTCGGCGCCGGGGACGGCGATGACCGGGGTGCCGACCTCCTGGCCGACCTTGTCGATGCCCTCCTTGTGGGAGGCGCGCAGCTGGGGCTCGTAGGGGGTGTCGTCCCAGTGGTCCATGAGGGACTCGGGCAGGCCCACGTCCTTCAGGGCGGCGGCGACCGTCTCCTTCTCCGGGCCCTCGCCCTGGTTGTGGAAGCGGGTGCCGAGCGCGGTGTAGAGGTCGCCGAGGACGTCGGCGCCGTGCTCCTCCTGGGCCGCGATGACGACGCGGACCGGGCCCCATGCCTTGGTCTCGAGCATCTCCCGGTACTCCTCGGGCAGCTCGTCGATCTTGTCCTCGTTGAGGACCGCGAGGCTCATCACGTGCCAGCGGACCTCGATGTCCCGGACCTTCTCCACCTCCAGGACCCAGCGGGAGGTCATCCAGGCCCACGGGCACAGCGGGTCGAACCAGAAGTCGACGGGGGTCTTCTCCGACATGTCTCTCCTCAGGAGGCAACAGGGCCGAGCTTTTCTCCTGGCAACCGGCCGCACGCCGTGGCCATTCCCGGCTGCCGCCCGTCAGGGGCACATGGCAGGATCGGTGCTGTCCGCATACTGAACACCACCCGAGGGAGTGCCGCCCGTGCCCGGTGAGAATCTGTCCCGCGACGAGGCCCGGGAGCGGGCCGCCCTGCTCTCCGTCGACGGGTACGAGGTGTCCCTCGACGTACGCTCGGCCACCGGAGAGGCGGAGGTCGCGGGTCCGCGCACCTTCCGTTCCGTCACCACGATCCGCTTCCGCTGCAACGAGCCCGGCGCGAGCAGCTTCGCCGACCTGGTCGCGCCGAGCGTCACCGCCGTGTCCCTCAACGGCCGCGACCTCGACCCGAGCGAGGTCTTCGACGGCTCCCGGATCGTCCTGGAGGACCTGGCCGCCGACAACGAGCTGGTCGTCGACGCCCAGTGCGCCTACTCCCGCACCGGTGAGGGCCTGCACCGCTTCGTCGACCCGGAGGACGGCGAGGTGTACCTGTACACCCAGTACGAGCCCGCCGACTCCCGCCGGGTCTTCGCCAACTTCGAGCAGCCGGACCTGAAGGCACCGTTCCGCTTCGAGGTGCGGGCGCCCGAGGAGTGGACGGTGTGGTCCAACGGCGTCGGCGAGCGCGTCGACGGGGTGTGGCGGTTCGCGGAGACGAAGCCGATCTCGACGTACATCACCTGCGTGGTCGCGGGGCCGTACCACTACGTGACGGATTCCTACGAGCGCGTGTTCGAGGACGGGACGCGACTGGAGATCCCGCTCGGCGCGATGTGCCGCAAGGGACTCGCGCCGCACTTCGACGCCGACGACGTCTTCCTGATCACCAAGCAGGGCCTGGACTTCTTCCACGACCGCTTCGACTTCCCGTACCCCTTCGGGAAGTACGACCAGGCGTTCGTGCCCGAGTACAACCTCGGCGCGATGGAGAACCCGGGGATGGTGACCTTCCGCGAGGAGTACATCTTCCGGGGCAGGGTGACGCGGGCGTCGTACGAGGGCCGCGCCAACACCATCCTGCACGAGATGGCGCACATGTGGTTCGGCGACCTGGTCACCATGGAGTGGTGGGACGACCTGTGGCTGAAGGAGTCCTTCGCCGACTTCATGGGCGCGTTCGCCAACGTCGGCGCGACCCGCTTCAAGGACGCCTGGATCACCTTCGCCAACCGCCGCAAGGCATGGGCGTACCGCGCCGACCAGCTGCCGTCCACGCACCCGATCACCGCCGACATCCGCGACCTCCAGGACGCCAAGCTCAACTTCGACGGCATCACCTACGCCAAGGGCGCCTCCGTGCTCAAGCAGCTGGTGGCGTACGTCGGCCAGGACGCGTTCCTCGAGGGCGCCCGGCGCTACTTCAAGCGGCACGCGTACGGCAACACGCGCCTCGGTGACCTGCTGTCGGTGCTGGAGGAGACCAGCGGGCGGGACATGGCCTCCTGGGCCCGGTCCTGGCTGCAGACGGCCGGCGTCAACTCGCTGACCCCGCAGGTGCTGCTGACCGCCGAGGGCCGCGTCGACGAGCTGGCGGTGGTGCAGGAGGCCGCTGAGTCGCACCCCGAGCTGCGCCCGCACCGCGTGGCGGTGGGCCTGTACCGGCGTACGGCCGAGGGCGCGCTGGAGCGGTACGCGCGCGCCGAGGCGGACGTCGACGGTCCGCGCACGGTGGTGGCGGAGCTCGCCGGTGCCGAGGCGCCCGAGCTGGTCCTCGTCAACGACGACGACCTCACCTACTGCAAGACCCGCTTCGACGAGACCTCGCTGGCGACGCTGCGCGAGCACCTGGGCGCGCTGACCGACCCGCTGGCCCGCGCCCTGTGCTGGTCGGCGCTGTGGAACATGACGCGGGACGCGCTGCTGCCGGCGCGGGACTTCATTGCCCTGGTGCTGCGGTTCGGGGGGCGCGAGTCCGACATCGGGGTGCTCCAGATGCTGCACGCCTGGGCGGAGTCCGCGCTGGTGCACTACGTGGCCCCCGACTGGCGGGAGGCCGGGGGCCGGCTGCTCGGCGAGGGCGCGCTGCGCGAGCTGCGGGACGCGGCGCCGGGCAGCGAGCAGCAGCTGGCGTGGGCGCGGTTCTTCGCGGCGGTGGCCTCGGCCGAGGACGAACTGGGGCTGCTGCGGGGGCTGCTGGAGGGTACGGAGAAGATCGACGGCCTGGACGTGGACCAGGAGCTGCGCTGGACCTTCCTGGAGCCGCTCGCGGCGCACGGCGCGGCCGACGAGAGCGTGCTGGCCGCCGAGCTGGCCCGCGACGACACGGCGTCCGGCAAGCGCCACCAGGTGCGCTGTCTGGCCGCCCGCCCGTCGGAGGCGGTGAAGGCGCAGGCCTGGGCGCAGGTCGTGGAGTCGGACGCGCTGTCGAACGCGCTGGTGGAGGCGACCATCGCGGGCTTCGCGCAGCCCTCGCAGCGGGAGCTGCTCGCGCCGTACGCCGAGAAGTACTTCGCGGCGATCGAGCGGGTGTGGGACGAGCGGTCCATCCAGATCGGCATGGACGTGGTCCGGGGCCTGTTCCCGTCGTTGCGGGACTCCCGGGAGACGCTCGACGCGACGGACGCGTGGCTGTCCGCGCACGAGGACGCCGCGCCCGCGCTGCGCCGGCTGGTGCTGGAGGCGCGGGACGACCTGGCGCGGGCGCTGCGCGGACAGGCGTGCGACGCGGCTGCCGCCGGTCGTTGAGAGCCGGCCGAAGCGACGGGGCCCCACACCCTTTGAGAGCCCATAGCTCTGGCCAATGATTTGGCGCTGCGTCATCGTTACAAGATGCGTGCACTCCGGCCGTAACCCCTGGCCCCGGCCAACCGGACCAGGGGTTTTCGGCATCCGAACACCCGTCCTTTAGGGCGAGGTTGTCCGGGTTTGGTGATGGGTGTGTAACAGCGGTTAAGGGGCGGATACGGCGCGGGAAATCCCCGGTCATGACGCACAACACCCCGCTCTCCCCGCGCCCCCTCCACCACCTGGCCGACGGCCGGCGCCGCCTGATGACGGCCGCTCAGCTGCGGACGCACGGAGTATCCGCCGCCGAGACCCAGGAGCAGTGCCGGCCCGGCGGCCCCTGGCAGCAACTCCTCCCCAACGTCGTCCTGCTCCACCCGGGTCCGCCGACGAGCGAGGAACGCCTGCACGCGGTGCTGCTGTACGCGGCGCGGGACCGGACCGCCGGGGGGAGCGCCGGGGTCACCGCCGGCGTGCCGGTCCAGCCGGGCCGGGAGGAGACGCCCGCACCCGCCTACGCCGAGGCGATGATCACGGGCCTGGCCGCGCTGACGCTGCACGGCTTCGTCACCGCTCCCCCGCTGCCGTCGCTGGACGCCATCGACGTCCTGGTCCCTCGGCTGCGCCGACTGCGCACGACGGGCTGCGCGCGGATCGTACGCACGACCGCGCTGCCCACCGCCGAGCAGGTCACCGGGGTGCCGGTCGCGCCGGTGGCGCGGGCGCTGGCCGACGCGGTGGCGGAGCTGACGGACGCGGGCGCGGTCCGCCGGCTGCTGACGGAGGCGGTGCGCTCCGGGCACTGCGAACCGGCCGCGGTGGTACGGGAGCTGAACCGGGCCCGGCTGCTGAGCCGCCCGCACGTGGTGGACGCCGTGGACTCGCTGGTCGCCGAGGGACGGGCCCTGGCGGAGCAGCGGCTGTACCGGATGGTGCGCGAGCACGGTCTGCCGGAGCCGGTCTGGAACGTCGACCTGCGCCTGCCCGGCGGCCCCCACCTCGGCGGCCTGGACGCCTACTGGCCCGAGCAGGCGGTGGCGCTGGAGCTGGACACCCGCGGCCACCGGCAGCAGCAGGACGACGCGCTCTGGGCGGAACACGCCCGCAAGCGCGAGCACCTGGAACGACTGGGCATCACCGTCGTGCACGTCACGCCGCGCAAGCTGCGGGACTCCCTGGAGCACCAGGCGGCCGTCGTCCGTACGGCGTTGATGGCGGCCGGGGACCGGGCACCCGCGGCGTACGTCGTGGTGTTGCCCCGGTAGTGACGGCCGGGAGCGGCATCAGGAGGGGAGAGGAGGGACCGCGGGGCGCGTGCCGCCCGGCGGTCCCTCCTCACGTGTCCGGCAGGACTACAAGTCTCACAGGATTGTCACAGCGCGCCCCATACGTCCCCGATGGCGTATGGCGGAAGTACGCCATGACTCCATCCCGTCCCGGACAACTCTCCCCAAACAGTGATCCCTTGAGTAAAGCTGAGCGGTCGTCCGGGATCGGATTCCGGACTGCTTCGGCCAGGACCGATCGGGCCCGGTCGTTGACGCACGTTCCTTTACCTACAAGGGATGCCGATGACCCACACCCCCCAGCGCGAACCGATATCGGGCGCGAGACGCGCGGCCCGCACAGCCGTGGCCGCGGGTCTCGTCGCCGCCCTCGCGGCGGCCGCACCGATACCCGCGGCCTTCGCCGCCGACGACCCGTGGACCGCGCCACCCGCCGACGCCTCCGTGAAGTCGGCGCACGACAAGCTCGGTTCCGACGACGCCGACCTGCTCGCCGAGGCGAAGGCGGACGGCGCCAAGAACGTCACGCTGATGGTCGCCACCGCTCCGGGCCGGACCGAGCAGGTGGCGAAGGAGCTGGACGCGGTCGGCGGCGGCACCGTCGGCCGGACCTACGACGAGCTCGGCTACGTCCGCGCCACCGTCCCCACCGCCAAGGCGGACTCGGCCATCGCCGCCGCCGCGAAGCTCTCCTCCGTGCACGGCATCGACCTGCGCGACGAGATCCCGCTGGACGACCCGACGCCGGGCGCGGACATGGCCAAGGGCGCCGCCGAGAAGGGCCGTTCCTACCCGGCGCCGGACCGCGGGACCCCCGCCGAGAACCCGTACAACCCGTCCTTCGAGACGGGCGCCGTCGACTTCGTGAAGAAGAACCCGAAGGCGGACGGCCGCGGCATCACCATCGGCATCCTCGACTCGGGCGTCGACCTCGGCCACCCGGCGCTGCAGAAGACCACCACCGGCGAGCGCAAGATCGTCGACTGGGTGACCGCGACCGACCCGGTCGTCGACGGCGACCGGACCTGGCGCCCGATGACCGCCTCGGTGACCGGGCCGACCTTCACCTACGGCGGGCAGACGTGGACGGCACCGGCGGGCTCGTACCGGGTCAGCACCTTCCTGGAGTCGTACACCACCGGCGGTGACGCCGCGGGCGACGCCAACCGGGACGGCGACACCACCGACTCCTGGGGCGTCCTGTACGACGCGGCGGCCGGCACGGTCCGCGTCGACCTGAACAACAACCAAGACTTCGCCGACGACACCCCGATGAAGCCCTACAAGGACGGCTTCCAGATCGGGTACTTCGGCACCGACGACCCGAAGACGGACGTGGCCGAGCGCCAGCCGTTCGTGGTCGAGATCCGCAAGGACGTCGTCCTCAACGGGGCCGGCGCGAAGGCCGACTTCGTCAACATCGGCGTGATCGAGGGCTCGCACGGCTCGCACGTGGCCGGACTCGCCGCCGCCAACGGCCTGTTCGGCGGCCGGATGGACGGTGCCGCGCCCGGCGCGAAGATCGTCTCGTCGCGCGCCTGCACCTGGAGCGGCGGCTGCACCAACGTCGCGCTCACCGAGGGCATGATCGACCTCGTCGTCAACCGCGGCGTCGACATCGTCAACATGTCGATCGGCGGCCTCCCGGCGCTCAACGACGGCAACAACGCGCGCGCCGAGCTGTACACCCGGCTCATCGACACCTACGGCGTCCAGCTGGTGATCTCCGCGGGCAACTCCGGCCCCGGCGCCAACACCATCGGCGACCCGAGCCTGGCCGACAAGGTCATCTCGGTCGGCGCGTCCATCTCCCGCGAGACCTGGGCCGCCAACTACGGCTCCGCGGTGGAGAAGAAGTACGCGATGATGCCGTTCTCCTCCCGCGGCCCGCGTGAGGACGGCGGCTTCACGCCGACGCTCACCGCGCCCGGCGCCGCGATCAACACCATCCAGACCTGGATGCCCGGCGCCCCGGTCCCCGAGGCGGGCTACGACCTCCCCGCCGGCTACGGCATGCTCCAGGGCACCTCGATGGCCTCCCCGCAGGCCGCCGGCGCCTCGGCGCTGCTGCTGTCCGCCGCGAAGCAGGCGCGCATCGACCTCACCCCGGCGAAGCTGCGCACGGCGCTGACCTCCACCGCCGACCACATCAAGGGCGTGCAGGCGTACGAGGAGGGCGCGGGTCTGATCAACATCCCCGACGCCTGGCGGTCGATCCGCAAGGGCGCCACCGCCCACGAGTACACGGTCAAGGCGCCGGTCGACACCGCGATCGACCAGTTCCTCAAGACCCCGGGCTTCGGCACCGGCCTCTACGACCGTGAGGGCGGCCTGAAGCCGGGCGAGCGCAAGACGTACGAGATCACGCTCACCCGCACCTCCGGGGCCGACAGGGCGATCCGGCACGAGCTGCACTTCGAGAACAACGCCGGCGGCACCTTCCGCATCGTCGGCTCCGACGAGGTGAAGCTGCCGCTGAACGAGCCGGTGACCGTCGAGGTCGAGGCCAAGCCGCGCTCCGAGGGCCTCAAGAGCGCGATCCTGGAGGTCGACGACCCGCGCACCGAGGGCACCGACAAGCTGGTCATGACCACGGTCGTGGCCGCGGCCCCGCTGGAGTACGACTTCTCCGCGAAGGACTCCGTGCAGCGCAACAGCACCGAGTCGTACTTCGTGACCGTCCCCGAGGGCGCGAAGACGCTCGAGGTGGCGATGGGCGGGCTGAAGGGCGAGAGCCAGACCCGGTTCATCGCCATCCACCCGTACGGCGTCCCGGTCGACAACACCTCCACGCCGTACTGCTACAACAACTACCTCGACGGCAACGGCTGCCGCCCCGACGTGCGCGCGTACGCCGACCCGCAGCCCGGCGTCTGGGAGATCGAGGTCGAGTCGCGGCGCACCTCGCCGCTGCTGGACAACCCGTACACGCTGGACGTCACCGTCCTGGGCGCCACCTTCGACCCCGAGGTCGTGACCGTGCCCGAGGCCAAGGCCGGCACCCCGGCCGCCGCCTCCTGGAAGGTGACCAACCGGCTGGCCGCCCTCGAGGGCAAGCTGGTCGGCGGCCCGCTCGGCTCGGCCGAGACGACGCGTCCGACGATCAAGCAGGGCGAGAAGGCCACCTCCACGGTGGAGGTGCCCGAGGGCGCCACGTCGCTCGACGTCGCCATCGGGGGCGTCTCCGACACCGCCTCCGACCTGGACCTGACGGTCTACGACAAGGACGGCAACGTCGTCGGACAGTCCGCCGACGGCGACTCGGAGGAGTCGGTCTCCGTCCCGAAGCCGGCCGCCGGTACGTACACCGTCGAGGTCGTGGGCTACTCGGTGCCGTCGGGCAGCACGGAGTACGACTACCGGGACGTGTACTTCGCCGCGTCCCTCGGCTCGGTCACCGTGGACGACTCGGCGCCGGTGGAGCTCGGCACGGGCGCCTCGGCGACGTTCTCCGGCAGCGTCACCGCGCTGGCCGCCGCGCCGGAGGGCCGTGAGTTCTTCGGCCGGGTCCAGCTGGTCAACGCCCACGGCACGGCCGCGGGCCTCGGCAGCGTGCGGATCGGGAAGGTCGTGCCGTAGTCCGGTGCGGTGCGGTGCGGTCAGGGGCGGGTGCCTTGTCGGGCGCCCGCCCCTTCGTCGTGGCACCCCGCATCGGGGCGAGGCATACGTCACATCGTCGTGTGGAGCGGGAAGGGATGGGCAGGGGCCGGAACAGCACAGCTTGCGGCGCGGAGACCGGTTGAGGTGAATTTATGCAGCTCAACCGGGTTACCGTCGAAGGACCGCGCCTGCTGTCCGAGCCGCCGCGTCCCAGGGTGCGGGCACTGGGCGCAAAGAATTGGACAGGTGGGCCGGGCTGAGCCCCATGATGGAAAAGTCTCGGCCGAGCAACGCGCGCGTGAACACACGCGCACAAACGGAGAAGGAGTCACCGTGAGGGTCGGAATCGTCGGAGCCACCGGTCAGGTCGGCACGGTCATGCGCAGGATCCTCACGGAGCGCGACTTCCCGGTCACCGAGCTGCGCCTGTTCGCCTCGGCCCGCAGCGCCGGCAAGGAGCTGGACGGGGTGACGGTGGAGGACGCGGCCACCGCCGACTACTCCGGCCTGGACATCGTGCTGTTCTCCGCGGGCGGCGCCACCTCCAAGGCGCTGGCCGAAAAGGTCGCCTCCCAGGGCCCGGTCGTGATCGACAACTCCTCCGCCTGGCGCCGTGACCCGCAGGTCCCCCTCGTGGTGTCCGAGGTCAACCCGCACGCGATCGCCGACCGCCCCAAGGGCATCATCGCCAACCCGAACTGCACCACGATGGCCGCGATGCCGGTCCTGCGTCCCCTGCACGCCGAGGCGGGCCTCGAGGCACTGGTCGTCGCCACGTACCAGGCGGTGTCCGGTTCCGGGCTGGCCGGTGTGGACGAGCTGTTCGAGCAGGTCAAGAAGGTCGGCGACGACGCGCCGAAGCTCACCCACGACGGGTCGGCGGCCGAGTTCCCGAAGCCGGAGAAGTACGTGGCGCCGATCGCGTACAACGTGCTGCCGCTGGCCGGCTCCATCGTCGACGACGGCCTGCACGAGACGGACGAGGAGCAGAAGCTCCGCCACGAGTCCCGCAAGATCCTGGAGATCCCGGAGCTGAAGGTCTCCGGCACCTGTGTGCGCGTGCCCGTCTTCAGCGGCCACTCCCTCCAGATCAACGCCCGCTTCGCCCGCCCGATCAGCGTGGAGCGCGCCAAGGAGCTGCTGGCCGGCGCCCCCGGCGTGGCGCTCAGCGAGGTGCCGACCCCGCTCCAGGCCGCCGGCCAGGACCCGTCGTACGTCGGCCGCATCCGCCAGGACGAGACCGTGGACAACGGCCTCGCCCTGTTCGTCTCCAACGACAACCTGCGCAAGGGCGCCGCCCTGAACGCGGTGCAGATCGCGGAGCTGGTGGCGGCGGAGCTGAAGGGCTAGGGCCTGTCCCAGCCCCGCCTCACCTCGTAGAGGAAGCAGCCGTACTCGACGGCCCGGACGTGGACGAACGCCACGGCCGGGTCGTCGAACGCTTCCCGGAGGGCGGGCGCGAAGCCGTCGGGCCCGTCGTCGGCCTCGACCAGCCGCCCGCCCAGGATCCGCCCGTCGGTGGAGTAGCGGCGGAGCGTGCGGTGCGCGCCGGTGAAGGCGAGGCCGTCCCCGTCCGGCCCCGCGCACTCCTCGGCGTGTATGAAGACCGGCCCCTGCTCGTCGTACGCGCCCGGATCGGCGCCCGCCCCGGCCGCCCAGCGGCGCAGCGGGGCGTAGGAGACGAGGGCGATCCTTTCACCCGGGCGGCTGCGCCGCAGGCAGCAGCGGAGCGGGGCGCCTCCCTCCTCATCGGTCAGCGGGGCCGGCGCGCGGCCCGCGTCGTCGGTGGTGCGCAGTTCCTTCAGGGC
Source organism: Streptomyces sp. NPDC053750 (assembly GCF_044544295.1). Classification (NCBI taxonomy): domain Bacteria; kingdom Bacillati; phylum Actinomycetota; class Actinomycetes; order Kitasatosporales; family Streptomycetaceae; genus Streptomyces; species Streptomyces sp. NPDC053750. Next base: position 437,634 of record NZ_JBITXB010000001.1, on the reverse strand, counting down.
GGCCGGCGGGACGGGCCGTGCGGTGTAGTGCTGCATGACACCCAGGCTCGCGCGCGCCCGGCGCGCGCACCGGCGGGAAACGGACATCGCGTTCCGTGCGGCCCACGTGGAAGGATGGCGCAACCCACACATAACGAGGAGATGACCGCGTGCCTGGCACAAACCTGACTCGCGAAGAGGCGCAGCAGCGGGCGAAGCTGCTGACCGTTGACTCGTACGAGATCGATCTCGACCTCACCGGCGCGCAGGAGGGCGGCACCTACCGGTCCGTGACCACGGTGCGCTTCGACGTGGCGGAGACCGGCGTCGAGTCCTTCATCGACCTGGTCGCACCGACGGTCCACGAGGTGACGCTCAACGGCGACGCCCTCGACCCCGCCGAGGTGTTCCAGGACTCCCGTATCGCCCTGCCGGGGCTGCTGTCGGGGCGCAACATCCTGCGCGTGGTCGCCGACTGCGCGTACACCAACACCGGTGAGGGCCTGCACCGGTTCGTCGACCCGGTCGACGACCAGGCGTACCTCTACACGCAGTTCGAGGTGCCGGACGCGCGCCGGGTGTTCGCCAGCTTCGAGCAGCCGGACCTGAAGGCGACCTTCCAGTTCACCGTGAAGGCGCCCGAGGGCTGGACGGTCATCTCCAACTCGCCGACGCCCGAGCCGAAGGACAACGTCTGGGAGTTCGAGCCGACCCCGCGCATCTCGTCGTACATCACGGCGCTGATCGTCGGCCCGTACCACTCGGTGCACAGCGCCTACGAGAAGGACGGCCAGTCCGTCCCGCTCGGCATCTACTGCCGCCCCTCGCTCGCCGAGCACCTCGACGCGGACGCCATCTTCGAGGTGACCCGGCAGGGCTTCGCGTGGTTCCAGGAGAAGTTCGACTACGCGTACCCGTTCAAGAAGTACGACCAGCTCTTCGTGCCGGAGTTCAACGCGGGCGCGATGGAGAACGCGGGCGCGGTGACCATCCGCGACCAGTACGTGTTCCGTTCGAAGGTGACGGACGCCGCGTACGAGGTGCGGGCGGCGACGATCCTGCACGAGCTGGCCCACATGTGGTTCGGCGACCTGGTCACCATGGAGTGGTGGAACGACCTGTGGCTGAACGAGTCGTTCGCCACCTACGCCGAGGCCGCCTGCCAGGCCGACGCGCCGGGCTCGAAGTGGCCGCACTCGTGGACGACGTTCGCCAACCAGATGAAGACCTGGGCGTACCGGCAGGACCAGCTCCCGTCCACGCACCCGATCATGGCGGACATCCGCGACCTGGACGACGTGCTCGTCAACTTCGACGGCATCACGTACGCCAAGGGCGCGAGCGTGCTCAAGCAGCTCGTCGCGTACGTCGGTGAGGACGCGTTCTTCCGGGGCGTGCAGGCGTACTTCAAGCGGCACGCGTTCGGCAACACGCGCCTGTCCGACCTGCTGGGCGCGCTGGAGGAGACCTCCGGCCGCGACCTGAGGACCTGGTCGAAGGCGTGGCTGGAGACGGCCGGCATCAATGTGCTGCGCCCGGAGATCGAGACGGACGCGGAGGGGGTCATCACGTCCTTCGCGATCCGCCAGGAGGCCCCGGCGCTTCCCGCGGGGGCCAAGGGTGAACCGACCCTGCGGCCCCACCGCATCGCGATCGGCGCCTACGACCTCGACGCGAACGGCAAGCTCGTGCGCGGCGACCGCGTCGAGCTGGACGTGGACGGTGAGCTGACGGCAGTACCGCAGCTGGTCGGCAAGCGCCGCCCGGCGGTCGTGCTCCTCAACGACGACGACCTGTCGTACGCCAAGGTCCGCCTGGACGAGCAGTCGCTGGCCGTCGTCACCGAGCACCTCGGCGACTTCACCGCGTCGCTGCCGCGCGCCCTGTGCTGGGCCTCGGCGTGGGACATGACCCGGGACGCGGAGCTCGCCACCCGCGACTACCTCTCCCTGGTCCTGTCCGGCATCGGCAAGGAGTCCGACATCGGCGTGGTGCAGTCGCTGCACCGCCAGGTGAAGCTGGCCATCGACCAGTACGCCGACCCGACCGCCCGCGAGGCGCTGCTCACCCGCTGGACCGAGGCCACGCTGGCCCACCTGCGGGCCGCCGAGGCGGGCAGCGACCACCAGCTGGCGTGGGCGCGGGCCTTCGCCGCGACGGCCAGGACGCCGGAGCAGCTGGACCTGCTGGACGCGCTGCTGGACGGCACGCAGACGATCGAGGGCCTGGCCGTCGACACGGAGCTGCGCTGGGCGTTCGTGCAGCGCCTCGCGGCCGTGGGGCGGTTCGGCGGCTCGGAGATCGCCGCCGAGTACGAGCGGGACAAGACCGCCGCCGGTGAGCGCCACGCCGCCACCGCGCGTGCCGCCCGCCCGACCGAGGCGGCCAAGGCGGAGGCCTGGGAGTCGGTCGTGGAGTCCGACAAGCTGCCGAACGCCGTGCAGGAGGCGGTCATCGCCGGCTTCGTCCAGACCGACCAGCGCGAGCTGCTGGCGCCGTACACGGAGCGGTACTTCGAGGCGCTGAAGGGCGTCTGGGAGTCCCGTTCGCACGAGATGGCGCAGCAGATCGCGGTCGGCCTGTACCCGGCGGTGCAGGTGTCCCGGGAGACCCTGGACCGCACGGACGCCTGGCTCTCCTCCGCCGAGCCGAACGCGGCCCTGCGCCGGCTGGTCTCGGAGTCCCGCTCGGGCGTGGAACGCGCGCTGAAGGCCCAGGCGGCGGACGCGGCGGCGCAGTAACTCCGCCACGCGGCAGGACCAGGGGCGCCCGGTGTCGTGCCGGGCGCCCCTGGTGTGCGTTGCGCCCGGACGTCGTTCAGCCGTCGCCGCCGGGGGCGTTCGGGCGGGCGTCCGCCACCGTGCGCAGGGCCGTGAGGACCGTGCCGACCGCGGCGCCCTCCCCGGCCCCCTTGCGCACCGCCGCGACCACGTGCCGTACCGGGCGGTCCGCGTGCAGCTCGCGCATCACCACACCGTCGCGCGGCACGGCCGCCATGCGCGGGACCAGGGCGACGCCCATGCCCGCCTCGACCATCGCGAGGATCGCCGTCCAGCCGGCCGCCGCATGGCCCTGGTGGGGCCGGAACCCGGCTGCCTCGCAGGCTCCGCGGGTGATGTCGGACCAGGGCCCGCTGCCGCCGAAGATCCACGGTTCGGCGGCGAGGTCGGCCAGCCGCAGTTCGTCGGCGGCGGCGAGCGGGTGGTCCTGGGACAGGGCGACGTCCAGCGGGTCGGCGAGCAGCGGCACCCGGGTGAAGCGCGGGTCGGCGGCGGTCGGGGCCTGGGCGGCCAGCGACAGCGCGAGGTCCACCTCGCCGGCGGCCAGCAGCTCGTACGCCTCCTGCGCCTCCGCCTCCCTCACCCGCACCGCGATCCCGGGGTGCGTCACCCGCAGCGCGGTCACCGCCGGTACGACGAGCGCGGGTACGGCGGTGGAGAAGGCGCCGACCCGCACCTCGCCGGCCTCCCCGTGGACGTGGGCGGCCAACTCGGCGTCCGCACGTTCCAGTTGCTCGAAGACGGCCTCGGCGTGCCGCAGTACCAGCCGGGCCGCGTCCGTCAGCCGGACGCGTCTGCCCTGGGCCTGGAGGAGCTCCACCCCGAGCTGCCGGGAGAGGTTCGTCAGCTGCTGGGACACGGCCGACGGCGTCATGCGCAGCGCCTCGGCCGTCGCGGTCACCGTGCCCCTCTCCCGCAGCGTGCGCAGGATCCGCAGCTTGCGGATGTCCCAGTCGGCCATGGCGGCAACCTACCGGCGCGCGCCCGCGCCGAGGACGACGCCGCCGAGGATCAGCGCCATGCAGCCCGCCTGCGCCCAGCCGGTCGGCTCGGCGAGCAGCGCCCAGGACAGCAGGGCGACGCACACCGGCTGGAGGTAGTAGACGACCCCGGCGCGGGACGGGCCGATCAGGGAGATCGCCTTGTTCCACGCGAAGAAGGCGACCGCGGACGAGGCGATGCCGACGTAGAGGAGGGGCAGGACCGTGCCCGGGGACGGTGTGAAGCCGCCCTGGACGGCGAGGCTGACGGCCTGGGCGGGCAGCAGCATGAGCGTGCCGAACAGGAACGTGGTGAAGAGGAACGCGGCACCGTCCAGACCGGCGGGCCGGCGGCGCAGCAGCGCGCTGTACGACCCGAAGCAGCAGGCGGCGGCGATCATCCACAGGTCACCGGCCGAGAAGGACGCCCCGCCTCCGACCAGCAGCAGCACACCCGCGCAGGCGATGAGCAGCCCGGCGATCCGGCGGGCGCCGAGCCGTACGCCGCCCGCGCGTTCGTAGACCGCCATCAGCACCGGGGACGCCGCCATGATCATGCCCATGTTGGCGGCGGGGGTGGTGACGCCGGCCTGGTTGACGAGGGTGTTGTAGACGGTCACGCCGAGCAGGGAGGCGAGGAGGACGAAGCCGAGGTGGCGCCGGATCAGTGCGCGTTGCCGCCAGGCCCGCCGGGCGCCGAAGGGGGCGACGACGGCGAGGGCCACCACCCAGCGCCAGAACGCGTGCTGGACGGGCGGCACGCTGTCGCCGAGGGCGCGGGAGGTGACGAAGCTGCCGGACCAGACGAGGGTGGCGAGTACGGCGAGACCGATGCCGAGGGCGACGGGGGCCCCGGGGGTGTGGGGGGCAGCGGCGGAGGTGGGGGCGAGGGTGGTGGTCCGGCGGTCGGCTACGGCCACGGAGGTCCTTTCACTGGTCGGCGCGATCAGCGCGGTGGAGCTACCGTCGCAGCCCCGCACCCATCAGGTCCATCGAATCTTTTCGACTGTTCTTTGAAGGAGAGCTGAAAGGTCGGGCCTCCGCGGCCGTCTCCCTGTGCGGCGCGAGCTGCCCGGCGACGGTCGCCCCGAACGCCAGCGCCATGCCCGCCAGCTGCACCGGCGTCAGCGCCTCGCCGAGCGCCGCCCAGCCGACCACGGCGGCGGTCAGCGGGGAGAGCGGGCCGAGGAAGGTGACCTGGGTGGCGGTGAGCCGGCCGATGCCGCGGAACCAGAGCCAGTACGCCACCGCCGTGTTGGCCAGTGCGAGGTAGAGGTAGCCGCCGATCGCCGGGCCGTCCAGCGCCGGCGGGGCGCCCTCGGCCAGGAGGGCGAGCGGCGCGATGAGCAGGCCGCCCGCGGTCAGCTGCCAGCCCGTGAGGGCGAGCGGGCCGACGCCCTCGGGGCGCCCCCACCGCTTGGTGAGCACGGTGCCGGCCGACATGGACGCGGTGGAGGCGAGGGCCGCCAGCACGCCGAGGACGTCCAGCGCCCCGGCCGCCTTCAGCACCACCAGACTGACGCCGAACGCGGCGGCGACGCCGGTGAGCACGGACCGGGCGGTGGGCCGCTGCCCGAGCAGCAGCGCCGAGAGCCCGACGACGAACAGCGGGCCGACCGAGCCGACCGCGGCGGCCATGCCGCCCGGCAGCCGGTAGGCGGAGAGGAACAGCAGCGGAAAGAAGGCCCCGATGTTCAGCGCGCCCAGCACCGCCGCCTTCCACCACCAGGCACCGCGCGGCAGCACCCGGGCGAGGGCGAGCAGCACCAGACCCGCGGGCAGGGCGCGCATCAGCCCGGTGAACAGGGGCCGGTCGGGTGGCAGGAACTCGGTGGTCACGGCGTAGGTGGTGCCCCAGGAGACGGGGGCGAGGGCGGTGAGCGCGATGAGGGCGGGGCGGCCGGTGGCCATGGTGGGCACCCTTCGGGGACGGCGGGTGAGGCAGGTAGCTCGATGGCTCGGTAGCGGGGTAGCTCGGTATCGGGTTAGCTCGATGGAAAGTAGCTTAGCTACAAGCAAGTTTCCGTCAAGCCACTTTCTTGCAGGCGAGTGGGATTGACTCGATACTCGTGCCATGACCGAACGCCCTGCGCCGCACCCCGCCGAGCCGCACAAGGACCCCGTCGACGCGATCATCGACCAGTGGGCGGCGGTGCGGCCCGATCTGGACACGGCCGCCATGGAGGTGTTCGGCCGGATCTACCGGCTCGGGCGCGCGATGGGCGACCGGATGGAGAAGGCGTACGAGCGCTTCGGCATCTCCCGCGGGGAGTTCGACGTCCTGGCCACGCTGCGCCGCTCCGGCGAGCCCTACACGCTCTCCCCCCGGCAGCTCTCGGCCACGCTGATGCTCACCACCGGCGGCATGACGGGCCGCCTCGACAAACTCGAACGGGCCGGACTGCTGCGCCGCTCCCCCGACCCGCACGACCGCCGGGGACTGCGGGTCACCCTCACCGACCGGGGGCTGGAGCTGATCGACGAGGCGGTCGGCGCCGGGCTCGCCGTCCAGACGGAGGCGCTGTCCGCCCTCGACGCGGAGCGGGCCGGCCAGCTGGCCGACCTGCTGCGGGACCTCCTCGTCGGCACCGAGAGGTAGGCGAGGAGGTCCCGCGGCGGGCCGCTCAGCCCACGTGCGCGGCGAGCGCCGCCCCGGTGCGGGTCGCGTCGGCGTCGTCGGCCGCCCAGGCCACGTATCCGTCGGGCCGCACCAGCACAGTCGTGCGGCGCCCGCCCGCCCAGCGCGCCACGGCCAGCCGGTCCTCGCGGCCGGCTGCGGCCCCGTACGCCTCCGCGTCCGGAGTGATCAGCACGAAGCGTCCGCCGCGCAGCGCCTCGTACAGCCGGCCGCCGCCCGCGAGGGCCACGTCGGGCACACGGGTGCCGGTCAGCCGGTGGGAGCCGCGGGGGGCGGCGTAGCGGAACCCGACGCCGGTGATGCGGCCGATCACCCGGCGGCGGGCCGGGCCCACGTGGTCGAGGAGGGTGGTGACGGCGGCGCGGAGCGCCAGGGTCCAGGGACGCTTGGCCATGGCGAGGCGGACGATGCCGCCGCTGCTGCGCAGGACCGACCTGCCCACGGGGTGCCGCTCGGTCTGGTAGGTGTCCAGCAGTTCGGGACCGGCGTGCCCGTGCAGGACGGCCGCCAGCTTCCAGCTCAGGTTGGCCGCGTCCTGGAGGCCGGTGTTCATGCCCTGGCCGCCGGCCGGAGAGTGCACGTGCGCGGCGTCGCCGGCGAGGAGGACGCGACCCACACGGTAGGCGGGCGCCTGCCGTTCGTCACTGTGGAAGCGGGACATCCAGCGGGCGTCGTGCATCCCGAAGTCGCGACCCAGGGCGAGGCGGGTGATCTCCTTGACCTCGTCGAGGTCGAGGGGCTCGTCGTCGGGGACGTTCCGGCCGCGGTGCCAGCCGATCACGCGGTAGTACCCGTCGCCGAACGGCGCGAGGAACGCGAAGGCGTCCCCGACGGCGTCGGCGGTCAGCAGCGTCTCCGGCTCCTCGGCGAGGCGCACGTCGGCGAGGACGACGGAGCGGATGACCGAGCGGCCGGGGAACGGCAGCCCGATCGCCTTGCGCACGGTGCTGCGCATGCCGTCGGCGCCGACGACGTAGGCCGCCCGCAACGTCTCCGTCTCGCCGCCCGGACCACGGACCTCGACGGCCACGGCGTCCTGCGCCCCGCGCCCCGTTCCGTTCTCCACCGGGTCCTGGCGCACGCCGGTCGTCTCGGTCTCGTACCGGAACTTCACCCCGGCCGCCACCGCCCGCCGCTCCAGCACCTTCTCGACCTCGTACTGCGGGAGGACGAGGAGATGACGGAAACGGGAGGGGAGGGTGTCGAGGTCGACGGTGAGGCCGCCGAAGAGGCGCAGGCGGTCCAGGGGCCGGCCGACGGCCTCCAGGTCGTCCGCGAGGGCGCGGGCGTCGAGCTGTTCGAGGGTGCGGGCGTGCAGGACGAAGGCGCGGGACAGGTTGCTGATGCGGTGCGGGCGCTTTTCGACGAGGGTGACGGGGATGCCGGCGGCGGCGAGGTCACCTGCCAGGAGCAGGCCGGTGGGGCCCGAGCCGACGACGATCACGGAGCCGGGGGTGGTGTGCCGGGTGCCGTTCCTCTTGCCGTTCATCGGGGCCTCCTTGCGATGCCAACGCTTGTTTGCCAACAACTGTTTGCCAACGCTTGTTTCCACCGTAGGGCCCCTTGCGCACGGGGTCAACACTTGTTGGCCCACACGTGTTGGCCTACGCTCGTGGGCATGCCCCGCACACGCTCCGACACCACCCGATCCGACACCACCCGATCCGACACCACCCGATCCGACACCAGACGCTCCGACACCACCCGCGCCGCGATCCTCGACGCGGCCCGCGAGCGCTTCGCCGCCGACGGATACGAGCGGGCCACCATCCGCGCGATCGCCCGGGACGCGGGCATCGATCCGTCGATGGTGATGCGGTACTACGGCAACAAGGAGGGCCTGTTCGCGGCGGCCGTCACCGTCGACCTCGCGCTGCCCGACCTGGCCGAGCGGCCGCGCGACGAGGTCGGACGGGTCCTGGTGACGCACTTCCTCGCCATGTGGGAGGAGAACGAGGTGCTCACGGCCCTGCTCCGGGTCGGCGTCACGAACCAGGCCGGCGCCGAGCGCATGCAGGGCATCTTCCGCGACCAGCTGCTGCCGGTCGCCCGGCGGGTGTGCCCGGACCCCGAGCAGGCCCCCGCGCGGGCCGCGCTCGTCGCGACGCAGGTGCTCGGGCTGGCGCTCACCCGGTACGTACTGCGCCTCCCGCCGGCCGTGGCGCTCCACCGCGAGGAGGTCGTGGCCTGGCTGGCGCCCACGCTCCAGCGCTACTTGACGGCGCCGAGCCCTTGATCCCCGGAGCACCCCTGACCCCTGGAACACCCGAGGGCGCCGTCCCCTCCCGCGTACGGCTGATGCGCGTACGTGCGGTGGGGGCGGCGCCCTCGGTGAAGTTGTGGTACGGCGTCAGGCCTTCGCGCCGGCCTTCGCCTTGGTCTTGATGTTGCGGGAGGTCACGCGGTGCTCCTCCTTGGACCTGTCCAGGACCATGACCAGGCCCGCGATGACCACGAAAAGCGCGATCGGGGCCAGGACGTAGAGGCCCAGCGTCTCGATGACGCTCAGGCGCGGGCCGGGGTCGTCACCGTCGTCGCGGGTCAGCGCGAGCGCGGGGGACGACATGAGCAGCATCATCAGCGTCGTACCGGCTGCCAGGGCGCCGGCGCGCAGGGCGTTCTTCTTGTCCACGGTGCAAAGTTAGCGAACGGCCGGAAGGGCCGCGCGCCCGGGGTGCCGTACGAGGGCCGCGAGGGGCCCCGGGGCGTCCCCCGCTCAGCCGCCGGCGCACTCCCGTACGGCGTCGATCAGGGCGTGCAGGCGGGGCGAGGCGGCCAGGTCCTCCAGGGTCACCGGGCGGCCCTCGGCGTCGGCGACGGGCAGCCGCCAGTTCGGGTACTGGTCCCAGGTGCCGGGAAGGTTCTGCGGGCGGCGGTCACCGACGGCGTCGGGGAGCCAGATGCCGGTCATGCGGGCGGGGGTGCGCAGCAGGAAGCGGTGGACGGCCTGGATCTCCGCCTCCTCGGCGGGGGTTCCGGTGTCGCCGCCGGTGCCGTGCAGCAGCCCGAGCCGGGCCAGTACGTCGAGCCACTCCGCGGTGTCCGCGGCGGCCTCGGCGCGCTCCTCCTCCAGCGGGCGGGTGAGCAGGCCGAGGCGGTCGCGCAGCTCGACGTGGTCGCCGGTGAGGCGGGCCGCGGTGGGCGGCAGGTCGTGGGTGGTGGCGGTGGCCAGGCAGTCGGCGCGCCACCGCTCGGGGGGCAGAGGGCTGCCGTCGCCCTCCCAGTCCCGCTCGAACCACAGCACCGAGGTGCCGAGCACCCCGCGTTCGCGCAGCGCCTCGCGCACGCCGGGTTCCACGGTGCCCAGGTCCTCGCCGATGACCACGGCGCCGGCCCGGGTGGCCTCCAGGACGAGGACGGCGAGCATCGCCTCGGCGTCGTAGCGGACGTAGGTGCCCTCGGTGGGCGGGTGGCCCTCGGGGACCCACCAGAGCCGGAAGAGGCCCATGACGTGGTCGATGCGCAGCGCTCCGGCGTAGCGGAACAGGCCCCGCAGCAGGCGTCGGAAGGGGGCGTACCCGCAGGCGGCGAGGCGGTCGGGGCGCCAGGGCGGCAGACCCCAGTCCTGGCCACGGGAGTTGAAGGCGTCGGGCGGTGCGCCCACCGACATGCCGGCGGCGAAGTACTCCTGCTGGGCCCAGGAGTCGGCGCCGCGCGGGTGCACGCCCACCGCGAGGTCGTGGACGATCCCGACCGGCATGCCGGCCTCGCGGGCGGTGCGCTGGGCGGCGGCGAGCTGGGTGTCGGTGAGCCAGGTGAGGCGGGAGTGGAAGTCGACGCGGTCCATCAGCTCGGTGCGGGCGCGGTCGGTGTCGGCCGAGCGGGGGTCGCGCAGGCCCTCGGGCCAGCGGTGCCAGTCGGGGCCGTGGACCTCGGCGAGCGCGCACCAGGTGGCGTGGTCCTCCAGGGCGGTGCCCTGTTCGGCGAGGTAGTCGCAGTAGGCGGCGCGGCGGCCGGGGCCGAGGGGGACCTGGTGGAGCAGTTCGAGGGCGTCGCGCTTCAGCTCCCACACGGCGTCCCGGTCGATCAGGGCGCCCTTCTCCAGTACGGCCTCGCGCAGCCGCCCCGCCCGTTCCCGCAGGGTCCGGGCGCGCTCGTGGTCGGTGACGTGCGCGAACTCGGGCACGTCCTCGATCCGCAGGTGGACGGGGTCGGGGAAGCGGCGCGAGGAGGGCCGGTACGGGGAGGGGTCGGTGGGGGCGCCGGGTACGGCGGCGTGCAGCGGGTTGACCTGGATGAATCCGGCGCCGAGGGCGCGTCCGGCCCAGGCGGCCAGTTCGCCGAGGTCGGCGAGGTCGCCCATGCCCCAGGAGCGGTGGGAGAGGAGGGAGTAGAGCTGGACGAGGAGTCCGTAGGAGCGTCCGGCGGGCGTGGGCAGCCGGGCGGGCGCGATGATCAGGTGGGCCTCGGCGGTCCGGCCGTCGGGCGCGGTGGCGGTGAGTCGGTGGACGCCGGGCGGGAGCTGTCCGGCGTCGGCGCGGATCTCGCCCTGCTCGGTGTCGACCCGCAGCCGGGTGCCCGCGGGCAGCGCGGCGAGGGCCGCCGGCGGGCCGCCGCCACTCCGGCCGACGACGGTGGGCGGCAGCAGGCACTCGCGCAGCTCGGTCTCACGCGCGGTGAGCGCGGCCCGTACGGCCTCGGGCGTGCTCGTGTCCACGCCGAGGGCGGCCAGCGCGTGGGTGACGGCGGTGGCCGAGGCCGTGACGGTGCGGTCCGGTGAGGGGCTGTAGGAGGTGGCGACGCCGTGCAGGGCGGCGAGCCTGGTCAGTTCCTCGGGAAGGTCCTCGGTGGGGGGCTCGGCCGGCCGGGCTGCGGGCATCTGCTTCCTCTACGACCTCGTGGGTTCCGGGACAGCGAAGGAGGGGCCGCCCTGCTCCGGCACGTCGGCCGTGAGTTCGGGCGAGGACTCGCTGGTCAGCGGTACAGCGTCGGCGAACGGCGATTCGCTGGTGAGGGGCTCGGCGTCGGGCAGCGGCGGTTCGCTGGTCAGCGGGGTCTCGGCGCAGCTGCCGGTGGCACCGAAGACGCAGTAGTGCGGGGTGTCGGAGGCGGCGGAGGAGTCCACCCAGGGTTCGGACGGCTCCGCCACCGGTTTGGAAGGGGCCGGGAGCAGGAGGAGTGCAGCCACGGAGGTCTCCTTGGTTCGAGGTGCTTCGACGGGTTACGGCAGCCCTACCCAGTCGACGCGAGGACAGACGCCCCGGGGCCGACAACGTGGCCCTGGTCACACCATCCCTCCCCATAAATACCTACGCACCGGGTCGAAAGAATCTCCCGACCCGCTCACAGATCACGCAAACCGGTCACAGGGACGCCGCCGTCCCAGCGACCCACGCGAGGCTATTCACTCAGTACATGTACTTAATGGATACTGATCCCCATGAGCACCCGTCATATCCTTCTGGGCCTGCTCGCCTCGGGACCGAGCCACGGCTATGACCTGAAGCGGCGTCACGACGAACGCTTCCCGCAGGCCCGCCCGCTGGCCTACGGGCAGGTCTACACGACCCTGCAGCGGCTGGTCCGCGACGGCCTCGCGGAGGTCGACGGCACCGAGTCGGACGGCGGCCCGGAGCGGACGGCGTACCGCGCGACGGACGAGGGCGCGCGCGAACTGGCGCACTGGGCGGCCGAGATCGCACCGCCCGCCCCCTTCGTGACGAACGAGATCTTCGCCAAAGTCGTCGTCTCGATCCTCACCGGTGGCGACGCGGGCGCCTATCTGCTGGCCCAGCGCGCTGCCCACATGGGCCGGATGCGGGAGCTCACGGCGGTCAAGACGGCCCCGGGCACGGATCTGACGACCGTGCTCTCGGCCGACTACGCCCTCAACCACCTCGACGCCGACCTCCGGTGGATGACCACCACGGCGGCCCGGCTCACCACACTGACCGCGGAGGTCCGCACGGCATGACGAACGGGGACACGACACGGCCACTGCTCGCGGCCCGCGAACTGGTCAAGGCGCACGGCAGGACCGAGGCCCTGCGCGGCGCCTCCGTCGAGCTGCGGGCCGGCGAGATCCTCGCCGTCACCGGGGCGAGCGGCAGCGGGAAGTCGACGCTGCTGCACTGCCTGGCCGGGATCGTCCGGCCGGACGCCGGCTCGGTGACGTACAACGGTCAGCGGCTGGAGGAGCTGCCGGAGAAGCGGCTGAGCGAGCTGCGCCGTACCGACTTCGGCGTGGTCTTCCAGTTCGGGCAGCTGATCCCGGAGCTGACGGCACTGGACAACGTGGCGCTGCCGCTGATGCTGGCCGGCACCGGCCGCACCGAGGCCCGGGCGCGGGCCGGGGAGTGGCTGGAACGGTTCGGGACGGCCCTCCTGGTCGCGCCCGCGGTGTACGCGTCCTGCCTCCTGTCGGCGGCGACGGCCCTGCCCCTGCTGGGCCGCTCGGTACGACCGGGGGAGCTGCGGTACGTGTGACGATGTCCGAAGGCGTGAGCACTCCGGGGTGTGCGACGCTGCGGAAGCCGTGCCCCCGGATTCCAGCCCGGGACGAATCGTCAAGGAAGCACATGGCGTCACTGCCGCAACGACTCCTCCAGGCGCTCGACCGGTTCAACGCCGCTCATCCCTGGGACCACAACGCCCACTACCACCGCTGGATCCTGCGGCAACTCCCCCGCCGGTTCGGCAGCGCGCTGGACGTCGGTTCCGGCAGCGGTGACCTGGTCCGGCTCCTCGCCACCCGCGCCGACGAGGTCCAGGGCATCGACGCCGACCCCGTGATCACCTCGCGGGCGCGCGCCCTGACCCCCGAGGCAACGCCGGCGTCGTTCACGGTCGCGGACGCCATGACCGGGCTCCCCGCCGGGCCCCACGACGTCATCACCTGCGTCGCTGCCCTCCACCATCTGCCGTTCACCGATGCCCTCGCCACCTTCCGCAGGCACCTGGCTCCCGGCGGCACCCTGGTCGTCCTCGGCGTCTTCCGGCCGCAGACCGCCACGGACCACCTGCTCGGCGCGGTCGCCGTCCCCCTGAACGCCGCCACCGGGTGGCTCAAGAACAAGGGCCGCAGAGCGCCCCGCCCCACCTCGATGACCGCCCGGACCCGACCGGCCGACATGACCTTCCCCGACATCACCGAAGCGGCCCGCACGGTACTGCCCGGCGCCCGGCTGCGCCGTCGCCTCTTCTGGCGCTACACACTCACTTGGCGACAACCCTGAGCGGGCGGCCCGGCCGGACGGCGGGCGGTACGAGACCGTGCAGACGCTGCCCTTCGGCAAGGAGGTCGTCCTGCCCGAGCCGGTCGGGAGCGCCCTGGAGACCGAGCCGCTGAAGAACTCGGTGCGCCGACCGGGGACAGACCAAGGCCCGGACGTCAGGCGGAAATGCCGTCGATCCGGGCCATGGCGTCGTCCGCGCCGTACGGTTGCAAGTACGGCAGCCAGCGCGGGTCCCTGTGGCCCGTGCCGATGATGCGCCAGGCCAGGCCGGTGGGCGGGGCGGGTTTGTGGCGCAGACGCCAGCCCAGCTCGACGAGGTGCCGGTCGGCCTTGACGTGGTTGCAGCGGCGGCAGGACGCCACCACGTTGTCCCACGCGTGCAGTCCCCCGCGGCTGCGCGGGATGACGTGGTCGACGCTGGTGGCGACGCCACCGCAGTACATGCACCGGCCTCCGTCACGGGCGAAGAGCGCCCGGCGGGTGAGCGGGACGGGCCCCCGGTAGGGGACCCGCACGAACCGCTTCAGCCGGACCACGCTGGGTGCGGGCACGGTGACGGTCGCGCTGTGCAGGTAGGCGCCGGACTCCTCGAGGCACACGGCCTTGTTCTCCAGGACGAGGACGAGCGCGCGGCGGAGCGGTACGACGCCGAGTGGCTCGTACGACGCGTTGAGGACCAGGACATGCGGCACGGGTGCCTCCTTGGGCGTCGGCGGCGCGTGGCTCGCGCCGGGACGATCTGCAGTCAGTCTCCCCTCATGCCTGGTGGAAGCGCCACCATGTCCCGGTAACGGGCTGGGAGTGTTTTCGACCACACAGGATGGATCCCCATGACCGTGACCAGTTCAAGCGCGGATGAGCATCCGCTCTGCTGTGCGCTTGCGGCCGATCCGCGCGCCATGCCCCGTTAGTGTGGTGATTCCGCCCGTCCGGTGACCATTCCGTGACCTTGGACCGAACCGCCACCGGCGGTGGGCGGTCGTTGCACCTGGAGGTAACCGCCGTGTCCCTGTCCGCCGCCGTCCTACGGGCCGCCGGTCCGTCGCCGTCCCCGTCCCCGTCGGAGTCGACGAGCACCCCGGCGGTGCCCTCGCTCCAGGAGGCCCAGCAGAGCGCGTCGAACGCCGCCGGCTGGGTCGAGGAGAACTGGTCGACATGGCTCGCGATCGGGCTGCGGGTGCTGCTGATCGTGGTGATAGCGGCCGTGCTCCGAGCGGTGGTGCGGCGGGCGATCACCAAGCTGATAGACCGCATGAACCGCACGGCCGGAGCCGTCGACGGCACCGCGCTGGGCGGGCTGCTGGTCAACGCCGAGCGGCGCCGTCAGCGCTCCCAGGCCATCGGCTCGGTCCTGCGCTCGATGGCCAGCTTCATCATCCTCGGCACCGCGGCCCTGATGGTCCTGGGCACCTTCCAGATCAACCTCGCCCCGCTGCTGGCCTCCGCCGGTGTCGCGGGCGTGGCGATCGGCTTCGGCGCCCGCAACCTGGTCACCGACTTCCTCTCCGGCGTCTTCATGATCCTGGAGGACCAGTACGGCGTCGGCGACACCATCGACGCGGGGGTGGCCTCCGGCGAGGTCATCGAGGTCGGGCTGCGGGTGACCAAGCTGCGCGGCGACAACGGCGAGATCTGGTACGTCCGCAACGGCGAGGTAAAGCGGATCGGCAACCTCTCCCAGGGCTGGTCGACGGCCGGCGTGGACGTGACCGTCCGCTCCGACGAGGACCTGGACAAGGTGAAGGAGACCATCGGCGCGGTCGCCGAGCGGATGAGCAAGGAGGAGCCCTGGAACGAGATGCTCTGGGGCCCGATCGAGGTGCTCGGCCTGGACTCCGTCCTCCTCGACTCCATGGTGGTGCGGGTCTCCGCGAAGACCATGCCCGGCAAGTCGCTGACCGTCGAGCGGGAGCTGCGCTGGCGCATCAAGCGCGCCTTCGACGCGGCCGACATCCAGATCGTCGGCGGTCCGGAGGTACCGGGGCAGGCGGCCCCGGCCGCCGACCCGACCGCGGGTGTCGCCGCACCCTCGGCGTACGCGAGCACCGTGTCGCCGCAGTCCGTCGCGGCGTCCCCGATCCCGCCGACGAGCACCACCAAGTAACAGCACCGGCACTCTTCCCGCCCCCGAGGCAACGTCCGCGTTGCCTCGGGGGCGTTCTCTTGACGCCCCCTCCCCGGCGGGCCTACGTTCCTCAGTCAACAGGAAACCTTCCTAACAGACATTCGTGACAACCCCGACAGGCAGGTGTGGACACGCATGGCAGGAACCGTCGGGACGCCGGGCACCCCGCGCGTCCTGCGCGCCATGAACGACCGGGCCGCCCTGGACCTCCTCCTGGAACACGGACCGCTGTCCCGCACCCGGATCGGCGAGCTCACCGGCCTGTCGAAGCCGACCGCCTCCCAGCTGCTGGCCCGCCTGGAGGCGGCGGGACTCGTGCTGGCGGGCGGCACGACCGAAGGCCGCCCGGGCCCCGGCGCCCAGCTGTACGAGGTCAACCCGGCCGCCGCCCACGCCGCCGGACTCGACGTCACCGCGGACCGCATCGTCGCCGCGGTCGCCGACATCACCGGGCGCACGGTCGGCCGGCACGAGCTGCCCACCCCCGGCCGGCGCCCCGCCACCCCCGTCGTCCAGCAGGTCACCGACGCCCTCGACGGCGCGGTGAAGGCCGCCGGACTGACCCGGGGCGACGTCCACCGCCTCGTCATCGGCACCCCGGGCGCCTTCGACCCCGGCAGCGGGCGGCTGCGCTACGCCTCCCACCTGCCCGGCTGGCACTCCCCCACCCTCCTCGACGAACTCGCCGCCGCCCTGCCGATGCCGGTCGAGTACGAGAACGACGTGAACCTCGTCGCCGTGGCCGAGCAGCGCCTCGGCGCGGCCCGGGGCCACGAGGACTTCGTCCTGCTGTGGAACCAGCAGGGCCTGGGTGCCGCCCTGGTCCTCGGCGGCCGGCTGCACCGGGGGTGGACCGGCGGCGCCGGCGAGGTCGGTTTCCTGCCCGTGCCGGGCGCCCCGCTGGTGCGCGAGGTCAGCCGCACGGGCAGCGGCGGCTTCCAGGAGCTGGCCGGTTCACAGGCGGTCCCGGCGCTGGCCCGGGAGCTCGGCGTCGCGCCCCTGCCCTCCGGGTCGTACCACGAGGTCGCCGCCGCGCTCCTCGCCCGGGCCGCGCAGGCCGGCGGCGACGGCAACAGCGACGGCGACGGCAACAGTGACGGCGACGGAGCAGGCGACCCGCACCGCCGCCTGCTGCGGACGTACGCCACCCGCCTCGCCACCGGTCTCGCCTCCCTCGTCTCCGTCCTGGACCCCGAGCTGGTCGTCCTGAGCGGCACCTCGCTCACCGCGGGCGGCGAGCCGCTGCGCGCCCTGGTCCAGGACGAGCTGGCGGAGCTGGCCGCGCCCAGGCCCCGGCTCGTCGTCGGTGCCGTGACCGAGCACCCCGTCCTGCGCGGCGCGCTGGAGAGCGCGCTGGCGACCACCCGCGACGAGGTCTTCGACACCGAACACCGATCAGCGAAGGGTTGATGGAAAGTGATCTCTTCGGAGGCAGCGCGATGAAGCTCACCGTGGTCGGCGGCGGTTCGACCTACACACCCGAACTCGTCGACGGATTCGCCCGGTTGCGGGAGACGCTCCCGGTCGAGGAACTGGTCCTCGTCGATCCGGCCGCCGACCGGCTGGAGTTGGTGGGAGGCCTCGCCCGCCGCATCTTCGCCCGGCAGGGCCACGACGGCCGCGTGGTCACCACCTCCGACCTGGACGCGGCCGTCGACGGCGCCGACGCCGTGCTGCTCCAGCTGCGCGTCGGCGGCCAGGCGGCCCGCGAGCAGGACGAGACCTGGCCGCTGGAGTGCGGCTGCGTCGGACAGGAGACGACCGGCGCGGGCGGCCTGGCCAAGGCGCTG
Organism: Streptomyces sp. NPDC053750; assembly: GCF_044544295.1. Taxonomy (NCBI): domain Bacteria; kingdom Bacillati; phylum Actinomycetota; class Actinomycetes; order Kitasatosporales; family Streptomycetaceae; genus Streptomyces; species Streptomyces sp. NPDC053750. The sequence goes on along the minus strand of NZ_JBITXB010000001.1, from coordinate 420,167 downwards.
CGCACCGTGCCGGTGGTGCTGGACATCGCCGAGCGGGTCCGCCGGGCCAACCCGAACGCCTGGATCATCGACTTCACCAACCCGGTCGGCATCGTGACCCGCGCCCTGCTGCAGGCCGGGCACCGGGCGGTCGGCCTGTGCAACGTGGCGATCGGGCTGCAGCGCAAGTTCGCCGCGCTGCTCGGGGTGGCGCCCGCCGAGGTCCACCTGGACCACGTGGGCCTCAACCACCTCACCTGGGAGACCGCCGTCCGCCTCGGCGGGCCCGAGGGCGAGGACGTCCTGCCCCGGCTGCTGGCCGAGCACGGGGACGCGGTCGCCGCCGACCTCCGTCTGCCCCGCCCGCTGCTGGACCGCCTGGGTGTCGTCCCCTCCTACTACCTGCGCTACTACTACGCGCACGACGAGGTCGTCGACGAGCTGCGCACCAAGCCCTCCCGGGCCGCCGAGGTGGCGCAGATGGAGCGCCGGCTCCTGGAGATGTACGGCGATCCGGCCCTGGACGAGAAGCCCGCCCTGCTCGCCAAGCGCGGCGGCGCCTACTACTCGGAGGCGGCCGTGGACCTGGCCGCCGCCCTGCTCGGCGGCGCGGGCTCCCCGTACCAGGTGGTCAACACCTCCAACCGGGGCACGCTGCCCTTCCTGCCCGACGACGCGGTGATCGAGGTGCCGGCCGCGGTGGGCGGCAAGGGCGCCGCTCCGCTGCCCGTACCGGCCGTGGACCCGCTGTACGCGGGGCTGATGGCGAGCGTGACGGCGTACGAGGACCTGGCCCTGGACGCGGCGCTGCGCGGCGGCCGGGACCGGGTGCTGCGGGCGCTGCTCGCCCACCCCCTGGTCGGCCAGTACACGTACGCCGAACAGCTCACCGACCGGCTGATCGCACACAACCGGGAGCACCTGGCGTGGGCCTGACCGCACATGTCCTCGCCGTCGACGCGGGGAACAGCAAGACCGACGTGGCGGTCGTGTCGGCCGGCGGTGAGGTCCTGGCCACCGCCCGCGGCGGCGGGTTCCGTCCGCCGGCCGTGGGTGTCGAGCGGGCGGTGGACGCCCTCGCCGACGCGGTGACGCGGGCCTTCGGGGCGGCGGGCGTCACCTCCGTCGGCCACGTCTCGGCGTGCCTGGCCAACGCCGACCTGCCGGTGGAGGAGGAGCAGCTGGCCGCCGCGCTGGGCGCGCGCGCCTGGGGCGCGAGCGTGGAGGTGCGCAACGACACGTTCGCGATCCTGCGGGCGGGCATCGACGAGCCGCTCGGGGTCGCCGTCGTCTGCGGGGCCGGCGTCAACTGCGTCGGCATGCGTCCCGACGGCCGCACCGCCCGTTTCCCCGCCGTCGGGCGCCTCTCGGGCGACTGGGGCGGCGGCTGGGGGCTGGCCGAGGAGGCGCTGTGGCACGCGGCGCGGGCGGAGGACGGGCGCGGGGAGCCGACGGAGCTGGCCCGCACCCTGCCGGCCCACTTCGGGCTGGGCTCGATGTACGCCCTCGTCGAGGCGCTGCACCTGCGGCACATCGAGCCCGTCCGGCGCCACGAGCTGACCCCGGTGCTGTTCGCCACGGCGGCCGACGGCGACCCGATCGCCCGGTCGATCGTGGACCGGCAGGCCGACGAGGTGGTGGCCATGGCCACGGTCGCGCTGACCCGGCTGGACCTGCTGGCCGAACGGACGCCGGTCCTGCTGGGCGGCAGCGTGCTGGCCGCGCGGCATCCGCAACTCGACGACCGGGTACGGGAACTGCTGGCCGCGCGCGCCCCCGGGGCCGTACCGCGCGTGGTGACGGAGCCGCCCGTGCTGGGCGCCGTGCTGCTGGGGCTGGACCGGGCGGGGGCGGCCGACGGGGCGCGGGAGCGGGTGCGGGCGCACTTCGCCGTCTGAGGTGGCGGCGGCCGGTGCCCGGTCCGGGGAACCGAACCGGTTCCGGTGGCGTATTCATGGGCAGGGGTGGTGCGTTGCACCCGGATGCGGTACACCCGGATCGGATCAAGAGCGGGTGAAGGCCGGTGCGAATGCCGGTGCGGGCAGCGATACTTGCGGCGACGGATGACCATGGGGGAGGTCAGCAGTGACTCGACCGACGAACGGCAGCGCGCCGCCGCCGGGTACGGGCCTGCCCACCCCGCCCGCCGCGGCGCCGCAGTCCCGGCCGGTGCCGGGGCAGCGCCCGGGCGGCCCCGCGTCCGCCGCGCCGCCTCCCCCGACCCCGGGTCCCCACCGCACCGCCTTCGCCGAGGGCGTGGACCGGCTGCGTGCGGCGGCGGTCACCGAGCCGGGGCGGCTGCGCATCATCGGCGCGCTGCTCGCCGCGCTCGTCGTCGCCTTCGGCGCCGTCACCGCCTGGCAGATGAACGAGCGGTCGACGGCGGCCGACGACGTGCTGACCAGCAGTCAGCCGCTCAGCTCCGCCGCGGCCGACATCTACCGCTCCCTCGCCGAGGCCAACACCGCGGCCTCCAGCGGCTTCCTCGCCGGCGGCCAGGAGACGAAGGACTCCCGCGACCGGTACGAGAAGGGGATGGCGGCCGCCGCCGAAGGGCTCGTGACGGCCGCCGCCAACTCCGACCCCGACTCGCCGGCCACGGCGACCATCGCCGAGCTCAACCGTCTGCTGCCCGAGTACAAGGGCCTGGTCGAGCGCGCCCGTACCTACAACCGGCAGGGCTTCCCGGTCGGCGGCGCCTATCTGCGCTACGCCAACGAGAAGATGCAGAAGGAGATGCTCCCGGCGGCGGAGGACCTCTACCAGAAGGAGAACCAGCGCCTGGACGCCGACTACGGCGACGCGAAGCCCTATCCGTGGGCCGCGATCGCGCTCGGCGTCCTCGCGCTCGCGGCGCTGGCCTGGGCCCAGCACCGCCACTACCGGCGCACCAATCGCGTCCTGAACCACGGCCTGGTCGCCGCCACGGCCACCGCCACCGTCGTCCTGCTCTGGCTGGTCGTCGGGCACAGCGTCGCGCGGTCCAACCTGACCGACTCCTACGAGCACGGCGTACGCTCCCTGAACGCGCTGAACGAGGCCCGCATCGCCTCCCTCAAGGCCCGGGGCAACGAGAACCTCACGCTGGTGGCGCGCGGCGCGGAGACCAAGAAGGTGGGCGAGAAGACGTACGACGCCTACGACCTGGCCTTCGGGAAGAACATGGAGACCCTCGGCAAGGGTCTGGCCGAGGCGGGGCGGCTCGCCGACAACGAGGCGGGCAAGCAGCCCGTCGCCGCGGCGAACGGCAACATGGCGGAGTGGAAGAAGCGGCACGCGTCGGCCCGTGAGCAGGACGAGAACGGCAACTACCAGCAGGCGCTGGACCTGGTGATCGGCGGCAAGGGCGCTACGGTCGAGTGCTTCGACGGCGTGGACGACGCGCTCGCCACCGCGCTCGCCCACGAGCAGGAGGAGTTCCGGCAGACGGCACGCGACGGCCGGGGCGCGATGGAGTACCTGCCCCAGGGCGCCGGCGTGCTCGCCGCACTGGGCGCGGCCGGCGCGGTGCTGGGCATCGGCCGCAGGCTGTCGGAGTACCGGTGAGGCGGGGTGCGGACCAGGCAGACCGGAGCGACCGGGCTGACCGGGCGCACCGGTGGGAAGGGGTACCCGTGAGAGGGGGCGTGAGGATGCGTGCTGGGCGGTTTCGGGCCGGCCTGAAGGGCTGGGGCGGCGTGGGAGCGATGGCGTTCGCCTGCGCCCTCGCGGTGCTCTTCGCCCTGCTCCTGCCGCTGGTCCGCTCGCACGGCGAGGGCGGTGGCGCGGACAGCGCCGGCCACGGCGTCGCCCGGGGCAGCCAGGCGCGGGCCGCGCAGGAGTGCACGGACCCGGAGAAGCAGACGCTCTCCCCGTCCGGGGCGGACGGCCCCACCATCGACGAGATCCAGAACCGCAAGGGCGAGAAGCGCAAGCTGATCGTCGGCGTCGACCAGAACAGCTACCGCTGGGGATACCGGGACCCGAACAGCGGCGGCGACGCCGAGCTGGAGGGCTTCGACATCGACCTGGTGCACCGCATAGCGCAGGACATCCTCGGGGACCCGGACGCCGTGCAGTTCAAGGCGATCCCCACCGACCAGCGCATCCCCGCGATCCAGGACGGCCGGGTCGACATGGTGGTCCGCACGATGACCATCAACTGCGACCGGCTGGCCGACGTCGCCTTCTCCGCGCCCTACTTCAGGACCGGCCAGCAGGTCCTGGCGCCCAAGGCCTCGGGCATCACGGGGTACGACGCCACGCTGGCCGGCAGGAAGATCTGCACGGCGGCCGGCTCGACGGCGTTGAGCACGCTGGAGCAGGACCAGGAGGACGGCACGCTCGCCGCCGACGTCGACCTGGGCACCACCGTGCCCAACCAACTGGACTGCCTGGTGCGGCTGCAGCTCGGCGAGGTCGACGCGGTAGTCACCGACGGCGCGCTCGCCGCGAGCCAGGCCGCGCAGGACCCCACGGTCGAGCTGAAGGGCGACGCCTTCACCACCGAGTACTACGGCGTGGCGATGAAGCAGGACGCCGACGATCTGGTACGCCGGGTCAACCAGATCCTCGTCGAGTGGCGCGCGGACAAGGCCGGGGGCTGGCAGAACTCGTACGACGACTGGCTGTCCCCGACCATGGGCGACGACCCGGCGAAGTCGGAGCCACCGACGCCGCCGCAGTACCTGCGCAAGAGCTGAACGGCCGCAGCACCGCAGCCGAAGAGCAGGCAGGATGACAGAAGAGCAGGCGCAGGTCCGCGACAGCGAAGGGTGATCGATGGGCGACACGGGATCCACCGGGCCGGTGATGGACCGGGACGAGGTGGACCGTGCGCTGGCGCGGCTCGGCGCGGAGCACGAGGCGATCGAGACCTCGCTCCTCGCCCTCCAGGACCACGCGGGCCGCAGACTCCTCGAGGGCGCCGAGCTGACCGGCGTCACCGCCGAGCGCTGGGCCGCCGCGGAGGCGTCGATCACGCTGCTGTGGACCTACTTCGACGCGTACGCGGGCGCGCTGCGCAGCGCCCGGGAGATCCGCTCCCGGCGCCGCTGGTCGAGCCGCGAGGACCTGGTGGAGCTGACGGAGCTGCTGCGCGGCGAGGCCGTCACGGTGGCGGGCGGCGCCGCCGCCACGGCCCACGCGCCGACGCTGCACGGCGGTCCGGGCCGGCTCAGCGAGCGGTACTCGCTGGTGACGCTGGTGGACCGGATGAACCAGCTCTACGCGACCTCCCTCGACATGGTGGTCGCCGCCGACGCGGTGTGGTCGGCGCTGCCCGCCCGGATCGATTTACTCGCCGCCGAGCTCCAGCGCACCCGCAAGCTCGCGCACTCCGTGGGCGTGCGCCCCGGCGAGCACCCGGCCGGCGACGACCTGGAGCGCATCACCCGCACCCTGACCAGGCTGCGCGAGCAGGTCGTCTCCGACCCGCTGGCCTTCTGGCTGCCCGCGCAGGGCAGTTCGGCGCCGGGCGGCGGCCGGCCGGACACCACGGTGTACGACCGGGAGGCGCGCGCCCTGGAGGACGTGCGGCGCGAGATCGACGCCGTGCTGGCCGTCCGCCAGGACGCCGAGCAGCGGATCGTACGGCTGCGGGACGTGCTCTCCCGCGCGGACCGCACGCTCGCCGAGGCCCGCACGGCGCGCGGCGAGGTGCTGGCGAAGATCGCCGCGACGGAGGTGCCGGTCGTCAGCGGACCGCCGATCGTGCTGCAGGAGCAGCTGGCGGCGGCCGCCGAGTACCGCCGGCACGCCCAGTGGCACCGGCTGTCCCCGCTCCTGGAGTCCCTGGAGGAGAAGGCGGAGGACGAACTGCTGCGCGCCCGCGAGTCCCTGACGGCGGTCACCGCGCCGCTGGCGGTCCGCGCGGAGCTGCGGGGCCGGCTGGACGCGTACAAGGCGAAGGTGGCGCGGCTGGGTTTCGCCGAGGATCCCGAGCTGGTCGAGAAGTACGAGAAGGCGCGCCGCATGCTGTGGAGCGCGCCCTGCGACCTGCGCGTCGCCGAGCAGGCCGTGCTGCGCTACCAGTACGCGGCGGCCGAACTGCTCGGCGCCGCCCCGCGCGTGCCCGGGCAGGGCGGGCCGGTGGACCGGACGGGGCCCGGCGCGTGAGCCACGAGGGGGAGGCAGCGTCATGAGTGAGGCAGGGCGGACGTGTCAGCGTCCCGGCTGCGGCGGGACCTACGAGGACATGGGCGGCGGCGAGCTGTACTGCGACACGTGCGGTCTCGCACCGGTCGTCGCCGCCAACGGCATGGTGGGCTCGACACCCACCGGCATCACGGGCGGCGGCCGGGGATCGCGGGGATCGCGCGGTTCGACGGGCAGCGGGAGTTCACGCTCCAGCGCCCGTAGTGCGCGTACGTCGTCGCAGTCGTCGAAGTCCCGGCGCTCGGTGTCGGGGCGGCTGTCGCGGTCGGTGTCGGGGCGGTCGACGGGCCGGTCGGTGTCGGTGCGCAGCTCGGGCTCCCCCGCCGGTTCCTCGGGGCGCGGGCGGCTCGGCGTCGGCCTGGTGGAGGTCCCGGCGATCCCGCGGCCCGACCCGCGCGCGATGGTGCTGGACAACCCCGAGGTGCCGGAGCGCAAGCGGTTCTGCTCGCGTGCGGACTGCGGGGCGCCGGTCGGGCGGGCCCGCGGGGAGCGGCCGGGGCGCACGGAGGGCTTCTGCACCAAGTGCGGCCACCCGTACTCGTTCGTGCCCAAGCTGAAGGCCGGGGACGTCGTGCACGGCCAGTACGAGGTGGTGGGCTGCCTCGCGCACGGAGGGCTCGGCTGGATCTACCTGGCCGTCGACAAGGCGGTCTCCGACCGCTGGGTGGTCCTCAAGGGCCTCCTGGACACGGGCGACCAGGACGCGATGGCGGCGGCGATCTCCGAGCGGCGCTTCCTCGCGGAGATCGAGCACGCCAACATCGTGCGGATCTACAACTTCGTCGAGCACCTCGACCAGCGCACCGGCTCCCTCGACGGCTACATCGTCATGGAGTACGTCGGCGGCAAGTCGCTGAAGGAGATCGCCAACGCGCGGCGCTCCCCGGCGGGCCGGCGCGACCCGCTGCCGGTCGAGCAGGCCTGCGCGTACGGAATCGAGGCGCTGGAGGCACTCGGCCATCTGCACAGCCGCAACCTGCTGTACTGCGACTTCAAGGTCGACAACGCCATCCAGACCGAGGACCAGCTCAAGCTGATCGACATGGGCGCGGTGCGCCGGTCGGACGACGAGGAGTCGGCCATCTACGGCACGGTGGGCTACCAGGCGCCGGAGGTCGCCGACGTCGGCCCGTCGGTGGCGTCCGACCTGTACACGGTCGGCCGCACGCTCGCCGTGCTGACGTTCGACTTCCAGGGCTACACCACCGTCTACGCCGACTCGCTGCCGGATCCGGACACCATCGAGGTCTTCCGGCAGTACGAGTCGTTCTACCGGCTGCTGGTGCGGGCCACCGACCCCGATCCGGCGCGGCGGTTCGCCTCCGCGCAGGAGATGGCGGAGCAGCTGACGGGTGTGCTGCGCGAGGTGGTGTCGGTCCAGACGGGCCGCGCCCGGCCCGCCGTGTCCACGCTGTTCGGGCCCGAGGTGAGGGTGACGGACACGGAGCTGTTCCCGCGACTGGACGGCGAGGTGTCGCGGCTCGGGGCCAGGGCGCCCCGTACGGGGCGACGCGGCACCGGCACGGCGACCGCGCTGCCGACCGGCACGGTCCCGGCGCTGCCGGGTCCGCCGGGACCGGCCACGGGAGCACCGGGCGGCACGGTCGCGGGCACCGCACCGGGCACGGCTACCGGACCGCCCGGCGGCACAGGCGCGGGGTACCGCTCGCCCGGCGGAGCAGGCACGGGGACCGGATCAGCCGGCGGCGCAGGCACGGGTTACGGGCCGGCCGGTGGCGCAGGCACCGGTGCGGGGCCGGCCGGCGGCGCGGGCGTGGGTGGCGGAGCAGCCGGCGGCGCGGGCGTGGGTGGTCGCGTCGGTGGGGAGGTGTCGGGGCTGGTCAAGTCGGTCGACGCGCCGATCGCCGCACTCGCCCTGCCCGTCCCGCGGGTCGACGCCGGCGACCCCAACGCGGGTTTCCTGGCGGGCCTCATGGCGTCCGCGCCGGGCGAGTTGCTGACCGCGCTGGCCGCCGCGCCCGCACCGTCGACCGAGACCCGGCTGCGGCAGATCCGGGCCCGGCTGGAGAACGGCGACGCGCCCGGCGCGCTGGAGGGCCTGGGCGCGCTGGAGGGCGAACGGCCCGACGACTGGCGGGTGGTCTGGTACCGGGGACTCGCCGCGCTGGTGACCGGCGACCACGAGGACGCCGCGCTGGCCTTCGACGCGATCTACGACGCCTTCCCGGGCGAGATCGCCCCCAAGCTCGCGCTCGGCCTGTGCGCGGAGGTACTGGGCCAGCTCGACAACGCCGCCGAGTACTACCGCCTGGTGTGGTCGTCCGACCCGAGCCACGTGAGCGCCGCGTTCGGGCTGGCCCGCGTCCAGTTGGCCGGCGGCGACCGGACCGGTGCCGTACGGACGCTGGAGTCGGTTCCGGAGTCGTCCATCCACTACACCGGCGCGCGCGTGGCGGCCGTACGGGCGCGTCTGCGGCAACGCACCGCGCCCGCGGGCGACGTGACGTTCCTGGACGACCTGACCGCCGCCGCGCGGCAGGTCGAGGCGCTGGACGTGTACGGTCTGGATCCGGCCCGGCGCGAGCAGCTGTCGGCCGAGGTCCTCGGCTGCGCGCTGGACTGGGTACTCTCCGGAGGCCGGGGTTCCGTCCCACCCGCCGCCGGGGGACGGACGCTGCTCGGCAGCGGCCTGGACGAACGCGGCCTGCGTTTCGGCCTGGAGCGTTCGTACCGCACGCTGGCCCGGCTGGCGCGGGGCGGCGAGGAAAGGATCGACCTGGTGGAACGTGCCAATCGTTACCGCCCCCGGACGTGGGTGTAGTTGATGTCGCAGATGCCCCAGCAGGCCGCTGTGTCGAAGTGCCCGAGCTGCGAGGAACCCCTCGAGTCGGGCGACCGTTTCTGCGGTGCGTGCGGATACGACCTGTCCGTCGTGCCCGCACGGCCCGTGGACAGCCCGACGCTCGCCGTCAACGGCGCGGTGCCCGCCCCGGCGTCGCCGCCTGACGGCGTGGAGTGGCCGGTCGCCCGGGACTCGGACGGCCACGGCCACCCCGCCCCGGTGCACGCCGCGGCCGAAGTACCCGGCACCGACTCGGGCGGCTCACCGCTGCCCCCGACGCCGCCGCCCCCACCCCCGGCGGCACCGCCGGCACCGTCGGAGCCCCCCGCGCCCGGTGTGCGGTTCGACCGCCCGGACCCGCCGCAGGAGCCCGACGAGTACCCGCTGCAGGCGCCCGACCCTCGGCTGGCCCCCGAACCGGCGGCACCCGCCGCCCCGGTGGCACCGGCCCCGGGCGAGAAGGTCTGCGTGGCCTGCCGCGCCGGCCGGGTGGACGACGACGGCTACTGCGAGAACTGCGGTCACGCCCAGCCCCGCGAACGCGACCACATGGAGCAGGAGTCCGGCCCCGTCGCCGCGGTCAGCGACCGCGGCCTGCGCCACCACCGCAACGAGGACGCGTTCTCCGTCGGCTGCACGGCGCTGCCCGACGGAGCGCCCGCCTCCGTGGCGATCGTCTGCGACGGCGTGTCCTCCGCGACCCGCCCCGACGACGCCTCGCTCGCCGCGTCCCGGGCGGCCGGCGAGTCGCTGCTCAGCGCCCTGCCGCGCGGCACGCACCCCCAACAGGCCATGCACGACGCGATCGTCGCCGCCTCGCACGCCGTCAACGCGCTGGCCGAGGAGCCCGCAACGGCCCGCGAGCAGGCCCCGCACCAGAACGCCCCCGCCTGCACCCTGGTCGGCGCCGTGGTGGCCGCGGGCCTGCTGGTCGTCGGCTGGGTCGGCGACAGCCGCGTCTACTGGGTGCCGGTGGACCGGAGCACCCCGCCCGCCCGGCTCACCGAGGACGACTCGTGGGCCGCGCAGATGGTCGCCGCCGGCCTGATGAGCGAGGCCGAGGCGTACGCCGACGAGCGCGCCCACGCGATCACCGGCTGGCTCGGCGCCGACGCGTACGATCTGGAGCCGCACACCGCGTCGTTCAAGCCGGACCGGCCGGGCGTGGTCGTGGTCTGCACGGACGGCCTGTGGAACTACGCGGAGTCCGCCGAGGAGATGGCCGAGGCCGTGCCCCTCGACGCCGCCGCCCGTCCGCTGCACAGCGCCCGCGTTCTGGTCGGCCACGCCCTGGACGGCGGCGGCCACGACAACGTAACAGTGGCGCTCCTGCCGTTCCCCGCCCCGTCGCAGGGGGCAGGATCGGCCTGAGGTCCCCGCACGGGTAGGGCTACGCGCGCGGGCGGTCTCGCGGGCCGCAGGGGGCGGTCCGTGCCGGCAGCGCCATCACCCCCACCACCGTGGGGACGTAGAGGGGGATACGACCTGGCATGGCCAATTTCTCGAAGTCGAACGTGCCGCAGTTCTCGGTGGACGTCTACCAGAACGAGTACCTGCCCGAGGGCGGCCGTGAGGTCAACGCCATCGTGACCGTCACCGCGACCGGCGGCGGCACGATCGGGAGCGCGGTCACCGCGCCCCACCTGTACTCGCCGGGCCAGGGCCCGTCCGCGGCCGTGGCGGTCATGGTCGACTGCTCGGGCTCGATGGACTACCCGCCGACCAAGATGCGCAACGCCCGCGACGCGACGGCCGCCGCGATCGACACCCTGCGCGACGGGGTCCACTTCGCGGTGGTCGGCGGCACGCACGTGGCCAAGGAGGTCTACCCGGGCGGCGGCCGGCTCGCGGTCGCCGACGCCACCACCCGGGAGCAGGCCAAGCAGGCGCTGCGCAAGCTGAGCGCCGGCGGCGGCACCGCCATCGGCACCTGGCTGCGGCTGGCCGACCGGCTGCTGTCCACCGCGGACGTCGCCATCCGGCACGGCATCCTGCTCACCGACGGCCGCAACGAGCACGAGGCGCCGGAGGACCTGAAGGCGGCGCTCGACGCCTGCGCCGGGCGTTTCACCTGCGACGCCCGGGGCGTGGGCACCGACTGGGAAGTGAAAGAAGTCACAGGGATCGCCTCCGCCCTGCTCGGCACCGCCGACATCGTCGCCGACCCGGCCGGTCTCGCCGGGGACTTCACGCAGATGATGGAGACGGCCATGGGCAAGGAGGTCGCGGACGTCGCCCTGCGCCTGTGGACCCCGGTGGGCACCACCGTGAAGTTCGTCAAGCAGGTCGCTCCCACGGTCGAGCAACTGACCGACCGTCGCACCGAGGCGGGTCCCCGCGCCGGGGACTACCCCACCGGTTCCTGGGGCGACGAGTCCCGTGACTACCACGTCTGCGTGGAGGTACCGGCCGCCAACCTGGGCCAGGAGATGCTGGCCGCCCGCGTCTCCCTGGTCATCCCGGAGCCCGGCGGCAGTGTCCAGAACCTCGGCGCGCAGGGCCTCGTACGTGCCGTGTGGACGGACGACATGGCCGCCTCCACGTCGATCAACCCTCAGGTCGCCCACTACACCGGGCAGGCCGAACTGGCACAGGTCATCCAGCAAGGGCTCGATCTGCGCAAAGCGGGAGACATCGACGGAGCAACGGCCAAACTGGGCCGCGCCGTTCAGCTGGCCGGAGCCTCCGGAAACGCGGATACGGCGAAACTGCTTGCGAAGGTGGTGGACGTGGTCGACGCGGCGGCAGGTACTGTGCGACTGAAAGCGAAGGTCGAGGAGGCCGACGAGATGACGCTCGAGACCCGGTCGACAAAGACTGTTCGTGTAAAGAAGTAGAGAAGTAAAGCGCAGCACACCACAGTGACAAGCTCCGCAAGAGGGGGAAGCTCCGACATGCCGACCTGCCCGAACGGACACCAGTCGGGTTCCGACGACTGGTGCGAGGTCTGCGGTCACCGCATGGCCGGTGCCGTGCCGCCCCCTCCCCCACCGCCTCCCGGCGGTGGCTACGGCTTCCCGCCGCCCGCCGGCGCCGGTGCTCCCGGCGGGCCCGGTGGCCCGGGCGGTCCTGGCGGTCCGGGTGGTCCGGGTGGTGGCCCCGGCGCCGAGCCGCAGCTGTGCCCGCAGTGCCGCACGCCGCGCGAGGGCGGTGCGCCGTTCTGCGAGGAGTGCCGGTGGAACTTCCTCACCAACACCGCCACCTCGTACACCCCGGCCGCCCCGCGCCCGCCGGCGCCCGGTCCGGCTCCGCGCTTCCAGCAGCCGCCGTCGGGGCCGTCGTACGGCGGCGGTGACGCGTACGACTACCAGGGCTCGCGCCCGTCCCAGATGAACCGCCCCGCCGAGCCGATCCCCCCGGGCCCGCCCTTCGGCGGCGACCTGTCGGGGCCGGGTGGGCCGGGCAGCGGGCCTGGCGGCCCGGGCGGCCCCGGGGGTCCGGGCGGTCCTGGTGGCCCCGGTGGCCCGAACGGCCCTTCCGACCCCTTCAACCCTGGCCCCGGCGGCCCCGGCGGCTTTGGTGGCCGTCCCGGTGGTCCCGGCGGTCCGAACGGACCTGGCGGACAGGGTGGCCCGGGCGGTCCCGGCGGCCCTGGTGGCCCTGGTGGCCCGAACGGCCCCTCCGGCCCGAACGGCCCCGGCGGACACGGCGGCCCGAATGGCCCCGGCGGTCCCGGCGGTCCTGGTGGCCCGAACGGCTTTTCCGCCCCGCCCGCCCCGCCCGCCTTCGGCGGCGACCCGTCGCGGCCGGTCCCGCCGCCGCCCGGGCCCGTTCCGCCGCCGCCCGGCCCCGGTGGGCCGGGGGGTGCTCCGCAGGGGTTCCAGTCCGGTCCGCCGGCCCCGCCCGCCTTCCCGCAGGAGACCAACCGGCCACAGCAGGGCGGCCCGTCCTTCGGCGGCGGTGACGACGACTGGATGATCTCCCCGCCGTCGTCCCCCGCGCAGGGAGGACCGGGCGGTCCGAACGGCCCGGGCCCTGCCCAGGGCGGCGGCTACGGCTACCCGCAGCCCGGCGCCACCCAGGCCCCGCCGCCCCCGCCCGGCGGCGGCCACGGGCTCCCGCAGCAACCCCAGGCGCCGCAGCAGCCCCAGCGGCCGGCGACCTGGTCGGCGACCATCGGCCCGGACCGCGAGTACTTCATGGCGATGATGCAGCGCTCCGGCCCCGAGGCCGCGGGCCTGAACCTGCCCGCGTACTCGCCCGAGCAGCAGCGCACCCTCACCGGCAACCAGATCACCATCGGCCGCCGCCGGCACTCCACCGGCGACACCCCGGACATCGATCTGGCGGTGCCGCCGGAGGACCCGGGCGTCTCGCACCAGCACGCGGTGCTGGTGCAGCAGCCGGACGGCAGCTGGGCCGTCGTCGACCAGAACTCGACGAACGGCACGACGGTCAACGGCGGCGAGGAGCCGATCCAGCCCTTCGTGCCGGTGCCGCTCCAGGACGGCGACCGGGTCCACGTCGGCGCCTGGACGACGATCACGATCCGCCGGGGATGACCGGCACGGGCCCGTACGCCCGGCCGGTCAGCTGAACGGCCAGGCGTAGGGGCCCTCCGGGTCGTCCAGCCACGCCCAGGCCCGTTCGCCGCTGACGGTGATGCCGTAGCGCTCGCGGCACGGGGCGCCCTCGCGGTCCCACAGCGCGTACGCCTCCTGCGGGTCGAGGCTGCCCCGGGTCAGCGCCAGCAGGAAACGGAACAGGTCGTCGTCCCGGGCCCGGCGCGGCACTCCGCCGAGGCTGGGCGTCTCCGGCGCGGCCCGGTCCGTGCCGCGCAACGGCACGAAGTACGCGGGCGTGTGCAGGAAGTGCCCCTCGGCGTGCCCGGCGTCGCGGACGGTGAGGACGACCAGGCCGGTGGCGAGCGGGGTCAGGACCCTGCCGCCGGGGCGGCACTGGGCGAGCCAGGCATGCGGGACCGAGGGCAGCTCGCAGGTGGCGAGGATCCGGTCGTAGGGGGCGCGTTCGGGTACGCCGCGTGCGCCGTCGCCGGTGACGACGGCCGGGTGGTATCCGGCGGCGGCCAGGTGCCGGCGGGCCGACTCGGTGATCTCGGGGTCCAGGTCGACGGTGGTGACCAGGTCGCCGTCGCCGAGCCGGTGGGCGAGCAGGGCGGCGTTGTAGCCGGTGCCGGCGCCGATCTCCAGGACGCGGTCGCCGTCCGTCACGCCCAGCTCCACCAGCATCGTCGCCATCAGCGACGGCTGGCTGCTGGAGGAGAGCAGTTGGCCGTCGCGCATCCGCGTCGCCAGCGGAATGTCGGCGTAGGCGCCGCGCACCCAGCGCTCGCGGGCCTCCGGGTCGGGGTCCTCGCCCCACCGGCGTTCGTAGCCGCCCCGGACGCCGACGTAGTAGTACGGCACGAAGAGGTGGCGCGGGACCGCGGCGAAGGCATGTCGCCACACCGGGTCGGCCGTCCAGGCGCCGCTCAGCTCGATCTCCCGCACCAGCTCCGCCCGCGCGGAGGCGGCGAGGCCGTCCAGGTCCTGGTGCCCGCCCATGCCTCCACAGTACGGGCCCGGCCGCGGCCGGTGGCGGGGAACGGTGGGTGGTCCTAAGCCTCAGGTCCTATGTCCACGCGTCTGAGACCATGGACGACGTGAATGAGATTCGGCGCGACACGCTTCAGGAGCAGACCTTCTACGAGCAGGTCGGCGGGGAGGAGACCTTCCGCCGGCTCGTCCACCGTTTCTACCAGGGGGTCGCCGAGGACCCGATCCTGCGGCCGATGTATCCGGAGGAGGACCTCGGCCCGGCCGAGGAGCGATTCGCGCTCTTCCTGATGCAGTACTGGGGCGGTCCGACGACGTACAGCGAGAACCGCGGCCACCCGCGGCTGCGGATGCGCCACGCCCCCTTCGCCGTCGACCGGGCGGCGCACGACGCCTGGCTGAAACACATGCGGGTCGCCCTCGACGAGCTGGGGCTGTCCGAGGAGCACGAGGCGACGCTGTGGAAGTACCTGACGTACGCGGCGGCGTCGATGGTGAACACGGAGGGCTGATCCCCGCGCCGCGCCGCCCCGGCGGGAGTCGACGCGCGGCTCGAATGCGCGGATTTCGGTCCCCCGGCACCGGAATCCGGTCACGATCCGGTCAAGTCCGCCTTTCCCACGGTTACCCGCGGCCCGCTCCCTCTGCCATCCTCGCCCGAAGGTCTGGACAAGGTCCGGACAACATGTGCCGGGGGGCCGGGTGTCGGGGTTCGGGGGACTCGTGGGGTTCGTGCTGCTGCGCGCGCGGGCGCACCGCCTGCTGCTGGCCGCGGCGCTGCTCACCGTTCTGCTGACCACGACGGTCCTGGCGACGCTGACCGCCTTCTCGGGCGCCATCGGCGACGCCGCCCTGCGCCACGCCCTGGCGGACCCGCGCACCGCCGCCGACGCCGCGCTGATCGTCAAGGCCGACGTACCGGCCGAGGACCGGGACGCCGCCGACGCGGCCGTACGGGAGGGGGCCGCCAAGACCTTCGACGGGCTGCCGCACACGGTACGGACCCTGGACCGCTCCGGCCCGTACGCGCTGCCGTCCGCCCAGCGGCCCCGGTCCGAGCAGGCCGGCGCTCCCGACCTGACGTTCTTCGCCTCGCTCGACCCGTCGCAGGTCCGCATCGGCGAGGGGCGGATGCCCCGTGACCCGGCGGCCGGGACGGTCGAGACGGCGCTGCCGGTGTCCGCCGCCGAGCGGCTCGGCGTGCGTCCCGGCGACCGGCTCACGCTCACCGACCGCCTCGGCGGACCGGCGGTCCGGGTGGTGGTCACCGGCCTGTACCGGCCGGCCGACGGCCAGGCACCGTACTGGCGGCTGGACGACCTGGACGGGCGCGGCATCGAGCAGGGCGGCTTCACGACGTACGGGCCGCTCCTCGTCCCGCCCGGCGTGCTGAGCGGCGGCCGGGTCAGCGCGGGCTCGTCGGGGTGGCTGGTGACGGCGGACTACTCGTCGCTGACGTCCGGGCGGACGGACGCCCTGCGGAAGGCGGCGCAGGAGGGCACGGCGTGGCTGCGCGGCAGACCGGTGCTCAGCGGTACGACCGCGGCGGCGACCGGTCTGCCGGACATCCTGAACCGTCTCGACCGTTCGCTGGTGGTCTCCCGTTCCACGGTCCTGGTCATCGCCCTCCAGCTCGCGCTGCTCGCGGGCGGCGCGCTGCTGCTGGTGGCCCGGCTGCTGAGCGTCGAACGCGCGGGTGAGCTGTGGCTGCTGCGGGCGCGGGGCGCCTCCCGGGCCCGGCTCGTGGGGGTGTCCGCCCTGGAGGCGCTGCTGCTGGCCGGGCCCGCCCTGGTCTGTGCGCCACTGCTCGCCGGGCCGCTGATCCGGCTGCTGGCCGGGCAGGGGCCGCTGGCCCGGATCGGGCTGCGCTGGGATCCGGCGTCCGGCGGCAGCGGCGCCGTGTGGCTGGTGGCCGCGATCGCGGCGCTCGGGTGCACCCTGGCCGTGACGCTGCCGGCGCTGACCTCCTCGACGGGCACCGGCGGCCGGACGCGGGCGCTGCCGGCGCCGCTGCGCGCGGGCGTGGACGTGGGGCTGCTCGTGGTGGCCGCGGTCGCCTACTGGCAACTGGACCGGCAGACCTCCGGCACGGGCACCGCCACCACGGGCACGAGTACGGGCGCCGACGGTGACCCGGGCACGCTCGGGGTCGATCCGCTGCTCGTCGCGACGCCCGCGCTGGCGCTGCTGGCCGGGACGGTCCTGGCGCTGCGGCTGCTGCCGCTGGTGGCGCGGCTCGCCGAGCGCCGGGCGGCGAGCGGGCGCGGGCTGGCGACGGCGCTGGCGGGCTGGCAGCTGAGCCGCCGCCCGATGCGCGGGGCGGGCCCGGTGCTGCTGCTGGTGCTCGCCGTCGCGCTCGGCACGATGGCGATCGGGCAGAGCGCCTCCTGGTCCCGCTCGCAGGACGACCAGGCCGACTTCCGTACGGGGGCTCCGGTGCGGGTGCTCGCCGCCGCCGAGACGGTCCCCGGCCGCACCGACCGGTACGCGGCCGTCCCGGGGGTGCGGGACGTCGCCCCGGCGGCCCGCACCACGCTGCCCCTGTCCGGCGACCGGACGGCCACCGTGCTGGCCCTGGACACCTCGCACGCGGCGGACACGGTGCTGATGCGCCGGGACCTGGCCGACGAGCCGCTGCCGGAGCTGCTGTCCGGGCTGGCGCCCGCGCAGCGGTCCGCGGGCGCGGAGATCCCGGCGGGGACGGAGACGCTGACGCTGACCGCGAACCTGGCCGGCCGGGGCCTCGACGCTCCGGCCGGGACCGCGGCGGGCTCCGACGGCCCTGACGGTGCCGTGTCCGGCACGGGCCGGTCCCCCTCCGGGATGACGGCGGACGTGGCGGTGACCGTCGAGGACCGCTGGGGGACGCCGTACCGGCTGTCGGCCGGCCGGCTGGACGCGGACGGCCGGGACCACGCGCTCACCCTGGACGTCTCGGGCGGTCCGCTGACCCTCACCGGGGTGGAACTGGTCATGACCCGGCCCAGGGGCGAGGGGGAGCAACACCGTCTGACGGTACGGAAGGTGACCGCCGGGTCCGCCGACGGAACGGACCGGCAGGTGTCGCTGCCCGACGACTGGACGGGGCTGTCGGACGTCTCCGGGCAGGGGCTGGGACCCGCCGACAAGGGCGGCTCGCCCCCGCCGCAGGTGCTGCCGTCGAAGCCGTTCGCGGTCGAGTACTTCACGGGCGAGTCGGACAGCGACATGACCCGGCCCACCTCGGTCCTGACCGTCCGGCTGCGGGTCTCCGGGCCGGCGCCGCCCGAGATCACCGCCGTGGCCACCGACCGGTTCCTCGACTCGACGGGCGCCCGCACCGGGCAGCGCGTCGGTGTGACGCTCGGCGGCGAGCGCGTGCAGGTGCGGATCGTGCGCGCGGTGCGGGAGCTGCCGACCACCGGCCCGGAGGCCGACCCGGCGCTCTTCGGCGGGGCCCTGCTGGTGGATCTGCGGGCGGTGAACCGGGTGCTGCAGAGCGGGTACGACACCGCCGTCCTGCCCACCGAGTGGTGGCTGCGGACCGCGCCGCCGGGGGTGGACGAGGCCGTCGCGGCCCTGCGGGCCTTCCCGGACACGTCACCGGCGCAGGTCCTGGTGCGCGACGAGGTCGCCGAGCGGCTGCGCGACGACCCGTTCGGCGCGGGCCCCGGCGCGGCGTTCACGGCGGCGGCGGGAGTGGCGGCGGCCCTGGCTGCGGTGGGCTTCGCGGTGAGCGCCGTCGGCTCGCTGCGGAGCCGGGGCACCGAGTTCGGGGTGCTGCGGGCCCTGGGCGCCTCGCGCCTGAGGCTGGCCCGCACGGTCGCCGTCGAGCAGGGCGTGCTGGTCGGCCTGGCGCTGCTGACGGGCGCCGCCCTGGGGGCGGTCCTCACCCGGGCGGTGATCCCGCTGACCGTGCTGACCCCGCAGGCCGGCCGGCCCGTGCCCGGCGTGCACGTGGCGCTGCCGGACGACCGGGTCGCCGTACTCCTGGCCGCCGTGACCCTCGTCCCGCTGCTGGTGACGGCGGCGCTGGCGCTGCGCCGGACGGATCCGACGGTGACGCTCAAGGAGCACGGAGGTGGCGGAAGGTGAATCCCGTGACCGCCCCCTGGGTACGCACCCGGCTGCGCGCCGCCCCCGGTGCCGCGGGCGCGCTGGCGCTGCTGGTGACGCTGACCGCGTTCCTGGCCGCCGCCTTCCCGCGGGCGCTGGACCGGTACACGGACGCCGGCCTGAACCGGGCCGTCGAACAGGTCCACGCCGGCCAGACCACCCTCCAGGTGTCCGCGGACCCCGGCTTCGGCGTGGAACTGGCGACCCGGGAGGAGGCGCTGCGTCCCAAGAGCCTCACCGGTCTCTACAAGTCGATCGTGGACACCGTCGAAAGCCCGCTGGTCGTCGACGGCTCCCGGTCGGCGTACGGGGTGCGCACCACGTCCGACCTGCCCTCGCCGGAGGAGTGGCTCCCCCGGCCCGACGGGCTGCCCGCGCAGATGGTCCTCGCCGCCCCGAACGGTCTGGCCGACCACGCCCGGCTGCGGTCCGGCCGGCTGCCCCGGGTCACCGGCGGCCCGGTGACCGCCTCGACCACCCGGGTGGAGGCCGCGGTGA
Source organism: Streptomyces sp. NPDC053750 (assembly GCF_044544295.1). Classification (NCBI taxonomy): domain Bacteria; kingdom Bacillati; phylum Actinomycetota; class Actinomycetes; order Kitasatosporales; family Streptomycetaceae; genus Streptomyces; species Streptomyces sp. NPDC053750. The sequence continues at coordinate 401,162 of NZ_JBITXB010000001.1, read as the reverse complement.
CCGAGGAGACGGCCCGCACGCTGCGCATCAAGGTGGGTTCGGTCATCCGCGTGCAGGGCCGCGCCGAGCTCGCCGTCCATGTCACGGGCGTCGTCGCGCCCCGCGACCCCGACGGGGCGTACTGGTCCGTCTGGTCGGTGCTGCGCACCGCCTCCCTGGTACGGGCACCCGGCGGCGACCCGAACGCCCCGAAGTTCTGGCGCGGCGGCCTGCTGCTCGCGCCCGAGGCGGGACCCGCGCTGCTGGGCACGGACGACAACCCGCTCCGCTACTGGCACCTGGTGCCGGACACCGACGCCCTGCACGGCCGCGAACTCGACCCGCTCAGCGCCTCCGTGGCCTCCCTGGAGACCGGGCCGGGCGTGGAGCAACTGCGCTCGATGATCAGCCCGTTCACGGAGGTCGAGACCGGCCTCGACGACGTGCTCACCTCCTACGAGCGGCTCCGCGGCGACATCGGCCCGCTCGTCGCCGTCGCCGCGTCGGGCTCCGGGACGGTCGCCGCCGTCGTCCTGCTGATGACGGGCGGCCTGGCCGCCGGCCGGCGCCGCGCCGAACTCGCCCTGCTGCGGGCCCGCGGCGCGTCCCTGCGGGGCATGACGGGACGGCTGCTGGCGGAGACGGCGGTCGTGGCGCTGCCCGCGGGCGCCCTCGGTCTGGCCGTGGCGGTGCTCGCGCTGCCCGGCGCCCGGCTGCTGCCCGCGCTCTGGGCCGCGGGCGCGGTCACCGCCTTGGGCTGCGCCGCCCTGCCGCTGCGGGCCGCCGCCGCGCACCGCGCCGTACGGCTGCACGGCGGCCGGCGGGACGTGGCGTCCGCCCGTGCGTCCCGGCGCCGTACGGTCGCCGAGCTGACGGCCGTGGCCCTGGCGCTCGGCGCGGTCGAACTGCTGCGCCGGCGCGGTGCGGCGGGCACCTCGGGGGACCTGGTGTCGCTGGCGCCGGTGCTGGTGGGGGTGGTCGCGGCGCTGGTGCTGGTCCGCCTCTACCCGCTGCCGCTGCGCCGGCTGGCCCGTCCGGTGGGACGGCTGCGCGGCGCGGTGGGGCCGCTGGCGCTGGCCCGCGCGGGCCGTACGTCCGTCTCCGCCATGCTCCCGCTCCTCGCTCTGCTGACCGCGTTCACCACGGCGGCGTTCGGCGGTTCGGTGCTGGCCGGGGTGGCGGACGCCCGGGACCGGGCCGCGCTGCTCGCCGTCGGCGCCGACGCCCGCGTCGAGGCTGCGGTCGGACCGCTGCCGTCCGGCCTGCCCGACCGTCTGGGACGGGCACCCGGCGTGCAGGGGCTCGCCGAGGTCAGCATCGCCTACCAGGCCAAGACCTCGGACGGCCGCCAGTCGCTGCCGGTCGCGGGCGTGGAACCCGGCGCCTACGCGGCGCTCGCGGCGCGCACGGGGCTCGGGAAGTTCCCGGAGGCCGAGCTGACGCGGCGGGCCGCCGCGAAGGACCCGCTCCCGGCGCTGGCCTCCCCGACGGTCGCCGAACGGTTCGGCACCGCGCCCTTCCCGGTCCGCATGGAGGACGGCACCTCCGTCACCGTGCGCATCACCGTCGTCCGCGACCGCACGCCGGCCGTCTTCGGCGACGACTTCCTGGTCGTGGACCGGGCCGGGCTCTCCGCCGAGGCGGCCCGGCCGTCCGCGCTGCTGCTGTCCGGCGACCGCCTGGACGCGGGCGCGCTGCGCCGGGCGGCGGGCGACGACGCCCCGGTTCGGCTGCGGTCCGAGGCGCGCGCCCAGTACGTCGACTCGCCGCTGCAGTCCGGCGCGGAGCGCGTCTACACGGCCGCCGTGGCAGCCGGCGCCGGCTACGCCGCCCTGGCCCTGCTGCTGTCCCTCGCCGGCGCGGCCCCCGAACGCGCCGCCCTCCTCGCCCGGTTGCGCACCATGGGCCTCACCCCGGCCCAGGGCCGCCGACTGCTCGTCCTGGAGTCGCTGCCGCAGGCCGTGCCGGCCCTCGCGGGCGGCATCCTGACCGGCTGGGCGGCGGTCCGGCTGCTCTCCCCCGGCATCGACCTGGCGACGATCGCCCTGGCGACGTCCTCGCCGCCACTGGGCCGGGCCCAGCTGCGCACGGACCCCTGGTCGCTGGCGCTCCCGGCGGTCGCCGTGCTGGTGCTGACGGTGGGCGTGGCGGTGGGACAGGCCTGGTGGTCGGGCCGGCGCGGCGCGATCACGGAACTACGGGCGGGGGACGCGCGATGAGACCGGTACGACGACCGCGCAGCAGCCACGCCACCCCGCCGGGGCAGCGAGGACCACGGGGCACCGGAGAACGGGGCACGGGTCGACGGGCCACGGCAACGGCGGCTACGGCAACGGCTGAACGGCAGAGGACTACGGGCGCCGGGCACCAGGCACCGGCGGGTGACGGGCACCGGGCACCGGCGGGTGCTGCGCGCCGGGAGACAGCCGCGGCTGCACGCCGGGCGACGGCACGCACGCGATGCCGGGAGACAGCCACAGCCACGACCGCGCGTCGGAAGAAGGCCACGACGGGACGCCGTGAGACGGCGACGACGCTGAGGAGACCCCGATGACGACCCATCCCACCCTCGCCGAACTCGCCGACCGCGCCACCGCGTCCCGCGACCGTCCCGCCTACGGACACGACGCCCTGATCACCTGCGACCGTCTGGTCCGCATCTTCAGCACGGACGGCGTGGAGGTGCAGGCCCTCCAGGGCCTCGACCTGCTGGTCCGCGAGGGCGAGCTGATGGCGCTGGTGGGTGCCTCGGGCAGCGGCAAGTCGACGCTGATGAACATCCTGGCGGGTCTGGACACCCCGACCGCCGGTGCCGCCCGGGTCGCGGGCCGGGACCTGCTCACGATGACGGCGAAGGACCGTCTGGCCTACCGCCGTACGGTGGTCGGCTTCGTCTGGCAGCAGACGTCCCGCAACCTGATGCCCTACCTGACCGCCGCGCAGAACGTGACCCTGCCGATGCAACTGGCCGGCACCGGCGGGCGGCGCGCGGCACGCACCGAACGCGCCCTGGAACTCCTGGACCTGATGGGCATCGCCGACTGCCGCGACCGCCGCCCGCACCAGATGTCCGGCGGCCAGCAACAGCGGGTCGCCATCGCCGTGGCGCTGGCCAACGAGCCCTCCGTGCTGCTCGCCGACGAGCCGACGGGCGAGCTGGACTCGCACACCGCGGAACAGATCTTCGCCGCCTTCCGCACCGCGAACGAGCGCCTGGGCACCACGATCGTCATCGTCACCCACGACCAGGCGGTGGCCGACGAGGTCCGCCGCACGGTCGCCATCCGCGACGGCCGCACCTCCACGGAGGTCCTGCGCCGCAGCGAGGTCGACGCTGCGACCGGCCACGAGAGGGTGGTGGCCCGCGAGTACGCCATGCTGGACCGGGCCGGACGGCTCCAGTTGCCCGCCGAGTACACCCGCGCCCTGCGCATGCGTGACCGCGTGGCCCTGGAGCTGGAACCCGACCACATCGCCGTACGGCCGGACGACAGCGACGGGGAGTGAGCCGGTCGGGGCGGCCGTCCCGCCCCCGGTGGGAGCGGCAGCAGCCGCTCAGCGCACGCTGATGCCCAGCGCTCCGGTCCCCGCCCGGCGCAGGGCGACGGACCCGTAGGGGGTGCGCAGCCGCAGCCACGCCCCCGAGGAGAACAGCTTCGGCGCGTCCTCACCGGACACGGACGCCCCGGAGGGCCGCAGGAATCCCAGGGACTGGGCCGCGTGCACGGCCCGCACCGGCAGCCCCGTGTCCCCGACCGTCCGGGACCATATCTCCCGCCCGATCCGGTCCAGCTCGGCCCGGGTACGCCGCTCGGGCACCAGCTCCCCCGTGCGGGAGCGGAACTCCGCCACCGCGGCGGCGACCAGCGCGCGCAGCTCGCCCGGGGCGGGCAGCCCCGGCTCGGGCCGCCAGCCGCCGCGCGGAGGCAGCACTCCGGCCCACGGGGGCCCGGTCACCGCGTCCGGGACACCGGCGGTGGCCGCCGTCTCGTCCACGGTCTCCAGCAGTTCACCGGCGGACACGGTGACGTCCAGCGTGACGTCGAGCCCGTTCTCGTACGGCTTGGCCAGCCGCACCGCGCGCACGGCCAGGACCTCGAAGGAGGGCGGCCGCCCGAAGACGGCGAGAGCCGTGCCGGCCGCCTGCAGGCGCACCGCGGCAGAACGGTCGTAGTGGAGCAGCCGGGAGAGGAAGGCCGCGAGATCCGCGGCCTCCCCCTCGTCGGCGAGGTGGAGCACCGTCATGCGGCGACGGCCTCCTCCTCGGCGTCCGTGTACTCCTGGAGGAACTCTCGCTCCTCGGCGGTGATCCGCCGGGGCCGCTGCGCCTCGAAGTCGAACGGCACGATCACCGTGGAGGCGCGGACATAGATCTCGTCCCCGTCCTTGACCTCGTAGGTGAGGGTGAACGAAGCCGCCCTGATCTCCGTGACCCACAGCTCGATGTCGACCGGGTGGTGCCGGTGGACGAGCTGCCGCTTGTAGTCGATCTCATGGCGTGCCACCACGGACCCCTGCTTGAAGTCCTTCTCCGGTCGGAACAGGAAGTCGATACGGGCCTCCTCCAGGTAGCGGAGGAAGACCACGTTGTTGACGTGGCCGTACGCGTCCATGTCCGCCCAGCGCAGCGGGCAGCGGTAGATGTGCCGCAAGATCAGCCCCGGGTCAGCTTCTTGTAGGTGGCGCGGTGCGGACGCGCGGCGTCCGGTCCGAGCCGCTCGATCTTGTTCTTCTCGTAGGACTCGAAGTTGCCCTCGAACCAGAACCACTTGGACTCACCCTCGTAGGCGAGGATGTGGGTGGCGACGCGGTCGAGGAACCACCGGTCGTGGGAGACGACCACGGCACAGCCGGGGAACTCCAGCAGGGCGTTCTCGAGGCTGCTGAGGGTCTCGACGTCGAGGTCGTTGGTCGGCTCGTCGAGGAGCAGCAGGTTGCCGCCCTGCTTGAGGGTGAGGGCGAGGTTGAGCCGGTTGCGCTCACCGCCGGAGAGCACCCCGGCCGGCTTCTGCTGGTCCGGCCCCTTGAACCCGAACGCGGAGACGTAGGCCCGCGAGGGCATCTCGACCTGTCCGACGTTGATGTAGTCCAGCTCGTCGGAGACGACGGCCCACAGCGTCTTCTTCGGGTCGATGTTCTCGCGGCTCTGGTCGACGTAGGAGATCTTGACGGTGTCGCCGACCTTGATGCTCCCGGAGTCCGGCTCCTCGAGCCCCTGGATCATCTTGAAGAGGGTGGTCTTGCCGACACCGTTCGGGCCGATCACGCCGACGATGCCGTTGCGCGGGAGCGTGAACGACAGGTCGTCGATCAGGACCTTCTCACCGAAGGCCTTGTTGAGGTTGTTCACCTCGACGACGACGTTGCCCAGTCGGGGGCCCGGCGGGATCTGGATCTCCTCGAAGTCCAGCTTCCGCATCTTGTCGGCCTCGGCGGCCATCTCCTCGTACCGGGCCAGACGCGCCTTGGACTTGGCCTGCCGCCCCTTGGCGTTCGACCGCACCCACTCCAGCTCGTCCTTGAGGCGCTTCTGCCGCTTGGCGTCCTTCTGACCCTCGACCTTGAGGCGGGTGGCCTTGGTCTCCAGGTACTTGGAGTAGTTGCCCTCGTACCCGTGCAGGCGACCGCGGTCGACCTCGCAGATCCAGCCCGCGACGTTGTCCAGGAAGTACCGGTCGTGGGTCACGGCCACGACGGTGCCCTCGTACTTGGCGAGGTGCTGCTCCAGCCAGTTCACCGACTCGGCGTCGAGGTGGTTGGTGGGCTCGTCGAGGAGCAGCAGGTCGGGCGCCTCGAGCAGCAGCTTGCACAGCGCGACGCGGCGCTTCTCACCACCGGAGAGGTTCACGACGGGCCAGTCACCGGGCGGGCAGCCCAGCGCGTCCATGGCCTGCTCCAGCTGGGCGTCGAGGTCCCAGGCGTTGGCGTGGTCGAGCTCCTCCTGGAGCTTGCCCATCTCCTCCAGCAGCGCGTCCGAGTAGTCGGTCGCCATCTGCTCGGCGATCTCGTTGAACCGGTCGAGCTTGCCCTTGACCTCGGCGACACCCTCCTGGACGTTCTCCAGGACGGTCTTGTCCTCGTTCAGCGGGGGCTCCTGCAGCAGGATGCCGGCCGTGTAGCCCGGCGACAGGAACGCGTCACCGTTCGACGGCTGCTCCAGCCCCGCCATGATCTTCAGAACGGTCGACTTACCGGCACCGTTCGGCCCAACCACACCGATCTTCGCGCCGGGCAGGAAGTTCAGGGTGACGTCATCGAGGATCACCTTGTCGCCGTGCGCCTTGCGCGCTTTGCGCATGGTGTAAATGTACTCAGCCAAGAGAAACCGTCCGGCAGCTTGAAATCAGGCAGTGGGCAGATACACCCCATCTTGCCGTACCGCCACCCCTGTGAGGAAACGCGTTAGCCGTGAGGCCTCTGACCTGGCCTTTCACGGACGACACCGGAGCCCCGCCGGTCACCATCGGTCGCCGGGTGCCGCTCCCCCACCCCGCCGGGCTACCGTGCCGCCGTGACCAGCGCAGCGGAGCGCCCGCCCCTCTTCCTCGACGTCGACGGCCCACTGATCCCGTTCGGGTCGCAGTCCGGTCGGCCGGAGGTCGCTGCGGCCGACACCTCGACGCCTGCCGGTCAAGGGAACCCGCTGCTGGCCCGACTCGACCCCGGGATCGGGGCGCGTCTCATGGCTCTGGGCTGCCGGCTCGTGTGGGCGACGACCTGGATGGAGGAGGCGAACGAGGTCGTCGCGCCGCGTGTCGGGCTGCCGAGGCTGCCCGTGGTGGAGTGGCCGGGTGTCGGGGCCGAGGGAGGCCCGCGGGGCCTGCACTGGAAGACCCGCTCCCTTGTCGAGTGGGCCAAGGGCCGCCCGTTCATCTGGGTCGACGACGAGATCGGCGCCGTCGACCGCCTGTGGGTCGCCGCCGGCCACCCCGGGCCGTCGCTGCTTCATCGGGTCGACCCGGCCAAGGGCCTCCAGGACGCAGACTTCCACGCGCTCACCGAATGGCTCGTTGCCGCCACGTCGGGATGAAGGTGTCAACCGCTGGCTCGCTGTTGAGTTGCCAAGGATCGGGGCGGCCCGTGTGCTGCCGGTCAGCCCTGGTCCTGTTCGCCCTTCTTGCGGAGGAGGAGCAGGACCGCGCCGCCGATCACGACCAGGCCGATGGCCGTGCCGCCGATCAGGGGCGTCGCTCCGGAGCTGCCGGTTTCGGCGAGGTTGGGGTTGGGGTTGGCGGAGGGGGTGACAACGGGGGCGGGGGCCGGTTCTCCGAGGGTGCGGGTGGTGTCGGCCGCCGCGGCGGTCGTGGTCCGGCAGTCGAGGACGCCGCTGAAGCGCTGCTCGAAGCCGGCCGGGCCGCGGACGGTGAAGTCGTAGGGCCGGTCCTCCGGCAGCGGAACGGTCACGGTCCGGGTCTCGCCGGGCGCGATGGTGTACTCGGTGTCCAGCAGCTCGAAGGTGAAGGCCTCGTCGCCCTTGTTGACCGCGGTGATGTCCAGGGCGCCCTCGGCGCAGTTCTTCTCGGCGGACAGGGCGGGTATCGCGCCCTGCTCGGCCCAGGTCGCCGTCGCCGTCGCCGCGACCGTCGACTCGCTGGAGCCGGCCAGGATCTGCGTCTGACTGCGGCTCTCGGAGGCAAAGGCGCGGCCGACTGGCACGGTGGTCGAGGCCTGGACGGTCAGCTCGGCGGTGTCGGCCGCCGCGTCGTCGGGCACGTCGAAGAAGATCTGGGTGCCGGAGGTGACGGAGGTGACGGGTGCGCCCTTCTGGTCGACGATCCGCACTCCGTTGGTGGTGGCGTCCACCGGCGGGGTCACCGTCGCCCCGCGGGCGTTGGTGCGCACCGTCACCGGGCCGAGCCGTTCGCCGGGGCGGCCGGAGACCGCCGGCGGGTCCAGGGTGAGGGACGCCGCGGGCTCCGCGAGGTCGCGGGCGTTCTTCTCCAGGTAGTCCGCGAGCCGCTCGGCCTGGGGGTCGACGGCCTCGACGTCCGTGTCGTCCGAGTACCGCCAGATGGCCACCTGTGTGCCGGCCGCCGCGTCCTGCTCGGTGAGCCCGCCGCGGACACCCGCCTTCTCAGCGAGCGCGGCGAGATCGTTGACCTGGGGGTAGGAGTTCTGCAGGATCCAACGGATGCGGCCGGCGTCCTTGTTGGTACCCAGCGAGGTGCCGCTCCACGGCGTCTCGTGGTACTTGGCGTCCTTCTGGGTCGGGTTCTGGATGTCGACGCAGTACGTCTGCAGCATCCCGCCACCCTCGACGGACATCTCGAACAGGCCGGCCGACACCTCCTGGTCGCCGTCGGCCCCGTGGATGACGGCGGTGCCGTACGTCTTGAGGCCTCCTATGGTGGCCGTCGCCCCGCCCTGGCCCTGCGCCGGCCCCTGCGCGGCGGCCGGGGCGGCGCCGGTCACCACGGTGGCGACGGCGAGCGCGGACGCCAGCGCCGCGGCGGCGAGGCGCGCCGTCCTTCGACCGGACAGAAACGGCGCAGTGAGCGAAGAAAACACCAAATTCCCCTTCGAGCAGGACCCGTTGGCGTGGGGGGAACGGTCCCACCAGCAGAATCAGCAGCCCCTCAGGGCTCGTTCGGCATCCTAAGGACGTGACACAGCGTGGCGCCGATGATGTTTCGTCCGGGCCGCGATCCGACTCGGAATCGTTATCGCCGACACCGCTGTGAGCAGGGCTTATCGACAAATCCATCCGGGATTGTCCGGGCGTATGTGCCGATAAGCCGCACTCGGGTCACTCGCGACGGTCACACGCGGTGTCACGCCATCGCGTGTCACGCCATCGCGTGTCACGCCATCGCGTGTCACGCCATCGCGGCGGGCTCCGGCCGCTGTTCGGTGGCCGGGGTGGCCGATTCACCGGCCGGTGTCTCCCAGTTGGGCTCCGGCCGCGGCGGCGAGCCCGCCGGCTCCGCCTTGCCGGTGCGCCGGAACGCCGCCGTGCCGCGCGCGAGGTCGTGGCCGATCGCCACCGCGTCGATGTCCGCCGAGGTCCAGTTCTGCCCGTCGCGCACATCCGTCCGCACCTTCAGACGGCCCTGCACGACCACCGGGTCGCCCACCGCCAGCGATGCCGACGCGTTGGTGGCGAGCTGCCGATTGGCCCACACCGTGAAGAAGTTGGTGTGACCGTCCGTCCAGGTGTTCTTCTCGCGGTCCCAGTAGCGCGCGGTGACCGCCAGCCGGAACCGCGCCGACGGCCCGTTCGCCAGGTCCCGGAACACCGGGTGCGTCGCCACGTTGCCCACGGCGCAGATCATCGTCTCGTTCATCGCGAGTCCTCCCTCGCGTACGGGCCCGTCCCGTACGGCTGCGTCCGGCGCGGCGGTCGTCGTGTTCCGTACGCCGCCGCTGCCCGTGACGACCGCGTCCGTCGCGATCGCCGCGAGGCCAGACTGCCTCCGTCCGGGCCGGGCCCGCTGAGCGCTGTGGACCGTCTCCCCGTCTGTGGACAACTCCGCCACCCGGGCGAGTGGGCGCCCGGGTGACCACCGCGTCCCCGGCCCGGGGCGACCACCGCCCCCCTACCTCGTCGTCGCCCCCACCCCCATGACCCTCCCGTACTGCTCCCGAACCTCCCGGTACCGCAGCAGCTCAGCCGCCAGGGGATCCAGCACCCGGGCCCGGCCGCACCCCGCGGCCGCCTCCCGCAACCGGCGTTCCGCCTCGTGGCCGTAGCGCCGCGCCGGTCCTCGTGCCGCCATGCGGCAACCCCACTCGATGAGGGGGCCGCCGATGATGCCGGCCACCATCAGCAGCACCGGCACGCCCAGGTTCGGCGCCATGAAGCCGATGATCTGGCCCAGCAGCCACAGGCCGCCCACCACCTGCAGCAGGGTCATGGACGCCTGGGCGAGCACGGCCACCGGCCACCATCCCGGCCTCGGCGGACGCCCCGGCGGCAGTCCCGTGCGCACCGCCAGCTCGTCGAGGGCCTCGGGCAGCCCCTGGGCACCGCGGACGGCCGCCTCGCGCATCGCCTGTGCCCACGGCACCGGCAGTCCGGCCGACGCCCGGTCGGCCACCGTACGCACCGCCTGTTCGACGGCCTGACGGGCCGTGGCCTCCTCGTCCTCCTGGGCGCGCAGCGCGAGCCGTCCCGTGGGGGGCTCGCGCCAGTCGTGGTACCAGTGCCACAGCCGCAGCCAGGGCGTGCCGCACGCGCGGTTGGCATTGCGCAGCCAGGCTCGTTCGGCCGCCTCGCCCGCCGCGGTGGCGCCCACCGCGTCCGCGAGCCGGTCCGCGAACTCCTCCCGTGCCTCCTCACTGAGCCCGGTCCGCCGTCCCGTGACGTACACGGGACGCAGGCGCCAGCCGGCGGCGTCCACGTCGGCCGCGATACGGCGCGCCGGAGCCTGCCGTGCGGCGACGAACTGGCCGAGCGTCTCGCGCAGTTCGCCGATGCCCTCGCCGGTCAGCGCGGACAGGGCGAGCACGGTCGCGCCGGGTTCGCCGTACTCCCCGAGCGCGACGCCGTCCTCGTCGAGCAGGCGCCGCAGGTCGTCGAGGACCTGTTCGGCGGCTTCCCCGGGGAGCCGGTCGATCTGGTTGAGGACGACGAAGGTGACCTCCGCGTGGCCGGCCATCGGCCGCAGATAGCGCTCGTGGAGCACGGCGTCGGCGTACTTCTCCGGGTCGACGACCCAGATGACGGCGTCGACCAGCCGCAGGATGCGGTCCACCTGCTCACGGTGCTGCACTGCCGCCGAGTCGTGGTCGGGCAGGTCGATCAGGACCAGCCCGCGCAGCGGCGCCTCGGAGTCCGGGTGCTGGACGGGCCGACGGCGCAGTCGGCCGGGGATGCCGAGCCGGTCCAGGAGGCTGGCCGCGCCGTCGCTCCAACTGCACGCGATGGGCGCCGCGGTGGTCGGCCGGCGGACGCCCGTCTCGGAGATCGGCACCCCGGCGAGCGTGTTGAACAGCTGCGACTTGCCGCTGCCGGTCGCGCCCGCGATGGCCACCACGGTGTGCTGACCGGAGAGCCTGCGCCGCGCGGCGGCCTCGTCGAGGACGCGGCCGGCCTCGGCCAGGGTCCCGTTGTCGAGCCGGGCGCGGGAGAGCCCCACCAGCTCGCGCAGCGCGTCGAGCCGCGACCTGAGCTGGCCGTCGTACGCCAGCGGCATCAGGGACGAGGAACCGGCGGGGCGGCTCGTCAGGACCGCGCGCTGCTCCGGCCCGGCCGTCTCGTCCACCCGCCGCGCGATCAGCCCGTCGCCCCAGGCATCCTCCCCGTCCCCGACGCCGGACGATCCCTCCGCCGCACGCCGGGATTCGGCCGCACGCGCGGAATCCGTCGTACGCACGGAACCCGCACCACGCTCAGAAACCACAGCACGCTCAGAACCCGCACCACGCTCAGGCCCCGCAGCACGCTCGGAACCCGTCGCGCGCTCAGAATCCGTCGTACGCGCGGAGCCCGCCGTACGCGCGGAGCCCGGCGTACGCGCGGAACCCGCCGTACGCGCGGAACCCGCACCACGCTCCAGACCACCAGCGCGTCCCGGGCCACTCTCCCGCTCCGGGTCTCCCACACTCTCCCGACCAGTGGTGCGCTCCCGGCCCGCCGCTCGCTCCATACGCCCCAGGTGCTCGTCCTCACGGCCCCGGTCCTTGTTCCGGCCCCGCGGCCGATCCGGGCCCTGTCCCTGGTCCTGGCGCTGGCCCTGGCCCGGATCAGGACCCGGGCCGGGACCCGGGCCGGGGTCCGGATCCGGACGGCGGCGCGTTCCGGCGTCGTCCACGCGCGCGTGGGGCCCGCGCTCGGGCTCGCTCGGGCGCCCCTGCGCGCGTCCTACCTCCTGCCCGGCGCCCACGGCGGCGGCGCCCTCTCGCGCGGCGCCCCCTCGCCCGGCAGCCTCCCCGGCGGGCCGTTCCCCGCCCCGGCCTTCCCCGGGGACTGCCCGGCCCGCCCGGCCCGCCTCGCTCGCCTCGCCTGCCCGACCGGCTCGACCGGCCTCGGCCGCCTGGTCCACCTCCCCGGTCGTGTGCTCGGTGGGGTCCTGGTCAGTGACGGCAGTCACCGGTCACCTCTCCTTCTGCAGTACGGACAGCGCGGCGATGAGTTCGGCCTGCGGCTCGGGATTGATCTCCAGCCTGTCGAGCGGCGCCAGCCGGCGATCACGCTCGACGTCCATGACCCGGTCCACGTGTTCGGTGAGCAGCCGCCCGCCCCGGTCGCGCAGCCGCACGGCACCATGGGCACCGATCCGTTCGGCGAGCCGCTCCCCCGCGCCGCGCGCCCGCCGCCCGCCGAGCAGCACGGTGGCGACCAGGGCGGCCACGACCTCCGGGTCCGGTGCCGTGCTCCGGTCGAGCAGGCGCACCTCTTCCTCGGCGTACTCCTCCATCTCCCGCCGCCATCGCCGTACGGCCACCCCGATGCGGTGCTCGGCACTCTCCGGTACGGGATCCGGGCCCGCGAGTTCCGGGGCGCCGGCCGCCGGTTCGCTCCGCCAGGCCTCGCCGACGCGTTCGTCGGCGGCGGTGACGGCGCACAGCAGCAGGGCGCCCAGGCTCTCCACCAGCGAGTCGAGGAGTTCCCCGGGGGAGCAGTCGAGCGGAAAGGCCCGCCACCGCTTCAGCGCGTCCCCGGCGAGCACGGCCCCCGCCTGCAACCGTCCCCGCACGCGCGCGTGCTCGCCGTCGTAGGCGCTGTCGACGGCGGCGCTGAGCCGCAGCGCGGCGGCGTACTGTGCGGCCGTGGCACCGGCCAGCTCGGGCATCCGGGACTTGAGCGAGTTCAGGAGGCCGTACGCCGTACGGGCCATCGCGTGGTGACGGGCGTCGAGGTCCTGCGCCCGGTGGACGAGCCAGGACCGCAGCGGCGCGACGGCGCTGGCCGGCAGCAGGCCACCGCCCCAGGCCGACTCGGGCAGCTCCGGGACGGTGAAGCGGGGGACGTCGCCGAGCCCGGCCTTGGTGAGCAGCGCCGCGTACTGCCGTGACACCTCGGCCACCACCTGGTGGGGTACCCGGTCGAGGACGGTGACCAGGGTGGCGTCGTACTCCTTGGCGGTGCGCAGCAGGTGCCAGGGGACGGCGTCGGCGTACCGGGCGGCCGTGGTGACCATGACCCAGATGTCGGCGGCGCAGATCAGTTCGGCGGCCAGGACACGGTTGTCGGCGACGAGGGAGTCGACGTCGGGCGCGTCGAGGAGGGCGATGCCGGGCGGCAGGGTGTCGGCGGTCTCGACCCGCAGCACGCGCGTGGGGTTCTCGCCCGGCGCGAACAGGTCGTCGTCCGGTTCCCGGTGGGGCATCCACACACGCGTGAGGTCGGGCAGCACCCGCATGCCGCTGAACCAGTGGTGGTCTTCCGGATGGCACACCAGCACCGGTGTCCGCGTGGTGGGCCGCAGCACCCCCGCCTCGCTGACCCGCCGTCCCACCAGGGAGTTCACCAGGGTGGACTTCCCGGCGCCGGTGGATCCGCCCACAACGGCCAGCAAGGGCGCTTCGGGCTCTCTCAGCCGGGGCACCAGGTAGTCGTCGAGCTGTGCGAGCAGTTCGTCGCGGTTGGCACGCGCGCGTGGGGCCCCCGCCAGGGGCAGCGGGAAGCGTGCGGCCGCGACCCGGTCGCGCAGGGCGGAGAGTGCGTCGAGCAGCTGAGGCCGTACGTCCAATGTCACCACATGCGAAGAATGCCCAATTTTAGGGGAATTCTGAAGCATATGAGCATGTCTGCGTGCCGACCAGACACAAGGGGCGGAAGGGACTTGTGGGACGCGTGCACAGTCCAGGCATAACGAGTGCACAACACCCGGCACTCGAGACGTCAAAAGCGATGCACGATTCGCACCTGCCTGCGATTATCGGGACCGCTTCACCGAACCTCCACATCGAGCCACGGAGGCGAAGCATCTCGGGCAAGGAGTCGGGAGCCCTATCCTTGTCCCCGGCGACGTCACGGATCGGCCCATGCCCGGCCACCACGACCGAGGCCACCACACCAGGCCCCCGTAGCTCAGTGGATAGAGCAGGCGCCTTCTAAGCGCTTGGCCGCAGGTTCGAGTCCTGCCGGGGGCGCCCACACGTGGGAAGCGCGGAACACCCGCGTCCCGCCGGGCTCCGAACGGTCTGCACCGCTTGCAACCGGTTTCCACCGGTTTGGCGTGTCTCATCGATGCCATGTCAGCTCAACAAGTCCCCCAGCGCTGGGGTGTCACCGCCGACCCGGCCGGTCGGGCCGGTCGGGCCGGTCGGGCCGGTCCGGTCGGCCCCGGCCGGTTAATCCATCGGGATCGCCCACAATTGAGTAATTACGCCGGGAAAGTGCGCCCCCTGTGTAACGATGGACCGGAGGTCGTCACTCTGCGCTTCGCGCAGCGGCATCCCGAGTTCGTCCGTCGCATCGTCTTCTGCGGCGCGGCCAAGCGCCATGCGGAGATCTACACCGATGCCGTGCCGCGGCTGTCGCGGGCGCTCGAACGCGGCGAGATCGACGAGGTCGCCGGCGGAGCGGTGCGGCCATGCCTGTCGAACCCGGAGGCCGGGCGGGTCCGCAAGCAAAGGCGGTCGAGCACAGCACGAGGTTGATGAGCCGTCGAGTCGCCACAGAAACAGGCAGAACTCACGCAGAACGCACGTGGAGCACGCAAAGAATGGCCGGGACCCAGTATCGGTTCCCGGCCATTCTCGGCTGTACGAGAGGCTCCACGACGGGCGCCGCCGCCGCGCAGAGGGCGTCGCGGCTGCCTCGTCGGACGTCAGGACTGCTGCTTGGGCACGCCACCACTGGCGCTGCAGCTCATCTCGCCCGAGCCCGAGCAGGTCACCGACTGCCTGTTGACGATCTGGTACTTGCCGTCCTTGTCGGTGAGCACGTACTCGCTCTCCTGAACGCAGCGAACATTGCCGTTGCTTGCCTCAACGCACTTGGCGGGCTCGTTCTCGGCGAAGGCCTGGCCGGCACCCATACCAGCGAGCGCGATGCCCCCGAGGGCTCCCACCGTCGCTGCGATCTTCTTCGAAATGAACATCTGCTCTTTTCCTTAACGGGCGCCCCTCCACGACTGAACGGAGGGGCGTTCCCAACGCCTGAATCGGCATGAAAGCCGAACAGGCCCGGGACTTGAGCACCTGGGCTCCCGTCCCGGGCCTGCCTGGATCAGCTGGTCAGAGACCGTCAGCCGCCGAGACCGAACACGGCGTTGCACTCCTGAGCGGTGTCGTGCGACGCGCTCGCCTGGCCGAGGACGGCGATGGCGTTGTCGTTGAGGACGTCGCTGACGTTCACCAGGCCACCGAAGCCGGTGCTCGACTCGTTCGACTCACACGACGTGCTCTGCTCGTTGTCCAGCTTCACGGACGGGCCCTCACCGGCGTGGCCGACGCCGGCGCCGAGGAAACCAACACTGCCGAGCATGGCCGCGACGACCGCAGCCTTCTGGATCTTGCGCATTACCTCTCCGTTTCGGTTACGTCGATACAGCCCGTTATGAGCTGTTCACCGACAGTCACGACTATAGGTCGTCGTTGCGGCTCATGTGTACTCGAAACACCCATACGCGCAAATTTCTTTAGAAATCCCTGTTGAGGCGGGTCTGCGCGCCCCGTCGACCGGCCCTGAACCCCCGCCCGCTTACGCGTACCGGTAGATCCGCCCCACGTCCTCCAGCTCACTCGGCGTCACATCCCACGGCGGCAGCCGCTCGTGCCGTGCCACGACGCGGCCGTGCTGCGCGTCACCGGAACCCGGCGGTGTCGCGGGGAGGTAGCGGGCCCTCGCGTGACGGCGCTGCCAGCGGTACCACTGCAGGTCGACGAAGGCGTGGTGCAGCCAGAAGGCGGGGTCGTTGACGGCGGCGGCGCCGAGCATGTCGCCGCCGACCCAGCGGTGCACCCTGTTGTGGTTCCGCCAGGAGGCGCTGCCACGGCCGGTGCCCCATCCCTCCAGCTTGTTGCGGAAGCCCTTCGTGACCGTCGAGTCCCAGGGCGCCACGTCGTAGGCAGGGTCCTTCAGTGCCCACTCGAGGTCGCTCTTCAAGGGCAGATCGATCGGGGCGCCACGTCGGCCGAGGTCCCGGGTGAGGAAGCCGCCTTCGGTGAAGCCCACCCGGATGGTCCAGTTGCCCTGCCGATGCGCGAACGGGCCGGTCATCACCTGGCGGTCGGAGCTGCGTCCGTTGCCGCCCAGGAGGTCCGCCGTCCAGGGCACGGAGGTTGCCGTGCGATCGCGGGTCCAGTCCCAGTACGGCAGGGTCACGGAGGAGTCCACGCGGCGCAGGGCGTTCTCCAGGTCGAGCAGGAGCCGGCGGTGCCAGGGCAGGAAGGAGGGAGCCATGTGCGCGGCGCGCAGTCCGCGCTCGCCGTCGGGGGCGTTGTACGCGATGTGCATCCGCACGAACTCGTCGTACTCGCCCCGCCGCTTGACCTCCAGCAGGGCGTTGACGAACCGGCGCCGCTCGGTCCTGGTCAGCGTGGCGACGTCCCTACGCACGTGCGCCATGGAGGCCCCCCGCGTGCTCGTGCGGCCGTCCCGTGTCCGTCGGCGCCGACGCCGGGTCGCGCAGCCGCCGGCCGGGGCCGAGCGCGTCGACGGCGGCTCGGGCGGCCTCGAGCGGTGTGCGGTGCGAGCAGTAGTGGTCGAGCATGCTCAGCCAGGTGCCGTCGGCGCGACGCATCAGGTGCAGGGGACGGCCGTCGACGGTGACGTGCCACCGACCGTCCTCGGCCGGGCCCCGGGCGGGGGTCCGGACACCCCGGATGCGGCGGCCGCGATGGGTGACGTCGAAGCCGGTGTCGCGCGCGGCGCTCCCGGGCAGGGACTGAGGGCACTCGGGCCACATGGCGGTGAGCGCCGGAGCCAGGGCGGCGGCGAGTGCGCAGGCGCGCAGGCCGCGTGCCATGTCCCGCCGTGTTCTGCCCATCGGTTCGGGCTGCGTCGGGCCCTGCGCGCCGTCCGCGGCCCCAGCCCCGTCCCCGGCTCCGTGCCCGTGTCCGTCCTCGTGCTCGGCACGCGCCGGTGCCCCGCCCATGTGGATGTTCATGGTCCACTCCTCGTCCGTGCGGTTGTCGGTAGCGGTAACCGACGAACCCGGTACGCGGTCACCGCCTCGCGGCGAGACGGTGAACGCCGGGGGGGGGGCGGCGTCACTCACCGGGCGGCACACGAAAGCCGGCCCCCGTGAACCCGGGGGCCGGCTTTCGTGTGCCGCGGTGTCAGGCGCGCAGCCCCACATCGCCGTGGACCGGCTTGGCCTCGTCCACCACGGCCACCGCGTCCTTGGTCGTGTGCAGCAGCGAGCTCTCGTTCTCGGTGCCGCCCACGTGCGACGACTGCTGCTGCGGCATCAGCTCGAAGGGGACCGCGGTGCGCAGGCCGGTGTCGAGGCCGGTGGAGGCCAGCTCGGTCTCCCCGGCGTACGCGGGGGCGGCGACGCCGGCGGCGATCAGGGACCCGGCAATGACGGCGGCAGCCTTCAGGGACTTCATCGTGTTCCTTTCTTCGGCGAAGCAGGTCGCCGGAGGGGAATGGTTACGCCGTGCCTAACGCCTCCCGGCCGAAGCGGAAACCGGGAGGCCGAAGGTTGACGAGTCCTCATATGAGATCCACGAAGGCCAGGAACGCCGGGTCACCAGGGTCACCCGGGTCACCCGGGTCAGGAACCCGGCAGCAGCGAGGAGAGCAACGGAAGCTTGAGGCCCGACAGCAGGGGCAGCTGCGAGGCCGGTGCCGCCTCGGCCGGGGCGGGGAGGGTCGAAGCCTGCGGGTCGGCCGGGGCGGGCTGGGTCGACGCCTGCGGAGCGGCGGCGGTGCCGGTCAGCAGGGCGAGGAGGTCGTTCACCTCGGCCAGCAGGCTGTCCACCGAGGAGGGCGCCTGGGTGGTGGTGGCGGCGTCGTCGTCGGAGCCGACCAGCTCCATCAGGTCGTCGACGGCGTCGCTCACGGTGTCCAGCAGGTCGTTCGAAAGCTCGGTCTCGTCGTCGACCGTGTCGTCGGCATCTGCGTCGGCGTCGGCCGCGTCGTCGGTGGTGTCGTCGGTCGCGTCGTCGGCATCGTCCGTCGTGTCGTCGGTCGTGTCGTCCGTCGCGTCGTCGGCGTCGTCGTCGGTGAGCGGCGTGTCGTCGTCGTCCGGGTTCGGTGCCGCCGGTGTGGTCGTGGCCGCCGAAGCCGGTGCCGCGGGGGTGGCCGTGTCCTTCCGGGCCTTCTCGGCAGCCTTCTGCAGGGCCTCCTTGGCGGCCGCGCCCAGTTTCGTGGCCTCGGCCGGGGACAGCCGGCCGCCGTCCGCCGCGAGCACGGCCTCCAGCAGGTCGGCGACCGGGGCGAGTTCGCCCTCGTCCGCATGGAGGCTCCTGACCTGCACCAGCAGCGTGTCGGACGATGCCGCGGGAGTGCGTTCGCGGGCCGGGTCGGCCGCCATGGCGGCGGGGCCGGTGATGCCGACCAGGAGGGCGGCACAGCACGCACCGAGTGCGAGGCGCCGTGCGGGCAGAGCAGGCATGGGGTTCCTTTCGATGGATCTCGGAGTGTGAGCCCACCGTCAGTGCGCCCCAGGAGCCCCGCAACCGGGAGGGCCACCCGCACCGTCCCGCCTTTCACCCCCCTGCTTCGACCTGCCTGTTCAGACGCTGTGTCAGGTCGGGCGCTCCGCGCCCCCGTTCGGCGCAGTGCCAGTGGCTGCACCCCGGCGATCTCGGGCGGAACGGCCGTTCGAACGGGTCTTCACATTCCCAACACACTTCGCTTTATGTCCCGATTTTCGGTGAATTCTGCCCGTTGGTGGCTAGAGTTGCGAACTCCTGACGCACCTCCGCAGGCGGATGCATCGTGCTCGTACCGCTGCCCACCGCCACCACCACCTGCTCCGAAAGGGCACCGACGGTCATGCGCCAAACCCTGGGTCAGCGGCTACGCAGTGCGACGGTGGGCGTCCTCGCCCTCACCTCCCTGTGGGCACCCGCCGGCTCCCCGGCGGCGGCGCCGGCCGCACCGCCCGCGCCCGAGGCGGCCGACCTCCCGTTCGCCCAGCGGTACACCGCGCTCCAGCACGGTGACATCGTCCGCGCGGCCAACACCTCCATCAGCTGCCGCACCGCCGAGGCACCTTCGTGCCCGGGCGTACAGGCGGGCGGCGCCGGGGTGAACGGCGGCTTCGACATGTTCTACGTCGACGCCGACCGCGACCCGAACACCTACAACTCCTCCCACGCGGAGGTCCGCCTGCCCGTCGGTTCCCGGGTGACGTACGCACGCCTGTACTGGGGCGGCAACCTGCGCGTGGGCGAGCAGAAGCCCGCGGCGGACAACGGGCGGGTGCTGATCGCCGAACCCGGCGGGGAGTACAAGGAACTCCTCGCCGACACGGTCGTCGGACACCGCGTGACCGAGAGCGCGGACGCCTTCCAGGCCTCGGCGGACGTGACGCGGCTGGTGCGGGACAGCGGGCCCGGGCTGTACACGGTGGCGCAGGTCAACGTCGCCATGGGCAGGTCGGCGGCCGGCGCCTGGGGCGGCTGGACGCTGGTGGTGGCGTACGAGAACCCGGCGGAACCGCTGCGGCACCTCGCGCTCTGGGACGGCTTCGCACCGCTGCGGTCCCGCCCGGCGGAACTCCGGCTGCGCGGCCTGCGCTACCCCGCGGCCGCCGGGGGCAGTGTGGGCCTGGTGGCGTACGACGGCGACCGCGGCACCGGCGGCGACTCGCTCACCGTGACCACCGGGGGGGCCGGTGGCGGCCCGGTCTCGTTCACCGATGCGGCCAACCCTGCCGACGACGTCCTGAACTCCACCGTCGGCGGGCCCGGGGGCTCCGCCCCGACGCGGGTGCCGGCGTACGCGAACACGCTCGGCTACGACTCCGACGTGTTCGCTCTCGCGGGACGCCTGCCGCACGCCGGTGACGACGCGACCGTCCGGCTCACCTCCGAGCGCGACGCGGCGTGGGCGGGTGTGCTCTTCGCCGCGGTCGACGCGCGGCGGTGAACGCCGCGCCCCCCGTCCCCAGCGCCTACCCGAGCGAGGAAGCCGTGGCCCCCTCCCCCTCCGGCCGCCGGCCGCGGGTCCTGCACGTCACCCAGCCGGTGGACGGCGGGGTCGCGCGCGTCGTGACGGATCTGGTCCGCGAACAGGTCGGGCACGGCCTGGACGTCACCGCGGTCTGCCCCGACAGCGCCCTCACCGCCCGGCTGCGGGCGCTCGGCGCACAGGTGCGGTCCTGGCGGGCGACGCGGTCGCCGGGGCCGGCGCTCGTGCGGGAGGTACGGCAGCTCGCCCGGCTGGTCGACGAGGAGCGCCCCGATCTGGTGCACGCGCACAGCGCGAAGGCCGGGCTCGCCGCGCGGCTCGCGGTGCGCGGGCGGATCCCGACCGTGTTCCAGCCGCACGCCTGGTCGTTCGAGGCGGTCGGCGGGGGCACCGCCGCCCTCGCGCTCGGGTGGGAGCGCTGGGGGGCCCGCTGGGCCACGCGGGTGGTGTGCGTGAGCGAGGCCGAACGCGTGACCGGCGTGCGCGCCGGGATCAGCGGCCGGTGGACCGTCGTCCCCAACGGCATCGACCCCGAGCACTACCGGCCGACCGCCGCCGACGCCGTACGGGCGCGGCTCGCACCGCTCGCCGGTGTGTCCCCGGCGGCGCCGCTCGCGGTCTGTGTGGGACGGCTGTGCCGGCAGAAGGGTCAGGACGTCCTGCTGCGGGCGTGGGACGCCGTCGTGCGCAGGGTGCCCGCCGCCCGTCTCGTCCTGGTCGGTGACGGACCCGACCTCGACCGGCTGCGTCCGGACGCCCCCGCCTCCGTGCTGTTCACGGGAGCCGTCACCGACGCCGCGCCCTGGTACCAGGCCGCCGATCTCGTCGTCCTGCCGTCCCGCTGGGAGGGCATGGCGCTGGCCCCGCTGGAGGCGATGGCCTGCGGGCGGCCGGTGGTGGTCACGGACGTCGACGGCGCCCGTGAGAGCCTGCCGTCCTCCCTCACCGCGCGGTGCCTGGTCCGGCCCGAGGACCCGGCGGAGCTGGCCGAGGCCGTCACCGGACTGCTGCTCGACCCGCCGCTGCGCGCATCCCTCGGCGACCGGGGCCGCCGGCACGTGCTGTCCCTCCACGACGTACGGCGCACCGCCGCGCAGATCGCGGACGTCTACCACGAGCTGCTCGGCACCCGGCCCGCCGGCCACCGGACACCACCGCACGTCGAGTCCACCGAGCACAGGGAGTCCATCCACTCGTGACTGCCGAACGTACCGTGCCCTCCCCCGGCGCAACGCCACGGGGCCACGGATTCTCATCCCTCTCATCCCTCTCATCCCTCTCTCCCACCTCTTCCGGCTCCTCCGTCTCCGTCATGCCGCCGCTCGGCAACGCCACGGGCTCACGGTTGCCCGCCCCGCGGCGCCCGGCCCGGCCGCCCTCTCCCCTTCCGCTGATCGCCGCGGACGCGGGCGCCGCGCTGCTGGGCGCGTCGGTGCTCACCGGCGCGCACGGCCACCCGCTGGTCGTCGCCCTGCTGATCGCGGCGTCACTGCTGCTGCGCCCGCGCGCCGGCCGGCCACCGGTGCCGGGGCTGCTGGAGGAACTGCCCGCCGTGTGCGGCCGTATCGCCGTCGCCTGGCTGTCGTCCGCCGCGCTCTGGGCGGCGTACCGGCCGGAGCACGCGCTGTCCGCCGGCACCGTGCTGACCGGCCTCGCCGTGCAGGCGACGGCAGGCTGTGTGCTGCGCGCGGCCGTGCACGGGCGGCGGCGCGCCGCGCTGCTGCGTCACCCGCACGCCGCGCTCGTCGTCGGCCCGGCCGCCACCGCGCAGCGCGTCGCCGCCGCCGTGCTGCGCCATCCGTCGTGCGGGGTGCGCCCGGTGGGGATCGTCGCCGAGCAGCCGGACGGCACCGAGGGGATCCCGGTGCTGCGGACCGGCGAGGAGGTCGAACGGGCCGTCATCCAGAACGGGGTGCGGGCCGTGCTGGCGGTCCACCCCTCGGTACGCGCCGAACAGGGGCCGCTGCTGCGCACGCTGGCCGAGTCGGGGTGCGTGGTCTGGGAGGTCGACGCCGACTCCCCGTCGTACGCCGCGGCGGGACGGCTGGCCGGGTTCCCCTGCCGACGCCTGAACCTGTCCCCGGCGCGGCGCGACGGCGCGGGCAAGCGGATGCTCGACATCGTCGTGTCGGGAACGCTGCTGCTGATGGTCAGCCCGCTGCTGCTGGTGTGTGCGGCGGCGCTGCGGATCAGTGACGGGCCGGGCGTGGTGTTCCGGCAGGAGCGCATCGGCCGGGGCGGAAAGCCGTTCACACTGCTGAAGTTCCGTACCCACCGACCGGTCGACGAGCACGAGTCGGCGACCCGGTGGAGCGTGGCCAACGAGAGCGAGATGCGCTGGTTCTGCCGCATGCTGCGGCGCACCTCGCTCGACGAGCTGCTCCAGCTGTGGAACGTGCTGCGCGGAGACATGAGCCTGGTCGGACCGCGGCCCGAACGCCACTACTTCGTCTCGCAGTTCAGCCAGACCTACCCGGGTTACGCGGCCCGCCACCGCATGCGGACCGGCATCACCGGCCTCGCGCAGGTCCACGGACTGCGCGGCGACACGTCGATCGAGGACCGCTGCCGGTTCGACAACGCCTACATCGACGACTGGTCGCTGTGGCAGGACATCTGCATCCTGCTGCGCACCGCGGTCCTGCTGGTCCGTCCGACGGGGAGCTGACCGACGTGAGCCTCGCCCTCGCACCGCTGCCGCGCCGTGCCGCCGCGCTGGTGCCGGTCCTGCCGCTGGTGGCGGTCCCGGCGCTGCTGGCCCTGCCGCCGACGGGGGACGGTGCGGGGCCCGCCGACGTGGTCTCCGGGCTGGCGGTGGCGTACTGCGTGGTCCTGCTGCTGCGCGAGCGGCGGCGGCCGCTGTCGACCGCCGCGGTGCTGGTGCTGGGTCTGCCGGTGGTGGGGATCGCGCTCGCCGCGGTGGGGGCGTCCTCGCCGGAGGCCGGGCTCGCGGGCATGGGCCGTTATCTGCAGGTCTTCGTGCTCGTCCCGGCGGCCGTGCTGGTGCTGGTCCGACACCGGGCCGACTTCCGGGTGCTGGCCTGGTCGGTCGTGGGGCTCGCGCTGTGGCAGGGAGCCGTCGGCGTGCACCAGTACGTCACCCGCAGCGGCGCCTCCTACCAGGGCGAGGACATCCGGGCGGTCGGCACCTTCGGCGCCCACGACGTGATGGGCATGGCGTCGGCGGTCTCCCTCGGCCTGGTGTGCGCGGTCGGGATCGCGCTGGGCCGGGCACCGGTGTGGCATCGGGCGACCGCGGCGGGCTGCGCCCTTCTGCTGCTGGCGCCGCTCGCGGTCTCCTTCAGCCGGGGTGCCTGGATCGCGACCGCCCTGACGTGCGCCGTACAGCTGGCGCTGGCGGGGGTGCGGCGCGCGCTGAAGGTGGCCGCGGCCCTGGCCGCCGCGGGGGTGATCCTGATGGGCGGGCTCGGCGTCGGCACGGCGCAGCTGCAGGAGCGGATCGACAGCATCACGCAGGTCACCGACTCCCCCGACCAGTCCGTCATCGACCGGTACAGCCTGTGGTCGTCGGCCACCGGCATGTGGCGCGAACACCCGTTGACCGGCGTGGGCCTGAAGAACTTCCCCGCCCACCGCGACACCCACGCCACGCTGGCGCTGTCGTCGGGCAGCGACATCGAGGGCGCCGGGGCGGATTTCGAGCGGCAGGCGCTGCTGTCGCCGCACAGCATGTACCTGCTGGTGCTGAGCGAGCAGGGCCTCATCGGACTCGTCACGCTGGTCGGAAGCTGGCTGGCGCTGCTGGTGTGCGCGGTGCGCCGGCTGCTGCGCGTCCGGCGTCTCGGCCCGGGCCTCGACTGCGGGCTCGTCGCCTGCGGGCTGCTGGTCTGGCTGCTGACCGACTTCGTCTACGGCGACATCGGCGGCCCCTCGACCGTGCTGACCGCCGTGGGCCTGGGCCTCGCGGCGTGGTGGGCGCTGGCCGGCGTCGAGCGGCGGGACACGGTGCGGCGGGGCGGCGTACCGGAACGCGTCGAGGAGGCCGTGGCGCGATGACGGTGCTGCCCTCACAGACCCCGGGGCCGGAGACGGCCGGGGCGGAGCCGGACGAGCTGGCGACGGACGGCTCGGAGACCGACGGCCGGGAGACGGCCGGGCTGACGACAGACGCCCTGACTGCGGACGCCTTGACTGCGGACGGCCTGACTGCGGACGGCCGGGAGGCCAACGGCCAGGAGACCAACAACCTGACGCCGGCCGGCCGAAAGGCGGACGACCTGAAGACCGACGACCCCGAGGCCGATGGCCGGGTGCCCGACGGGCCGGCGACCGTGCCCGCGGCGCGGGCGTCCGGCCCGGGCGGTATCGGGGCCGAAGCCGGTGTCGGGGCCGGGGCCGGGGCCGGTGTCAGTGTCGGGGCCGGTGTCGGAACCGGAATCAAGGCCGGAGCCGAGGCCAAGGCCGGGGCCGGTGTCGACACCGGGGCCGGGGACGGAACCGGCGTCGAGACTGGGACCGGAGTCGGAACTGGGACCGGCGTCAAAGCCGGTGTCGGGGCCGAGACCGGAGACGGGGCCGAGACCGGTGACGGGCCCGACACGGCTGGGGCCGAGACCAAGGCCAGGGCCGGGGCCGGGACCGAAGCCAGGGCCGGGACCGAGGGCAGGGCCGGGACCGAGGGCAGGGCCGCGGCCGAGGTGGACACGGGGTCGGGGGCGCCCTCTCGGAAGTTTCTCGCACGGGCCACGCTCGTCACGGCGTCGTTGTCCATCGCCGGCTCGTTGCTCGGCCTGGTCCGCGACCAGTCGCTGGCGCGGCTGTTCGGCGCCGGGAGCGACACGGACGCCTTCCTGGTCGCGTGGACCGTGCCGGAGCTGGCCGCCACGCTGCTGATCGAGGACGGGCTGGCCCTGGTGCTGATCCCGGCGTTCAGCCTGGCGCTGGCCCGCCGCGCCCGGGGCGCCGCCGGTGACCCGGTCCGGGCCCTGGTCGCCGCCACCCTGCCCCGGCTGTGCCTCGCCCTGGCCGCGGTGGCCGCGCTGGTCGCCTTCGCCGCTCCCCTCCTGGTCCGGGTCCTGGCGCCCGGCCTGCCCGACCCCCGACTCGCCGTCGACTGCACCCGGCTCACCGCGATCAGCCTGCTGGCCTTCGGACTCGCCGGGTACTGCAGCGCCGCCCTGCGCGCCCACCGCCGCTTCTTCGCGCCGGCGGCGATCTACGTCGCCTACAACACGGGCATCGTCGCCGCGATGTTCCTGCTCGGCGGCCGGTGGGGCGTACGCTCCGCGGCGGTCGGCGTCGCGGTGGGCGGCCTGCTGATGGTGGCGGTGCAACTGCCGTCGCTGTGGCGGCAGCTGACGTCACGCACGCCGTCCGCCGGCGGGCCCGCGGCCGGGGCGGACGTCGCGGAGCGGCCGATGCGGCTCGCCCTGGTCGCCGCCGTGCTCCTGTTCGCGCTGTGCCGCCAGTCGCAGGTCCTCGTCGAGCGCTTCCTCGCCTCCTCCCTGCCCGCCGGGGCCATCTCGCACCTGAACTACGCGCAGAAGGTCGCCCAGATCCCCATGACCCTCTCGCTGATGGTGTGCACCGTCACCTTCCCCGTGGTCGCGCGGGCCCTCGCCGACGGGGACACCGCACGCGCCCGCGCCCGGGTGGAACGGGACCTGGTGCTGGCGTCCTGCGTCGTGCTGCTGGGCATGTGCGCGGTGCTCGCCTGCGCCCCGCAGATGATCGAACTGCTCTTCCAGCGCGGCGCGTTCACCGCGAGCGACACCGTGGCGACGGCCGACGTGATGCGGGTGTACGCGCTCGGCCTGCTGGGCCAGACGCTGGTGGGCGCCCTGGTCCGCTCGTACTTCTCGGCGGGCCGCCCCAGCTGGTACCCGGTCGGGGTGATGGCCGCGGGCATCGCCGTGACGTCCCTGATCGGCGCCCTGGCCGTACGTCCCTGGGGGGTGGCGGGGATCGCCGCCGCCAACGCCCTCGGCATCACCGTCACGGCCGCCCTCCTGCTCGCCGGACTGCGCACGGCCCGGCGCAGCGACCCGCACAGCGTGTCGGTCCGCGTCCGGCAGGTCCTGGCCGAGCTGAGCGGCCCCGTGGCCGCCACGGTCGCCGCCACCGTCGCCGGGGCGTTCGCCGCGAGCCGGTGCTCGTCCCCGGTGGCGGGCCTCGCGGCCGGGGCGCTGACCGTGACCGCCGTCTTCGTCCCGCTCGCCTGGGCCCTGCGGCCCGGTTCCCCGTCCGCACTGCGCTCCGTACGCACCGTCACACGAAGGCTCCGCCATGGCCGCTCCCGTTGATTCCGCACAGACCGGCAGACTCCCCGCCCCCCGCCCGGGCCCCCTGCCGTGGGTGGCGATGTACCACTCGGTGGGCGACTGCTCGGACGACCCGTACCGCATCACGGTCACCCCCGCCCGGCTGGGCAGCCAACTGGCCTGGCTGTCCCGGCACGGGCTGCGCGGCGTGTCCGTCGCCGACCTGCTCGCCGCCCGCGCCCGGGGCGAGGGGCGGGACCTGGTCGGGCTGACCTTCGACGACGGGTACGCCGACTTCCTCACCGGCGCCCTGCCGTTGCTGCGCCGCTGGAGGTGCGGCGCCACCCTCTTCGTACTGCCCGGACGGCTCGGCGGCGACAACGCCTGGGACCCGCTCGGCCCGCGCAAGCCGCTGCTGACCGCGGACGGCATCCGGCAGGCGGCCGCCGAGGGCGTGGAGATCGGCTCGCACGGGCTGACCCACGTCGACCTCACCCAGGCCGACGACCTCGCACTCAAGACCGAGACCGTCGAGAGCCGCGCCCTGCTGGAGGAGCTGACCGGCACCCGCGTCGACGGCTTCTGCTACCCGTACGGCACCATCGACGCCCGCGCCGTCGAGGCCGTACGGGACGCGGGGTACGCCTACGCCTGCGCCATCGACCCCGGCCCGCTGACCGGCCGGCACGCCCTGCCGCGCGTCCACGTCGGCCAGAACGACACGGCCTGGCGCCTGTTCCTCAAGCACCGGCTGCACCGCCTGCGCCGGCGCCCGGTGGAGGGCCTGTGAGATGAGAGCCCTGCACATCATCACCGGCCTCGGCGTCGGCGGGGCCGAGCAGCAACTGCGGCTGCTGCTGCGCCACCTGCCCGTCGACTGCGACGTCGTCACGCTCACCAACCCCGGCGCGGTCGCCGAGGGCCTCAGCGCCGACGGTGTCCGGGTCGTGCATCTCGGCATGGGCGGCAACCGGGACCTGACGGCGCTCCCCCGGCTGGTCCGGCTGATCCGCGCCGGCGGCTACGACCTGGTCCACACCCACCTGTACCGGGCCTGCGTCTACGGCCGGCTCGCCGCCCGCGTCGCCGGGGTCCGTGCCGTCGTCGCCACCGAGCACTCCCTGGGCGACTCCCAGATGGAGGGCCGCGACCTGACCGCGGGGGTGCGCGCGCTGTACCTCGCCAGCGAGCGGCTCGGCTCGGCGACGGTCGCCGTCTCCGCCACCGTCGCCGACCGCCTCAAGCGCTGGGGCGTCCCCGCGCCCCGTATCGAGGTCGTCCCGAACGGCATCGACCTGGACCGCTTCCGCTTCGACCCGGAGCGGCGCGAACGCACGCGCCGGCGCCTCGGACTGCCCCCGGGCGCGTTCGTCGTCGGCGGCGTGGGCCGGCTCGCCCCCGGGAAGCGGTTCGACGTCCTCGTCCACGCGCTCACCCGGCTCGGGGACGACCACTGGCTGCTGCTGGTGGGCGGCGGCCCCGAGGAACACGTCCTGCGGCGCACCGCGCACGAGGCGGGCGTGGCGGGCCGCGTCCTGTTCACCGGCGAACGCCCCTACCTCACCGACGGCTCCCCGGGCCCCGACCTGCCCTCGCTCACCTCGGCGATGGACGTGTTCGCGTCCCCGTCCGCGGAGGAGGCCTTCGGCCTGGCGGCCGTGGAGGCGCTGGCGTCGGGCCTTCCCGTGCTTTACGCCTCCTGCCCGGCGATCGAGGACCTGCCGCCGTCGGCCACCGCGCGGCGCGTGCGCGGCGGCCCCGAGGAGTACGCCCGCGCGATCGCCGAGGTGCGCGCGGCGGGCACCCGGCCGCGCACGGCCCCCGAGGTCACGCACCGCTACAGCATCACCCGCAGCACGGCCCGCCTCATGGACGTGTACGCGGCAGCCGTCTCCCGTTCGCCGTCCTCCTCCTTCTCACCCCTCGGAGCAAGCCCGTCATGACCGACACTCCGACCCGTAAGCGCCTGAAGCCCCTGGCTCGTCTCAAGAGGCTGCCGTCCTGGTCCGCGCTCGTGGCCGGCACCCTCCTCGGCGGCCTGCTCGGCGGCGCGTACGGCATGCTCACCCCCGTCACCTACACGGCCACCAGCTACCTGGTCGCCGTACCGACCTCGAAGTCCACCCCGGAGGCCGCGCGGGGCTTCGCGCAGGCCTACGGCCGGGTGGCCACGCAGCTCGCGGTGCTCGGGGACGCGCAGGTGTGGGCGGGCGTGCCGGTGCGGACGCTGCAGGACCAGGTGCGCACGGCGACCTCGCCGGACGCTCCGATGGTCGCCGTCTCGGCCAGCTCCGCGCGGCCGGGGCAGGCCGTCGACATGGCCAACGCGGTCGCCCGCGCGCTGAAGCAGCACGCGGACCACACCAAGAGCAGCACCCAGGTCCGGCTCGTGCAGTTCTCGCGGGCGGTGAAGCCGAGCGAGCCGGCGTCCGCGTCGCCCGCGGTGACCACGCTGGTGGGGGTGAGCGCGGGCGGGTTGCTCGGCGGGCTGGCGCTGCTGGCCCGGCCGCGGCGCACCGGCCGGGACGAGGCCCCCGCCCCTGGCCCCTCGGTGCCGGGCCCCGCCACCGCCACCGCCACCACCGCCGCCGTGTCCG
This sequence comes from Streptomyces sp. NPDC053750, assembly GCF_044544295.1. Classification (NCBI taxonomy): domain Bacteria; kingdom Bacillati; phylum Actinomycetota; class Actinomycetes; order Kitasatosporales; family Streptomycetaceae; genus Streptomyces; species Streptomyces sp. NPDC053750. The sequence continues at coordinate 372,387 of NZ_JBITXB010000001.1, read as the reverse complement.
GAAAGCGGTGACAGCGGTGACGGCGGTGACGGCGGTGAGCCCGGTGGCGGGAGGTGCGCTAGTCGGTGCGCGACCACCAGTCGAAGCGCAGGCAGAGCCGGCCTCCCAGCCAGTACTCCACCCAGTCGCCCAGGTCCAGCGGCGTGCAGTCCGCCGGGGGCTCGGGCGCGGTCGGCACGGGATCGGTCGGCGTGGGTGTGGGCTTCGGCGGGGGTGTGGGCTTCGGCGTCGGTGCGGGCGTCGTCCCGTCGGTGCGGCCGGTGAGGACGGACCGGTAGACGCGGGACGAGTCCGGGTTGTCGTCGCACTGCCACACACCGTGCGGGCAGTAGTCGGTCAGCGTGTTGTAGAGCGGTCTGTGCTCGTCGATCCAGGCGAGCATGCGCCGCATGTACTCGGGATTGTCGCCGTTGCGGAAAAGCCCCCATTCGGGATAGGAGATGGGTTTCCCGTGGGCCTTGGCGAAGTCCACCTGTGCCTGGAGGCCGTAGGGCTCGCTCACCTGCCGGTCGAAGGACAGCCCGGCCGGCTGGTCGTAGGAATCCATGCCGACGATGTCGACCACGTCGTCCCCCGGGTAGCACTCCGTCCAGGGAACGGCGTCCTGGCCTCGGCTCGGCGTGAAGTCGAACCGGAACTTCTGGCCCGGCACCGCGCGCATGGTGGTGACGATCCTCTTCCAGTACTTCTTCCAGGCCTCCGGGTCCGGTCCGCACCGGTGGGTGTACGTGGTGCCGTTCATCTCCCAGCCGAGCACCAGGACCGTGTCCGGCACCTTGAGCCGGACCAGCCGCTCGGCCAGGGCACGGAAGTGGTGGTCGAACTCCCCGGCCGCGCCGCGCCGCAGCAACTGCCGGACCTCGCGGTCGGGGACGCCCTCCTCGTTGCGCTCCTGCAGGGGCACGTTGAGGACGAGCATCCGGTCGTCCTTCTCGTTGCGCCAGTCCGCCCAGGCCTCGAGGAAGTGGATGTCACCCTCGATGTCGCTCCAGCGGTTGCCGGGCAGGTAGGTGTGGCCGACGCGCAGCTCCGCACCGCCCAGCCAGCGGCTGAGCTGCTCCATGCGGGCGACGCCATGGGCGTCGGACCGGAGGAAGGCGCCGAAGGCCGGGGTCTCCTCGCGCGGCACCGGCGTGGTCGCCGAGGACGTCGTCGACGGGGTGGGAACGGCCGGGCGCGGGTCGGCGACGCTCACCACCTCCACCCCCGTCGCGTGACCGGCCGCCAGGGCGGCCGACACGGCGACCGCCGCCGCGCCCACGAACAGCCTGCGGACCCGAGTCCGTCCGTGCATTCGTCTGTGAGTCCGTCTGTGCGTTCGTCTGCGCTGTGGAGCCATTCCCGCCATTTCCGCTCCTTTCCTCGCTCTGGTCCGCCTTCTGACCCGGTTTTCGTTATTGACGATCAGTCATATGAAGTCACGCACAGGAAATCCGGTGGCGCCACCGCCCCTGGGGCTTTCGAGTGCCGCACTCGCCCGTGCGGGTGAGCCGAGTCGTCCGAAAGAACGGGAAGAAAGAGAGAGTTCGTGTCACAGCTCGACACCCGCGTCCCCGCCGTACTGCTGCGGATCGACCGGAATCCCTTTCACCACGGAACGCTGGGCGCCGTGCGTTCGCTCGGCCGGGCGGGGGTGGAGGTGCATGTCGTCGCCGATTCGGCGGGCAGTCCGGTCACCCGGTCGCGCTACGTACGCCGGATGCACCCTCCGCCGCTGCCGGGCGCGTCCGCGGACGAGATCCTCGCCGTGCTGCGCCGGGTGGCCGGTCATGTCGCGTCCCCTGCCGTCCTGGTCCCGATGGACGACGCGAGCGCGATCGCCGTGGCCCGCATGCGGGCCGACCTCGCGCCCTCCTACCTCCTGCCCGCGATGCCCGCGGAGCTGGCCGCACGCGTCGCCGACAAGGCCGAACTGGCGGCCGTGTGCGCGTCCGCGGACGTGCCGCATCCGGTGACGCTGATCCCGGACAGCCCGGAGCGGGCCGCCGACGACGTACGCCGGCTCGGACTGCCGGTGGTGGCGAAGTGGAGCCGGCCCTGGCTGCTGCCGGCCGGCAGCGGGCTGCGCAGTACGGTGCTGGTGCGGTCCGCACAGCAGGCCCGTGAGCTGCACCGGCGCACCGAGGAGGCGGGCAGCCGGCTGCTGCTGCAGGCGTATCTGCCGCCGGGGCCGAACCGGGACTGGTTCTTCCACGGCTACGCCGACCACTCCGGCGCCGTGCGCGCGGGCGGACCGGGCCGCAAGCAACTGTCCTGGCCGCGGGGCGCGGGCCTGACCGCGGTGGGCCACTGGACGCCCAACCCGCAGGTGCGGGCGGCGGCCGAGCGGCTCATCGGCGCACTGGGCTACCGGGGCGTCCTCGACCTCGACTTCCGCCGCTGCGGCGAGACGGGCCGCTACCACCTGCTCGACTTCAACCCGCGCCCCGGCGCCCAGTTCCGGCTCTTCGCGGACAGCGCGGACCTGGACGTCGTACGCGCGCTGCACCTGGACCTGACGGGCCGTCCGTTCCCGGACGGGCTCCCGAGGGCGGGGCGGGCGTTCGTGGTGGAGAACTACGCGCCGCTCGCCGCGCTGCGTCCGGCGCCGAACGGACGCGAACTGGCCTGGTACGCCCGGGACGACCGCGGTCCCGGGCGGGCGATGTGGGCCCTGTGGGGCCGTCATGTGGCCGGCCGGCTGCGGGAACGGCTGGCCGCGCCGAAGCCGGCACAGGAAACACGGGCGGCACACGTGCCTCACCCGACCCCCGGGGCGGCCTCGGTCTCCCCGGCCGACAACCCGACCGACAACGAGAAAGCGAGCAGCTGATGATCTACGACCTTCTGGTGGTGGGCGCGGGTCCGTACGGTCTGTCGATCGCGTCCCACGCCGCTGCCGCCGGCCTGAATCTGCGTGTGTTCGGCCGGCCCATGGCGTCCTGGCGGGACAACATGCCCGGCGGCATGTTCCTGAAGTCGGAGCCGTGGGCGTCCAACCTCTCCGACCCGCAGGGACGCTGGCGCCTGGACGCGTACTGCAAGGAGCGGGGGATGACGGCACGTCACGCGCAGCCGATCCCGGTGGAGGAGTTCGCGCAGTACGGCCTCTGGTTCGCGCGCCACGCGGTGCCGGAGGTGGAGGAGCGCACGGTGACCCGGGTGGCGGCCGGCCCCGACGGCTTCACCGCCCTCACCGAGGACGGCGAGGTGGTCTACGCACGGACGGTGGCGCTGGCGGTCGGTGTGATGCCGTTCATCGAGGTGCCGCCCGCCCTGCGCGGACTGCACCCCTCGCTGGTGACGCACAGCAGCCACCACAACGACCTCACCCCCTTCCGCGGCAAGGACGTCACGGTGATCGGCGGCGGCCAGGCGGCGCTGGAGACCGCGGCGCTCCTCGCCGAACAGGGCACGCGGGTGCGGGTGCTGGCGCGTGCGGAGCGGCTGCGCTGGAACGACGTGCCGCCGCCCTGGGAGCGTCCCTGGTGGCAGTCGGTCCGTTCCCCGCACAGCGGCCTCGGCCCGGGCTGGCGGAACTGGTTCTACTCCGAGCGCCCCGGCCTCTTCCGGACCCTGCCGCAGGCGACGCGGGCCCGCATCGCGGCCACGGCGCTGGGCCCGGCGGGTGCCTGGTGGGTGCGGGACCGGGTGGAGCGGGCGGTGGAGCTGCTGCCGGGCCACCAGGTCACGGCGGCCTGCGCGGTGCCGGGCGGGGTGCGGCTGGACACGGTGAGCGTGACGGGTCTGGTGCGCACCCTGGAGACCGAGCACGTCGTCGCGGCCACGGGGTTCAAGCCGCGTTGCGACCGGATGGGGATGCTCGCCGCCGAGCTGTGCGGGACGCTGGCGGTGCTGCCCGACGGCTCGCCGGCGACCGGGCGCGACTTCGAGTCCTCCCACCCCGGGCTGTTCCTCGCGGGCCTGGTGACCGCCTCCGGCTTCGGCCCGGCCATGCGTTTCGTGCAGGGCGCGACGTTCACCGCGGCGACCCTCGTCCAGGGGGTACGGCGCCGGCTGCGGGCGACGCCGGCGCGCGGCAAGGTCCCCGTTCCGGGAGCCGGCAGCCGGAGCGGGTCGCCGACGCCCGTGAGCCACTGAGGCACGACGAAGCGCCCCCGTACCGACCCGGCCACCTCGTGGGGTGGCTCGCGTCGGGACGGGGGCGTCGTGGTGAGGGGCGTGGGCGCCGGGCGGGTCGCGTCCGGCGCCCGGGAGCGGCTACCGGCGTGCCGCGCTGCGGCCGCGGCGGTACAGCACCGCCCCGCCCATGAGCAGGGCGGCACCGGCGGCCGACGCCACCAGCATGCCCTCGCTGCCGGTCTCGGCCAGGTGGGGCGGCTCCTCGGGCACCTCGACGCCGACCGAGGGCGGCGTGTCCACGACGCGGGTGGGGGGCGGCGGGGTGGCGGGAGTGCCGGTGGTGGGGGGCGTCATCTCTTCGGTGCCGTAGCCGGTCTCCTCGTTGTAGCAGGAGTTGCCGTACGTGTCGTTGAGCACGGAGGCCACGTTGACGGCGTTGCCGCACACGTTCACCGGCGCGTGGACCGGCGCCTGGATGACGTTCCCGGACAGCAGACCGTAGGCGCCCTCGGAGGTGCCGACCGCCTCGCTGCCGCGGGTGGAGGAGGTGCCGTACGAGGACGCGTAGGCGTCCTGCGAGGTGTTGCCGCAGGAGTTGCCGTACGTGTCGTTGAGCGCCGCGGCCACGTTGACGGCGTTGCCGCACACGTTCACCGGCACGTTGACCGGCGCCTGCACGACGTTCCCGGACGCCACACCGTCGGCGTTCTCGGAGGATCCCACCGCCTGGCTGCCACCGGCGCGGGAGCCGGTGGTCGAGGACTCCGACGAGGACGCCGCCGAGGAGGCGGCCGAGGGGACGCCCTGCGAGGTGTTGCCGCAGGAGTTGTCGTGGGTGGAGTTGAGGGCCGCGAGGGCGTTGACGGCGTTGCCGCACACGTTCACCGGCGCGTGGACCGGCGCCTGGATGATGTTCCCGGACGCCACACCGTCGGCGTTCTCGGAGGTCCCCACCGCGATGGAGTCGGCGAGGGCGGGAGCGCTCGTCAGGGACAGAATGCCCGTGGCGGCGGCCGCCGCGAGCACTCCCCTGCTCAGGGTCTGTCGCAATGTGGTTATCTTCCTGCTTGGTGAACTGTGAAAGCCGGCCTCGGCACGAAAATCGACATCCAAGGCCGGCCCTGTCATAGCCGGGGGCTGTGCGGGCTCGTGACGTCGCGTGCCCTACTGCTACAACAACCCGACGGATGAGAAACGGTTTCGCAGGTTCACCCGGTTGGACCGCATGACAACGGGAAAAGCAGGAAAGGAGAAGAGGCGGCAACGGCCGCTCAGGACACCACGTCCTTACGGGCGAAACCCCGGAAGGCCAGCGCGAACAGCACGAGCGCGTACGTCACGGAAATCGCCGTGCCCTGCATCATGCCCGCCCATTCGGGACGCGGCTGGATGGCGTCCGCCCAGGCGAACTGCCAGTGCGCCGGCAGGAAGTCGCGCCAGTGTCCGAGGGCCGTCACGGCGTCCAGGACATTGCCGACGATGGTCAGGCCGACGGCTCCGCCGACCGCGCCGAGCGGGGCGTCGGTCTTCGTGGACAGCCAGAACGCGAGGCCCGCGGTGACCAGCTGCGAGACGAAGATGTACGCCACGACCACCACCAGGCGCTGCGCCGCCGTCCCGGGGGCGAGCGAACCGCCGGTGGGGATCGCCAGCGGCCCCCAGCCGTAGGCGACCGTGCCGACGGCGAGGGCCACCAGCGGCAGCAGCACCATGGCGGCGAGGCTCAGGCCGAGGCCGACGGCGAGCTTGGAGGCGAGCAGCCGGGCGCGCGGCACCGGGGCGGCGAGCAGATAGCGCAGGGAGGACCAGCCGGCCTCCGAGGCGACGGTGTCCCCGCAGAACAGGGCGACGGGGATGACGAGCAGGAAGCCCGCCGAGACGAACAGGCTCACGGCGGCGAAGTTGGCGCCGGACGCGGTGGCCGTGTCCATCAGCGTGATCCGGTCGTCGGGGCCGTCGGGCTCGCCGCCGATGGCGAAGGCGACGACGAGGACGAACGGCAGCAGGGCGAGGATCGCGCCCATCACCAGCGTGCGGCGCCGTTTGAGCTGACGCACCAGCTCCACCCGCAGCGGCAGGGTGCGGCCCGGCCGGTAGCCGGCGGCGGCCTCGACGGGCTCGGCGCGTCCGGGCTGCGGGTCTCGCTCGGTGAGCGTGCTCATGCGGAACCTCCGATCAGGGTGAGGAAGGCGTCCTCCAGGCGGCGGTGCGGGCCCACCGAGGACACCGGCACCTCCAGCCGGACCAGCTCCGCGACCAGGCGGGCGGCGGTGCCGTCGGCGTCGAGCCGGACCAGGAGCCCGTCGTCGGTGCGCACGGCGGAGGCGACGCCCGGCAGGGCGGCGACCTTCTCGGCGACGGGCTCCTCCACGGGCACGTCCGTGCCGACGAGGAGGGTGTCGCCGAAGCCGACGATCTCACCGACCGGGCCCGCCTGGACGAGCCGGCCGCGGTCCATGACCACCAGGTGGGTGCAGGACTGCTCGACCTCGGAGAGGAGATGGCTGGAGACGATGACGGTGCGGCCGCCGGCGGCGTACCGGATCATCACCTCGCGCATCTCGCGGATCTGCGGCGGGTCGAGGCCGTTGGTCGGCTCGTCCAGGATGAGCAGGTCGGGCAGGCCCAGCATGGCCTGGGCGAGGGCGAGCCGCTGGCGCATGCCCTGCGAGTAGGTGCGCACCGCGCGGGCCAGCGCGTCGCCGAGGTCGGCGATCTCCAGGGCCTCGTCCAGATGGGCGTCCTCGGGCGGGCGGCCGGTCGCCCTCCAGTACAGCTCCAGGTTCTCCCGGCCGGACAGGTGCGGCAGGAAACCCGCGCCCTCGACGAAGGCGCCGACCCTGGACAGCACCGGGGCGCCCGGCCGGACGGCGTGACCGAAGACGCGGATCTCCCCGGTGTCCGGCTTGATCAGGCCCATCAGCATGCGCAGGGTGGTCGTCTTGCCCGCGCCGTTGGGACCGAGCAGGCCGAGGACCTGGCCCTTCTCCACGCGGAAGGACAGCTCCCGCACCGCGTACCGGTCGGCCGACCCGGCGTACCGCTTGCCGAGGCCGGTGATCTCCAGGGGGACCGCGGCGAGCGCCGGGTCCGGGGCCGGGGGGGCGGTGCGGCGGCGTCCGGTGAGCAGCAGGAGCAGCGCCACGACGGCGCCGGCGAGCGGCAGCCACCACACCCACGCGGGCAGCGGGGCGGCGGCGGTGGTCACGCCGGGTGCGGTCGGCACCTGGAGGTCGCCCTTGAGGGAGACGGTGTAGGTCGCGGGGGCCGCCGGGGAGGCGTACCCGAGGTCGGTGGAGGCGAGGACCAGGCGGAGCCGGTGGCCCTTCTCCACCTCGTGGTCGATCGCCGGGAGGGTGAGCGTCACGTCCCGGCCGGCCTTGGCGTCCTCGACGCGGACGGGCGTCACCAACTGGGCGGGCAGCACCTGGCCGGTGCCGTCCGGGCCGACGTCGTACACCTTCCCGAACAGCACGGCGTCGTCGGTGGTGGACCGGACGTGGACGGTCACGGTGGGCGAGCCGGTGATGTGCAGGTCGTCGCCGACGGGGGCGGAGTCGAAGCGGGCGTGCTGGCCGGGGAAGTCCAGCGACACCCCGACGCCCAGCGAGGAGAGCTGGGCCAGCCCGCCGGAGCCGCCGAGTCCGGGCAGGGCGGAGACGGCGGGCGGGTTGGCGCCCGCCGGGTTGTCGAAGCGCTGCTCACGGCCGCCGAGGTCGATGGTCCGCCGTCCGCTGTCCAGGCCCGGGTACCGGTCGGCGCTCGCGCCCCGCAGCTGGGCCCGGCCGTCGGTGGAGTCGACGCCTCCGGTGCGGGTGACGCGGAAGGCCGGGCCGGTGTCGGCGCCCTTGTCGTCCTTGAGGTAGCGGTCGAACCACTCCTGTACGCGGCTGCGGACGCGGTCGGTCTCCATCTCGCCGCCGTCGTGCCCGCCGGCGATCCAGTCGACGTCGACGGGAGCGCCGTTCGCCCGGATCGCCTTCGCCGCCGCGTCGGCCTGGCCGAGCGGGAACAGGGAGTCGGTCTGGCCCTGCACCAGCAGGGTGGGCACCTTGATGCGGTCGCCGACGGCGGACGGCGAGCGGGCCTGGAGCAGCGAGCGAGCCTCGGGGTCCGGCTGCCCGGACTCGGCGACCCGTTCGTACATCCGGCACAGCCGGTCCTCGAACTCGGCGCAGCCGCCGCCGGAGTTGACGAAGATGCCGGCCCACAGCTTCTTGAACACGCCGTTCGGGAACAGGGCGTCCGCGAGGTTCCAGTACGTGACCGCCGGGGCGATGGCGTCGACCCGGCCGTCGTGTCCGGCGGCGAGCAGCGCGACCGCGCCGCCGTACGAGGCGCCGGCCATGCCGACGCGCGGGTCGCCCTTGCCGTCCAGCAGCACCTGCGGCTGCTTCGCCAGCCAGTCCAGCAGCCGTGAGACGTCGGTGACCTCGCCCTCCGGGTCGTTGAGCCCGATCTTCCCGGTGGAGCGGCCGAAGCCGCGCGCCGACCAGGTGAGCACCGCGTACCCGTCCCGGGCCAGGCTCTCCGCCTGCTCCCGGACGTCGGCCTTGCTGCCCCCGAAGCCGTGCGCCAGCAGGACGGCCGGGCGGCGGCCCTCGGCGCCGGCCGTGAAGTACGAGGTGTCCAGGCGCACCCCGTCGGCCACGGCCACGGCCCGGTCGGTGCGGTGCACCGCGGGCGCGTCGTCGTCGGCGACGGCCGTCCACGTACCGGCGCCGGCGAGCACGACGACGGCGGCCGCGGCGGCGAGCAGCCAACGCGGCCGCCGCAGCAGCCCGCGCACTCGGGGCAGTCGAAGATCCATGCGCCCAACGGTACGGGCCGCCGCCGACAACCGGAGCAGTCCGGAGGCTGAACCCTCGCACCTCCTACGGAGGTACGGGGACCCCGCCGCGTACCGCAGGCGCGGTAGGGCAGGTCACGGCCGGGCGGGCTCGCGGACGTCCTCGGGGACCGTCACCAGCCAGCGGGTGTCGCGGCGCGGGCGCAGGTACAGGGCCCAGTACAGGGTGGCGACGGCGGTGATGCCGCCGGTCCACAGCAGGTAGTCCGTCTCCTGCTGGGTGAGGATGTAGGCGAGGACCACGATCAGCACCACGGGCACGACGGGCCACAGCGGCATCCGCCACGCGTGCGCGTGCCGGTGGGCACCGCGCCGGGAGAGCAGGGCGGCGACCGCGACGAGCAGGTACATGCCGGTGACGGAGACGCCCGTGACGCCGTACAGCGTGTCCAGGTTGACGTAGCACAGCGCGGCGCCGGGGACTCCGACGGCGAGGGTGGCGACCCAGGGGGAGCCGAACCGGCCGAGCTTGGCGAAGAGGTGGTTCACCGGCTCGGGCCAGGCCTTGTCGCGGGCGGAGGCGAACAGCACGCGCGAGTTCTGGATGACCATCACGATGCCGGCGTTGACGATGGCGAGGGCTACGCAGAGGCTGACGAAGGTGCCGACGGCGGAGTTGGACCAGGCGGTCACCATCGAGCCGATGTCGCCGCCGGTCAGCTCGGCCAGGTCGGAGGCCCCGAGCGTGATGGCGACGACCGGGACCAGGATGATCACGGCGGAGATGCCGAGGGTGGCGAGCACCGTGCGGGCGACGTTGCGGCGCGGGTCCTCCAGCTCCTCGGAGAGGTAGACGGCGGTGGAGAAGCCCTGGGTGATGAACAGGGCGATGGCAAGCCCGGAGACGACCAGCATGCCCGTCACGGGGTCCGCGCCGCCGTCCGCGCCGGCCACCTCCATGGAGGCCAGGCTGCCGAGGCCGCGCTCGCCGTGGGCGAAGCCCAGCACCGCGACGACGGCCGCGGCGATGACCTCCAGCACCAGGAAGACGCCGGTGATCCAGGCGTTGGCGCGCAGGTCGAGCAGACCGGCGAGGGTGGCGAGCAGCATGACGCCGGCGCCGGCCAGGGAGGGGTCGAGGTGCAGGATCGGTTCGAGGTAGTCGGCCGTGCCCATCGCGATCACCGGCGGCACGATCATGACGACCAGCAGGGACAGCACGAAGACCAGCCAGCCCGCCAGCCGCCCGGCCATCGTCGAGACCATGGCGTACTCGCCGCCCGCGCTGGGGATGAGGGTGCCCAGCTCCGAGTAGCAGAACGCCACGGCGATGCAGAGGAGGGAGCCGATGGCGATCGTCAGGGCGGTGGCGGTGCCGAGCGAGCCGAACAGGTCGGGGACGACCACGAACAGCGTGGAGGCGGGGGTCACGCACGAGAGGGTCAGCAGCGTGCCGCCGACGACCCCGATGGAGCGCTTGAGCGTCCGGGCGTCCGGACGGTCCGGGAGATCCGGGGGAACTGCGGCAGCGGTCTCGGCGGGGCGGAGCGTGTCGGTCATGCAGCGGTTCCGATCGACTCGTGCGGCGTGGTTCGGGCGGGAGCGCTATCGCCTCCGGCGGCTTGGTCGTACGTCGTTCTCGTCCGCTCCCGGCGCAAGATGGAATCCCGACGAAAACCGCTGCGTCAATGGCTGTTCACCTACGGAATCCGTTGATCGGAGACGGCTGAACACCTGGAATCGCATCAGAGCCCGGTGAAAGAGCGCCCCTTGAGGCGTACGGGAACCGTAGGTAACGGGATGGAAAAACGTGCCGCCATCCGGCATGCGGACGCTGTCGGTGGAGCCCGGTAGAGTCCCGGACACAGAGAGAACACAGGTTCACAGCAACGGGTGGGGACTCATGAAGCTGAGGTACACCGCGGCCTGGGTGGGGCTGACGGCGGCGGCGATGATCACGGCCACCGCGTGCGGCTCGGGCGACACCAAGACGGCCACCGACACCGCGACCGAGAGCGCGACGGAGACCGCCGACAAGGCCACCGACAAGGCCGGATCCCCGGCCAACATGGTCATGGCGGCGCTCTCCCGCGCCACCGACCGCACCGAGGAGCTGGGCTCCGCCGAGGTCAGGACGACGACCGACCTGGGCACCGGCGAGCCGATCTCCATGGACGGCACGTACTCCTGGGGCGACGGCTACGCGCTCGACGTCGAGATGGACGCCGAGGCCGCGCAGATGCAGGAGCTCACGGACTCCCCGACGGTGCGCACCCTCTTCGTGGACGGTGCGTACTACTACGACATCGACCCGCAGCCCGCCGGCCCGCTAGAGGGCAAGGAGTGGATGAAGATCGACGGGTCGGCCGTGTTCGGCGAGTCGGGCGCCGCGGCGATGGCCGGCGGCGGCGGTGGCAGCCCGGCCGCCTCCATGAAGGGCCTCGAGTACGCGAGCGACGTCGAGGACCTCGGCAAGGAGACCGTCAACGGCAAGCCCACGACCCACTACCGGGCCGTCCTCGACCAGGAGGACATGGGCAAGTTCAAGGAGGCCTTCAGCGGCGCCGACAGCCTGCTCAACTCGGCCACCGGGGGCGGCTCGATCACCATGGACATCTGGGTGGGCGACGAGGACCTGCCGGTGCGCCTGAAGCAGGAGTTCGGTGCCATGAAGGTCACCATGGACTTCGACAAGTGGGGCGCCACCCAGGACATCGTGGCCCCGCCCGCCGACCAGACCGGCGACCTCACCGAGGAAGTGATGGAAGCCGGGACGCAGCAGGGCTGAGCCCGCGTACGGCGGTGCCCCCGCCCCACCCCGCGCGGGTGGACGGGGGCACCGTGCGTCTCGCGGCGGCCCGCCTCAGTGGTTGCGCGGGAAGCCCAGGTCCACGCCCGCCGGGGCGTCGGACGGGTCCGGCCAGCGGGTGGTGACGACCTTGCCGCGGGTGTAGAAGTGCGTGCCGTCGTTGCCGTAGATGTGGTGGTCGCCGAAGAGCGAGTCCTTCCAGCCGCCGAAGGAGTGGTAGCCCACGGGGACCGGGATCGGCACGTTCACGCCGACCATGCCGGCCTCGATCTCCAGCTGGAAGCGGCGGGCCGCACCGCCGTCCCGGGTGAAGATCGCGGTGCCGTTGCCGAAGGGGGAGGCGTTGATGAGCGCCACGCCCTCCTCGTACGTGTCGGCGCGCAGCACGCACAGGACCGGGCCGAAGATCTCGTCCTGGTACGCCTTCGCGGTGGTCGGCACGCGGTCCAGCAGGGAGATGCCGATCCAGTGGCCGTCCTCGTGGCCGTCGACCGTGTGGCCGGTGCCGTCCAGGACGACCTCGCAGCCCTCGGCCGCCGCGCCCTCGACGTAGGACGCCACCTTGTCGCGGTGGGCCTTGGTGATGAGGGGGCCCATCTCCGACGTCGGGTCGTTGCCCGGGCCGATCTTGATCTTCTCGGCGCGCTCGCGGATCTTCTCGACCAGCTCGTCGCCGATCGCACCGACCGCGACGACCGCGGAGATCGCCATGCAGCGCTCGCCGGCCGAGCCGTAGGCCGCGGACACGGCCGCGTCGGCCGCCGCGTCGAGGTCGGCGTCCGGCAGCACCAGCATGTGGTTCTTGGCGCCGCCCAGCGCCTGGACGCGCTTGCCGTTGGCGGAGGCGGTGGTGTGGATGTACCGGGCGATCGGGGTGGAGCCGACGAAGGAGACCGCCTTGACGTCCGGGTGCTCCAGGAGGCGGTCCACGGCCACCTTGTCGCCGTGGACGACGTTGAAGACACCGTCGGGCAGACCGGCCTCGGAGAGCAGCTCGGCGATCTTCACGGCGGCCGACGGGTCCTTCTCGCTCGGCTTGAGCACGAAGGTGTTGCCGCAGGCGATGGCGATGGGGAACATCCACATCGGCACCATGGCCGGGAAGTTGAACGGCGTGATGCCGGCGACCACGCCGAGCGGCTGCCGGATCGAGGACACGTCGACGCGGGTGGCGACCTGCGTCGACAGCTCGCCCTTGAGCTGCACGGTGATGCCGCAGGCCAGGTCGACGATCTCCAGGCCGCGCGCGACCTCGCCCAGCGCGTCGGAGTGCACCTTGCCGTGCTCGGCGGTGATCAGCGCGGCGATCTCGTCGCGGTGCGCGTCCAGCAGCGCCCGGAACTTGAAGAGGATCGAGGTCCGCTGGGCCAGCGAGGACTGGCCCCAGGTCAGGTACGCCTCCTTGGCGGCGGCGACCGCGGCGTCCACCTCCTCGACGGAGGCGAAGGCGACCTTGGTGGTGACCTCGCCGGTCGCCGGGTCGGTCACCGGCCCGTACGTGCCCGAGGCGCCTTCGGCGGTCTTGCCGCCGATCCAGTGGTTGACGATGTTCGTCATGACCGAGAACTCCTTCACAGATGGCGGCGACGGGTCGAGACGTGCCGTTGGTCCTGCTCACGGGCCGTGACCGCCGACGTTCGGGTCGCGGCCTGTGCCATGGGTCCATCCCAGCAGCCGGGCGCTTCGGGCGGGCCCGACACTGTGTATGCGGTTTGGGTGTCCGCGTAGACACGTGGGCGAGTGTGGGCGGCGCGTGCCCCTACGGGACGCGGGAACCTCCGGCGCGGAGCCGGTGCGAGCGGGGAGTCGGCGCTCGTGCTTCGCTCCTGCCAGGGCGAAGCGGCCTTCCCGCGCCGGAGGCGTTTCGTGGGGGAACCGGCGACGACGGGAGCGGACTTCGGCCCCCCGGCGATCAGGTCGTGCGCCATCGCGTTCCCCTTCGTGCCCGTCGTTGCCCGCCCGCCGATGCGTCTCCCCGGTTTCTAGCCCCGCGCGTGCGGCCTGTCAATGTTTTGTCCGGACATTCGGACGACATGGTCCGGTCGGCCGCGTACGCCTGTGTGGCACGCGTGTCACAAAGGCCGCCTTCCTGTCACGCATGTCACGCACCGACGGGTGTTCCGTCACAGCCGGGAACGGCCCCTGACCGCTCCCCGCCCGGTCTCGTTCACCCCCTACAGGCTTGGTGATCGCCGACACAGCACCCGGCTCCCCCCGGCGGCCGTCCCCGGTCGCCGCCGCGGTGCGCACAGGGAGGTGCGACCCGTGACCGACCGAAGGCTCTGGTCCTACCAGGACATCGCGGCCCACATCCGGGTACGGCCGGACACCGTGCGCTCGTACCGCAAGCACGGGCTCCTTCCCCCGCCCGACCACGTGGAGCGCGGGAAGCCCTACTGGTACGCGGACACGATCCGCGCCTGGGTGGCGTCCCGACCCCGCAACCGGAACCGGTAGGCCGGGAAAATCGTTCTCCGCCGCAGGGTCACGTGGGGCACAGTGCGGTGCATGGACTTCTCCCTGAAACCCGTCCTGACCGGTGACAGGACCGTGCTGCGACCGTTCACCGAAGCCGATGCCAAGCGGATGTGGGAGATCATCAACGATCCCGAGGTCCGGCACTTCACCGGCTCGCCGGGACGCGAGCTCACCCCGGAGCTGCTGCGCGACTGGTACGGCTCCCGCAGCGCACAGCCCGACCGGCTCGACCTGGCCGTCACCGATCCCGCCGACGGCGAACTCCTCGGCGAGGTCGTGCTCCACGAGTGGGAGCCCGAGAGCCGTACCTGCACCTTCCGCACGCTGATCGGCGCACGGGGGCGCGGTCGGGGCATCGGCACCGAGGCGGCCCGGCTGATCGTCGACTACGGGTTCGAGGCACTCGGGCTGCATCGCGTCCAGTTGGACGCCTACGGCTACAACCACCGGGCCCTGCGGGTCTACGAGAAGGTCGGATTCGTGCTGGAGGGAACGCGGCGTGAGGTGGAGTGGCGCGACGGGGCGTGGGTGGACGAGGTGCTGATGGCCGTCCTCGACCACCAGTGGGCCGTCCACCGCGGGCACCCGCAGGCCGACCGCGGGCACCCCGAGGCCGCCGTCACGGCTCGATGACCGTCACCCCCGCGCCGGGCTCCGTCCCCATCGCCGCCAGGGCCTGCGGGACCTCGTCCAGCCCGATGGTGGACGTCACCAGCAGGTCGGGCCGGAGCGCTCCGGCGCGGACCAGCTCCAGCATGGGCGGGTAGGTGTGCGCGGCCATCCCGTGACTGCCGAGCAGTTCCAGCTCCAGGGCGACCGCGCGGGCCATCGGCACCGGCGTGGTGCCGGTCGGTGAGGGCAGCAGCCCGACCTGCACGTGCCGGCCCCGGCGGCGCAGGCCGTTCACGGAGGCGGCGCAGGTGACGGGCGAGCCGAGGGCGTCCAGGGAAAGGTGGGCGCCACCGCCGGTCAGGTCACGGACCGCCGCCGCCGTGTCCGGCGTCGAGGCGGCGTCCACGCACTCGGCCGCGCCGAACGTCCGCGCCAGTTCCAGCGCCCGGGGCGACACGTCGACGGCGACGACCCGCGCGCCCGCCGCCGCGGCGATCATCACCGCCGACAGGCCGACCCCGCCGCAGCCGTGCACCGCCACCCACTCCCCCGCCGCGAGGCGCCCCTGCTGCACCACGGCCCGGAACGCCGTGGCGAACCGGCAGCCGAGCGAGGCGGCCGTCGCGTACGACATGCCGTCGGGTACGGCGACGAGGTTGACGTCGGCGTGGTCGAGCGCCACGTACCGGGCGAACGAGCCCCAGTGGGTGAAGCCGGGCTGGGTCTGCCGTTCGCACACCTGCTGGTCGCCCGCCGCGCACGCCGCGCAGCTTCCGCAGGCGCAGACGAAGGGCACGGTCACCCGGTCGCCGGGCCGCCATCCGGCCACCCGGTCGCCGACCGCCTCGACGACACCGGCGAGTTCGTGACCGGGCACGTGCGGCAGGGTGATGTCCGGGTCGTGCCCCTGCCAGCCGTGCCAGTCGCTGCGGCACAGCCCGGTGGCCTCGACCCGGACCACGACACCGTGCGGCGCGGGCGCCGGATCGTCGACCTCCCGCACCTCGGCAGGCTCCCCGAACCGCTCGAACACGACCGCGCGCATCTGCACCCTCACTTCCCTGTTCCCGGCTCCACGTCACACTTCTCACGGAAGGCTAAGCGGCTTCCATACCCCCTAGGGGTACAGTGGGGAGTGCGTGGTCCACACGCTGGATCACGGTACTCACGGGTACTCACTCACGGGTGCCCGCCCCCGCACGCCCCGACGAGGAGTAGGACATGACCGTTCAGACCGACACCCAGGGCTCCGTCACCACCGTCTACAAGGTGACCGGAATGAGCTGCGGACACTGCGAGGGCGCCGTCTCCGGCGAGATCTCCGACATCGCGGGCGTCGGCTCGGTGCAGGCCGTCGCCGCCACCGGCGAGGTCACCGTCGTCTCCGAGGCCCCCCTCGACGACGCGGCCGTGCGCGCGGCCGTGGACGAGGCGGGCTTCGAGCTCGTCGGCAGGATCTGAGCCCGGAGAGCCCGGACCATGACCAGCACCACCGCGGACACACCCACGGCACCCACGGCACCCACGGCCGCCGAGCCGGGCCTCGCCGAGGTCGAGCTGCTCATCGGCGGGATGACCTGCGCCTCGTGCGCGGCCCGCGTCGAGAAGAAGCTCAACCGCATGGACGGTGTCACCGCCACGGTGAACTACGCGACGGAGAAGGCCAGGGTCAGCCACCCGGTGACCACCGATGTCGCCGACCTGATCGCCACCGTCGTGAAGACCGGGTACACCGCCGAGGAGCCCGCGCCGCCGCCGGAACCCGCCGACGAGGCCGAGGAGGCCGAGGCCCCGGAGGCCGCCGACGACCCCGAGCTGTCCGCCCTGCGCGGGCGCCTCGTCGTCTCCGTCCTCCTCGCCGTGCCCGTCGTGCTGCTCGCCATGGTCCCCGCGCTCCAGTTCGACAACTGGCAGTGGCTCTCGCTCACCCTGGCCGCGCCCGTCGTGGTCTGGGGCGGCCTGCCCTTCCACCGCGCCGCCTGGACCAACGTCAGGCACGGCGCGGCCACCATGGACACCCTGGTCTCGCTCGGCACCCTCGCGGCGTTCGGCTGGTCGCTGTGGGCGCTGTTCTTCGGGGACGCGGGCATGCCGGGCATGCGGCACGGCTTCGACCTCACCGTCTCCCGCACGGACGGCGCCTCCACAATCTACCTGGAGGCCGCCGCCGGTGTCACCGCCTTCCTGCTCCTCGGCCGCTGGCTGGAGGCCCGCTCCAAGCGCCGCGCCGGCGCCGCGCTGCGGGCGCTGATGGAGCTGGGCGCGAAGGACGTCGCGGTACTGCGGGACGGGCGCGAGGTACGGATACCGGTGGCCCGGCTGGCCGTCGGCGACCGGTTCGTCGTACGGCCCGGCGAGAAGATCGCCACCGACGGGACGGTGGTCGAGGGCGCCTCCGCCGTCGACGCCTCCCTGCTGACCGGCGAGTCCGTGCCGGTGGACGTGGCCGTCGGCGACGCCGTCACCGGCGCCACGGTCAACGCCGGGGGCCGGCTGGTGGTCGAGGCGCGGCGGGTCGGCGCCGACACGCAGCTGGCGCGGATGGCCAAGCTGGTGGAGGACGCGCAGAGCGGCAAGGCCGAGGTGCAGCGACTGGCCGACCGGATCTCCGGGGTCTTCGTGCCCGTGGTGCTGGTGATCGCGGTCGCCACCTTCGGCGGGTGGCTGGGCGCCACCGGCGACGCGGTCGCCGCGTTCACGGCCGCCGTCGCCGTACTGATCATCGCCTGCCCGTGCGCGCTGGGCCTCGCGACACCGACCGCGCTGATGGTCGGCACGGGACGCGGCGCCCAGCTCGGCATCCTCATCAAGGGCCCGGAGGTCCTGGAGTCCACGCGCCGTGTCGACACGGTCGTCCTGGACAAGACCGGCACCGTCACCACCGGCCGCATGACCCTCCAGGAGGTGTACGCCGCCGAGGGCACCGACGAGCAGGAGGTGCTGCGGCTCGCGGGTGCCGTCGAGCACGCCTCGGAACACCCCGTGGCCCGTGCCGTCGCGGCCGGCGCCGAACGGCGGGTCGGCGCGCTGCCCGGCGTCGAGGACTTCACGAGCGTCCCCGGGCGCGGCGTGCGCGGGCGCGTGGAGGGCCGTGAGGTGGCCGTGGGGCGCCTCTACGACGACCTCCCACCACAGGTGGCCCGCGCCAGGGACGAGGCCGAGGGGGACGGTCGTACGGCCGTCGTCGTCGGGTGGGACGGGGCGGCGCGCGGGGTCGTCGCCGTGGCGGACGCGGTCAAGGAGACCAGCGCCGAGGCGGTGGCCGAGCTGCGCCGGCTGGGCCTCACCCCGGTACTGCTGACCGGCGACAACCGGCGCGTGGCCGAGTCGGTCGCCCGGGCCGTCGGCATCGACGAGGTGATCGCCGAGGTACTGCCCGAGGACAAGGTCGCCGTGGTGGAGCGGCTGCGCGCCGAGGGCCGTACGGTCGCCATGGTCGGGGACGGCGTCAACGACGCCGCCGCGCTGGCCGTCGCCGATCTGGGTCTGGCGATGGGCACGGGGACGGACGCGGCGATCGAGGCGGGCGACCTGACGCTGGTGCGCGGGGACCTGCGGGTGGCCGCGGACGCGATCCGCCTCTCCCGGCGCACCCTGTCCACGATCAAGGGCAATCTCGTGTGGGCCTTCGGCTACAACGTGGCCGCGCTGCCGCTGGCCGCCGCGGGGCTGCTGAACCCGATGATCGCGGGGGCGGCGATGGCCTTCTCCTCGGTGTTCGTGGTGACCAACAGCCTGCGGCTCCGCGCGTTTCGCTGAGGTCTCGATGGCCGGAGCCCCCTGGAGTCCGGCACGCGCCTCACATAAGCTCTTCACACGGCTCGCGCATATTCCTTACGCTTGAGTCCCGTTCACCGTTTCGGGGCTCTTGCGCATCTAAGGGACATATGCAAGAGACGCAGATCACAGTGACGCGAACGTAACCATCGAAGGGGTTCGAAGGTCTAAGTTGGCGATGTCAGGCAGCGTCTTGGGGGGCGCCACCTGGCATCTGGGGATGTCTTGGGGGACTTTCCCAGAGCTGCGTTGCCGGGACACGTACACCGGGAAGCTTTGAGCGGCCCTCCCGGGCGTGCGCTGTCCCGGCAGACCGCACGACACGACACACGCACGGCGGGTTCGGCCCGTCGTGCACATACACAGCGATTCAGGCGCTGTCCTCACAGACGCCCGGCCGGATCCCGTGGGGGGAATCCGCACCGGGACATGGGAAGGCGCCCTGGTTCGTCGGCCCGTGGGGGGACCGGCGCCAGGGCGCCTTCTGCTGCCCGCGATCGGGCTACTGTCCGCGGCCGGGTACGGAAAGGCCCCGCACCCGACGACGACGCGTCGAGTACGGGGCCCCACCGGCCTCGAGGAGAGCGCTCAGCGCTCCTCGACCGGGACGAAGTCGCGCTCGACGACGCCCGTGTAGATCTGGCGCGGGCGGCCGATGCGGGAACCCGGCTCCTTGATCATCTCGTGCCACTGGGCGATCCAGCCCGGCAGCCGGCCGAGGGCGAACAGGACCGTGAACATCTCGGTCGGGAAACCCATGGCCCGGTAGATCAGACCGGTGTAGAAGTCCACGTTCGGGTAGAGGCTGCGCGAGACGAAGTAGTCGTCGGAGAGCGCGTGCTCCTCCAGCTTCAGGGCGATGTCCAGCAGCTCGTCGGACTTGCCGAGGGCGGAGAGCACATCGTGCGCGGCGGCCTTGATGATCTTGGCGCGCGGGTCGAAGTTCTTGTAGACCCGGTGGCCGAAGCCCATCAGGCGGACGCCGTCCTCCTTGTTCTTCACCTTGCGGATGAAGGAGTCGACGTCGCCGCCGGCGTCGCGGATGCCTTCCAGCATCTCCAGCACCGACTGGTTGGCGCCGCCGTGCAGCGGGCCCCACAGGGCGTTGATGCCGGCGGAGATCGAGGCGAACATGTTCGCCTGCGAGGAGCCGACCAGGCGGACCGTGGAGGTCGAGCAGTTCTGCTCGTGGTCCGCGTGCAGGATCAGCAGCTTGTCCAGGGCGGCGACGACCGTCGGGTCGAGCTCGTACTCCTGCGCCGGGACCGAGAAGGTCATGCGCAGGAAGTTCTCGACGTAGCCGAGGTCGTTGCGCGGGTAGACGAACGGGTGGCCGATCGACTTCTTGTACGCGTAGGCCGCGATCGTCGGAAGCTTGGCGAGCAGCCGGATCGTGGAGAGGTTGCGCTGGCGCTCGTCGAACGGGTTGTGGCTGTCCTGGTAGAACGTCGACAGCGCCGAGACGACCGACGACAGCATCGCCATCGGGTGGGCGTCGCGCGGGAAGCCCTTGTAGAAGTTCTTGACGTCCTCGTGCAGCAGCGTGTGCTGCGTGATCTCGCCCTTGAAGGCCGCCAGCTGGTCGACGGTCGGCAGCTCACCGTTGATCAGCAGGTAGGCGACCTCCACGAAGGAGGAGCGCTCGGCCAGCTGCTCGATCGGGTAGCCGCGGTACCGGAGGATGCCGGCCTCGCCGTCCAGGTAGGTGATCGCGGATTTATAGGCGGCGGTGTTGCCGTAGCCGCTGTCCAGCGTCACCAGACCGGTCTGGGCTCGGAGCTTCCCGATGTCGAAGCCCTTGTCGCCGACGGTGCTGTCGATCACCGGGTAGGTGTACTCGCCGTCGCCGTACCGCAGTACTACAGAGTTGTCGCTCACGTCTTCCCTCACCGACGTAGTGCCTCATCTTCGAGGTGCCCTGACTGTCTCTACCATCCCCCACTTGGCTCAGGAGAGTGCACTCGGGGTCGACCATCGGGCCTATTGGCGGCACTCAGTGCCGCCAACTTGCTCATCTTGCCCCCTCCCTCCGCCTTCCGGAAGAGCTCTGTGACCTTTGCGACTCGTTTGATCGATCATTTTTCTCACACGGGCCGAGAGGTTTACCGCAGGGTTTCAAGGCTGCGAGCCCGCCAGCCGGAAGTCGAGCGCCGTGCAGCGCCGACCGGCCGACACCGTGCGCACCGCCTGGCCGATCGCCCTGCGCGAACCGACGAGGACGACCAGCTTCTTCGCCCGGGTCACCGCCGTGTACAGCAGGTTCCGTTGCAGCATCATCCAGGCCCCGGTCGTCACGGGGATCACCACCGCCGGGTACTCGCTGCCCTGGGAACGGTGGATGGTCACCGCGTAGGCGTGGGCCAGTTCGTCCAGTTCGTCGAAGTCATAGGGGACCTCCTCGTCCTCGTCGGTCAGCACGGTGAGGCGCTGGTCAACCGGATCGAGCGAGGTGACCACGCCCACGGTGCCGTTGAAGACTCCGTTCTCCCCCTTCTCGTAATTGTTGCGAATCTGGGTGACCTTGTCGCCGACGCGGAAGACCCGACCGCCGAACCGCTTCTCGGCGAGATCCGGGCGGCCGGGGGTGATGGCCTGCTGGAGCAGCCCGTTGAGCGTGCCGGCGCCGGCGGGTCCGCGGTGCATGGGGGCGAGGACCTGCACGTCACGGCGCGGGTCGAGCCCGAACTTCGCGGGGATGCGGCGCGCGGCGACGTCCACGGTGAGCCGCCCCGCCTCCTCCGTGTCGTCCTCGACGAAGAGGAAGAAGTCCTTCATCCCGTCGGTGAGCGGGTGCTGCCCGGCATTGATCCGGTGCGCGTTGGTCACCACCCCCGACTGCTGGGCCTGCCGGAAGACACGGGTGAGGCGGACGGCGGGGACGGGGCCACCCTCGGCGAGCAGGTCCCGAAGCACCTCTCCCGCCCCCACGCTGGGCAGCTGGTCGACGTCCCCGACGAAGAGGAGATGCGCACCCGGCGGGACGGCCTTGACGAGTTTGTTGGCGAGGAGCAGGTCCAGCATGGACGCCTCGTCGACCACGACGAGGTCGGCGTCGAGCGGCCGGTCCCGGTCGTACGCGGCGTCGCCGCCCGGCTTGAGCTCCAGCAGCCGGTGCACGGTGGACGCCTCCGCGCCGGTCAGCTCGGCGAGGCGCTTGGCGGCGCGGCCGGTCGGGGCGGCGAGGACGACCTTCGCCTTCCTGGCCCGCGCCAGCTCGACGATGGACCTGACGGTGAACGACTTGCCGCAGCCGGGCCCGCCGGTGAGGACGGCGACCTTCTCGGTGAGGGCGAGACGGACGGCCGCCTCTTGCTCGGGCGCGAGCTCGGCGCCCGTGCGCTGCCTGAGCCAGCCGAGCGCCTTGTCCCAGGGCACGCTCTGGAACGCGGGCATCCGGTCCTCGTCGGTACGCAGGAGGCGGCGAAGCTGTCCGGCCAGGGCCAGCTCGGCGCGGTGGAAGGGCACGAGGTAGACGGCGGTGACGGGGTCGCCGCCCTCCGGGTCGGGGACCTTCTCGCGTACGACGCCGGGGTCCTCGCCGTCCTCCTCCGGCTCGGCGGCCAGCTCGGCGAGGCACTCGATGACGAGGCCGGTGTCCACCTGGAGCAGCTTCACCGCGTCCGCGATCAGCTTCTCCTCGGGGAGATAGCAGTGCCCCTGGTCGGTGGCCTGCGACAGCGCGTACTGCAGGCCCGCCTTGACCCGGTCCGGGCTGTCGTGCGGGATGCCCACGGACTGGGCGATCTTGTCGGCGGTGAGGAAGCCGATGCCCCAGACGTCGGCGGCGAGGCGGTAGGGCTGGTTCTTCACGACGGAGATCGAGGCGTCGCCGTACTTCTTGTAGATCCGCACGGCGATCGACGTCGACACCTCGACGGTCTGGAGAAAGAGCATGACCTCCTTGATCGCCTTCTGCTCCTCCCAGGCGTCGGCGATCTTCTTGGTCCGCTTGGGGCCGAGGCCGGGGACCTCGACGAGTCGCTTGGGCTCCTCCTCGATGATCTGGAGCGTGTCCACGCCGAAGTGCTGCGTGATGCGGTCGGCGAAGATGGGCCCGATGCCCTTGACCAGGCCCGAGCCGAGGTAGCGCCGGATGCCCTGGACGGTGGCCGGGAGCACGGTGGTGTAGTTCTCGACGTGGAACTGCTTGCCGTACTGCGGGTGGGACCCCCAGCGCCCCTCCATCCGCAGGGACTCCCCCACCTGCGCACCGAGCAGCGCGCCGACGACGGTCAGCAGGTCGCCGGCACCTCTTCCGGTGTCGACGCGGGCGACCGTGTAGCCGTTCTCCTCGTTGGCGTACGTGATGCGTTCCAGGACGCCGGTGACTTCGGCAAGACCGGGCCGACCCCCTCGGTCCGGACCTTTTCCCCCGCCAGACACGGTCTCACCTGCCCCTCACGTCTCCGTACGGAAGGAGGCTACCGGCCGCCTCGGACAACGCGGGGCGTGATCATCCGAAGCGATCCACATGAACGCCGGAAAATTTACCCAAATCCTATTGACTCGCCAGATAAAGGGCGTAGTAGTAGTTACTAGACGGCAACACCGAAAGAGCCACAAAGTCGACGAGGACGTCTAGCCGATGGAGTGACTCGGACAGGATGTCGTTCAGGCCCCCGGCAAGCCGGCGCGATACCGAGGCAACAGTGACGACTGAGGCTTCAGGACACGTGCAGCACTACCGGGGACTGTTTTTTTGTGCCGTGGACGGTGGAGACGTCGGAGTCGCCGCCCACCCCGTACACGAGCAGCCGCCGACGGTCAGCCCGTTATGGAGAAGAAGATCGTGTCCTGGGTGTACCAGTCGACGTTCTTCGTGGCGTACTCCCATTCCGTGTGCTCGAAATCGAGCTTCTCGATCAGCTCCTGGACGTCGTACCGGAAGCTCTCGTCCATGCGGTCCAGCACCGCGCGGTAGGCGTCGGCGGCGGGCTTCGCGGAGGCCAGGGGGAACATGCCGATGTGCGGCCCGTCCACGGGATGGGGGATGTGGAAGGGGACGTCGTCCGGCGGCCCCGAGAACAGGTGGTCGTGCAGCAGGAGACCGGGGCTCACGCCCAGGCGGCGCAGCTCCTCGTCGAGCAGGCTGAAGAATGTGGCGGGCTTGGAGTACACACCCAGCTCGGAGGGGTCGGACGCGTTGCAGTCGATGATGTGCTGGAAGGCCCGGTAGTAGGCGCTCGCCGCGTACTCGGCGTTCGAGTTCGCGTGACCGGCCAGGAGGTGGTCGAGCGCGTCGGGCACGGACAGGCCCAGGTCGATGCCCTGACGCTCGAGTTCGCGCTGACTCTTCTGGGCCTGTTCACGCATGATGCCCAGGAGACGCTGCTGATTCGACGTCAGCTTGTCGACCGCGCCGAGGAACCCGAGGACGTCGGCCTTGTCGGCCGTGCTGTACGAGATGATCCGACTCATGATCGTCATCCTGTCAGCCGCCACTGACACCGGGGGCCGGCCCGCGAGGTGAGCGGTCAGAGGGCGGCGAGCAGGTTGGCGAGGGGGGCGGGGGCCCGGTCGGGGGTGAGGGCGGCGACGAGGGCGTGGCCGTAGTGGATCTTGCGGCCCTTCTTTGTGCCGAGGAAGCGGCGCAGTTGCTGCTGGGCGGTGCGGCCCTGCTGGGCGGGCTGGCGCAGGAAGGTCTTCAGGGGGCGGGCGTCGCCCTCCGCCTCCACGAGTTCCGTCACCCGGGTCACGCCCAGTGCGCGGATCAGTTCGTCCTCCAGGTCCGCCGCGCAGACGAAGAGACCGTGCAGTGACGCGTCCGCCTGCTCCAGGGCGCGGACGTAGTAACCCCGCTCCCGCTCGTCGCACAGGCCGGTGAGGCGGAGGTCCAGGCCGGACGGCCCGAGGAGGCGGGCGAAGCGGCCGACGCTCATCGCGCCGCCCATCGGGAGGACGCAGACGCCCTCCCCCGCCAGGTCCCGGCCGTGGCGCGCGGCCAGCGCCTCGACCGCCGCCGCGTCGCTCGGGCCTTCGAGCAGGACGGCCGTCCGCACGGACAGCCGCCCGGCCAGCTCGTGTACGGGCCCGCCGGGGCCACCGGCCGCCCACGCGGTGACCGCATCCCGGAACGATCCCATGTCCGCCATGGGCCGAGTCTGCGTCCTTCGCGGCCGGCGCGGTAGGGATTTTCGGCGGGGAGTGCCTACGCGCCCGGCGCCGCGTGGACGCGCCGGCCCGCCACGAAGGTCTCCAGGACGCGGGTGGCGGCGATCTCCTCGGGCGGCCCGGCGAACGGGTCCCGGTCGACGACGACCAGGTCGGCGGCCTTGCCGACCGTGATGCTGCCGGTGATGTCGTCCAGGTGGTTGGCGTAGGCACTGCCCGCCGTGTACGCGGCGACAGCGGTGCCCAGGTCGAGGCGCTGCCCGGGGAGGAAGACCGGAGTGCCCTCGGGCGCCTCCGGGGCGATGCGGTTGACGGCGACGTGGATGGCCTGGAACGGGTCGGGGCTGCTGACCGGCCAGTCACTGCCCGCGGCCAGCGTCGCGCCGGCCCGCAGCAGATCGCCGAACGGGTACTGGCGCGTGCCGCGTTCGGCGCCCAGGAAGGGCAGGGTCAGTTCGTCCATCTGCGGTTCATGGGCGGCCCACAGCATCTGGAGGTTGGCGGTGGCGCCCAGGGTGCGGAAGCGGCGGACGTCGGCGGGGTGCACGACCTGGAGGTGGGCCAGGTGGTGACGGGTGTCCCGCCACCCGTTGGCCTCGCGGGCCGCCTGTACGGCGTCGAGCGCCTCGCGCACCGCCCGGTCGCCGAGGGCGTGGAAGTGCACCTGGAAACCGGCCGCGTCCAGTTCCGTGACGTACTTCCTGAGCTCCGCCGGCGCGACGAAACTGATGCCGCTGTTGTCCGAGGCGCAGCCGCAGCCCGTGAGGTACGGGTCGAGCATGGCCGCCGTGTGATTCTCCGCGATGCCGTCCTGCATGATCTTCACGGAGGTGGCGCGGAAGCGGTCGCGGGTCAGCTCCTCGCGGCGGGCCACGAGTTCGGGGATCTGCTCCGCGCCCCGCTCCCGGTCCCACCACAGGGCGCCGACGACGCGTGCGGTGAGCAGGCCCCGGTCGAGGGCCGCCCGGTAGGCGGGGGCCGGGTCGGTCATGTTGGTGTAGGCGCCGACGATGGCGTCCTGCCAGGCGGTGACGCCGTGGGAGTGCAGGACGGACTGGGCGCGCAGGAGCGCGGCGAGCTGTTCGTCCGGTGTGGGGTCCGGGACCAGAGCGCCCACCAGGTGGGCCGCGCCCTCCTGGAGCATCCCGGTGGGGTTTCCCGCGGCGTCGCGTTCGATCCGGCCGTCGGCGGGATCGGGGGTGCGGGCGTCGATGCCCGCGCGCTCCAGCGCCCTGCTGTTGACCCAGGCACCGTGGTGGTCGCGGTTGGGCAGGAACACGGGCCGGTCCGGGACGACCGCGTCGAGGGCCGCGGCGGTGGGCGTACCGCCGGGGAACCCCTCCATCGACCAGCCGCCGCCGGTGATCCACTCGGCGTCCGGATGCTCGTCCGCGTACGTCCTGACCCTGCGCAGGTACTCGTCGGGGTCGGTGGTGTCGCCGAGGTGGCAGAGGCCGAGTTCGAGGCCGGCGCCCTGGGGGTGGACGTGGGCGTCCTGGAAGCCGGGCAGCAGCAGCTTGCCCGCCAGGTCGACGACCTCGGTGCGCGGCCCGATCAGCTCGTGCACCTCGTCGTGGCCGACGGCCGCGATCCGCCCGTCGCGCACGGCCACGGCGGTGGCGCGGCTGCGGGCGGGATCGACGGTGTGCACCGGTCCCCCGGTGAGGACGAGGTCGGCGGGTCCGGCGGCGGTGGGCTGGGCGTGAGACATGTGGCGTGAACTCCGTGGGAGGGATGGGGCGGACGGGGGCGTCAGACCGTCTCGCGGTCCGTCGGCAGGGTGGTCAGGGATTCCGCGTCGGTGCCGCGCCCCGTGGCGAAGTACGGGGAGCGCCTGACGTACTTGGCCACGGCGGCCATGACGAGCCCGGCCATGACGATGCCGGCGGGCAGCGAGAACATGAACCAGCCGTTGTCCGGGCTGAGTTCGAAGTGGTCGCTCATGGTCAGGTACGAGTATCCGAGGTAGCCGCCGAGCCCCAGCAGGACGAGGCTGGACGCGGCGGGCACGCCCACGGCGAGCAGTGCCTCCCGCGGCCCCTCACGCAGCGCGGAACGGAAGCGGACGGCGCAGGCCAGCGCGGTGAGCCCGTAGTACAGGGCGACGACCAGGCCGATGGCGCTGACGGCGGCCAGCAGCATGTCGCTCAGCTTGGGGATGGCGACCGCGAGCACGGCGGTCACGGCGGCGATGGCGACGAGGACGACCGTTCCGGCGGCGGGCGTGCCGTACCGGGGGTGGACCCGCGTCCACACCGGCCCCATGGTGCGGTCGCGGCCCATGGCGAGCAGTCCGCGCGCCATGGGGATCAGCGACGCCTGGACGGAGGCGACGGCGGAGAACATCAGCGCGATCACGGGCAGCGTGGCCCACGGCTCGGCGGCCAGCTTCTCCCCGAGGTAGGGCAGGGCCTGGGGACCGTTGTGGATCAGCTCGGCCAGGCCCATCTCCCGCTGGAAGGCGACCGAGGCGAAGAGGAACAGTCCCAGCATGGCGAACAGGGCGATGAGCCCACCCCGGGCGGAGTCGCCGGGGCTCCTGGTCTCCTCGGTGACGCTGAAGGCCGCGTCCCAGCCCCAGAAGAAGAACACCGCCAGGACCATGCCCTGGGCGAAGGCGGTGCCGTCGGGTATCGCGAACGGGTCGAACCAGGAGAGGGAGAAGGCGTGGTCGCCGGTGACCACGGCCCAGCCGCAGAGCGCCAGCAGCACCACGTACTCGAAGACCAGCAGGCCGAACTGGAACCGGGTGGCGACGCGGGTGCCGGTCACGGTCAGGACGGCGAGGACGAGGAGGACCACCAGCCCGACCGCCGTACTGACGCCTGTGGACGTCGGGTCCAGGGCGAGGCCGGCGAGGGTGTGCAGACCGGCTCTGTTGGCGAGGATCAGCAGGACCGAGCCCATGACCGCGCTCGTGTAGGCGCAGAAGACGATCGAGCCGACGACGGTGACCCAGCCGGTCAGGAAGCCCAGCCAGGGGCTGAGGGACGTGCCGACCCACACGTAGCCGTTGCCGCAGTTGGGCTCGGAGCGGTTGAGACGGGCGTAGGCGAGCGCGATGCCGAGCACCGGCAGGAACGCCAGCAGCAGGAGGGCGGGGGCCTGGAGGCCGACGACGGAGGCGACCGTGCCCATGCCGATGGCGATGCTCGTGGTGGCGGCCGTGCTGGAGGCGGCGAGGGCGACACCGTCGACGACGCCGAGGGAGCGCTTGAGGGCGGGACCGGGAGGGGGTGCGGGGATCGGGGGCGGCACGGATGGCATGAGGGCTCCTCGGGAGGCGGGACGGGGAAGAGCCGCGCGGCAAGGTGATGGAACAACCGGCGTCGCATTGCGTCAATGCTGTTGACATAAGGCCGCGGCGGTCGTTCACTGCGGAGGAGCCGGCCGGAGGGTGGCGGGCCGGCAAGGAAGGGAGCCCGCGATGACGTCCCGTGTCCCGCAGGAGCGCCGCCGACGGCGGCCCACTCGCTCCGGGGTCCTGCTGTCGGAGGACCTGATCGTCGAGACCGCCCTGCGGCTGATCGGCCAGCACGGTCCCGACGCGCTCAGCGTGCGCCGGCTCGGCACCGCCCTGGGCTGCGACCCGAGCGCCCTGTACCGGTACTTCCACGACACCGACGACCTGGTGCTCGCCATCGCCGACCGGATCATCGGCGACGCCATGGCCGGGTTCGTGCCGGGGGACGACTGGGTGGCCTCGCTGCGGGAGATGGCTCTGCGGGTCCGCGCCGGGTATCTCGCCCACCCGCGCGCGGCGGCCATGGCGTCGTACCGGGTGACCCGCCGCCCGCACGAGATCCGGGCCGTCGACACGGGGATCGGCCTGCTGCTGTCCGCGGGCTTCGAGCCCGCCCCGGCGGCGCGGCTCTATCTGGCGTTCATCGACACCGTGCTCAGTCACGCGGCCACGGATGCGGCCTTCCAGGCACTCCCCGGGCAGCAGCGCGACGCCGACCGAACGGCCTGGCGGGCCGTCTACGCCGGCCTCGACCCCCGGTCGTACCCGGCGCTGACCGCGGCGGGCGACGGGCTGTCCGCGATGGCGGAGAGCTCCTTCGAGGAGGCGGTGGATCTGATGCTGGAGGCGCTGGCGGCGCGGGCACCGAAAGGGCGGCGGGACGGCACCGGGGGCATCGGCGACTGAGCGCGCCGGCGTCCCCGATTCACCCCGCACCGGCTCTTCAGCGGTGCAGGACGGCCTCCCGCCGCATGCCGCTCAGCTTCTCGGGGTTGCGCACGGCGTAGAGGCCGGTGATGCGGCCCTCGTCGAAGCGCACCGCCATCACGGTGTCCAGCTCGCCGTCGAGCCGCACGACCAGGGCCGGGTAGCCGTTCACCTGGGCCGCGCCCATGGACACGGCGTCGCCCTGCTTCATCAGCCCGCCGATCATGAGACGGGCCACCTTGTCGGCCCCCGAGATCGGCCGCAGGACGGCCTGCTTGATGCCGCCGCCGTCGCCCAGCAGGACGACGTCGGGCGCGAGGATGTCGAGCAGGCCCTGCAGGTCGCCCGTCTCGACCGCCCGTTGGAACGCGGCGAGCGCGTCGCGGCTCTCGGTCGGGGAGACGACCCCGCGCGGCCGGCGTGCCGCGACGTGCGCGCGTGCCCGGTGCGCGGTCTGGCGGACGGTGGCCGGGCTCTTGTCGACGGCCTCGGCGATCTCGTCGTAGCCGAGGTCGAAGACCTCGCGCAGGACGAACACCGCCCGTTCGACCGGCGCCAGCGTCTCCAGGACCAGCATCATCGCCATCGAGACGCTGTCGGCCAGCTCCACGTCCTCGGCCACGTCGGGGGCGGTGAGCAGCGGCTCGGGCAGCCAGGAGCCCACGTAGGACTCCTTGCGGCGGCCGAGCGTGCGCAGCCGGTTCAGGGCCTGGCGGGTGGTGATGCGGACCAGGTAGGCACGCCGGTCGCGCACCGTGTCGAGGTCGACGCCCGCCCACTTCAGCCAGGCCTCCTGGAGCACGTCCTCGGCGTCGGCCGCCGAGCCGAGCATCTCGTAGGCGACCGTGAAGAGCAGGTTGCGGTGCGCGACGAAGTCCTCGGTGGCCGCGTCCACGGGGCCACCGTCGCCGGTGGCTGCCGCCCGCCCGGTCGCGTCGCCCTGTTCGCGTCCGTTCTTCTCGCTGGTCACCAGGTTCTCCCGTTCGTTCGGTTCCGGCGGTGTCACGCGCACAGGACACCGGTCGCCGTGGTTCCGTGACACCCGCCGACGGTGGTCTGCGTCACACCGGCGGCCTGTCACGGGAGTCGGGGCACCGGTGTCTTGTGTTCGTCACCGAGGCATCGACACAGCGAGGACGAGATCATGGACACCCGATTCAACCTCTTCGAGAACGAGTTCGCCGGCCGGTTCGGGAAGCGGTTCGCGGGCATGGGCATGCTGCTTCACGAGTCGGCACTGCCGAAGGCCACGCAGGAACTGGTGTCGCTGCGGGCCAGCCAGATCAACGGCTGTGGCCACTGCATCGACTTGCACGTCAAGGAGGCCGCGGCCGCCGGTGAGAGCGCGGTCCGGCTGCACCTGGTCGCCGCCTGGCGCGAGTCCACCGTGTTCACCGAGGCCGAGCAGGCGGCGCTGGCCCTCGCCGAGGAGGGCACCCGGCTCGCCGACGCCCACGAGGGCGTGTCCGACGAGACGTGGGAGCAGGTGCGCAAGCACTACGACGACGACCAGGTCGCCGCGCTGATCTGCCTGGTCGCCCTGATCAACGCGGCCAACCGGCTCGCCGTGATCACGCACCAGAAGGGCGGCTCGTACGAGGCGGGGATGTTCGCGGCGGCGGTGAGCTGACCTGCCGGGGGCGGTTCGGGCGGCACCCGGGGCCCAGTTGCCCCGGGTGCCGCCCGCTTCTCTGCCCGTGACCTCCCCCGGTCACGATTCGATCTCGGGCCCATCCCGCCCCTTGATTCCGCTCGTGTAATCGATTCCAATCCTCCGTGTAATCGATTCCACGAGGAGGTGGAACGGCGATGGCGAGCATCAAGGACGTCGCCGCCGAGGCGGGCGTCTCCGTCGCGACGGTCTCGCGTGCGCTCAACGGCCACCCGTCCGTCAGCCCCGCCGCGCGCGAGCGCGTGCTGGCCGCCGTCGAGGCGCTGGGCTACCGCCCGAACGCCGTCGCCCGGTCGCTGCGCACCGCCCAGACCCGCACCCTCGGGCTGGTCATCAGCGACGTCATGAACCCGTACTTCACCGAGCTGGCCCGTTCCGTCGAGGAGGAGGCCCGCGCGCTCGGCTACAGCGTCATCATCGGCAACGCCGACGAGCGGCCCGACCTCCAGGACCACCACGTCACGACGTTGCTGGACCGCCGGATCGACGGGCTCCTCGTCTCCCCCACCGACGGTGGCTCGCCGCGGATGCTGGAGGCCGCGCGGGCCGGGACCCCGATGGTGTTCGTCGACCGCTGGATCCCCGGCGTCGACGTGCCCGTCGTCCGGTCGGACGGGCGGGGTGCCGTACGGGACCTCGTCGCCCACCTGCACGGGCTCGGCCACCGTCGGCTCGCGATCATCGCCGGGCCCGCGGCCACCACCACCGGACGCGAGCGCGTCGACGCCTTCCGCGAGGCGCTCGGCGCATACGGGCTTCCCCTGCCCGACGCCTACATCGGCCAGGGCGACTTCCAGGCCGGCAGCGGGCGTCGGGTCACCGAGGGCTTCCTCGACCTGCCCGAGCCGCCCGAGGTCGTCTTCGCCGCCGACAACCTGATGGCGCTCGGCGCGCTGGACGCCGTACGCGCCCGCGGGCTGCGGGTCCCCGAGGACATCGGTCTCGCCGCGTTCGACGACATCCCCTGGTTCGTGCACACCGATCCGCCCGTCACCGCGATCGCCCAGCCCACGGGCGACCTCGGGCGGGCCGCCGTGCGCGCGCTGGTCGACCGCATCGAGGGCCGGCCCGGCGAGTCCGTCACCCTTCCGGCGCGGCTCGTCGTGCGCCGGTCGTGCGGTGAGGCGGCAGCGGCCCGGAAAACCCCGTCCCCGTCCCCCGTACAAAGGAGTACGCCGTGAGCAGCCGCAGTCCGGACGAGTTGCTGCGCATCGAGGGCATCCGCAAGACCTTCCCCGGCGTCGTCGCGCTCGACAGCGTCGACTTCGACCTGCGCCGGGGCGAGGTGCACGTGCTGCTCGGTGAGAACGGCGCGGGCAAGAGCACCCTCATCAAGATGCTCTCCGGCGCCTACACGCCCGACGCCGGGCGGATCCTGGCCGGTGGTGAGGAGGTGCGCATCCACGGTGCGCAGGACTCCGAGCGCCTCGGGATCGCCACCATTTACCAGGAGTTCAACCTCGTTCCCGATCTGACCGTCGCCGAGAACATCTTCCTCGGGCGGCAGCCGCGCCGCCTCGGCATGATCGACCGGAAGAGGATGGAGGCCGACGCCGAGCTACTGCTGCAGCGGGTGGGCGTCAAGGTCTCCCCTCGCGCGCGGGTGCGTGAACTCGGCATCGCCCGGCTCCAGATGATCGAGATCGCCAAGGCGCTCAGCCTCGACGCGCGCGTGCTCATCATGGACGAGCCGACCGCCGTGCTCACCTCCGAGGAGGTCGAGAAGCTGTTCGCCATCGTGCGGCGGCTGCGCGAGGACGGCGTCGGGATCGTCTTCATCACCCATCACCTGGAGGAGATCGCCGCCCTGGGGGATCGGGTCACCGTCATCCGGGACGGCCGCAGCGTCGGGCAGGTGCCCGCCTCCACGCCCGAGGACGAGCTCGTACGGCTCATGGTCGGGCGGTCCATCGAGCAGCAGTACCCGCGCGAACGCGCCGAGGCGGGTGAGGCGTTGCTCAAGGTGGAGGGGCTGACCCGGGACGGCGTCTTCCACGACGTCGGGTTCGAGGTGCGCGCCGGTGAGGTCGTCGGCATCGCCGGACTCGTCGGCGCCGGGCGGACGGAGGTCGTCCGGGCCGTGTTCGGGGCGGACCCCTACGACGCGGGGTCCGTGCACGTCGCGGGCGCGCCGCTGCGGCGGCACGACGTGAACGCCGCCATGGCGGCCGGGATCGGGCTCGTGCCGGAGGACAGGAAGGGGCAGGGGCTCGTGCTCGACGCGTCCGTCGAGGAGAACCTCGGCCTGGTCACCCTCCGCTCCACCGCCCGCGCGGGGCTCGTCGACCTCAAGGGGCAGCACGCGGCCGCGGAGCGCATCGCCGGGCAGCTCGGGGTGCGGATGGCCGGGCTCGGGCAGCACGTGCGCACCCTCTCCGGCGGCAACCAGCAGAAGGTCGTCATCGGCAAGTGGCTGCTCGCCGACACCAAGGTGCTGATCCTCGACGAGCCGACGCGCGGCATCGACGTCGGCGCCAAGGTCGAGATCTACCAGCTGATCAACGAACTGACCGCGGCCGGTGCCGCCGTGCTCATGATCTCCAGCGACCTGCCCGAGGTGCTCGGCATGAGCGACCGGGTGGTCGTCATGGCGCAGGGGCGCGTCGCGGGCGAGCTTCCCGCCGAACGGGCCACCCAGGACGCCGTCATGGCGCTCGCCGTCAGCACCCCCCACACCAACGGAACCGGAACGGAGGCCTCCCGTGGCCACTGACACGCTCAAGAGCAAGCCGGGCGCGCAGGGCGGCGCCACGGCCGGCCTGCGCCGACTGCTGCTCGACAACGGCGCGCTGACCGCGCTGATCGTCCTCGTCATCGCCATGTCGGCGCTGTCCGGGGACTTCCTGACCGCCGACAACCTCCTCAACGTCGGCGTCCAGGCCGCCGTCACCGCGATCCTCGCCTTCGGCGTCACCTTCGTCATCGTCTCCGCGGGCATCGACCTGTCGGTCGGCTCGGTCGCCGCGCTGTCGGCCACCGTGCTGGCGTGGAGCGCCACCGAGGCCGGGATGCCGGTCGTGCTGGCGGTGCTGCTGGCCGTCGCGACGGGCATCGCCTGCGGTCTGGTGAACGGTTTCCTCATCTCGTACGGGAAACTGCCGCCGTTCATCGCGACGCTGGCCATGCTGTCGGTGGGGCGCGGTCTGTCGCTGGTCATCTCGCAGGGGTCGCCGATCGCCTTCCCGGACTCCGTCTCCCACCTCGGTGACACGCTCGGCGGGTGGCTGCCCGTGCCGGTGCTGGTGATGATCGTGATGGGGCTGATCACGGCGTTCGTCCTCGGGCGGACCTACATCGGGCGCTCCATGTACGCCATCGGCGGCAACGAGGAGGCCGCGCGGCTGTCCGGGCTGCGCGTGAAGCGGCAGAAGCTCGCCATCTACGCGTTCTCCGGGCTGTTCGCCGCCGCCGCGGGCATCGTGCTCGCCTCCCGGCTGTCCTCCGCGCAGCCGCAGGCCGCACAGGGCTACGAACTCGACGCCATCGCCGCCGTCGTCATCGGCGGCGCCTCGCTCGCGGGCGGCACCGGCAAGGCGTCCGGCACGCTGATCGGCGCGCTGATCCTCGCGGTGCTGCGCAACGGGCTCAACCTGCTGTCGGTCTCCGCGTTCTGGCAGCAGGTCGTCATCGGCGTCGTCATCGCGCTGGCGGTGCTCTTCGACACCCTGCGGCGCAAGGCGGGCGCGACCGTGCCGGCGGCCGGGGCCGGCGGGGGCGGCAAGGGCAAGCAGGCGTTGACGTACGTGATCGCGGCGGTCGTCGCGGTGGCCGTCGTCGGCGCGACCTCGCTGCTGCACAACGGCTCCTCGGACGGGAAGACCCAGAAGATCGGTCTGTCGCTGTCCACGCTCAACAACCCGTTCTTCGTGCAGATCCGGGCGGGTGCCGAGGAGGAGGCGAAGAAGCTGGGCGTGGACCTGACGGTCACGGACGCGCAGAACGACGCCTCGCAGCAGGCCAACCAACTGCAGAACTTCGTCAGCGGCGGCCTCTCCTCGGTCGTCGTCAACCCGGTGGACTCCGACGCGGCGGGCCCCTCCGTCCGCTCGGCGAACAAGGCCGGCATCCCCGTCATCGCGGTGGACCGCGGCGTCAACAAGGCGGACACGGACGCGCTGGTCGCCTCCGACAACGTCGAGGGCGGCGAGCTCGGCGCCAAGGCGCTCGCCGAGAAGCTCGGCGGCAAGGGCACGATCGTCATCCTCCAGGGCCAGGCCGGCACCTCCGCCAGCCGGGAGCGCGGGGCGGGCTTCGCGGCCGGGCTCAAGGCCTACCCGGGCATCGAGGTCGTCGCCAAGCAGCCCGCGGACTTCGACCGCACCAAGGGCCTGGACGTGATGACCAACCTGCTCCAGGCACACCCCGGCATCGACGGCGTCTTCGCGGAGAACGACGAGATGGCGCTCGGCGCGGTCAAGGCGCTGGGTTCCAAGGCCGGCACGTCGGTCCAGGTCGTCGGCTTCGACGGCACTCCGGACGGGCTGAAGGCCGTGCAGACGGGCACGTTGTACGCGTCCGTTGCGCAGCAGCCGAGCGAACTGGGCAGGATCGCCGTACAGAACGCGCTGCGGGCGGCCGAGGACAAGAAGGTGGAGAAGACGGTGAAGGTGCCGGTGAAGGTGGTCACCAAGGAGAACGTGGCCGGCTTCACGGGCTGACACGGGCACACGGGTATTGGTGATCGGGAATCGGAGAACGGTTCATGTACGACTACGACCTCCTGGTCGTGGGGTCGGCCAACGCCGACCTCGTGATCGGCGTCGAACGGCGGCCGGGGGCCGGCGAGACGGTGCTCGGCTCCGACCTGGCCGTCCACCCGGGCGGCAAGGGCGCGAACCAGGCGGTGGCCGCCGCCCGGCTCGGCGCGCGTACGGCGCTGCTGGCCCGGGTCGGCGACGACGGCCACGGCCGGCTGCTGCTGGACTCGCAGCGGGCGGCCGGTGTCGACACGGTCGGCGTGCTGGTGGGCGGGGCGCCGACCGGCGTCGCGCTGATCACCGTCGATCCGTCCGGGGACAACAGCATCGTGGTCTCGCCGGGCGCGAACGGCCGCCTGGCACCGGGCGACATCCGCGCCGCCGCGAGCCTCTTCCACGCCTCCCGCGTGGTCTCCACGCAGCTGGAGATCCCGCTGGAGACGGTGGTGGAGGTGGTCCGGAGCCTGGCGCCGGACAGCCGCTTCGTGCTCAACCCCTCGCCGCCGCGCCCGCTCCCCCCGGAGGTGCTGGCGGCCTGCGACCCGCTGATCGTCAACGAGCACGAGGCGAAGGTGATCCTCGGCGAGGCCTGCGTCGGCGAGCGCCCCGAGGACTGGGCTCGCATCCTGCTGGCCAAGGGGCCGCGCTCGGTCGTCGTGACCCTGGGCGCCGAGGGCGCGCTGGTGGCGTCGGGCGAAGGGGTCCGTCGCGTCCCGTCCGTGAAGGTGGACGCCGTGGACACGACCGGCGCGGGCGACGCGTTCACCGCTGCGCTGGCCTGGCGGCTCGGCACCGGGGAGTCGCTCGCCGAGGCGGCGGCGTACGCGGCCCGGGTGGGCGCGGCGGCCGTCACGAAGGCGGGAGCGCAGGCGTCGTACCCGACGGCGGCGGAGGCCGAGTCCCTGTGCTGTGCCGACCCGGGGGACAACCCCCGGACCCCCGGCCGGGCCTCCGGCAGCCCCCGTGACACGACGATGCGGGGTGAGTCCGCGTGAAGCGGGCCGGGATACTCAACCGGCATCTCGCGGGTGCCCTGGCCGAACTCGGGCACGGGGACGGGGTTCTGGTGTGCGACGTCGGCATGCCGATCCCCGGCGGACCGCACGGTCCGCGCGTCGTCGACCTGGCCTTCCGCGCCGGGGTGCCCTCCTTCGCCCAGGTCGTCGACGGTCTGCTCGCCGAGCTGGTCGTCGAG
Source organism: Streptomyces sp. NPDC053750 (assembly GCF_044544295.1). Taxonomy (NCBI): domain Bacteria; kingdom Bacillati; phylum Actinomycetota; class Actinomycetes; order Kitasatosporales; family Streptomycetaceae; genus Streptomyces; species Streptomyces sp. NPDC053750. The sequence goes on along the minus strand of NZ_JBITXB010000001.1, from coordinate 336,014 downwards.
GGCGCGACGGCGGCGACGGAGGTCCGGGAGGCCAACACGGAGGCCGCCGCACTGCTCGACGGGCACTTCCCCGCCCTGGACCTGGTCCCGCACGAACGCCTCAAGGAGCTGTCCGCGGGGGCGCGGCTGGTGGTCCGCACCGGCGAGGCCCGGCCGTACGCGAACGTACTGCTGCGCTGCGGCGTCTTCTTCTGACCTGCTTCGGCCGGCGGTCGCCGGAAAAGCATCGAAGGGATCCGGTCGTCGACCGGATCCCTTCGGGCTTCCCTCCCCTTTTCCCCTCCCCGTCAGAACCCCCGCGATCCCCCCGGATCCCCCCACCGGGGTGTTCTGATGCCATGTACGACCCGTGGAGCCGCGGAACGGTTGCACGGATCGCCGGGATTTATTTCTCCGTGCCCGCGTCACCCGCGTGCGCGACGAACCGTGCCGCCGTCTCGGCCAGCACCTCACGCCCGTCCCGCGCCCACAACGCCTCGTTGAACAGCTCGACCTCGATGGCGCCCGTGTAGCCGGCGTCCTCCACGTACCCCTTCCACTCCCGCATGTCGATCGCGCCGTCGCCGATCTGGCCGCGGCCGTTGAGTACGCCCTCGGGCAGCGGGGTGATCCAGTCGGCGAGCTGGAAGGTGTGGATGCGACCGCCCGCCCCGGCCCGGGCGATCTGCTCCGGCGCCCGGTCGTCCCACCAGATGTGGTACGTGTCCACCGTGACGCCGACCTGGTCCGCCGGGAAGCGTTCGGCGAGGTCCAGGGCCTGGGTGAGGGTGGAGACCACGCAGCGGTCGGAGGCGAACATGGGGTGCAGCGGCTCGATGGCGAGCCGGACACCGCGCTCGGCCGCGTAGGGGCCGAGGACGGCGAGGGCGTCCGCGATGCGCTCCCGGGCCCCGTGCAGGTCCTTGCTGTCGAAGGGGAGTCCGCCGGAGACCAGCACCAGCGTGTCCGTGCCGAGCGTGGCGGCCTCGTCGATCGCGGCGTGGTTGTCGCCCATCGCCTCGGCCCGCTCGACGGGGTCGATCGCCGTGAGGAAGCCGCCCCGGCACAGGGTGGTGACGGTCAGGCCCGCGTCCCGCACGAGCTTGGCGGCGGCCTCCACGCCGTACTTCTGCACCGGTTCACGCCACAGGCCGACGCCTGAGACGCCCAGCTCCTGGCAGGCGTCGACCAGTTCCGGCAGTGACAGCTGCTTCACGGTCATCTGGTTGATGGAGAAGCGGGACAGCTGGTCGTTCATCGGTTCACCCCGTACAGCGAGAGCAGGTTCCGCATCCGTTCCTCGGCCAGCTTCGGGTCCGGGAACAGGCCGAGGCCGTCGGCGAGTTCGTAGGCCCGCGCGAAGTGCGGCAGGGAGCGGGCCGACTGGAGGCCGCCGACCATGGTGAAGTGGGACTGGTGGCCGGCGAGCCAGGCCAGGAAGACCACGCCCGTCTTGTAGAAGCGGGTGGGGGCCTGGAAGAGGTGGCGGGAGAGTTCGACGGTGGGGTCGAGGAGAGCGCGGAAACCCTCCGTGTTCCCCGTGTCGAGCACACGGACCGCCTCGGCGGCCAGCGGGCCCAGCGGGTCGAAGATGCCGAGCAGGGCGTGGCTGAAGCCCTGGTCGTCGCCGGCGATCAGCTCGGGGTAGTTGAAGTCGTCGCCGGTGTAGCAGCGCACGCCCTGCGGGAGGCGGCGGCGCAGGTCGATCTCGCGCTGGGCGTCGAGGAGGGAGACCTTGATGCCGTCGACCTTGTCGGGGTGGGCGGCGATGACCTCCAGGAAGGTGTCCGTGGCCGCGTCGAGGTCGGACGAGCCCCAGTAGCCCTCCAGGGCCGGGTCGAACATCGGGCCGAGCCAGTGCAGGATCACCGGTTCGGTGGCCTGGCGGAGCAGGTGGCCGTAGACCTCCAGGTAGTCCTCGGGGCTCTTGGCCGTCGCGGCCAGGGCGCGGGAGGCCATGAGGATGGCCTGGGCGCCCGACTCCTCCACGACGGCGAGCTGTTCCTCGTAGGCCGCCCGGACCTCGGCGAGGGTGCCGCCGGTGAGCTGGTCCGTGCCGACGCCGCAGGCGATGCGGCCGCCGGCCGCCTTCGCCTCGGCGGCGGAGCGGCGGATCAGCTCGGCCGCGCCGGCCCAGTCCAGGCCCATGCCGCGCTGAGCCGTGTCCATCGCCTCGGCGACGCCGAGACCGTGGGACCACAGGTGGCGGCGGAAGGCGAGGGTGGCGTCCCAGTCGACGGCGGCGGGGCCGTCGGGCGTGGTGTCCGCGTACGGGTCGGCGACGACGTGCGCGGCCGAGAAGACCGTACGGGACGTGAAAGCGCTTCCTGGGGATTCCCGGGTGACGGCCAGGGGTTCGGTGCGCGGCTCGTAGGCGCGCAGGGTGCCGTTGGCGTCGGGCAGGTGGAGGGTCACAGCGCGATCTCCGGTACGTCGAGGCGGCGGCCCTCGGCGGAGGACTTCAGGCCCAGCTCGGCGAGCTGGACGCCGCGGGCGCCGGCCAGCAGGTCCCAGTGGTAGGGGGCGTCCGCGTAGACGTGCTTGAGGAACAGCTCCCACTGGGCCTTGAAGCCGTTGTCGAAGTCCTGGTTGTCGGGGACTTCCTGCCACTGGTCGCGGAAGACCTCCGTGGCGGGGATGTCCGGGTTCCAGACCGGCTTGGGGGTGGCGCTGCGGTGCTGGACGCGGCAGTTGCGCAGGCCGGCGACGGCGGAGCCCTCGGTGCCGTCGACCTGGAACTCGACGAGTTCGTCGCGGTTGACGCGGACCGCCCAGGAGGAGTTGATCTGGGCGATCGCGCCGCCGTCGAGCTCGAAGACGCCGTACGCGGCGTCGTCGGCGGTGGCGTCGTAGGGCTTGCCGTTCTCGTCCCAGCGCTGCGGGATGTGGGTGGCGGTGAGGGCCTGGACGGACTTCACGCGGCCGAACAGCTCGTGGAGCACGTACTCCCAGTGCGGGAACATGTCGACGACGATGCCGCCGCCGTCCTCGGCGCGGTAGTTCCACGACGGGCGCTGGGCGTCCTGCCAGTCGCCCTCGAAGACCCAGTAGCCGAACTCGCCGCGCACGGACAGGATGCGGCCGAAGAAGCCGCCGTCGATGAGGCGCTTGAGCTTGAGCAGGCCGGGGAGGAAGAGCTTGTCCTGGACGACGCCGTGCTTGATGCCCGCCTCCTGGGCGAGGCGGGCGAGCTGCAGGGCGCCGTCGAGGCCGGTGGCGGTGGGCTTCTCGGTGTAGATGTGCTTGCCCGCGGCGATCGCCTTCTTGATCGCCTCCTCGCGGGCGGAGGTGACCTGGGCGTCGAAGTAGATCTCGACGCTGTCGTCGGCGAGGACCGCGTCCACGTCCGTCGAGACGTGCTCCAGGCCGTGCCGCTCGGCGAGCGCCCTGAGCGCGTGCTCGCGGCGGCCGACCAGGACCGGCTCCGGCCACAGCACGGTGCCGTCGCCGAGATCGAGGCCGCCCTGCTCGCGGATGGCCAGGATGGAGCGGACCAGGTGCTGGCGGTAGCCCATGCGCCCGGTCACACCGTTCATGGCGATACGCACCGTCTTGCGTGTCACGTCATTCCCTTCGTACGAGCGATGCGGCGCGTGTGGCGGCCGTCACTGCGGCCCTCACTGCGACCGTCGCTGCGACAATCAGAACAGCAAGCGCTTTCTATACGGATCGAAGCTAGCCTGTGGACGGTGGTCTGGACAAGACCGCGGTTCGGGTGAGTTGTTCGAGGGGGCGAACGACGGCGGGTGGTGGCCGTAGGGTCACCCGGGACGGCGTTCGGCACACGCGCGATGCGGAGGACGAGGACATGACGGTGACACTTGCGGACGTGGCGGCCCGCGCCCAGGTCTCCCCCGCGACGGTGTCGCGCGTGCTGAACGGGAACTACCCCGTGGCCGCCTCCACCCGGGACCGGGTGCTGAAGGCCGTCGACGAGCTGGACTACGTGCTCAACGGCCCCGCGAGCGCGTTGGCGGCCGCGACGTCCGACCTGGTGGGCATCCTGGTCAACGACATCGCCGACCCCTTCTTCGGCATCATGGCCGGCGCCGTCCAGTCCGAGATCGGCGGTCCGGGCGGCAGAGCGGGCGGCGAGAGACTCGCCGTGGTCTGCAACACCGGCGGCACCCCGGAGCGCGAGCTGACCTACCTCACGCTGCTGCAACGGCAGCGGGCGGCGGCCGTCGTGCTGACCGGCGGCGCGATGGAGTACGGGGCGCACCAGGCGGCCGTGGCGTCGAAGCTGCGCAAGCTGGCGGAGGCCGGGACGCGGGTCGTGCTGTGCGGGCGCCCGCCGGCGCCGGACACCGGGGCGATCGCGCTGACCTTCGACAACCGCGGGGGCGGCCGGGAACTGACCGAGCACCTGATCGGGCTCGGTCACCGGCGGCTCGGCTACATCGCGGGCCCCGAGGAGCGCACGACCACCCGCCACCGCCTGGAGGGCCACCGCGCCGCGCTCGCCGCGCACGGCATCGAGGAGGACCCCCGCTGGACGGTCCACGGCCGCTACGACCGGCAGTCCGGCTACGACGCCACGCTCGAGCTGCTGCGCCGGGACCCGGGCCTGACGGCGGTCGTCGCCGCGAACGACTCCGTCGCGCTGGGGGCGTGCGCGGCGCTGCGCGACTCCGGGCTGCGGATTCCGGACGACGTGTCGGTGGCCGGCTTCGACGACCTGCCGTTCAGCATCGACGCGGTGCCCGCGCTGACGACCGTCCGGCTGCCGCTCGCGGAGGCGGCGGCGCGGGCGGGGCGCATCGCGATGGGGCGGGAGGAGGCGCCGCCCGGGGGGATCGCGACGGTGCGGGGGGAACTGATGGTACGGGGGTCCTCCGGACGGCCGCGGGGGTAGGTGCCGGCGGATTGGGGTGCCGTTGGTTTCGCGGTGCCGTTGGTTACGCGGTGCCCCGCGTGGGTGTGGGCCTCGCCGGGGGCTGCCGCCCCCGGGCCCCCGCTTCGGCCTGAACGGCCTCGTCCTCAAACGCCGGACGGGCTGGGTTGGCCCGCCCGGCCTGCGTCGGGGGGTGGGGCCGGACGGGGTCGGTGGGCGCGCCGCCCGGTGTCGGGGGGGTGGGGCCGGAGGGGCTGGGAGTGCCGGCCTGCGACACCTGGTCGCGGGGAGGAATGCGGGGCGGTGGGGGCGGGTACGCTCCGGGGTCATGAAGCTGGCGTTCTCCACCCTCGGTGTTCCCGGCCTGCCCCTGAGCGACGTCCTGGGGCTCGCCACCGCGCACGGCTACCACGGTGTCGAGCTGCGCGCCCACCCCGAAGAACCGGTGCATCCGGGGCTGACCCCGGACGAACGGGCCGCAGCGGCCGCCGGGTTCAAGTCGGCGGGCGTCGAGCTGCTGGGCCTGGCGGGGTACGCGCGGGTCGCCGCGCCGGGGGACGACGAAGCCGTCGTCACCGAGATCCGTACCCTGCTCGACCTGGCGCGCGACCTCGGCGCCCCGTACATCCGGGTCTTCCCCGGCGGCGGCACCGGGCAGAGCCCCGAGGAGGCCGACGAGACGGCCGCCCGGCGGCTGGGCACGGCCGCCGAGTACGCCGCCGACCTCGGCGTACGCATCCTCCTGGAGACCCACGACTCGCACCGCACCGGCGCCGACGCGATGCGCGTCCTCGGCCTGGTCGGGCACCCCCGGGTCGGCGCCCTGTGGGACGTGATGCACACCTGGCTGGGCGGCGAGCAGCCCGCGGAGAGCTACCTGGCCCTCGCCCCGCACCTCGGCTACGTCCAGGTCAAGGACATCGCCTCCGCCGAGGACACCACCCCGCTGCCGCTGGGCGCCGGGGTGCTGCCGCTCACCGAGGTGGTGGACGTCCTCTCCCGCCACGGCTGGGACGGCTGGCTGTGCTGGGAGTACGAGAAGCGGTGGTACGAGTCCGCCGCCCCGCTGCCGGATCTGCTGGACGCGGGGCGCGAGCACCTCACCCGGCTGCTCAGCGAGGCGGCGTGAGCGTGGGCTCCGCGGGCCGCACCCGGGCCACCCGGCGCTCCAGCCGCTCCCGGCACTGCGGCCACTCCGCCGCCGTGATCGAGTAGATCGCGGAGTCGCGCAGCCGGCCGTCCTCGCCCGGCGCCCAGGAACGGGACCAGTTGCGCAGGACGCCCTCGAAGCGGGCGCCGGCCGACTCGATCGCGGCGCGGGAACGGTCGTTGCGGGCGTCGGTCTTGAGGTCGACCCGGGACACGTGCCAGTCCTCGAAGGCGTGGCGGAACAGGAGCAGCTTGGCCTCGGCGTTGATGCCCGTGCCCTGCGCCGACCGGGCCAGCCAGGTGAAGCCGACCTCGATCGCGTCGAGGGCGTCGTCCGTCAGCCAGGAGCGGGGTTCCCAGTACGAGGTGGCGCCGACCGCCCGTCCGGTGGCGAGGGACACCTGCGCGTAGGGCGCCAGCCGCCCCGTGGTCGCCCGCGCCAACTGGGCGTCGATGTAGGCGCCGACCTCGTCGGCCCTCGGCACCCACGTGAACGCGTACGTCCCGCGGTCCTCCTCAGCCGCCGTCGCCAGGTCGGCCGCGTGCCGGTGGTCCAGCGGCTCCAGTCGTACGCGCGTGCCTTCGAGGACCGGTGCCTTGAGAGTGAAAGTCACCGGGCGGATTCTTCCGCCGGTACGGGAGGTCGTCCAACGAATTCCGGCCGGGACGGGGAGCCGTCCGCCGTCGGCCGGGCCTGCCCGGCCGGACGTCCGCGCCGCGCGGGTGAGAGTGTCGTCAGGGCCACCCCGCCCACCAGTAGCGCCGCCGCGCACCATCGCAGTCCGGTCACCGACTCGCCGAGGAAGAGGGCCGCCGACGACATGCCGAAGACCGGGACCAGGAGGGAGAACGGCGCGACCGTGGACGCGGGGTGACGGTGCAGCAGCCAGCCCCAGGCGCCGAAGCCGAAGACGGTCGAGACCCAGGCGACGAAGAGGATCGTGCCGGTGCCCTGCCAGTCCAGGCCGCGCAGGGCCGCCAGGTCCTCGGCCGGGCCCTCCGTCAGCAGGGAGAGGGCCAGCAGCGGCAGCACCGGGACGGTGGACACCCAGACCATGAAGTTCAGCGCGTCGGGCGGGGACGCCTTGCGGGTCAGCACGTTGGACAGACCCCACGCGGCCGCCGCCCCGACGACCATCACGAAGGCGCCCAGTGGGCCGGAGGTGCCCTCGTCGTAAGCCGCCACGCCGATGCCGGACAGCGCCACCAGCATGCCCAGCACCCGCACTCCGGTGGGGCGTTCGCCCAGTACCGCCGCCGCGATCACCGCCGTGAACACCGCCTGGACCTGGAGGACCAGGGACGACAGGCCGGCCGGCATGCCCGCGTCCATGCCCTGGAAGACCAGGCCGAACTTCGCGACCCCCAGCACCAGTCCCACCGCCACGATCCACTTCCAGGCCACCTTCGGACGGCCCACGAAGAAGACGGCGGGCAGGGCGGCCGCGAGGAAGCGCAGGGCGGAGAAGAGCAGCGGCGGGAAGTGGTCGAGGCCGATCTCGATGACGGTGAAGTTCACGCCCCAGACGGCGGCGACGAGCACGGCGAGGAAGAGGTGGGAGGGTCGCATGCGTCGAGGATCACCTCCCTCGACCGTGAAGCACCAGCGATGATTGCTGCACGGTTGGATGAAGCACTGCTAACTGGATACGCCTGACTGTTCACGCCCGGGAGCCGCGTCATGCTCGATCTTCAGCGTCTGCGTGCCCTGCACGCCGTCTCCGTGCACGGCACCGTCGGCGCGGCCGCCGCCGCGCTCGGCTTCACGCCGTCCGCCGTCTCCCAGCAGATCGCCAAGCTGGAGCGGGAGACCAGGACCGTCCTGCTGGAGCGGGAGGGGCGCGGGGTGCGGCTCACCGACGAGGCGTGGCAGCTGGCCGCCACCGCGCGGGAGTTGCTGGGCATCGTGGAGCGGGCGGAGACGCAGCTGGAGGAGCGGCGCGGGGTGCCGGCGGGACGGCTGACCGTGGCCGCGTTCGCCTCGGCGGCGCGGGGTCTCATGCCGTCCGTGCTGGCCGACCTGGCGGCCCGGCACCCCGCGCTCGACGCCCGGCTCACCGAGGTCGACCCGCATCTGTCCGTGGACCTGGTCGCGAAGGGCGCCGTCGACCTGGTGGTGGCGCACGACTGGGACATCGCCCCGCTGCCCGCGCCGGCCGGGGTGGAGCAGGCGTGGATCGGGGAGGACCTGTGCGATCTGCTGGTGCCCGAGGGGCATCGTTTCGCGGGGCGGACCGGCGTACGGCGTACGGAGCTGGGCGGGGAGCGGTGGATCTGCCAGCCGCCCGGGCGGGTGTGCCACGACTGGCTGCTGCGGACCCTGCGGGGCGCGGGGCACGAGCCGGACATCGTCCACCAGGCCGACGAGAACCCGACGCTCGTCGCGCTGGTCGCGGCCGGGCTCGGCATCGCCCTGATCCCCCGGCTCGGGCGGGGGCCGCTGCCCGCCGGGGTGGTGGAGGTGCCGCTCGACCCGATGCCCGTACGGCGGCTGTACGCGCTGTGGCGTGCGGGTGCGGCGCGCCGCCCGGCGATCGCGGAGACCGTGCGCACCCTGCGCGAGCACTGGCCGACCGTGTCGGCCCACGCCGACCCGCCTCTTGCGTCGCACTGAGCCCGCGCGCACCGACTTGGGGATTCCCGGGGTCGAGCGGGAACCCCGTCCGTGCCGCGTCCGTCCAACCCGCGCTGCCGGATGAGTCTGCGCGGTGCGGTGTCGGCCTTGCTGCTGGCTGCGATCGCCGACCACCCTCTCCGCCGTACCGCGGCCGGCAGCACGCCGCCGTCGGCGCGCCCCCCTCCCTAGCGCCGACGGCGGCCCCTCGGGCCTCCCTCCTCACCACGGCTTCGGGCGACTCCTGCGCCTCCCCGACCGCACTCCCTTGCACGCGCTCCCTTGACTGGCAGAAACTTCCCGGATATTGGTGACTCCCTGGAAGTTTCCTTCAGCAGCAGTTTCCTTCAGCAGCTCGCCAGCGATTCCCCCGCGGATCACTCCGGAAGGAGCGCACGTGCACCACAGCAGCACGGCCGGCACGGGAAGCACCGCTCAGCCCTCCAGACGTACCGTCCTCACCGCCACCGCGGTCGTCACCGCGGCCCTCGCGGCCGGCGGCGGCACCGCGTACGCCGACGCCCGCAGGCCCGACGACGACACACTCCGCGCCCTCATCTCCCGCATGACGCTGGAGGAGAAGGTCGGCCAGCTCTTCGTCATGCGGGTCTACGGCCACTCCGCCACCGCCCCCGACCAGGCCGACATCGACGCCAACCTCAAGGAGATCGGCGTCCGCACCGCGGCCGAGCTGGTCGCCAAGTACCGGGTCGGCGGCATCATCTACTTCGCCTGGGCGCACAACACCCGCGACCCGCACCAGATCGCCGACCTGTCCAACGGCATCCAGAAGGCCTCGCTGGAGCTGCCGCGCGGTCTGCCGGTGCTGGTCTCCACCGACCAGGAGTACGGGATAGTCGCTCGCGTGGGTGAGCCGGCGACCCTGTTCCCCGGCGCGATGGCCGTCGGCGCCGGCGGATCGCGGTCCGACGCCCGCACGCTCGGCCGCGTCGCGGGCGCCGAGCTGCACGCGATGGGCATCCGGCAGGACTACTCCCCCGTGGCCGACGTGAACGTCAACCCGGCCAACCCGGTGATCGGCGTCCGTTCCTTCGGCGCCGACCCGGAGGCGGTGGCGGATCTGGTGGCCGCCGAGGTGACGGGCTATCAGCGGTCCGGGGTCGCCGCGTGCGCCAAGCACTTCCCCGGGCACGGGGACACCGCCACCGACAGCCACACCGGCTTCCCGGTGATCACGCACAGCCGCGAGCAGTGGGAGAAGCTGGACGCGCCGCCCTTCCGCGCGGCCGTCGAGGCCGGCATCGACGCCATCATGACCGCCCACCTCATGGTCCCGGCGCTCGACGACTCCGGCGACCCGGCCACCCTCTCCCGCCCCATCCTCACCGGCATCCTCCGCGAGGAGCTGGGCTTCGACGGGGTCGTCGTCACCGACTCCCTCGGCATGCAGGGCGTGCGGACGAAGTACGGCGACGAACGCGTGCCGGTGCTGGCGCTGAAGGCGGGCGTCGACCAGTTGCTCAACCCGCCGGACCTGGACCTCGCCTGGAACGCGGTGCTGACGGCCGTGCGCGAGGGCGAACTCACCGAGGCCCGGCTCGACGAATCGATCCTGCGGGTGCTGCGGCTCAAGGCGAAGCTGGGGCTGTTCCGGGACGCCTACACCAGCCGGCGGGACGTCGACCGCACCGTCGGCACCCGGGCGCACCTCGCCGCGGCCGACCGGATCGCCGAGCGGACCACCACCCTGCTGGTCAACGAGGGGCAGTTGCTGCCGCTGTCGCGGCGGGAGCACCGCCGGGTGCTGGTCGTGGGCGCCGACCCGGCCTCGCCCTCGGGCACGACCGGGCCGCCCACCGGCGTCCTCGCGGACGCGCTCACGGAGCTGGGCTTCACGGCCACCGCCCGGTCCACGGGCACCGCGCCCTCCGCCGCCGTCATCGACGGCGCGGTCGCCGCGGCCGGGGACGCCGACGCGGTGGTGGTCGCCACCTACAACGTCACGGCGTCCAGCAGCCAGCGGACACTCGTCACCCGGCTGCTGGAGACCGGGAAGCCGGTGGTCGCGGTCGCGATCCGCAACCCGTACGACGTGGCCCAACTCCCCGACGTCCCCGCCCACCTGGCCGCCTACTCCTGGACCGACGTCGAGGTGCGGGCCGCCGCCCGGGTGATCGCGGGGCGGGCTCGGCCCCGCGGGAAACTGCCGGTGCCGGTGGTGCGGGCCGACGATCCGGCGACGGTGCTGTTCCCCCTCGGACACGGGCTGTCGTACCGGTCGTAGGACGTAGCGCGCCCTACGCCACGCGCCGGGGGCGCCCCGGTCACCCGAGCGCAATGCACCCCGCGCGTCTGGCGTGTGCCCGCTGCGGCGGGTCACGCTGGACCGGGGATCCGGGGGGATGGCGATGCGTGAGAGACGGGCCGTGGGAGTGCTCTGTGCGTTGTCGGCGCTGTGCGCCGCGGCGCTGCTGACGGGCTGCCGCGGCCCGTCCGGCACGGACGACGGAGGCGGAGGAGGAAACGGGGACGGGCGGCTCGGCGGGCCTTCGGCGTCGGCCTCGGCGCCCGTGCGGCCGTCCGGGTACGGGGCGGTGTTCCTGGCGATCGACGAGTGCAGCTCGTTCGGGACGGTCAGTTTCACCGAGGTGCCGTGCGGCAGCGAGCGGGCGGCGGCGCGGGTCGTGGCCCGGGAGGACGGCCGGGCGGGCAACGGGCCGCCGTGCCCGGCGACCACCGACTTCGTCCTGCACATCAGCGAGCAGCGCCCCTCCGTCGACGAGGACGGCGACGGCGCGGTGGCGCAGGGCTACGCCTGCATGCGCAAGCTCCAGCCTCCGCACCCCGGGGACCCGGGCGGCGGGGGCGGCCCGCGCACCATCGTCGGCGACTGCGTCCACGACACCGGGGACGGCAAGGTCCGCGAGACCGCGTGCGACGGAACGGGCGAGCAAAAACCTGAGTTCAAGGTGGTCGAGGCGGTCACCGCCCGATCGGACTGCCCCGCCGCGACCGGCCTGTACGTCCGCCTCGGCGGCGAACGGCCGGTGGGCTGTGCCCGGCCGCTGTGAGCCTCTCGGCAACGACCGGGCACCGCCGTGGACCTACGGGCGCAGCGCCGGCTCGCGCTCCACGTCGCGCTGGTCCAGCCTGGCGTCGAACGTCGCCAGCGGCTTGGCCGCCGACGGGTTCTCCCGGACCGTGGCGGGGGCGACGCCCGCCCAGTCCAGGATGCGGGCCGTGGCGAGGGCCTTCTGCTCGGGCACCAGGCCGGCCACGTTGGCCCCGTGGTTCATGCCGGGCGCGGTGAGCACGTAGGAGTCCCGTGCGCCGTGGCCGAGGCGGAAGGGCTCGGCGCCCCACGGGTCGTTCTCGCCGTACACGAACAGCATCTGACGGGCGTTGTGCTTCACCCAGCTGTCGACGTCCCGCATCGCCCACGGCTCGAACTTCATCGGGATCGACCGGGGCACGAAGTTGCGCGGCGGCTGGTAGCCGTAGCGGATGTACTTCTTCTCGATGTGCGGGAAGTGGATCGTCGGCGCGCCCAGCTGCGTACCCGCCTGGTAGTAGTACGGCGTGTACGTCTCCAGGCCCTGGTCGGTGTAGGCGGCGAAGCCGGAGATCGAGTCGACGGAGTCCCAGATCACGTCGTCGGTGGCGTTCTTCGCGTCGGCCGGGATGTCCGCGCAGTCGGCGAGGGTGCTGTACTGCCAGAAGCCCCAGACGTAGTCGAGGACGACGGCCTCGTAGGCGCGGTCCAGGCTGCCGATGGTGTCGAAGGTGTAGCCGTTCTCGGCCGCGTACGCCGCGTACTTCTTCTCCAGCGGAGCCCGGCGCACCAGCGCCTCGCGCTGCACGCCGTTCAGCTTGTCGCGGCACTCCTCGGTGCCGACGCGGGCGAAGAAGCGGTCGTAGGCCGAGTCCTCGCGGTTCACCACGTCGTTGGGGGCGACGTAGGCGACGACGCCGTCCATGTCGCGCGGGTAGAAGCGCTCGTAGTAGGTGGCGGTCATGCCGCCCTTGGAGCCGCCGGTGGAGATCCAGTTCTCCGAGTAGAGGGGCTTCAGGGCCTTGAAGATGCGGTGCTGGTCGCTGGCGGCCTGCCAGATGTCCAGCTTCGACCAGTCGGCCGGGGCGGGCCGGGACGGGGTGAAGTAGCGGTACTCCATGGAGACCTGGTTGCCGTCCACGATCTGGGTCGGCTCGCGGCGGCTGGGGTTGGTGGAGACGTTGTAGCCGCCGGTGTAGAAGACCGTCGGGCGGCTCACGTCCTTGTGCAGCACGGTGATCCGCTGCTGGAACGTGCCCTTGGACGGGCGCCGGTGGTCCACCGGCTGGGTGTAGTTGAGGACGAAGAAGCGGTAGCCGGTGTACGGCTTCTCCTCGATCAGGCTCATGCCCGGTATGGACAGCAGCCGGTCCTTGATGTCGACGGCCTTCGGCTCGGCGGCGGTGGCCGCGCCCGCCGTGCCGGCCGTGCCTATGAGCACCACGAACGCCAGCAGCCATCTGAGCGCCTTGCGCATGCACCCTCCCTGTGAAACATATGTGCGCCGGAAGCTATCGGAGCAAGTCGCCCGCACACCAGGGGAGATGAGGAAATGGCCGGTCGGGTCCCGCCCGCGCCGTCTCAGCAGAGGATCCAGCCGGAGCTGACCGAGCGGCCGGACACCGTGCCCTTCACCCGCACGCAGCGCTGTCCGGCGTGCACGGTCACCGGCCCCGCCCGGTAGGAGTACCGCCCCGAGTCCACGACCGGCCGGCCGCCGCGCGCCTGCACGCTGACGGACATCTGCCGCTTGGTGCCGGGCTTCTTGGGGACGGTGACGGCGCAGACGTAGCCGCCGCGTTCGTAGACGAGGACGGACCCGGTGGAGAACGGCAGCGTCCTGGCCTTGCGGCCCGGGCACGCCGCGGCGGCCTGCGCCTCCTGCGGCCCCGCGACGGCGAGCAGCCCGGCCACGGTCAGCACCGCCGTACCGAGCGCCAGCCGCCGGCGTGTTCCAGCACCACCCCTGCCCACCGCGGGTCCCCTCCCTGTCCGCCGTACGGCGCAACCGACGTACGGGTGTACGGACGCGCGGCGCCTGTCGAATGGTTGCGCGAGTCTCAGTACAGCGCGCGGACCGGTTCCTCCGGTTCGGCCGCCCCGATGAAGGTCCGCCACAGTCGTGCGTACCGGCCGTCGAGTGCCAGCAGTTCGTCGTGCGTGCCGTCCTCGGCGACCCGCCCGTGGTCCATGACGACGACGCGGTCCGCGCGGGCGGCCGTGGTCAGCCGGTGGGCGACCACCAGGGTCGTACGGCGGCCGGCGAGGCGGTCGGTGGCCTGGTTGACCTGCGCCTCCGTGGCCAGGTCCAGGGCCGCCGTCGCCTCGTCGAGGAGCAGTACGTCCGGGTCGACCAGCTCGGCACGGGCCAGCGCGATCAGCTGCCGCTGTCCGGCGGAGAGGTTCCGGCCGCGCTCGGCGACCTCGTGGAGGTAGCCGCCCTCCAGCGTCGCGACCATCTCGTGGGCGCCGACCGCTCGCGCCGCCGCCTCCACCTCGGCGTCGGTGGCGTCCGGGCGGCCGTAGGCGATGGCGTCCCGGACGGTGCCGGGGAAGAGGTACGCCTCCTGCGGGACGACGCCCAGGCGGTGCCGGTAGGAGGTGAGGTCGAGGTCGCGCAGGTCCCGCCCGTCGGCCGTGACCCGGCCGCCGGTCGGATCGTAGAAGCGGGCCACCAGCTTGACCAGCGTCGACTTGCCCGCGCCGGTCTCGCCGACGAACGCGACGGTCTGTCCGGCCGGGATGCGCAGGTCGATGCCGCTGAGGGCCTCTTCATCGTCCCCGTACTTGAACCGCACGTCCTCGAAGGCGATCTCCCCGCGCAGGGACGTGACGTCCAGCGGCTTCTCGGCGGCCCGGGTGGAGGTCGGCTCCCGCAGCAGCTCCTGGATGCGGCCGAGGGAGACGGACGCCTGCTGGTAGCCGTCGAAGACCTGGGAGAGCTGCTGCACCGGCGCGAAGAACAGGTCGATGTAGAGCAGGTACGCCACCAGCGCGCCGGTCGTCAGCGTCGCGTCGTCGATCCGCGCACCGCCGACGACCAGCACGGCGGCGGCCGCGGCCGAGGACAGCAGCTGCACGAACGGGAAGTAGACCGAGATCAGCCACTGCCCCTTGATGCGGGCCTGCCGGTAGCTGTCGCTGCGCTCGGCGAACCGCCGCCCGCCGTCGTGCTCGCGCCGGAACGCCTGCACGATCCGCAGTCCGGCCACCGACTCCTGGAGGTCGGCGTTGACCGTGGACACCCGCTCGCGCGCCAGTTCGTACGCCTTCACGCTGGCCCGGCGGAAGAAGAACGTGCCGATGATCAGCGGCGGCAGCGTCGCGAAGACCACGAGCGCGAGCTGCACGTCGATCACCAGCAGCGCGACCAGGATGCCGAGGAAGGTGACGACCGAGACGAAGGCGGTGACGAGTCCGGTCTGCAGGAACGTCGACAGCGCGTCCACGTCCGTCGTCATCCGGGTCATGATCCGGCCGGTCAGCTCGCGCTCGTAGTAGTCGAGGCCGAGCCGCTGGAGCTGGGCGAAGATCTTCAGACGGAGCGAGTAGAGGATCCGCTCCCCGGTCCGGCCGGTCATGCGGATCTCGCCGCTCTGCGCCGTCCACTGGGCGAGCACGGCGAGCAACCCGAGCAGCGAGGCCGCCCACACCGCGCCGAGGGCGAGCCGGGTGACGCCCTCGTCGATGCCGTGCCGGATCAGCACCGGGAGCAGCAGCCCCATGCCGGCGTCGACGGCGACCAGGGCGAGGCTGATCAGCAGCGGCGTGCGGAAACCGCGCAGCAGTCGGCGCAGGCCGTAGGACTCCTCCGGCTGGACCGCCCGTGCCTCGTCGACGTCCGGCGTGCCGTCGGCCGGGGGCAGCGCGTCGACCTGGGCGAGGAGCTCCGGGGTGGCCGGGGTGCCGGCGAGGGCGGTGTCCTTCGGCGTGCGGTCACCGGTCCACAGCCGCGGGGTGACGCCGCGCTCCGCGTCGAACTCGGCGTCCAGCTCGTCGCGTACGGAGGTGTCCTCGGCGGGTGCCGCGGGCCGGGCGTGGCCCGGTGACACCCCGCCCAGCTCGTCGGGGTCGGTCAGCAGGCGCCGGTAGAGCGCGGAACGCTCCTGGAGCTCCTCGTGGGTGCCGAGGTCGGCGAGCCGGCCGCGGTCGAGGACGGCGATCCGGTCGGCGAGGCCCAGGGTGGAGCGGCGGTGGGCGATGAGCAGGGTCGTGCGGCCCCGCATGACCTCCTTCAGCGCCTCGTGGATCTCGTGCTCGACGCGTGCGTCCACGGCGGACGTGGCGTCGTCGAGGACCAGCAGCCTGGGGTCGGTGAGGATCGCGCGGGCGAGCGCGACGCGCTGGCGCTGGCCGCCGGAGAGGGTCAGGCCGTGCTCGCCGACGGTGGTGTCGTAGCCGTCGGGCAGGTCGGTGATGAACCCGTGGGCCTGGGCGGCCCGGGCGGCGGCCTCGATCTCCTCGTCGGTGGCGTCCGGACGGCCGTAGGCGATGTTGGCGCGCACGGTGTCCGAGAAGAGGAAGGAGTCCTCCGGCACGAGACCGATCGCGGCCCGCAGCGAGTCCAGGGTCAGCTCGCGCACGTCGTGGCCGCCGACGAGGACGGCGCCGCGCGTCACGTCGTAGAAGCGCGGCAGCAGCAGCGAGACCGTGGACTTGCCGGAACCGGAGGAACCGACGACGGCGAGGGTCTCGCCGGGACGGATCTCGAACGAGAGCCCGTCGAGGACGGGAGTGCCCTTCCCCGAACCCGAGTCGTATCCGAAGGAGACGTCGTCGAACTCGACGGTCGCGGGCGCGTCGGCCGGGAGGGTCTTCGTGCCGTCCTCGATCGAGGGTTCGGTGTCGATCAGCTCCAGCACGCGTTCGGTGCCCGCGCGGGCCTGCTGGGCGACCGTGAGGACCATGGCGAGCATGCGGACCGGACCGACGAGCTGGGCGAGGTAGGTGGAGAAGGCGACGAAGGTGCCGAGCGTGATGTGTCCGTGTACGGCCAGCCAGCCGCCGAGGGCGAGCATGGCGACCTGGCCGAGCGCGGGGACGGCCTGGAGGGCGGGGGTGTAGGTGGCGTTCAGCCTGATCGTCCGCAGCCGTCCGGCGAAGAGCCTGCGCCCGACCTCCCTGAGCTTCCCGGTCTCCTGCTCCTCCTGCCCGAAGCCCTTCACCACGCGTACGCCGCTCACCGATCCGTCGACCACACCGGCGACGGCGGCGGCCTGCGCCTGCGCGTACCAGGTGGCGGGGTGCAGCCGGGTGCGGCTGCGCCGGGCGATGAACCACAGGGCGGGCGCGACGGCGACCGCGACGAGCGTCAGCGGCGGTGACAGCCACGCCATGATGACCAGGGAGATCAGGAAGAGCAGGACGTTCCCGATGGTCATCGGCAGCATGAACAGCAGGCTCTGGATCAGCTGGAGGTCGCTGGTCGCCCGCCCGACGACCTGCCCCGTGGACAGCTCGTCCTGCCGCCGCCCGTCGAGCCGGGTGATCGTCCCGTACATGTCGGTGCGCAGGTCGTGCTGGACGTCGAGGGCGAGCCGGCCGCCGTAGTAGCGCCGGATGTAGGTCAGGACGTAGACGACGACCGCGGCGCCGATCAGCAGACCGGCCCAGACGGCCATGTCCCTGGTCTTGGCGCCGATCACGTCGTCGATGATCACCTTGGTGATCAGCGGGACGAGAGCCATGACGGCCATGCCGCCGAGCGAGGCGCCGAGGGCGAGGACGACGTCCTTGGGGTGGCGCCAGGCATAGCCCGCCAGTCGTCGTGCCCAGCCCCGTTGCGCGTCCACGCCGTGCCCTCCGGTCGTTCGTCGGTCGTCCTGCTCACCTGATCTACCGGAAGGCACCAACGCGGGCGAGCGGGGATTTCATCCCGCGGCAACAATCACCGGCGCCCGCTCACGCGATCAGACGCGCACCCGGAGCCGGAGGAAGCGGGTCGTCTGTACGGCGTTCTGGTTGTCGTCGCTGACGATCAGCACGTCCAGGCGGCCCCTGCTCCGACCGGTGACGGTCATCCCCTCAAAGTTGTCGAGGAGCGGATTCGGCTGGGGCTGCTCGGCGGTGGCTCCGAGGGAGGGGCAGGCGGCGAGGTCGGCGAGGAGGGTCTTGCCGAGCGTGGTGCCGCGCCGGTCGGCCAGGTAGAGGCGGACGGTGTTGCCGACGCCGGAGGTGAAGCCGCGTTCCAGGACGAGAAGGCGTCCGTCCGGGGTCGCGGTGACCTCGGGGACACCGAGGCCGGAATCGGTCCGGTAGGTGTACTGGGCGCCGAGCCGGAAGTCGCCGCGCCCCGTCCGCTGCCAGGTCTGGAAGCGGACCAGGTCGGCGGGGTCGCCGACGAGCGGGTACTCCATGGAGGCGAGCAGGGTCCGGCCGCCCGGCAGGAGGGTCAGCCCCTCGAAGCTGCCGTTCGCCCGGGCGCGGCCCGCGGGGGCGGTCCGGAGGTCGTCCGGCACGGGGAGGCGGTCGAGGATCTTGCCGGTGCGGGAGTAGCGGCGGATCGACGGCTCGGTCTCGGAGGACACGAGGTACGTGCCGTCCCGGTCGACGACCAGCCCTTCGGCGTCAAGGGCGGCGCCGTTCTCGTCGGCGAGCGGAATCACGCCTCGCGGCTCCAGGGTCCGCGCGTCCAGCCGGAAGAGGGCGGAACGGTCGGACAGGGCGGCCAGGGAGCCGCGGCCGTCGCGGGCGAGGGCGGACAGGTTGCCGACGTAGGTGTCGGCGTACGTCGTCTTGTCGAGGGCGTCGGAGAAGCCGGTGAGGGAGACGGAGGGCGAGCAGTCGTTCCTCGGCGGCCTCTCCTGCGCGGCGGCCGGCCCGACGACGGTCAGGCAGCCGGCCGCCGAGAGGGCCGCGGTGAGGGTGGCGAGGGCGTTACGGAGAGTTCTCGGGCGCATGGGCGGCAGCCTAGGGCGGGGGAATGGCCATGAGTTGGCCGCTTTTCGAAGGGTGGGGTGCGGGGGCGTTCCGACGGCAAGTAATGAGACATGCCAGAGCCGAACGAAAGCGGACAGATGATGGCGGGGCGGCTGTACGCGACGCTGCGGGTGCTGAAGTTCCTCGCGAAGCCGGACAGCCCGAAGCCGACCGCCCAGGACGAATTCGGAGGGAAGGACCGTCCTCGCGACCGGATCCAGGCCCTGAAGTTGGACCCCTTCGAAGACCTGGTCACCGCTGTCCAGCAGGGCCGGAACGCGAAGGCGCTGGGCGAGGTGTTCTGCGCGTTACCCGCCCTGGTGCCGCCCAAGAAGGCCCTCAACGACAACCTCGGAGAACCGGAGCTGGCGGAATTCAACGCCGGATATCGCGCTCAGCTCACCACGCTCAAGGAGGCCCTGCCCAAACTGCTGGAGTGAAGCGCGTGGGTGAATCCCCCTCCGCGGGATTCACAGCTCACCCCCAGTCAGGGCACAGTCCGCGCCCATCGGTGGTGGAGACGGTGGCGTGGTGACATCTGCCACCGCTCCACTGCACGCGGCCGCCGAGCCGCCCGTATCGCCCCCACCGTCCCCCGAACCCGGCGCGCCACGATGGTCGCTGCCGGTCCTGCTGGCGATCCTCGCCCTGGCGGCGGGGCTGTACTCCTGGAACCTGTCCGGCTCCGGCCTGAACAGCTTCTACAGCGCCGCCGTGCTCAGCGGCACCGAGAGCTGGAAGGCGTGGTTCTTCGGCTCGCTGGACGCGGGGAACTTCCTGACCGTCGACAAGCCGCCCCTGGCGCTGATGGTCATGGGGCTGTCCTGCCGCCTCTTCGGATTCGGCACCTGGCAGATGATGCTGCCGCTGATCGTGGCCGCGCTGGCGACGATCTGGATCCTGCACGCCTCGGTGAAGCGGGTGTGGGGCCACGGTGCGGCGGCGATCGCCGCGCTGGTGCTGGCGCTGACCCCGATCACGGTCGCCATCAACCGGGACAACAACCCCGACACGCTGCTGGTGTTCTTGATGGTGAGCGGGGCGGCCCTCGGTCTTCGCGCGGTCCGCGACGGGCGGCTGCTGCCTCTGCTGGGCTCCGCGGCCTGCTTCGGGCTCGCGTTCAACACGAAGATGCTGCAGGGCTACATCGCGTTGCCGGCGGTCTTCGTCGTCTACCTCTGCGCTTCGGACCTCGGCTGGGCGAAGCGCGTCAGGAACCTGGTCCTCGCCGCTGTCGCCCTGGCCGTCTCCAGTTTCTGGTGGGCGGCTGCGGTGTCGCTGGTGCCCGCCTCCGAGCGGCCGTACATCGGCGGTTCGACGGACGGCTCGGCCTGGGACCTGATCATGGGCTACAACGGCCTCGGCCGGATCTTCGGCGGCGACGGCAACATGGGCGGAGGCGGCGGTGGAGGCGGTGGCGGGGGCGGCTTCTCCGGTACCGCGGGCATCGGCCGGATGTTCAACGACGTCCTGGGCGGCCAGATCTCCTGGCTGCTCCCCTTCGCGGGCATCGCGCTCGTCGGCGGCCTGGTGCTGTGCGGCCGGGCGCCCCGCACCGACCTCACACGAGCCGCGTTGGTGCTGTGGGGCGGCTGGACGGCCCTGCACTACCTGACCTTCGCCATGGCCGAGGGCACCATGCACCCGTACTACACGACCGCGCTCGCCCCGGGCATCGCGGCGCTGTGCGGAGGGGGCGGTGTCATGCTGCTGCGGGCTTTCCGGGCCGACCGGCGGTGGGTGTGGGTGCTGCCTCTCGCCCTCGGCGTCACCGGGGTCTGGGCGATCGTGCTGCTGCGCCGCGCCGCCGACTGGAACACCTGGCTGTGGCCGGCGATCGCGGTGGTCATGGCGCTGGCGATCGCGGGGCTGCTGGTCTTCCGTTCGGGGCGCCGGGTGCGGCTGCTGGCGGTGTCCGTGGCCGCGGCCGTCGTCGCCGGGGTGGCGGGTCCGGCGGCGTACGCCTGGTCGGTGCCGTCCGGTTCGGGCGGCGGCATGGGCGGGACCAACCCGACCGCCGGGCCTTCCACGGGCGGCGGCATGGGCGGCCCGGGCGGAGGAGGAGGCGGCGGTCGGGGCGGGTTCCCGGGCGGCGAGGGCGGCGAGGGACCCGGCGGGCAGCCGCAGGGCGGCCAGAACGGCCCGGGAGGTGGCACGTTCCCGGGCGGCGGCGAGCTGCCCGGCGGCGGCGAGAACGGCCAGGCTCCCGGCGCCGCCGGCGAAACGGGCGGCACTCCCCCGAACAGCACAACGCCGGACAACGGCACCACCGCGAACGGCGGCACCGGCGCGGGTGAACGGCCGGGCGGTGCCGGTGGCTTCGGCGGAGGCGGCATGGGCGGCGGTGGCATGGGCGGCGGTGGCATGGGCGGCGCGAGCAGCGAGCTGATCGCCTACCTGAAGAAGCACCAGGACGGCGCCACATGGCTGCTGGCGGTGTCGAGTTCACAGAGCGCCGCGCAGCTGATCCTCAGCAGCGGCGAACCGGTCATCTCCATGTGGGGCTGGTCCGGCAGCGACAACGCCATGACCCTCGCCCGGCTCAAGGAGCTGGTGAAGAACGGTGAGTTGCACTACATCCAGGTCGGCGGCGGAGGCATGGGCGGCGGTATGGGCGGCGGCTCCGGCGTCAGCTCCGAGGTGACCCAGTGGGTCCAGGAGCACGGCACGGCCGTCGAGGCGAGCGAGTACGGCGCCACCTCCACGTCCGACACCACGTCGTCCGAAAGCACCTCGTCCGTCTACCGATTGGACCCGTCGGACGTGAACTGACCTCCGCCACACCCGTCACTGCGGCCCCCGCCCTCACGGTCGGGGGCCGTCGTCACGCAATCGCCACGCCCCGTACACCCCACCTCCTACATGTCCATGCCACGCTCGATCCACCGCTTCATTCCACCCGCGTAGATCGGACACCCCCCATGCTCGCGATCCGCGTACGGCGCCGGAAGGCGGTGGCCCTCGTCACGGCCGCCGTCCTCGCCGGCCTCGCCACCCCCGCCCTGACCGCGGCCCCCGCCACGGCCACGGCGACGGCCACGACCTCCACCACCACGGACTACGACTCGACGTACTACAAGAACGCGATCGGCAGGACGGGGACGAGCCTCAAGTCCTCCCTCCACACGATCATCAGCGACCAGACCAAGCTGTCCTACTCGGCGGTCTGGGACGCGCTCAAGGCCACGGACCAGGACCCGGCCAACAGCGGCAACGTGATCCTGCTCTACTCGGGCATCTCCCGCAGCAAGTCACTGAACGGCGGCGACACCGGCGACTGGAACCGCGAGCACGTGTGGGCCAAGTCCCACGGCGACTTCGGCACCTCGACCGGGCCCGGCACGGACCTGCACCATCTGCGTCCCGAGGACGTCAGGGTCAACAGCATCCGGGGCAACAAGGACTTCGACAACGGTGGCAGCGCCTTCACCGACAACGGCGGCAGCCTCACCGACTCCGACTCCTTCGAACCCCGCGACGCCGTCAAGGGCGACGTGGCCCGCATGATCTTCTACATGGCCGTCCGCTACGAGGGCGGCGACGGCTGGGCCGACCTCGAGGTCAACGGCAGCGTGAACAACGGCAGCAACCCGTACATCGGCAAGCTCGCCGTACTGAAGCAGTGGAACGACGAGGACCCGCCGGACGCCTTCGAGGAGCGCCGCAACCAGGTCATCCACGACTCCTACCAGCACAACCGCAACCCGTTCGTCGACCACCCGGAGTGGGTCGAGGCGATCTGGTAGGCGCCGCGTCCGTCAGTCGAGGTGCGTCGGCGCGAACATCCGCAGGACGGCGGGGAGGACGACCACCGAGGGCCCCGGTGCGGCCAGGGCCTTCGCGAGGTCGGCCTCCAGCGTCTGCGGCGACGTCCGCACGCCCGGCACCCCGAACGACTCGGCCAGGGCCACGTAGTCGGGGCGGGTCAGCTCCGTCGCCGTCGGCTCGCCGAAGGCGTCCGTCATGTACTCGCGCAGGATGCCGTAGCCGCCGTCGTCGACGATCAGCCAGGTGACGTTCAGGTCGTACTGGCGGGCGGTGGCGAGCTCGGCGATGGAGTACAGGGCGCCACCGTCGCCGGAGACCGCCAGGACGGGGTGGGTGGGATCGGCCGCGGCGGCTCCCAGGGCAGCCGGGAAGCCGTAGCCGAGGCCGCCTGCGCCCTGGGCCGAGTGCATGGCGTTCGGGGCCTTGGCGTCGAAGGCCGACCACGCCCAGTAGGCCAGGATGGTCATGTCCCAGAAGGACGGGGCACCGGCCGGGAGGGCCTTGCGGACGGCGGCCAGTACGTCCTGCTCCAGGGTGAGCTCCTGGGACGCGATGCGCTCCCGGACCTTTCCCAGTACGTCCCGCACGCGCTCCGGGGCGGCCGGGTCGGTCCGCTCCCCGACCGTCTCCAGGAGCGCCTGGAGGGCGAGGCGGGCGTCGGCGTGGATGCCGAGCGCCGGGTGGTTGGACTCGAGTTTGCCCAGGTCGGCCTCGATCTGGATCACCCGGCCACGCGGCTTGAACGTGTGGTAGTTCGAGGAGAGTTCGCCGAGGCCGGAGCCGATGACGAGGAGGACGTCGGCATCCTCCAGGAAGTCCGTGGTGTGACGGTCCTCCAGCCAGGACTGGAGGGACAGGGGGTGCGTCCACGGGAACGCGCCCTTGCCGCCGAAGGTCGTGACCACGGGGGCCTGGAGGCGTTCCGCGAGCTGCCGGAGCTTCTTCGACGCGTCCGCCCGGACGACTCCGCCGCCCGCGATGATCGCGGGGCGTTCCGCGCGCGACAGCAGGTCGGCGGCGACCGCCGTCAGTTCGGGGCGCGGGGGCAGTTCCTCGGGGAAGGTGTCGCCGCCGGTCACCACCGGGATCGGCGTCTCGGCCAGGAGGACGTCCTGCGGGATCTCCACCCACACCGGGCCGTGCGGGACGGTCAGCGCCGACGTCCAGGCCTCCGCGATCGCGGACGGGATCTGGGACTGGGTGCGGACCGTGTGCACGGACTTCACCACGCCCCGGAAGGACGCCGACTGGTCGGGGAGTTCGTGCAGGTAGCCGTGGCGGCCCCCGCCCAGGCCCGCCGTGGGGATCTGGCTGCTGATCGCCAGGACGGGCGCGGAGGCCGCCCGCGCCTCCTGGAGCGCGGCCAGCGAGGTGAGCGCACCGGGGCCGGTCGACAGCAGCAGCGGGGCCGCCTCGCCGGTGACGCGGCCGTACGCGTCCGCTGCGAAACCGGCGTTGTTCTCCACCCGCAGGCCGATGTAGCGCAGGTCGGAGCGGCGCAGCGCGTCGAACATGCCGAGGGCGTGCTGGCCGGGCAGGCCGAAGACGGTGGTCGCGCCGAGCCCGGCCAGGGTCTCCACGACCAGGTCTCCGCCGTTGCGGCCGGGGGGAGGATTCAGCGCGGCCTCCGTCTGGGCGGCGGTCGGACGGAGTACCAGGTCGTGGTCGTGGGTCACTTCGCTGCCTTCTCCTGGGCGATCTGGCGGGACATGATCGTGGTCAGTTCGTACGCGGTGTGGGAGGCCGCCACCGACGTGATCTCCGCGTGGTCGTACGCGGGGGCCACCTCGACGACGTCGGCCGACACCAGGTTGCAGGACGCCAGGCCGCGCAGGATCTCCAGCAGTTCGCGGGAGGTCATGCCGCCGGCCTCGGGGGTACCGGTGCCGGGGGCGTGGGCGGGGTCCAGGCAGTCGATGTCGATGGAGATGTAGAGCGGCCGGTCGCCGATGCGCTGGCGGAGCTGGTCGGCGACCTCGTCGGCGCCGCGGCGGTAGACGTCCGCGGAGGTGACGATGCCGAAGCCCATCTTCTCGTCGTCGGTGAGGTCCTGCTTGCCGTACAGCGGGCCGCGGGTGCCGACGTGGGAGAGGGCGGAGGTGTCGAGGATGCCCTCCTCGACGGCGCGGCGGAACGGGGTGCCGTGCGTGTACTCGGCGCCGAAGTACGTGTCCCAGGTGTCCAGGTGGGCGTCGAAGTGGAGCAGGGCGACCGGGCCGTGCTTCTTCGCGACCGAGCGCAGCAGCGGGAGGGCGATGGTGTGGTCGCCGCCCAGGGTCATCAGGCGGGCGCCGGTGCCGAGGAGGTCGTCGGCGGCGGCCTCGACGGTCTCGACGGCCTCGTTGATGTTGAACGGGTTGACGGCGATGTCGCCGCCGTCCGCGACCTGGGCGAGGGCAAAGGGGGAGGCGTCCTGGGCCGGGTTGTAGGGGCGCAGCAGCCGGGAGGCCTCGCGGATGGCGTTGCCGCCGAAGCGGGCGCCCGGCCGGTAGGAGACGCCCGAGTCGAACGGCACGCCCACCACGGCGACGTCGGCGGTGCCGACCTCGTCCAGGCGGGGCAGCCGGGCGAAGGTCGCGGGTCCGGCGTACCGCGGTATGCGGGAGGAGTCGACGGGGCCGCGGGGCGTCTCGTTGCTGCTCATGTACTGCCTTCCTTCTTACGCTTCGTCGCGTATGTACTACTGCCGTACGACTCTACTGGTGAGCCGGGACCGGTGGTTCGGACAGGGTTTCGGGGGCCCGGCCGGCGAGGCGTTCGCGCCAGGCGGTGAGGGTCGCCTCGTCGGTGGGGCGGGTCGCCAGGGAGACGGCGACGTAGGCGGCGAGGGAGGCCAGCAGACCGTAATAGACGGGCTCGTTGGCGAGGATGCCGTAGCCCGCCATCAGGCCGACGACGGCAAGACCGCCGACCGCGACGGCGGCGAGGGCGCCCTGAGCGGTGCCGCGCTTCCACAGCAGTCCGCCGAGGATGGGGACGAGGAGGCCGCCGACGAGGAGGTTGTAGGCGACGGTGAGGGCCTCGACCACGTCGTTGAGGGCGATGGAGATGAGGATCACCGCGACACCCATGGCCAGGATGAAGGCACGGTTGCCCTTCACCTCGTCGTGCCCGTCCTCCCCCTCCGGCCCCCGGACCGCGCCGCGCAGGCGGGACCAGATGTCGTTGTTGGCGACGGTGGCGCAGGCGATGAGCGCACCGGAGGACGTGGACATCACGGCGGCCAGGGCCGCGGCCAGCACCAATCCGCGCACGCCCATGGGCAGCTCGTCCTTGACGATGGTGGCGAAGGCGTCGTCGGGGCTGGCGAGCTTGGGGTAGAGCACCTTGGCGGCCGTGCCGATGACCGCGCCGGCGACGGCGTAGACGAGGCAGTAGGTGCCGGCGACGGTGCCGCCCCACTTGGCGGTGCGGTCGCTGCCCGCGGTGAAGACGCGCTGCCAGATGTCCTGCCCGATGAGCATGCCGAAGGTGTAGATCAGCACGTAGGTGAAGATGGTCTCGCCGCCGATGCCCAGCGGGTCGAAGTACTCGGTGGGCAGCTGGGCCTTCATCTCGCTGAAGCCGCCGGCCTTGACGACCGCGATGGGCAGCAGCAGGAGCAGCACGCCGATGGTCTTCACCACGAACTGCACCATGTCGGTGAGCGTGATGGACCACATGCCGCCGAGCGTGGAGTAGGCCACGACGATCGAACCGCCGAGGACGATCGCCAGGGTGCGGTTCACGTCGAAGAGGACGTCGAAGATCGTGGCGTAGGCGATGGTGGAGGTGACGGCCAGCATCAGGGTGTACGCCCACATGACGACGCCGGAGATCACGCCGGCCTTGCCGCCGTACCGGAGGTCGAGCATCTCGGAGACGGTGTAGACCTTCAGGCGGGCGATGCGCGCGGAGAAGAAGACGGACAGCGCGAGGATGCCGAGGCCGATGGTGACGACCATCCAGGCGCCGGAGAGGCCGTACTGGTAGCCGAGGCCGACGCCGCCGATGGTGGACGCGCCACCGAGGACGATCGCCGCCATGGTGCCGGAGTACATCGCGGGGCCGAGGCGGCGCCCGGCGACGAGGAACTCGCTCTTGGACTTGGCGCGGCGCATGCCCCACCAGCCCATGGCCAGCATGCCGGCGAGATAGACGACGATCACGATGTAGTCGACGGCCATAAGGGGGCCTCCTTCGCGCACTCTCGGTGGCGTGTCGTGCGATGGGGTGTGTCCGGTGGCGCCTCGCGGGGACATCCGCCCGTACCCGCGGCTGCCGGTGTGGATTCCGGTTCGGGTTGACATTAGGTGGCTGAGAAGCGGCTGCGAAGTGTACGTTTCATCCATCGGGGGTCGCCTGAGTGGAGGAATCGTCCATCATGCAGGAAACGTCCGCACCCGTCGCGCCGCCCACTCCCCCGGTCTCCCTGGCGGCCCTGCTGTCCCGCGACGACCTGGGGCTTCGCCGGATCACCGGGCCCTGGGCGGCGGACGTGACGATCCACGGTGCGCACACCTCGGAGATGTCCGACCCCTACCCGTACCTGCTGGGCGGTGAGCTGCTGCTGACGGCGGGCGTGCACATTCCGGAAGCGGCGGGGCCGGGGACCTTCGACTTCGACGGCTACGTCGCCCGGATCGTGGCGGCGGGCGGCGCCGCGCTCGGGTTCGGGGTGGCGCCGGTGCACGACACGGTGCCGGCGGGACTGGTCGCGGCCTGCGAGGCGTACGGGCTGCCGCTGGTGGAGGTGCCGCCGCGGACGACGTTCTCGGGTGTGGCCCGGGCCGTGTGGCAGCTGATGGCGCAGGCCAGGCTCGCCGAGCTGCGCCGGATCACGGAGGCCCAGCAAGGCCTGGCCGCGGCGGCCTCCCGTCCCGATCCGGTGCCGTCGGTGCTGCGCCGGCTGGCCACGGGGCTCGACGGACGGGCGGTGCTGTACGGCCCGGAGGGCGCCCGGATCGCGGCGGCGGGGCGGGAGCCCGGGAGCGAGGTGCGGCGGGCGCTGGCGGAGCTGGCCCGGTTCGTCTCCGGCCACGCCTCCACCACCGCCACGGACACCGTCGCCGGCACCCGTCTCGCCGCGTACGCCCTCGGCACCGGGCGCGGCTTCGTCCTCGCCGTCGCGGCCCCGCACCGGGAGCCGGGGGACCACACCATCGCCTCGGTCGCCGCCGTGCTGCTCACCCTCCTCACCGGCGAGCACCAGAGCGGCACGGGCGCGGCCCGCTCCGCGGCGCTCGTACGGCTGCTGCTGGGCGCCCGGCCCGAGGAGGTCGCGCCGCTGCTCGGCGGCGGGGACGGCAGGGCCGTCACCCACTGGCACGTCGTGCACGCCCGCCCGACCACCGGCTCCCCCGACCCGGTGTCCGCCTCCGCCCTGGCCACGGCCCTGGGCTCCTCCCTGGTCGACCCCACCGGCGACGTCGTACGGGTACTGGTACCGGCCACCCCACGATCCGACCCGGGCGCAAGCCACGGACCCGGTCCCGGCGCGGGGGCGGGGGGTGAGGCCGGCGGGGCTGTCGTCGGCGTCGGGACGGCCGGCTCGGCGGGCACAAGGGTCCTCGCCGGTGCGGAGGAAACGGCGGGGGCCGGTCCGACGGACGCCGCCGAGCCGCGGCCTTCCGCGGCCCCGGCGAGCTCAGCCGACCCGCGGCCTTCCGCCGTACCGGCGAGTTCGCTCGTGCCGGACCGGGCCGTCGGGCCGCAGGCCGCCGGCGATTGCGGGCCCGGCGCACAAGCCGGCTGGACACTGGGCGTCAGTGCCGCCGTCACCCCGGCCGAATGGCCGGCCGCCGACGGGCAGGCGGCGCGTGCGCTGGCCCGGGCCGGGGCCACGCGGGTGCCGGTGGTCCGGCACGGTGCGCGGTCCGCGCTCGCCGACCTGGTGCCGGCCGACGAGGCCGAGGCGCACGCCCGTGCACTGCTCGCGCCGGTCGCGGCCGTCCCGGCGCTCACCGAGACGCTGCGCGCCTGGCTCTCTCTGCACGGCAGTTGGGACCGCACCGCCGTCGCCCTGTCCGTGCACCGCAACACCGTCCGGCAGCGCATCGCCCGTTGCGCGGCCCTGCTGGACGCCGACCTCGACGACCCGGACGTACGGATGGAGTTGTGGTTCGCGTTGCGGAGGTGAGCCACGTCCCAGCGTGTGACATGCCGAAGACGCCGCGTGGCGGCTGCCTCACAATGGAGCCATGCCGATACCCGGGACACCCAGCCGCGCCGAACTCGCCGAACACCTCGTCAGGACCCGTATCGCGGGCGACGTCGCCACGCCCCGCGAGAACAACCTCTCCCATTACCGGAAGCTGGCGAACGGCGACCGCAACTTCTGGCTCGGCCTGGAGCTGGGCGACCGCTGGACCGACGAGCAGGACGTGCTCGCGGTGATGGCGGAGCGGGTCGGTGTCAATGACGACCCGGAGTACCGGTACGGCCAGGACACCATCGACCCCGAGCTGACCGTGGCCGCGCTGGAGCGCATGGCCGGCCGGCTGCGCAAGGCGGCGGACGGCGGGCAGCGGGTGCTGTTCGCGACCGGCCACCCGGGCGGTCTGCTCGACGTGCACCGCGCCACGGCCGCCGCGCTGCGCACCGCCGGCTGCGAGATCGTCGTGATCCCGGAGGGGCTGACGACGGAGGAGGGGTACGTCCAGCAGTTCGCGGACGTGGCCGTGCTGGAGCACGGCGCCTCGCTGTGGCACACGCACTCCGGGGAGCCGATGAAGGCCATCCTGACCGGCCTGGAGCGCGCGGGCCGCCCGCTGCCCGACCTGGTGGTCGCCGACCACGGCTGGGCGGGATACGCCGGTCAGCACGGCGTCGACTCCGTCGGCTACGCCGACTGCAACGACCCGGCCCTCTTCCTCGCCGAGTCCGAGGGCACCCTCCAGGTCGCGGTACCGCTGGACGACCATGTGGTCAGTCCGCGCTACTACGACCCGATGACGGCGTATCTGCTGGCGGAGGCGGGTCTGGAGACGGGCCGGGCGTAACGGCCGCGCGGCCCGAACGCCGCGTGTGCGGCTCCGTTGGGTACGGAGCCGCACACCGCGCTGTTTTCACTGCAGGATCACCGGCCTCCGCCGCGACCGCCGCCGTCGTGGCCGTTGCCACCGCGGCCGTTGTCGTGGCCGTTGCCACCGCGGCCGTTGTCGTGACCGTTGTCGCCGCGGCCGTTGTCGTGACCGTTGCGGTCGTGGTCGTGACCGTAGCGGCCGTTGTCGTAGCGGTCGTGGTCGTAGCCGTAGCGGTCGTGGTCGTGACCGTAGCGGCCGTTGTCGTACCAGTCGTAGCGGTCGTGGTCGTGACCGTAGCGGCCGTTGTCGTCCCAGTCGTAGCGGTGGTCGTCGTCGTAACGGCTGTAACCACCGCGGTCGTGCCACGAATCGTTCGCGGAAGCGGCACCCGCAGTGCCTATCGCGATGCCACCGGCCATGGTCAGCCCGGCGGCCGACACTGCGACAAGACGCTTCGTGCGCTGTGCTCGCATGAGATTTCCCCTTCGTTCCATCGTCTCCCGCGATTCCCTCGGAGGAAGGGCGAGAGTGGATGGGCACTGCCGCACGGGAAGTGTGCGGTGCGCTTGGCGTCACCGCGTCTTCCCACGGGCACGGGTTCGACCGCCGCCGCCTCTGGACCGCCCGGCACAGGGTGCGCAGGCGGGCGCTTCGGCCCTGGTCCAGCGGTACGGAGACCGGATCGGTCGGGTATGCCGTGCCTACGGCCTTTCACTCACTGAGCCTAATCCCGTCTGCGCGTTCCGGCATCCGGACGACCCACGGGGCACAGAGGCCACCGGCATCACCGGGGAACGCGGACCACGCCTTCCTGGATGACGGAGAGTGCGAGCCGCCCGTCCTGGGTGTAGATGCGGGCCTGGCCGAGGCCCCGGCCACCGGACGCGGACGGCGACTGCTGGTCGTACAGCAGCCACTCGTCGGCGCGGAACGGCCGGTGGAACCACATCGCGTGGTCCAGCGAGGCGCCGACGACGTCACCGACGGCCCAGCCACCGCGCCCGTGCGCGAGCAGGACCGAGTCGAGGAGGGTCATGTCGGAGACGTAGGTGGCGAGGACGACGTGCAGCAGGGGGTCGTCGGAGAGTTTGCCGTTGGTGCGGAACCAGACCTGGGAGTGCGGCTCGCGCGGCGTTCCGAAGGCGCCGAACGGCGGGTCGTCGACGTAGCGCAGGTCCACGGCCGCGCGGGCCTCCAGGAACCGCGCCACGGTCTCGGCGGGCAGGTGCGGGTAGCTCCGCAGCCGCTCCTCGCCGGTGGGCAGGGTCTCCGGGTCCGGCGCGGGCGGCATCGGGGCCTGGTGGTCCAGGCCCTCCTCGTACGTCTGGAAGGACGCCGACAGGCCGAAGATCGGTTTGCCGTGCTGGACGGCGACCACCCGGCGGGTGGTGAAGGAGCGGCCGTCGCGCAGGCGGTCGACGTTGTAGACGATGGGGGCGCCGGGGTCGCCGGGACGCAGGAAGTACGCGTGCAGGGAGTGCGCGTGCCGGTCGGCGGGAACCGTGCGCCCGGCGGCGACCAGGGCCTGGGCGGCCACCTGCCCGCCGAAGACCCGGGGGACGACGGCGGAGCGGGAGTGGCCGCGGTAGATGTCCTCCTCGATCCGCTCGAGGTCGAGCAGGTCGAGGAGGGACTGGAGTGCTTCGCTCATGTCCTGTGGTTTACAGGCCCATGTTCTTCGCGATGATCGACTTCATGATCTCGCTGGTGCCGCCGTAGATGCGGTTGACGCGGTTGTCCGCGTAGAGGCGGGCGATCGGGTACTCGTTCATGTAGCCGTAGCCGCCGTGCAGCTGGAGGCAGCGGTCGATGACGCGGTGGGCGACCTCGGTGCAGAACAGCTTGGCGCTGGCCGCCTCGGCGGGGGTGAGCTCGCCGGCGTCCAGGGCCTCGGTGGCGCGGTCGACGACGGCCTCGGCGGCGTCCACCTCGGCCTGGCAGGCGGCCAGCTCGAACTTGGTGTTCTGGAAGTGGGCGACCGGCTTGCCGAAGACGGTGCGCTCCTGCACGTACTGCTTGGCGAACCGGACGGCGGCCTTGGCCTGGGCGTAGGCGCCGAAGGCGATGCCCCAGCGCTCGGAGGCGAGGTTGTGGCCGAGGTAGGAGAAGCCCTTGTTCTCCTCGCCGAGGAGGTCCTCCACGGGGACCTTGACGTCGACGAAGGCCAGCTCGGCGGTGTCGGAGGTGCGCAGGCCGAGCTTGTCCAGCTTGCGGCCGACGGAGTAGCCCTCGGACTTGGTGTCCACGGCGAACAGGGAGATGCCGTGGCGGCGGTCCTCGGCTGTGGGGGCGGCGGTGCGGGCGCAGACGATCACCTTGTCGGCGTGCACGCCGCCGGTGATGAAGGTCTTGGCGCCGTTGAGGACGTAGTGGGTGCCGTCCTCGGAGAGCTTGGCGGTGGACTTCATGCCCGCGAGGTCGGAACCGGTGCCCGGCTCCGTCATCGCGATGGCCCACATCTCCTCGCCGGTGACGAACTTCGGCAGGTAGCGCTTCTTCTGCTCGTCGGTGGCCAGCATGTTGATGTAGGGCAGGGCGAGCAGCACGTGCACGCCGGAGCCGCCGAACTGGACGCCCGCGCGGGCGGTCTCCTCGTAGAGGACGGCCTCGAACTTGTGGCTGTCCATGCCCGCGCCGCCGAACTCCTCGGGCACGTTGATGCCGAAGATGCCCAGCTCGCCGAGCTTGTAGTAGAACTCGCGCGGCGCCTGGCCGGCGGCGAACCACTCGTCGTAGACGGGGACGACCTCGGCCTCGATGAAGGCGCGGAGGGTCTCCCGGAACGCCTCGTGGTCCTCGTTGAACACCGTACGGCGCACCGCGCCACCTCCAGGGTACGAATATCTAAGCGCTTGCTCAGACTTCACCGTACCGGCGGGTAGCCAGAGGCGTCCAGACCGGGACGTGGGTAACCCTCGTCACTCCACGCGTCGCCCGGGGCTCCGCCCCGGACCCCGGCCCCATGCCCACCCACCACCCGACTCGGCCCCTACGCCTCCCCCACCGCCGCGAACGCGCCCCGGGCCATCCGGTGCAGCAGCGCCGCCGTCGCCGCGCGCCCGGGGAGGGAGCCGGGGCGGCCCAGGTGGGGGGTGGAGTTCAGCAGGCCGAAGACCGAGTGGACCGCCGAGCGGGCGCTCGGTTCCGCCACCGCCGGGTAGACCTCGCGGACCACGCCGACCCACAGCTCGACGTACTGCCGCTGGAGCTGCCGCACCATCTTGCGGTCGGCGTCCCGGAGGCGGTCCAGCTCGCGGTCGTGCAGGGTGATGAGCGGGCGGTCGTCGAGCGCGAAGTCGATGTGACCCTCGATGAGCGAGTCGAGGACCGCCTCCGCGCCCGCCCCGGAGCCGGTCACCCCCTCGGCCTCCGCGAGCCGCCGCTTCGCCCCGGTCAGCAGCGAGTCGCTGATCCCGACCAGCAGCTCGGCGAGCATCGCGTCCTTGCCGGCGAAGTGCCGGTAGAGACCGGGGCCGCTGATGCCGACCGCGGCACCTATCTCGTCGACGCCGACCCCGTGGAAACCGCGCTCGGCGAAGAGCCGGGCGGCCTCCTTGAGGATCTGCTCGCGGCGGGTGGGGGCGTCGGTTCTGGTGGCCATGGGAACAATTCTAGACAGGGAGGTTAGCGGTCGTTAACCTGAGGGAAATGCGTTAACGCTCATTAACTGGTCGATCACTGGTGAGGGGACCGCAGGATGCAGGAGGCACCGGAGCTGACGAGCGCGGCCGACCCCGCGTCGGAGGCCTTTCGGGCCAACGAGGAGGCGCACCGCGTCCTCGTTCAGGAGCTGCGCGCCAAGCTCGCCGCGGCCCGGCTCGGCGGCGGCGAGCGGGCCCGGGCCCGGCACACCGCGCGCGGCAAGCTGCTGCCGCGCGACCGCGTGGACAGGCTGCTGGACGCGGGCTCACCGTTCCTGGAGCTGGCGCCGCTCGCGGCCGACGGGCTGTACGACGGGCAGGCCCCGGCCGCCGGCGTGATCGCCGGGATCGGCCGGGTCAGCGGCCGGGAGTGCGTGATCGTCGCCAACGACGCCACGGTCAAGGGCGGCACGTACTACCCGATGACCGTGAAGAAGCACCTGCGGGCCCAGGAGGTGGCGCTGGAGAACCGGCTGCCGTGCCTGTACCTGGTCGACTCCGGCGGCGCCTTCCTGCCGATGCAGGACGAGGTGTTCCCGGACCGCGAGCACTTCGGGCGGATCTTCTACAACCAGGCCCGGATGTCGGGCGCCGGCATCCCGCAGATCGCCGCCGTCCTCGGCTCCTGCACGGCGGGCGGGGCGTACGTCCCGGCGATGAGCGACGAGGCGGTGATCGTCCGCGAGCAGGGCACGATCTTCCTGGGCGGCCCGCCGCTGGTGAAGGCGGCCACCGGCGAGGTCGTCACGGCGGAGGAGCTGGGCGGTGGCGAGGTGCACTCCCGCATCTCGGGCGTGACCGACCACCTCGCCGAGGACGACGCGCACGCCCTGCGCATCGTGCGGAACATCGTCTCCACGCTCCCCGCGCGCGGCTCCCTGCCCTGGCAGGTCGAGCCCGCCGCCGAGCCCAAGGTCGACCCGTACGGGCTGTACGGGGCGGTGCCGGTCGACTCCCGCACCCCCTACGACGTGCGGGAGATCATCGCGCGGATCACCGACGGCTCCCGGTTCGCCGAGTTCAAGTCGGAGTACGGCCAGACCCTGGTCACCGGATTCGCCCGCATCCACGGCCACCCGGTCGGGATCGTCGCCAACAACGGCATCCTGTTCTCCGAGTCCGCGCAGAAGGGCGCCCACTTCATCGAGCTGTGCGACCAGCGCGGCATCCCGCTGGTGTTCCTCCAGAACATCTCGGGGTTCATGGTCGGCAGGGACTACGAGGCGGGCGGCATCGCCAAGCACGGCGCCAAGATGGTGACGGCGGTGGCGTGCACCCGGGTGCCGAAGCTGACGGTGGTGGTCGGCGGGTCGTACGGCGCGGGGAACTACTCGATGTGCGGGCGGGCGTACTCACCGCGCTTCCTGTGGATGTGGCCGAGCGCCAAGATCTCCGTGATGGGCGGCGAGCAGGCCGCGTCCGTGCTGGCCACGGTCAAGCGGGATCAGCTGGAGGCCCGGGGCGAGGTGTGGCCGGCCGAGGAGGAGGAGTCCTTCAAGGCACCGATCCGTGCGCAGTACGAGCACCAGGGAAACGCCTACTACGCGACCGCCCGCCTGTGGGACGACGGGGTGATCGAGCCCGCGGACACCCGGCAGGTGCTGGGTCTGGCCCTGACCGCGTGTGCCAACGCGCCACTGGGCGAGCCCCGGTTCGGCGTCTTCCGGATGTGAGGAGGGGACTTCGATGGGGAGCTTGATGTTCGACACGGTACTGGTGGCCAACCGCGGGGAGATCGCGGTGCGTGTCATCCGGACCCTACGCTCGATGGGCGTGCGCTCGGTGGCGGTCTTCTCCGACGCCGACGCGGACGCCCGGCACGTGCGGGAGGCCGACGAGGCGGTACGGATCGGCCCGGCGCCGGCGGCGGAGAGCTATCTGTCCGTCGAACGGCTGCTGGAGGCGGCGGCGCGGACGGGCGCCCGGGCCGTCCACCCGGGGTACGGCTTCCTCGCGGAGAACGCCGGTTTCGCGCGGGCCTGCGAGGAGGCGGGGCTGGTCTTCATCGGGCCGCCCGCCGACGCCATCGCCCTGATGGGCGACAAGATCCGGGCCAAGGAGACGGTGAAGGCGGCCGGGGTGCCGGTGGTGCCGGGCTCCAGCGGCAGCGGGCTGACGGACGCGCAGCTCGTCGAGGCGGCCCGCGAGATCGGGACGCCGGTGCTGCTGAAGCCGTCGGCCGGCGGGGGCGGCAAGGGCATGCGGCTGGTGCGGGACGAGGCCGTGCTGGCCGACGAGATCGCCGCCGCGCGTCGCGAGGCCCGCGCCTCCTTCGGCGACGACACCCTGCTGGTGGAGCGGTGGATCGACCGCCCCCGGCACATCGAGATCCAGGTCCTGGCCGACGGCCACGGGAACGTGGTGCACCTGGGCGAGCGCGAGTGCTCGCTGCAGCGCCGGCACCAGAAGGTCATCGAGGAGGCGCCGAGCGTCCTCCTCGACGAGGCGACCCGCGCCGCGATGGGCGAGGCGGCCGTGCAGGCGGCCCGCTCCTGCGGCTACCGGGGCGCGGGCACGGTGGAGTTCATCGTGCCGGGCGAGGATCCCTCGCAGTACTACTTCATGGAGATGAACACCCGCCTCCAGGTGGAGCACCCGGTGACCGAGCTGGTCACGGGCCTGGACCTGGTGGAGTGGCAGCTGCGGGTGGCGGCGGGCGAGCCGCTCGGGTTCGTGCAGGAGGACGTCCGGCTGACCGGGCACGCCATCGAGGCCCGCCTGTGCGCGGAAGACCCGGCCCGCGGCTTCCTCCCCTCCGGCGGCACGGTGCTGCGGCTGCACGAGCCCGAGGGCGACGGCGTGCGCACGGACTCCGGGCTCAGCGAGGGCACCGAGGTCGGCAGCCTCTACGACCCGATGCTGTCCAAGGTGATCGCGTACGGCCCCGACCGCGCCACCGCCCTGCGCAAGCTCCGGGCGGCCCTCGCGCGGACGGTGACGCTGGGCGTGCAGACCAACGCCGGGTTCCTGCGCCGGCTGCTCGCCCACCCGGCGGTGGTGGCGGGAGAGCTGGACACGGGGCTGGTGGAGCGGGAGGTCGACGGCCTGGTCCCCACCGACGTACCGGAGGAGGTGTACGAGGCGGCGGCGGCCGTACGGCTGGACGCGCTGCGTCCGCGCGGTGACGGCTGGACGGACCCGTTCTCGGTGCCGAGCGGCTGGCGCATGGGCGGCGACCCGAAGCCGGTCACCTTCCACCTGCGGATCACGGACCCGGTGGAGCACACCCCGCGCGGCACGCACACCGTCACCGGGGACCGGGTGTCGGTGACGCTGGACGGCGTCCGGCACACCTTCCACCGCGCCGCCGACTGGCTGGGCCGGGACGGCGACGCCTGGCACGTGCGCGACCACGACCCGGTCGCCGCGTCCCTCATCCGCACCGCCCACGCGGGCGCCGACTCGCTCACCGCGCCCATGCCGGGCACGGTGACGGTGGTGAAGGTCGCCGTCGGGGACGAGGTGGCCGCAGGGCAGAGCCTGCTGGTCGTGGAGGCGATGAAGATGGAGCACGTCATCTCCGCCCCGCACGCCGGCACCGTCACCGAACTGGACGTCGCGCCGGGCACGACGGTCGCCATGGACCAGGTGCTGGCGGTCCTCGCGCCCCTCGAGGACGGGAAGGAGGAGACGGCATGAACGCCCCCGCTCCGGGCCTGCCCATGACCGTGCCGGCCGAGGGCCTGCCCGCCCGTGTCCGCATCCACGAGGTCGGCGCGCGCGACGGCCTGCAGAACGAGAAGGCGATCGTCCCGGCGGCTGTGAAGGCGGAGTTCGTCCGCCGCCTGGCCGGCACGGGCCTGACCACCATCGAGGCGACGAGCTTCGTGCACCCCAAGTGGGTGCCGCAGCTGGCGGACGCGGAGCAGCTGTTCCCGGAGATCGCCGACCTGCCCGTCGACCTCCCCGTCCTGGTGCCGAACGAACGGGGCCTGGACCGGGCCCTGGCGCTCGGCGCCCGCCGCGTCGCGGTGTTCGCGAGCGCCACGGAGTCCTTCGCCCGGGCCAACCTGAACCGCACGGTGGACGAGGCACTGGCCATGTTCGAGCCGGTGGTGGCGCGGGCCAAGGAGGCCGGCGTCCACGTCCGCGGCTATCTGTCGATGTGCTTCGGCGACCCCTGGGAGGGCGCCGTGCCCGTCCCGCAGGTGGTGAAGGTCTGCCTGGCCCTGCTGGACATGGGCTGCGACGAGCTGAGCCTGGGCGACACGATCGGGGTGGCGACCCCGGGCCATGTGACCGCCCTGCTCACCGCGCTCACCGAGGCCGGCGTCCCCGTGGACACGCTCGGCGTCCACTTCCACGACACCTACGGACAGGCCCTGTCCAACACCCTCACCGCGCTGCGGCACGGCGTGACGACCGTCGACGCCTCCGCCGGCGGGCTCGGCGGCTGCCCCTACGCCAAGTCCGCCACCGGAAACCTCGCCACCGAAGACCTCGTGTGGATGCTGCGCGGCCTCGGCATCGACACCGGGGTCGACCTCGGCCGTCTCGTCGCCACCAGCGTCTGGATGGCCGCCCACCTGGGCCGACCCAGCCCGTCCCGCACCGTGCGAGCCCTCGCGGGCTCGGGCGCCGACTCCGACCAGGAGAAGTGAAGCCATGGACCACAAGCTCTCCCCCGAACTGGAAGAACTCCGCCGTACGGTCGAGGAGTTCGCCCACGACGTCGTGGCGCCCAAGATCGGTGACTTCTACGAGCGGCACGAGTTCCCGTACGAGATCGTCCGGGAGATGGGCCGCATGGGCCTGTTCGGCCTGCCGTTCCCGGAGGAGTACGGCGGCATGGGCGGCGACTACCTGGCGCTCGGCATCGCCCTGGAGGAACTGGCCCGGGTCGACTCGTCGGTGGCCATCACGCTGGAGGCGGGCGTCTCGCTGGGTGCGATGCCCGTCCACCTGTTCGGCACCGAGGAGCAGAAGCGCCAGTGGCTGCCCCGGCTGTGCTCGGGCGAGATCCTGGGCGCGTTCGGCCTGACGGAACCGGACGGCGGCTCCGACGCGGGCGCGACGCGGACGACGGCCCGCCTGGACGAGGCGACGAACGAGTGGGTGATCAACGGCACCAAGTGCTTCATCACCAACTCGGGCACGGACATCACGGGGTTGGTGACGGTCACCGCGGTCACCGGCCGGGGGCCCGACGGCCGGCCCCTGATCTCGGCGATCATCGTCCCGTCCGGCACTCCGGGCTTCACGGTGGCCGCCCCGTACTCGAAGGTCGGCTGGAACGCGTCGGACACCCGCGAGCTGTCCTTCGCCGACGTCCGGGTCCCGGCGGCGAACCTGCTGGGTGAACAGGGCCGCGGCTACGCCCAGTTCCTGCGCATCCTCGACGAGGGGCGCATCGCCATCGCCGCGCTGGGCACCGGGCTCGCGCAGGGCTGCGTCGACGAGTCGGTCAAGTACGCGAAGGAACGTCACGCCTTCGGCAGGCCGATCGGCGCCAACCAGGCCATCCAGTTCAAGATCGCCGACATGGAGATGAAGGCCCACACCTCCCGCCTCGCCTGGCGCGACGCCGCCTCCCGTCTGGTGACGGGCGAGCCCTTCAAGAAGGAGGCGGCGCTGGCGAAGCTGTACTCGTCGACGGTCGCGGTGGACAACGCCCGGGACGCGACGCAGATCCACGGCGGCTACGGCTTCATGAACGAGTACCCCGTGGCCCGCATGTGGCGCGACGCCAAGATCCTGGAGATCGGCGAGGGCACCAGCGAGGTCCAGCGGATGCTGATCGCACGGGAGCTGGGCCTGGTGAGCTGAGGCGCGGGCCGTCCGGGCGGGGTCGATCCAGCCCCGCCCTATGGACAAGATCTGAGGTTAGGCTAACCTACCTTGAACTTGTCCCGCGGATGCTCCGCACCGTCCGAAAGCAGCCACACCATGCCCAACGCCAGAGCTACCCACCTCTCCCGCCGCGGAATCCTCGCCGCGGGCGGCGCACTCGGCCTCGGTGCCGTGCTCACGGCCTGCGGTGACGAGGACGCGAAAAGCGGTGGCTCCGACGACGGGACGGCCGCCGCCAAGTCCGGCCCCTGGTCCTTCAAGGACGACCGCGGCACCACCGTGAAGCTGGACAAGGTGCCGACGAACATCGTCGCCTTCACCGGCGTCGCCGCCGCGCTCTGGGACTACGGCGTCGAGGTCAAGGGCGTGTTCGGCCCCACCACGACCAAGGACGGCAAGCCGGACGTCCAGGCCGGCGACATCGACGTCGACAAGGTCACCGTCCTCGGCAACGAGTGGGGCAAGCTCAACGTCGAGAAGTACGCGAGCCTCGCGCCCGAGGTACTCGTCACCACGACGTTCGACACCGCGGGCACCCTCTGGTCAGTCCCGGAGGACTCCAAGGACAAGATCGCCAAGCTGGCGCCCAGCGTCGCGATCTCCGTCTTCGACCGCCAGCTCACCCAGCCGCTGCAGCGCATGTGGGAGCTGGCCGAGTCGCTCGGCGCCGACATGAAGGCCAAGAAGGTCACCGACGCCAAGGCCGCCTTCGAGAAGGCCGCGGCCCGACTGCGCGCCGCCGCCAAGGCCAAGCCCGAGATCAGGGTGCTGGCCGGCTCCGCGAGCGCCGAGCTGTTCTACGTCTCCGGCACCAACCTCTCCGTCGACCTGGAGTACTTCAAGGCCCTCGGCGTGAACTTCGTCGAGCCCTCGGAGGAGGCGAAGAAGGCGACCGGGGGCTGGTTCGAGTCCCTGAGCTGGGAGAACGTCGACAAGTACCCGGCCGACATCATCATCATGGACGACCGCGCCTCCACCATCCAGCCCGCGGACATCACCGAGGGCACCTGGAAGCAGCTCCCCGCGGTCAAGGCCGGTCAGGTCATCGCCCGCTCCCCCGAGCCGATCCTGTCCTACGACAAGTGCACGCCGCTGCTCGACAACCTGGCCGAGGCGATCGAGAACGCCAAGAAGGTCGGCTGACCTCTCGCCCTCTCCCCTCCTCCCCGGAGCCACTCATGACGACGGCCGTGGCCGCCCCGTTCCGTTTCTTCTCCCTCCAGGTCGTACGGACGAGGCGGCTCGGCCCGTCTCTGACCCGGGTCACCTTCGCCGGGCCCGACCTGCACGCCTTCCACTCCGACGGGCAGGACCAGTCCCTGTCGCTGTTCCTGCCGCACCCGGGACAGTCGGAGCCCGCCGTTCCGATCGAGCTGGGCGACGGCTGGTGGCAGGGGTGGCGCGACCTGCCCGACGACGTACGGGCGGTGATGCGCTCGTACACGCTCCGCGCCCTGCGCCGGGACGCCGACGGCACCACCACCGAGATCGACATCGACTTCATGCTGCACGGCGTCGAGCCGGACGCCGCCGTCCAGGCCGGCCCCGCCTCCCGCTGGGCCGCCGACGCCGCCCCGGGTGACCGGGTCGTGCTGCTCGGCCCGGCGGTCGCCGACAACCGGGCGATCCGCTTCCGTCCGCCCGAGGACACCGACCTGGTGGTGATCTGGGGCGACGAGACCGCCGTACCGGCCGCCACGGCCATCGTCGAGTCGCTCCCGGCCGGCACCCGCGCACGGGTCTGGCTGGAGGTGCCGTACGCCGACGACGTACAGGAGCTGGAGACCGCGGCGGACGCCGAGGTCACCTGGCTGGTCGCGGACGCGGCCGGCGGCCCCGAGGCCACCCTCGCCACCCTCCGCACGGCCGAACTGCCGCCCGCCGCGCACCCGTACGTCTGGATCGCCGGCGAGTCCGGCTGCGTCAAGCAGCTGCGCCGGCACTTCGTGGGCGAGCGCGGCATCGACCGCCGCCGCGTCACCTTCGTCGGCTACTGGCGCCGGGGACTGACGGAGGAACAGCTCCGCGAGCAGGGCTGACGACCGGCGCCCGGCGCGCCCGCCCCGGCGTCCGACGAGACGTCAACTCACCGTCCGTGACGTACGGATGAGGCGAGAGTGACGGCAGTCACGTGCACGCATGCGTTTGACCAGAGTTAATTAGGTTAGGCTTGCCTAAGTCGAAGCCAGGGCCCCGCCCTCTCCCGTCCCCTCTCGGACCGTCCCCACCGGAGGACCCCCACATGCGCTCGCACCTGCTCAACGACACCACCGCGGAGCAGTACCGCCGCTCCGTGACCGAAGGAGTCGAGCGGGTGGCCGCCAAACTCGCCACCACCGACCGCCCGTTCACCGGCGTCACGGTCGACGCCCTCTCTCCCCGCATCGACGCGATCGACCTCGACAAGCCGCTGCACGACACGGCCGCGGTCCTCGACGAGCTGGAGGACGTCTACCTCCGCGACGCGATCTACTTCCACCACCCCCGCTACCTCGCCCACCTCAACTGCCCGGTCGTCATCCCGGCCGTGCTCGGCGAGGCGGTCCTGTCCGCCGTCAACTCCTCCCTGGACACCTGGGACCAGTCGGCCGGCGGCACGCTCATCGAGCGCAAGCTCATCGACTGGACGACCGCCCGCATCGGCCTCGGCCCCGCCGCCGACGGCGTGTTCACCTCGGGCGGCACCCAGTCCAACCTCCAGGCGCTGCTGCTGGCCCGCGAGGAGGCCAAGACCGACTCCTTCGCGAAACTGCGCATCTTCGCCTCCGAGGTCAGCCACTTCAGCGTCAAGAAGTCGGCCAAACTGCTCGGCCTCGGCCAGGACGCCGTCGTGTCGATCCCCGTCGACCGCGACAAGCGCATGCAGACCGTCGCCCTCGCCCGCGAGCTGGAGCGCTGCACGAAGGACGGCCTCGTCCCCATGGCCGTCGTCGCCACCGGCGGCACCACCGACTTCGGCTCCATCGACCCGCTGCCGGAGATCGCCGGGCTGTGCGAGCAGTACGGCGTGTGGATGCACGTGGACGCGGCCTACGGCTGCGGACTGCTCGCCTCCCTCAAGTACCGGGACCGCATCGACGGCATCGAGCGGGCCGACTCGGTCACCGTCGACTACCACAAGTCCTTCTTCCAGCCGGTGAGTTCCTCCGCCGTGCTGGTCCGTGACGCGGCCACCCTGCGCCACGCCACCTACCACGCGGAGTACCTCAACCCGCGCCGCATGGTGCAGGAACGTATCCCCAACCAGGTGGACAAGTCACTCCAGACCACCCGCCGCTTCGACGCGCTCAAGCTCTGGATGACGCTGCGCGTGATGGGCGCCGACGGCATCGGCGAGCTCTTCGACGAGGTGTGCGACCTGGCCGCCGAGGGCTGGAAACTGCTCGCCGCCGACCCGCGCTTCGACGTCGTCGTCGAACCGTCACTCTCGACCCTGGTCTTCCGCTACATCCCGGCGTCCGTCACCGACCCCGCCGAGATCGACCGCGCCAACCTGTACGCCCGCAAGGCCCTGTTCGCCTCCGGCGACGCCGTGGTCGCGGGCACCAAGGTGGCCGGACGCCACTACCTGAAGTTCACCCTGCTCAACCCCGAGACGACCACGGCCGACATCGCCGCCGTCCTCGACCTGATCGCCGGCCACGCCGAGCAGTACCTGGGAGAGTCCCTTGACCGCGCTTCCTGAAGCCACCATGAAGACCTACGACTTCGTGGGGATCGGCCTCGGCCCCTTCAACCTCGGCCTGGCCTGCCTGACCGAGCCCATCGCCGAGCTGAACGGCGTCTTCCTGGAGTCCAAGCCGGACTTCGAGTGGCACGCCGGGATGTTCCTGGACGGCGCCCACCTCCAGACCCCGTTCATGTCGGACCTGGTCACCCTCGCCGACCCGACGTCCCCGTACTCCTTCCTCAACTACCTGAAGGAGAAGGGCCGGCTGTACTCGTTCTACATCCGGGAGAACTTCTACCCGCTGCGCGTCGAGTACGACGACTACTGCCGCTGGGCCGCGAACAAACTGAGCAGCGTCCGCTTCTCCACCACGGTCACCGAGGTGACGTACGACGAGAAGGAGGAGCTGTACGCCGTCGCCACCACCTCCGGCGACACCTACCGCGCCCGCCGCCTCGTCCTCGGCACCGGCACCCCGCCGCACATCCCGGACGCCTGCCGGGGCCTGGCCGGCGACTTCCTCCACAACTCCCGCTACGTGCAGCAGCGGGCGGAGCTGGTGAAGAAGAAGTCGATCACGCTGGTCGGCAGCGGCCAGTCCGCCGCCGAGATCTACTACGACCTGCTCGGCGAGATCGACGTCCACGGCTACCAGCTCAACTGGGTGACCCGCTCCCCGCGCTTCTTCCCCCTCGAATACACCAAGCTCACGCTGGAGATGACCTCCCCGGAGTACGTGGACTACTACCACGCACTCCCGGAGGACACCCGCTACCGCCTCACCGCCGAGCAGAAGGGCCTGTTCAAGGGCATCGACGGCGACCTGATCAACGAGATCTTCGACCTGCTCTACCAGAAGAGACTCGGCGGCCCGGTCCCCACCCGTCTGCTGACCAACTCGGCGCTCACCGGCGCCCGGTACGCGGACGGCACGTACACCCTGGGCTTCCGGCAGGAGGAGCAGGGCAAGGACTTCGAGCTGACCTCGGACGGCCTGATCCTCGCCACCGGCTACAAGTACGCCGAGCCGGAGTTCCTCAAGCCGGTCCGCGACCGCCTCGTGTACGACTCCCACGGCAGCTTCGACGTCGGCCGCAACTACGCCGTCGACGTCACCGGACAGGGCGTCTTCCTCCAGAACGCCGGTGTCCACACCCACAGCATCACCAGCCCCGACCTGGGTATGGGCGCCTACCGCAACAGCTGCATCATCCGGGAGCTGCTCGGCACCGAGTACTACCCGGTCGAGAAGACCATCGCGTTCCAGGAGTTCTCCGTTTGACATCTTCCCGCCTCTCTGGGGCGGGAGCTCTCACGGCTCGCGCCACGAGATTTCCTGCTTCATCGCCCGCAGCCCTTCCGGAGGATTTCCGTTGAGGACTTACGCGGCCTCCACAGGCCGACACCGCCTGCCCGGCGGCCAGGATGTTCTGTGCGGCATTGTGGTCCCGGTCATGCTGCGTGCCGCAGCCCTCGCAGGTCCATGTACGGACGCCGAGGGGCAGCGGGCCACGGATCAACCCGCAAGTCGAGCACGTCTTGCTGGACGGAAAAAACCGGTCCACAGCAACCAGTTCACGTCCATACCATGCACACTTGTACTCCAGCATGGCGCGCAGCTCCGACCACGACGCATCCGAAATTGCCCGCGCCAGACTCCGATTTCCCAACAGGTTACGGACCGGCAGGTCCTCGATTGTGACCAGTTGGTTTTCCTGGACGATTCGAGTGGACAGCTTGTGCAGGAAGTCACGTCTCCTGTCCGCGATCCTGGCGTGAATCCGGGCAAGCCTCTCCCGAGTCTTCGCCTGATTCCTCGACCCCTTCTTCTTGCGAGCCAGTTCCTTCTGAGCCTTCGACAGGCGGGTGCGTTCCCGCTTCTCGAAACCAGGGGCGTCGACCTTCTCCCCGGTGGAGAAGGTCACGAGACTGTTCAGTCCGAGGTCGATCCCGACGGCGGGGTGGACGGCTGGAGGCTTTCGTGCCGGAGGGACCTCGGCGAGCATGGCCACGAACCATCGCCCCGCCGCGTCACGGGACACCGTGACCGTGGAAGGGGCCGCCCCTTCCGGCAACGGCCGCGACCAACGGATGTCAAGCGGCCCGGTCAACTTCGCCAGTGTCAACTGACCATCTCGCCAGGTAAACGCCGACCGCGTGTACTCGG
Source organism: Streptomyces sp. NPDC053750 (assembly GCF_044544295.1). Lineage (NCBI taxonomy): Bacteria > Bacillati > Actinomycetota > Actinomycetes > Kitasatosporales > Streptomycetaceae > Streptomyces > Streptomyces sp. NPDC053750. The sequence continues at coordinate 291,467 of NZ_JBITXB010000001.1, read as the reverse complement.
CAGCAGCACGGGACCGCTTTCTCGACTTGAAGCGTGGGTACGCAGAACGCTGGGCGAAGAAGCTCGCGAAGGCGGACTGAAGATGCCTCAACGCTTGTTGGAGCGGAACCGACGACACCTCCGCGAGGTAGGACAACTCCTCGGTTCGTTTCCACTCGGTCAGCATGGCCGAGGTTTGGCCGTAGGAGACCCTGCGACGTTCCTCGGTCCAGGCTCTGCTACGTGCCTCCAAGGCCAGGTTGTAAACGCGCCCAAAGGTACTGACCCTCGGAGAACCGCGGTGCGGCATTCATGAAACTCACACCGAAAGAGATCGGGACATCAGCGTCTCTCACCCCCGATGTCCGAACCATGTGCTCAAGGAGTCACCCATGACCACCGCCCCGCAGGTGGGCACCTTCACGTTCCGCCCCCTCGACCCGCTGAAGGACGCCGAGCTCCTGCACACCTGGGTCACCCACCCCAAGGCCGCCTTCTGGATGATGCAGGACGCGAAACTGGAGGAGGTCGAGCGCGCGTACATGGACATAGCCGCCGACGAGCACCACCACGCCCTGCTGGGCCTGAAGGACGGCGAGCCCGCCTTCCTGATGGAGAAGTACGACCCCGCCCACCGCGAACTGGTCGGCCTGTACGAGCCGCAGCCCGGGGACGTCGGCATGCACTTCCTCACGCCGCCTACGGACAAGCCGGAGCACGGCTTCACCCGCTCCGTGATCACCGCCGTCATGGCGCACCTCTTCGAGGACCCGGCGACCCGGCGGGTGGTCGTCGAACCCGACGTCCACAACAAGGCCGTCCACGCCCTGAACGAGGCCGTCGGCTTCGTGGCGGAGCGCGAGATCCAGAAGCCGGAGAAGAGGGCGCTGCTCAGCTTCTGCACCCGGGAGCAGTTCCTCGCGGCGACGGCGGTGTCCGCATGAGCCTCTCCGACGCCGTGGCCCACCTCTCCCCCGAGCGCTGGGAGCGGGCCAACCGCCTGCTGGTCCGCAAGGCCCTGGCCGAGTTCGCGCACGAGCGGCTGATCACGCCGGAGCGGTCCACGGGTGACGCGTACGTCGTCCGCGGCGACGACGGCCTGACCGAGTACCGCTTCGCCGCCACCGTCCGCGCCCTGGACCACTGGCAGGTGGACGCCGACTCGATCACCCGCCACCGTGACGGCACCGAACTCCCGCTCGCCGCCCTGGACTTCTTCATCGAACTGAAGGAGTCGCTGGGCCTGAGCGACGAGATCCTGCCCGTTTACCTGGAGGAGATCTCCTCCACCCTCTCCGGCACCTGCTACAAGCTCACCAAGCCGCAGCTCACCTCCGCCGAGCTGGCCCACGGCGACGACTTCCAGGCCGTCGAGACCGGAATGACCGAGGGCCACCCCTGCTTCGTCGCCAACAACGGGCGGCTCGGCTTCGGCATCCACGAGTACCTGTCGTACGCCCCGGAGACCGCGAGCCCGGTCCGGCTGGTGTGGCTGGCCGCGCACCGCTCGCGGGCGGCGTTCACGGCCGGCGTGGGCATCGAGTACGAGTCGTTCGTGCGCGACGAGCTGGGCGGGGCGACCGTCGACCGCTTCCACGGCGTCCTGCGCGAGCGGGGCCTGGACCCGGCCGACTACCTCCTCATCCCGGTCCACCCCTGGCAGTGGTGGAACAAGCTCACCGTCACCTTCGCCGCCGAGGTCGCCCGCGGGCACCTGGTCTGCCTCGGCGAGGGCGACGACGAGTACCTGGCCCAGCAGTCCATCCGCACCTTCTTCAACACCTCGCACCCCGAGAAGCACTACGTGAAGACGGCCCTGTCCGTCCTCAACATGGGCTTCATGCGCGGCCTGTCGGCGGCGTACATGGAGGCGACGCCGGCCATCAACGACTGGCTGGCGCAGCTCATCGAGGGCGACCCCGTGCTGAAGTCGACGGGCCTGAGCATCATCCGGGAGCGGGCGGCCGTCGGCTACCGGCACCTGGAGTACGAGAAGGCCACCGACCGCTACTCGCCCTACCGCAAGATGCTGGCGGCGCTGTGGCGCGAGAGCCCGGTCCCGTCCCTCCAGGACGGCGAGACGCTCGCCACCATGGCCTCCCTCGTCCACGTCGACCACGAGGGCGCCTCCTTCGCGGGCGCGCTGATCGAGCGGTCCGGGCTCACGCCCACCGAGTGGCTGCGGCACTACCTGCGGGCCTACTACGTCCCGCTGCTGCACAGCTTCTACGCCTACGACCTGGTCTACATGCCGCACGGCGAGAACGTGATCCTCGTCCTGAAGGACGGGGTCGTGCAGCGCGCGGTCTACAAGGACATCGCCGAGGAGATCGCGGTGATGGACCCGGACGCGGTCCTGCCGCCGGACGTCGCCCGCATCGCGGTCGAGGTCCCCGAGGACAAGAAGCTCCTGTCGATCTTCACGGACGTCTTCGACTGCTTCTTCCGCTTCCTCGCCGCCAACCTCGCCGAGGAGGGGATCGTCGAGGAGGACGCCTTCTGGCGGACGGTCGCGGAGGTCACCCGCGCGTACCAGGAGTCGGTGCCGGAGCTGGCCGACAAGTTCGCCCAGTACGACATGTTCGCGCCCGAGTTCGCGCTGTCCTGTCTCAACCGGCTCCAGCTGCGCAACAACAGGCAGATGGTCGACCTCGCGGACCCGTCCGGCGCCCTCCAGCTGATCGGCACCCTGAAGAACCCCCTCGCGGGCCTGTAGACGAAGGTCCCGCCAACGGGCGGGCACCCCGGAGACGGTCCTCCGGGGTGCCCGTCGGCTTCCTGTACGGGTCAGTCCGTCCAGGGCACCTGGGGCGACCGGTAGTAGTCGATCCCCATCGCCTCCCAGCGCGGTGCCTGCCCGGCGAGCCGCACCTTGTACGTGTCCCAGTCGTGCGTCGCCGCCGGGGACCAGCCCAGCTCGGCGACGCCCGGCAGCCGGGGGAAGGCCATGAACTCGAGCTGCTCGGCCTCGCTGAGGGTCTCCGTCCACATCGGCGCCTCGACGCCGCGGATCGCGGAGGCCGGGGCGCCCGGCAGATAGGCGCCCGGGTCCCAGTCGTAGGACCGCTGCACCTCCACGTAGCCCGCCCAGGACAGTCCCAGCGGGGTGTCCTTGTTGTACTTCATGTCGAGGTACGTCCGGTCGGCCGGGGACAGGATCAGCCCGGTCCCGTTCTGCGCGGCCTTGGCGACCTGGGCCTTCTCCGCGTCGCTGGTGCGGTCCAGGCCCCAGTACTGGGCGAGCGCGCCCTCGGCCGGGGTGGCACTGGTCAGCTGGTGCCAGCCGACGACCGTCTTGCCGTACTTCGCGACGACCGGCTGCACCCGGTCCATGAACGTCACGAAGTCCTCGTGCGGCGTGGAGTGCGCCTCGTCGCCGCCGATGTGGAGGTAGCGGCCCGGGGTGAGCGCGGCGAGTTCGCGCACGACGTCGTCCACGAAGTCGTACGTGATCTCCTTGTCCACGCACAGCGAGCTGAAGCCGACCTCGATGCCGGTGTACAGCGGGGGCGCCACCCCGTCGCAGTTCAGCTCGGCGTAGGAGGCGAGGGCCGCGTTGGTGTGGCCCGGCATGTCGATCTCGGGCACGACCTCCAGGTGGCGGGAGGCGGCGTAGCGGACGATCTCCTTGTAGTCGGCCTTGGTGTAGTGGCCGCCGGGGCCGCCGCCGACCTCCGTGGAGCCGCCGTACGTCGCCAGACGGGGCCAGGAGTCGATGGCGATGCGCCAGCCCTGGTCGTCGCTGAGGTGCAGGTGCAGCTTGTTGTACTTGTAGAGGGCGATGCGGTCGATGTACTCCTTGACGTCGTCGACGGTGAAGAAGTGCCGGGAGACGTCCAGCATGGCGCTGCGCCAGCCGTAGCGCGGGGTGTCCTTGATGGTGCCGCCCGCGACCAGCCAGGGGCCGGGCTGCACGGAGTCCTTCTCGACGGCGGCGGGCAGGAGCTGACGGAGGGTCTGGACGCCGTGGAAGAGGCCGGCGGCCTTGCGGGCGGTGATGGTGACACCGGAGCGGCCGCTGTCGAGGCGGTATCCCTCGTCGCCGTAGGGGCCCTGGGACAGGCGCAGCTGTATGCCGCCGTGGCCGTGGGAGGTGACGGGCAGCCGGTAGCCGGTGGAGGGCCGCAGAACGTCCGCCAGGTAGTCACCGACCTGGCGGGCCTCGCGCGAGTCGTCGACACGGATGTGGGTGCCGCGGGTGATGCGGTACGGGCTGCCGCCCGGGTCGACCGAGGCGGGGGCCGGGATCACCTGGTCCAGCGGGGTCGTGGCCGTCTTCTGGGCCGGGGCCGCGCCGGTGGTGATGGCACAGGCCGCCGTCACCAGCAGCAGCGAGCCCAGGATCCTGGTCAGGCGGGGAGTCGTTCTGGGGTGCCGTCGATGAGGTCTCACGTGCGCTCCCTTCACGATGGTGCGGAGATGCGTGCGGAGTCGGGTGTGACGCTGGGTGTAGAGGTGGACTGGACCACTCTGCCGCACAACTGCCTTCGGCAGAAGCGGATGGAACAATCTCCGCATGGCGGAAATCCTCCAGAAGGACGGAACGTGGGTCTTCGACGGCGACACCCTGCGGCTGACTCCCGGGCGGGACAAGAATGTCAGCCTGCTGCGCAGGGAACTGGGTGAACTGCTCGTCCCGCTGGAGGCGTTGGCGGGCATATCGCTCGAACAGGGGAAGAAGTCCGGCCGGCTGCGGCTGCGCCTGCGGGACGGTGCCGACCCGCTGCTGCACGCGACCGGCGGCCGGCTCGCCGAGCCGCACGACCCGTACCAGCTGATCGTGGAGTCCGACCGGTACGGCGTCGCCGAGTACTTCGCGGACGAGGTGCGCAACGCCCTGCTGCTGGACCAGGTGCCGTCCGACCCGGTGGACGCCTATCTGCTGCCCGGCCCCTCGGTCCCGCTGTCGGTCTCCGCCGGGGACGGCATCGCGAGCTTCGACGGCGAGCGCGTACGCCTGGAGTGGAAGTGGCAGGCGGAGGACTCCAAGTCGGCCGCCGGCCCGCGCACCCTTCCCCTCGCCGACATCGTCGCCGTGGAGTGGCAGCCGTCGGTCGGCCTGGAGAACGGCCACCTCCGCTTCACCGTGCGGGCGGCGCCGACCAAGGTGCCACCCAAGTACGACCCCAATGCGGTGGAATTGTGGGGATTCAAGAAGGATCCGCTGATGGCCCTGGTGGCCGCCGCCGTGCAGGCCCGGCTCCCGCACCCGGCCGCACCGGCCGCCCCCGCCGCCCTGGAGGACGCCCGTCCGGACGAGGGCGCGCCCACCCCGGCCCCCGCCGCCGAGGACGACCACGACGCACTGCTGCGACGCCTGCGCGAGCTGGGCGAGCTGCACCGCTCCGGGGTGCTGACGGACGAGGAGTTCACCCTGGCCAAGCAGGCGGTGCTGAAGCGGATGTAGACGTCCCGGCGGGCACACCGGCGGACACCCTCACCGGCTGCCTGCCCGAAATCGGGCAAGATTCTTGCGAAACCCTCACCGGTACCTCAGGATCTACCGGGTGCACGACGAACTCGTTGATCATCTGACGCGGTCCACCCCCCTCAACCGGGGCGAGGCGCTGCGCGTGATCCAGGACGTGCTCGCCTACTTCGACGAGACGACCGAGGAATTCGTCCGTCGCCGCCACCGCGAGCTCCAGGCCCAGGGCCAGGTGAACGCGACGATCTTCGAGCGGATCGAGGCGGAACTGAAGTACCGCGCGGTGGCACCGCCGGAGCTGTCGCTCCGTCAGCTGCGCCGCATCGTCTACGGCTGAGAAGCCGAAGAGAAACACGAGGTCTACGGATACATGTGCGGAATCGTCGGATACATCGGCAAGCGTGACGTCGCGCCCCTGCTCCTCGAGGGCCTCCAGCGCCTGGAGTACCGCGGCTACGACTCGGCGGGCATCGTCGTCACGTCCCCGAAGGCGGCCGGCCTGAAGATGGTCAAGGCCAAGGGCCGGGTCCGCGACCTGGAGGCCAAGGTCCCGGCGCGCTTCAAGGGCACCACCGGCATCGCCCACACCCGCTGGGCCACCCACGGCGCCCCGTCCGACGCGAACGCCCACCCGCACATGTCGGCCGACCACAAGGTCGCCGTCGTTCACAACGGCATCATCGACAACGCCGCCGACCTGCGCCGCAAGCTGGAGGCGGACGGCGTCGAGTTCCTCTCCGAGACCGACACCGAGGTCCTGGTCCACCTCATCGCCCGCTCCGAGGCGGAGAAGCTCGAGGACAAGGTCCGCGAGACCCTCCGGGTGATCGAGGGCACCTACGGCATCGCCGTGATGCACGCCGACTTCCCCGAGCGCATCGTCGTCGCCCGCAACGGCTCGCCGGTCGTCCTCGGCATCGGCGAGAAGGAGATGTTCGTCGCCTCGGACATCGCCGCGCTGGTCGCCCACACCCGGCAGATAGTCACCCTCGACGACGGCGAGATGGCCACCCTCAAGGCCGACGACTTCCGCACCTACACCACCGAGGGCACCCGGACCACGTCCGAGCCGACCACCGTGGAGTGGGAGGCCGCCTCCTACGACATGGGCGGCCACGACACCTACATGCACAAGGAGATCCACGAGCAGGCCGAGGCCGTGGACCGCGTGCTGCGCGGCCGGATCGACGACCGCTTCTCCACCGTGCACCTCGGCGGCCTCAACCTGGACGCCCGCGACGCGCGCGCCGTGCGCCGCGTGAAGATCCTCGGCTGCGGCACCTCGTACCACGCGGGCCAGATCGGCGCCCAGATGATCGAGGAGCTGGCCCGCATCCCCGCGGACGCCGAGCCCGCCTCCGAGTTCCGCTACCGCAACGCGGTCGTCGACCCCGACACCCTGTACATCGCCGTCTCCCAGTCCGGTGAGACGTACGACGTGCTGGCCGCCGTGCAGGAGCTCAAGCGCAAGGGCGCCCGCGTCCTCGGCATCGTCAACGTCGTCGGCTCGGCGATCGCCCGCGAGGCCGACGGCGGCATGTACGTGCACGCCGGCCCCGAGGTCTGCGTCGTCTCCACCAAGTGCTTCACCAACACCTGCGTCGCCTTCGCGCTGCTCGCCCTGCACCTGGGCCGCACCCGCGACCTCTCGGTGCGCGACGGCAAGCGGATCATCGAGGGCCTGCGCAAGCTGCCCGCGCAGATCGCCGAGATGCTGGAGCAGGAGGAGGACATCAAGAAGCTGGCCGCGCAGTACGCCGACGCCCGCTCGATGCTCTTCATCGGCCGCGTCCGGGGCTACCCGGTCGCCCGCGAGGCCTCCCTCAAGCTCAAGGAGGTCTCCTACATCCACGCCGAGGCGTACCCGGCCTCCGAGCTGAAGCACGGCCCGCTCGCCCTGATCGAGCCCGCCCTGCCGACGGTCGCGATCGTGCCGGACGACGACCTGCTGGAGAAGAACCGCGCCGCGATGGAGGAGATCAAGGCCCGCAGCGGCCAGATCCTCGCCGTCGCCCATCAGGAGCAGGAGAAGGCCGACCACACGATCGTCGTCCCGAAGAACGAGGACGAGCTCGACCCGATCCTGATGGGCATCCCGCTGCAGCTCCTCGCCTACCACACGGCGCTGGCGCTGGGCCGCGACATCGACAAGCCGCGGAACCTCGCCAAGTCGGTGACGGTGGAGTAGTTCGGAACAAACCGGACGGCCCCCCACGTGTGCCACCACACACGCGGGGGGCCGTCCGTTCGCCGGGGGCCGCCCAACCCCCGGCCGGCGGCAGCTAAACCGTCACGCCCCGCCCCGCAGCCCCCCGCCGAAACGCCGTGGGCCACTGGGCCAGAACCGCCGTCGCCGCGTACCAGGCGACCGCCCCCGCCACGACGGCGAACCATCCGCCCGCCTTGCCCAGCGCCCCGCTGTCCGCGAAGGACCCGAGGGCGAGGAGCAGCAGGGACACGGAGAACAGCCCGTACGCGCCCTGCCCGAGCATGTCGCCGGCGGCGAACGTGAGGGAGAGGGTCACGAGGGCGAAGAGGAGCAGGAAGAGCCCCGCCGCGTTGGCGGAGACCTGGTTGTCGGCGGAGACCGCCCAGGTGAACCACAGCGCGCCGAGCACGGCGAAGGCCGTACCGGTGGCGGTGTCCCGGTCGCGGAGGGCCAGCAGGCCGGCGACGAAGAGCGCGACGCCGCCGACGTACTGGGCGATGGTCACGGCGTCCGCCGCCGTCACGCCGTCGATCACGCCGGTGTGGCCGAGGCCGAAGGCCAGCAGGGTGATGCCGAGAGCGAGTCGGCCGACGATCGTGGTGGTGCTTCCCGCAGAGACGTCGTTGTCCACGGCGGGCTCCCTTCATGCCTGTGCGGTTGTGCGGTGAACCGTATATGCCCTTCACAAGGGCACAAACACCTCTACGCGTCGGTAGGTTCACGCTGCATGAGCAGAAGGGGATCCGGGGCCGCCGAAGCCGCTACGGAATGACCACCACGGGTCGCTGCGCCCGCTTGGCGAGCCGTCCGGCGACCGACCCGAAGAGCCGGCCCACCAGGCCGTGGCTGGAGCCGACGACGATCGCGTCCGCCTCGTACTCCCGGCCGACCTCTTCGAGTTCGTGGCAGATGTCGCCGCCGCGCTCGACCAGGATCCAGGGCACCTCGGAGAGGTAGTCCGCGCACGCCAGCTCCAGACCCAGCACCTCGGTGCGGTGGTCCGGCACGTCGACGAAGACGGGGGGTTCGCAGCCCGCCCACACCGTGGTGGGCAGCCGGTTGGCGACATGCACGATGACCAGGCCGGAGCCCAGCCGTGAGGCCATGCCGATCGCGTACGCGAGGGCGCGCTCACTGGAGGTGGAGCCGTCGAAGCCGACGACGACGCCGTGTTTGAAGGCTGGGTCGCACGCTGTGCGTGGCTCTTCCGCCGCCAGGGGCTCGGCCGCCGTAGGTTCGGCGACGGGCCGCTTGCGGTCCGCGGGTTCGAAGAATTCGTGACCGGCCATGACTGTCTCGGCGTTTTTATCCTTTATGGGGGACATCAGTGAGCGGCGGAGCTGTGTGTCCGGGAATCATCTTCCCAAGCCCATACCCCCAAGGGTACGGCTGCACGCCTCCTTCGCCCAGATCCCGCGCAGGGTCCGCCGCGGGTTCCCCGGAGCATGCACGAGGGGGCGCCCGTAACGCAATGGTTGCTGCGCTGTACAGGCGGTTTGCGCAGGATTCAACTGACCGTGACCGGTCGTGACCGACACGCCGGACGCGCGTTGATCTTCATGCCGCCAGCCGGAGGGAGCACGCATGTCCGGACCGCACCAGCCCGCCGAGCCGCCGTCCGACATCCCTGACACCACCGAGACCCCCGAACCGCCGGCGGCGCCCCGGGAGGGTGTGACCGATCCGGTCCGCTGGGCGGCGTTCAGCTGCTTCCTGGTCCCGGTGGTCCTGCTCTGGTGCGGCACCTCCTTCGCCGGCGCCGTCGGCACGGCCCTCGGTCTGGCCGCCGTCACCGGTGTCTGCCGTCTGCTGCTGCGCAGGACGGGGCCGGGGTCGCGCGGGCACGAACACCGAGCCGGGGAAAACACACCGGTCGACTGACCGGTTTCCGCGCACGCTTCCGCTTCTTTTCAGCCAACTTCTGAGGGTGGCGCATACCTGGCCCGAACCACCCCCCAACCCCCGTTCCACCTGCACGAAAAGGGTCTCCGGCACCCTGCGCACCCTACGGGGATTGGCCACTGCGACAAGGCGTACTTCCCTACGGCGTCCCGGAGTGCGACGCTTCGTGATCGACTGCTTCACGCCAAGTTGCCATGTCGACAATGTCCCAAGTGCCGAACCGGCCACTTCGGTGCGACGGGACGCAGTAGATTCGATCTTGACTGTCTACGGCGGGGGACTCGTGCAGGACCGAGGGGAAACGTGTTGGAGCGACAGACCCGAAAGGATCAGGGCGCCGCGACCACCGAGGGGGGCTTAGCAGGATGAGCCACGACTCCACTGCCGCGCCGGAAACCGCGGCCCGGAAGCTCTCCGGGCGACGCCGCAAGGAGATCGTCGCGGTGCTGCTGTTCAGCGGCGGCCCCATCTTCGAGAGTTCCATACCGTTGTCGGTGTTCGGGATCGACCGCCAGGACGCCGGTGTGCCGCGCTACCGACTGCTGGTGTGCGCCGGCGAGGAAGGCCCGCTGCGGACCACAGGGGGCCTCGAACTCACCGCGCCGCAAGGACTGGAGGCGATCTCCCGGGCCGGCACCGTCGTGGTGCCCGCCTGGCGGTCGATCACCTCACCGCCACCGGAGGACGCGCTCGACGCACTGCGCCGGGCGCACGAGGAGGGCGCCCGCATCGTCGGGCTGTGCACCGGCGCCTTCGTCCTGGCGGCGGCCGGCCTGCTGGACGGCCGTCCCGCCACCACCCACTGGATGTACGCGCCGACGCTGGCCAAGCGCTACCCGTCGGTGCACGTCGATCCGCGCGAGCTGTTCGTGGACGACGGCGACGTGCTGACGTCGGCGGGTACGGCGGCCGGTATCGACCTGTGCCTGCACATCGTGCGCACGGACCACGGCAACGAGGCGGCCGGTGCGCTGGCCCGCCGCCTGGTGGTCCCGCCGCGCCGCTCGGGCGGCCAGGAGCGCTATCTCGACCGGTCTTTACCGGAGGAGATCGGCGCCGACCCGCTCGCCGAGGTCGTCGCCTGGGCGCTGGAGCACCTCCACGAGCAGTTCGACGTGGAGACGCTGGCGGCTCGCGCGTACATGAGCCGGCGTACCTTCGACCGCCGTTTCCGGTCGCTGACCGGTAGCGCGCCGCTGCAGTGGCTGATCACGCAGCGGGTGCTCCAGGCGCAGCGTCTGCTGGAGACGTCCGACTACTCGGTGGACGAGGTGGCGGGCCGCTGCGGCTTCCGCTCGCCGGTGGCCCTGCGCGGTCACTTCCGCCGCCAGCTCGGTTCCTCGCCGGCCGCCTACCGGGCGGCCTACCGGGCCCGCCGCCCCCAGGGCGAGCGTCCGGTGGACCCGGAGGCCGGGCTCGCGGGAGCCACCCGGGCTCCGGCCCCGCCCGAGGCCGCCGCACCGCCGGCGGAGAGCGCGGTCCCGTTCCAGACCCGCCGCACGGCGGCCCCGATGCCGGCGACGGCCGGAAGCCTGCCGGGGCAGCGCAGCGCGCCGTGAACCTGTGAACGCCGGACGGGCAGCTCAGCCCGTCCGGCGTTCGAGGACGAGGCCGTCCGGGCCGAAGCGGGGCCCGGGGGCGGCAGCCCCCGTGACGCCCGCACCGACGCCGGGGGACCATACGGGGGACGCCAGCCGTAGGGTGGGCCACATGAACGATCGCATGGTGTGGATCGACTGCGAGATGACCGGCCTCTCGCTGTCCGACGACGCGCTCATCGAGGTTGCCGCCCTCGTCACCGACTCCGAGCTGAACGTACTCGGCGCGGGCGTCGACATCGTCATCCGTCCGCCGGAGCATGCCCTGGAGACGATGCCGGAGGTGGTGCGTCAGATGCACACCGCGTCCGGCCTGCTCGCGGAGCTCGAAGGCGGCACGACGCTGGCGGACGCCGAGGCGCAGGTCCTGGCGTATGTGCGGGAGCACGTGAAGGAGCCGGGCAAGGCCCCGCTGTGCGGCAACTCGGTCGGCACCGACCGCGGCTTCCTGGCGCGGGACATGCCGGCGCTGGAGGACTACCTCCACTACCGGATCGTCGACGTCTCCTCGATCAAGGAGCTGGCTCGCCGCTGGTACCCGCGGGCGTACTTCAACAGTCCCGAGAAGAACGGCAACCACCGCGCGCTCGCCGACATCCGCGAGTCCATCGCCGAGCTGCGCTACTACCGGGAGGCCGTCTTCGTCCCGCAGCCGGGCCCCGACTCCGACACCGCGAAGACGATCGCCGCGAAGCACGTCCTGCCCGCCGGATAAAGGCGGGCGCGAGCACCCCTTCGGACCCTGTACACTTTTTCTCAGCCGGTCGGGGAACCCCGCCAAGCGGGATTCGACAGCCGGCCTTGGTGGGTGTAGCTCAGCTGGTAGAGCACCTGGTTGTGGTCCAGGATGCCGCGGGTTCAAGTCCCGTCACTCACCCTGATCCGTCAGCCGGTGGCCTCGCGAGAGGCCACCGGCTGACGGCGTTCCAGGGGCCGTACGGGCCGCCCGCCCCGCTCCCCCTAGAACCCGCGCCGACTCTCCCGCGCCAGCAGCACCAGCAGGTACGCGCCGCCGACGCACACGGTGACCGCGCCGGTGGGCAGCAGTACGCCGGGGATCGCGTGCTGGGCGGCGATGTCGGCGCCGAGCAGCAGGATCGCGCCGACGAGCGCCGAACCGGCGAGGTCGACGGAGGTTCCGTGCCCGGTGAGGCGGCGGGCGATCTGCGGGGCCGCCAGCGCGACGAACACGATCGGGCCCGCCGCGGCGGTCACCGCGGCCGTCGCGACCACGCCGAGGACGACCAGCAGCAGCTTCGTACGCTCGACCGGTACCCCGAGCATGGCCGCCGTGTCGTCGCCCAGTTCGAGCCGCCGCATCCGGCGCTGCGCCACCGGGGCCACCACCGCGACCCCTGCGAGCGCGACGGCGGCCATCGCGACGGCCGGCCAGTCCACGGCGCTCAGCGAGCCGGCCCCCCACACGGCGGCCTGCAGCGCGGTGTCGACGTCGACCTTCACCAGGAACCAGGTGTTGACCGAGGAGAGCAGCGCGCCGACCGCGATGCCCACGATGATCAGCCGGAAGCCCTGCACACCCCGCCGGAACGCGAGCAGGTACACGGCGAAGGCGGTAATCAGTCCCCCGGCGAGGGCGCCCGCCGCGAGCGCCGAGTAGCCGGTCGCCCCGGCCAGCAGGGTGAGGACGACGCCGGTGTAGGAGCCGGTGGTGAAGCCGATGACGTCGGGGCTGCCGAGCGGATTGCGGGTCAGGGACTGGAAGATCGCGCCGCCCACGGCGAGGGCGGCGCCGAACAGGACGGCGGCGACGATGCGCGGCGCCCGCCACTCCAGGACGACCGTGCGGACGCTGTTGCCGGCCGTGCCCGTCAGGACGGCGGTGAGGTCGCCGAGGGTCAGGGAGTAGCTGCCGAGGGTGAAGGCCCACAGGGCCAGCGCGATCAGCACCGCCCACAGCAGGGCGCACACCACGAGGGCGCGGCGCGTCACCCGCACGCTCAGGGGACCCGTCCTGAGGACGAACACCCCGCTCACAGCGCCCTCGCCCGGCTCGAACGCACCAGCAGGATCAGGACGGGCGCGCCGATGAGCGGCATCATCACGCCGACCGGCAGCTCGGCGGGGGTCACGATCAGCCGGCCCAGGACGTCGGCGACCAGCACGATCGCCGGGGCGAGGACGGCGCAGTAGGCGAGGATCCAGCGCCAGTCGGGCCCGGTGAGGCGGCGCACGGCGTGCGGGACCATGAGGCCGACGAAGATCAGTGGGCCCGCCGCGGCCGTCGCCGCTCCGCACAGCAGGGTCACCGCGATGACCACCCCGAACCGGGTCGCGCCGACCCGCAGTCCGACGGCGCGGGCCGCGTCGTCGCCGAGGGCGATCGCGTTGAGGGGGCGCGCGCAGCAGGCGGCGGCCAGCAGGCCGGCCAGGACGAAGGGCGCGACCGCGGCGGCGGTGCCCACCGGGCGGTCGGTGACGGTGCCCGCTTCCCAGAACCTCATGCGCTCGAAGGTGTCCTTGTCGATCAGTGCGAGGGTCTGGGAGATGCCGGACAGCACGGCCGTGAAGGCGACCCCGACGAGGGTGAGCCGCAGCGGCGAGGGCCCGCCCCGTCCACCGCTCGCGGCGAGGTAGACCACCGCCGAACCGGCGATCGCCCCGGCGAACGCGAAGGGCAGGTACTGCTCGATGCGGGTGACGCCGAAGACGGCCACGGCCACGGTGACGGCGAAGCCCGCGCCGGCGTTGACGCCGAGGACCCCCGGGTCGGCGAGCGGGTTGCGGGTGAGCGCCTGGATGAGCGCGCCCGCCACGCCCAGGGACACGCCGACGAGGATGCCGAGCAGGGTGCGGTCGACGCGGGCTCCGCTGACCGTGGCGTGGGACGCGGAGCCGTCGGGCGCGGTGAGGGCCTGCCACACCACGTCCAGGGGGAGCATCGCCGAGCCGATCGCGACGCTGAGCACCACCGCGACGAGGAGTACGCCGACGGCGGCGCCGAGGCCGAGGAGCCGGCGCGTCCTGGGGCGCGACGACCCGGCCGGCGGGGGCGCGGTCGTCGTCGCGAGCGCCTGTGCCATCCAACCTCCGTACCCGTACCGACGCCTCAGCGGCCGCCGAGCGCACCCACCGCGTCCGCCGTGAGCGCGCTCACCGGCAGCCCGGACTCGCGGCTCAGCGCGCGCAGCAGTCCGGCCCGGGTCGCGTAGCCCGCCGCCCTGGCCGCCGCCGTCAGTTCGCCCCCGCCGAGGAGGTGTTCGACGGCGGCGTTCATCCTGGCCCGGTTCCGCCAGCGTGTGAAGGGCAGTCCGGTCTCGTCGAGGAAGACGCGCTGCACCTGACGGGGGCTCATCCGGTGCTGTGCGGCGAGCCGCTCGAGCGTCGCGGAAGGGGCGCGCAGGGCCTCGCGGGCGAGGGCGCGCACCGCGGGATGAGTGGGCAGCACGACCGGGAAGTACTGCCGGGAGATGCCCCGCAGCACGCGGCCGAGCGCCCGGCGGAAGGGCTGGACCTCCTCCGACGTGCCCGGTGCCGCGCCGAGCGTGGTGGTCATGACCTCGACGATCGCGGGCACCACCCCGAGCGGCTGAACACGGCGTCGGGGCAGGTCATCGGGGGTGAGGGTGGGGCCAAGGGCCATGCCGCCGTCCTCGATCCGCAGCGCGTGCGGGACGCGGGGCGCGAGCCAGACGGACTCCTGGCGCCCGAGCCGCCACTCCTCGCCGTCGGCGAGCAGACAGGCGGTTCCGGTGACGACGTGGATGAGGTGGGGCTCGTCGTGCTGGTGCGTGTCGTGACCGATGAATCGGATGGCGTTCTCGGCGACCACGGTGCCGAGGGATGTCACCGGCAAGCGAGCCTCCCGTACCTGCGATGTGTCGTGTCCGTCACCGGCGATGTCGCACGCGGATCGACGCCTGGAAACCTGCGAGGTTAGCCTCACCTTACCAACAGCTCGAATCGTCGAGCCTGCCCAGTCACGTGAGGTCCCATGCTTGCTCCTGCCCGTCTGCTCGCCGTCGCGCTCGTCGCCGCGCTGGCCCTCACGGGCTGCGCGGCCTCCGACGACTCCTCCGGTTCCGCCGGGGGCGGGGACAAGGCGTCCGCGAAGTCCCGTACGGTCACGACCGACTACGGCGAGGTGAAGGTGCCCACCGAGCCGAAGCGGGTGGTCGTGCTGAACCACGCGCTCGCCGGCTACCTCTACGACCTCGACGTGCCGGTGACCGCCACGATCCCCGAGGACGCCGACGGCAAGGGCGAGTTCTCCCCGTACTGGGCCAAGGAGGCGAAGGAGGACGGTACGACGTTCCTGCCGTGGAGCGTCGACGGCTTCGACCTGGAGGCGATCCTCGAGCTCGAGCCCGACCTCATCGTGGGCGGCGGCATCGGCTTCCCGCTGTTCCAGGCCGAGAAGGTCTACAAGGACCTCTCGGACATCGCGCCGACGGTGCTGGTCGGCAAGAAGCTCGGTGACTGGCGCAGCCAGTTCTCCTTCCTCGCCGAGGACGTGTTCGGCAAGGCCGACGTCTACGACCAGCACGTGGCCGCCTACGACAAGCGGATCGCCGAGGTGAAGTCGGCGATCACTCCCCCGCCCGGCCCGGTGTCCTTCCTGGCCTTCACCGGGGACGGCACGGCGTACGGGCTGGTGGAGAGCGTGGGCCTGCCGGTGGAGTTCAAGAAGGTCGGCATCGAGCCGGCGCCGGTCTTCGCCCAGGGCGGCTTCAAGGTGTACGGCTCGGGCGGCGACATGTTCGAGCTGTCGACCGAGAAGGCCGGCCAGACCATCACCCAGCCGTCCGTGTTCGTGATGGGCTTCAACGCCGACACGACCGATGTCGCCACGCTCAAGAAGAACCCCGTCTACGGCGCGCTGCCCGCCTTCAGGTCGAACCACGCCTACGACCTGCCGTACTGGGTGCTGCGTGGCGACTACGACGAGTCGATGGCCCTGCTCGACGTCATCGAGAAGCAGTTCTCCTGATGGCGGCCCAGCGTGCGTTCACGACGCACCCCCTCGTTCTGCGCCGGGTCACGGTGCGCCGCGTCCACGAGGTGACCCCGCGGATGCGGCGCGTCGTCCTCGGCGGCGACCAGCTCGCGCCGTTCACCCGGGACGGGATCGAGCATCCCGCCTTCGCCGCGCCCGGGTTCGACGACCACGTCAAGGTGATCCTGGCCGCGGACGGGGACGTCCACGCGGCGCTCCCCGCCCAGTTGCCGCACGGCATCGAGTGGACACCGGCCGAGCACCGGCTGACCCGGGACTACACGCCCCGGCGGGTGGACGTCGGGGCCGGCGAGTTCGACCTCGACTTCGTGGTGCACGGCGACGGGCCGGCGGCGGCCTGGGCGGCGTCGGCGCGGGAGGGCGACGAGCTGTGGTTCGTCGGCCCCAAGTCGTCGCTGCGGCTGCCGGACGGGCTCGACTGGATCTTCCTCATCGGGGACGAGACCGCGCTGCCCGCGATCGGCCGCTTCCTCGACGAACGTCCCCTCGACGCCCCGGCGCACGTCCTGGTGACGGTCCCGGACGACTCCGCGCGCCAGGACCTGGCCCTGCGGGACGGCGACACGGTCACCTGGGTGGTCGCGGAGCCCGGTGACGCGGCGGCGCTGGAGGCCGCCGTGCGGGCGCTGCCGGCTCCGGCGGGCGAGGGGTACGCCTGGGCGGCGGCGGAGAGCCGGGCGCTGCTGCCGGTACGCCGGTATCTGCAGCGTGAGCGGAAGCTGCCCAAGGACCGCCTGAACATCACGGGGTACTGGCACCGCGAGGAGACCGCCGCGGCGGAAGCGGAGGACACGCGTGCCGAGGAGCACGCGCCCGTTCCGTCGCCGCTGCCGTGGCTGGTCGTGCGGGCCGCGGTGCAGCTCGGCGTCGTCGACGCGGTCGCCGAAGCGCCGGGCATCACGCTCGGGGCGCTGGCGTCCCGCGTGGGCGTGTCCGCGACGGGGATCGGCGTACTGCTTCCGCTGCTGGCCGCGCACGGGGTGGTCGTCGGCGACGAGGGCGGTCTGCGGCTCGGCGCCGCGGGTGAGGAACTGCTCGACGACCACGAGCGCGAGGAGTACGCCGGCCCGGAGGGCGAGTTGCTGCTCGCCCTCGCGCAGTTGGCGCCCGCGCTGCGGGACGGGGCGTCACCCTGGCGGCTCGCCTCGGGCGCCACGCTGCACGACACGGTGACCCACGACGCGGAGCGCTACGGCGAACTGGTCGAGGAGTGCGAGCAGTTGGCCTTCCTGCTGGGCGGTCTGACGGCCGACCCGCTCTGGGAGGGCGTCGAGACCTGCCTGCTGACCGGGCCGGGCAGCGCGTCCGTCGTCGCCGCGCTCGACGACGCGGGGCGCCGGTCCCGGCTGCGGCTGCGCGTCGCCGAGGACGACACGCCCGCCGCGGTCCTGCGCGGATCCGTACCGGCGCCGGAACGGATCGACTGGACGGCGGGCCCCGCCGACGTGGCCGTCGCCGCGAAGGCGCTCGCCCACCGCACCGACGACGAGGCCACGCTGCTGCTCACACGGCTCGCCGCCCAGGTCCCGACGGTGGTTCTGATCGAGGCCTCCCGCCCCGACGGCCTGAGTCCGCACGCGGCCGAGGCGGCCCTGCACGCGTACGCCGCGACCGGCAGCCCGCTCCGGGACTCCGCCGCGCTCGCCACCCTCGCGCGGCGCGCGGGCTGGCGCGTGGACCGGGTGATCCCCCTCGGCTGGGGCACGGAGGCGACGGTCCTGCGGCGCGCGTGAGGCCTGCGCCGTCGGCGTGCGTGAACGGGAACGGATGACCCGGCGGACCGGCGCGCGGGCAGCGCGTCGCCGGGCCCTTCGCTCCTCTCGGCGTCCTGCGACGCCCGCAGCATCGAAGGTGGGGCTGGTCGGCCGGCGGGCGGGACCGACCCGCCGTCCCGGGGCCAACGGCACGCGGGTTCCGCCCCGTCGTGACAGCCCGCTTTCGGCCCCGCGCCCGCCGTGTCAGGACGACGCGCGCTGTACCAGTTCCGTCGGCAGGACCACCTGGTGCCGTTCGCGGGTGCCCGCCGGGCGGCGGTCCGCGATCTCGGTGAGCAGCAGGTCGATCATCGCGCGGCCCATCTCCTCGATGGGCTGCCGCACGCTGGTCAGCGGCGGGTCGAGGTGGCGGGCGATGGCCGAGTCGTCGTAGCCGACCAGCGCCACCTCGTCCGGGATGCGCCGGCCCGCCTCGCGCAGCGCCTGGCGGGCACCGGCCGCGGTCACGTCCGAGGCGGCGAAGACCGCGTCCAGGTCGGGGCAGCGGCGCAGCAGCTCCGTCATCGCGCGCCGGCCGCCCTCCTCGGTGAAGTCCCCCGTCTCGATCAGCTGGTCCACATCGCCGAGCCCCGCGTCGCGCAGGGCGTCGCGGTAGCCGTCGACGCGCCGCTGGGCGCCGTAGACGTCGAGGCGGCCGGTGATGTGGGCTATGCGCCTGCGGCCCCGGGACATCAGGTGCTCGACGGCGGAGCGGGCGCCGCCGTAGTTGTCGGAGTCCACGGAGGCCAGGGTCTCCGCGGCCGAGCGCGGGCCGCTGATCACCGCGGGGATCTCCAGCTCGGCCAGCATGTCGGGCAACGGGTCGTCGGCGTGCACGGAGACCAGCAGGACGCCGTCCACCCGGTGCGCGGCCAGATACTGGGCGAGCCGCTGCCGTTCCCGGTCGCTGCCCGCGAAGATCAGCAGCAGTTGCATCTCGGTGTCGGTGATCTCCGCGCCGACGCCGCGCAGCATGTCCGAGAAGTACGGCTCGGCGAAGAACCGGGTCTCCGGCTCGGGGACGACCAGGGCGATCGCGTCGGTGCGGTTGGCGGCCAGCGCCCGGGCGGCGGTGTTCGGGACGTAGCCGAGTTCCGCGACGGCCGCCTCGACGGCGGCCCGGGTCGCGTCGCTGACCCGGGGCGAGCCGTTGATCACCCGGGAGACCGTGCCGCGGCCGACGCCGGCCCGGGCGGCGACCTCCTCGAGGGTCGGGCGTCTGACGCCCCGGCTCCGCCCACCGTTGACCGCCATGGTCGTCGCCCTTCCCTCGCAGCTGTCCGGCCAGGAATGTAACAGCCCCGGCCGCCCTTGCCCCCTGGTGCCCTTGTCCCCCATCGTCCCTCGCCGGCAGCGGAATTCCTGCCTCCGCGCCGGGGTCGGGACGTGGGGTCGGTGGGCCTCAGCCGTGTTCGCCGGTGGCGGGCAGCGCGTTGTGCCGGATCACGTCGGCGTACCAGTGGGCGCTCGCCTTGGGGATGCGGCGCTGGGTGGAGTAGTCGACGTAGACGGCACCGAAGCGCTTCGAGTAGCCGTAGGACCACTCGAAGTTGTCCAGCAGGGACCACAGGAAGTAGCCGCGTACGTCCGCGCCGTCGGCGACGGCCCGGCGGACGGCGTCCAGGTGGGACCGGAGATAGGCGATGCGCTGCGGGTCCTCGACCCGGCCCTCGGGGGAGACGTAGTCGTCGAAGGCGGCGCCGTTCTCGGTGACCATGAGGGCCAGGCCGGGGTGGGACTTCGCCAGGCCGGTCAGCAGGGTGTGCAGTCCGTCCGCGTCGATGGCCCAGTTCATCGCGGTGAGGTCGTCGTTGGCGAGGTGGAAGGCGACGTCCTCGGAGCCGGTCCACGGGGAGTGGTCGCTCGCGCCGTGGCCGTCGTTGCGGGTGGTGCCGGAGCCGTCGGCGGGCCGGGAGACCACGGTCGGCGAGTAGTAGTTGACGCCGAGCACGTCGATCGGCCGGGAGATCTCGGCCAGGTCGCCGTCCTTCACCAGTTCGTTCCAGTCGACGAGGTGCGCGGTGTCGGCGATCAGGTCCTCGGGGTAGGCGCCGTCGAGGAGGGGGCCGGTGAAGATCCGGTTGCCGACCGCGTCGATGCGGCGGGCCGCCTCGACGTCCTCGGGGGCGTCGGTGAGGGAGCGCACCTGGTGCAGGTTGAGGGTGATGGAGGTCTGGGCGGTCGACGGCAGGGCCGCGCGCAGGGCGCCGACCGCCTTGCCGTGGGCCAGGTTGAGGTGGTGGGCGGCGCGCAGGGTGGCGGCGGGGTCGGTGCGGCCGGGGGCGTGCACGCCGGATCCGTAGCCCAGGAAGGCGCTGCACCACGGTTCGTTGAGGGTGGTCCACACGCCGACGCGGTCGCCGAGGGCGCGGGCCATGATGCCGGCGTACTCGGCGAAGCGGTCGGCGGTGTCGCGGTGCGGCCAGCCGCCGGCGTCCTCCAGTTCCTGGGGCAGGTCCCAGTGGTAGAGGGTGGCGACGGGGGTGATGCCCGCTTCCAGGAGCTCGTCGGTGAGGCGGCGGTAGAAGTCCAGGCCGCGCTCGACGGCGGGGCCGCGGCCGGTGGGCTGGACCCGGGACCAGGAGACGGAGAAGCGGTACGCCTTCAGGCCGAGGTCCTTCATCAGCGCCACGTCGTCGCGGTACCGGTGGTAGTGGTCGGCGGCGATGTCACCGGTGTCGCCGTTGCGGACCTTGCCGGGGGTGTGGCTGAAGGTGTCCCAGATGGAGGGCGTGCGGCCGTCCTCGGCGGCGGCGCCCTCGACCTGGTAGGCGGCGGTGGCGGCGCCCCAGACGAAGCCGGTCGGGAAGGAGGCGGCGGAGGCCGACTGGGCGGGGGTCTCGGGTCGTACGGCGGTCATGGTGAGAACGCTCCCAAATACGTGAGGAAGGGCCGGCCCGTGAGGTCCGGCAGGTGGGGGAAGGCGGGGACGGGCGCCCGGCCCGGCAGGGCCCGCGTGCGAGCAGGCCCCGCCGGGCGGCGGAGAGGGTGCCCCGGGGTCAGCCCTTGACGGCGCCCGCCATGATGCCTCCGACGATCTGCTTGCCGAAGACCACGAAGACCACCAGCAGCGGCAGCGTGCTGATCAGCGCGCCCGCCATGACGATGCTCTGGTCGGGGGTGTAGGAGGCGCTGAGCTGGCCGAGCGCCACCTGGATGGTGGGGTTCTCCTGGCTCAGGGCGAGGAAGGGCCAGAAGAAGTCGTTCCACGCCTGGACGAAGGTGAGCATGCCGAGCACCATCATCGCGGGCCGCGCCGCGGGCAGGACGACGTTCCACACGATGCGGATGTTGCTCGCCCCGTCGACCTTGGCCGCCTCGATGAGTTCGTAGGGCAGGGCCTCGATCAGGTACTGGCGCATGAAGAAGACACCGAAGGCGCCGACCAGGGTCGGGAAGATCACCGACTCCAGTTTTCCGCCCCAGCCGATGTCCGACATCATCATGAACAGCGGCACGACGCTCAGCTGCGGCGGGATGGTGAGCGTGGCGATGACCGCGGTCATCAGCACGTTCCGGCCGCGGAAGCGCATCTTGGCGAAGGCGTAGCCGGCCAGCGTGCAGAAGAACAGCGTGGCCGCGGTGATGCTGCTGGCCACGATCACGCTGTTGACGATGGCCTCGCCCAGGTTGGCCTGTTCCCAGGCCGCTTCGAGGTTGCTGAACAGCCTGCCGCCCGGGATGAGCGGCGGCGGGCTGTCGAGGACCCGCTGCTGGTCGTGCGAGGCGGCGACCAGCGTCCAGTAGAGGGGGAAGAGGGACCCCAGGCCGACGACGATCAGCGCGAGGTAGGTGTACGGGCCGCCCTTGAGCTGCTGGCCGGCGCCGATCCGCAGGCGGCGGCCCTTGCCGGTGGGGCCGGGGAGGGGGCCCGGGGGCGGGCTCGACACGGTCTTGGTGGGCGTACTTGTCGTGGTCATCGTTGTCGCTCCCGTCAGGCCGCGCTCTTGCGCACGAACCGGCTGACGATCCAGTTGATCAGGGCGATGAGCAGCAGCAGGACGAGCATGGCCCACGCCACGGCGGCGGCCGGTCCCAGGTGGCCCAGCTTCCAGCCGTAGTTGTAGAGGTAGATGCTGAGCGTCTCGTACTGGTGCTCGCTGCCTCCGATGGCACCGAGGGTGCCGCCCTGGAGCAGCAGCGGCTCACCGAACAGCTGCATGGAGCCGATGGTCGAGATGACGATGGTGAACAGGATCGTCGGCCGCAGCGAGGGGATGGTCACCTTGCGGAACTGCTGCCAGCGCGACGCGCCGTCGATCGAGGCCGCCTCGTACAGATCGCTCGGCACGGCCTGCATGGCCGCCAGGTAGATCAGCGCGTTGTAGCCGGTCCAGCGCCAGATCACGATGATCGAAATGGCGATCTTGGACGTCCACTCGCCGTTGCCCCAGTCGATGTTGTCGACGCCGACGAAGCTCAGGACCCAGTTGAGGAGGCCGCCGTCGGCGCGGAACACCAGGGCGAAGACGAGGGCCGCGGTCGCCACCGAGGTGGCGTACGGGGTGAGGATCACGGTGCGCCAGAAGGTGCTGGCGCGCAGCTTGTAGTTGAGCAGGTGGGCCAGGCCCAGGGCGACCAGCAGCTGCGGCACGGTCGAGATGACGCCGATGATGAAGGTGTTGGAGACGGACGTCCAGAACTCGGAGTCCTGGAGGATCTTGGCGAAGTTCTCGAAGCCGACCCATTCGGACTGGTCGAGGCTCGTCATCTCCACCCGGTGCAGGGCGATCCAGCCGGTGTAGAGGAGCGGGTAGAGCCCGAAGGCGCCGAAGACGAGGAAGAAGGGGGCGATGTACGCGTACGGCGACGCCTTGTCGTCGAAGCGCCACAGGCGCGAACGCCATGTGCTGCGTCCGGCGGACGCGGCGCCGGAGCCGCCGGCCGGCGGAGTCTTGGCACCCCGTGTGGGGGTTGTCGTTGCCACGGAGGGAGTCCTTCCCTGGGAGGTCGGGCCGGGTGGAGGCGGACGTGCGGACCCGACGTCGCGCAGCAGACCCGCCGCGGACGGCCGGGTCTGCTGCGGACGTCCCCGCGCCTGCGGGCGGGGACCGTCGTTTCCTCAAGGTCCCCGCCGTGCGCACGGTGCGGGCGGTGCGGGGCGGCAGGATGTACCGCCCGCACCGGCGCGGGTCAGCCGATGGCCTTGTCGATCGTCTCGGTGGCGGCCTTCCAGGCGTCGTCGGGGTCGGTGCCGCGCTGCTCCATGTTGTTGATCTGCGTGGAGATCGTGTCCTTGATCACGCCGTCCTTCGGGCCGAGCACGGCCACCGGGATGGTCTTGGCCTCCTCGGCGTAGATCTGGCCGACGGGCGCGTTGTTGAAGTACGGGAGCTTGCCGTTCTTCACGTCGGCGATCTCATAGGCGCCCTGGTTGGACGGGAAGATGCCGACGGCCTTGAACACGGCGGCCTGCTGCTCGGGGGCGGTCAGCCACTTGACCAGCTCGGTGGCCTCCTTGACGTGCTTGCCGCTCTTGGGCACGGCCAGGAAGGAACCGCCCCAGTTGGCCGCGGTCGCACCGGGCGGACGCGCGATGTCCCACTTGCCCTCGAAGTCGGGGCCGGAGTAGTTCGCGATCTGGAGGGCCATCCAGGCCGGGCACACGACCGTGGCCACGCTGCCCTTGCGCAGCGCCGCCTTCCA
Source organism: Streptomyces sp. NPDC053750 (assembly GCF_044544295.1). Taxonomy (NCBI): domain Bacteria; kingdom Bacillati; phylum Actinomycetota; class Actinomycetes; order Kitasatosporales; family Streptomycetaceae; genus Streptomyces; species Streptomyces sp. NPDC053750. The sequence continues at coordinate 267,976 of NZ_JBITXB010000001.1, read as the reverse complement.
GGGGTCCTGGAACTGCGCCAGGCCCTGGCTCAGCTTCTTGTCCGCGACCTCGGCGGCCAGGTCCCAGCCCTTCTGCACCGAGGGGCTCTCCTTGTAGATCGCCTCGCCCTCGGCGTCGTAGTACTGGCTCTCGGAGGAGCTGACGACACCGTTGAACATGGCGCTGGCGGAGTCCATGAAGTAGGTCCCGTCGGGGGCCTTCCCCTTGTACTGCTCGCCGAGCTCGATGTAGTCCTCCCAGCCGCCCGCGACCGCCTTGGCGACCTCCTCGCGGTCGGTCGGCAGCCCGGCCTTCTCGAAGAGGTCCCTGCGGTAGCAGAGCGACATCGGGCCGATGTCGGTGCCGGCGCCTATGACCTGGCCGTCCTTGGTGGTGGCCTGCTTGGCCTTCCAGTCCACCCACTGGTTGACGTCGATCGAGCCCTTGAGGTCGACGAACTTGTCCGACTGGGTGTCGACGATCTCCTTGATGCGGGCGACTTCGACGCCGACGACGTCTCCCAGGCCACTGCCCGAGTTCAGCTGCTGAAGGAGCTTCGGGTAGTAGTCCTGCTCGTTGGCGCTGGTCTCCTCCTTCACCTCGATGTTCGGGTGGAGCTCCTGGTACTTCTCGAACAGGCCGGCTTCCTTGTAGCCGAACTGTCCGTAGTCGGCCACCGTGAGGGTGATCTTCCCGTCGGAGTCCGAGGCGTCCGAGTCGCCGTCGCTGCTGCAGCCGGTCAGCAGCAGGGCCGAGGCCGTCAGGACCGACGTGGTCAGGGCCGCTGCTCTGCGGCCACGACCGCCGCCGGTTCGGGTGATGCGCATTCCACTACTCCTTGTTCCAGTGGGAACGGGGACCTCAGGAATCAGACCGCCGGGGTCGACGGTCCGGACCTGCCCTCTCGGTTCGAGCAGCGGCCAGCCCAGGGCAACGCGGTATGCGGTGCGAAGATGCTGGTCAACGGTGTGCCATGCGAGGTGGAGGGAAGGGCCGATAGTGCTTCGGTCCGTGCGGAAGGGAGCCCCGGTCTTCCGTGGGACCGCTCCCACGCGGCTTGCCCCGAAGACTCGTTGCTGCCGGGCCCAGGTGTCAAGACTTGAAAACGGCGTTGTTGCGCAAGCGTGTTCCGCGCGTCACGGGAATGTGTCGCACCGCAGCCCGTGATACGGCCCTCATCTTTCGCTTCGACGTCGAATTACCGCAGGTCACAGCCGAGTTGGCCGCCGGATGCCATCCCGGAGGGGCCCGTACGGAAGGCGGCCGGGGTTTCTGGGCCAGAATGAAACCGGTCCCCCACCGCACGCCGGAAGGTGAACGATGAGCCCTGCCGAACAGCCGCCGACGGCCGCGGAGTTCCGGCGCCCGACCCTGAACGCGGTGGCCGCCCGCGCCGGCGTCGGCCGCGGCACGGTCTCCCGGGTCATCAACGGCTCGCCCAAGGTCAGCGACCGTTCCCGCGCCGCCGTGGAACAGGCGATCGCGGAACTCGGCTACGTCCCCGACCCGGCCGCCCGCTCCCTGGTCACCCGGCGCACCGACTCCGTTGCCCTGGTCGTCCCGGACGCGGAGACCCGGCTGTTCTCGGAGCCGTACTTCTCGGGGATCATCCGGGGCGTGTCCGCCGGGCTCGCGAACGCCGGGATGCGGCTGCTGCTGGTCATGGTGCGCGACGAGAAGGAGTACGCGCGGCTCGCCCCGTACCTGTCCGGGCAGCGGGTGGACGGGGTGCTGATGGTCGCGGTCCACAGTGACGACACGCTGCCCGACCAGCTGGAGGCGCTCGCCATTCCGACCGTGCTGGCCGGCCGGCGCGGCGAACGGGAGCCGCTGGGGCACGTCCGCGCCGACAACCGCGGCGGCGCCGGGAACGCGGTCCGGCATCTACTGACGGGCGGCCGGCGGACCGTCGCCACCATCACCGGGCCACTGGACATGGAGGCCGCCCGGGAACGGCTCGACGGTTACCGCGAGGCGCTGCGGGACGCCGGGTGCGCCGTCGCCGAGGAGCTGATCGCGGACGGCGACTTCACCGAGGAGGGCGGGCGCGCGGCCATGCGGGAGCTGTTGCGCCGGCGCCCCGACCTGGACGCGGTCTTCGCCGGCTCGGACGTGATGGCCTCCGGCGCCGTGCTGGAGCTGCGCGCCGCGGGCCGGCGGGTGCCGGACGACGTGGCCGTCATCGGCTTCGACGACTCGATCGTGGCCCGGCACATCGATCCGCCGCTGACCAGCGTCCGGCAGCCGCTGGAGGAGATGGGCCACACCATGGCGAGGCTCCTCCTGGACGAGATCGCCGACCGCGGCTCGGGCCACCGAGGAGTGGTACTGCCGACGCGACTGGTGGTGCGGGAGTCGGCCTGAGGGGGCCGGCTTGGGGGCGGCGCGACTCGGGGCGGGTGCACGGCGCGACTTGGCGCGGGGGCCTCGGGCACGGGGCCGGGTCGGGGGTGGCTCGGCTCGGCTGAGGCCGTGGGGAGGGGGTTTTGTTGTGGGAGCGCTCCCATGCATAATGAGGCACCCGACCCGTGGGAGCGATTCCATGCCAGAGCCACAGCCCGTCTCCTTCCCTCCCGCGTTCCTGTGGGGCGCCGCCACCTCGGCGTACCAGATCGAGGGCGCGGTGCGGGAGGACGGCCGTACCCCGTCCATCTGGGACACCTTCAGCCATACGCCGGGGAAGATCGCCGGCGGGGACACCGGTGACATCGCCGTCGACCACTACCACCGCTACCGCGACGACGTGGCGCTGATGAAGGACCTCGGCCTCGGCGCCTACCGCTTCTCGATCTCCTGGCCCCGGGTGCAGCCGACCGGCCGCGGCCCCGCCGTCCAGCGCGGCCTGGACTTCTACCGCCGCCTGGTCGACGAGCTGCTGGCCGCCGGGATCAAGCCGGCCGTGACCCTCTACCACTGGGACCTGCCCCAGGAGCTGGAGGACGCGGGCGGCTGGCCCGAGCGGGACACGGCGTACCGGTTCGCCGAGTACGCGCAGATCGTCGGCGAGGCGCTCGGCGACCGGGTGGAGCAGTGGATCACGCTCAACGAGCCGTGGTGCAGCGCCTTCCTGGGGTACGCCTCCGGTGTGCACGCCCCCGGCCGCACCGACCCCGCGGCCGCGCTGCGCGCCGCGCACCACCTCAACCTGGCGCACGGCCTGGGCACGGTGGCCCTGCGTTCGGTGATGCCCGCCCGCAACTCGGTGGCGATCAGCCTCAACACCTCCGTCGTCCGGCCCCTGTCGCAGAGCCCGGAGGACCTGGCGGCGGCCCGGCGCATCGACGACCTGTCCGGCGGAATCTTCCACGGCCCGATCCTCCACGGCGCCTACCCGCAGTCCCTGCTGGAGGCGACGGCGTCGGTCACCGACTGGTCGCACGTCCAGGACGGCGACCTCGGCCTGATCCGCCAGCCGCTGGACGCGATCTGCCTCAACTACTACACGCCCACCGTGGTGTCGGCGGCCGACGCGGGCTCGCCCGCCCCGCGCGCCGACGGCCACGGCGCGAGCGACCACTCCCCGTGGCCGGCCTCGGACGACGTCGCGTTCCACCAGCCGCCGGGCGAGCGCACGGCGATGGGCTGGAGCGTCGACCCGACCGGTCTCCACGAGCTGATCATGCGTTACCACCGGGAGGCTCCCGGCCTGCCGCTGTACATCAGCGAGAACGGCGCAGCCTACGAGGACAAGCCCGGCTCCGACGGCACGGTGCACGACCCCGAGCGGCTGGCCTACCTGGACGGCCACCTCGGGGCGGTCCGCCGGGCCATCGCCGACGGCGCCGATGTCCGCGGCTACTACCTGTGGTCCCTGATGGACAACTTCGAGTGGGCCTACGGCTACGAGAAGCGCTTCGGTGCGGTGTACGTCGACTTCGCCACCCAGGAGCGCACCCCGAAGTCGAGCGCCCTGTGGTACGGGCGGGCGGCCCGCACGGGGACGCTCCCGCCGGTGGACTCGGCCGAGTAGACCACTGCCCGGGGGAACGGGGCGCGGGGCGTGGCATCCGACGGGGGTACCACGCCCCGCTCATCGGGACCGGCTGGAGGTCGCGCCGGGACGGGGGTGCCGTCGGCGGCGTACGGCTCCCCGGTGCCCGCGTCGCGCCGGTGCCGTCCGTCCGTCGAGCTGGATCCAGATCCGGACCTCGGTGCCGCCGAGCACGGAGGAGCCGATGCGCACGTCGCCGCCCGTCGACTCCGCCAGCCGGCGCACGATGTCCAGGCCGAGCCCGGTCGACCCGTCGTTGCCCGAGCCCCGGCCGCGGGCCATCGCCCCCTCGGGGTCGGGTATGCCGGGCCCCGCGTCCGAGACGAGGACGATCACCGCGTCCTCGCCGTTGTGCAGGTCGACCGCGAAGGCCGTGCCCTCGGCGGTGTGCCGGAAGACGTTGCCGAGCAGGGCGTCGAGGGCCGCGGCCAGATCGGCGCGGGCCACGGGTATGCGCACCGGTCGGTCGGCGCCGGCCACCCGCCACTTGCGGCCCTCGTCCTCGGCGAGCGCGGACCAGAACCCCATCCGTTCCCGGACCACTTCGGCCGCGTCGCACCCGGCGCCGGGGCCGGCCGCGGCGGTCTGCGGCTTGGCGTCCCGGGCGGTGCGGATGATCGTGTCGACCTCGCGCTCCAGTTGCTCGACGGCGGCCCGGGTCTGGTCGGCGGCCGGCCCGTCGCCGAGCGAGGCCGCGTTGAGCCGCAGCACGGTGAGCGGGGTGCGCAGACGGTGCGACAGGTCGGCGGCCAGTTCCCTCTCGTTGGCGAGGAGTTGCACGACCTGGTCGGCCATGGAGTTGAACGCGACCGCCGCGAGCCGCAGTTCGCTCGGCCCCTCCTCGGGCACCCGCGCGCCCAGCTTCCCCTCCCCCAACTCGTGCGCCCCCTCGACCAAACGCTGCGCCGGCTGCACCATCCGTACGCCGAGCCGGTCGGCGACCGCGACCGAGCCGACGATCAGGGCGGCACCGACTGCGGCGAGCACCGCCCAGGCCGTGCCGACGCCGTTGGTCACCTCGGACTCGGGCACGTACACCTCGACGACGGCGATCTCACCGGAGCTGAGCGCGACCGGCTGGAGCAGCGTCGAACCGCCGGACACCTCGGTGGTGGAGGCGCGTCCCATCGCACGTACGGCCGCGATGTCCTCGTCGGTGGCACGCTGCCGCCCGAGATCGGTCCCGCGGTCCTGGCCCCCGGACGACGGTATGTGCACGGCCATCCCGGCGTCCGAGCCGGCGGAGGCGACGACGCGCTCCAACTGGTCCCGGTCGGTGGTGATGGACAGCGCGGGGGCGACGGCGGCGGCCTCCCGCTCGGCGCCTGCGAAGGCACGGTCCCGGGCCATCTCGCGGATCACGAGGCCGAGGGGCACGGCGAAGGCGACCACGACCATCGCGGTGACCGCCAGCGACACCTTGACCAGGGCCCACCTCATCGCGGTGGCCCCGCTCCGTCGGACTCCGCGACCGGCGGCTCCAGCTTCACGCCGACGCCGCGCAGGGTGTGCAGATAGCGGGGCCGGGCCGCGGTCTCGCCGAGCTTGCGCCGCAGCCAGGAGAGATGGACGTCGATGGTCTGGTCGTCGCCGTAGGACTGCTGCCAGACCTCGGCCAGCAGTTCCTTGCGGGGGACGACGACTCCCGGCCGGCCGGCCAGGAAGGCGAGCAGGTCGAACTCGCGGCGCGTCAGGTCGAGCCGCACACCGTCCAGTTCGGCCTGGCGGCGCAGGGGGTCGACGGTGAGGCCACCGACCCGGACGACGGTCGACGGCGCCGCCTGAGCGGATCCGCTCCGGGCCCGGCGCAGTACGGCCGCCATCCGGGCCGACAGGTGCTCGACGGAGAACGGCTTGGTGAGGTAGTCGTCCGCGCCCGCGTTGAGCAGTCGGACGATCTCCGACTCGTCGTCCCGGGCGGTGGCGACGATGACCGGTACCTCGGTGATGCCGCGCAGCATCTTCAGCGCCTCGGAGCCGTCCAGGTCGGGCAGGCCGAGGTCGAGGATTACCACGTCGAACCGGACATGGGCGACCTCGCGCAGCGCCTCCAGGGCCGTACCGACGCTGCGCACGGTGTGCGAGGCGTCGGTCAGATGCCGGATGAGCGCCGAGCGTACGAACTGGTCGTCCTCGACGACGAGCACACTTGCCATGGGCGGCACCGTACGCCATGCGGGTGAGCCCGGTGCGGGCCTGTGGACAACTCCGGTTCTGTGCGGATCCGGCTCGCTCCGACGGTGGATCCGACGCCGATGCGGCGACACGGGTGGGACGCGTGGGGCAGTATGGCCGCGATGCGCAGAGGACTCGTACACGTACTCGCCTGGCTGCTCGCCACCGGCGCGGCGGTCACGCTGTCGTGGTGGGGCGTCCACACGGTGATGTCGGGCACGGCCTACGACGCCCCCCGAGCGCTGCCCATCACGGCGGCCGACGCGGACGCGGAGGACGCCGGGGACACCGAGGACGCCGGGGCCGGGGACTCGGATTCGTCGGCGTCGTCCACGAGTCGGCCCTCGCCGCCGGGGAGTCCGTCACCCAGGCCGAGCGGCACCCCGCGCGAGCCGGCTGCCTCCCCGTCGCGGACCGCGCCGACCACCGCCCCCGCGGCTCCGCCGGACACTTCCCCCACCACGTCCGGCCGGGTGCGGAGTTACGACACCGACGGCGGCCGTGCGGTGTTCGACCTCGGTACGTCGTCCGCGTCGCTGGTGTCGGCGACGCCGGGCGCCGGCTGGTCGATGCAGGTGTGGAAGACGGAGTCGTGGATCCGGGTGGAGTTCACCTCGGGCGCGGACAGCGTGTCGGTGTTCTGCACCTGGCACGACGGGCCGCCTCGGGTGGAGATCGGCAGCTACTGAGCCGCCTGCCTCCCTCACCGGGTCACTGGAACACGGAGGCCGGCGGTGCGGGCGAGTCCACCGCCGCCGCGTCCGTCACGGGTACCGCGCCGCCGGTGAAGTCGGTCAGCGCGCGGCCGTGTTCCACGCGCGCGGGGTGCGGGTCGGAGGCCGCACGACGGGTGAGTTCGGCGACCGGCAGCGGGTGGTCGCACGCGACGAGGACCGCGTTGCCGAAGCGCTTGCCGCGCAGCACGGCCGGGTCGGCGACGAGGGCGAGCTCCGGGAAGCGGGCGGCGGCGGTGGCGATCTGGCCGCGCAGATGGACGAGCGGCGGGCCGTCGGCGAGGTTGGCGGCGTAGACCCCGCCGGGCGCGAGTGCGCGCCGGACCTCGTCGAGGAACTCGGTGGACGTCAGATGGGCCGGGGTACGCGCCCCGCTGAACACGTCCGCGACGACCAGGTGCGCCCAGCCGTCGGGCACCTTGGCCAGCCCGGCGCGGGCGTCGGTCGAGCGCACCCGTATCCGCGCCTGGGGATCCAGGGGCAGCTCCCGCCGGACCAGTTGGACGAGGCCGGCGTCCCGCTCGACGACCTGCTGGGTGGAGCGGGGCCGGGTGGCGGCGACGTAGCGCGCGAGGGTGAGGGCGCCGCCGCCGAGGTGCACGGCGTGGACGGGCTTGCCCGGCGGGGCGGCCAGGTCGATGACGTACCCGAGGCGGCGCTGGTACTCGAAGGACAGGTACGCCGGGTCGTCGAGGTCGACGTGCGACTGCGGCGCGCCGTCGATCAACAGGGTCCAGGCCCGCGCCCGCTCCCGGTCGGGGACCAGCTCGGCGCGCCCGCCGTCGACGTCCTCGACGACGGATTCGGCGGCAGCGCGCCCGCGGCGGGCGTTCCTGGACTTTCCCATCGCTCCATTATCGGCGCACCGTGCCGACGCCCGTACCGGCGTACCGGGTCAGCGGCAGCTGTCCGCGGCCTCGATCAGCCGGGCCGCCTCTCCCAGCGCGGCCCGCAACACGACGGGGTCGGTCGCCAGGTCCGCCTCGCCGGGCGGCAGCAGCCAGTCCGAGCCCTGCACCGGCGGCTCGGGGGCCGGAGCGAGGCTCAGCCCCCGGCCGGCCGTCTCCGTGCAGGTGCTCCCCGGCACGTCCCATGCGGCGGCCGTGCCCGGGGGGACGACGAAGCCGAGGGTGTCGCAGCCGTCGTCGTGCATCACGGGGCCCACCGCGTCACCGTCCCCGCGCCTGAGGATGTCGACTGCTTCCAGACCCTGCCGGGTCGGCACGGTGACGACGTCACAGGCGGCACAGGGCGGATCACTGATCCTTGTGGTCTCCATCCCGGCCTCCACCACGGAACTCCTCCTTGGACGAGCGGTTCGGGAGTCGGGGGCCTCCCGGTCCACAGGGTTCAACGCGTCGGACCGTCAACGGCTACGGCACATGTCAGCCGCAAAGGATGGCACTTCATGGCAGATCGTGGATGAGATATCCGGTTTGTAGCCAAACACCGCGTGGCGGCTTCGTCACAGCCGGTACGTTCTTGCTCGCCGGAAACAAGGATGACAGCGGGAGAATCCCCCCAAACTCATCCTGCTTCCGGCATGGTTCGACGGTTCGCACGAGAGGACCCGGCCATGGCGTCGTCAACGGTGACCTCCGCCCAGCCCGACCGGCCCCCGCGGCCGAACCTCGCGTTCCGGCAGCTGCGCGGACAGCGCTCGCCGGCCGAGTTCGCGGCGGCGGTCCGCCGGGCCGCGCGCGAGATCGGCGAGCGGGTCAGCTGTGACGCGCGCTACGTCGGGCGGGTCGAGGCGGGCGAGATCCGCTGCCCCAACTACGCGTACGAACGGGTGTTCCTGCACATGTTCCCCGGCCGCACGCTCACCGACCTGGGGTTCGCGCCCCGTTCGTCGGTACGCGGACGGCGGCCCGGCCCGGCCGAGGACGCGCTCCCCGCGCGCCCCGACCGGCCACCGTGCGCCACGAGTGAGACGCGTGGGGCCGACGAGCCGTATGACACGCAGGACACGCAGAACCCGTACGACACGCACGACAACAACGAGGAGAGCGACGTGCTGCGTCGCGCATTCATGACGAGCGGTGCCACGGTGGCCGCCGCCTCCCTGGGCCCCCTGGGGCTCGCCCTCGACGCCGCGGCGGCCCAGCGCCCCGTGCGCCGGGCCGGGGCGGGCGACGCGGGCGCCCTCGAAGAAGCGGTCCGCCGCATCCGGGTGCTCGACGACCGGCACGGCGCCGACGGCCTCTACCGGCGCGCGGCTGCCCCGCTGCGCGCCGCGTACGCGCTCCTGGACGCCGGCACGTCCCGGCAGGCGACGGCGGACCGGCTCTACTCCGGCGCCGGTGAACTGGCGATCTCCGTGGGCTGGCTGGCGCACGACTCCGGCCGCTTCGACGACGCGCGCTCCCATTACGCCGAGGCCCTCGCCACCGCCCGGATGAACGGGGACGCGGGCCTGGAGGCGCACGCCTTCTGCAACATGGCGTTCCTGGCCCGCGACGCCGGCCGCCCGCGCGAGGCGGTACGGGCGGCCCAGGCCGCGCAGCGTGCCGCCCGCCCGCTGGGCTCGGCCCGGCTGATGTCGCTGCTCGCGCTGCGGGAGGCGGGCGGCTGGGCGGGGCTCGCCGACCGCGTCGGCTGCGAACAGGCGCTGGTCCGCGCCCAGGCCTTCTTCGGGCGGGGCCGCTCGGACGCCGACCCCGAGTGGATGAGCTTCTACGGCGAGGCCGAGATGGAGGGCCTGGAGGCCCAGTGCTGGTCGACCCTGGGCGACTGGCCCCGGGCGGCCCGGCACGCACGGCGGGCCGCCGAACTGCAGGACCCGCACTTCACCAGGAACCTCGCGCTGTACTCCGCGGAACTGGCGGACGACCTGGCCCGCGGCGGGCGCCCCGACGAGGCGGCCGGGGCGGGCATGCGGGTCCTGGACCTGCTCGACGAGGTCCAGTCCTCCCGCGTCCACACGATGCTGTCGGGCACGGCACGGGTCCTGCTGCCGCACCGCCGGGCGTCGGGGGTCTCGGCCTTCCTCGACCGCCACGCCGCGCTGCCGCGGCCGACGTGACATCACACCGCCGCTGCACCCGTGGCCCGGCGTTGCGGGGTGCCGCTGCGCCCACCCGTGCCGCCCCAGCGGCACGACTGCCCGCAGCCACGCCGGCAGGTACGGCAGCAACCGTCAGCCGGCCAGGTGACCCACGTCGTTCCAGCTCTCCAGCGCCGGCTCCCCGTACGCCCACCCCAGCACCGACAGCGACGTCGGATTCAGCCGTATCCGCGCCGCGAAGTCCAGCGGCAGCCCCAGCCACCTCGCCCCGATCGACCGCAGGATGTGCCCGTGGGCGAAGACCAGCACGTCGCGGTCCGCCTCGCGCGCCCACGCGACGACCTCGTCCGCGCGCGCGGTGACGTCCGCCAGGCTCTCCCCCTCCGGGACCCCGTCCCGCCAGATCAGCCAGCCGGGCCGGACGGCCTGGATCTCGGCCGGCGTCATGCCCTCGTACGCCCCGTAGTCCCACTCCATCAGCGTGTCCCAGGTGCGGGCGCGCTCGCCGAACCCGGCGAGTTCGCAGGTCTCGCGCGCGCGGGAGAGCGGGCTGGTGCGGACCTCGACGCCGGGGAGCCCGTCCAGCGGCGCCCCGTGGAGCCGCTCGCCCAGCAGCTTGGCACCGCGCCGGCCCTCCTCCAGGAGCGGGACATCGGTCCTGCCGGTGTGCTTGCCGGACAGTGACCACGCGGTCTGTCCGTGCCGGGCCAGCAGGATGCGCGGTGCCATGAAGGGGCCTTTCCGGGAGAAATGTCGGAGGGACCCCTCCATCATCGCGCACGCCCGGCGCGGGCAACCCGGGGGGCGATCCCGGCGTCTATCAGGGCCGAGGGCGCTCCGTGAAACCGGGCGCAGGGAGGCCGTAGAGTGGCACGCCCGTGTCCGTCGTGGCGCGCGCGAGAACGAAGGGGGAGGGCGATCGGATTGCCGCACACCGAGACACCGGGCACCGAGGCGGCCCCGCAGGCTCGGCTGCGCTGGTGGACCGAGCTGCCGCTCATCGTCCTCGTGTACGCCTGCTACTCGGCGGGCCGGCTCCTCGTCCGGGGCGACGTCTCCGACGCCGTCGACCACGGACTGGCGCTCCTGCGCATCGAGAAGGCGCTCTTCCTCAACGCGGAGCACCCGCTCAACCGCCTCTTCACCCGCGAGCCCTGGATCGGGATACCGGCCGACTTCTGGTACGCGTCGCTGCACTACCTGGTCACCCCCGCGATCCTGATCTGGATCTTCCGCTCGCGCACCGTGCGCTACCGGGCCGCCCGCACCTGGCTGATGACGTCCACGTTCATCGGCCTCATCGGTTTCACGCTGATGCCGACCTGCCCGCCCCGGCTGCTGGACGCGAGCCACGGTTTCGTCGACACGATGGCCCAGTACAGCTCGTACGGCTGGTGGGGCGGCGAGGCCAGCGCCCCGCGCGGCCTGGGCGGGATGACCAACCAGTACGCGGCCATGCCGAGCCTGCACGTGGGCTGGGCGCTGTGGTGCGGAGTGATGCTGTGGCGCTACGGCGGCACGCGCACCGCCAAAGTGGCCGGCGTCGTCTACCCGCTGGTGACCACGATCGTGGTGATGGGCACCGCCAACCACTACTTCCTCGACGCGGTCGCGGGCGCGGCCGTGATGGGCGCGGGGCTGCTGCTGACGCCGTTCGTGCTGCGGAGCGCGGACCGGGTGCGGACCCGGCTCGCGACCCGTACCGCACCGGCCGCACCGGTCCCGGACGGCGCGGGTTCCCCGATTGTCAGTGGTGGATGCCAGACTTCCGCGGGTGAGCGAATTCCACGGCAGCGCGAGGAGCAGCGCTTCGGAGCAGGAGCCGAGCCGGACCCCGCACCCTCGGACGCGGGGGACGAGACTCCGGCACCGACTCGCTGAGCTGCGCGGTCCCGACGTACCGGCCAAGGCGCTGGACGCGCGCGCCCTGGCCGCCCTCGCCGCCAACCCGGGGTGCCGGCGGCGCGCGATCCTCGACGGTGCCGGTGTGGACAAGGCGTCGCTCGCGAGCGCGCTGGGCTCGCCGTCGGTCTTCGGGCAGTCGCAGTTCGCGTTCGTGCGGGGCAATGCCTTCGAGGCGCGGGTCAAGGCGGACGGCGGCGCCGAGCTGCTGCGGCTCGTGCACGAGAAGCTGGACCGGGGCGCCGAGCCGCCCGCCGACGCGCACGTGCCCGACCTGTCCGCGACCGGCCCCGAGGGACGTGCCGCGCGCACGGCGCTGGCCCTGCGGGAGGCCGGCGCCGCAGCCGGGGCCTCTGGCACCTGGACGCTCCTCGACCACCCGATGCTCGCCCTCGACGTCGCCGGCTCCCCCGCCTTCCTCGAGCCGGACGCGGTGGTGGTGCATCCGGACGGCAGCTGGACGGTCGTCGAGATCAAGTCCTTCCCCATGCTGGACGGTGCCGCAGACCCGGCGAAGGTCGGCGCCGCCGCCCGTCAGGCCGCGGTGTACGTGCTGGCCCTGGAGCGGGTCGCGGCCCGGCTGGACCCCGCCCCGCGCGTGCGCCACCGCATCCTCCTGGTCTGCCCCAAGGACTTCTCCAACCTGCCCACCGCGTCCGCCGTCGACGTGCGCAAGCAGCGCGCCGTGACCGCCCGCCAGCTCGCCCGTCTCACCCGCATCGAGGAGATCGCCGACGCGCTTCCCGAGGGCGTCTGCTTCTCCCCCGGGCTGCCGGCCGAGGAGCTGACGGCCGCGGTCGAGGCGGTCCCGGCGACCTACGCGCCCGAGTGCCTGTCCGCCTGCGAGCTGGCCTTCCACTGCCGCGCCCGGTCCCTGGAGGCCGGCGCGGTGACCTCGCTGGGCCGCCCGGTGCGGGCGGAGCTCGGCGGGCTGTCGACGGTGGAGGACGTGCTGGCGGCGGCCCGCGGCGAGGCCGGCGACCCCGACGACCCGGCGGTGGCGGCCCTGCGCAGAGCGGCCGAGCTGCGCGCGGAAGCACTCGCGACGGCGGGTGACAGGCTTGGTGGGACGGCCGGCGCCGGCGTCGGCGGGCTGTCCGGCGCCGGGGTCAGCGGGCCGTCCGGTGCCGGGGTCAGCGGGGTGGCCGGGTGTCGTTGATCACCACGCTCGCCCGGCTGGAAGCCGTACGCGCCGGCCGCGCCCAGCCCGCCGCCACCGTCCGGCACCGGCACCTGTCCGACCGCCCACTGGTCTTCGTACCGCTGATCACCGCAGGCGAGGCGGGCGCCCCGCTCGGCGCCCTGGTCGGCACCGACCGGGACGCGCCGCACCTGCTGGTCGTGCCGCAGCCCCGCGACCGCGACCTGCGTTTCGCCTTCCTGGCCGAGCTGGCCGGCATCGTGCTGCCGCACGTCGAGGCGTACGCCGACAGCGTCGAGGCCGCCGAGCGCACCGAGACCGACCCGGAGACGGGCAAGCGGGTCAAGGTGGAGGTCGACCTGTGCGCGGACGCCGCACAGCTGATCGTGCCGAGCCGCGCGGGCATCGACTTCGTACGGCTGCTGGGCCGCTCCATGCGGTTCCGGCGTACGGCGGAGCAGGACCCTCAGGCGCCGCACCCGGCGCCGCCGAGGGTGCCGCTGCTCGGCCGGTGGCTGACCCACTACGGCGAGCGGGCCCGCGTCCCCGGCTCCTCCCTCCTCCTCGCCATGACCGACCTGCTGGGCCGGCACTGGGCGACCGGGCAGTCCACGCTGGAGGACCAGCACCTGGGGGCGCTGCTGGCGTGGATCGCCCCGGACGACGAGGGACCGACCGGCGCGGAGGCCGCCCGCCGGGCCGAACTCGCGCGCGACTTTGAAGGCCAGCTGCTGTGCCCGCCCGCGGGCCCGGCGACCGACCCGGCCTTCGACAACAAGCTGCTCGCCCCCGCCATCGAGCGCTACGACCGGGCCCGCACCGCGCTCGCCGCCGCCGAGGACGGCCTGGAGGCCGACGACCGGCTCGGCGCGCTCACCGCCGCCGAGCGGGAGATCCGCGCCCTGGTCGAGAGCCGTACCCGGCCCACCTGGGACGCGGTGTGGCGGGGCCTGGACCTGCTGCGGGAGCTGCCCGCCGGGGCACACGTCGAGGACCGGTGGACCCGCGACCGCTGGTCCTTCACCTCCCACCGCGACCGCATCCTGGCCGGCGAGCCCCCGCAGCCGCGCCGGGACGACGCGGTGACCGCGGCCAACAAGCTCGCCACGCGCGAGCGCGAGCAGGCCCGGCTGGAGGCCCAGGAGGCGCTGGACGATCCGCTGGTGATGGCCGGGCGGCGGCTGTCCGGGGAAGCGTTCGCGGGCGAGGTCACCGACGTGGTCATGGCGTACAGCGAGAGCAAGCGGCCCAGTCCGCGCCCGCTGGTCACGGTCCGCACGGACGACCGTCCGCACCTGGGCGAGCGGGTGAAGGTGTACCGGTCGCTGGGCGGCAAGCCGCAGTCGGCCGAGTACGTCGGGCAGGAGGACGAGGGCGTCCTCGTCCTGCGCATCGTCGACAAGATGGGCCGCGGCAAGGAGCCCGAGGCCGGGTCGGTGCCCGAGAAGGGCGACCGGGTCTGCTTCACCCTCTTCGAGCACGAGCAGCGGGGCGGCGCGAAGCTGCCCGACCCGGAGCAGACCCCGTGGACGCACGGCGGCCCGCCCGGCGAGACGGCCGCCGTGCCGGAGGCCGCCGACGCCCAGAGCGAGGAGGACGTGCTGTGACCGCCGCCACCCCCACGGCCCCCGTGGCCCCGGTCTTCGACCCGGGCGCCGAGGCCGCCCGCGCCACCGCGGCGATCCTCCACGACACCCTGCACGGCGCCGAGCGCGGAGTCGTCGTCGACTCCCCGCCCGGCGCCGGCAAGTCCACCCTCGTCGTCCGGGCGGCGTTGGAGCTGGCCGAGGCGGGCCGCCCGCTGATGGTGGTCGCGCAGACCAACGCCCAGGTCGACGACCTGGTGCTCCGCCTCGCCGAGAAGAACCCCGACCTGCCGGTGGGCCGCCTGCACAGCAGTGACGCCGACCCGTACGACAAGGCGCTGGACGACCTGGCGAACGTACGCAAGTCGGCGAAGGCCGCCGACCTCGCCGGGCAGGCCGTCGTCCTGTCGACCGCCGCGAAGTGGGCGCACGTCAAGGTGGACGAGCCGTGGCGGCACGCGATCGTCGACGAGGCGTACCAGATGCGCTCGGACTCGCTGCTGGCGGTCGCCGGACTCTTCGAGCGTGCGCTGTTCGTGGGCGACCCGGGTCAGCTGGACCCGTTCGCGACGGTGGGCAGCGAGCAGTGGGCGGGTCTGTCGTACGACCCGTCGGCGTCCGCCGTCACCACCCTCCTCGCCCACAACCCCGCCCTGCCCCAGCACCGGTTGCCGGTGTCCTGGCGCCTGCCGGCGTCGGCGGCCCGCCTGGTCTCCGACGCCTTCTACCCGTACACGCCGTTCCGCAGCGGTACGGATCACGGCGACCGGAGCCTGTCCTTCGCGGCGGCGTCGGACGGCTCGGGTCCCGACCGGGTGATCGACGAGGCCGCCCGCTCGGGCTGGGGCCTGCTGGAGCTGCCCGCGCGGCACACCCCGCGCACCGACCCGGAGGCGGTGCGGGCGGTGGCGGCGGTGGTCCGACGGCTCCTCGACCGGGAGGGTGCGGCGGTGTCCGAGCGCTCACCCGGCCCCGTCCCGCTGACCGCCGACCGCATCGCCGTCGGCACCGCGCACCGGGACCAGGCGGCGGCGGTACGGGCGGCCCTGGCCGACCTGGGGGTGACCGAGGTGACGGTCGACACGGCCAACCGCCTCCAGGGCCGCGAATACGACGTCACGGTCGTCCTGCACCCCCTCTCCGGCCGCCCCGACGCCACCGCCTTCCACCTGGAGACGGGCCGCCTGTGCGTCCTGACCTCCCGGCACCGGCACGCGTGCATCGTGGTCTGCCGGGAGGGAGTGGGCGACCTCCTCGACGACTACCCGTCCACGGAACCGGTCCAGCTGGGAACGCTGGTGAAGTTCCCGGACGGCTGGGAAGCGAACCACGCCGTGCTGGCACACCTCGGGGAACACCGGGTGGCCTGGCGGCCCTGATACCGCCGGTCCGGCGCCTGGGTGTCGATTTTCTTAGGGCTAAGATTTCCACACCGAACACATGCCGCGAGGGGATGACATGGCTCAGGGCAGGGCGGCGAAGCGGCCGGACGCCGTGGCGGGGATCGTCGAGGACTGGGCGCGGGAACGGCCCGAGCTGGACACCTCTCCGCTGGAGGTGCTCGCCCGGCTGCACCGGTCGTATCTGCAGTACCAGTCGCGGATGACCTCGCGGCTCGACGAGCACGGCCTGTCCGTCGCCGGGTTCGACGTGCTCACGGCGCTGCGCCGGGCCGGCGCCCCGTACCGGCTGACCGCCGGGCAGCTCGCGGACTCCGGGCTGATCTCCTCGGCCGGGGTGACCCTGCGTCTCGACCGGCTGGAGAAGGACGGCCTGCTGGTGCGCGAGCGCGACGCCGCTGACCGGCGCGTGGTGTACTCGCGGCTCACCGAGGCGGGGCTGGCGAAGGTGGACGAGGTGTTCGCCGAGCACCTGGAGAACGAACGCCGGATGCTCGGCGGGATTTCGCCCGCCGAGCGTCGTCAACTGGGCCGTCTGCTGTCGAAGCTGGAGCGTTCCATCGTGGACTCCGACGACATCCCGACTCAGCGCGCCGAGACCGGCTGAGCCTTCGACTGCCGCCCTGCCTGGGCCTGGTAGAGGCGGCGCAGGCGGACCACGCCCAGGTCGTGCTGGTAGAGGTTCTCCCGCTGGTCGGCGTCCGCGGGCATGCTCTCCAGGATGACGCGGTCCTGCTCCAGGACCTCCCAGTGGCGGGCCTCGATCAGGGTCTTGTACAGGAACCGCCAGGTGTCGCGCTGCCAGTCGCTCACCTTGCGGTAGCGCCAGAAGAAGACGCCGGTGCGGCCCGCGTCGACGGGGCAGGCCATGCCGACGATGCCGAAGGGGCCCCCGGGGCCGGCCGACGGCGGGTAGGGGATGGAGAGGTCCACCCAGTCGACGCCGGTGTGGCACAGCTCGACCCAGTCGAAGTTGACGCCCCGCTGGTCGGTCTTCTCGAAGAAGTAGCCGCGCTCGGTCTCCCGGATGCGGAACTTGGCGGTCGTGTCACCGGCGAACATGGTGTGCGACTCGGAGTGCAGGAACGCGCCGTGCATCGGGTCGAGCAGGTTCTCCATGGCGAACCGCCACGGCACGTCCCACTCGGCGTAGCAGAGGAACGCGGAGATCTCGTCGTCGTCCAGCGGTTCGGGGAGGGTCAGCTCCACCGGCTCCGGGTGCTCCTCGTCGCCGAAGTAGGCGAGGATCGCGCCGCCGACCTCGCGGACGGGCAGCGAGGTGACGAGGGGCTTGCCCTCCAGGTTGCAGCCGGGCAGGCCGGGTACGGACGTGACCGTGCCGGCGCCGTCGACCTCGACGCCGTGGTACCAGCAGGCGACCCGGTCGCCCAGGTGTTTGCCGAGGGACAGGGGCGCCCCGCGGTGCGGGCAGCGGTCGGCGAGCATGGAGAGGCCGCCGTCGGACTTGCGGAAGAGCAGCCAGTTCTCGCCGAGGGCGGTCACCCTGCGCATGCCGCCGCGCTCGACGAAGTGGGACGGCACGACGGGGTGCCACTGGTTGCGCAGGCCGTGGGCGTAGATGTGGTCGGCGGTGTCGCGGGTCGAGAGGGTCATGTCAGGCTCCCAGGCGGTGCATCTCGGCGCGGAAGGACTCCTCGGTCCAGGGCTCGCCCGTGGGCGTGCGCAGCTGGCGGGAGTTGAGGCCGTCGACCACGTCGGACAGTTCGTGACCGTCCTTGGTGAAGATGTCCTCGAGGGTGCGCGCGAGCTTGGTCTCGTACGGGGTGGGCTCGTGGTCGCGGGTCTGGTGGGGTTCCAGGCAGGGCCAGGTGGTCTCGGGCATGACGTTCTCCGTGGGTGGTCAGAGGTTCAGGACGAGGCGGTCCGAGGCGCAGCGCGAGACGCAGATCATCATCGTCTCGCCGGTGGCCCGTTCGGCGTCGCTGAGCAGGAAGTCGCGGTGGTCGGGGGTGCCGGCCAGCACGCGGGTCTCGCAGGAGCCGCAGATGCCGTCGCGGCAGGAGGAGGCGACGTTCAGCCCCGCGTTCTCGGCGGCCTCCAGGATGGAGGTGCCGGGGCCGACGTTCAGGGTCACGCCCGACGTGCGGCACTCGACCTCGAAGGCACTGTCGTCGCCGTCGTCGCGTGCCACGGCCGGGGCGGCGAAGCGCTCGGTGCGCAGCCGCCCTTCCGGCGCCGCCTCCTCGACGGCCTTGAGCAGCGGCTCGGGTCCGCAGCAGTACACCAGCGCGTCGGGCGGAAGGTCCGCGAGGGCGCCCGCCACGTCGATGTGCCCCTGCTCGTCCTGCGGTACGAGGCTCACCTCGCCGCCGCCGAGCGCGGCGAGCTCGCCGCCGAACGCCATCGAGGCACGCGTACGGCCTCCGTGCACCAGCCGGTACGGGATGCCGTCCCGTTCGGCGCGGCGGGCCATCGCCAGGATCGGCGTGATGCCGATGCCGCCGGCGATGAAGAGGTAGGAGGCGGCCGGTTCGAGGGCGAAGTGGTTGCGCGGCCCGGCCACCCGCACAGTCTGGCCGGGCCGCACCTTGGTGTGCACGTGGCGCGAACCGCCTCGTGACGCCGGCTCGTTGAGGATGCCGAGCCGGTACACACCCGTCTCCTCCGGGTCGCCGCACAGGCTGTACTGGCGGACGTGGCCGCCCACGTGCAGGTCCAGGTGGGCGCCCGGTGTCCAGGCGGGCAGGGGCTTGCCGTCCGGGTGGACCAGTTCGACGGAGAGGACTCCGTCCGCCTCCCAGGTCGTGCGGTGGACGAGGAGGTCCAGTTCCTGCTCTTCGGTGGCGCTCATGTCGGCGGGCCTCCCTACCGGGTGGGGATCTTGACGGGCGGGGTGAACGGGTTCTTCATCGGGCCGAGCGCGGCCAGGTCGACCTCGACGAGGGTCGGCCCGTCGGAGGCGACGGCCGCGTCGATCACCTTCGCGGCCTCGCTCGCGTCGCCGATCCGTGCGTACGTGAGCGCGCAGGCGGCGGCGAGTTGTGCGAAGTCCGGGGTGAACAGGTCGACGCCGGAGCGGCGTTCGGTGTAGGTCGCCTGCATGTTGCGCAGCACGCCGTACCCGCCGTCGTTGAAGACGATCAGCGTCAGGCGGGGCCGTTCCTGGGCGAGGGTGAGCAGTTCACCGAGGTGGACGGCGAGTCCGCCGTCCCCGGCGATGACGACGGTCGGCTCGTCGGGGCGGGCGAGGGCGGCTCCGATGCCCATGGCGAGGCCCTGGCCGATGCCGCCGCCGCGGGGGAAGACATTGGCCCGCGGGTCGTGGAGGGGCAGGAGGCGGTTGCCCCAGGCGGACGAGGGGATGGTGACGTCCCGGGCGACGACGGCGCCGCGCGGCAGGGCCGCGGTGAGGGCGTCGCAGATCGCGGCCTGCGGGCCGATGCCGTCGTGCAGCGCGGCCCGCACCTGCTCGCGCACCCGCCGGACCCGGTCCGTCCACTCCGCGTCGGCCCGTACGGCGGCCTCGGTGAGCCTCGGCAGGACCGCCCCCGCGTCGCCGTGGAGGGCGTGCCGGGCCGGGTACACGCGGCCGAGGGCGGCGGCGTCGACGTCGATCTGGATGTGCGCCTCGGGGAGGCGGAGCCCGTAGTCGGCGGTCTCGTTGGAGCGGAAGTGGGTGCCGACGGTGACCAGCACGTCGGCGTCCGCGAGGAGGGCGCGGGCGGCGGGCGTGGTGGCGAAGTTTCCGACGACCTGGTCGTGGTCCTCGGGGACGGAGCCCCGGCCGGAGTTGGAGGTGAGCAGCCCGGCGCCGGTCGCCTCCAGCAGGGCGAGGAGCCGGCCGCGGGCGGTGTTCGCGCCGCCGCCGGCCCAGATCAGCGGGCGTCGGGCGGAGGCGAGCAGGTCGCGGGCGCCGGCCAGCGCGGAGGCGTCCGGCACCGGAACCTCGACGGCGGGTGCGCTCTCCCCGTCGTCCTCCTGGGCCGCGTACTGGAGGTCGATCGGCCACTCCACGCTCGCGGGCCCGCCCGGCGCGGCGAGCGCGGCGGCGGACGCCTCGCGCAGGACGCGGCCGGCGTCCCGCTCGGACGTGACGGTCGCGGCGTACGTGGAGACCGCGGCGAGCATGCCGAGCTGGTCCTTGGTCTCGTGGATGAAACCGCGCCCGCTGCCCAGGTACGCCGACTCGACCTGGCCGGTGATGTGCAGCACCGCCGTCCCCGACGACAGCGCCTCGATCAGGGACCCGGCCGCGTTGCCCGCGCCGGTGCCGGTCGACGTGAGCGCGCAGCCGATCGTGCCGCGGGCCCGGCCGTAGGCGTCGGCGGCGTTGACGGCGCTCGCCTCGTGCCGCACCGGCACGAACCGCAGGTCGGGGTCGGCCTCG
Source organism: Streptomyces sp. NPDC053750 (assembly GCF_044544295.1). NCBI lineage: Bacteria > Bacillati > Actinomycetota > Actinomycetes > Kitasatosporales > Streptomycetaceae > Streptomyces > Streptomyces sp. NPDC053750. Next base: position 247,712 of record NZ_JBITXB010000001.1, on the reverse strand, counting down.
ACGGCTTCCACCAGCGGCAGGTTGTGCACGGACACGATGCCGAACACGGTGTCGACGCCGAGGGACTTGAGGTGGGCGGCCAGGAGTCCGCCGCCGTGGTCGTAACGCATGCGTACTCCTCAGAGGATGCCGCGGCCGACTCCGCCGCAGACGTCGATGCTGGTTCCGGTGATGTAGGAGGCGCGGGGCGAGAGCAGGGAGACGATCGCGTAGGCGACCTCCTCGGCTCGGCCGAGCCGCCCGAGCGCGATGCCCCGGTCGGCGGCGATCTCCGCCTGCCAGTCCTCGTACGTCAGCCCGCTGTCCGCCGCGGCGTGGCGGCGGGTCCACTGGCCGGTGTCGACCAGGCCGAGGCAGACGGAGTTGACGCGGATGCCCTCGGGGGCGAGCTCGCGGGCCAGGGAGGTGGAGAGGTTGAGGATGCCGGCGCGGGCGGCACTCGTGGTGATCAGCCGGGTCTCGGGCTGCTTGGCGAGGACGGCGTTGACGTTGACGATCGCGGCGGCGTCGGAGGCGCGGAGGTGATCGCGGGCTGCGGCGAGCGGGTTCAGTACCCCCGTGAACTTCAGTTCCAGCTCGTCGCGCCAGTCGTCCTCGGTCGTCTCGTCGAGGGACTTCATCCGCGACTGGCCCGCGTTGTTGACGAGCCCGTCGAGACGTCCGCCGAGGTGGGCGGCGGCGCGCTCGGTGAAGTCCCGTACGGCGTCGGCGTCCCGGACGTCGCAAACTCCCGTGTACAGCCGGTCCGTACCGGCGCCGAGACCGGCCGCGGCCTTGGCGAGCCGGTCGGCGTCGCGCCCGCAGGTCGCGACCCGGGCGCCTTCCGCGAGCAGGGCGCGGACCGTGGCCAGGCCGATACCGGAGCTGCCGCCGGTGACCAGGACGGTGCGGTCGGCGAGGCCGAGATCCATGGGTACTCCTTGCAGACAGTCGTACTGAGGGGGCTGAGGGGGTTCAGTGCATGGTGAAGCCGCCGTTGACGGCGACCACCTGCCCGGTCAGGTAGCGGGACTCCTCACCCAGCAGGTAGGAGACGAGTCCCACCAGGTCGTCGGGGCGCTGCGGCCGGGAGACCGCGCGGTTCGCGGCGTACAGGGCGTGCCGCTCGGCCGGTACGGTCTGGGTCGCCTCGACCTCCGTCAGGCCCGGCGCCACCGCGTTGACGGTGATGCCCCGCTCCCCCAGCTCGCGGGCCATCGCCCGGGTGAGGGCGATGACGGCGCCCTTGGAGGCGATGTAGTGGGCGAGGCGCGGGGAGCCGTAGAGGGCCGCGTCGGAGGCGATGTTGACGATGCGTCCGGGGTCGGACATCAGGGGCAGCAGGTGCTTGGCGACGAGCCAGGGGCCGCGCGCGTTGACGGTCATCAGCCGGTCCCAGGTCTCGACGTCGATGTCCTGGAACTCCTTGCCGCCCACCCCGTTGGCGAGCGCCGCGTTGTTGACCAGCCCGTACACGGGGCCGCCGGGTGCGACGCGGGCGGCCAGCGCCTCGACGGAGGCCGGGTCGGCGACGTCCAGCGGGACGAACTCCGCCGCGCCGCCCGCCTCGCGGATCTCCGTCGCCGTACGGGAGCCCCACTCCTCGTTCAGCTCGGCGACCACGACGCGGTACCCGTCCGCCGCCGCCCGGCGGGCCATGGCCTCCCCCAGGCCACGGCCCGCGCCGGTCACGACGACCGTACGGCGCCCGGTGGCCGGGTCAGTCACGGGTGACGCCGTACAGCGGGGAGTACTCGGGGTACGTCGGCACCTGCGGCTTCCGGGTGCCGATGATCACGCAGAACAGCGCGTCCGTGTCGCCCTCGTTCTTCAGCGAACGGGTCACGCCGGCCGGCACCACGATCATGTCGCGGTAGCCGAGGGTGCGGTACTCGGTCTCGTCGGGGCCGCGGTGGATGCCGACGCGGACCTCGCCCTCCAGGACGAAGAAGGCCTCCTCGACGTCGTGGTGGGTGTGGGCGGGGCCCTCGGCGCCGGGCGGCAGCAGCATGTTGGAGAAGGTGAAGCCGCCGGAGGGGAGGATCCGGCCGTCGTTCTCGTGGTTGCCGGTCGCGCCGGAACCGACGTAGCGGATCTGCGCCCGCTTGTACTGCGGGCCCGCCTTCTCCTGGAAGGACAGGGTGCCCCAGTCCGGCTCGCGAGAGGCCTGGGAGGCGATCAGGGAGTCGGTGTACTTGGCGAGGTCCCCGCCGTTGTCGTACTCGGTGGTGGTCAGCGGCATGGTGATCAGCCCTTCATGGTGCGGGTGTTGGTGACGATGTGGAGGTGGGAGAGCAGCCAGGCGTTGAAGTGCTCGGGCTGCTCCTGGTTGGCCAGGTGACCGGCGTCCTTGACGATCACGTAGGCGGTCTTGTGCAGACCGCCGGCCAGGACCTGTGAGGCTTCGGGGCCGGTGACCCGGTCCTTCTCCCCGCACAGGACGAGGGTGGGCGCGGTGACGCGGGCGAGTTCGCCGCGCAGGTCGGTGCGGGCCATCGACTCGGCCGCCGACGCGTAGCCGGGCGGCCGGACCGAGTCGGCCATGGTGTCGACGACCCGCCGCACCAGCTCGGGCGGCGCGTCCTCGGACAGCAGCCGGGGGCCGCGCTGCTCCGCGAAGGCGCGCGGGCCGAGGTGCTCCAGTTCCGGGACCCGGGCGCGCATCGCGGCGGCCTTCTCGGGGCTGGTGCCGGAGCCGGGTGTGGAGTCGGCGACGGTGAGGGAGGCGACGAGGTCCGGGTGCCGGGTGGCGAGCCGCAGCGCGATCACGCCGCCCCAGGAGACGCCGACGACGTGGGCCTCGGTGCCGCGCGCCCGGACGACCTCGGCCGCGGTGTCGGCGTAGTCGTCGAGGGTCATCTCCTGCTCGGGGTCGGCCGACCTGGCGTATCCGGGGGCGTCCCAGGCGACCGTCCGGTGGTGGGCGGCCAGTGCCTCGGTCTGCGGGGCGAAGGCGGCGGACGAGGAGCCGATGCCGTGCAGGCACAGCACCAGCGGCCCGTCGTGCCCGCTCTCCTCCAGGTGCAGCCCGGCGAGGTCGTACGCGGTCACAGGATCTGCCCCCGGCGTCCGGCCAGGGCCGCGAGCGAGCGCAGCACGGCGTACGGGACGACCCTGCTGGTGGCCGGGTTGGCGGCGTCGGGGACGTGGCGGACCTCGAAGCGGTACGAGCCCTGCGGCCCGCTCGCCTCGATGACGTGGGAGGTGTGCGAGGCCGCCGGGTCGGCGACGACGCGGACCCGTACGGCGTCGAGGTCGCCGACCGCGAGCGCCACCGAGGCGGCGACGTTCGTCGACTTGGGGAACTTGACCGGTACGTCGCGTGCGGTGCCGGACATGACCTCGACGGGCGTGGTCGTGGACCGCAGCCGGGCGAGGGTCTCCTCGTCCATCCAGGGCTGTTCCAGGGTGGACGGCAGCTTGGTGGTGGTCAGCGTGACCTCGCCCAGCGGTCCCATGGCGCGTACGGCCTGGAGCAGGTCGAGGCCGCCGACCGCGCCGCCGGTGAAGTACACCCGGCCGGGCCCGGCGGCGAGGAGCCGCTTCGACAGGTCCTCGTCGGTCAGTGCTCCGGTGGACGCCACGAGCAGGTCGGTGCCGGAGGCGAGGATCGCCTCGCCCCATTCCCGTACGACGCCCTGTCCCGCGGCCTCGACGATCAGGTCGCAGGAGGCGAGGGCCTGCTCCACGGTGAGCTGCGGGGCGGGGACGGCGTCGCCGAGCGGGCGGTTGTCGACGATGCCTGCCAGCTCGGCCCCGGGGACCTCGCCCGCGGCGAGCGCGCCGCCGACGGTCCGGCCGATGGCGCCCCAGCCGATGAGGCCGACCCTGCGGGTGCGGGCGTTCACGGCGCTGCTCATGCCGCTGCTCCTTCCGGGCCGGTGACGGCGTCCACGGGCGGGGCGACGGGACTGCCGTCGGGCGTGCCCGTCATGTGGGCGCGGATCCGCCGCGACGGCGGGCCGGCCGTTCCCCACAGGTCGGAGAGCTCGGGGGTGCGCCGCCACACCTTGCAGATCCAGGTGTCCTCGACGACCTGGGCGACCTCGGTGGTGTACTCGCACACCAGGCCGGTCGGGTCGGTGAAGTAGGAGAAGGTGTTGTTGCCGGGGCCGTGCCGGCCGGGGCCCCACTCGGGGGTGATCCCGTGGTGCCGGAGCCGGCCGAGGCCGCGCATGAAGTGGTCGATCGAGGTCATCTCGTAGGCCACGTGGTTGAGGGAGACCCACGGCGCCTGGTTGAAGGCGATGCAGTGGTGGTCGGTGCCGCAGCGCAGGAACGCCATCTGGTGCTCGGACCAGTCGGAGACGCGCATGCCGAGGACGTCCCGGTAGAAGGCGACGGAGGCGTCGATGTCGGGGGTGTTGAGGACGGCGTGGGTGACGCCCACCGGCAGGGCCGCGTCCCGGCTGCGCTCGGTGACCGCCCAGGTTTCGGCGGACAGTTCGACGAGCCGTCCGTCGAGGTCGTGGAAGCGCAGCCCGTAGCCGCCGCCGACCTGGTCGAGGGGGCCGGGTTCGGTGACGAGCGTGATGCCGCGGGCCCGGAGCCGGCGGGCGGCCTCGTCGACCTCGGCGGGGGTGCCGAGCGCGAAGACGAGGCGGCCCAGGCCGATCCTCTCGGAGCGGGTCAGGTGCAGGGCGTGGTGCTCCCCGCCGGAGCCGCGCAGCCAGCTCGCGCTGTGTTCGGCCTCGACGACCTGGAGGCCCCAGACCTCCTCGTAGAAGTCGACGGCGTCGGCGAAGTTCGGGGTGAGCAGCTCGACCGAGCGCAGGGCGCGCAGCCGGCCGATCGGGGGGTGGGTCACGGCGGAACCGGTCGGGGGGTGGGTCATGGCGGAATCTCCCAGGGGGTCGGGTCAGTTGGCCCAGGGCAGGGGCGTGGTGTCGGTGCCCCAGTACAGGGACTTCTGCCGCTGGTAGGCGCGGATCAGGTCGCGGCCCTTCTCGATGCCGAGCCCGGAGTCCTTCATCCCGCCGAAGGGCGTGGAGATGGAGAACTGCTTGTAGGTGTTGATCCAGACGGTCCCGGCCTCGATCCGCCGCCCGAGCCGCCAGGCGGCCCGCGCGTCGCGGGTCCAGATGCCGCAGGCGAGCCCGTAGACGGAGTCGTTGGCCTGGGCGACGAGTTCGTCCTCGTCGTCGTAGGGCAGCGCGACGAGGACGGGGCCGAAGATCTCCTCCTGGCAGACGCGGGCCGAGTTGGGCAGGGAGTCGATGACGGTCGGCAGGTAGTAGGCCCCCCTCGCGTACGGCTCGCCCTCGGGCGCGGACCCTCCGCACAGCACCCGGCCGCCCTCTTCGCGGGCGAGGTCGACGGCCGCGGCGACGGCGTCGCGGTGGGCGTGGTGGACGAGCGGCGCGACCTGCGTGTCGGGGGACGTGCCCGGTCCGACGCGCAGCCCCCGGACCCGCTCGACGAGTGCGCCGACGAAGGAGTCGTAGCGCGAGGCGTGGACGAACAGCCGCGAACCGGCGATGCAGGACTGCCCGCTGGAGGAGAAGATCCCGTACATCACGCCCGCGAGGGCCTGTTCCGTGTCGGCGTCCTCGCGCACGATCGTCGGTGACTTGCCGCCCAGTTCGAGCGAGGCGGGGACGAGTTTGTCGGCGGCGGCGCGGGCGATGGCACGCCCGGTGGTGGTGCCGCCCGTGAAGCCGATCCGTCCGACCAGCGGGTGCCGCACGATCGCGTCGCCCACGATGCGGCCCTTGCCCGGCAGGACGGCGAGCAGTGCGGTCGGCAACCGCTCCTCGGTGAGGACCCGGTGGACGAGGCGCCCGAAGGCGAGGGAGACCAGCGGGGTCCACTCGGCGGGCTTGAGCAGGACCGCGTTGCCGCCGCCCAGTGCGGGGGCGACCTTCTGGGCGTCGGAGGCGATCGGCGAGTTCCAGGGGTTGATCGCGCCGACGACGCCGATCGGTTCGTACGTGCTCATCGTGACGTACGGGCCGCGCGAGGGCGTGAGCGCGTCCTCGGCCGTCTCCAGTGCGGCGGCCGTGTACCGGAAGGTGCCGGCGGCGCTGAGGGCGAGGGCGCGGGTCTCGCCGAGGGTCTTGCCGGTGTCGCGGGTCTGGAGGGCGGACAGCGCGTCGGCGTGCTCCTCGATCAGGTCGCCGATCCGGTACAGAACGCGGGCCCGCCGGTGCGGCGGGAGGTCCCGCCACTCGGGTGCGGCGGCTGCCGCCGCGGCGGCCCGCGCGGCCTCGTCCACGTCCTCCGCCGAGGCGGCGTGGAGGGTGGTGATGAGACTGCCGTCGGCGGGATCCACGGTGCGGATCGGCAGCCCGCCGCCGCGCCGCCAGCGCCCCGCGATGAGGATCTCGTCGGCTGGGATGCGCGGCATGGGGGCCTCCGGGAGGGGACGGTGCGGGAACTCGCGGACACGGCGGGGGCGTTGCCCGAACCGCTGTGTCTAGGCGCTAGAAATCTAAGGGCTTAACTAATTTGGCCGCAAGGGACCGGGCGCGATGAATTTTTTACGACGTCAGGAGTAAGGCTTGCCTAACCTCGGCGGGCTACCGGTAGAACTTAAGCCCTGAGACATTCAGCGCCTACATAAGCGGGGTCGGCGGCACCGTCCGCCCGGCCCGCTCCCGTCTCGTCCTCGCCGCACCTCTCCAGCCCTCATCGCCGCCCGGCACGCGGCTGCTCCGCCGTGCCGTGCGCCCCGAACCGGAGACCACACCCATGACGATCGACGCAGCCCGCGCCACCCCGGGCCGACAGGACGACTCGGCCGCGGTAGCGGCCTCCATCGGAGCCCGCTTCGAACGCCTGCCGCTGTGCCGCTGGCAGGTGATGGTCCGGCTCGTCGTCGGCGCCGTCACCTTCTTCGAGGCGTTCGACCAACTCCTGATCGCCTACGCGCTCCCCGACCTGCGCGACGAGTGGCACCTCGGCACGACGCAGGTCACCGCCCTGATGACCGTCGGCTCGATCGGCATGCTGATCGGCGCGCTGGCCTCGGGCAGGCTCGCGGACCGGATCGGCCGGGTGAAGGTCATCGCCGGCTGCATCGCGCTGTCCGGCGTCTGCAACCTGGCCCTGACCCTGTGCACCTCCCCCGAGCCGTTCATGGCGATCCGCTTCGTGCAGGGCATGGCCATCGGCGGCGAGGTGCCGATCGCGGCCACCTTCATCGCCGAAATCACCCGCGCCCACCAGCGCGGCCGCTTCGTCCTCCTGTACGAACTGGTCTTCCCGGCCGGTCTGACCGCGGGCGCCCTCCTCGCCGCCTGGCTGGTGCCGGTGCTCGGCTGGCGCTGGGTGTTCGGCCTGGCGGCCGTCCCCGGCCTGCTCTGCTTCGCCCTCGCCCGCTGGGTACCGGAGTCACCCCGATGGCTCGCCGACCACGGCAGGCACGACGAGGCCCTCGCGACGATGGCGTCGATCGAGGAGAAGGTCGAGCGGATCACCGGCGCCCCCCTGCCCGACCCCGCCCCGGCGCGACCCGCCCCGCCCGCGCCGCACAAGAGCGGCCTGCGCGAACTGCTGACCGGCAGGTACGGCAAACGCACGCTCGTCATCGGCCTGCTGTGGTTCACCGGCTACTTCGCGAACTACGGCATCACGTCCTGGCTGCCGACCATCTACGAGGACCACTTCGACCTCGAGCTGTCCACGGCGCTCCTCTACTCGACGGTGACGAGCTGCGCGGGTCTGGCCGGCTGTCTGATCGTCGCCCTCACCGTCGACCGGGTCGGCCGCCGCAACACGGTGATCTGGTGCATGGCGGCGGCCGCGCTCTGCCTGCTGCTCCTCGGCCTGGCGGGCGGCGACTCGGCGACGGGCGTCCTCGCCTGGACCTCCCTGGCCGCGGTCTTCCTCTTCGGCTCCAACATCTGCCTCTACCTCTACACGCCGGAGCTGTTCCCCACCCGGATCAGGGCCCTGGGCTCCAGCGTGGGCGGCGCGATGAACCGCCTGGGCGTCATCCTCGGCCCGATCGTGGTGGGCGCCATCTACGCGGGCGGCGCCATCGGCACGGTGTTCGTGACCCTGGCTGCCGTCGCCCTCGCGGGCTCGCTGTCGGCGGCGGTCGGGGCGGAGGAGACGAGCGGCCGGACGCTGGAGGACGTGGCGCCGTAGGAGCGCCGCGAGTCGGGCGGGTGGGGAGTCCCGACACGGCGAGGACAGAGTGGGGGAATCCGTCCTCGGGGGCTCATGTGAGCGGTGGGTGAACAGATTCGTCCGCGGTGTTCACGGCGTCGAGTGGTGGGTGTGAGCGATCCGGGCCGCGAGCCGCTGGATCAGCCGGCGGGCCGGCTCCGGGTCGACGACCTCGATGTGGTCGCTGAACTGGAGCAGTTGCCGCACTCCGTCCAGGTGGCCGTACGCCACGGTGATCTCGACCCGCCCGTCGTCGTCCCGCCGGTCGCTCACCGTCCGCATCCGGGTCCCCAGGATGCGGCGGGCCAGGTCGATGCTCCCTGCGTCGACACGCGCCGTCACGACGACGTGCTGTCTGCTCTCCAACTCGTCGCCCAAGTCCCGCGCCGTACCCACGAGGTCGGCGCCGGGCCGGAGCCGCCGGCCGGCGTCCAGCACCGTCCAGTCCCTCAGGCGGGTGAGGGCGAACATGCGCGGACGCCCGTCACGATCACCCACGAGGTACCACCGTCCGGCCCGCTCCACCAGCCCGTAGGGATCGACCACGAAGTCCTCGGCGGCCGCCGCGCCGCTGCGCCGGTAGCCGATCCGCAACCGCCTCCCCGTGCGCAGGTCCCGCACCAGCGCCGCGACGTCGGGCAGGGGTGCCGCCTCCCCGAACCAGGGCCGGTTGTCGATGGCGATCACGTCCGCCAGCGACAGCGGCAGGTCCTCCCGGGCCGGCGGAGGCGACCGGCGCGGCGTCAGCTTGCGCAGCGCCGACCGGGCGGCCGCCTCCCCGCCGACGCGACGGGCACGCTCGGGATCGAGCCCGACGGCCCGCAGCAGGTCCGCCTCGCCGGTCGTCAGCTTCGACAGGTCCGCCTGATCACCGGGCAGCAGGCTGATGCCGCCGTACTTGCCCCGCTCGGTGAAGACGGGAATGCCCGCGTCGACCAGCGCCCGCACATCGCGGAGCACCGTCCGCGTCGAGACCCCCAGCTCCCCGGCCAGCGCTTCGGCGGTGGTCCGCGGCTGCGCCTGCAGCGCCGCGAGAACCTCGATCAGACGCTGCGGCCGCCCCATGCGACGCCTTCCTCACTCGAACAGGCCAGTTGAACAGGACAGTCCCTGTCATGTTCCCACGCGAGGCTGACACCGACGGCCGGAACCGTCCGGCCCGAAAGGAGCCGGCCACCCGTGTCCGCACCCAACCTCTTCCTCGTCTACGTCACCGACGCCGAGCGCTCGACCGCCTTCTACTCGAACCTGTTCGACATGAAGCCGATCATGGTCACCCCGCGCTACATCCCGTTCGAGGTCGCACCCGGAGTGGTGTTCGCCCTCTGGAGCGGCCAGACGGACCGGCTCGGCCCGCAGACGCCGCGCACCTCGGAGATCGGCCTGATGCTCCCGGGCCCCGCCTCCGCCGTCGACGACCTCCACACCGCGTGGACCGCCAAGGGCGCCACCGTGGTCGAACCGCCGCACGACGAGGTCTTCGGCCGCACCTTCGTCGTCGCGGACCCGGACGGCAACCTGATCCGGGTGGCACCGGTCGACTAGCCGCGCGCGCCGGGGACGCAGGCCGTGGGCCTGCGTCCCCGGCGTCCGGCCGACCGCCTCCCTCGAGGCCCCGCCGGGGAATAACCGGAGGCTCCCTCCTGTTACGTCGCGCAGCGACCCGTACGTCAATCACAGGAGGCACCCCGCCATGGCCCCAGACGCCGCAGGCACAAGCGCCGCAGAGGAGATCCGGGGCACCGCCCACGGCACCGCACCCGTCCCGCTCTCCGTGCTGGACCTGGTGACCGTCGGCGCCGGTCGGACCGCCACCGACGCGCTGCGGACCAGCGTGGACATCGCCCGCCTCGCGGAGCGGCGCGGCTTCCACCGGTACTGGGTCGCCGAGCACCACTCGATGCCCGGCGTCGCCTCCTCCTCGCCCGCGGTGATCCTGGCCCACCTGGCCGCCCACACCGACCGCATCCGGCTCGGCTCGGGCGGCGTGATGCTGCCGAACCACGCGCCGCTCGTGATCGCGGAGCAGTTCGGGACGCTGGAGGCCATGGCCCCCGGCCGCGTCGACCTCGGCCTCGGCCGCGCCCCCGGCACCGACGGGGCGACGGCCGCCGCCCTGCGCCGCACCGAGCGCCTCAACGAGGGCGCCGACGACTTCCCGCAGCAGCTCGCCGAGCTGATCCGGTTCCTGGACGACGACTTCCCCGACGGGCACCCGTACCGCCGTATCCACGCCGTGCCCGGCCCCGTGCAGGCCACCTCGCCCGGGGGCGTGCAGTCGGCCCACCGGCCGCCGGTGTGGCTGCTCGGCTCCTCCGGCTTCAGCGCCCGGCTGGCCGGCACCCTCGGCCTGCCCTTCGCCTTCGCGCACCACTTCTCCGCGCAGAACACGATCCCCGCGCTGGACCTGTACCGGGAGTCCTTCCGCCCGTCCGCCGTGCTGGACGCGCCGTACGCCCTCATCGGCGTCTCCGCGCTCGCGACCGACGACGAGAAGGAGGCCCGCCGGCAGGTGCTGGCCGCCGCGCTGAACATGGTGCGGCTGCGCACCGGGCGCCCCGGGCTCGTGCCGACGCCCGAGGAGGCGGAGGCGTACGACTTCAGCCCGATGGAACAGGAGTTCGTCCAGTCCTGGAACTCCAACGTCATCCACGGCACCGCCGACGAGGTCCGCTCCGGCCTCGACGACCTCCAGAAGCGCACCGGCGCCGACGAGCTGATGCTCACCGCCAACGCCCACGGCGGCGACGTACGCCTGCGCTCCTACGAGCTGATCGCCGACGCCTACGGCTTGCCGGCCCCGGCCTGAACGCCGGCCGCCCCGGGCCCGGCGGAGCCCAGCAGCGCGGAGATGCGGTCCGGGGCCACCGGTCGGGAGTACAGCCAGCCCTGACCGGTGTCGCAGCCGATGCGGCGCAGGCGGGTCGCCTGGTCGGAGGTCTCCACGCACTCGGCGGTGACCGTCAGACCGAGCCGGTGGGCGAGCTGGACCATCGCCTCGACGATGACCTCGTCGGCCGGGCTCGCGACGGCGGCCCCGCCCCCGCCGCCGGGGGCCCCGCCGTCCGGGACGGCGTCGTACTGGAACCCCCGCACGAACGCGCCGTCCAGCTTCAGCACCGACACCGGCAGCCGGCTCAGGTAGGCGAGGTTCGAGTAGCCCGTGCCGAAGTCGTCGATGGCGATGTGGACGCCCATGTCGCTGAGCGCCTGGAGGGCCTGGAGCGGGCGGCCCGCCGAGCCCATCACCGCCGACTCCGTCAGCTCCAGCTGGAGCAGGTGCGGGGCGAGGCCCGTCTCCTCCAGGGTCGCCGCCACGTCGGCCACCAGGTCCGAGTCCCAGACCTGGCGGACCGCCACGTTGACGCTGACGAAGATCGGCGGGTCGTCCGGGTGGGCCAGCTGCCAGCGGCGGGCCTGCTCGCAGGCCGTGCGCAGGATCCAGCGGCCGAGCGGAACGATCGAACCGTCCTCCTCCGCCAGTGCGATGAACCGATTCGGCGCTAGTACGCCGAACTGAGGATGGTTCCAGCGGATGAGCGCCTCGACGCCCCGCACCCGGCCGTCCTCCATGCTCACCAGCGGCTGGTACTCCAGGGCGAACTCGCCGCGCTCGATGGCGGGGCGCAGCGTGGCGGCGAGGGCCTGGCGGGTCATGCGGTTCGCGTTGCGCTCGGGGTCGAAGAGCGTCCAGCGGGCCCTGCCGTCGGCCTTCGCCCAGTACAGGGTCGTGTCGGCGGCCTGCATCAGGGCGGTGGGCGTGGTGCCGGCGGTGTGGCGTTCGACGACGCCGACGGAGGCGGTGACCGAGAGGCGGCGGTCGCAGAGCTCGAAGGGTGCCTGGAGGGCCGTGAGGACCGATTCGGCGAGGTCGGCGAGCTGGTCGGTGCCCGTGGAGTCCTCCACCAGCAGGGCGAACTCGTCGCCGCCGAGCCGGGCCACCAGCGGGGCGCCGGAGCGGGCCTGGGCGGCCTCCTCCGCGCACCGGGTGAGGCGCTCGGCGACGGCGGCCAGCAGCCGGTCGCCGATGCGGTGGCCCAGGGTGTCGTTGACGGCCTTGAAGCCGTCCAGGTCCAGGTAGCACAGGCCGATCCGGCCGGTGCCGCCGTGCTCGTACGACTCCGCCTCCAGCGCGGCGGTCAGCCGCTCGAAGAACAGGGCGCGGTTGGGCAGCCGGGTCACCGGGTCGTGCATCTGGAGGTGGCGCAGCCGGGCCTGGAGCTCGCGCCGGGCGCTGATGTCGGCCACCGACAGGAGCAGGCCCGGCCCGTCCCCGGAGTCGGCCAGGGGCTCGATCGTCACCTGCGCCCACAGCGAGTGCCCGTCGGCCCCCTTCAGACGCCGGGTGCAGCGCAGTCGGCGCCGGTGACCCCGCAGGACCTCGCGGTAGGCGTGCCAGGTGCCGGCGTCGGAGGCCAGGTCGACGAGGTCGGCCGCCGCGGTGCCGGCCAACGCGGCCGGGTCGGTGCCGAGCAGGGTGCCCAGCGTGTCGTTGGCGCTGACGACCAGGCCCTCGGCGTCGACGACGGCCATGGCGAGGGGGGCGGCCGTGAACGCCGAGCGGTAGGTCGAGGGTCCCGTACACGTCGTACGAGGAGCCAGGTCGTTGTCACTCTCCGTGACAGTCGGTCGGTCGAGGCCTGCCACGGGCGCCGGCCCTTCGGAGGTTCCGTTCACCGCTCGCTCCCGCAGTGCCTCGATCTCTGTTCGTGCTCTGTTCGTGCAGGAAAGTGTGCCGATCATAGAGGCTGGCAAGAGGCCCTTCCAGCCGCCGTCCCGCGTTCGGGACCCGACACCCCCTCCGGCAGATCGTTTCTGCTCACACCTGGACGGGTTCTTCAGGCCCCCGACCAGTTGTGACGTTCCGTGAATGACCCGGGGATGTCGGCGGAGAGGCCCTTGGCGGAACTTCGCGCGACTCACCCATCCGGTGCAGGCGAACAGGGCGCAGTACGACAAACATGCACAAGCTGGGTGCGGCGTCCCGTCAACCGCACCCGGAGGTCCCTGTGCCCCGCCGGCTCCCCCTGAGGCGACTGCGCAGTACGGCGGCGGTGTGCACCACGATGTCGGCGCTCGCCGCGACCTCCCTGATCACCGCCCCCTCGGTCGCCGAGCCCTTCTCCCCGGAGCCCTGTGCCCTGCGACGCGCCGCGGTGCACCACTCCGAGGGTCTGGACACCTGGAACGCCGCCTATCCGCGGCCCACCCGCCCCCTGGACGCGGTGATGGTCTTCCTCGCGTTCCCCGACTCCCAGCCGCTGACCGGGCCGGACGAGCTGGCCGCCGACCACTTCCCGGCCACCACGCGCTTCTTCCAGCGCGCCTCCTACGGCAGGTTCACGATCCACCCGCACCCGCTGCCCGACTGGATCACCATGCCGCGCCCGTCCACGGCGTACGCCATACAGCGCGACTGGGGCCCCGAGCACCGGGCCGCCTATCTGCGCGACGCGCTCGCCACCACCGACCGGCACGTCGACTTCTCGCGCTACGACGTCGTCTACTTCGTCGCCGACCCGGACGCGCCCGGCGTGGACTCCGACGCCACGAAGGTCGTCAACCTGGACACACCGATGCGCGCCGACGGCACCGACATCCGGCGGGTCGTCACGGTCTTCGAGAACCATCCGCCCGACCGCCTGGTCCTGGCCCACGAGACCGGCCACGTCTTCGACCTGCCCGACCTGTACCACCGGCCCGAGGACGGCAAGGGCGACTGGGACACCCACGTCGGTGACTGGGACCTGATGGGCAGCCAGTTCGGACTGGCCCCGGATCTGTTCGGCTGGCACAAGTGGAAGCTGGGCTGGCTGGACCCCCGGCAGGTGGCGTGCGTCCGGGGCAGCGGGCCGACGCGGCTGACCCTGGAGCCGCTGGGAGCGGGGCCGGGGGTGGTGGTGACGGGCGCCGCGGGGGCGCCGTCCTTCGGGCTCGGGCGCGGTACGAAACTGGCGGTGGTGCGCACCGGCGGGGACACCGTGCTCGCCTTCGAGGCGCGGGGCCCGGTCGGCAACGACGCCGCCGCCTGCCGGCCGGGGGTGCTGGTCTACCGGGTGCACAGCGGGGCCGCCTCGGGGGGCGGCCCCGTCGAGGTGATCGACGCCCACCCGGACACCGAGGCCTGCTGGGACGACTCGGTCTACCCTCCGCTCGCCGACGCCCCGGTGGCCCTCGGCGAGAGCTTCACCGTGCCGGGCGAGGGCGTACGGGTGGAGGTGGAGGGACGAACGGTGTCGGGCGCGTGGACGGTGCAGGTCACACCGGGGTGAGCCGAGGGAGCCCAGGGCGCGGTGACCGGGGGGTGCGGGTGGCGAAGCCCCCGCCACGCGCGGCGCAGCCGCGCAGAAACAACGATGGCGAGGCCGGTTCGCGCTTTCCGCGAACATGCCTCGCCATCGACAACGTGCGCCGCCAGGGACTCGAACCCCGGACCCGCTGATTAAGAGTCAGCTGCTCTAACCAACTGAGCTAGCGGCGCCTGCTGACGTCGTAGACCTTAGCACTCTGGTCGGGGGGAGGAAAAATCGAAATACGGACGGCAGCACGGGCGGCTCGTACGGCGGCCCAGAGCAGGATTTCCGGGCCCGGCAGCCACGGCCTGCGCGTGTCCGGGGCCACCAGCCAGCGCGAACCGGAACCGGCGGACGCACCCGCGGGGGCCGGTACGGTCACCGCGTCCCCCGCGCCGTGGCACAGCAGCGGCGGCACCGCACCCGTACGGCCGCCCGCCCGGCCCCGCGCGCTCCACTCCTCCCACTCCAGCAGCGACGGCAGTCGCTGGGCCGTGCCCGGCGCGGCGAACAGCAGCATCCGGCCCCGGAACTCCGCCACGGGACCCGACCCCGGGCCCTCGTCCCACATCCGGTCCAGCATCCGGCGTCCGAAGATCGCGGGCACGCTCACCACGTCGAAGGCGATGCCGCAGGGCAGGACGACCGGGGCCTCGGGCCGCTCCTCCCAGAGGGCGAGCGTGCTGCGCGGGTGGGTGGCCGCCGAGGCCAGCCAGGCGGCGCCGTCCGCGGTGACGTCCGCGACGCCGGGGGTGACGTGGAGGGGGGCGTGGTGTGCGCTGCTCATGTCCCCAGGTCTACCGGGTGTGAGCGAGCGGCTCCGCCCGGTTGCGGGAAACCGGGACAGGGGCGAGGAGAAGGGAGTATCTTGCCCAGCCGCCTGGCATATGCGGGCGAGCTACTCGGTCTCGCCGCCTCCGCGCATCAGGTCCCGGCCGAACTCCACCATCTTCTTGGCGTAGTCCTCGGTCCACTCGGCCCGTCGGCCGATGTCCGCGGCCGTCAGCCGGTCGAACCTGCGCGGATCGGCCAGCTGGGCCGCCGCCATCGCCTGGAACTCCATCGCCCGGTCCGCCGCCGCGCGGAAGGCCTGCGTCAGCTCGGTCGCGCGGTCCAGCAGGGTCCGGGGGTCGTCGATCGATTCGAGGTCGAAGAAGTGCTCCGGGTCGGCGGCCGCCTCCGCCGGCTCGAAGAGCAGGGGCGCGGGGCGTAGCCGCGGCTGGTTCCGACGCGGCGTGGGCTCCGCCATGTCTTCTCCTCCTCGTACGTCACGAACGACCCCCCGGTGGAGTGGGCCACCGTCCATTGTCTCGCGCCCACGCAAGAGGCCCCGCTCCCCGCCGTACGTACGTTCGCTCGACCGTGTGCCGCCGTGGCTCCGTGGCTCCGTGGCTCAGACCTGGACCAGCGGCTCCCGGGTGAACAGCGCCCCGAGCTCCGGCGCGTTCACCCGCCGGTCGGCCAGCCTGAGGGCCTCCCAGACGGTGACCTGGTTCGCGGTGAGGACCGGTTTGCCGAGCTCCTTCTCCAGCACCGGGATGTGGGCGGCCGTGTGCAGGGCCGTGTCCGGGAGGAGGACCGCCTCCGCGTCCGGGCGGTCGGCGGAGCGGGCCAGGGCCAGGACCTCGGTCTCGGTCCAGGTGCCGACCTCCGCCGCCGTGATGATGCCGGAGCTGACGACGGCGACCGTCTCGATGCCGGCGGCGCTCAGGAAGTCAGCGAAGAGCCGGGCCACGTCGTCCGGGTACGTCGCGCCGATCGCCACCCGCCGCACGCCGATCTCCCGCGCCGCGTGCACGAAGGCGAAGGAGGTGGAGGAGGCGGGCAGGCCCGCCGTCCGGGCCAGGCCCCGCACCTGCTCCTGGGCGCCCTCCCAGCCGTGCACGAAGCTGCCGCTGGTGCAGGCCCACACCACGGCGTCGGCGCCGGCGAGCCGCAGCTCCGCGGTGCCCGCCGCGAGCCGCTGCGGCGAGCCCATCTCGCGCAGCGCGTCCACCCGGTGCGCGTCCTCGCCGATGTCCGTGTGCACCAGGTCGACCCGGATGTCGCTGCCCAGGAGCTGCTCGATGCGTGGGTAGTCGTCCTCGCCGGAGTGGCCCGGGTACAGGAATCCCAGTGCTGTCATGTCCACCCTTCCTGCTGCGGTTCGTTGCCGGGAACTTCCGGAGCTTCCGGCAGTACGGGGCCGGCCGTACCCGGCACCGCGGGGCCGGTGCGCGCCGACGGGTCGGTCAGCGCCTGGTACGGCCCCACGGCACGGGTACCCAGTCGGCGCAGCGCCGCCCACATCGTCACTTGGTTGGCCGAGATCACCGGCATCCGCAGCTCGGCCTCCAGCTGCGGGATGACGTCGTAGGTGGGGAGGTTCGTGCAGGAGATGAACAGGGCGTCCGCGGTCCCAGGGCGCGGTACCGCCTGCCGCGCCATCTCCGCCAGGTCGCGGTAGGGGACCTTCCAGATGTGGCGGGTCAGCCCCATGAAGGCGCAGCCGGTGACCGTGACGCCGGCTTCGGCGATGTACTCCTCCAGCGCCCGGGTCACCGACACGGTGTACGGCGTCACCAGCGCGACCCGGCGTACGCCCAGTTCGGCCAGCGCGTCCAGCAACGCGCCGGAGGTGGTCACGGACGGGACCGCGCCCGCCCAGGTCATCGCCTGGCACATGGCGCGCTCGCCGGCGATGCCGCCGACGAAGCTGCCCGACGTGCAGGCGTAGGCGACGACCTCGGGCGCGATGGCGGTCAGGGTGCGCACCGCCTCGCCGAGCGTCTCGTGTTCGCTGACCAGCCGGGCGAGGTCCAGACTGACCTCGACGGGCACGTACGGGGTCCGTGTCATGTGCAGCGAGACCTCGTCGGGCACCCAGCGCCACAGCTCGCGGTCGAGTGCGAAGTCGAACGGGGCGACGACGCCGACCCCGCGCTGCGGAGCCGGTCCGCCGAGAAAGGAGATGTCCATGGCCACGCACCGACCTCACGCTGGGAGAGGGGAGGACAACGCACCGTACGCACGGCCGTG
This sequence comes from Streptomyces sp. NPDC053750, assembly GCF_044544295.1. Classification (NCBI taxonomy): domain Bacteria; kingdom Bacillati; phylum Actinomycetota; class Actinomycetes; order Kitasatosporales; family Streptomycetaceae; genus Streptomyces; species Streptomyces sp. NPDC053750. The sequence continues at coordinate 230,310 of NZ_JBITXB010000001.1, read as the reverse complement.
TTGACGAAGGTAGGTTCCGGTGCGAGCGTGGTCAATCCGCCCGCGTCACTCCCAGGTCAACAGCCGGTTAACTCCACCGTCAACCACCCGAAGCGCCCCCGCGCGCACGCCCCGGAGACACGCCTGCCGATGAGTACGCCCACCCTCCTCGTCCTGGACGCCGAGCCGCTCCCCCGTCTCGGCCGGCTGACCGGCCGGGCGCGGATCGAGCACGCCGACGAGACGACCCTCGCCGAGCGGCTGCCGTACGCCGATGTGCTGCTGGTGTGGGACTTCACCTCGCACGCGGTGCGCCGGGCGTGGCCCGGTGACGGCCCGCGCCCGCGCTGGGTGCACACGGCGAGCGCGGGCGTGGACCATCTGATGTGCCCGGAACTGGCCTCGTCGGACACGGTGGTGACCAACGCGCGCGGCGTCTTCGACCAGCCGATCGCCGAGTACGTCGCCGCGCTCGTCCTGGCGATGGCCAAGGACCTGCCGACGACGCTTCGGTTGCAGGGCGAGCGGACCTGGCGCCACCGCGAGACGCTGCGGGTGGCCGGAACCCGCGCCTGCGTGGTCGGCTCCGGGCCGATCGGGCGGGCGATCGCGCAGACGCTCAAGGCGCTCGGCATCACGACCGCGCTCGTCGGCCGCACCCCCCGCACCGGTGTCCACGGGCCCGGCGAGCTGGACCGGCTGCTGGCCCGCGCCGACTGGGTGGTCGCCGCGGCGCCGCTCACCGACGACACGCGCGGCATGTTCGACGCCCGGCGGTTCGGGGTGATGCAGCCCTCCGCCCGGTTCGTGAACGTGGGGCGCGGACAGCTGGTCGTCGAGGGCGACCTCGCCGAGGCGCTGACCAGGCGCTGGATCGCGGGTGCCGCCCTGGACGTGTTCAGCGGCGAGCCCCTGGCGCCCGACAGCCCGCTGTGGCGGGTCCCGGACCTGATCGTCTCGCCGCACATGAGCGGGGACACGGTCGGCTGGCGGGACGAACTGGGAGCGCAGTTCGTGGAGTTGTTCGAGAGCTGGGCGGCGGGCCGGCCGCTGGCGAACGTGGTCGACAAGAAGCGCGGATACGTGCCCGGACACTGACGTTCCAGGAAGCGGGAGGGTGCATGACCGACCTCACCGAGCTGACGGCGGTACAGCTCGTCGACGGTTACCGCAAGGGCGAGTTCAGCCCCGTGGAGGTGACCCGCGCCGTGCTGGAGCGGGCCGAGCGGATCCAGCCACGGGTGAACGCGTTCGTCCGGCTGACCGGCGAGGAGGCGCTGGAGCAGGCCCGGCGGGCGCAGGAGCGGTGGCGGCGCGGGGAGCCCTGCGGGCGGCTGGACGGGGTGCCGGTCACGGTGAAGGACATCCTGCTGATGCGCGGCCACCCGACCCTGCGGGGCTCCCGTGCCGTCTCGCCGGACGGGCCCTGGGGCGAGGACGCGCCCTCCGTCGCCCGGCTGCGTGAGCACGGCGCCGTGTTCATCGGCAAGACGACGACGCCGGAGTACGGCTGGAAGGGCGTGACCGACTCCCCGCTGAGCGGCATCACCCGCAACCCGCACGACCCCTCCCGTACCGCCGGCGGTTCCAGCGGGGGCGCGGCGGCGGCCGTCGCGCTCGGGGCCGGGCCGCTGGCGCTCGGCACGGACGGCGGCGGAAGCGTGCGGATCCCGGCGTCCTTCTGCGGGATCTTCGGCCTGAAACCGACGTACGGCAGGGTGCCGCTCTACCCGGCGAGCGCGTTCGGCACGCTGGCGCACGTCGGTCCGATGACCCGGGACGCGGCGGACGCGGCGCTGATGCTGGACGTCGTCGGCACGCCCGACGCCCGGGACTGGTCGGCGCTGGGGCCCGCGCCCGGGTCGTACTCCGAGGCCCTGACCGGCGGGGTGCGGGGGCTGCGGGTGGCGTACTCGCCGTCGCTGGGCGGTCAGGTGGCGGTGCGTCCGGCGGTGGCGACGGCGGTCCGGCGGGCGGTGGAGCGGTTGGCGGAGCTGGGGGCGTACGTGACGGAGGCCGACCCGGACTTCGCGGATCCGGTGGACGCCTTCCACACACTGTGGTTCAGCGGGGCGGCGCGCGTGGTGCAGCATCTCGCGGCGGGGCAGCGCGAGCTCCTCGACCCGGGGCTGCGGGAGATCGTGGGGGCCGGCGCCCGGTACTCGGCGCTGGAGTACCTGGCCGCGGTGGACGTGCGGATGGAGCTGGGCCGCCGGATGGGCCGCTTCCACGAGACGTACGACCTGCTCGTGACGCCGACGCTGCCGGTCACGGCGTTCGAGGCGGGGGTCGAGGTGCCGAAGGGCTCGGGGCACCGGCGGTGGACGGGGTGGACGCCGTTCACCTATCCGTTCAACCTGACCCAGCAGCCGGCGGCGACCGTGCCGGTGGGGGCCGACGGGGACGGGCTGCCGATCGGCCTGCAACTCGTGGCGGCCCGCCACCGGGACGACCTGGTCCTACGGGCCGCGCACGCGCTGTACGAGGCGGGCGCCGCGCCCACCTCCGCCCCTACGCCCGCCGGAAGCTGAGCGTCTCCCCCGCCGCCCCCGTGCGCCACAGGTCGTTGCAGGCCTCGGCCATCGCGTCGAGGCCCTCGACGACCTGGCCCCAGACGGTGCCGGGCACCCAGCCGACGTCTCCGTTGAGGAGCAGGTTGTTGCGCTCGTAGAACAGGGCCAGGTCGACGAGCGTCGTGCCGGCGCGGACCTCGCGGTCGTAGCCGTACGCCTTCGTGCCCAACTCCGCGCCGGCGAAGGCGAAATAGCACAGGTCGCCCGGAATGGGAGTCACGGTCGGATTCTCCAGGGGCGGTTCGGATGCCGCGAAAGGCGGAAAAAGGGCGTAGATCTCATTGCGGGCGTATTTGGCGTGGTATACGTCGCCGCCCAGGGGAAGCGCGTCCCAGACCGCCGCGCAGGTGATCGGGGCCCGGTCGTCGAGCAGTTGGGCCGTGCACGTGATTCCGCGGGTGACCAGCGAGACTTCGATGTAGCGATCAGCCATGCCCTCCATGGCAGTGCCCGGCGCCGTCCCGGTCAAGGGTGCCGGGCCGTCATATCGGACTGAAAAAGATCGGCATACGTTGCCCGGCATCGGGTAGCTGCGCGCCCATGGCTCCACCACACAGAACCCCTCCAAGGGGCATATCCGACCGAAGGACCAGGACAGCCGGGCCCACCCGCCGGTCGCTGCTCGCGGGGGTCGCGGCGCTCGGCGCACTGGGGGCCGCCGGCTGCTCGCGGGTGGCCACCGCGTCCGACGTGGAAGGCGGTGACCTCCTCGACCGCCTGCGGGCCCAGGGCGTGGCCCGGCTCGGCATCGCGGGTGAGATCCCCTTCGGCTACATCGACAAGGACGGTGAGCTGACCGGCGAGGCGCCGGAGCTGGCGAAGGTCATCTTCAAGCGGCTCGGTGTGGACCGGGTGCAGCCGGTGCCGACGGAGTTCGGCTCCCTCATCCCGGGCCTGGCGTCGCAGCAGTTCGACGTCGTGGCGGCCGGCATGTACATCAACCCCGACCGCTGCCAGCAGGTCATCTTCTCCGACCCCGACTACCAGATGCTCGACGCGTACATCGTGCGCAAGGGCAACCCGCTCGGGCTGCACAACTACCGGGACGTCGTCGAGAAGAAGGCGAAGTTCGCCACCGGCACCGGCTACGCCGAGATCGCCTACGCGGTGGAGCACGGGTACAAGGAGGACGACATCCTGATCGTCCCCGACCAGGTGGCCGGTCTCAACGCCGTCGAGTCCGGGCGCGTGGACGTCTTCGCGGGTACGGCGCTGACCGTCCGTGAGGTGGTCAAGAAGTCCGGCAAGGCCGAGGCGACCGAGGCCTTCGCCCCGCTCGTCGACGGCAAGCCGCACGTCGACGGCGGCGGTTTCGCCTTCCGGCCGACCGAGACCAACCTGCGGGACGCCTTCAACGTCGAGCTGCAGAAGCTCAAGAAGAGCGGCGAACTGCTGCGCATCCTCAAGCCCTTCGGTTTCACCGAGAACGAGATGACCGATCTGACCGCGAAGGAGCTCTGCGGCGGATGACCTCGGGACTGTGGGAACTCGTACTCCAGGGTGTCTGGGTCACGGTCCAGCTGCTCTTCTTCAGCTCGCTGCTGGCGGCCGCCGTCTCCTTCGTGGTCGGCGTCGCGCGCACCCACCGGCTGTGGATCGTCCGCTTCCTGGCGGGCTTCTACACCGAGGTGTTCCGCGGGACCTCGGCGCTGGTGATGATCTTCTGGGTGTTCTTCGTGCTGCCGCCGGCCTTCGGCTGGCAGCTGGTGCCGATGTGGGCGGGCACGCTGGCGCTGGGCCTGACCTACGGGGCGTACGGCTCCGAGATCGTGCGCGGCGCGCTCGCCGCGGTCGACCCGGCGCAGAAGGAGGGCGGCATCGCCCTCAGCTTCACGCCCTGGCAGCGGATGCGGCTGATCCTGCTGCCGCAGGCGGTGCCGGAGATGATCCCGCCCTTCTCCAACCTGCTGATCGAGCTGCTCAAGGGCACCGCCCTGGTGTCGATCATGGGTATGGGCGACCTGGCGTTCAGCGGCAACCTGGTGCGCCTGGCGCTGCAGGAGAGCGCGGAGATCTACACGTACATCCTGCTCATCTACTTCGTGATCGCGTTCCTGCTCACGCGGGTGATGCGCGGTCTGGAGAAGAAGCTGAAGGCGGGCGTCGGGAAGGCACCCGTACGCAAGCCCGACACCGAACTGAAGCGCCCTGAGGCGACCAACGTGGGGGGTGCCGTCTGATGAAGTGGGACTGGAGCGCGGTCTCCGACTTCATGCCGCACTTCTGGGACGGTCTGCTGGTCACCCTGCAGATCCTGGTCCTGGGGTCGCTGGTCTCCTTCGCCCTGGGTCTGGTGTGGGCGCTGCTGATGCGGGTGCCGAGCCGCTTCGTGACCTGGCCGGTCGGGGTGGTCACCGAGTTCATCCGGAACACCCCGCTGCTGGTGCAGCTGTTCTTCCTCTTCTACGTGCTGCCCGAGTGGGGCGTGACCGCCTCGGCGCTCACCACCGGCGTGATCGCCATCGGCCTGCACTACTCGACGTACACGATGCAGGTCTACCGGGCCGGCATCGAGGCGGTGCCGGTCGGCCAGTGGGAGGCCGCGACGGCGCTGAACCTGCCGATGGGGCGGACCTGGACGGCCGTGATCCTGCCGCAGGCGATCCGCCGGGTGGTGCCCGCCCTCGGCAACTACGTGATCTCCATGCTGAAGGACACGCCACTGCTGATGGCGATCACGGTGCTGGAGATGCTCGGCGAGGCGCGGCTGTTCTCGCAGCAGAACTTCCAGTTCACCGAGCCCCTGACGGTGATCGGCGTGGCCTTCATCGTCATCTCCTACCTGGCCTCCCTTGCCCTGCGAGCCCTGGAGCGACGCCTTGCCCACTGACACTCTCCCCAACCCCGAGAAGAGCCCCGAGCGCAGTTCCGGCGAGCTGATCCGCCTGGAGCAGGTCACCAAGCGGTTCGGGGACAACACCGTCCTCGACCACCTGGACTTCGCCGTCGACGCCGGCAAGCACGTCACCCTGATCGGCCCCTCCGGATCGGGCAAGACGACGATCCTGCGGCTGCTGATGACGCTCCTCAAGCCCGACGAGGGCACGATCACCGTGGACGGGCAGAAGCTCTTCCCGGCGACCGAGAAGGAGCGGCGCGAGGCCCGCAAGCAGATCGGGATGGTGTTCCAGCAGTTCAACCTGTTCCCGAACATGAGCGTCCTGCGCAACATCACCGAGGCGCCGGTCACGGTGCTCGGCATGCCCAAGGACGAGGCGGTGGAGCGGGCCAAGGGGCTGCTCGACATGGTGGGCCTGGCCGACAAGTGCGACGCCCGCCCCGCCCAGCTCTCCGGCGGTCAGCAGCAGCGCGTGGCGATCGCCCGGGCGCTGGCGATGCGGCCGAAGGTGCTCCTGCTCGACGAGGTGACCTCGGCGCTGGACCCGGAGCTGGTCGCGGGCGTCCTCGACCTGCTGCGGGACATCGCCCGCACCACGGACATCACGATGCTCTGTGTGACCCACGAGATGAACTTCGCCCGGGACATCTCGGACCAGGTCCTGATGTTCGACTCGGGTCGGGTCATCGAGGCCGGGCCGCCGGAGAAGATCTTCAGCGAGCCGGAGCACGACCGGACGCGGGAGTTCCTCAGCGCGGTGCTCTGACGACTCCCCGTCGCCGCCCCAACGTCCGAGGTCGGGACGTTGGGGCACGCCACTGTCATATGCCAGCGGGTCAGCGCCGCAGATGAGGGAGCCGAATCTCGCCAACACCCCCTCGCATCCGGCCTCTTGGCGGCTATCGTGAAGGGGATCCGCTGTCCGGATCGGGGGCACAGGCAGGGACAGGGGCAGGGCCTACCAGCGAGCGCAGGGGGAGACCACCGTGGCGCTGCAGCACAAGCCGACCGCGCCGCACCACTCCGCCCGGGGCGCCCTGCGCGTCCTGGAGGCGGTGGCGCGGTACACCACCGGAGTCACCGACACCGAGCTCGCCCGGCAGACCGGCCTGGAGCGGGAGCGCCTGACCACGCTGCTGCGCATGCTGCGCCGCGAGGGCTACGTCGAGCAGACCGCCGACGGGGCGTACGTCACCGGGGACGCCCTGGCCCGCCTGGGCTCGGCCCACGGCGGCGAGCAGGCCCTGCGCGACAAGCTCCAGCGCACCCTGGACCGCCTGCGCGACTCGGTGGGCGCCGCCGTCTACATCAGCCGGTACGTCGACGGCGAGGTCAGCGTCACCCACTGCGCCGACGGGCCGAGCACGCCGAGGGTGAACGAGTGGGTGGACTTCCGCGTCTCGGCGCACGCCACCGCGGTCGGCAAGAGCCTGCTGACCCAGCTGGACCACGCCGGCCGCCGCGATCATCTCGCCCGGCACAAGATGGCCCGGCTGACCTCGCGCACCATCACCAGCGACAAGCTCCTGCTGTCCCGGTTGGAGTCCCAGCCGCCGACCGTGCCCGTCCTCGACCTCCAGGAGTACGCGGTGGGCACGGTCTGCGCGGCCGTCCCGATCACGGCCGGTTCCGCCGTGGGCTGCCTGGCCCTGTCCCTCCCCGTCGAGCACGCCCACCGGCTGCGGCGGGCCGCGGACGAGCTGAACCGGAACGCGACGGGGGTCCTGCTGTCGCTGGCGATCCAGCCCGCACCGCGCGCGTAGCCGGGTGGTCGGAAGCACCCCTCGGAACCGGGTAGTATTTTCTTCGTCGCCGACCGCGGGAAGCGGACGGCGGGAGTCATGCGCCGCTAGCTCAGTTGGTTAGAGCAGCTGACTCTTAATCAGCGGGTCCGGGGTTCGAGTCCCTGGCGGCGCACAGAAGGAGGGGCCCCTCGCTCAGGCGAGGGGCCCCTCCGTTCGTTCCGGAGGCGTTCGTGCAGCACGCGCTCGTTCAGAAGGTCACGTCCGAGCAGGCGTAGAACGCGTTCGCCGTGTCGGCGACCGTCCACACCGCGACGACGACGTGGTGACCGCTCAGCCCGGACGGCAGCGTGCCGGTGTGGGAGAGCGTGGCCGGCGGACGCTGACCGCCGTAGGGCACCGTGAAGAACGGCGTGAGGTTGAGGTCGGAGCGGGCCAGGTTGTGGTTCTGGTTCCAGCCCGGCTTGGTCACGTAGTACTTGAAGTCGGTCGTGGCGTGCCGGGCGGTGAACTGCCAGCGGAAGGTGTAGCTCTGTCCGCCGTTGACCTTGGTGGTCGGCCACGCCTGGCCGTTCGGGGCCTTCGGGCTGTCGAGCGGGGCGAACGGCGTGTTGTTCGCCGAACATATCCGCCCGTCGGCCGGCCCGCCCGCCGGGAAGCCCTTGGGACCCTCGACGCTCTGCGGCTCCCACTGGATGGCGCCACAGCCGCTGACGGTGCCGTTCTGGCAGACCTTCTGCCGGCTGACCGGCAGGTCGGTGTAGCCGTGGCCGGTGGCGCCGCCGGACGAGAGCACGAGGGCTCCGGTGGTCGCCATGCCCACCGCGGCGGCGTACAACTTGGTCCTTGTGCGCATACTGCTGCTCCTGTGACGTGGGGGAGGTTCAGTGAGCCGTGCAGGTCTAGACCAAGTCCTAGATTATTGCCGCGAGTTGAACATGTCCATACCAATCTCGGAACAGGCTCCCCGGCCCGCTCCCCAACCGATCCGGTCCTGCTCAGGTCCCCGTGTCCCCCCGCCCCGCGCAGAACGCCACCGTCAGGTCCTTCACCAGCACCTTGCGCTCGTAGTCGTCGAGCTCGACCAGCCCGCGCATGGTCAGCCGGGTCACCGTGTCCTCCACCGAGTCCACGACCGAGGTGAGCACGCTCGCCCGCTGCGCCGCGTCCAGCGCGGCGATCCGGCGCCGGTGCATCGCGGCGGCGACCTCGGGGGCGTACTCCACCCGGACGGGCCGCACCGAGAAGACCTCCAGGCCGACCGGCGCCGCGTCCGCCGCCACCAGCCGGGTCAGCGTCTCCCCCGCCACGTCCGCCGAGCTGCGGACCGTGCCGAGCGGCTCCACCGGGACCCGGGCCAGCGCCGCCTCGACGCACTCGCGCAGATACGTCTCGTGGTCCTCGATGCCCAGCGTGGCCTTCGCGGTGTCCCGCACCCGCCACACCACCAGCGTCACCGCCCGCAGCGCGACCCCGTTGCCGTCGGCCGCGGGCATCGGCTCACTGCGCCAGTGCCGCAGCCGCACGTCGACCCGGCGGCGCAGCAGCAGCGGGTTGACCCACATCAGGCCGGTGCGCCGGACGGTCCCCCGGTAGCGGCCGAACAGACCGAGCACCCAGGCCTGCCCGGTCCGGCCCCGGGCCAGCCCGCCGAAGCCGAACAGCCCCAGCGCCGCGGCGGCCGCGTACGCCGCCCACTGCGCGGGCCCGAGCCCCGCCCCCGCGTACGCGGGCAGCCCCAGCGACTCGGCGGCGAGCGGCGGGACGACCCCCGCCCACCAGGAGGTGACCGCGCAGCCGGCCGCCCCGCAGACACCGGCGGCCACGCCCGCCACGCCGGACAGCACCCGGGCCGGACGCTCCGCCAGCTCCGGGTCGACCTGCGGCGCCGGGCGCGGTCGCGCCGCGACGGGACGCCGGGTCCGGGGCTGCTCCCCCGTGCCCTCCCGGCGGGCGACGACCGCGGGCCGCAGCGACACCGACGCCGGGTGGGGGTCGTCACGGAACAGCAGGTGGACGGGGATCTCCGTGGTGGCCTCGTTGTGGATGAGCCGGGCGGGCCGGTGGCCGGCCTCCGCTGCCGCCTCGGGCCGGGCGGTGGCCGCCGGCCGGGTGTCCGGGTTCGTGGAAGAGGTCGTACTCATGCGTGCTCCAGCCTCCGCGCCAGATGCGCCATGAACGGGTGGTCACCGCCGGCGGACGCTTCCCGCCGACGGGGCGGTCACGAGAAGAGCCGCCGCCAGGTCTCCGGGCCCGGGTAGCCGTCCGCCGCGCCACCGCGCCAGCCCTGGGCGCGCTGGAAGGCCTCGACGGCCCGCCGGTCCGCCTCGCCCCAGCGCGGACCCGGTCCGGACCTGTAGTACGTGCCGAATCCCTTCGTCGTCAGTCGCTCACCGAGCCGGGTGACATACGGGTTGTCCGCGCCCGGCCGGAACATCGCGCGCCCGGGATAGCCGGGCACGCCGTGCGAGGCCGGGTCCGCGGGTGGGATGTCCTTGCCGCTGCCGTCGGCCAGGAGCCGCCAGGTCGCCGGGCCGGGCAGCCCGTCGGCGTCCCTGCCGCGCCATCCCTGGGCCAGTTGGAAGGCTTGGGTCGCCAGGCGGTCCGCGTCCGACCAGTGGGAGCCGGGCCCGGAGGGGTAGAAGTGCCCGCCGCCGCGGGCGACGAGCATCCGGCCCAGCTCGGTGATGTGCTCGCCGTGCGCGCCCGGCCCGAAGGAGGACGCTCCCGGGTAGGGGATGGTCGAGGCGGCCGGTGCCCCGGCCGCCGTGCCCGTGCTCGGCGCGGTGGTGCTCGGCGTGCTCGTGCTCGGCGTGCTCGTACTGGTGCTCGACGGGCTCGAGCTCGGTGGGCTCGGTGTGCTCGTGCTCTTCTTGAGGCCCTTGTAGCGGTAGGGCAGGTACTTGGAGGAGTTGCTCGAATAGGCGTAGGGCGTGGACTTCTTGCGGGTGCGTGGCGAGGTCTGCTCGTAGGCCGTGTAGGAGGTGTGCGTCTCGTCCTTCCAGCCGCCGAAAATCACCACGTGGGAGCCCTTCCGGGGGTTGGACGCATTGTGGAACAGCAGAATGTCACCGGGCTTGAGTTCCGCCTTGGTGATCCGGTCCGCGAATGTACCGAGGCTCCCCGTCCATTCGTTGGTGGGCAGTTTCCAGGCCATGGACACATAACCCGAGCAGTCCTGCCGGTAACCGTCGGACCAGTACTTGGTCATGCTGTACGGGACCTTCGCGGTGACCCAGGCCTTGGCCCGTTTGACGATCTCCGTACGGGTGATCGCGGCCAGTTCCACCGAGGCCGGTGGGACCACCGGCCGACTACTCGGTCCATGCAGCGGAGCCCTCGGCCCCTGCGGGGTCTCGGGCCCCTCACCTGCGGGAACGTCCGATCCCAGCGGGCCGTGGGCGGCGGCCGGGGCCGCCGCCGCCTGGGACGCGCCGAAGGCGGACGCCGCGGCGGTGGCCACCACCAGGGCGCGATGGCCCGCCGGACGGGCGGATGCCGGGCCGGTCCGGGAGGGCGGCAGGACGCGGCGCCGGTCGCGGCAGCCGGGGCAGTCGCAGTCGCTCGCGGGATCGATTTCCTCGAATACCGGAGTCTCCATGCGATTCCCCTCACACACCAGGTGGACATGTCCGCGGCGGTGCTCGTCGACGGCGCACGCCGCTGCACGGTGATCAGTTTCTCAACTGTCTTCTTCGTGCGCATGTTGACGGTCCGAATGATGTACCCGCCGTCGCACCCGGGCGGCGCACACGGTGCGGGGCACGGGGCGCCGCTCCGGGGGCGGTCCGGAGCACCCTCCGGGGTCGGGTAGAGTTGTGCAGGTCAGCAGGCGCCGCTAGCTCAGTTGGTTAGAGCAGCTGACTCTTAATCAGCGGGTCCGGGGTTCGAGTCCCTGGCGGCGCACAGACGGCCGAAGGCCTCCCGTAGCACACGGGAGGCCTTTGGTGTACCCGGACACCGGCATCTTGCGATCATGATGAACGCCGTAGAACCCTGGTCCGGTTGAGGGGCCGGATGCCGAGGGGGGCATCATGCAACCGGGGGTCACCGTTCCATGTCTATATAGGGTGTGGATGCCGTGGTGACATCTACCCACCACTGTGACGGACGTGACGGTCGAGGGGGACCGGTGCGGACGAAGGAAGCTACGAAACACGCGTGACGCGCGTGTGGGGGGATGACTCATGACGTCGACGCCGACGGGCGCCGGGCAGGACCACGACCCGTCCCAGACCACCCAGCTCAGGGTGCCCGGGCATCGGAACTGGAACACGGGTTCGTTCCGCCGGATAAAGAAGACCCTGCCGCGCTACGACTACGAGCACTACAGCCGGCTCGCGGGCCCCCTCACCCAGCCGGACCCGCACAAGCCGTACAAGGTGCAGTACCGCTCGCTGATCTCGCAGGAGCCGCACCGCATCCGGGTCGCCCTGATGCTGGCCGCGGCCCCGCTGCTGTCGGTGGTGCTGCTGGTCTGGCTGCTCCAGCCGGAGCACTGGACCGAGCGCGACTACCCGGCCTTCGACTGGCTGCCCACGCTCGACATCGTGATGCTCGTCGCGATCGGCCTGATCGAGCTGTTCCGCTGCCTGAACGTGCTGTCGAACGCGCACGCCACGCTCGTCGCCCGCGACCCGGTCCCGGTGGTGCCCGAGACCGGCACCCGGGTGGCGTTCCTCACCTCCTTCGTGCCCGGCAAGGAGCCGCTGGAGATGGTGACGAAGACCCTGGAGGCGGCCGTCAAGATCCGCCACCGCGGTCTGATGCACGTCTGGCTCCTGGACGAGGGCGACGACCCCGAGGTGAAGGCGGTCTGCGAGCGCCTCGGCGTGCGCCACTTCTCCCGCAAGGGCGTCGCGAAGTGGAACATGCCCAAGGGCCCGCACCGCGCCAAGACCAAGCACGGCAACTACAACGCCTGGCTGGACGCGCACGGCGACGACTACGACTTCTTCGCCTCGGTCGACACCGACCACGTGCCGCTGCCCAACTACCTGGAGCGGATGCTCGGCTTCTTCCGCGACCCGGACGTCGGCTTCGTCATCGGCCCGCAGGTCTACGGCAACTACGACAACCCGATCACCAAGGCCGCCGAGTCCCAGCAGTTCCTCTTCCACGCCCTGATCCAGCGCGCGGGCAACCGGTACGGCTCTCCCATGTTCGTGGGCACCTCGAACGCGGTGCGCATCAGCGCGCTCAAGCAGATCGGCGGCCTGTACGACTCGATCACCGAGGACATGGCGACCGGCTTCGAGATCCACCGCCACAAGAACCCGGCCACGGGCCGCAAGTGGCGCTCGGTCTACACCCCGGACGTGCTCGCCGTCGGTGAGGGCCCGAACGCCTGGACGGACTTCTTCACCCAGCAGATGCGCTGGTCGCGAGGGACGTACGAGACGATCCTCAAGCAGTACTGGAAGGGCTGGTACTCACTGCCGCCGAGCAAGCTCTTCAACTACACGATGATGATCATCTTCTACCCGATGTCGGCCCTGAACTGGATCCTGGCGGCGCTCAGCTGTGCGCTGTTCCTGGGCCTGGGCGCCTCGGGTGTGAACATCGACCCGGCGGTCTGGCTGATGCTCTACGGCAACGCCTCCGCGCTCCAGATCGGCCTGTACATCTGGAACCGCCGCCACAACGTCTCGCCGCACGAGCCGGAGGGCTCCGGCGGTGTGGCCGGCATGATCATGTCCGCACTGTCGGCGCCGCTGTACGCGAAGGCGCTCATCGACTCCGTGCTGCGCCGCAAGAGCAAGTTCGTGGTGACCCCGAAGGGCGACTCGGCCAGCCCGGACACCCTGTTCGGGACCTTCCGCTACCACTGGTACTTCATCGTCATCTTCGGTGCCTCGATCGCCGCGGGCTTCGCCTTCGGCCACTCGCACCCCGCGATGATCATCTGGGCGACGTTCGCGCTGCTCATCACCGCGTCGCCGATGTTCGCCTGGCGTCACGAACTGCGGAAGGCGAAGAAGCAACCGCCGGTCGCGGCGGCGGAGCCCGACTCGCGGGCCCCGTCGCAGCAGTCGGCGTCCGAGCAGGCGTACGCGCCGCACGCGCCGCAGCAGAAGCCCGAATGGGCGGCCTCCTCCGACGGGGGCAACGACCAGACCATGCAGATCGCCCTTGGTGGACTTGGGGGACGTAAGGAATGAAAGACCGTGCCGGCCGCCGCCGCGCCCGTCGCTTCGCGATAGGTACGGCGGTGGTAGTCGCGCTGGCCGGAATGAACGGGCCGTGGCTCTACCGCTTCGGAACCGAGAAATACCACCAGTACAAAATCAACAAGCCGGAGTACAAGGCCGCCAACGGCAAGTGGGAGATCATCGAGTTTCCCGAGAAGTACCGGCAGAACACCATCCACGCGGCGCTGCTGCGCACCGGCAAGGTGCTGCTCGTCGCGGGGTCGGGCAACAACCAGGACAACTTCGACGCCAAGCAGTTCGACACCCGGATCTGGGACCCGGTCAAGGGGACCATCAAGAAGGTGCCGACCCCGTCCGACCTGTTCTGCACCGGCCACACCCAGCTCGCCAACGGCAACCTGCTGATCGCGGGCGGTACCAAGCGGTACGAGAAGCTCAAGGGTGACGTCACCAAGGCCGGCGGCCTGATGATCGTCCACAACGAGAACCCGGACAAGCCGATCACCCTGCCGGCGGGCACCAAGTTCACCGGCAAGGCGAACGGCAAGACGTTCATCTCCAAGGACCCGGTGCTGGTGCCCCGCGCCGAGAAGGTCTTCGACAAGGCGACCGGCAAGTTCCTGCGCAACGACCCGGGCCTCGGCCGGATCTACGTCGAGGCGCAGAAGAGCGGCGCCAAGTACGAGACGGGCACGCAGGACAACTACACCGTCCAGGGCCTGTCGGGCGACGACGCACGCAACACGTACGGCATCGCGCAGAAGCTCGCCCTCGACAAGAAGGACTTCCAGGGCATCCGGGACGCCTTCGAGTTCGACCCGGTCGCCGAGAAGTACATCAAGGTCGACCCGATGCACGAGGCCCGCTGGTACCCGACGCTCACCACGCTGAGCGACGGCAAGATCCTCAGCGTCTCCGGCCTCGACGACATCGGCCAGCTGGTCCCGGGCAAGAACGAGATCTACGACCCCGAGACCAAGAAGTGGACCTACACCGACAAGGTCCGCCAGTTCCCGACGTACCCGGCGCTGTTCCTGATGCAGAACGGCAAGATCTTCTACTCGGGAGCGAACGCCGGCTACGGCCCCGACGACGTGGGCCGCGACCCGGGCATCTGGGACGTGGAGACCAACAAGTTCACCAAGGTCCCCGGCATGAGCGACGCGAACATGCTGGAGACCGCCAACACGGTGCTGCTGCCTCCGGCGCAGGACGAGAAGTACATGGTGATCGGTGGTGGCGGGGTCGGCGAGTCCAAGCTGGCCAGCGAGAAGACGCGGATCGCCGACCTCAAGGCCGACGACCCGAAGTTCGTGGACGGGCCGTCACTGGAGAAGGGCACGCGCTATCCGCAGGCCTCGATCCTGCCCGACGACAGCGTGCTGGTGTCCGGCGGCTCGGAGGACTACCGGGGCCGCAGTGACTCCAACATCCTCCAGGCCCGGCTGTACCACCCGGAGACGAACGAGTTCGAGCAGGTCGCGGACCCGCTGGTGGGCCGCAACTACCACTCCGGGTCGATCCTGCTGCCCGACGGGCGCCTGATGTTCTTCGGGTCGGACTCGCTCTACGGCGACAAGGCGAACACCAAGCCCGGCAAGTTCGAGCAGCGCATCGAGATCTACACGCCGCCGTATCTGTACCGGGACTCGCGGCCGGACCTGTCCGGTGGCCCGCAGACCATCGAGCGCGGGGAGTCGGGCACGTTCACCTCGCGGGCGGCGTCCACGATCAAGAAGGTGCGGCTGATCCGGCCGAGCGCCTCCACGCATGTCACCGACGTGGACCAGCGGTCCATCGCGCTGGACTTCAAGGCGGACGGGGACAAGCTGACGGTGACGGTTCCGGAGAGCAAGAACCTTGTTCAGTCGGGGTGGTACATGATGTTCGTGACTGACGGGGAGGGCACGCCTTCCAAGGCGCAGTGGGTGCACGTGCCGTAGCGCTCCCGCGGGTGCGTTGTTGGGCGCGGGAGCGCTGTGGCTGGTCGCGCTCCCGCGGCGGAGCCGCATATGTAACGGCCCCGCGCCCCTGGGTTCTTTACCCTTGCGCCAGCTTCAAGGCGTACTCGGACCACCACTCGCCCGCCTTCGGGCCGCCCTTGCACTCGCCGTCCGACTCCCCGGGGCGCTTGACCCACAGGTAGGCGTCCACGAGGGGGTCGGCCGTCTTCGTGGTCGGGGTTTCGCCGAGGGCTCGGCCCGGAGGGTTGCACCAGCGCTCGCCCGGGTCGCCCTCGGTGTAGGGGCCGTTGCCGTTGCGGCTGGTGTCGATGACGAAGTGCTTGTTGCCGACCTTGGCGGAGAGCTGCTTGCCGTAGGCGATGGAGTCCTCGGTGGTGTAGAAGTTCGAGACGTTGACCGAGAAGCCGTCGGCCTGGTCGATGCCCGCCCACTTCAGCGGCTCGAAGATCTGGTCGGGGTGGCCCCAGCCGGCATTGCCCGCGTCCAGGTAGACCTTGGTGTTCTTCAGGGCCGTGAGCTTGGCGATGGCGCCCTTGAGGAGGTCGTAGCGCTCCTCGTGGAACTCCTCCGGGGTGCAGCCGTCGACCAGGTGGAGCACCGCGTCCGGTTCCAGGATGACCGTGGCGGAGCGGTCGCCGATGCCCTTGGCCACGCCGTCGACGAAGTCGCGGTACGCGTCGCCGTCGGCGGCGCCGCCGCCCGAGTACTGGCCGCAGTCGCGGTGCGGGATGTTGTAGAGGACGAGCAGCGCGGTGCGTCCGGCCTTGTCGGCGGCCTCGGTGAAACCGCGGGCCTGCTCCTCCGGGTTCTCCGGGCTGATCCACTCGCCGGTCGGCTGCTGGGCGATCTTGCGGATCTGTTCGGCCTGGTCCTTCTTGTCGGACTCCTCCAGGGCCGCCAGTTGCTGGGCCGCGTTGCCGTCGGGATTGACCCAGAACGGGTCGGCCTCCTTGGGCTGCTGCGTTATCCCCGCGCCCGCGTTCTTGTCCTTGCCCTTGTCGTCCCCGTCCCCGGACGAGGAGCAGCCCGCGAGCAGCAGCGCCGCCCCCAGCACCGCTGCGGACGTTCGCCTCATGGACAACGTTCCGGCCCCCCTGCTGCCGTACATCCAACCCCCCAGATTGCACTGTTCAAGGCTTCAATCCTGGCATACCTCCCGCGACGCCCACGAGGCCGAGTCCGGCGTTGTCCGACAGCTGTTACAGCGCGGTGCCGGGCCTCCCGGGGGGCGGGCCGGCGGGGAGCGCGCTGATCAGATGCCGAGTTCTGAGTCTGCGGCCGCACTCTCACCCCTTACCGCCGGCGCCTCGACCAGAACCTCGCCGGCCTGGCGGCCACCCAGCTCCGCGTCCCCGGGGGACGATCAGGCGGCTCGTTGCTGGTGGTCGATGTACTGCTTGACGGCGGTCAGGGGTGTTCCGCCGCAGTATCCGGCGAATAACGAGCTGCACCGCATGGCGGCGGCCGCCGCCGACGAGCTGGAGCGCTACGCCGGCGGCCTGCCGTTCGCCCACCCGGTCTCGGCCGAGGAGGCGGAACGTTCCGCCTGAGCGGCCCGGCTAGACACCGGTGCCGGTGCTGGTGCCGGTGCCGGTACCGGTGCCCGTGAGGTAGGCGGAGACGATCACGTTGGCCGTGTAGCTGTTGGTGGCGCGGTCGAAGGTGCCGCCGCAGGTGATCAGGCGGAGTTCGGCGCGTCCGGTGCTGCGCGGCCCGTAGGCCTGCCGGGCGTCGAAGTCGTCGCGGGTGAGGACCTGCACGTCGTCGACGGTGAACTCGGCGACCCGGGCGTCGTCGCGGACCACCCGGATCGTCTCGCCGGGTTCCAGGGTGCTGACCTTGTAGAAGACGGCGGGCCGGGTCTCGGTGTCGACGTGGCCCACCATCAGCGCGGTCCCGGCCGCTCCCGGACTCACGCCGTCCGCGTACCAGCCGACGGTGTCGGGCCGGTCGAAGGGCGGCGGTTCGATCGCGCCCTCGGCGTCGAGGCCGCGGGCCACGACCGGGGCCCGGATGCCGAGTTCGGGGATCTCCAGCCGCTGCGGCGGCGCGTCGCCGAGGGGCGCGTGGGCGGGCGGCAGCGGCAGGTCGGGGGGACGGCCGGCCGCCGCCATGTCGCCGGTGGCCGGCCGGGATATGCCCTCGCGCACGTCGGTGGCCTCGCGGCCCCACAGCCACAGCCCGAGGAGCAGCACCACCCAGGCGATGCCGCTCACCAGGCGGCCGGGGGCGGCGGGGCCTCGCTCGTCCTGTCCGGACATGGTCAGCCCGTCCTGCCGCTCCGGCTGCGGACGCCGCGCAGCGCGACGGCGACGGCAGCGATGCCCGCCAGGACCAGGCCGGTCACGGTGTGCGCCGTACCGGGCGGCTCGGGACGGGCCCCTTCCCGGGATTCGGCGGCGGCCAGTCGCGCCGTGCCGCCGCCGCCCGCGTCGACGGGGGCGACGGGCGAGGCCGGGGCGGCCGGGCCGCGCCGCTCGGCGACGGTGACGGAGCCCTTGCGGGCCTCGTCGCCGCATGTGACCTGCACGGCGTACGCACCGGCCTCGGTGCTGGAGCGGATCCGGCTGGAGCCGACGAGCTCCCCGTCCTTGGCCGTCACGGAGAGCTGGACGTCCGAGACGAACGCGGCCGACCCGGCGACCGCCGTCTTCTCGGTGCAGTCGGCCACGCGGAGCGTGACGTCGCCCCCGGGGACCGGGGAGGACGGCGACACCGAAACCCCGTCCCCGCCCGCTGAGTCCGCCGCGTACGCGACCGGGGTGAGCGCCGCGGCCAACACCGCGCCGGCACAGAGAGTGACCTTCAGTGAGCTCATCGTGCACCTCCAGTTACCTGGAGACTCCCCCTCGGCACCCGCCTCCGCATCCTGCGCGGGGGCGGCATTGCTCCGAACGGGTTACGACGACGGCGTACGGGTTTCAGACCAGCTCGACGAGGTCCGCGATCGAGTCGACCACCTGGGACGGGCGGTACGGGAAGTCCTCGACCTGCTCGGGCCGGGTCAGGCCGGTGAGCACGAGGAAGGTCTGCATCCCGGCCTCCATGCCGGCCAGCACGTCGGTATCCATGCGGTCGCCGATCATCGCGCTGGTCTCGGAGTGGGCGCCGATCGCGTTGAGCCCGGTGCGCATCATCAGCGGGTTGGGCTTGCCCGCGAAGTACGGCTGCTTGCCGGTCGCCTTGGTGATCAGCGCGGCCACCGCACCGGTCGCCGGGAGCGGACCCTCGGTGGAGGGGCCGGTCTCGTCGGGGTTGGTGCAGATGAACCGGGCGCCGGCGTTGATCAGCCGTACCGCCTTCGTCATGGCCTCGAAGGAGTAGGTGCGGGTCTCGCCCAGGACCACGTAGTCGGGGTCGTGGTCGGTGAGGATGTAGCCGATGTCGTGCAGGGCGGTGGTCAGACCGGCCTCGCCGATGACGTACGCCGAGCCGCCGGGCCGCTGGTCCTCCAGGAACTGGGCGGTGGCCAGCGCCGAGGTCCAGATGGACTCGATCGGCACCTCGAGGCCCATGCGGCGCAGCCGGGCGTGCAGGTCGCGCGGGGTGTAGATCGAGTTGTTGGTGAGGACCAGGAAGGGCTTGCCGGACTCGCGGAGCCTCTTGATGAAGGCGTCGGCGCCGGGGATCGGCACGCCCTCGTGGATGAGGACCCCGTCCATGTCGGTGAGCCACGACTCGATGGGCTTGCGTTCTGCCATGTGCGGGATCTCCTGCCTGCGCGGTCCTGCGTGCGCCCCAGCCTAAACAGAGCAGGATCTTGTGGGAACGGGCGTCTCAGTTCCCGGTTCAGTTCCCCGCCCGGCCCCGGCTCAGCCCCCGGCTCAGCTCCCGGTGGCCTCCTTCCAGGCGTCGACGTACGAGGTGAGGTTCTTCTCGATGTCCGCCCAGTCGGGCTTGAAGACCTCGACGCCGTCCATCAGCTTGGTCAGCGCGATGGCGTTGGCGTCGGTGTGACGACGGCGGTCCAGGTGCCGTTCGCGGCCTTGTCGGCGCCGTCGACCTGGTCGACGCCCTTGGGGGCGTACTTCTGCAGCAGTCCCTTGGTGTCGGCCTGCTGGATGAACGGCGGGAGGGTGACGAGGACGTCGGCCTGCGGGTTGCGCTTCTCGCGGGCGGCGCGCTGCACCATCTCGCCGGAGCCGCCCTCGACGTACTCGACCTTGATGCCGGTCTCCTTCTCGAAGTCCTCGAAGACCTGGTCGTACCAGCCGTCGCCGTTCTCGCCCTTGAGGCCGTCGGCGCTGTAGACGGTGACGACGTTCTCGTCGGAGGCGGCGGAGTTGCCGCCCAGGCGGCGAGGGGGAGGGCGGCGAGGGCGCAGAGGGCGGCGAGCGGCTTGCGGGCGTTCTTGGGCATGGCGAGGCAAACTCCTTGCACGGTGATGAGGATTGGCCGGGTGCCGCGACGCGGAGCGTCGCCGTATCCGGTTCCGGGGCGCGTAGCTCCGGTACCGCTGTCGGTATCGCCCGGCGATACGAACGCGTGTGCCTGTGGTCGCTGGTCGGGGTGGTGGCTGGGGGATCGGCGGGTGTGTGTGCGGCTGTCGTACGTATGGTCCTTCGCAGGGTTCGGGACGGCGCAGTGTTCCGGCGGGTGCCGTGAAGGGGGATGGCGCCGGTGGGGGTGGATGCGGGGGTCGGGCATGCCCGGTACACGTACCGGTTGCGGGTGTCGTCTGCTGCCCGCACTGCTCTGGTGGCGGAGTGGGGCCGGTGTCGCTGGGTGTGGAACGAGTGCGTTGCCAAGTCCCGGGCCGTGCACCTGCACAACAAGGCGACCGGGGAGAAGGTCACGTGCGGTCCGGCTCAGCTGGACCGGATGCTGACCGAGGCCCGCGCTTGTACGCCGTGGCTGCGGGAGGGTTCGTCGGTTCCCCAGCAGCAGGTCGTCCGTGACTTCGGCCGCTCCCGTGCCAAGGCGCACCAGGACATCAAAGGTGGTCTTCCTCTGGTGCGTCGGGCCGGGATGCCGAAGTGGAAGACCAGGCGTGAGGCGCTGCCGTCCCTCAACTACACGCGGCGCGGGTTCCGGCTGAAGGACGGCCGGCTGCACCTGGCGGGCGGCATCGTCCTGACGGTGGTGTGGTCGCGGGACCTGCCCGGCGAGCCGTCCTCGGTACGCGTGTACCAGGACAGCCTCGAGCACTGGTACGGCTCGTTCGTCGTCCCCGCCCAGGTCCAGCCCCTGCCGAAGACCGGCCGCGTCCTCGGTGTCGACTGGGGCGTGCGGGAGATCGCGACCACCACGTCCGACGCGCACGACCTGCCGCACCCCGGGCACGGCGGGAAGGCACGGGCGAAGCTGACCCGGTACGACCGGATGATGGCCCGCCGCAGACCGAAGAAGGGCAAGCCCGGATCGAAGGGCTACCGCGAGGCGCGGAAACTGCGGGCGAAGGCGTACAAGAAGGTCGCCAGGCAACGCGCGGACAGTGGCCGCAAGTGGGCCAAGAAGGTCGTCCGCGACCACGACGCCATCGCCGTCGAGGACTTCCGTCCGAAGTTCCTGGCCAAGACCAGCATGGCCCGCAAGGCCGCCGACGCCGCCATCGGCGCCACCAAGCAGGCCCTGATCGAGATGGGCCGCAAACACGGGCGCGACCTGCGCCTCGTCCACCCCGCGCACACCACCATGGACTGCGCGCACTGCGATGCGAGAGCCAAGCACGCACTGCCGCTGGTTGAGCGCACCTACACCTGCACCGCCTGCGGAACCGTCTCCCCACGGGACAAGAACTCCGCACGCGTCATGCTCGTCCGGGCTGGTCTCAACCCGGCTGGTGCCGACGGCACAAGACCTCCTGGAGCGCTGCTCCAGGAGGCTGCCTGAGCCAGGAATCCCCTCCCGTCAGGGAGGGGAGGATTCAATGCGTGCCAGGCGTGCATGGTGTCCACCACGCCGGCTACCGACTGCTGGCCGCCGCCCGTCCAACGCCCAGTGACCCGGCACTTGGCCGCCGACCAACGGCCGACCCGTGCCCCCGCTCCGCCCCGCCGACTGGCTCAGCCCCCGTCCCCGCGCCCGAACAACGGCGCCAGCAGCAGCTGGGCGGCGCCCTCCGCGACCCCGCGGGTCCCGCCGGGCGCGATCCGCACCGGTACGGCGCCGTCGCGGGCGCCCTCGCGCCGGGCGCGGGCGTCGAGGACGGCGCCGACCCCGTGGACGAACGCCTCGGGTGCGGCGGCGACGGTACGGCCGCCGAGCAGGACCAGGTCGATGTCGAGCAGCCCGGCGAGGTTCGCGGCGCCCGCGCCGAGCACGCGGGCCGCCTCCGCGAGGTCGCCGCGGGCGACGGCGTCGAGGCACAGCGCCTCTATGCAGCCGCGGGCACCGCAGGTGCAGGGCGGCCCGTCCAGCTGGATGACCTGGTGCCCGAACTCCCCGGCTCCGGTCCGGGCCCCCCGGTGCACGCCGCCGCCGAAGACGAGGCCGGCACCGAGCCCCGTACCGAGGTGCAGATAGGCGAAGGACCCCTCCGCAGGACCGCCCTCGCCACCGACCGCGAGGCCGAGCGCCGCCGCGTTGGTGTCCTTGTCGACGACGACCGGCACCCCGAGCCGCCGCACCAACGCGTCCCGCAACGGAAACCCGTCCCACTCGGGAAACCCGGTGACCCGGTGCAACACACCCCGCACATGATCGAGCGGCCCGGGAAGAGCAACACCGAGCCCAAGGAGAGCGGGCCCGGCGGACCCGGCGGACGCCGTGGACGCCGTGGGCGCGGCGGGCGCCGTGGACGCCGTGGGCCCGGCGGACGCCGTGGACGCCGTCGGCCCGGCGGGCGCCGTGGGCCCGGCGGGCGCGGAGGCAAGCCCCCCACCGGCCGGACGGGGGTCGCCGCCCGGCGCACCCAGCGAGCCGCCCGCCGGGCGCCGAGTGCCCTCCGGACGCAGGGCGCCCTCCTCCGGATCCGGCCCGCCGTCGCCCAGGCCCAGGGCACCGCCCACGCGGCCCACGGCGCCGTCCTGTGGACGCGGGCCGCCCTCCTCCGGATCCGGCCCGCCATCGCCCGGACCCAGGGCACCGCCCACGCGACCCAGGGCGCCGTCCTGTGAACGCGGGCCACCCTCCGCCCGACCCGGCCCGCCACCACCCGGACCCAGGGCACCGCCCACGCGACCCAGGGCGCCACCCGCCGACCCCGAAGCGCCACCCGACGTACCCGAGGCGCCGCCCGCCGGGCGCAACGCACCCCCCGCCAGCCCTTCCGCCAGCCCCTCCGCCGCCCGTGCCACCGCCTCCACCACGGCCGCAGCACCCGCGCCCAGGTCCAGTGGGGAGCGCCGCTCCCCCACCACCGTCCCGTCGAGATCGACCAGCACCGCCCGCAGCTCGTCCCGGTCCAGGTGGACGCCGAGCGCGTAACCCGCCTCCGGCACCAGCCGCAGTACCGTGCGCGGCTTGCCGCCCGTGGAGGCGCGGCGGCCGGCCTCGGCGGCGAGGCCCTCCTGCCGGAGCCGGGCGGTGATCTTGCTGACCGCCTGCGGGGTGAGCCCGGTCCGCTCGGCGAGTTCCAGCCGGCTGATCCCCTCCGCACCGGCGATGCGCAACAGGTCGAGCACCAGCGCGGTGTTGTGGCTGCGCAGCGCGAGCAGATTGGCACCGCCCACCGCCCCCCGCATGCCGCCACCACTCCTCACGGCCCCCGCGCCCGACCCCGGACCCGAACCCGTACCCCTACCTCCGCCGTTCGTCCTGTTCACACCCCCATTGTCGCCGCCGCTTGCACTTTGGCAACACCGTTGCGAAAGTAGGACGCATGACTGGTACCCCTCCCGGCAACCCCCCGCTGCGCGTCGGCCTCATCGGCTACGGCCTCGCGGGCTCCGTCTTCCACGCCCCGCTGATCGCCGCCACCGAGGGCCTGACCCTGGACACGGTGGTCACCTCGAACCCGGAGCGGCAGCAGCAGGCCCGCGCCGAGTTCCCGGACGTGCGGACGGTCGCGACGCCGGACGAGCTGTTCGACCGGGCCGCCGAGCTGGACCTGATCGTCATCGCGTCCCCGAACAAGACGCACGTACCGCTCGCGACGACGGCCCTGAAGGCCGGTCTGCCGGTCGTCGTGGACAAGCCGATCGCGGGCACCGCGGCCGAGGCCCGCGAGCTGGCGGCGCTGGCCGAGGAGCGCGGTCTGCTCCTCTCCGTCTTCCAGAACCGCCGCTGGGACAACGACTTCCTCACCCTCCGCAAGCTTCTCGCCGAGGACGCGCTGGGCGACGTATGGCGCTTCGAGTCCCGCTTCGAGCGCTGGCGTCCGGCGCCGAAGGGCGGCTGGCGCGAGTCCGGCGACCCGGCAGAGATCGGAGGTCTCCTCTACGACCTCGGCAGCCACGTCGTCGACCAGGCCCTCGTCCTCTTCGGCCCGGCCACGCAGGTCTACGCGGAGTCCGTCGTCCGGCGCGCGGGCGCGGAGGCGGACGACGACACGTTCATCGCGCTCACGCATGCGAACGGCGTCCGCTCCCACCTCTACGTCTCCTCCACCGCCGCCCAGCTCGGCCCCCGCTTCCGCGTCCTCGGCTCGAAGGCCGGCTACGTCAAGCACGGCCTCGACCCGCAGGAGGCGGCGCTGCGCGAGGGCAAGCGACCGGGCCCCGGCTGGGGCGAGGAGGACGAGTCGCTGTGGGGCCGCGTGGGCTCCGGCGAGTCCCCGCAGACCGGCGGCGGACACGTGGAGGCGACCGTCCCGGGCGACTACCCCGCCTACTACGCGGCGGTGGCGAAGGCCCTCCTGGAGGGCGGCCCGAACCCGGTCGACGCCCTGGAGGCGGCCGCCGCCCTGGACGTACTGGAGGCGGCCCGCCGTTCCGCCCGCGACGCCGTGGTGGTGACCCTGTGAGCGCCACCCCCGAGGCCGCCGCCGTCCCGACCGTGGCGGAGCTGGAGGCACAGGAACGCCGCCTGGTCTTCCGCCGGTTCACGCACGACGACGCCTGGGCGCTGGGCTCGCTCCTGGTCGAGCTGGCCCGGGAGCGCCGGGCGCCGGTCGCCGTCGACATCCACCGCGCCGGCCAGCAGCTCTTCCACGCGGCCCTGCCCGGCTCGACCCCGGACAACGACGCGTGGATCGCCCGCAAGCGCCGGGTCGTGGAGCGGTACGGTTCCGCGTCGTACCTGGTCGGCTCCCGTTTCCGGGCCAAGGGCACGACGTTCGAGGAGTCCTCGCGGCTCGACGTCGACACGTACGCGGCGCACGGCGGCTCCTTCCCGATCACCGTGGCGGACGTCGGTGTGATCGGCGCGGTGACCGTCTCCGGGCTGCCCCAGGTGGAGGACCACCGCCTCGTCGTGGAGGCGCTGGAACGCTTCCTGGGCGAGTAGCCCGTACGACACGACCCGGCGCCGCCCGGGAATCACTTCCCGCTCCCTCCGGTTGGCACGCGATGTACGCAGGACGATCGCCACGCCCCACCGGAGGGAACGCAGCCGATGAACCAGCCGAAGAGCGACCAGCCGAAGAGCGACACGAAGGCATCCTTGAAGGCATCGGTCGGCCGGTACGGCATCTGGAGCGCGGGCCTGCGCGCCGAGGACCCGGAGCACGCCGGCGAACGGGCCGAGGCCACCGCCGAGTTGGAGCGGCTCGGGTTCGGCGCCGTCTGGCTCGGCGGCAACAGCGCCGCCCGGCACGCCGCCCCGCTGATCGCGGCGACCTCACGCATCGTCGTCGGCACCAGCATCCAGAGCATCTGGGAGCACGAGGCCGCCAAGGCCGCGGCCGGCTTCGCCGAGCTGGAGGTGTCCCACCCCGGCCGCTTCGTGCTCGGCCTCGGCGTGAGCCACGGCCCGCTGGTGGCGGGGTACAGCCGCCCGTACTCGACGATGGTCGACTACTTGGACCACCTCGACAGGGCGGGAGTACGGCCCGGCCACCGCGTACTGGCCGCGCTCGGCCCGAGGATGCTGGAGCTGTCCCGTGACCGGGCGGCGGGCGCGGTCCCGTACCTCGTCACGCCCGAGCACACCGCACAGGCCCGCGAGACACTCGGCGAGGGTCCGCTGCTGGCCCCCGAGTTCAAGGTCGTCCTGGACTCCGACCCGGCCCGCGCCCGCGCGACCGCCCGCGCCTACCTCGCCCGGTACCTGGAGTTCCCGAACTACACCAAGAACTTCCTCCGCCTCGGCTTCACCGAGGCCGACGTCACCGACGGCGGCAGCGACCGTCTGATCGACGCGGTCTTCGCCTGGGGCGACGACGACACGATCCGCGCCCGCATCGCCGCCTTCCACGACGCCGGCGCCGACCACGTGGCCCTCCAGGTGGTGGAGGACGCCCCGGCGGGCACCCTGCCGAGGGACGGCTGGCGGCGGCTGGCCGCGCTGCTGGGCTGACCGAGCGGGGCCGAATATTCACATCACGTTCAGGAGTTGTTCACTCACTGGTAGTTTCCGCTTGAACAGGCCCGATCGGCGAAGGGGCCATATCGTGATGCGCAGGTCCTGACTCCGTCCCCTGCGGCGCCGTCCGGCACGCATCACGAAAGGTGACAGCGCGATGAATGGTTCCCTTCGCGGGCCCACCCAGAACGCCGGTACGCGTGACTTCGACGCCGACCCGCAGCTGACCCGCTCCGGGCTCGACCACGGCCCGGGGCCCTGCCCCTCGCTGTACGACGCGATACGCAAGATGCGTGCGCACGGGTCGGCGATGGAGGCCATGAAAGCGATGGAAGCCGAAAAGCAGCGCGTGAACGTCGCCCGCTGAGAGCGACCGCAGGCGAGCGGGAGCGTCCGTGACCCAGACGCCGAATGCTTATGACGCCTATCCGGAGGAACCCCCCGGTCGCACCCTGGGCGACAAGTACTTCATGGAGTTCATGAGGCTGGTGCACATCAGCCTGAAGAGCGGATGGTGGGGTGAGTTGCTGAGCGCGACCCTGGGAGGAGCGGGCGGCGCCTGGCTCGGCCACGACGACGACCTGCCGATGGACGAGGCCCTCGGGGTCGCCGTCTCCATGGTGGGCATCATCATCGGGTCGGTGTTCGCGATCCTGGCGATGATCACGCGCGCCTGCGACAACAACTTCCTCAAGAAGGCGAGGAAAGCGCGGATCCTGCCCATCACGAACTACTTGTGGCCGTTCTTCACGGTCATCGCCATGGGCGTTCTCTCGACCGTGCTCCTGCTGGTGGTGGCCGGTGTCTCCGAAGACGCCCCGACGGCGTTCCGCATGACGGTCGCGGGGGCGGCGGGCTTCTGCATCCTCTGGACGCTGGCCGGCCTCCTGCCCGCCATGGGGGCCCTCATCGTCTTCACCCGCCTCATCGAGAAAACCTCGGGCATCGACTGAGAAAGCGCTGCTCGCGACCGTGCCGCGCAACGAGAACCTCGCGCGGCACGGTCGCGACGACCAGGCGAACGATCAGGCGTCCTTCAGCTCCTGCCGCTGCCGGCCGAGCCCCTCGATCTCCAGCTCGACCACGTCCCCGGCCCGCAGATACGGCTTGGGCTCCGCCTGCCCCATCGCCACCCCCGCCGGTGTACCGGTGTTGATGACGTCACCGGGACGCAGCACCATGAACTGGCTGACGTACCGCACGACCTCCCCCACGGAGAAGATCTGCTCCGCGGTCGTCCCGTCCTGCTTGAGCTCCCCGTTCACCCACAGCCGCAGCGACAGCCGCTGCGGGTCGGGAACCTCGTCGGCGGTCACCAGCCACGGGCCCAGCGGGTTGAACGTCTCGCAGTTCTTGCCCTTGTCCCAGGTCCCGCCGCGCTCGATCTGGAACTCCCGCTCGGACACGTCGTGCGCGACCGCGTACCCCGCGACGCACGCCAGCCCTTCCTCCACCGACCCCAGGTAGCGGGCCGTACGCCCGATCACGACCGCCAGCTCCACCTCCCAGTCGGTCTTGACGGAGCCGCGCGGCACGAGGACGGTGTCGTCCGGCCCGACCACCGTGTCCGGCGCCTTGAAGAAGACGACGGGCTCGGCGGGCGGCTCGGCCCCCGTCTCCCGGGCGTGGTCGTGGTAGTTGAGCCCGATGCACACGATCTTGCCGATGCGCGCCACCGGCGGTCCGACGCGCAGCCCCGTGCCGTCCAGGGCGGGCAGCTCACCGGCGTCGGCGGCGGCCCGTACCCGGTCCAGCGCGGCCTGGTCGGCGAGCAGCGCTCCGTCGATGTCCGTCACCACACCCGACAGGTCTCGCAGGGTCCCGTCGGCGTCGAGCAGTGCGGGGCGCTCCGACCCCGCCGTACCGACTCGCAACAGCTTCATGATCCCCAACTCCTCGATCGCGGGCAGCCCGCCCGATGAGGTGCGACCTGGATGCGGCAGTGCGCAACCATCGGAGGACTGGTCGATCGTCCAAGGTCGAGGTCCACTCCGCAATACCCCGTTCACGTACTGGACCGTAGCCACCGGACGTACGGCCGGAACTCAGCGGTAGAGCACGGCCCGCTCGACCGCACTCCACGTCGTGCTGGTGACGACGTACAGCGCGGCGGCCAGCGGCACCACGGCCACGGTGACGAGCGTGAAGAAGGACATGAACGGCATGACCCTGGTGATCGCGCCCAGCCCCGGCACCTGCTGCCCCTCGGCGTCCGGCAGCACCGGCCGGTCGGCCATCGTCCGCTTGGTCAGCCGGTAGCTGAAGGCGGCGACCCCGGCGACGACCGCGAACAGCACGACGTAGACCAGCCCGGCGCCCCCGACCACCCCGCCGTCGCCGAGCGCGTCGGCCCAGCGCCCGCCGAGCGGGGCGGCGAGCAGCCGGTGCGAGAGCAGCGCGTTGGCCTCGCCGCCGATCGAGGAGCTGGAGAAGAGGTGGTAGAGGAGGAAGAACGCCGGGATCTGGCACAGGCTGGGCAGGCAGCCGGACAGCGGCGACACCTTCTCCTCGGCGTGCAGTTCGAGCACGGCCCGCTGGAGCTTCTCGGGGTTCCTGGCGTGCTTGCGGCGCAGTTCGGCGATCCTCGGCTGGAGCTCGGTGCGCGCCTTCTGCCCACGGGCGGCGGCGCGGGACAGCGGGTGGACGAGGAGCCGTACGAGGGCGGTGAACAGGACGATGGCGGCGGCCACCGCCGAGGCGCCGAACAGCGGCTGGAGCAGGTCGGCGAGGCGCTCGACCAGGCTGGCGAAAACGGACATGGTGGGTGAGCCCTCCGGGGGTCTCGTCGTGCCGGGATGCGGTGGGAACAGCGGCATGACGACACGCCCCGCGCGGGGATGTGCCCTGGATGAGGGACGTGCCCCTACGCGGCGGTCGCCGGAAGGGCGTGGCCGGGCGCTCGGGGCCGGCGGCGGCCGGGGGCGTCGGGATCGCGTTGGGGCAGGAAGGCCGTACGCAGGTCCCGGTCCCTGATGGCCGTACGCACCCGGTGGCGCGGCACGGCGGGCGCACAGCGCGCGGCGATGACGGCGCAGACGGCGAGCGCGGAGGCGACCGCGGTGGTCGCGGCGAGCGCGACGGTGGCGGAGAGGCTGCCGACGTCGACGAGCGCGACGGGCAGGAGGACGAGCAGCAGGACGAGAAGAGGACGCAGGACGGTCCGGCCTCGGGTCATCGGCGGCTCCCCCTCTCGCACCCGCGTCGTACACGCGTTTGCCCCAGTTATACAGGAGCTGTACGGCACCCGGTACGGCCACCCGTATCGGCACCGGAGTCGGCCCGCGCGGCCCGCTCCTGTGGCCCACGGGGGCCTCACCTTCGCCACCTCCCGGCAGTACGGTGTCATCCATGCGCCCCGACACGCCCGCCGAAAACGTCGACCACACCGCCGAAGCGGCACGCCTGGAGCGGACCGCCGGCCTCTACCCCGAGGACACCGAGGCCCTGCTCCTGCGCGCCGCGGCCCACCTGGAACTGTCCGGCGACCGCCCGGCCGCGACCAGGCTCTACGACCGCCTGCTCGCCTCCGACACCGGCGCGTCCGGCCTGGAGAACCCGTCCCTGGTCCGCGCCCTCAAGGCGTCGAACCTGTGGGAGTACGGCCACGAGGCGGAGGCCCGGGCGATCATCGACGGCATCCGCGCGTCGTCCCCGCGCGACCCGGCCCCCTGGGTGATCGCGGCCGAGGCCCTGGAGGCCCACGACGAGCTGGAGGCGGCGCACGAGACGTTCACGGAGGGCGCCCGCCTGCTCCTGACGGACGTGCCGGAACCCTCGTACTCGACCCACCCCCTCCTCTACGGCCGCCACCGCGTCCGCAGGATGCTGGGCCTGGCCCACGACGAGTGGGACGCCCTGGCCGACACCCTGCACACCATGCCGGTCTCCCTGGACGAGCTGCACGACCCGAAGCGCGTCTGGTCCCTCGGCTCGGACAACCCGGCGGACCTGGAGGCGGAGATCCTCCGCCTGCGCGCCGAGCTGGGCGCCTACCGCGAGGCCCTGTCCCGCCCCTTCCCGGTCGCCATGCTCCACTGGCCGGCCGACGAACTGACGGAGCTCGTCGAGGCGTACCCGGCTCTCTCCACCGAGTACCCCTCGTACGAGGAGCACCTGGCGGCCATAGAGGCGGCCCTGCGCGAGCTGGCGTCGTCCGGCACCCCGAACCTGGGCGTGGTCCGGGGCACCGTCCCGTCCTACGAGGCCTTCGCGGCGTCGGAGGGCGCGTCACCGGCCGACCCGACGCTGCTGCCGCAGTACGCGACGACACTGGCGGCACGGGGCCGCGCGGTGGCGTGGCCGCCGCAGCGGGGGGCGGCGTGCTGGTGCGGCACGGGGCGTCCGTACGGGGAGTGCCACGGCATCGAAGGAACGCCTCCCACGGACCGATGAGTTTCCGCTCCGCCGGCCGTCTACAGGTGCAACAGCCTCACGAACTCGCCATCCAAGGAGACAGGACGACATGAGCACCGAGCAGACCCCCGCGGCGGAGAACGGCTCCTCCTACACCCTGACCCGCACCCTGGACGCCCCCGCGGCGCGGATCTGGCAGGCCTGGACCACCCCCGACCAGTACGCCCAGTGGGCCCACGCGGTTCCCGGCTCCGTCGAGATGGACGTCCGCCCGGGCGGCGCCTGGAAGTCCACGATGGTCACGCCCGACGGCGGCGAGTTCCCCCTGACCGGCTCCTTCGAGCAGGTCACCGAGAACCGCCTCCTGGTCACCGGCATGGACGTCCCGGGACGCCCCGAGCCCACGCTGATGACCATGGAGCTCACCGAGGAGGGCCCCCGCAACACCCGGATCGTCCTGCGCCAGACCTGCGCGACGACGGAGGAGCGGGACATGGCGGAGCAGGGCAGCAACATGCTGCTGGACAGCCTGACGACGTACCTGGCGGACGAGGCACGGGGCTGAGCTCCTGACCCCGTCCCTCCGTCAGGCGCGGTGAAGCACCGGATCGCCGCGACGCCGCCCTGTGCGAACAGACCCCCTCAGCGGGGCGGAGCGCCACTTACCGGGCTGTAGTAGGCGATCTTCTCGTCGAGAACCTGTATGGCCCGGCCCAACGCTGCCACCCGCTGCTCCAGGGAGGCACGGCGCTCGCGCAGGAAGGCAACGCGCTCGTGCGGAGAGTGCTCGGCACGCAGGATGGCGACGAACTCCCTCAGGTCCGCGATGCCGAGACCGGCCTCGCGGAAGCACGTGACCAGACCGATCCAGAAGATGTCGTCCTCGGTGTACTCCCTGCGCCCGCCGACGGAGCGCCGGATCGGGCCGATGAGCCCTTCCCGCTCGTAGTACCGAAGCGTGTCGATGGACACGCCGGTACGGTCGGCGGCCGCCGCCGGCGTAAGCGTGGTCATGGAACTCCTCCCCTGAGCGCCGCCGCTACCGCGCTTCGGCGAAGCGAGCCAAGTGCTCGTCACCGAGCCGCACATGAGGTGCGGCAAGCGCCTCCTCGATCTGCTCCACCCGGCTCGCGCCGACGATGGGATCGATCCCCTGCCGCATCAGCCAAGCGAGGACGACCTGGTTCCGCGTGGCCGAGAGCTCACCGGCGACGTCGTCCAGGACCGCGAGTACCCGAGTGGTCCCGGGGTGATCATAGGTGGGCGGAAGCGGCTTGTCCGCGCGCACGTACGACCCCCACATCAGCGAGCTGTACGACCACACGGCGAGCCCCTCGGACCGCGCGAGGTCCAGGTCCTCGGCGGTGAGCATGCGGTGGCCGCCCTCCGGGACGGGAGCGAGCGGGCGTGGCTGGATGAGTGAGTGACGCAGTTGCAGGCACGTCCACGGCTCCACGCCCCGCTCCCGCGCGAGCGACCGGGCGCGTTCGACGCGCCAGGCGGCATGGTTCGCCGCCCCGACCCGCAGGGCCACTCCCTTGGCGACCAACTCGCCGAAGGCGCCGACCGTTTCCTCCAGCGGCACGGTGCGGTCCTCCGCGTGGGCCCAGAGCAGATCGACGTGATCGACTCCGAGACGCCCCAGGCTCTCCTCCACCCCGGCGTGGATGGCGCGCTCCGACAGCCCTTCGGCACTCTCCGGCGCGTGCGGGACAAGCGGATTGTGGCGGACCTTCGTCGCGATCCGCACCGTGTCGCGCGCGCCCGGACGGGCCCGGAGCCACGCGCCGATGACGCGCTCACTGGCACCACCGACACCACGGGGGTCGGTCCAGAAGGAGTAGCAGTTCGCGGTGTCGAGCCAGACACCGCCACCGGCGACGAAGGCGTCAAGGATCGCGAAGGCCCGATCAGGATCAACGCGGGTACCGAAGTCCATCGTCCCGAGGACGATCTGGTGATCTGTGGTATCCATGCCGCCCATCCTCAAATCTGGAGCGCGCTCCAGGTCAAGCGATCGCGACGGGCAACGGGAACTCGACCTTCGGGGCCTGGCACCACTCACGACGGGCCCAGGGCCGGACCGCCGTAGGTGCCCATCCGCACCAGATCACCCGGCCGACTCCGCAGGCACTTGATCAAGACCTTGGTCCCCGTGCACCGCTCGCCGGCAGAATGGCAGCGTGCCCCAGGTCGTCCCGTCCTCCGCCGCAGTCTCCGCCCGCATGAGCCGTCAGGGCTCTCGTGACACGGCTCCCGAGGTGGCTGTCCGGCGGCTGCTCCACGCGTCGGGACTGCGATACCGGGTCAACGTACCGGTGCCCGGCATGCCCCGCCGCACCATCGACATCGTCTTCACGAAGGCCAAGGTCGCGATCTTCCTCGACGGCTGCTTCTGGCACGGTTGCCCGCAGCACGCGACGCAGCCGAAGGCCAACGCCGAGTGGTGGCGGAACAAGCTCGACAAGAACATGTCCCGCGACAGCGAGACGACCGAACATCTACGGGCAGAGGGCTGGACCGTCCTTCGCTTCTGGGAGCACGAGGTGCCGGACGACGTGGCGAACACGGTCAGGACGGCCGTCTTCTCGACCAGATCTCAAAGCTGACCGGCGCGGGGTGCAGCAATCTCGGCGTAGCCCTCAGGGCGCCGTGAATTCGTTGGGGGGACGCATTGGAAAGGTTTACTTCGGTCGACGTGTGCTCCGGCGCGGGAGGTCTCGCGCTGGGACTGGAGCAAGCAGGGTTCGATCCCGTCCTGCTCCTGGACAAGAACAAGCAGGCCTGCGAGACCCTTCGACGCAACAGGCCGTCTTGGACCGTCCTCGACGTGGACCTGCTGGACTTCGATCCCGTCGACCACCAGGAGAGCTATGACGTCGATCTCCTGTCGGCCGGCCTGCCACGCGTCAAGTCCTCGGCCACGACGAAGCGGGTGGAAACCGGACAGGAGCTCCGGCTCCTGAAGGCCACCATCTACCTGGCACACGCCATACGGCCTCGCGCTCTGCTGATCGAGAACGTGCCCGACCTCGTGGACGGCGCTGCTTTCGAAGAGGTACGCGACTTCGTCCGGGGCGAGCTGGTGCACCTCGACTACGGCTTTCACTGGTTCATCGTGAACGCCGCTGATTACGGTGTCCCGCAGGACCGGAGGCAGGGAGTACTGGTCGCCCTCGAGGAGCCGTTCGCCGGTCGGTTCCGCGCCCCGGAAGCCACCGTGGACGACCATGTCACGGTGGGCGAAGCCTTGCGTGCGTCGATGTCGGAACGCGGTTGGACCGGGGCCGAGGAATGGGCGCGGCAGGCGAATCGCGTGGCGCCCACCCTCGTGGGCGGCTCGGAGAACCGTGGGGGCGCCGATTTGGGTCCAAGCGGCACGAAGAAGGCGTGGGCCCGCATGGGTGTCAACGCCGCCTCGCTGAGCAACGAGGTGCCTGGACCGGACGGCACCCAGGAGTCGGACAACTCCGGTTCGCCACTGAAGAAGATCACCGTCGAGCAAGCGGCGCTTCTTCAGTCCTTCCCCAAGGACTGGGAGATCACCGGCAAGAAAACCGGTCGATACCGACAGATCGGTCACGCCTCCCCTCCGCCGGTGGGTGAGGCCCTTGGCCGGGCCATCGCCCACGCACTTCGCCACTGACAAAGCACCAGGTCAGGGCGGATCCGCAGGATGACGAGTGCGCATGATACAAGCCCACGGGGCCGGCTACACTTCCACCTCATGACCCGAGCACCACATCCGGACGCGAGCCAGGATGCCCCCGCGATCGTCGACCTCTTCGCAGGGCCGGGCGGACTGGACATCGCCGCAGAGGTGCTCGGAATACCCGCAATCGGTGTGGAATGGGAGAAGTCGACCCGCGCGACTCGTGATGCCGCAGGTCTACGGACCACCAGGGTCGGTGACGTGGCGAAGGTGAACCCACTCGACCCCGAGGTCCGATCGGCCCATGTACTTGCCGGTGGCCCGCCCTGCCAGACCTACTCGGTAGCGGGCAACCGCGAGGGACACAAAGCGCTCGACGAGGTGAGGCATCTGGCCCAGCGCGTCGGTTCCTGCCAGACCGTCGGGGCCCTTGAGAAGGCCTGGGCAGAAGTGGAGCGCAGGGCCGTCGACCTGGAGTGGGCCGACGAGCGCACCGGGCTCGTGCTCCAACCTCTTCGGTGGATCGTCGAGAAGAAGCTCAAGGCCAAGCCCTACGAGGTCGTGGTGCTGGAGCAGGTCCCCACCGTTCTCCCCGTTTGGAAGGAGTACCGCGAGATCCTTCGCCAGCTCG
Source organism: Streptomyces sp. NPDC053750 (assembly GCF_044544295.1). Taxonomy (NCBI): domain Bacteria; kingdom Bacillati; phylum Actinomycetota; class Actinomycetes; order Kitasatosporales; family Streptomycetaceae; genus Streptomyces; species Streptomyces sp. NPDC053750. The sequence goes on along the minus strand of NZ_JBITXB010000001.1, from coordinate 196,081 downwards.
AATATGACGCTGAGTGCGAGATTCTGCACACCGAGGAGTACGGAGTGCCGCAGACGCGTCGTCGCGCGGTTCTGATCGCCCGCTACCGGGGGGACGGCAGGGGGCGAAGCGTCGAGTTTCCGCCGCTCACGCATCAGCGCTATCGCAAGGGGGTGGAGCGCCTCCCCGCGGTGCAGGAACCGTTGGCGCGGACACCCGACCCTCGACAGAGTCCCCTCTTCGACGCCACGCCCTCCCCGTCGGTGAAGCCGTGGGTCTCCATGGGCGACGCGCTCAAGGAGTCGCGTTCCACAGATTTCGTCGTCCGGTCCAACTACGGCTCGGGGGGCGACCCCAAGAAACGAGGGCTCCGTGTCTCCGACGCGCCCTCGGCCACCGTCACCGGCAAGGTGCGCCGCAACACGGTGTTCGACCTCAAGGGCTTCGGCGCGGACGGTGAGCCCGAACTGGGCCCGGAACAGGACCGCTTCACGTTTCGCGAGGCGGGCCTGCTGCAGACGTTTCCGGCCGAGTACCCCTGGCGGGGCACCGATGTCGCGCAGCAGATCGGCAACGCGATCCCGCCACTTCTGGCCGTGCACGTCCTGTGCGCGGCGCTGGGACTGGACGAGGACAGCAAGGAACGAGCCGTCGAGGCGCTGAGGGACTGGCGACCTCCGCAGTCGTAGGGAGGTCGCCCACGGGGCTGTTCGAATCAGTCCTCCTCCGTGTCCTCCTCGCTCTCTCCCTTTCCACGCACGGGTGCGTCAGCGAACATCGCGGCGAAGTGGTCCGTCAGGCGCGCCACCGAATCCTCGGGGGCGGGCTCCTCGGCAGGTCCGACGGGGAGGGGGCGGTGGTGCACTGAGATCCCTTCGTCCCCCTCGTCGATCCATCTCCGCACAGCCCCGGCATCCCGGTCCACGTCCGGGGAGATGACGTCGTACATCAGTGTTGCGGCCGCTGTGTTGACGACCTTGGCCAGAGCGTTCGCATCACGGCCCGTCCGCAGGTCTCCCCGCTGCAGCAGGCGGACCAGCGCCTGCGCGGTTGGCCGGTGGTCGATGACGTCCAACCTCAGCACCGTGTTCAACATGTCCTGGTTACCGCAGGCGATGACGACCGGTTCGTAGTCGGCCCCGTTCCGGAACAGCTCGGCCGACCACCAGAGCCGGGCGAAGGCCTGCTTGTAATGTGGGCCTTTGAAGTACCGAGCGTTGACGGTTCTCGTCTTCTCGGAAAAGTGCCGCCAGACCACGAAGTCGGGAGCCACACCGAGAGCCAGGTAGTTCCACAGTGCGGGATCCGCGGCCTCCGCGCGCGTAAGACGCAGGATCGCATGCAGGCGTGGTGCGAGCCAGGCATCCGCCTGCGTGGGCCTGCCTTCACGGTACTTGTACATCGCGTCGTCGATCAGATCGCGTATCGCGCGAAGTCGGCTCCGAGGGCTCTCGGGCAAGGGCTCGGTGGCCTGATTGAGAGCGATCGCAGGGACGTTGTCCTTCCCGGACAACAACCCGTCCGTGATGAATCGCGCCGCGTTCTCGTCGGCGAGCCGAGCCAGATACTCGGGCAGGTGTTCCGGTCGCTCCGTCATGCCTCGTCCTCACGCTTCAGCTTGTTCAGGCCGCGTACGGTCTCCGAAAGCGCCCTGGGCACCTCAGCTCTTCGCATCGCCGCGTACTGGATACGTGGCTGGAGTTCGGTCCATCCCGTCGCGCCCACACGCCGGCGGTGCACCTCGCGCAGGGCGTCCTCGAGAGACCGGTCGGGCACGACGTCGGGGAGCATCTCCCTGAGCACCTCACCCTGCCAACCGTGCGGAAACAGCGGCGTGCCGTCGTCCTCGATCTCCAGGTCACCGATGGCCGAGTGGAACACGGCGATCCACACGTCGGCGGCCATCTGGGAGACCATCAGCTCGTTGACCAGACCCTCGGGACCGCTGCCCTCGGCCCCGAGGACGTCCGTCATGCCCTCGAAGTCGGTGTTGATGTGCACCGTGGGCAGTACCCCCGACGCGTTCACGATCCACGGAGCGTCGATGAAGGTCCGCAGCCACTGCGGTCCCTTGGCGAACCCGACTTCCTTGATGTCGAAACTCTGCTCCCGGGTCGGAGTGTCGCTCTTCGCATCGACGACCCAGTCGTCGTCCGCTTCCGCGATGATCCGTCCGGGCACCCCATCCACCGTGGCGATCACCTGGACCGTCAGCGTGGCGCGGTCGTAGATGTCCGCACGCAGCACCTGCAGCTCACCGCGCCATTCACATCCGCCCTCCGTCTCGGGACCGAGCGCCGACGTGACCCGGGTGTTGGTCGTCCTGTCCGTCAACACCGCAACCACAAGGACGTCGGACCACGGGCCGGCCGGGTCGGTGGCCTTGGAAGGGATGGTCGCCGAGACGGTCAGAGTGGCGGTCTCCCAGTCCTCGGTCTCCGCCAGACCGAGCGCGACGGCACGCTCGACCACGGAGCGCGCCCGGGAGTCCAGATGCTCGCGGGGCTGCTCCGGCGCCTTGACTCTCGCCGCGTCCACCCGCAGGGAGACCGTTCCGCGAAGGCGAGGGTAGGGGAAAACCTTCATGACTGCGTCTCCCCTTCACCGGTCCGCAGTTCGACGACGAGACCGCTCAGGCTCGTCCTGACGGCATGGGTCGCCGGATCGGTCACGCCGCGGAACGTCGCGGAACGCGCCCTGTCGGAGAACCTCAGAGTGCCGTCCACCACCTGGCAGTTGTCCACTCCCACGAGTTCGGCCCAAGCGATGGTGGGTCGCGGACCGGAGCGCACGTCGAACTTCGCCACCGGTACAAGTCGCCAGGTGTCGCCGCCTGCGGGAATTCTGATCTCGCCGGTCACCTGCCAGGCTCCGCCGTCGATCACCTGCGCGTCCAGCTCCTCCAAAACGGGGAGCGTCGCCGTCGAGAGCCGACGCTTCTTCTTCCCCGCACCCACGGTCAACTTCGGTGCGAGGCGCCCACCTCCCGACTTGGACCTCTTCTTCGGGCGTGCCACAAGCTCCTTGATCGCCGCGTTGGTCTCCCTGGTGAGGGACGCGATCCGCCGGTAGGCCGAAGGCGAGTAGGTGAGCGTCAACTCCTCGGTTCGTCCCCACTTGTTGTGCTCCGGCGGTTCGGCAGCGCGAAGAAACTCCTCGGCTTCGGCCGCGAACGGCGCATGGGGTCCCGCGGCGTCACCAGCCAGCAGGACGGCCTGGAAGGGGTTGACGAACGACGACAGACCGGGGACGACGGCGTCCCGCACAGTCATGCGGTTGCCCCGCATTCCCACGACACGGTTGGGCTTGCCGTCCGCGTCCTCGGCGTCCGTCACCAGGAGCACCGCCCGGTGCTCCCCCGGAGAGGTCCGCCCGCCACCTCGCGCGGGAAGGCTGAGAGGCACGGTGGTCGCGGCGACCTGCCCGGACTCCGTCAGCTTGTCCACGGTCGTACCGTCGAGAAACGCCTTCAGAGCACGTGTACGAGAAGGCTGTACGACCGTGGGGTCCACACGCTCTTCCGGGAGTACCACAACCCCGTTGCGCAGCGTCCGTACGGAGGCCTCCAGCAACGGAAGTTGGTCGCCGCCGCCAGTCATCGCGGCCCAGAAGTTCTTGCCCAGGGCTCGTACGAGCCGGTGGTGCATCCGCTGGATGGTGTCGTCGTCCTCACCTTCGTCCCCGTCGGATGCGGGGCTGTCATCCGCGAGGCTGGCCACGTCGTGAGCCCCAACGATCAGGAACGACGTCCCGGGCTCCCCGCTCTCACGCTTCAGGTGCAGCGCTTCGACGGTCTCCTCGTCCGCCCACCAGGAACGTGCCACGGCAGCACCCTGCGAGTTCGGGTCCGGCCGTCCGAACCAGGCCGGTCCTGCCCAGCGTTGACCATCGACCTGACGCCACGGCAGGTCGAGACGTCCGATGAGACGACGCTCCGTGCGGCCTTCGTGCGGCTCGGACAGGGTTGAATTCATGAGTACGAGACCGAGCCGGCTCGTGGCCCACAGGGTGGCCTTGCCCAGGCCGTAGGAACCGCCGGCCGAGGTGCCGGACTTGTGGCTGTCGAGTTGACGCCTCACCACCGCGGCGAATCGGCCGTCGTCGTAGTCGTCACCGGTCAGGCCCGCGGCGTTGTAGTCGTCCACCCGCAACAACACCAGACGGTCGTGCTCGTACATGTCGCGCAGCCCTGCGCCGACGACTCGGCCGACCTTCTGCTCCTGGGCGGCGGCCACCTCGTAGTGCGGGAAGAGGTCGTCCCACTGGATGGCCTCTCGGAACCTCGCCAGTGTCTCACCGGTGAGCTCGTGCAAGGTGTAACGCACGCGCACCGGACGCCCGTTGTCGGTGATTCGCTCGTCGAGACTGTTCTGACAGGTCTCTCGAGCCAGCACCTCGACGTCGGCGTCGAAGGCGAAGGCGGCGGCGTTGCCCAACTCCCGGCCACCGTCGGCGTGTCCAGGACGGTGGTACCACCCGACAGGGAGGCCGGCCTGAGTGTCAGTGGTGCGGGTGTGCACCGTCGCCAGATCGGTGTTCAAGGCACGAGCGATCCGCTCGATCGTCTCGGGCCGAGGGGCGGCCCGCCCGGTGATCCACGCCGAGACCGCAGCGCGCGTCACGTCCACGGCCAGGGCCAGCTCGGTCTGCGTCATGTCGGCGAGCCTCAACTGCCGCGCCAGCCATGGACCGAAGTCCTCGCCTGCTTCCACGGTCACCTGCTCCCGGATCTTGCTTCACTTGCTCGGACAGTGAAGCCACCCTACCCGCCGTTTGACAGGCCGCTCCATGTCAAACGTGCTTTGACAGAGGCGCACCCACCCGGGGATTAGCCGAGCCCTTCATTCGCACCTTTATCCCCATTTGCCCGTTTCGCCGGACAATGAATTCCCAATCGAACCCCCTTGCGCCCCAACGGAATAGCTCGGTAAGGTCAGTTCAGCGGCCCCACCCGTCTCGGAAGAAACAATTCTTCGACGCTCTGGATAGAAGTGTGCCGTTCAGCCCATGGTTTCCACGACGGCATCACGGTGCCGGATGGAAGGCATAGGCCGCTTTGCACCCAATTCTTTCCCCTCTCCAGTACGACGCGCGGCATGCCGCAAGGGCATTGTCATGTCCCTGAGTCGTGTCGTCATCGGTTTCTTTCAGAACACGCGACGCATCTAGGAACCATCGCCACGACGGCGGCGTCCGTCCAATCACCCGCAGCTGTCACGGCCCCCACGCCGCCTTCCCGCCAGGTCCATCACCTCGGATCGGAGTTCCGTGTCTCCCGAACTGACCCCCGTGCTCAAGACCGTGGTCGAGCAATCCTCCCGTGTCCTCAGGACGTACGCCGTCGACCCCGGCCTCATCCCGGAGCATGCGAACGGAGAAAGGCGGATCACCCAAGGCGGATACGGTGACCGGCAGCTCTTCGAACTCGTCCAGAACGCCGCGGACGAGATCGCCTCCGAGCCCGGCGGCTCCGTGCATGTCGTTCTCACGGACACGCATCTCTACTGCGCCAACGAGGGATCTCCGGTCACTCCGGAAGGGGCCGAGACCATTCTCCGGATGAGCATGTCGCGGAAACGCGGCGGCCAGATCGGACGTTTCGGGGTCGGCGTGAAATCCGTGCTCGTCGTGACCGACGCCCCGCAGTTCTTCAGCCGCACCGGCTCGTTCGGCTTCGATCGTGAGTGGGCCCTCGACCAGATTCGTTCCGTTGCCGAGGTCAGGGCCCGGCTCGGCGAAGAGTTCGAGGCTCCGGTGCTGCGCATGGCCCGGCCCCTGGACAAGGTCGCCGAGTGTGCCGCCGACCCCGTGCTCGACGAACTCCTGGGCTGGGCCACGACCGTCGTCCGGCTTCCGTTGCTCGACGGTGCCGCCGACCGGCTCGGCCAGGACATGCATGGTGGTGGGAAGTCGACCGGCGGCCGGGAGGAGTTCCCTGTCGGGTTCCAGCTCTTCTCCCCGCACGTCGCCAAGGTGATCCTGGAGGACCGACGCCCGCGCCCCGTCGTACGGCGGACGCTCACCGTCGAGCGTGACCGGGAGCTGCACACCGTACGGGAAGAGCGCCCCGGGCGGCATCCCTCGGCCGGCAGGTGGCGGGTGTTCACTCTCAACCACGAGCCGACGGCCGCCGCCCGTTCCAGCGCGGGCGAGCTGCACGACCGTGTCTCCCTGGACATCTCGTGGGCCGTGCACGAGTACGAGAAGGACACCACCACCGGGCTCATGTCCTCTCCCAGGGGCCGGGGCAGGTTCTGGTCGTTCTTCCCGACCAAGTACGAGATGACGCTCAGCGGAATACTCAACGGGGCCTGGAAGACGAACGAGGACCGCCAGAACCTTCTGGACTCCTCCCCGTTCAACCAGGAGATGATCCGGGTTGCCGCCCGGCTGGTGGTCGAGTCGCTGCCCGGACTGGCGCCCGCCGAGGACCCTGCCGCGTACCTTCCGCTGCTGCCCGGACGGGCCCGTGAGTCGGAGACCGTCAGTTGGGCCGACCGCTACCTCACCGAACAGATCTGGGAGGCCACCGCCCACCGCCCGTCGCTGCCGGACCAGGACGGCCGGCTGCAGGTGCCTCGCCATCTGAACATCCATCCGGCGCTCGGCAAGGACAACAAGTCGCTGGTCCGCTGGCTGACCCTCTGGAACTCGTACCCCGGTCGGCCCACGAACTGGCTGCACCCTTCCGTGGAGGCCACGGATCTCCGCGCGGGCAAGGTGGAGCACATCCTGAAGGCGGCCAAGCGCGCGCGTGCCTCGGTACGGGAGTGGTTGGAGGCGCTGGTCGCCGACGGTACGGCCGCGGCGTCCAGCACCGCCGTCCGCATCGTCGCCGACATGGTCCAGTCGTCCTCGCCGTTCGCGGACGAGGCCCGCACGGCGCGAATCGTGCTGACCGAGGAGCACGGCATGGTGGCCCCGGTCGTCGGCAAGGTGTTCCGCCGCACCGACCAGGACGGGCTGCGCGAGGCCCTGGTCTATGTCGACAGCGCCCTGTCCGACGACGATTCACTCGGCAGCGCTCTGACGGTGCTCGGCATCCGCGAAGCCGACGTCCGAGGTCGCTTCATCAGCGTTCTGGAGCAGGGGTTCACCTCGTACGGCCCGCAGGAGTGGACCCGATTCTGGGAACTGTTCCACCAGGCCGGCAGCGGCCACCTGTCGCACGAAGTCGTCCGACGGGTGGCCGACCCGCTGTCGACGCTCCACGTGCGCACCTGCGACGGACACACCCGACCGATGGGGAGCTGCCTGCTGCCCGGTCCGGTCGTGACGCCGGAGTCGGACCCCGGCATCGCCGTCGACACCCGGTTCCACTCGGACGACATGGCGTTCTTCCGCGAGATGGGGTTGCGTGACCGGCCCACGGGGGGACACCGTCCGGAGGACGAGCCCTGGTTCGAGAAGTACCGTGAGGTCGCGCACAAGGAGTACTGCGCCACCCTGCCCGACCAGGCATCCCGGCCGACCCTCGCCCGGATCAAGCTGGAGGGCGCCGCGATCGGCGGCCCGTTGCATCTGTTGCCCGAGCTCTCGGACGAAGCCCGCGCCAACTTCCTGAAGGTGCTGCCCGACGACGCCCTCGTCGACAACTGGACCTTGCAGGTCGGTGCGCAGGTCGGCACCCGGCGCGCCGTCGCCTCGCCCATGCGGTGGATGCTCAAGCGGCACGGCCTCGTCCCGACGTCGCAGGGGATCCGCCCCATCTCCGAAGCGGTCGGCCCTCAGCTCACCGCGTACAGCGACGTACTGCCCGTCGCCGGGATCAGCGCCGACAAGGCGCGCAAGCTTCGCCTCGCCGCAAGCGTCGAGGAGGTACCCGACGCCTTCTGGACCCAGCTCCTGGACAAGCTCCAGCACAGCGAGGACGACGTCTTCGTCGGCAACACGTACGTGCTGCTGACGCGCTTGGACGTGGCCTTCCCGGACGACACACTCACCCGGTGTCGCATAGGCGACGAGTGGGGCACGCGACCGGACGGCGAGATCGCCGTCGCCTCCTCGCAGGAGGAGTACCGGGAGCTGCGGGCCGAGAGGCTGCCCGCCCTGTTGACCGCGTCGGCCGACGACGCCGCACTGCTCGTCAAGCAGTGGGGGATGCTGCCCTACGGGGACGTGATCAGTCGCGAGACCCGTTACGAGACCGCCGGTGAGGCCGTCCCGCTCAAGGAGGCGTACCCCACGCTGCGGCAGATGCGCGGCTCGCAGGTCGATCAGTACACGCTGCAGCGGTGCAAGGTCCTCGAGGAGGTGACGCGCACCCCCAACGGAATGCGGCCCCGCACGCTGAACAGCAGCCTGCAGGGGTCGGTGATCCTGGTGCTCGAGCCCACCACCCGGCTCGAGGCCCTGATGGCCGCCGACCGAGAACTCCGGTGGCGTATGGGAGAGTCCGGTTGCCGTCAGGTTCTGGAGGCCCAGCAGCGGCAGGAGGAGGACCAGAAGGTCAAGAACGCGCTGAAGGCCGTGCGTGAGGCCGACGACGTGGTGGCCAAGCTCCTGCTGCTGCTGGGGGCCGAGACCCTGCGGGACCGCCTGCCGGCCGGCCTGATGGACGGTGAGCGCGCGGAGAACGGCGGAGCCGACCCGGCTGACTACCGCGTCGCGCAGATGGCGTTCAACGCCCACGGAGACAGCGTGCTCCAGGTCCATGCCCGTGACCTGCAGAGCCGTTACCCGAGCCATGCCCCGTCGTCGTTCACGGGCGCGTCCAGCGCGGTGGCCTTCGTGGCCGAGTACGGTTTCCCGGACGCCTTCGCCGGTTTCCGGGCGCCGTCCTTGGACCCGCGGATCGACGTGGAGGGGCCGCGCCATTTCCCGCGGTTGCACGACTACCAGGAGCGGCTGGCCGCGAATGTCTTCGCCCTACTGGACCGGATGGTTCCGCAGCGCGGCATGCTGTCCCTGCCGACCGGTGCCGGCAAGACGCGGGTCACGGCCGAGGCGGTGATCCGCTGGGTGAAGCAGGTCGGCCGCCTCGACGGTCCCATCCTGTGGATCGCCCAGACCGAGGAGCTGTGCGAGCAGGCGGTTCAGAGCTGGAAGTTCGTGTGGGAGAAGGTCGGCGCCGAGACGCCGCTGGCGATCAACCGGCTGTGGTCGACGAACGAGGCGGGACCGGTCACCGACCGACCGCAACTGGTCGTCGCCACGGACGCCAAGCTCCAGCAGCCGAACTGTCTCGCCGCCGACGCGTACGCCTGGCTGCGTGACGCGGCCCTCGTCATCGTCGACGAGGCGCACACCGCCATCACGCCTCGCTACACCGACATCCTGGCGCTCCTGGGCCTGACGGCCTCCCGCACCGAGCGTCACCTCCTCGGGCTCACCGCGACGCCGTTCCGGAACACCAACCAGGACGAGACGCGCCGCCTGATCAACCGCTTCGGCGGCCGGCGTCTGGACCAGGGTGTCTTCGCGGGCGACGACGCATACGCCGAACTGCAGAGCCTCGGCATGCTGGCCCAGGTCGAGCACCGCCTGCTGCAGGGCGGCACGATCACCCTGACCCGTGAGGAAAAGGAGCGCGCCGAGCAGTTGAGCATCCTCTCCAGGGCTGCCGAGCAGCGCCTGGCCGACGACCACGACCGCAACACCCGAATCGTCGCCGAGATCTCGGACATGCCGAAGGACTGGCCGGTGCTCGTCTTCGCCACGTCGGTCGACCACGCCAAGTACCTCGCGGCGAAGCTGCGCGACCTGGACATCACCGCGTCCGCCGTCGACTCCACCACGTCGGCCAACGACCGTCGCCGACGCATCGACGACTTCCGGGCGGGTCGCACCCGGGTGCTCACCAACTACGGCGTCCTCACCCAGGGCTTCGACGCCCCCGCCACCCGAGCCGTCGTCGTCGCCCGCCCGGTCTACAGCCCCAACGTGTACCAGCAGATGATCGGGCGCGGGCTGCGCGGCCCCCTCAACGGCGGCAAGGAGACCTGCCTGATCCTCAACGTCCGCGACAACATCGAGAACTTCGACACCGCCCTCGCGTTCACCCAGTTCGAGCACCTGTGGAGCAGCAAGTGATCGACCCCTACGGCGACAGCCCTCCGCTCACCGAGGAGCAGCGGGCAGTGGTCGACCTCCCCTGGGACACCCGCCTCCTGGTCACGGCAGGGGCGGGCTCCGGCAAGACCCACACAGTCGTACGGCGCCTCGACGCCCTGGTGGGGCACGAGGATCCCGAAGAGGCGTTGGAGGCGGGCGAGGTCCTCGTCCTGAGCTTCTCCCGCGCCGCCGTCCGTGAGCTGCGGGACAGGATCGCCCGTCACGGCGACCGGGCCCGCAGGGTGCGGGTCCAGACCTTCGACTCCTGGGCGTACCAGTTGCTCGTACAGGCCTACCCGGACGAGGAGTGGGCGGCTCGCAGCTTCGACGATCGCATCCGTGCGGCCACCGATGCGATCGAGAAGGGCGCGGTGGAGGCCGGTGAGCTCGGCGCTCCCTCGCATGTGGTGATCGACGAGGCCCAGGACCTGGTGGGAGACCGTCGTGACCTGGTGGAGACGCTGCTCGACCGTTTCCAGCGTTCGTGCGGATTCACCGTGGTCGGCGACTCCGCCCAAGGCATCTACGGCTTTCAGATCGAGGATCCGAAGGAGCGAGCCGGGGAGACGGATCGGTTCTTCGCCTGGCTGCGCATGTCGTACGACGACCTCGTCGAGCGCAGCCTGACGCAGAACTTCCGAGCGCGCAGCCCCGAAGCACGTACCGCACTCGCCCTCGGCCCTCGTCTTCAGAACCTGGCTGTCCCTCCGATCGGCCAGGAGACCTCGGCCGCGTCGCTCCACGCCGAGTTGCGCGACCGGCTCCTCGACCTGCCCGGCCTCGGCGACCTGGCCGACGGGTTCGCTCTGGACTCCCTGAAGGCGTTCCCCGGCACCTGCGCGATTCTCACCCGGGACAACCGTCAGGCCCTCGCCGTCTCGGAGCTCCTGTACGAGCACGGGGTACCACACGCGCTGAAGCGTTCCCTGAGGGACCGCCCCGTTCCTTACTGGGCCGCGGAACTGCTCCGTCGGGCCGAGTCGCTGACGCTCACCGAGTCCCGGTTCCTCGAGCTGCTTGCCGAGATCCCGTTGCCTCCGGGTGTGGATTCCCAGCGCTGCTGGCGCTCCCTGCGGGCCGCCACCAGGCGCAGTGGTCGCGGCCTCGTCGACGTCGCCGCCGTACGGCGGCTGGTGGCCGAGGGGCGGTTCCCCGACGAGCTGGGCGACCCGGAGACGGCTCGGTTGATCGTCTCGACGGTGCACCGGGCCAAGGGCCTGGAGTACGAGCGCGTGCTCCTGCTGTCTCCTCCCTCCGTCGCCGAGTTGCAGAAGGCCCACGAAGAGCTCGACGTGCCGGCCGAGGCGCGGGCTCTCTACGTGGCCATGACGCGAGCTCGCGAGGATCTCTACCACGTGGCCGGCCCGGACACCTCCCGCATACGACGCCATCGGCCCACCGGTCGCTGGTACCTGGGCGGATGGAAGAAGTACGAGCGCTACGGCATCCAGGTCCTGCCGGGCGACATCCACCACGAGGAGCCTCCTGGCTCCCACGACCCGGAAACGTCGGCGTCCGACACGCAGACCTACCTGTTGGAGCACGCACGTCCGGGTGACGCGGTGACCCTGCGGAGGCGGCACACGCTCCCCATGGGACCCGACCAGAGCCCGCCGTACGACCTGGTCCACCGCGATCGGATCGTCGGCGAGGCCTCCGAGCGCCTCCGCAGGGACCTGTACGCGGCGGAAAAGGTCTCGCGCTCGTGGGACGTCGTGTGGCCGGCCGAGATCGTCGGCCTGCGTGTGGACACCCTGGAGACGGTCGCGGGCAGCACGGCGGCGGGGGCCAACGCCGGGCTCGGCGACAACGGGGTGTGGATCGCCCCTCGGATCACCGGAATCGGAAGGTATCGACGCGGCGAACGCGCCGGGGAGGAACAAGGATGACGCACCGGAACAGCCCGCACGCCGAGCACTACCGGGTCCGCGAGGAGCTGGTGGCCCGGTTGCGCCGCGAGCTTCTCGGACCGGACGTCGAGGCGGGCGACGACCCTGTCGAGGTCCTCACCCAGGACGCCCCGATCACCCGATACCCGATCGGTGTTCTGTTCCCGAGGGCCGCCGACCGTGAGGCTCAGCAGGACATGTCGGAGGACGCCGCGGAGGAGGAGGGATTGGACGAGCCGCCGCTCCTCAGCAAGGACAGCCCGGAAGAGACCGACGACCCGGTCCAGCCCCCGGCAGCCGGTGACCGGCGCCCGTCCACCATGGGTCTCACCTTCGCCGTGGCGCCCGAGATCTGCTCCGAGATCGTGATCTCCGCGCGAGCCGCCGTGTACGAGCCCGTGGATGCCGAGGGCCGGCCGGTGTCCGCCCGGCGCGCGGAGGCCAGAACCACGGGCGACCAGCGCGAGCAATGGCGCCGCCGGGAACTGGACCTTCCGGACCAAACCGTCGACGTGACGAACCCCGGGGTTCTCAAGCCCATTCCCGTCCTCGCCGACGGCGTGCAACTCCATGTCCTCGTACGACCGACGGACGTGACCTCGGACACCGTCACCGTCACGGTCACTCTGATCAACACGCACGTCGTGGGTGAGCGCGAGCTCCAGGACGCGTTCGCACTGTTCCAGCCGGGCCTCCGGGTCCGGGCGGCCAACGGGGGTTCCGCCTTCGTCGAACGTCCCCCCGCTCTGACCGCCCCCGACGAGGAGGCGGCCACGAGTCGCCTGCTGTATCGCCATGCCCCCACGTTCGCGGTGGGTCACGGCTGCGCCGCCCACTGGGACTGGACGCCGCCGCCGGTGGGTCTGACCGACATAGAGCGTGCCGGGGTCACGGAGATCCGCTCCGATTTCGTCCCCACGCACGAGGTGCTGCTGACCGACTCCAACCCGGAGATCGACAGCTCGGCGCTCGGCATGCTCGGCCTCTCGACGAACTCGGACGCTGAGGTGCTCGCCGCCTTGCGTGGGCTGGCCCGCGGCTACGAGCAGTGGATCGAGGCCAAGGATTCGGAGGCCACCGCCCTCGCCGGCACCACCCACGAGGAGGCAGCGCACACCCAGCTCGACACCTGTCGCGAGGCCCTCGGCCGAATGCGTGAGGGTATCCGGATTCTCGCGGACGAACCGGAGGTCATGGAGGCCTTCAGACTGGCCAACCGGGCCATGGCGGAGCAGCGTGCGCGCAGTGCCTGGGTGAAGGCAGGTCGTGTGGGCACGCCGGATCTGTCCGTCCAGCGCTGGCGCCCGTTCCAGATCGCGTTCATCCTTCTGTGCCTGTGTGGCATCGACAATCCGAACCATCCCGACCGCAAGATCTCGGACCTGCTGTGGTTCCCCACCGGTGGTGGCAAGACCGAGGCGTACCTCGGTCTGATCGCCTTCACCGCGTTCCTGCGCCGGTTGCGCCGCGGGCCCGACGGCGGGGGCGTCACGGTTCTCATGCGGTACACACTGCGTCTGCTCACCCTTCAGCAGTTCGAGCGCGCTACGATCCTGATCTGCGCCATGGAACAGATGCGCCGGGCCGATCCCGACCGCTTGGGCCACGAGGACATCTCGATCGGCATGTGGGTCGGCAAGTCGGCCACGCCGAACGACCTGAAGACGGCCGCCGGCAAGCTGACGAAGCTGCGCTCCGGGCAGAGCCTGCAAACGGAGAACCCGGTGCAGCTCCACGCCTGCCCCTGGTGCGGCACCGCGCTGGACGCCCACAACTACTCGGTGGACGAGGACGACGTCCGCATGGACGTGCGTTGCCCCGGCCCCGACTGCGCCTTCGCCTCGGGTCTGCCGGTGCACCTGGTCGACGAGACCGTCTACAAGGCCCGACCGACTCTCGTCATCGCCACGGTCGACAAGTTCGCTTCCATGCCGTGGCGCAAGCAGACCGCCGCACTGTTCAACCGGGACCGCCTCGGCGCGGCCACTCCGCCGCCCGAGCTGATCGTCCAGGACGAGCTCCACCTGATCTCCGGCCCGCTGGGCACATTGACCGGGCTGTACGAGACGGCCGTGGACGCCCTCGCCGATCAACCGAAGGTGATCGCCTCCACGGCGACCATCCGTCGCGCAGCCGACCAGGGGCGGAACCTCTTCGACCGGGACGTACGCCAGTTCCCCCCGGCCGGTCTGGACGCCCGGGATTCCTGGTTCGCCGTGGAGACCGCCCGCGAGACCAAGGCCAGCCGCCGCTACGTGGGTCTGCTCGCCCCGGGCACCAGCCAGTCCACCCTTCTCATCCGCACGTACGCGGCCCTGCTCCACCAGGCCATGCGCACCGAGACGAGCGACGAGGTCCGTGACGCCTACTGGACGTTGGTCGGCTACTTCAACAGCCTCCGTCTGCTGTCGGCGGCGGAGCTCCAGGTGAACGACGACGTCGAGGACTATCTGCGGCTCCTCGCCGATCGCGACGGCGCGGAAGTCCGGTCTTCCAGCCGCTACTCCGAGCTGACGAGCCGCGTCGACGCGAGTCTGATTCCCGCCCGGCTCAAGGAGATCGAGAAGCGCTACCCGGACCCCGACGTCCGCGACGTCCTCCTGGCCACCAACATGATCGCCGTCGGCGTCGACGTCGACCGTCTCGGCCTGATGGCGGTGATGGGGCAGCCCCAGACCACGGCCGAGTACATCCAGGCCACCAGCCGTGTGGGCCGCGCCCACCCCGGCCTGGTCACGGTGATGCTCAACTCGGTCCGGCCTCGGGACCGTTCGCACTACGAGAACTTCCTGCACTTCCATTCCGCGCTCTACCGAGAGGTGGAGTCGACATCCGTCACACCGTTCTCCGCCCGGTCGCGCGACCGCGGCCTGCACGCCGTGGTCGTGGCGCTGGCCCGCATCCTCATCCCCGAGGCCCGCGAGAACGACGCAGCCGGCCGGATCGACACGTACGTGGATCGCCTGTACACCGAGATCAAGCCGTTGCTGACGAGCCGGGTCTCGGGCATCTCCCCCGCGGAGTCGGAGGACACCGCCGACGCCTTCGACGAGTTCGTCGAATGGTGGGAGGAGATGGCAAGGGGCCACGGCGGTCTGCTGTACGAGCCCATTCGCGGTAATCACACCCCCTCCCTACTCAAGTCGTACGACGACGAGTCCTCGGACGACGACGCCTGGCGCACCCCGTGGAGTCTGCGCGACGTCGACGCCCAGTCCGCTCTCTTCCTGGAGGCTTCCCGATGACCCCGCCCCGCGAGCGTCGCAGCCGTCGCGCCGATGGCGTCTCGGCCGCACCGCGCCTCGCCCTCCCCCGCCGCGGATCGGTTCGACGATCCCAGATGATCACCACGTACGGGGTCGGCTCGCTGATCGCCGTCGACAACGAGTCGTTCATCGTCTCCGGCATCGACGACGCCCACCGGAGCTGGCCCCTCGACGAGGCGCCGATCATCCATGAGCACCGCCTCGCCCACGTCCTGGGGGTGAGCCACTTCCGACTGCCCCCGGCCTCGGAGGACACGAGCAAGGACGGAGTGCGCGTACGACGGTTCCCGCTGTGGCACTCGTGTCCGAGCTGTCAGTCCCTCCAGCATGTGCGGGGCTTCAACCCGCCCCCGGGCAAGAACGTCTGCACGGACTGCGACGACGAGCCACTCGTGCCGTCCCGCTTCGTCATGGCGTGCGAGGACGGCCACCTCGACGACTTCCCCTTCTGGAAGTGGCTGCACCGCAGGAACCGGGAGGAGGGCGCCTCCGGGCACTGCGGCGGCGAAATGAGCATGCGCTTCTCAGGCCAGAGCGCATCGCTGCGTTCCATCCTCATCTCGTGCACCTGCGGTGTGCCGGAGGTGTCCATGGAGGGTGCTTTCCGTCGCTCTGCGCTGACCGACCTCGGAGTGCGCTGCGAGGGCAGGCGGCCCTGGCTCAAGGACGCCCCCGCCGAGTTCTGCACGCAGACGCCCCGTACGCTCCAGCGCGGTTCCTCGGCGGTCTGGCAGCCCGTACTGAAGTCCGCTCTGTCCATTCCACCGTGGAGCGACGGCCTGGCCGACAGGCTGACAGGACACTGGGAGCGCCTGCGGTCCCTGGGGTCCCGCGAAAAGATCGAGATCCACCTCATGGCAGCCTTCCCGAACGACGGCTCGATCTCGGTCGACGCCGTCATGGCCCTGCTGGAGGCGGAGCAGGCGGAGGACCCGGCCGAGGAGGGTACCGGGGACGCCGGGCCGGCGAACCGCTATCAGGCGCTGCGCCGCCAGGAGTACGAGCGCCTGTGCGCCGGCAACGCCCTGCGGGAGAAGGGGCGCGAGGAACAGTTCATCTGCGAGCCGCCCGTCTCGGACCCCGCCGACCTCGCTCCCTTCGGCGTCGAGAGGCCGATGCTGGTCAAGCGCCTGCGCGAGGTGCGAGCTCTCAAGGCATTCACCCGCATCGCGAACCCCGAGTCGAGTTCCGAGGGTCACGAGGCCTCCCTGTCCCTGATGCCGACCGACTGGCTGCCCGCGATGGAGGTGCGCGGCGAGGGCGTCTTCGTACGTCTCGACGAGCAGCGCCTGGACGACTGGGCCGAGTCCGAGGCGGTGGCCGCCCGTGTCGAGCGCATGCGCACACATCACGACCGCCTGCTGAGAGAACGAGCCACCGACCCTGCGGAAGTCCCTTCCTCGCCCGCGACGCCCCGTATAGTGCTCCTCCACACGCTGGCGCACATACTCATCAACGAGTGGAGCCTGGAGGCCGGCTACCCGGCGGCTGCCCTTCGCGAGCGGCTCTACGCCGACGACACCACGGCCGGTGTGCTGATCTACACGGCCACCAGCGACTCGGCCGGCAGCCTCGGTGGCTTGGTGGCACAGGGCGAGCCGTCCCAACTGGCCGGGACACTGAATTCGGCTCTGCGGCGCGCCGAATGGTGCTCCGCCGACCCCCTGTGCATGGAGTCGGCGGGAGGCGCGGGAAGCGTCAACCTCGCCGCCTGCCATGCATGTGTCCTGCTACCGGAGACCAGCTGCGAGCACAACAACGTCCTACTCGATCGCGCCCTGCTGGTGGGGGCGCCGGAGACACCGTCCCTGGGGTTCTTCACCCCCGCGCTCGTCCCCTGACGCGCGTCACGACCAGGTCCCGGCCGCCTCGGTCTCGAAGCGCGTCTGGGCACGGTCCAGCACCTCGTCCGCATCGCGGCCGTGCGCGCTGAGCCAGTGGAGGAGGTCGGCGATGATGAAGATCGCCGCCTCCTCCCCTTCGGTGGCGCTCACCGCGCCGGATCGACGTGCCCGGTTCTCCGGTCTCACGAATCCATAGAGGCCGAGCATCGCCTCGGCGCGGACCACTCGAGGACCGCCGCCATGGTCCCCCGGCGAGGTCAAACCCGTGGCGAGCTCGCACCAGGTCACCTTCCGGTCGGCACTAAGCAGCACGCCCCACCGGTCGGCGACCGCGTCGACGAGCGCCACACCGCGTCCCGACTCCGCCTGGACGTCCGCGGCGACGAGCGTGGGCAGTGCCCGGGTGTCCGGGTCATGCACCTCGATGCGCAGGAAGGTGCCGTTCATCAGTACGGCCAGTGTGGTCGGAGTCCCGGCTCCGACGTGGGTGATGACATTGGCCACCAGCTCACTCACGCAGAGTTGAGCCTCGTCCACGACACTTCGTAGGCCCCAGGCGTCCAGTCGTGTCCGCACCTTGCGCCGCAGGGCGGCGACCTCCTCTTCCTGGGCGGTGAATTCCACGACGTACGGGGATCGCACCATGCACGCGTTCGGGATCACTTCTGAACCTTTCGTCGCTGCCGGTCCAAACAGACGTCATCGGGGTCGGCGCCCCGCCGGCCCCGCCTCGGCCCTCTGCTCCAGCATGGCCGGCACAAATCCCGCCGTGCAATGTGCACGGAGAGAATCCCACCATCGGGTGATTGGCGTGCGAGGCCCTTGGCACGGAGACTGAACTCCGTTCGACAAGAAGGGGGTTCGGATGGCCGGCTCACCCACGGCACGTCGGCGTCGACTTTCCATCGAGCTGAAGAAGCTCCGGGAGAAGAACGCGTTGACCTGCGCCCAAGTGGGGGCGGCGCTGGATTGGAGCGGTTCCAAGGTCAACCGGATGGAGACCGGCAGTGGGCGGGTCCAACCGTCCGACGTGGACGCCCTGTGCCGTTTCTACGAGACCACTGACGAACTGCGCGAGTTCCTGAAGTCACTGGCCCGGCAGGCCAAGACGCGCAGCTGGTGGCAGGTCCACGGCTCCGGCGTGCCCGAGTGGTTCTCCATCTACATCGGCCTCGAACAGGACGCCTCCACTCTGCGGCAGTACCAGTGCGAGGTCCTGCCCGGTCTCCTGCAGACCGAGCCGTACGCCCGTGAGCTCCACACATGCGGGTCGTACCTGCCGCCCGCCGACATCGACCGTGCCGTACGGGTACGTCTGGAGCGCCAGTCGATGCTCAGTGCGCCCGACGCGCCCGACTGCTGGTTCGTCGTGAGCGAAGGAGCGGTACGCAGGGTGATCGGCGATCGCGCGTTGATGCGCGCGCAGCTGGAGCACGTACTGGACGCCGTCGAGCAGCCGAGTGTGACGCTGCAGGTGCTTCCCTTCGACGCCGGCACATGCCCGACCACGGGGCCCTTCACCATGTTGGGCTTCCCCGACCCGGAGGACCCGGACATCGTGTACAGGGACGGCATCACCGATGCGATGTACTTGGAGGGTGAGCCTCATGTCCGCGAGTACAACCGGGCGTTCGACGAATTGCGAGCTGCTGCCCTGAGTCCGCGGCGGACCATTCAGTTGATCAGGAACGTGGTGAAGGAATGCGCACAGTGAACAACCGCCTCGACGGCGTCGAGCGGCACCTCACATGGTTCAGGTCGTCCTACAGCAACGGCGCGGGGGGCGAATGCGTCGAGGGAGCACGCGACGGCGGCCGGATACTCCTGCGCGATACGAAGCTCGGCGACGAACTCGTCACGGCCGTGGGGGCCTCGGCGTGGCACTCCTTCACCGACGCGATGCGCCGAGGCTGGCCGGAGGCTCCCTGACCGTCGGCGCGGTGCCGGTCGGACCTGCGGCCGGTGGGAGACCTGCACGACGCTCCGCGTAGTACTGGGGAGACCGAGGAGCAGATGATCGTGGGCGCCCAGCATGCCGACACAGCCATTCCCGCACCGTTGCCGTTGAAGACCATCGGCGACTTAAGAGCTGCTCTGCGGTCCAGGCACGGTTTCCCCGGTGACCGAGAGGCCTTGGAAGCCGATCTCCAGCACGCACTGGAAGCGTCGTCGGAGACGGATCTCAGGGCCGTCGCCGCCGTCATCGTCGATTACCGGGGCAGGATCCGCCTGCACCAGGACCCCGACCTCGACATCGCCGTGCAGGAGGGCATCGACCTGGCGGCACGCCTGAAGCAGGAGGCCCAGGACCAGTGAGTGGCGTCATCGCTGCTGTGCGGTGCGCGCGGCCCAGCGGGCTAAGGATCTTGGCGCGGCGCAGGCATTGGAGGCGTTACGGCAGGAGCTGGAAATGGTGCCCCGGCTCGGCGTGCTGCTCGGACCACCGCGCCAGGACGGCACGGAGGTGCGCAAGACGAGGATCGAGCCCGCAGACGATACGCCGGGCCTGGCAGTGGCGTACGTGTACACGCCCACGCCCCCGCCTCCGACGGTCGCCATCACTTCGGTGACCCCGGACGACGGCGTCGCCGAATAGCCCGTGGGCAAACAGGCCGGAGCAGCCTCGCCCGGGGTGGCGTCCAGCACCCATCAGCGCTGGTCGTCGACCTGGTCCTCGTTGCCCCCGTCGATGACGGTCAGGTCGGTGCGCGTCCCCGCGTACGGGTCGGGAGTGCCGGCGGGGACGCCCTGAACTGCCCGACCCTGCGCCGCGCCGTTGCCGTTGCCGTTGCCGTTGCCGTTGCCGTTGAAGAGGAAGTCGGCCCGGATACGCCAGTTGCGTCCCTCGGGGTAGATGAACCCCTGCGCGGCGAGCTGCTTGAGGCTGCGCGAGACGGAGGCCTGCGACATGCCCACCTGCTCGGCGAACTTCACCTGACTCTCGATGAGCACCAGGCCGTGGTCCTTGCGGTTCTGAAGGGCTCACATCTTGTGGAACAGCTTGTACGCGCTGACGCTGAGGTCGGCGTCGGCCAGGGCGTTGTGAGCCGCGTATCCCGTCGTGGTGAAGCCTCTTCCCCGGAACCAGAGACCGTGCGCGGCGGAGACCGAGGGGTGGACGGTGAAGTCGTTCACCTCACCCTGTCCGCCTGTTCACGGTCTCGATCCGGGTCACTCGCCGGGCCGCACGCGCAAAGTACCCCCAAGGGTGAATGAAAGGCGTGCAGCGCTGACTGACCTGTTCCCGCGTTGACGTCTACCGATTCGGCACTGAATGCCCCACTCGATCTATTCAGCTCTGGATGATGCAATTCCACACTGGAACGCACTTCTCGTGTTTCCGCAGGTCAGCAGGGTGTCCGCCATCGCCCGTCTTTATAGGTGAAGGGGCCCCGCCGTACCTCCGCACCTCCAAGGCAGTGGGCGAGCCCCGCGTCCGGCCGCCGGGTCGTCATGGGCCGCTCGCCGTCATCGAAGAGGCGTGGCCGATGGCCGGTCCGGGGCTGAGCGAGGCACACGTGACGGGCGACCGTCCGGCCCTCCCGCCGCCGTGGCGTGCTTTCGGTGGCTCAGGCCCTTGAGGTCCGTGGACGCTCAGGCCGGTTATGCCCAGTGCTACGAAACCGTGGTGATCTTCAGGGACAAATTCGGCGCCCAGGGGGCTTCAACGATCTGAGCGCGAACCAGTCTGCCCTTGTCTGTGATCACACAGATCGAGTTGCCTGCGATGATCCCGGCCTCCTCCACTGCATTCGAGTGCATGAGGACGCCTTCGAGTCCACCCCCGTTCGCGGCAGCCTCACAGGCTTCCTTGCTGAACGGTTGGCGCTTCGAGAGGACGCCGGCGCGGCTGTCTCGCGCCGTCCCGAATTCGACCGGGGAGCAGCCGTACCAGTTCAAATCCGCTGGTGCGGCTGCATCCTCGGCGTCGGGCTCGGTCCTGTCGACTCGGGCGACGAAGGGGTACGAGTCAAAGTCGATGTGGCTGGCGTAGTCGCATGTGCTGTCGCCGTTGAGGCGGAGAGGTAGCGGCTCCCCCGGGAAGGGCTCTGCGGGGTCGATGCTCGACTCGGGGCTCTCCGCATCGACTGAGGGTGACGACTCCGGAGACGATGGGGTGGGAGCGGTGGGCTTCGCGGCGTGAGTAGTGGCCGTGGCCGAGGGCGTTGCGTCTTCCTTCTTGTCGCCGTCGCCAGAAGCGGCGACAAGACCGATCACAGCCGCCAGCACAGCGCAACCGGCTCCGATCAAAGTTGCGCGGGCACTGATGCGGGCCGCTGTGATCGCTGGGTCGACAGGCGGTGCCGCAGGTGGGCGCTGGTCCGGCCTGGGTGGCTCCTCCCCAGGCGACGGCGACGTGTTGGTGTTGTTCGAGTTGTCGGCTGCCATAGGCTCCCCCGATCTACGCGGCGTGATGCACCACGAGATCTACCGCATGCGCCATGAGACCACCAACTTGCTATGGCTCACAGCCACTTGGCGCTCCCAGGCGACCCCTGGCGCCCCGGTTCAACCAGCCGGGTCTCGACTTCGTCGCCGGGAAGGAGAACGTGGCTTCCCTCGAAGGATGAGGAGCGCCGAGGCCGGACTCTCCCGCATGCATCCCACGAGGTCATGGAGGTGACCTCGTGGTCAGGGCACCGTTCCGAGAAGTCACACGCTGCTGTTCTCCTCGCGTCGGCGCCGGCGCCGTTCTCGTCGGCGCTCTGTTCTGCGGGCCCGGGCTCGCTCCCGCCGTTCTTCACGCAAACGACGCTCGCGCTCCTGACGCCTCGCTTCCCTGGCCAGGTCGGTGTTGCGCCGTGCGATCCACGGGACCAAGGCACCGACCGACACAAGGATGAACGCCACGATCCAGTGGCCGACAGTGGTCCCCATGGCCAGCGTGACCGCAGCCCCCGCGAGCGCTCCGGCCGAGTAGCCCAGAGCCGGGCGCCAGTCCCTGCGGTACCGTCCGGCGATCTTGACGAAGATTGCAAGCGGCCAAGGCGCGATCATGAAAGCCGCGAAGTACTTCCCGCCGCCGTCCGGAACACCGCAGCCCCCTTTTGGGTGGGCCTCGCACCCCAAGGTCACCATTCCCGCCAGGCCCCAGCCGAAGTACAGCACCAGCCCTGCCACGAAAGTGGCCCCCGCCCATGTGGCACGCATGTGCGGATCATAGGGAAGGTCACCAACTGCCGCGTGAAGTCCGAGCGATTCAGGTCTGGATGGCGCTATTCGGTGAAGGGGTCCTCCGTACCTCTGCACTTGGAGGCAGTGGGCAGGCCCCCATGTCCGGCCGCCGGGTCGTCGTCGGCCGCTCCCCGTCACCGGGCGAGGCGGCGCGCGATCTCGGGCCACGGCACCGTGAGCGGTGCGAAGTTGCCCCGGTACGCACAACTTGATGACACTGCCCGCTCCGCGCGGTTCATCAGTGATCCGGCCTCAACCGGCGCATCAGTACCCAGCCGCCGAGCAACAGCACCACGCCACCGCCGAGGCTGGAAGCCCCAATGATCGATGAGTTCTGCGGCGTATTCTCGTTGCGCCGTGTCATTTCTTCGTATCCGGCCGATGAGCGCTGCCCCCCGTGGTGACCAGCCCGACGATCAACGCGAACGCCCCGGCGAACCTGTCCCGCTAGCGGAGCGGCCCGGCTCAGGCGGTACGGGGCGGGCCGCGTGGCCCGCCCCGGGAATCAGGCCGAAGCCGTCCGGAGTCGTCAGGCGATGGCCAGGCGCGCCTCCGCCTTGTTCGTCCCGGCGAAGCTGTGCGAGAACTGCTCGCGTACGCCGGAGCTACAGGCCTCGGCGCGCCTGGTCTCGCCGTTGCCGCCCACGATGCGGACCACGGCGCACTTGCCGTCCATGCGGGTGTCCTCGACCCAGCCGGACACCGTGACCGTGCCGCCCGAGCAGCGCAGGGTCCAGCTGGCCTCCGCGCCGTCGATCTTGGGGGACGCGGACGACGGGCAGGTGGCCGCGCTCGCCGGAGCGGCGACACCGAGGGCGAGTCCGCCGGCGAGCAGGACTGCGGACAGGGCGGACGTGATGGTCTTGCGGACGACGGACATGGAGGTACCCCTTCGGAAGAGTCGGAAGAGTGTCGGTGGGAGTGGGACCGGGGCGCGGTCTTCCTTACTGGTCCCGGGTGCCGCCCCCGTCGATGAGGCGGGGGCGGCGAGGTCCGGGAGCGCCGGTCGCCACATCAGCATGGCCGGTGGAATCGGTCGGCGAACGCGATGTGCCAGGCTTTCCCATGTGCATCCATGCGCGCTCATGCACCGCACATCGCGGGGCTGTGACCTGCGGCCATGCGGTGCCTGGAGAGGTCATGCAGGGGGCACGGGCGAGCGGCGCTCGGGGCGTTGGTACTCCGGTGCGCTGACCGGTGGGCGCTGGTTGACGAGCAGGGCCAGCCAGGTCGCCCGGTCCGTCTTCCCGGTCACCCGGAGGCGGTGGGTGCGCTGGAAGTACTTCAGGTCCTCGGCGGTCGCCGCCGTGAACTCGCCCGAGACCGCCGTGGCTCCCAGGCCCACGTTGTTCAGGAGGTCCTGTACGGCCCGTACCGCCGGGCCCGTGGAACCGGGCTCGACCTGCTTCAACAGCTCCGGCCAGGTACGGTTCCCCACCTTGCCGTCGGCCGGGAGATGGTGCTTCTGCTGGAAGTCCATGACCGCTTCGTGGGTCGCCTCGCCGAACAGGCCGTCGGCCCGCAGGTCGTAGCCGTGCGCCTTCAGCAGGTTCTGCAAGGCGCGGCCCCACGAGTACTCGTCCACGGTCTCCTTCTTCATGTACAGCAGCGGCCACTTCTCCCGCTCCTTGTCCACGGCTCCGCCGCCCGCCGCGGCCCGTGCCTTGACCTCGGTGGCTGCCTGGCCGGTGGGGGTGGGCCGCTCGTCGACGTACAGCCCGGCAGCGAAGGACAGGGCGGCCGTGATCGCGAGCGCCAGGAAGGCACGGGCCCGGCGGAGCCGGGGGCCGCGGTCGGTCGGGGCGCTGGTGGTGCCGGTGGTGGCGCCGGAGGTGGCGGAGGCGCGGGGGGCGGCCGTGAGGTCCGGGTCGGCCGGGCGTTGCCGGCTGTTGTTCTCCTCCAGGGCGGCCCTGCTCAGCGACCTCGCCGGCTCCAGTTCCGTCGCCGGCGCCCGCAGGTGGGTGTGCAGGGCTTCCACGATCCTCAAGGGCGCGGTGGAGGTGTGTTTCGGGTTCAGGTAGCGCGAGAGTGTCGTCTGGTCGATGCCGAGGCGCGCGGCCAGCGCCTGCTGTGTGGGACGCCTGCCGTCGGTCGAGCCACCCGCCTCCTCCCACCAGCGCCGGAGCAGTCGCGCCAGCTGTTCCCCCGGTTGTTCCGGGTGCCGGCTCTCTCGCTCGTGCGTCATGGGTGCGCGTACCTCCCGGTCGTCGAACGAACAGGCGGGCATCCGCGTCGCGCTGCATGACGGCATAGCGGCATAGCGGCATAGCAGCAGGTCATGAGCCTGCATGACGGCAAGCATGGGTTGCCTTGGCCTGTGGAGACGCCGATCGTAGCGACGTTGGTCGGGCACGCCGGACCTCCCGCTCCCGGCACCGCCCACATCCCGTGGCGGTCGGCGAAACGTTCATGACCCCGCAGGAAAGCGGCGCTCACTTCGTCAACGGGTCGCCCCGGGACGGCTATGGAAGAGGTCTGCGTTCATCCGAAGGAGTGGCCGGGGGGCAGAGCGGTCCGGCACTGGGTGTTCACCCTTGAGGCAGGACGCCCAGCATGGTTCAGTTCTCAGCGGGGTCGTCGAGGCCGCCGCCCTCCGGAGCCACGCCCGCCCGCCTCACGGCTTGCGTCCCACCCCGCAGTAGGCGTCCACCGTCGTTTCCGCCCGCTCACCAGGCTCCGGGCGCCATGCCGTCACCTGGACCACACCCGGTTCGACCAGCTCCAGGCCCTCGAAGAAGCCGGCGATCTCCTCGACCTCGCGGACGTAGTACGGCGTCGCCCCGCTGGCGTTGTACGCCTTCGAGGCGGCGATCATGCCCTCGCTGGTGGCGGTGCTGTCGCTGATCACCAGGTGGCTGCCGGACGGGAGGCCGGCCATGAGGCGGCCCACCAGGTCACGGGCCTGGGCGTAGTCGGCGACGTGGCCGAGGGTGTTGAGGATGATCAGGGCGATCGGCCGGGAGAGGTCGAGGGTGCCGGCGGCGGCTTCGAGGACGGCCTCGGGGTCGTAGAGGTCGGCGTCCAGGTAGGTGGTCTTGCCCTCGGGGGCGCTGGTGAGCAAGGCGTTGGCGTGCGCCAGGACGATCGGGTCGTTGTCGACGTAGACGATCCGGGCGTCGGGAGCGGCGCGCTGGGCCACTTCGTGGGTGTTGTCGGCGGTGGGCAGGCCCGTGCCGATGTCCAGGAACTGGCGGATGCCCGCGTCCGCGACCAGGTGGCGGACGGCGCGGCCCAGGAAGAGGCGGCTGCTCAGCGCCACGTCCACGAGGCTGGGGAAGATCTCCTTGATCTGCTCCCCGATCTCCCGGTCGACCTCGTAGTTGTCCTTGCCGCCGACGAAGTAGTTCCAGAACCGGGCCGAGTGGGGCCTGCTGGTGTCGATCCGGGCGCGTATCTCCGCGCTCTCGGCGGTCTGGGACAGGGAGGAGTCTGACACGGCGGAAGCTCCTGACGCTTGGCCTGGACGATCAGGCACTCAATCTAGCGGCGCAGGCACCCGCGTTGCAGGGAGAACGCACCTGCCCGGCAACAGGGGTGTCCGTCCCTTACGTCGGCGACCGCTGCGACAACGACATCCGGCCGGCCCGCGAAGCGGGGATGCACACCGCGCTCGTGCGTCGAGTGCCTGGGGCCACCATCCAGTGGAACAACGCCGAGGCCAGGGAGCTGCCGACCTTCCGGATCCAGAGTCTCGCCGAACTCGTCGACGAGATCGCCCGGTGCAACGACTCAGCGCGCTGACCGTCGTCGACCAGTCGTACCGGCGGCCGTCCAGCTCGCGGACGCAGCGCTCGTTCCGATGCGGGGTGAGCACGCGACGGATCTCGCGAACCCGGCCCATGCCGGTCGTGCACCGTGAGGGCCAGTTGGTAGGGCCTGCCCGGCGTACGCGCAGGCTTCCCCGGGTTCAGCCCGAGCGCGGCATATGCAGAGCGCGGGTTCATCGACTGATCGGCGTGGCGCCGGTCGCGGCGAGAGACAGGGACCAGAGCCGGGCCGCCTCGTCGGGGTCGATGGCGTATGCGCGGACGCCGCCGTCATCCATGGGGGTGCCGGGAGCGGAGACGTGCGCGACGTCGCAGTCCTCCAGGTAGAGGCCCCCTCGGCCGTCGAGAAGCGGGGACGTGGCGGCCCACAGACCGGTGGCGGCCCCCTGGGAGGGGGTCTTGAAACCATCGCCGACGACATTGCCGTGCTCGTCCACCCAGCCGCGGTCGATCTGCGCCTGGAGGGTCATCTCCCGCTGGAGTCCGGTGATGATCTTGCCGGGGTGGAGGGCGAATGCCCGGACGCCGTCGCCCTTCCCTACGGCGTCGAGGTGCACGGCGAACAGGGCGTTGGCGGTCTTGGCCTGGCCGTAGGCCAGCCACTTGTCGTAGCCGGTACGGAAGTGCGGGTCGTGCCAGCGGATGCCGGTCAGAGTGTGTCCGGCCGAGCTGTTGACGACGACGCGTGCGCCGTCTGCGGCGGCCAGGAGCGGGTAGAGCTCGCAGGCGAGGGTGAAGTGCCCGAAGTGGTTGGCGGTGAGCTGGCCTTCCCAGCCGGGGCCGACGCGCCGCTCCGGGGTGGCCATGACTCCGGCGACAGCCATCAGCAGGTCGAGCCGGTCGACATGGTCGCTGATGTGCGCGGAGGCTGACCGGACGCTGTCGATGTCGGCCAGGTCCATGGGGATGACCTCGCAGTTCGTCACCTCCTTCAGAGCGGCAAGGGCAACGCCGGGGCGGCGGGCGGGAACGATGACCCGGATTCCGGCAGCCGTCAGGGCCCGGGTGGTTTCCAGACCGAGCCCGGAGTAACCCCCGGTCACCACGGCCGTCCTTCCGGAGAGGTCGAGACCGGCCACGATGTCCTCGGCCGTGGTGGAGGCGGAGAAGGGCGAGCCGAGCGGCTGCTGATCAGTAACGGTCATGCCACCGACGCTACGATCTAGAGCGAGATCTAGATCAAGTCCAGGAGTGAGCGGCATGACGACCGGCGAGGCGGCCGTACAGTCGCTGAGCATCGGCGAGGTGGCCGAGCGGACCGGACTGAGCGTGCACGCCCTGCGCTTCTACGAGCGCGAGGGCCTGCTCGTCGGGCCGGTCCGGCGCACGTCGGGCGGCCGACGGCGCTACACCTCCTTGGATGTCGAATGGCTGCTGATCTGCGTCAAGCTCCGCGAATCCGGCATGCCGCTCGCCGACCTCAAGCACTTCGCCGAACTGGTACGCCGTGGACCGGGCAACGAGGCGGAACGTCTGGGGCTGCTCGACGCCCATCGGCAGCGCGTGGACGCACAGATCCAGGCACTGGAGGAGTGCCGGTCCGTCATCGCCTGGAAGGTCGGCGTCTACGCCGAGCACCTCGCCCGCGGTGAAGCCGACGGGCTCTGGGACCCGACAGCCTGAGGCAAGCGTGGGGGCCGCGCCCTGCCCCTGGGGACCAGCCCCGCCGCATGACGGTCGCGCACTGGAGCTCGGCACGCCCGGTGAGACGCGGGAGCGGCTCAACGCTCTCGTTCTGGCCGGGAGGAAGACCGCCACCACAGGGCTGCTGGCCGAGTACGTCGAGGAGAACGGCGTGCAGTGACTGGGCGACGAGGTCGGTCTCCTGGTCGGGGGGAGACCCCGCGTGGGCCCGGCGATACCGTTGTGTTCCCGGACGCCAATCTCCGACGGGAGGAGCAGGTGGGGGCAGAGACCAATGGTCGGGTGATCCGCAAGTACCGGCTTCGAGTAGCACAGTTGGTGTTCATCACTTTCACCCTCGGGCTGCCGGGCATCCCTGTGGTGCGAGGGATCGTGGCGGACGAGATGCCCCTGACTTTCAGGGCGAGCATGCTCGTGCTGCTGGGCACGGTGTATCTCGGCATCGTCTGGTTCTACCGGGCGGCGACCATCGTGTACCGGGACC
Organism: Streptomyces sp. NPDC053750; assembly: GCF_044544295.1. Classification (NCBI taxonomy): domain Bacteria; kingdom Bacillati; phylum Actinomycetota; class Actinomycetes; order Kitasatosporales; family Streptomycetaceae; genus Streptomyces; species Streptomyces sp. NPDC053750. The sequence goes on along the minus strand of NZ_JBITXB010000001.1, from coordinate 167,980 downwards.
ACCTCGCCGTACGCCAGCTGTTCCGGACCCGCAGGACGGCGTGGTCCGACGTGTTGAGCATCGAGAGTGAGAGCAGTTCGGCTTCGCACAGGACGATGCTGCTCGACCGAGAGGGCCGACTGTTCGCACTGCCAGGGGGCGTGGGGGCACAACCTCATGAGGTACGAGCCATCAAGGACAGATGGGCGCGGTCCCGTGGCGAGGGCTGGACTCCCCCGGCCGACGCCTTCGTGCTGGCGGCCCGGCAGCGTGCTTCAGCGCGCGAATCCGCGATGGTGTGGGCCGGTCTTCTGACCCTGGGATCGTTTCTTGTGCTGCTGGTGTCCGGGCTCGTCCTTGAGTTCGGGTCGGAATGGGACGGCGACGAGATCCCATGGTTGTTCCAGGCGATCGGCTTCGTACCGGTCGTGGTGTTCGTCGCCGTCTATCAGGTCGCTGTCCGCCTCCTCCGCCGCCGGCACACGGCGTACATGCCCTGAGTTCGCGTTTGCTGCGCGAGCGTACGTCGCGTACGCGGCATTCACCGCCGTATCGGCGCGCACGGCAGCTCCATCCGGCGCACGGACCGCAGGTCGTCAGCACCCGTCCGCCAGGCTCAGGGAGACGTCACGTCAGATCTTTCCCCCGTGATCCACGGTGCGGTGTCCCAGCTGCCGGCTGAACGTCGCGCAGAAGCGGGTGGAGAGCGACGGCCAGTTCCAGAAGTCGAAGGCGAGGGCGCCCAGCGTGAAGCCGGGGTCCCACTGCCACTCGGTGACCGGGACGGAGGCACCGCAGTGGGAGCAGGGGGCAATTCCCTCACCCGTCTCCTTCCAGGCGGCGATGCCGTCCTCGAACGGCTGCCAGACCTCCAGGTCGGGCTCGTACTCCTCCGGGTAGTTGATGATCACCGTCGTGCTCTGGCACCGAGGGCAGACGGCGTGTGCCGCCGTGTCGACTCCCTGACCGGCGACGTAGTAGTTACGACCGACGATGACCGCCACCGGGTCGGGCAGCCAGTCCGGTGGCGAGGCGTCGTCAACGGCTCGCAGCCAGTGGGGACCTGGCACATAGCCCTCGTCCACGGGGTGGCTGAACACCCCGTTGCCGGACAGCTCACGCGTGATCAGGCCCTCGGCGACCATCCAGTCGACGATCCGCTCCGCGAGTGGCCCGGCCTCCTCGACGGTCACCTCCACGTCGACGATCCGCTCGAAGTAGTCGCCCATCGTCTCCCCCGCCCTGCCGATCAAATGCGAACACTGTGCCATCCCCCTCCGACACCGCTGTCGGCATCGTCCTCGAGGAACGCGCACCGCGTGGCCGAGGCCCCAGGACGCAACACGCTCGGCGACGCGATCACGCAGTGCTGACCGGATCGTAGGATCGGCGGGCGCCAAGGTGGCGGATGTCTGCGATCCGTGCCGGGACGACCGGCGCGGGGGCGGATACCGGAAGGGGAGGCGGAATCATGTGGCCACGGATGAACGGCATGCGGGCACTGGAGCTCGGCACGCCGGGTGAGATGCGGGAGCGGCTCAACGGTCTCGTCCTCGCCGGGAGGAAGACCGCCACCACGGGGCTGCTGGCCGAGTACGTCGAGGAGACGGAGGGCCTGGAGTTCGAGGGCGAGCGCCTGGCGCTGCTCGGGAACGACGGGGATCACGTCGCCACGATCGAGATCACCGGCGTCGAGCTGGCTTCCTTCGGCGGTGTCACGTGGGAACACGCCGCCGCGGAAGGCGAGGGCGACCGCTCGCTGGACGAGTGGCGCAACGGACACAGGCGTTTCTGGGAAGACATCGACACCCCGGTGGACGAGGACACGCCGCTGGTGTGCCTGCGTTTCCGGGTCGTCACGCCTTCCTAGCCACTCAGGGTCCCCCCCTGGCCCCCACCCGGCTCTCGAAGTCCGACGGCGATGAGTTTCGCCGTGGTCCCCGGTCCGTATTCATGTACCAGGGCCACCTGACAACTTACGGAGAGCGCCATGACCGCCACCTACACCTTCGACGTCTTCTCCAGCCTCGACGGTTTCGGTGCCGCCGGTGGCGACTGGACCGGCTACTGGGGCAAGCAGGGCCCCGAGCTCCTCGGCCACCGTCTCGCCCTGTACGGCGAGGAGCAGCGGATGGTGTTCGGGGCCAACACCTATCGGGTGTTCGCGGAGATGCTGGCCGCGAGCACCGAGGAGTCCGACGTGCGTGATCCATGGGTCACGCGGATGAGGCACCTGCCGGCGACGGTGGTTTCGACCACGCTGAAGGAACCGCTCGACTGGCCGGACGCGACCGTCGTGAGCGGGGACGCGGTCGACGTCGTCGCCCGGCTCAAGAAGGAGTCCGAGGTGCCGTTGCGTTCGCACGGCAGCCTGTCGATGAACCGGGCGCTGATGGCCGCCGGCCTGGTCGACCGCGTCCAGGTCACGCTCTTCCCCGTGATCACCGGCCGGACCGGAATGGACCCGATCTTCCAGGGCGCGGCCGACTTCGACCTCGAGCTGCTCGAGAGCCGGACGCTCGACGGCGACATCCAGGAGCTCGTCTACCGGCCCACCCTGCATGCCTGACGTCAGCCGAGGGTGACGTCGGCCGGCTCGTGGCCCTCCCGCGCCCACGGCCGGAGCTTCTCCGGGTTGCGGACCGCCCAGATCCGGGTGACGCGTCCGTCGGAGACGTCGAACGAGGCCACCGTCATGACGACGCCGTCCCGCTGGGCCACCAGCCCCGGCACGCCGTTGACCGACCGCTCCAGGAGCTCGAGCCCCGGGGCCCGGTCGGCGATGGCGACCATGTACTGGGCGATGCGCGCGCCGCCCTCGACCGGGCGCAGGACGGTTCCGACCATGCCGCCGCCGTCGGCGGTCATCACGGCGGTCGGGTCGAGGAGGCCGACGAGGGTCGCGATGTCCTTGGCCTCCCATGCCTCCTTGACGTGCCTCACCACGTCGGCCGCCCGGCCGGTCGCCGCCCCCGTCTCCGTGGCGTGCTCGACGCTCACCCGACGTCGGGCGGAGGCCGCCAGCTGCTTGCACGCCGCGGGGCTCCGGCCGAGGACGCCGGCGATCTCGGCGAAGGGGTACCGGAAGACGTCGTGCAGGACGAACGCCACCCGCTCGGCGGGCGTCATCGACTCCAGTACGACGAGGAAGGCCATGGAGACCGACTCGTCCAGGACGATCTGGTCGGCGGGGTCCGCGGGGCCGCCGGGGTCGGCGCCGCCCGCGTGGTCCCACTCGGTGCGGTCGGGCAGCGGCTCCGGCAGCCACGCGCCGACGTAGCGTTCGCGGCGGGCCCGCGCCGAGCCGAGCAGGTCCAGGCAGATGCGGCCGGTCACCGTCGTCAGCCAGGCGCCCGGGGAGCGGATCTCCTCCTGCCGGCTACGCGACATCCCGTACCAGCGGGCGTACGCGTCCTGTACGGCGTCCTCGGCCTCGGTCACCGAGCCGAGCAACCGGTAGGCGACATTGATCAGTTGGCGGCGCTCACCGGTTGTCTCGCCTGCGCCTGCTCCGACAGTCCCCATGGTTCCGGCCGCCCCCTCGCCTTACCTTTCGCAGGCCCGTGTCGTCGGACCGGTGAGACCTTACCGATCCACTGCCCGCGGGCAGACAAAAGGGGGACTGTGACATGACCACCACCCAGGTGACGACGGCGGCGAACTCCCGGCGCACCTCCTCGTTCCTGCAGATCGCGATCGCCCTGCAGACCCTGACCATCTTCCTTCAGGCGGTCTCCGCCGGACTGCTGCTGACCTCGTCCTACGGAGAGGTGCTGCACAGTGTCGGAGCCCGTGTGATGTACGGGGCGTCGATGCTGTACCTGCTCGCGGCGGTGCTGGCGTGGAAGCCCGGCGGCGGCTCGTCCCGGCCCGTCTGGCACGCGTCGGGTTTCCTCGTACTGGCCTCGGCCCAGGTCGTGCTCGGCATCGCGCACGTCCCGTCGGTCCATCTTCCCCTGGGTGTCCTGATGTTCGGCCTGAGCGTGCTGGCGCTGGCCCGGCGTTAGGTTTCGTTTCGACCGCTGTGCCGACCCTCACGCTTCGGAATGTCGCAATGTCGCGACAGCGGGCACAGGCCCACTCGTCTCAGGGGATTGCCCGCACCACAATTGGCGCCTGACTTCCACGAGCAGGGAGGGCATGGCAGTGCGCGGTGAGCTTCTGGGGGGCCGGTACCGGTTGGTGCGGCAGCTCGGCGAGGGCGGTATGGGCCAGGTGTGGGAGGCACAGGACGAGTCGCTCGGCCGACCGGTCGCGGTCAAGGTGATTTCACTGCTCGCCGGGGGCGGCAGTCACGGTACCGAGGCACGCGCCAGGTTTCTTCGCGAGGCACGGATCACCGCCCGCCTACAGCATCCCAACATCGTGACCATCCACGACGTCGGCGAGACGAGCACGGAAGAGGGCAAGGTCCCGTTTCTGGTGATGGAACTGGTCCGGGGCGAGGGCCTGGACGTGAAGCTGCGCAAGGGCGTCGTCACTTCGCGGGACGCGGCTCGATGGTGTGCGCAGGTAGGTGACGCGTTGGAAGAGGCCCACGGCGCCGGCATCATGCACCGGGACATCAAGCCGTCCAACATCCTCGTCTCGCCGTCCGGCATCGTGAAGGTCCTCGACTTCGGTATCGCACGGGCAGCCGACCCCTACGCGACGGCGGACCGCCTGACCCAGACCGGCTTCATCGTGGGCACACCCCCGTACATGGCCCCTGAGCAGGCACGAGGCTTTCCGGAACCGCGCAGTGACTTGTACGCGCTCGGCTGCCTGCTCTTCGAACTGCTCACGAGCCGGCTTCCGTTCGAGGCTCCCGACACGGTCGGCTACCTCTCGGCACATCTCACCCAGGAACCCCCCGCCCCCAGTTCGGTGTCCCCGGGCATCCCGTCCGCCTGGGACGACCTGGTGCTGACCCTGCTGCGCAAGGAACCCGGCCGGCGGCACGGCAGCGCTGCCGTCGTCGCCCGAGCCCTGCGCCGACTCGATCACGCACCGGGGAACACGCCGCCTCCGACGATGCCCGGCCCGACGCCGGACCGACCGACGGACCGACCGACGGATCTGCCGTCCGAGGCGAGCAGAGCCGCGGGTGCCACGATCACGCTGGCGCTCCTCTGCATTCCGGGGTTCGTGTCACTGATCGCCAAGACCGTCGGCTACCTCCTGGATCCCTCCGCGCCGAAGGGGGTGATCGCGGTGAACATGGTGGTGGCCATCGCCGAGGCGGTCGCGCTCTGCACGGGCATACTGCTGCTGTTCAGGCGGAAGACGGCTGGACGCCGTCTGATCACGGCGACCGGCAGTGTGGCAGCTCTGCACTGTCTGAGTACCAGTGTGCAGTTCCAGGTCGTGGGTGGGCCCGCAGACGGCGCGGTGATCGCCTACGTCATGGCTCCTCTGACGGCCGCGGCGGCGATCGGCGCCGCGGTCATGGCCGTACGTCCATCGACCGCCCGCTGGTGCCGGTCGACGGCGGGAACGGGCTCGGGCACGGGACTGCTGCTCCCTCCCCTGCGGCCCTCCGCCCGTACGGCACTCGCCGTGGCGGCGGTCGTATGCCTTGCCGCGGTTCCGGTGATCCCCGTCGCGCTCGGCCAGGCTGTCGGTGCCGGTGCGATGCCGAGCGACTCACGGACCGTGAAGATGACGCTGTTCGGCGTCCAGACGACCGTGTTCGTCCTCGGTCTTCTGCTGCTCCTCGCACGAAATGCGGTCGGCCGATGGCTGATCGCCACCGGCGGCCTCGGCCTGCTTCTGGTGGCGGTGGACACCCTGCACTTCTCCGAAAGCATCGGCACCGCCCTACGCGGGGTCCTCCCCCTGGTCATCGTCGCCGCCGCCCTCTCTGCGGCTTTGGCCGTGCTTCCGTCCCTCGACGCAGGACGTCAACAGCCGCGCTAGGCAGGGCGAGCGCCCCTTGGCGCCGGACAGCAGTGCGCGAGGGGTCGCGCGCGTTGCCGTCGGGGTCTGCACGTCCGCCCCGACGCGTTCCACAGTGTCCGCCCAGAGTTTCCCTGCCACACCTCTTCCATTGAGCATGCCTCGTTACCTTCGCCTCGCCCGGTCCGGCAGCAGGAGAGGTATGTCCATGAGCACCCCTGTCCACCGCACCTCCGAACGGCCTTCCGTAGCCGCCCTGACAGCGGCCCGGCAGCGTCGGGGGGAAGGCCGGGCCGGGAGTTCGTCCGGGTCGTCCGGGACCTCGGCGGAGCGGGCCCTCCTCGGACTCCAGTCCAGCGCCGGCAACCAGGCGGCGACCGCAACGGTGCAGCGCGCCAGGGGCAGGACCCTGGAGCGGACCCCGGGAACCGACACCACCCGGCCCGGCTCGGCCCCCGGCGTCCGACGCGCCCCGGCCGGCCGCGCCCGACGCGGCTCCGAATCCGGCACCCCGGGCACGGCGGTCGGCCCCGACCTGCAGGAACAGGTCGACACCGCCATGGAAGAAGCACGCCGCGCCGCCGCCGCACGTGCCGCCGCCGAAGAAGCGGAACGCCGTGCCAATCTCGCGGCCCGCTTCACCCCCTCGGGCCGCACCCGACGCGGATCGGAAACCGACACCCGGCCCGACCCGGCCGGCCTCACACGACGCGGGTCGGAGTCCGGCACCCACACCATGGCAGTCGACCCCGAGTTCCAGGAACAGGTCGACACCGCCATAGAGGAGGCACACCGAGCCGCCGAGGAAGCACGCCGCGCCGCCGAGGAAGCGGAACGCCGCGCCGCCCTCGCGGCCCGCTTCACCCCCTCGGGCCGCACCCGACGCGGATCGGAAACCGACACCCGGCCCCACCCCGCGACCCTCACCCGACGCGACTCCGCGTCCGGCACCCAGGGCATGGAAGTCGACCCCGAATTCCAGGAACAGGTCGACACCGCCAGAGAAGAAGCACGCCGCGCCGCCGAAGAAGCACGCCGCGCCGCCGAAGAAGCGGAACGCCGCGCCGCCCTCGCGGCCCGCTTCACCCCCTCGGGCCGCACCCGACGCGGATCGGAAGCCGACACCCGGCCCGACCCGGTCAACCGCACCCGACGCGGCTCCGAATCCGGCCTCCCGGACACCGAATTCGACCCCCGCATCCTGAACCGACCCGAAACCACCACGCCCGCCGAAACAGAGCAGAAGGCGGAGGCCAGCGAGAAGAGCGACCGCTTCCAGGCGGCCGCCCAAGCGGCTGAACCGGCGAGCAAACTCCTCGCATCCCCGGACGCCTTGGGAAAGGGCGCCCTGGCCCCCACCTCCGGCGGCGGTGGCCAGGCGGCCACCGAGGCAACGCAGGCCAGCGCCCAGAACCCCGACGCCGCCGCCGCGGCCGCTGAGGCGTCGAAGGCCGACGCCCTTAAGCACGACGCCGCCGCCGCGGGAGTCTCCGGCGCATCGCTGAGCACCCTCACCGAGCTCCTCGCCCTGACGGCCAGCCTCCAGGAGTCGGTCAAGAACCTGAAGACATCCCTGAAGAAGAAGACCGGAGCCGGGTACCACAACGCGAGGAAGAAGTTCAAATCCAAGGCGACCGACTCGGCCGTCAGTGTCGCCAGTACCGGTGCCAACACCGGCGCCATCGCCAAGGACGCGGTCAAGTTCCAGGGAACGGCGAACACCTTGGCCGCCGCCGAGGCGAGCGGTGTCCTCAGCGCCGTCGCCGGTCTGGCGAAGAGCATCCGTTCCCTGGGCAAGGTCGTGAGAGCGTCCAGCAAGTACCGGAAGCTGAAGAAGCTCGGGGACGCCGGCGTCAAGCACGCCAACCTGCTGAACACACTGCAGGCCGAGATGGACCGGACGGCGGGCCCGGCCACCGCCGTGTACGACGACATAGTGGCACTGCAGCGAGAGGCCGACTCGGGCCGGACACGGGACGGTTGGCAGGAAGCCCTTGATCAGGCCCTGGCTGACTACCAGAGGGAGGCGGGACGCCACCTCGAGGCCAAACGCGCCTACGTCGACGCCCTGCGGGACGTCAACACCCTGGTCGAGATGAAGAAGTACGCGAAGGACAAGCAGGTCTCCAAGATCGGCAAGGAGACGGTGAGCGGCATGGGCGAGGGTGCCAAGGGCGCGGCCGGCATCGTGACCGTGGCCGCGCTCGCCACCCTGGGCAGCAATCCGGCCGGTTGGATCATCGCCGCGGTAGGGGCGGGCATCGTCCTCACGGTCGCCGGCTACAAGGGATTCCGAGCGGCCCGCAAGCGTTTCCAGGAGGAGCACCACCCCGAGCGTTATACGCCGGAAGGCGAGGAAATGCCGGTGGCCAAGCCCACCTGGGAATCGCTGAAACACGCCATGAAGGTCTGGAAGAAGGTGTCGAAGCACAAGCGCCGACTCGCGGCGCACAAGATCTACAACATGGTCTCGAGCCCCGACACACCGGCCGAACTGCGCCTGTCCGCCCTGGAACTGCTGGTCGCGATCAACGCCACCCCCGAGAAGCACAACATGAAACGGCCGGAGTGGGAGGCGAGCCTCATGAACCCGGCGGACAAGGCCCATTGGATCAAGGAGATCACGGACCAGCTGGCCTCCGCGTGACAAGCGGGGCGGGGCGGGACCAGGGCCTTCTTGAAAGGGGGTCGTGACCGGCCACCCCCGGCGGGTGTGCCGGGACCGGCGCGGATTAGCCTCGGTTCCAGAATTCGGTGTGGCAGGAGGCAGGCATGGCGAAGGTTCCCAGTGCGGTGGTCGCAGCCGGTGGTCTCGTCGGTGGGTACGGCGTGGCCCGCTGGACGAAGAAGCGGCAGCTCGGCGGGGTCGTGCTCGCCGCCGCCGGGGCCGCCGCCGCGCAGCAGTGGCGGGCGCGGGCCGGCTCGAAGGCCGCCGGGGCGCTGACCGCCGCCTACGTCGCGGGCTTCGCCGGGTCCCACCCGCTGGCCAAGAAGGTGGGCGCCTGGCCCGCCGTGTTCGGGGTCGCCGGTGCCGTGGCGCTGGCCTCGTGGGCGGTCGCCGACCGGCGGGGCTGACCTTCCAGAACTACGGCAGGTGCGTCAGTACGTTGACCACCCGCCCGTTCGGGTCCCGTACGAAGAAGCGCCGTACGCCCCACTCCTCGTCGCGCAGCTCCCGTACGATCTCCGCTCCCGACTCGACCACCTGGGCGTAGACCGCGTCGACGTCCTCGACCTCCACGCTCAGGTCGGGGACGACGGGCGCGGTGCGTTCCTCGGTGAAGAGGCTGATCTGGGCGGTGGGGTTGGCCGGGGAGGCCAGGGTCGTCATCCAGCCCATGTCCATGACCTCCTCGAAGCCCAGCAGGCCGTAGAAGTCGCGGCTCGTGTTCCAGCGCTCCTCGGCCTCGACCTGGATGTTGGGGACGATCCGGCGGATGCTCATCGGGCGGCTCCTGGCTCCTCGTGGTCTCGCGGCGTACGCATGCGGGGTGACGCTACTGGGTCGGCACCCCGGAGTCCGGGGTTTCCCGGGTGCCCGCCCGCACCGTCGACAGCGGCTCCGCGATGTCCTCCAGCGACCGGCGTTCCGCCTTCACCGCCAGGAACGCCGCCACCAGACCGGCCGCGCACATCAGCCCGGCGCCGATCTGGAAGGCCAGGACGGTGTCGCCGACCACGCCGGACTCGGTCAGGTCGGCGAAGAGCAGCGGGCCACTGATGCCGCCGGCGGCGGTGCCGAGGGCGTAGAAGAAGGCGATGGCCATGGCGCGGGTCTCCATGGGGAAGATCTCGGAGACGGTCAGGTACGCGCTGGAGGCGCCCGCCGACGCGAAGAAGAGGACCACGCACCAGCAGGCCGTCATCGTCGAGGCCGTGAGCGAGCCCCGGTCGAAGAGGTACGCCGTGCCGAAGAGCAGGATGCCCGACAGCAGGTACGTGCTCGAGATCATGATGCGGCGGCCGACCGTGTCGAAGAGCTTGCCGAGCAGCAGCGGGCCCAGGAAGTTGCCCGCGGCGATGACGGCGAAGTAGTAGCCGGTGCTGCCGGTCGGCACGTCGAAGAAGGTGATGAGGATGGTGCCGAAGCCGAAGGTGATGGCGTTGTAGAGGAAGGCCTGGCCGATGAAGAGGGAGAGGCCGAGGACCGCGCGGCGCGGGTAGCGGCGGAAGACGGTCCGGGCGATCAGGCCGAAGCCGATGCTCTTGCGCTGGTGGATGGTGATCTCACCGGCCGGCGGCGGCAGCGGCTGCCCCTTCTCCGCCTCGATCTCCCGTTCGACGGACGAGACGAGGGTGTCGGCCTTCTCGCCGTGGCCGTGGATGAACTGCCAGCGCGGGCTCTCCGGGACGTGCCGGCGCACGAGCAGGATGACCAGGCCCAGGACCACACCGAGGGCGAAGCTGAGCCGCCAGCCGAGGTCCTTGGGGAAGATGTCGGTGTCCAGCATCACGATGGACAGCAGCGCGCCGCCGATCGCGCCGAGCCAGTAGCTGCCGTTGATGATGAGGTCGACCCGGCCGCGGTACCGGGAGGGGATCAGCTCGTCGATCGCCGAGTTGATCGCCGCGTACTCGCCGCCGATGCCGAATCCGGTGAGGAAGCGGAAGAGGAAGAACCACCAGGTCTCGAAGGACAGGGCGGTCAGCGCGGTCGCCGCCAGATAGACGACCAGCGTCACCATGAACAGCTTCTTGCGGCCGTAGCGGTCGGTCAGCCAGCCGAAGAACAGGGCCCCGGAGCACGCGCCCGCCACATACAGGGCGGCGGCCAGGCCGGTGATCTGGGCGGAGCTGATGTCCAGGCCGCTGCCGTCCTCGGCGATGCGTCCGGCGACGTTGCCGACGATCGTGACCTCCAGGCCGTCCAGGATCCAGACGGTGCCGAGGCCGATCACGATCATCCAGTGCCATCGGGACCAGGGCAGCCGGTCCAGGCGGGCCGGGACCGCGGTGGTGACGGTCCCGGTGGAGGCGGGCGTCGAGGACGACGACGAGTCTGCTGTCATGGCTCCCTCTCCGTCGAGCGAACGCCTCTCGTGTGCCCTGGACCGGCGGCGACACGCCCGACGCACCCGAGCGGACGGGAGGCTACGCCCCCAGGATGCGGGAGACCGTGTAGATCAGCAGCCCGGCCAGCGAGCCGACCACCGTGCCGTTGATCCGGATGAACTGCAGGTCGCGGCCGATGTTCGCCTCGATCTTCTTCGTGGTGTGCTCGGCGTCCCAGCTCGCCACCGTGTCGGTGATCAGGGAGGTGATCTCCTTGCGGTAGGTGGTGACCACGTACACCGCGGCGCTCTCGACCCACGCGTCGACCTTGCCCTGCACCTTGGCGTCGGAGGCCATCCGGGCGCCCAGCGACAGCAGCGAGGCCCGCACCCGCAGGCGCAGCTCGCTGTGCTCGTCCTCCGCCGCCGAGACGATCATGGAGCGTACGGCCGTCCAGGCGGAGGCGATCAGGTCCTGGACCTCGCCGCGGCCGAGCACCTCCGTCTTCAGCCGCTCCACCCGCGCGCGGGTCTCGGTGTCGGACTGGAGGTCGGAGGCGAAGTCGGTGAGGAAGCGGTCGAGGGCGCCGCGCGCGGGGTGGGCGGGCATGTCGCGCATCTCGGTGACGAAGCGCAGCAGCTCCTTGTAGACGCGCTCGCCGACCTTCTTGTCCACGAACCGGGGTGTCCAGCCGGGCGCCCCGCCCTGTACGGCGTCCATCACGGAGTCGCCGTGCAGGACCAGCCAGTCGTGGGCGCGGGAGACGATCAGGTCGACGGCGCGCCGGTGGCCGCCGTCGGTGACGACCCGCTCCAGCATCTTGCCGATGCCGGGGGCGATCTCCTGCGCGTCGGCCCGGCGGGTGATGGCCTCGCCGACCACCGCCTGCACGTCGGAGTCGCGCAGCACGGTCAGGGCGCCGCGCAGGGCGGCGGACAGCTCGGCCGTCACCCGGTCGGCGTGGTCGGGCACGGCGAGCCAGGCGCCGAGCCGGCTGCCGATGCCGACGGCGCGCAGCCGCTGGCGTACGACGTGCTCGGAGAGGAAGTTCTCGCCGACGAACTCGCCCAGCGAGACGCCCAGCTGGTCCTTCTTCTTGGGGATGATCGCGGTGTGCGGGATGGGGATGCCGAGCGGGTGGCGGAAGAGGGCGGTGACGGCGAACCAGTCGGCGAGCGCGCCGACCATGCCGGCCTCGGCGGCGGCGGAGACATAGCCCGCCCAGGCGCCGGCGCCCCGGTGGGAGGCCCATTCGGCCAGCACGTAGACCACGGCGACGAACAGCAGCAGGCCGGTGGCGGTGAGCTTCATACGGCGCACGCCGCGCCGCTTCTCCTCGTCGGCCGGGCTGAAGGACGTCATCGCGCGGTCGCGGAAGGCACCGGAGGCTCCGAGGGCTCCCTCGGCCGAGGGGCCGCTCCCGGTGCCGTCCGGCGCCCCTGCGCCCTCCGGCACCCCGGGGCCCGTGGAACCGTCCCGGTGTTCCGCCTTCGTCCGTTCCATCCGCTCCACCGTTCGCCGATCCGTCCCGCACACATTGTCCCTTCCTGACCGACTCCTGGAACGGAACACAAGTTCCCGGCGTCTGTCCGGAAGGGGAACGCCCGGGGCTCCCGCGCCCTTCCCCCGGCCCATGCCGCATCATGGGTGCGTCGGACCGGAGCCTCGGGGCTCCCCTCGCCCGAGGAGAACAGCACAGCATGACCCATGGTCATGACGGAGGCACGGGGGCGCCTCCCACCCGGTACCGTGCCCTGCTCGCCGCGATCATCACCCTGATCGTGGCGATCTCCGCGGCCATATACGTCGGTGCGTCCGCCGACGACGGCACGAAGGACCGCACCCCGCTCGCCGGCGACCGCTTCCCACGGGGCGACGCCGCGCCCGCCTCCACCGGCACCTGGGTCGGCTCCTGGGCCACCGCCCCGGCCGCGGCCGAACCGGGCACCGCGACGACCGGCATGGCGGGCCGCTCCGTGCGCAACGTCGTGCACGCGAGCGTCGGCGGCACCAGCGCCCGCATCACCCTGTCCAACCACTACGGACACGCGCCGCTGACCGTCACCCACGCCTCCATCGCCCTGGCCGCCGGCCCCGACACCGCCGCCGCGCTCGCCGACACCATGCGCCGGCTCACCTTCGCCGGCAGCCCCCGGGTCGTCATCCCGGCGGGCGGACAGGTGATGAGCGACATCGCCCGCATCACCGTCCCCTACGGCGCGGACGTCCTGGTCACCACGTACTCCCCCGTCCCCTCCGGCCCGGTCACCCTGCATCCGCGGGCCCAGCAGACCAGCTACCTCGCCGTCGGGGACCGCGTCGCGGACGTCACCGCCGTCGCGTACACCACCGAGACCCCGTACTGGCGCTATCTGACCGCGCTGGACGTGCTGAGCCACGAGGCCGACGGCACCGTCGTCGCCATCGGGGACTCGATCACCGACGGCTTCGGCTCCGAGATCAACGCCAACCGGCGCTGGACCGACGTCCTCGCCGAGCGGCTGCACGAGGCGGCCGAGGACGGCCGGGACACGCCGCGCTACGGCGTCGTCAACGCGGGCATCAGCGGCAACCGGATCCTGACCGGCAGGGCGGGCCGGCCCGCCGACAACCCGAGCGCGCTGAGCCGGTTCACCCGGGACGTGCTGGACCGCACCAACGTCAAGGTCGTGGTCGTCGTCCTCGGCGTCAACGACGTCCTGCACAGCCCCGAACTCGCCGACCGGGACGGCATCCTCGACGGCCTGCGCGAGCTGACCGACCGGGCCCACGCGCGCGGGCTGAAGGTCGTCGGCGCGACGATCACCCCGTTCGGCGGCTACCGCGCCTCCACGCCGGCCCGCGAGGCGATGCGGCAGGAGATCAACGAGGAGATCCGCTCGGGCCGCCTGTTCGACGCGGTCGTCGACTTCGACAGGGCCCTGCGCGACCCGTACGACCCGCGCCGGCTGCGCTCCGACTACGACAGCGGGGACCACCTGCACCCCAGCGACAAGGGGTACGCGCGGATGGGCCGGGCCCTGGACCTCGACGACCTGAAGGGCGCGGCGCCGGTCGAGCTGTGACCCGCGCGGGGCGGTTCAGTCCTCGTGACCCGCGCGGGGCGGTTCAGTCCTCGCCGCGCCTGTGGCGGTCCCGCTCCTCGCGGCGCAGTTCGCGCTGCTCACGGCGTTCGTCGCGGTGCTCGCGCATGAGGTCCCGGTGGCCCTCCAGCATCCTGCGGTGGGCCCCCTCCACGTCCTCCCGGAAAGAGGAGTGCAGCTCCCGCATCGCGGCCTTGCGGTCCAGCTTCTCCTGCCGGCGCTCCTCCTTCTGGCGCAGCTTCTCCGCCCGCGTCAGCTTGCGCTCGACGCCGACCCCGCCCCAGAAGGCGAAGCCCGTCACGACGACCCGCGGGGCGCCCGGGTCCCCCGGGACGCCCTCCTCACGGTGGTCGAAGCCGCCCATGATCCCGATGCCCCGCACGATCACCTCGACGCCCGGCGGCACGATCACATTCATCCCGCCCATGATCGCGACGCAGTTGATCACGACCTCGCCGTCCGCGAAGTTGGCCTCGCGCAGGTCGATGTCCCCGCCGCCCCAGAACGCGAAGGAGTTGAACCGCCTCGGCACCGTCCAGCGCCCCTTGCGCTGGAAGCCGGACATCACGGCGACCGCCCAGGACGAGGACCCCTCGCCGCCGGTGATCCGGCCCGCCCAGCTCCCGGCGTGCGCCGGGTCCTTGGTCATCGACACCTTGGGCGCCACACCCGCCGAGCCGGCCGGCAGGTCCCGGGTGATCGGCTCCAGCTCCCCGTACGTCCGCGCGCTGTACGTGGCGTCCAGCCGCTCCTCGAACTCGGTCATGTCCAGACGCCCCTCCGCGAGGGCGTCCCTCAGGACCTCGGCGACTCGTTCGCGATCGGCGTCGGATGCCCGGAGCTCCGGGGTCTCGTCGGTCATGTACAGCAGCCTACGAGTTCACCGCGCCGGACACTACGCGCTCGTGCGTTCCGCGTAGATCTTGGCGATCACTGCTTCGATGTCGGGCTCCCGCACCGACAGGTCGACCAGCGGATACGCCGCCGCGACCTGCGCGACGAGCCCGGCCGCCGACGCCGACGCCGGGAACGCCAGCCACTGTCGCGGCCCCTCCACCCGCACCACCCGTGCCGGTGGCGGCGCCTCGATCGGCGGCAACTCCCGTTCCAGGTCCACCACCAGGGTGCGCTCGCTCTCCCCCGCCTCGTGCAGCCCGGCCAGCGGACCGTCGTACATCAGCCGTCCGTGGTCGATGACCATCACCCGGGAGCACAGCTGCTCGATGTCCTGAAGGTCGTGCGTCGTCAGCAGCACCGTCGTGCCGCGCTCCGCGTTCAGGTCCCGCAGGAAGCCCCGCACCTTGGCCTTCGACACCACGTCCAGGCCGATCGTCGGCTCGTCCAGGTACAGCACCTCCGGATCGTGCAGCAGCGCCGCCGCGATGTCGCCGCGCATCCGCTGCCCCAGCGACAACTGCCGCACCGGCACGTCCAACAGCGCCTCCAGCTGGAGGAGCTCGACGCACCGGGTCAGGTTCTCCCGGTAACGGCCGTCCGGGATGCGGTACATGCGGTGCATCAGCCGGTAGGAGTCGATCAGCGGCAGGTCCCACCACAGCGTCGTCCGCTGCCCGAACACCACCCCCATGCGGTGCGCCAGCCGCGTCCGCTCCCGGGACGGGTCGATGCCCGCCACCCGCAGCCGGCCCCCGCTCGGCGTCAGGATGCCCGTGAGCATCTTGATCGTCGTCGACTTCCCGGCGCCGTTCGGCCCGATGTAGCCGACCATCTCGCCGCGCGCCACGGTGAACGACAGCCCGTCCACCGCCCGCACCTGTTGCCGCTCCCGCTTCAGGAAGCCCGTCTTCCGGCGTACGTCGAAGACCTTCTCGACGCCGTCCAGCTCGATGAAGGCCGCCGCACCCGGCCCCGCCGTGTCCGCCCCGGTCACCGTCGTCAACTCCCTCAGCTCCCCGTACTCCGGTACGAACGCAGCCCCGCCCGCCAGGCCCACCCCGCCAGCGCACAGCAGGCCACCGCCACGAGCGGCGGCGCGAACGCCACCCACTCGGGCAGGTCCAGCGGATAGGGCCGCCCCAGCACATAACTCGCCGGCAGCCAGTTGACGAAGGCCAGCGGCACCACGAACGTCACGCCCCGCACCAGGTCCAGCGCGAACACCGTCGGCGGGTACTGCAGCATCGTCGTACCGCCGTAGGTGAACGCGTTCGACACCTCCGAGGCGTCCTGCGCCACGAACTGGAACGCCGCCGCCGCCACGAACACCGCGCAGAAGATCCCCGCCCCGCTCAGCAGCATCACCGGCATCAGCAGCAGCTTCGCCGCCGTCCAGTCGACGTCGACGACGGTGAGGGCGTACCCCAGCACCAGCACCCCCTGCATCAACCGGCCCAGCCGGCGCAGCGCGAACCGGTCCGCCGCCACCTGCGCCAGCACCGGCGCCGGACGCACCAGCAGCGTGTCCAGCGTGCCGTCGCGCACCCGCCGGCCCAGCCGCTCCATCGAGCCCACCGCCAGGTCGGCCAGCCCGAAACAGACCCCGGACACCCCGTACAGGAACGCCACCTCCCCCAGCGACCAGCCGCCCAGCGCGTCGACCCGGGTGAACATCAGCAGGATCGCCACGAAGTCCAGCGCCGTCGCCGCGAAGTTCCCGAACGTCGTCATCGCGAAGGACGCCCGGTAGGCCATCGTCGACCGGATCCACATCGCGGCGATCAGCCGGTACGTGCGCAGCGCCTCGGCCACCCGGCCGCCCCGCACCCCCCGCTCGGCCAGCTCAGCCACCCTGGACCACCACCCGTCGCGTCGCCGCCGACTGCACCAGCCGCCCCACCGCCAGCAGCGCCACCGCCCACCCCGCCTGGAAGAGATACGTCCCCAGCGGATCCGCCTCGCCCAGCAGCACGTCCGCCGGCGCCTGGAGCAGCGAGGACCACGGCAGCATCCGCACGATGTCGCCGAGCTCCCCCGGGAACACGTTCAGCGGCAGCAGCATCCCCGAACAGAAGAACCCCGCGAGCCACGCCATCTGCGTCACCCCCATGCCGTCCATCAGCCAGAAGGCCGACAGCGCCACCAGATAGCGCAGCGCGAAACTCACCATCGCCGCCAGCCCCACCGCGACCAGGAACGCCGCCCAGGTGGACGCCTCCCGCGGCAGCGCCACCGGGAAGAACAGCGACCCGAACACGAACGGCACCACCCCGCGCCCCAGCAACTGGAACAGCGCCCGCCCCACGTCCGCCGCCAGCCACCACAGCTGGAGGTCCGCCGGCCGGTACAGATCGACGGCGATGTCACCCGTACGGATGCGTTCCATCAACTCGTCCTCGAACCCGCCGCCCCCGATCGCCAGCGCCGCCAGCAGCGCCTGCCCCAGCCACACATAGGTGACCGCCTGCGCCTGGTCGTAGCCCCCGAGCTGCGGTTTCTCGTCCCACAGGGCCAGATAGGTGTACACCAGGATCAAACCGAACACCGTGTTGGTGAACACCCCGGCGACGGTGGCCGCCCGATACGTCGCGTACCGTCTGAATCCCCCCGCCGCGACGGCCACGTACAACCGGCCCGAGCCCACACCCACAGCCCTTCCCTCCGACCGGCGCCAAAGCGCAGGAGCCTAGTGCGACCGCGACCGTCCGTGCCACGGAATTTCACGGGTGTGCCGTCGAGCGGGAACGGAACGGCCGGTGCGAGAGTCTTCTTCTGAGGGACCTAAGGCCGCAGAGACGCACAAGGCCGACCAGGCCGACGAGACAGACCGGTACGGGACCAAGCCGACGGGTCCACACCGTACGACGCGAAACAGGAGTTCGTGCACGAGATGAGCGACGAGCCGCAGCAGCCGAAGAAGCCGAAGAGGCCCAAGCGGACCGGATGGCGCCGCCTGATCCCGACCTGGCGCATGGTGCTCGGCACCTTCGTCCTCGGCACCCTGCTGATCGTCGGCGGCTTCTTCCTCGGCTACTCGCTGGTGAAGATCCCGCCCGCCAACGCGCTCGCCACCGAGGAGTC
Source organism: Streptomyces sp. NPDC053750 (assembly GCF_044544295.1). NCBI lineage: Bacteria > Bacillati > Actinomycetota > Actinomycetes > Kitasatosporales > Streptomycetaceae > Streptomyces > Streptomyces sp. NPDC053750. The sequence continues at coordinate 150,071 of NZ_JBITXB010000001.1, read as the reverse complement.
CAACGTCTACCTGTACGCCGACGGCAGCGTCCTCGCCCGCGACGGCGAGGTCAACCGCGAGAGCGTCGACCTCGCCCGCATCTCCAAGGACGCCCAGCACGCCGTCCTGGCCGCCGAGGACCGCGACTTCTACACCGAGTCCGCCATCGACCCCATGGCGATGGTCCGGGCCGGCTGGAACACCGCCACCGGCAAGGGCAAGCAGTCCGGCTCCACGATCACCCAGCAGTACGTCAAGAACTACTACCTGGCCCAGGAGCAGACCGTCACCCGCAAGGTGAAGGAGTTCTTCATCTCGATCAAGCTCGACCGGGAGAAGAGCAAGAGCGAGATCCTCGAGGGCTACCTCAACACCAGCTTCTTCGGCCGCGGCGCCTACGGCATCCAGGCCGCCGCCCAGGCCTACTACGGCATCGACGCCAAGGACCTCACCGCAGGCCAGGGCGCCTACCTCGCCTCCCTGCTCAACGCCCCCAGCCAGTACGACGTCGTCGCCCACCCCGAGAACCGGCCCGCCGCCGAGGCCCGCTGGAACTACGTCCTGAACGGCATGGTCGACAAGGGCTGGCTCAGCCCCTCCGAACGCGCCGCCGCGAAGTTCCCCGCGCCCAAGCAGTCCACCCTCTCCACCGGCATGTCCGGACAGCGCGGCTACGTCGTCAACATCGTCAAGGACCACCTGATCCAGAACGGCATCGTGGACGAGGAGGAACTCGACCGCGGCGGCTACCGCATCACCACCACCCTGCAGAAGGACAAGCAGAACGCCTTCGTCAAGGCCGTCGACGACAAGCTGATGTCCCGGCTGGACCAGAAGGAACGCAAGGTCGACACCTTCGTCCGCGCCGGCGGCGCCTCCGTCGACCCCCGGACCGGCAAGGTCGTCGCCATGTACAACGGCATCGACTACGTCAAGCAGTACACACCCAACGCCGTCCGCCGCGACTTCCAGGTCGGCTCCACCTTCAAGCCGTTCGTCTTCACCTCCGCCGTCGAGAACAACGCCGAGACCCAGGACGGCCGCACGATCAACCCGAACACCCTGTACGACGGCACCAGCGAACGCCCCGTCGAAGGCTGGAGCGGCGAGCGCTACGCCCCGGAGAACGAGGACCACCACGACTACGGCGACATCACCGTCCGCGAGGCCACCGACAAGTCGGTGAACGCCGTGTACGCCCAGATGGCCGTGGACGTCGGCTCCGACAAGGTCATGCGGACCGCGATCGACCTCGGCCTCTCCGAGAACACCCCCGAGCTGACCCCGTCGCCCTCCATCGCCCTCGGCGTGGCCACCGCCAGCCCCCTCGACATGGCCGAGGCGTACGCCACCCTCGCCAACCACGGCCGGCACAGCACGTACACCCTGGTCGAGAAGGTCGTGAAGAACGGCACCGAGGAGATCGAGCTGCCCGAGCGGCACGAACGCCAGGCCGTCAGCCGCGAGGCCGCCGACACCACCACGTCCGTCCTGCGCAGCGTCGTCCAGAACGGCACCGCCACCGCCGCCCTGGCCGCCGGCCGGCCCGCCGCCGGCAAGACCGGCACCGCCGAGGAGGACACCGCCGCCTGGTTCGCCGGCTACACCCCCGAACTGGCCACCGTCGTCGCCGTCATGGGCCAGGACCCGGAAACCGCCGCCCACAAGTCGCTCTACGGCGTGATGGGCCTGCCCCGCATCAACGGCGGCGGCGCGCCCGCCGAGATCTGGGGCCAGTACACCCGCAACGCCCTCGAGGGCGAGCCTGTCACCGACTTCAACCTCCAGCTCCAGGCCGGAGCCGACGTCACCGCACCCCCGACCGGCGAGGCCCCCGACGAACCGGGCTCCGGCGACGAGAGCGGCAGCGGCGATCCGGACGAAGGGTCGGCCGGCGACGAGGACGGGGAGAGCGGCACCGAGACCCCGGGCCGGACCGGCGGCGGCGACGGCACCGACCCGGGCGACACCGGCGGCGACGACACCGGCGGCAACCCGGACACCGGCGGCCCCACCAACGGCGGCGCCACCACCGAACCGGGCCCCACGGGCGGCGGCGACGGAGGGGGCGACGACTCGTCCAACGGCGGCACCATCGAGGGAGGGGGCGGCGGCGACTCGACCGGCGCCGACGGCGGAGGCTCGGACAACGGGACCGTCGCCGGCCTCCCCCTCAACCCCCGCCGCCCGTGACGCCGTGCCGGATCAGTGACCGGAGGTCGCCTTCAGCCCCACCACGGCGACCAGCAGCAGACAGATGAAGAAGATCCGGGCGGCGGTCGCCGGCTCCCCCAGCACCATCATGCCGAGCACCGCCGCACCGGCCGCGCCGATCCCCACCCACACGCCGTAGGCGGTACCGATGGGCAGCGTCCGCGCCGCGTACGACAGCAGCATCATGCTGGCGACGATCCCGGCACCGGTGAACACACTCGGCCACAGCCGCGTGAAACCGTCGGTGTACTTCATCCCGATCGACCAGCCGACCTCCAGCAGACCGGCGACAATCAGCAGAACCCAGGCCATGACGGCACCTCCGTGAAGCGAACTGAACGGTGGTGCGTCGTCTTTTCCTGCCCGGTACGGCGCGTCTCGTCGGGTGCCTTCCAAGCTAGCAAACCCAGGAGAAAGGGGCCGGTGACCTTGGTCACCAGCCCCTCAAGCGTTTCACGTCCCGCGGGTCAGAGGTACAGCCCGGTCGAGTCCTCCGACCCCTCGAACCGGTCCGCGGCCACCGCGTGCAGATCGCGCTCGCGCATGAGCACGTAGCCCACGCCCCGCACCTCGACCTCGGCACGGTCCTCCGGGTCGTACAACACCCGGTCGCCCGGCTCCACGGTCCGCACGTTCTGCCCCACCGCGACGACCTCGGCCCAGGCCAGCCGCTTGCCGACCGCCGCCGTGGCGGGGATCAGGATCCCGCCCCCGGAACGCCGCTCGCCCTCACCGGCGTCCTGCCGCACGAGTACGCGGTCGTGCAGCATCCGGATGGGCAGCTTGTCGTCCTGGGGACCGTGCTCGTTTCTCTTGGCGCTCACGCCTCGAACCTACCTGCCCCGGCTCAGCGCCCGCGCCGCCGGGTACCGCCCAGGGCGAGCAGCCCCACGACCCCGACGACCACGAGCGCCACGGGCACGACCCGCTCCAGCCGCGGCGCGCCCTCCTCGTCCACGAACTGCGACCTCACGTCGCTGACCACGCGATTGACCCCGACGTACGCCCGTCCGAGCGTGTGATCGACGCTGGAAGCGACCTTGGCCTTCGCATCGTCCATGATCGTCTTCGGGTGCACCCGCATCCCGATCTCGTCGAGCGTCTCGGCCAGCACCTCGCGGCGGCGCTTGATGTCCGCCTCGATCTGCGCCGGGGTTCTGATGTCCGACGTGTCCGCCACCGTACGCCTCCGAAGTCTTCTGACACTGACCCGGACAGTCTGTCAGCTACTCACTTCTCTGCACTGTCAGGACCCCCGGTTCAGGGCCTGTCCGGCAGATCATGCCGCAGACGCGGGGCCTGGCACGCACATCTGCCGCGTTGTCGTCGGTCGCCGACGCTCCGCGTCGACTCCCTCCTCCGCCTTGCAGCTGCACGCACCAGGCCCCGCTCACCGGCACTGACCAGTCACGTCACCTCCCTGCGACCTGATCTGCCGGACAGGCCCTACGCTGGATCGATGAGCGAGCGACTCCAGCCCGGGGACCCGGCCCCCGCCTTCACCCTCCCGGACGCCGACGGCAACGAGGTGTCCCTGTCCGACCACAAGGGCCGCAAGGTCATCGTCTACTTCTACCCTGCCGCGCTTACCCCCGGCTGCACGAAGCAGGCGTGCGACTTCACGGACAACCTGGAGCTGCTGGCCGGCGCCGGGTACGACGTGATCGGCATCTCCCCCGACAAGCCGGAGAAGCTGGCCAAGTTCCGCGACACCGAGTCCCTCAAGGTCACGCTCCTTGCCGACCCGGACAAGAAGGTCCTCGACGCGTACGGCGCCTTCGGCGAGAAGAAGAACTACGGCAAGACGTACATGGGCGTCATCCGCTCCACGATCGTGGTGGACGAGGAGGGCAAGGTCGAACGCGCCCTGTACAACGTCCGCGCAACGGGCCACGTGGCCAAGATCATCAAGGACCTGGGCATCTGAGCTCCCTCTTGCGGGGCCCGTACTGGAGGCATCCGGTACGGGCCCTTCCGCATGCCGTGCGTGACTGTCCGATAACCGGTTCGTTACTCCGTACGAGGCAGCGAACTGGCTGCCGACTCACGAGGGGCGGACAGGATGCTGGAGACTTCGGAACCCGCACACCCGGGCACTTACGACAGGGAGCGGCTCGCGCGTGCCGTTGCTGAGGCTCGCAACTGGACAGGCCTGATGCGACGACTCGGCCTCAAGGCGAACGGCGGCCAGCGAAGGGTGCTCCAGGAAAAGGTCGCGGGCCACGGGCTGGACACGAGTCACTTCGTCAAGCGCAGCCCGTGGCGCAAGTACCCCGACGCGGCGATCGCCGAGGCCGCAGCCTCGGCGTCATCGCTGCGGGAGGTGGCGCTGAAGCTGGGAGCGATCCCGGCCACCGGAACCCTGTCCCACATTCGACGCCGCATCAGCGCGGCAGGAATCGACGTCAGCCATTTCCCCGGGCTCAATCAGCCCGAGCCCGACCTCCCCTTCACTGCAGATGAACTTCGTGCAGCCGCGGCAGCAGCTACCAGCGTGCGCGGCGTCGCACGTGCGCTGGGCGTGCCGGACGACAGCCGCTCGCGCGCCACTCTGCGCCGCATGATGAGCGCCCAGGACATCGATACGAGCCACTTCTCACACCGACGCCTGCACGTTCCCGAAGACCAGCTCCGCAGTCTTGTGCCGCGTTGCGCGAGCTACGCCGACGTCATGCGCAGCCTCGGTCTGGAGGTCAATGACGTCAACCATCGACGCGTCCGACGCGCGGTTACGCGTCTGGGTCTCGACACCAGTCACTTCGAGCGCAGGTCCTGGGCACGAGCGGAGCCGCCCGCCCCAGCACCCACCGCTCACCGCGTGCTGGTAGTTCTCCCCTCTCATGCAGGGCGAACGAACAGGGCTCAACTGCACAAAGCCCTGAGTGAGATCGGAGTGCCGTACGCCTGCGAGACCTGCGGCAACACCGGCGCCTGGCTCGGGCAACCCATCACCCTGCAGATCGATCACGTCAACGGGAACTGGCGGGACAATCGTCGGGAGAACCTGCGGTATCTCTGCCCCAACTGCCACGCCCTGACGGAGACCTGGTGTCGCCGGAAGGGCAGGGCGCCCCTCGCAGGGTGACCCGTTCCCCCCGTACACTGAGTGCCGCCGGTCGAGCACGGTGACCGTTTTTGAGCGGCCGTGATGGAATTTGGCAGTCATGCTGGGTTTAGGTCCCAGTGGGTTCACACCCGTGTGGGTTCGAGTCCCACCGGCCGCACACACGGAGGGGCCGCTCAACAGGCGGCCCCTCCGCCGTCACTCAGCCCAACAGCTCGCGCACCACCGGCACCAGGGCGCGGAATGCCTTGCCGCGGTGGCTGATCGCGTTCTTCTCCTCTGCCGTCAGTTCCGCGCAGGTGCGGGTCTCGCCGTCCGGCTGGAGGATCGGGTCGTAGCCGAAGCCGCCCGTGCCGGCGGGGGTGTGGCGGAGGGTGCCCCTCAGTTGGCCCTCGACCACTCGCTCCGTGCCGTCGGGCAACGCCAGGGCTGCCGCGCAGGCGAAGTGGGCGGCGCGGTGTTCGTCGGCGATGTCGCCGAGCTGGGCGAGGAGGAGGTCGAGGTTGGCCTTGTCGTCGCCGTGGCGGCCGGCCCAGCGGGCGGAGAAGATGCCCGGTGCGCCGTTGAGGACGTCGACGCAGAGGCCGGAGTCGTCGGCGACGGCGGGCAGGCCGGTGGCCTGGGCGAGGGCGTGGGCTTTGAGGAGGGCGTTCTCGGCGAAGGTGATGCCGGTTTCCTTGACGTCGGGGATCTCCGGGTAGGCGTCCGCGCCGACGAGGTCGTGGGGCAGGCCTGCGTCGGCGAGGATGGCCCTCAGTTCGGTGATCTTTCCGGCGTTGCGGGTGGCGAGGATCAGGCGGGTCATGGGGTCCAGTATCGGGGACCCCGGTTCCGCTGCCTTACGGCGTGCAGACCTTGGTCAGTTCGCCCGCCGCGTCGGTGACGGGGCTGAGGTCGGGGGTCTCGTCGCCGTTCTCCACCGAGGTGCGGACGTTGTCGACGGCCTTGCCGAGGTCGTCGACCGCCTTGTTGACGTCGGCGTTGTCGGTCGTGTCGCCGATCTTCTCGAGGTTCTTGTCTATGGAGTTGAGGGATTCCTCGAGCTGCGTCGGGTCGTTGGACGCGTTCTCCACGGCCTGCTGGAGCGCGGTGACGCTGTCGGCGATGGCGTCGGCGGTCTGGACGCAGTCGAGGGCCTTGTCGACGGCGTCGCAGCCGGTGGTGAGTCCGACCGTCAGAGCGATGCCGGCCATGGTGGCGGCGGCGGTGACGGTGGTGCGACGAAGGCGGCGGTGGCGGCTCGCGGCCATGGGTCTCGGTCCTCCCCTTGGGACAGGGCCGGGCGGCCCGTGTGCGTGCGGTGCGGCGTCGGGCGTACGGCCAGTGCGTCGGCCGTACGCCCGGAGTGCCGCTGTGCTTCTGTACTGCTAGTGACGCTGTGGCGGGCGGCGGAGTTGCGCGACCCGGCCGCCTTTCCTTGAGGCGTCCTTGGTGTTCTCTTTACTTTTCGAGGACGGTATCAAGTGCCTTGCGCTGGAGGTCGGCCAGTTCCGCGCAGCCGGCGGCGCCGAGGTCGAGGAGGGCGTTGAGTTCGGCGCGGTCGAAGGGCTCGGCCTCGGCGGTGCCCTGGACCTCGACGAAGCGTCCGTCTCCGGTGCAGACGACGTTCATGTCGGTGTCGGCGCGGACGTCCTCCTCGTAGCACAGGTCGAGGAGCGGGGTGCCGGCGACGATGCCGACGGAGACGGCGGCGACGGTGCCGGTCAGCGGCTTGCGGCTGGGCTTGATGAGCTTCTTGGTGTGCTGGGCCCAGGTGATGGCGTCGGCCAGGGCGACGTAGGCGCCGGTGATGGCGGCGGTGCGGGTGCCGCCGTCGGCCTGGAGGACGTCGCAGTCGAGGACGATGGTGTTCTCGCCGAGCGCCTTGTAGTCGATGACGGCGCGCAGGGAGCGGCCGATGAGGCGGCTGATCTCGTGGGTGCGGCCGCCGATGCGGCCCTTGACGGATTCGCGGTCGCCGCGGGTGTTGGTGGCGCGGGGGAGCATGGCGTATTCGGCGGTGACCCAGCCTTCGCCGCTGCCCTTGCGCCAGCGGGGGACGCCTTCGGTGACGGAGGCGTTGCAGAGGACTTTGGTGTCGCCGAAGGAGACGAGGACGGAGCCTTCGGCGTGCTTGCTCCAGCCGCGTTCGATGGTGACGGGGCGGAGTTGCTGGGGGGTGCGGCCGTCGATGCGTGACATGCGGGTGAGCCTAGCGGGACATGGGGAGGGGCCCTTCCCGTGGTGCGTGGCCACGGGCAGGGCCCCTCGGTGCGCTCGGGGCGCTTACATCATGTCTTCGATTTCTGCGGCGATCGGGTCGGCGTCGGTGCCGATGACGACCTGGATGGCGGTGCCCATCTTGACGACGCCGTGGGCGCCGGCGGCCTTGAGAGCGGCTTCGTCGACCAGTGCGGGGTCGTTGACCTCGGTGCGGAGGCGGGTGATGCAGCCTTCGATCTCGTCGATGTTCTCGATGCCGCCGAGGCCGGCGACGATCTTCTCAGCCTTGCTGGCCATGTTCGTTCTCCCTGATCTGAAACCGCTTTGTCGCAGTAACCCACAGTTGGCCCATCTTCGCGAGCGGTCATGCGGTGTGTACCGAATGATGGCGTCACGACAGCGGAACCGTCTGTCAACTGGTCTACACCAGTGTACCGGCGACGACCGGATGGAGACCGGATGAGTGCCGACAGCGCGGTCAGTCCTGCTCGTGCCCGTTGGAACAAGGCGTTCCAGGGGTTGCAGAAGATGGGGCGCAGTCTGCAGTTGCCCATTGCGGTCCTGCCCGCCGCAGGCATCCTCAACCGGCTGGGGCAGCCGGACATGTTCGGGGACGACGGGCTGGGTTGGACGAACGTCTCGAAGGTGATGGCGGGCGCGGGCGGGGCGCTGCTCGACAGTTCGCTGGGGCTGCCGCTGCTGTTCTGCGTGGGCGTGGCCATCGGCATGGCGAAGAAGGCCGACGGTTCGACGGCGCTGGCGGCCGTGGCGGGGTTTCTCGTCTACTTCAACGTGCTGCGGCAGTTCCCGGAGGACTGTCCGGAGGGATCGCGGGCGGTGCCGCAGGTCGGGTGCCGGCTGACCGACGGGTCGGAGACGGTGACGGCGTTCACGTACCAGAACCCGGGTGTCTTCGGCGGGATCGTGATGGGGCTGATGGCGGCCTACTTCTGGCAGCGGTTCCACCGCACCAGGCTGGTGGACTGGCTCGGCTTCTTCAACGGCCGCCGGCTGGTGCCGATCATCATGGCGTTCGTGGCGATCGTGTTCGCGGCGCTGTGCCTGTGGGTCTGGCCGCCGATCGGCGACGCGCTGGAGAGCTTCAGCGACTGGCTGACGGGGCTGGGCGCGTGGGGTGCGGGTGTGTTCGGCGTGACGAACCGGGCGTTGCTGGTGATCGGCCTGCATCAGTTCCTGAACGTGCCGATCTGGTTCCAGTTCGGCAGTTACACCAAGCCGGACGGCACGGTGGTGCACGGCGACATCAACATGTTCCTGCAGGGCGACCCGACCGCGGGGCAGTTCACGACGGGCTTCTTCCCGATCATGATGTTCGCGCTGCCGGCCGCGGCGCTGGCGATCACGCACTGCGCGAAGCCGCACCGGCGCAAGGAGGTCGGCGGCCTGATGCTGTCGGTGGGGCTGACGTCGTTCGTGACGGGGATCACGGAGCCGCTGGAGTACTCGTTCCTCTTCATCGCCCCGGCGCTGTACGCGGTGCACGCGGTGCTGACGGGCGTGTCGATGGCGGTGACGTGGGGGCTGGGCGTGAAGGACGGGTTCAGCTTCTCGGCGGGGTTGATCGACTACGTGATCAACTGGAATCTGGCGACCAAGCCGTGGCTGATCATTCCGATCGGCCTGTGCTTCGCGGCGCTGTACTACGCCGTCTTCCGCTTCGCGATCACGAAGTTCGACCTGAAGACTCCGGGGCGTGAGCCGGAGGACGAGGTGGAGGACGTCACGAAGGTGTAGACCTCACGTACCCTTTGATCGTGGTCTTGCGAAGGCCCCCGGATCTCCGGTCCGGGGGCCTTCGGCGCGCCCTCGCGAGGCTTTGACCGGGAGGCCCGATCCGGCACCGAACGTAGCGCTCCCGTCGCGGAATCACGGGTTCCTTACGCAGCCTTCATCGTGCTACAACAGGTCTACACCACTGAGTGGTGTAGACCTGCGACGACGCCGTCCCCATCTTCCCGAGCGACCGGGCGGCGCGCCCTGTCCCCCTGGAGGATGTTGTGACCACGCCCAGCGCCGCGCCCGCGGCCGAGAAGAAGAAGGGCGCCGGCGTGATGTCTGTACTGCAGCGCATCGGCCGCAGCCTGATGCTGCCGGTCGCGGTGCTGCCCGCCGCCGCCCTGCTGGTGCGCCTCGGCAACACCGACATGCTGGGCCGCCCGGAGTTCCCCACGTTCCTGACGAAGATCGCCGGGTTCATGGCGGCCGGCGGCAACGCCATCCTCGACAACATGGCGCTGCTGTTTGCCGTGGGCATCGCCATCGGCTTCGCAAAGAAGTCGGACGGCTCGACGGCGCTCGCGGCGGTCGTCGGCTACCTGGTCTTCAAGAACGTGCTGGCCACGTTCACGGACAAGAACCTCCCGCAGGTGGCGAAGGCCGTCGACGGCAAGGTCGTCATGACGGACGCGCCCGTGGACGCCAAGGTCCTCGGCGGTGTGGTGATGGGCCTCGTGGTCGCACTGCTGTACCAGCGCTTCTACCGGACCAAGCTGCCCGACTGGGCGGGCTTCTTCGGCGGCCGCCGTCTGGTCCCGATCCTTTCGGCCTTCGCGGGCCTGGTTCTCGGCATCGTCTTCGGCTACATCTGGCCGGTGCTCGGCACGGCCCTGCACAACTTCGGTGAGTGGCTGGTCGGCTCCGGTGCCGTCGGCGCGGGCATCTTCGGTGTCGCCAACCGCGGGCTGATCCCGATCGGCATGCACCACCTGCTGAACTCCTTCCCGTGGTTCCAGGCGGGCTCGTACGAGGGCAAGAGCGGCGACATCGCCCGCTTCCTGGCCGGCGACCCGACCGCGGGCCAGTTCATGACCGGCTTCTTCCCGATCATGATGTTCGCGCTGCCGGCCGCGTGCCTGGCGATCGTGCACTGCGCGCGCCCCGAGCGTCGCAAGGTCGTGGGCGGCATGATGTTCTCGCTCGCCCTGACGTCGTTCGTCACCGGTGTGACCGAGCCGATCGAGTTCACCTTCATGTTCATCGCGCCGGTGCTGTACGCCATCCACGCGGTGCTCACCGGTGTCTCGATGGCGCTGACCTGGGCGCTGGGAATGAAGGACGGCTTCGGCTTCTCGGCCGGCGCGGTCGACTTCTTCCTGAACCTGGGCATCGCGAGCAACCCGTGGGGCCTGGCCCTGGTCGGTCTGTGCTTCGCGGCGGTCTACTACGTGGTCTTCCGGTTCGCGATCACCAAGTTCAACCTGCCGACGCCCGGCCGTGAGTCGGACGAGGAGATCGCCGAGCTGCAGAAGGCGGAGGGCAAGTAGCCCGCACGCACGTCGCACGGAGGCGGGGCCCGGTCACCTGGACCGGGCCCCGCCTCCGTTGTCGTACGTCAGACCTCGTACGTCACACCCGGCGCCGCCAGCTCCACCGGCCCCGTGTAGACCTCCCGCGCGTCGACCAGGTTGATCTGGGGGTCGGTCCACGGGGGGATGTGGGTGAGGATCAGGCGGCGGGCGCCGGCGCGGGTGGCGCTTTCGCCTGCCTCGCGGCCGTTGAGGTGCAGGTCCGGGATGTTCTCCTTGCCGTGCGTGAAGGCGGCCTCGCACAGGAACAGGTCCGTGTCGCGGGCGAGTTCGTCCAGCACGGGGGTGACGCCCGTGTCGCCGGAGTACGTCAGCGACCTGCCGCCGTGCTCGACGCGGATGGCGTAGGCCTCCACGGGGTGGGCGACGCGTTCGGTGTGCACGGTGAAGGGTCCGACCTCGAAGGTGGACGGCTTGACCGTGTGGAAGTCGAAGACCTCGCTCATCGACGAGGCGGAGGGCGTGTCGGCGTAGGCGGTGGTGAGCCGGTGCTCGGTGCCCTCGGGTCCGTAGACCGGCAGAGGGGCGCAGCGGCCGCCGTCGTGCCGGTAGTAGCGCGCCACGAAGTAGGCGCACATGTCGATGCAGTGGTCGGCGTGCAGATGGCTGAGGAAGATCGCGTCGAGGTCGTAGAGACCGCAGTGGCGCTGCAGCTCGCCCAGGGCGCCGTTGCCCATGTCGAGGAGCAGCCGGAAGCCGTCGGCCTCGAGGAGGTAGCTCGAGCAGGCCGATTCCGCGGACGGGAACGACCCCGAGCAGCCGACGACGGTGAGCTTCATGGAGCAGAAACCTCCGTTGGCGCGTGTGGAGTGACGGGGGTCGTGCGGTTTGTCGAGCGTAAGGCGCAAAACCTTTGGTCGCTCCTCCGCCAGGGGCCGTTGTGGGCGAACTCACCTGTGGTGTCACCGGTTCGGCTGGACGTGGGGCGGTCGGGTCCATGCGGGGGCGCGCGGGGGGCGTGAGCGCCGGTAGCGTTCGAGTTTATGGACACGTCCTGGTGGCTCGCTCTCGCGGCGGTGGTGCTGCTCGCGCTCGTCGCCACGCTGGTCGACGGCTGGGGGCGGGGGCGGCGGCCCCCTCGGCCGGGTGGCATCCGGCGTCCGCCGGGCCGGCCCACGGGGCCGGGGGGACGGGCGGTGCGGCCGCGGCCCGCGGAGATCTGGTGGGCGAGCGTGCCGTACGAGGACACGGCGGGTGCGAAGGACCGGCCGTGCCTGGTGATCGCGGTGCGCGGGCGGCGGGTGCTCGTCGCGAAGATCACCAGCCGGTACCGGGACGGGCGGGCCGGGGTGATCGCGTTGCCGCCGGGTGCGGTCGGGGACGCGCGGGGGCGGGCGAGCTTCCTGGAGACGGACGAGCTGCGCGAGGTGCCGGTGGGGGACTTCCGGCGCCGGGTGGGTGTGGTGGACCCGGTCCTGTGGGACCAGGTCCGTCACCTCGCGAAGTAGACCCCGACAGGGCCTGGGAACCCCGTCAGGCCCAGAGCTGGCCCTGGAGGGTCTCGATGGCCTCTTCGGTGGTGGCCGCCGTGTAAACGCCGGTGGAGAGGTACTTCCAGCCGCCGTCGGCGACGACGAAGACGATGTCCGCGCTCTCGCCGGCCTTCAGCGCCTTCTTCCCGACGCCGATCGCGGCGTGCAGGGCGGCGCCGGTGGAGACGCCCGCGAAGATGCCCTCCTGCTGGAGGAGCTCCCGGGTGCGGGTCACGGCGTCCGCCGAGCCGACCGAGAACCGGGTGGTGAGGACGGAGGCGTCGTACAGCTCTGGTACGAAGCCCTCGTCGAGGTTGCGCAGGCCGTAGACCAGGTCGTCGTAGCGCGGTTCGGCGGCGACGATCTTCACGTCGGGCTTGTGCTCGCGCAGGTAGCGGCCGACGCCCATCAGCGTCCCCGTCGTCCCCAGGCCCGCGACGAAGTGCGTGATCGAGGGCAGGTCGGCGAGGATCTCCGGGCCGGTGCCGGCGTAGTGGGCGCCGGCGTTGTCCGGGTTGCCGTACTGGTAGAGCATCACCCAGTCCGGGTGCTCGGCGGAGAGTTCCTTGGCGACCCGTACGGCGGTGTTGGAGCCGCCCGCGGCCGGGGAGGAGATGATCTCCGCGCCCCACATGGCGAGCAGGTCCCGGCGCTCCTGCGAGGTGTTCTCAGGCATGACGCAGACGATGCGGTAGCCCTTGAGCTTGGCGGCCATGGCCAGCGAGATGCCGGTGTTGCCGCTGGTCGGCTCCAGGATCGTGCAGCCCGGGGTGAGGCGGCCGTCCTTCTCCGCCTGCTCGATCATGTGGAGCGCGGGGCGGTCCTTGATCGAGCCGGTCGGGTTGCGGTCCTCCAGCTTGGCCCAGATACGGACGTCGTCGGACGGCGACAGCCGCGGCAGGCGCACCAGAGGGGTGTTGCCCACCGCGGCGAGCGGGGAGTCGTAACGCATCCCGATCAGGCCATACCGCCGGCGACGGCCGGCAGGATCGTGATGCTGTCGCCGTCGGACAGCTTGGTGTCGATGCCGTCGAGGAAGCGGACGTCCTCGTCGTTCAGGTAGACGTTGACGAAGCGGCGCAGCTGCTCACCGTCCACGATGCGGGCCTGGATGCCCGCGTGCCGGGTCTCGAGGTCGGCGAAGAGCTTGGCGAGGGTGTCCCCGGTGCCCTCCACCGCCTTCTGGCCGTCGGTGTACTGGCGGAGGATGGTCGGGATGCGGACCTCGATGGCCATGGCTGAGGGCTCCTGTCGGAAGGTGTCGTGGGTTCGTCGGGGCGCGCGGAGGCGCGCTGCAGCCCGCCGCGGCTCACGGCCGTACGGCGGCAGCGGAAGATCAACAGATGGCGCTGTTCAGCCTGCACAGGTCGACGTGCAGCCGCGCCACGAGCAGCGTGCCCGGCGCCTTTTCGCTCACGTCGAGAAGAACCATGGGCACATCGTATCGATTCCCGGTCCGGCTCCCGGAGTGTGATCTCATCCTTCGGACGCAATCCGTCCGGCTTGCGAGATGCGGTCGGGGGTCAGTAGGCCTCGACGACCTTGACCTCCTCCTCCGTCACCTCTCCGTCCAGGATCCGGAACGACCGGAACTGGAACTCGCCGGCGCCGTCGGTGTCCGCCGTGGAGACCAGGACGTAGTGGGCGCCGGGCTCGTTGGCGTAGGAGAGGTCGGTGCGGGAGGGGTAGGCCTCGGTGGCCGTGTGGGAGTGGTAGATGATCACCGGCTCCTCGTCGCGGTCGTCCATCTCGCGGTAGAGCTTGAGCAGGTCCTGCGAGTCGAACTCGTAGAACGTGGGCGAGCGGGCGGCGTTGAGCATGGGGATGAACCGCTCGGGGCGGCCCTCCCCCACCGGACCGGCCACCACGCCGCACGCCTCGTCGGGGTGGTCCTCGCGCGCGTGGGCGACGATCTGGTCGTACAGGGCCTGGGTGAGGGTCAGCATGCGGCCCAGCATAAGCAGAAGGACCGTCCCGTACCGGTGGGTGGTACGGGACGGTCCATATGCCGGACATCCTGAGCGGCAGCCGTGCCGGGGTGCCACGAGCAACCCGTGCGGCCGGACGTCCGCAGTGCGCACGAAGGCGCTGGTCAGCCGATCTTTTCCATCTCGGGCTCGCCGCGCCGCTCGGTGACCTCCGGGTTGCGGCTCTTGAGCACCGCCCAGCCGATGCCGAGCGCGGCGGCCCATCCGGCCATGACGTAGAGACAGACCCGGGAGTCGGCGTCGTACGCGATCAGGCCGGTGACGAAGAGCAGGAAGGCGATGGCGATGTAGGAGCACACCGAGCCGCCCGGCGCCGGGAAGGAGGAGGCGGGCAGGTGGCCCGCGACGACCTTGCGGCGGTAGAGGACGTGGCTGATCAGGATCATCAGCCAGGTCCAGATGCCGGCGGCGGTGGCGATGGAGGTGACGTAGCCGAAGGCCTTCTCCGGGACGACGTAGTTCAGGACCACACCGATGCCCATGAAGATCACCGAGATGCCGATGCCGATGGCCGGGGTCTTGGTCGACGACAGCCGGCTGAAGACCCTGGGGGCCTCCCCGTTGTCCGCGAGGGTGCGCAGCATCCGGCCCGTGGAGTACATGCCGGAGTTGCAGGAGGAGAGGGCGGCGGTGAGCACGACGAAGTTGACGATGCCGGCGCCGGCCGGGATGCCGATGACCGCGAAGGCCTTCACGAAGGGGCTGACGCCCTCGGCGAACTCGGTCCACTTCACCACGGCCAGGATGACGGTGAGGGCGCCGACGTAGAAGAGGGCGATGCGCCAGGGCAGGGTGTTGATCGCCTTGGGGAGGGTCTTCTCCGGGTTCTCGGACTCGCCGGCGGTGACGCCGACCAGCTCGACGGCGAGGTAGGCGAACATCACGCCCTGGAGGGTCATGAGCGAGGAGCCGATGCCCTTGGGGAAGAAGCCGTCGAAGGCCCACAGGTTGGAGACGGCGGCGGTGTCGCCGGCCTGGCTGAAGCCGAGGGTGAGCACGCCGAGGCCGATCACGATCATGCCGATGATGGCGGTGACCTTGACCATCGAGAACCAGAACTCGATCTCGCCGAAGAGCTTCACCGAGATCAGGTTGGCCAGGAACAGCACGACCAGGAAGACCAGGGCCGAGACCCACTGCGGGATCTGTGGGAACCAGTAGTGGATGTAGATGGCGGCGGCGGTGAGCTCCGCCATGCCGGTGACCACCCACATCAGCCAGTACGTCCAGCCGGTGAAGTAGCCGAAGAAGGGGCCGAGGAATTCGCGGGAGTACTCGGCGAAGGAGCCGGAGACGGGACGGTAGAGCAGGAGCTCGCCGAGCGCCCGCATGATGAAGAAGATGATCACGCCTGCGAGGGCGTACATGAGGATGATGCTGGGTCCGGCCTTGGCGATGTTGGCCCCGGCGCCCAGGAAGAGACCGACGCCGATGGCGCCGCCGATCGCGATCATCTGGACCTGACGGCTGTTGAGCCCGCGCTCGTAGCCCTCTTCAGGTGCTTTCTCCGTGTCGACCTGCGCAGAGGTCATGTGTGGTGCGCCTTTCTCCATGCCGATCCGGGCCTTTCGTCGGCCGCGGATCGGGTCTCGATCCCCCCGGATGATGGAGCTGAGCGGGCCTCACGTCCCGCTCGTTGCCTGGCCGGCGATCCGCCGGCTCGGTGGCGCACCCGGCCGAACATTCGGGTGGTGTTCGCCGGGCGGTCGTGAAGATTTACCACGACCGCAGCACTGATCACAGGGGACCTGTGTGATGTGTCACACAGCCAGAACCGGACAAAGGGCACCCTGGGGGTGCAAAGAAGGGCGCGGGTTTGACGCGATCGTTATCCGGATTTGAGGGTCCGCTGAGCGGACACGGAGAGTGAGCGAATCACGCCAATTCAGGGCATCAGGGTCCCGACGAGCGACTCCTGGAGGCCGCCGAGCCACAGGTACGCCATCACCATCGGCTTGCGCGGGTCCTCGTCCGGGAGCCGGTAGAGCAGGTCGGAGTCGTCCTCGTCGGTGATCTCCAGCCGGGAGCCGATGGCCAGGCGCAGGTCGTTCAGGGCGCCCAGCCACTGCCGGGACTCCTGCGCCGACAGCTTCAGCACCGCCTCGCCCTCGCCCGCCGCCTCGGACGCCAGGGCGTCCAGCGCGCGGATCACCGCGAGCGCGTTCTCGCGCTTGCCGGCCCGCAGGTCGTTCTCGGTGTAGCGGCGGAACTCGGCGGAGTGGGCGCGCTGCTCCTCGGCCTCCTTGGCCTGCGGGGTGCCCTCGGGGTCGCCGTAGGCGTCCGGGAACAGGCGGCGCAGCACCGGGTCGGAGGGGGGCTCGCTCGGGCCCTCGGCGAAGAGCTCGGCGAGCGGGTCGTCGGAGGCGTCCTCGGCGGGGCCGGGTCCGATCAGCTCCAGGAGCTGCACGGCCAGGGACCGGATGATGGAGATCTCGACGTCGTCGAGGGCGACGGCCGCGCCGCCACCGGGGATCGGTTCGAATTGTCCGGGCATGAAGGCGATTCAGCTACTTCCGTCCTGCGGGCGGGCGTGGGTCAATTCCGGCTGCAATTCCGGCTGCAATTCCGGCCGTTTCGATCATTTCCGGTCCTGCTGGAGGGTGGCCCACAGGCCGTAGCCGTGCATGGCCTGGACGTCCCGCTCCATCTCCTCGCGCGAGCCACTGGACACGACCGCGCGGCCCTTGTGGTGGACGTCGAGCATGAGCTTGGTCGCCTTGTCCTTCGAGTAGCCGAAGTAGGACTGGAAGACGTACGTCACGTAGCTCATGAGGTTGACGGGATCGTTGTGCACGATCGTCAGCCAGGGCACGTCGGGCTCGGGTACGGCGAAGACCTCCTCGGCGGACTCGGTCTTCTCGATCTCCATGGGTGCGGCTGCCGTCACATGGCCCATGCTGCCACCACAGGGGGGCACCCGCACAAACGGGCCTGTGGCGGGCGCCACGGAACCACAAATCGTCAGAGTGACGAAATGGGGGTAGCATCCTCGACATGAACACAGCGGACCTTGGGCTGCCGGTGGACGTCCCGTCGACGGCGCTCTTCACGGACCAGTACGAGCTGACCATGCTGCGGGCCGCTCTGAAGGCGGGCACGGCCGGGCGGCGGAGCGTGTTCGAGGTCTTCACGCGCCGACTGCCCGACGGGCGCCGCTACGGCGTCGTGGCGGGCACCGGCCGGGTGCTGGACGCGGTGGAGAACTTCCGCTTCGACACGGGCGTCCTGCGCTTCCTGCGGGAGCGGGGCATCGTCGACGAGGAGACCCTCGACTGGCTCGCGCAGTACCGCTTCAGCGGGGACATCTGGGGCTACCCCGAGGGCGAGGTGTACTTCCCGGGCTCGCCGATCATGCGGGTCGAGGGGACCTTCGGCGAGTGCGTGCTGCTGGAGACGGTGATCCTCTCCATCCTCAACCACGACTCGGCGATCGCCGCCGCCGCCTCGCGCATGTCGTCCGCCGCCGGTGACCGGCCGCTGATCGAGATGGGCGCCCGCCGCACCCACGAGCTGGCCGCGGTGGCCGCCGCCCGCTCCGCCTACGTCGGCGGCTTCGCGACCACCTCCGACCTGGCCGCCGGCTTCCGCTACAACATCCCCACCGTCGGCACCTCCGCCCACGCCTTCACCCTGCTGCACGACAACGAGCGCGACGCCTTCCGCGCCCAGGTCGACGCCCTCGGCCGGGGCACCACGCTGCTGGTCGACACCTACGACGTCGCCGAGGCCGTCCGTACGGCCGTGGAGATCACCGGCCCCGAGCTGGGCGCCGTGCGCATCGACTCCGGCGACCTGCTGCTGGTGGCGCACCGGGTGCGGCAGCAGCTGGACGAGCTGGGCGCCACGGACACGAAGATCGTCGTGACCTCGGACCTGGACGAGTACGCCATCGCCTCGCTGGCGGCGGCGCCCGTGGACGCGTACGGCGTCGGCACCCAGCTGGTGACCGGGTCCGGGCACCCGACGGCCTCGATGGTCTACAAGCTCGTCGCCCGCGCCGAGTCCGGCGACGCCGACGCGCCGCTGGTGCCGGTGGCCAAGAAGTCCACCGGCGGCAAGACCTCGATCGGCGGCCGCAAGTGGGCCGCCCGGCGGCTGGACGCGGACGGCTTCGCCGAGGCCGAGGTGGTCGGCACCGGGCCCGTGCCCGCCGGGCTCGCCGACCGGCAGCTCCTGGTCGAGCTGGTCAAGGGCGGTGAGGTCGTCGCGCGCGAGCCGCTGGACGTCGTCCGGGACCGGCACGCGGCGGCCCGCGCCAACCTGCCGCTGTCCGCCACGCAGCTCTCCCGAGGGGAACCCGTCATTCCGACGGAGTACGTGCACGGGGGCTCGGGTAGCTAAAGCTGGTGCGGCCCGCCGGGCCGCCCCGCCCCCGCCGCGTCTCCGATCCCCTCCGCTCCCCCTCCGATTCCCCAAGTCGACCCAGTCGAAGGACACCGACCATGCGCCGCGCCTTGATCGTCGTTGACGTGCAGAACGACTTCTGCGAGGGAGGCAGCCTTGCGGTGACCGGCGGTGCCGACGTGGCCGCCGCCATCACCGAGCTGATCGGGCAGGCGCCCGCCGGCTACCGCCACGTCGTGGCCACCCGCGACCACCACGTCGCGCCGGGCGGCCACTTCGCCGACAACCCCGACTTCGTCCACTCCTGGCCGGCGCACTGCGTCGCCGGCACGGAGGGCGTCGGCTTCCACCCGAACTTCGCCCCCGCCGTCGCCTCCGGCGCCATAGACGCCGTCTTCGACAAGGGGGCGTACTCGGCGGCCTACAGCGGCTTCGAGGGCACCGACGAGAACGGCACCCGGCTCGCCGACTGGCTGCGGGACCGGAAGATCGACGAGGTCGACGTCGTGGGCATCGCCACCGACCACTGCGTCCGGGCCACCGCCCTGGACGCCGCCCGCGAGGGCTTCCGTACGCACGTCCTGCTCGACCTCACCGCCGGGGTGGCCGCGGACAGCACCGAGCGGGCGCTGGAGGAGCTGCGGGAGGCGGGCGTGGAGCTGTCGGGGAAGCCGGTCGTGCAGTAGCCCCCGTCACCCGACGGGCGCACCGGCCGGGCTCCCCGCCCGCCTCCCCGGGGCTCAGCTCGCCCTGGCGCGGTCCAGTGACGGCGGCGCCAGCCGCGGGTGGGCGGACAGGTAGTGCCACAGGGCGTCGCCGCCCATGAAGGCGCTGCGGTCCTGGTCGCGGGCGCCGATCAGCTCCTCGAAGCCGGGGAGCGCGCGTTGCTCCATGAAGGCGTTGGCCAGGGTGGCGACGCGGTACTTCCTGCCGTCGCCGACGCGGCGTCCGTCGATCCGCACGCTCCCCCGGTCGATCCGCTGCCCGACGGGCCGGTCCGGGTCGAAGCGGTACGAGACGTTCCCGGACACCGCCACCGGGCGGAAGGTGACCGATCCGTCGGCAGCGCCCTGCCACTGGGACTCCAGCAGCCCGACCAGTTCCCGCCCGGTCAGGGTGCCGCGCACGACGCCGACGCCGATCCCGGAGTCCAGCACCGTGCCGACCGCCGCCTCGGGGAACAGCACCCGGCCGGGGGCGTCGGCGCTGTTGCCCGGCTGGGGGGCATGGGTCAGGTCGCGGCGCAGGGTGTCGGGCATCGCCAGTCCCACGTCGGCGCGGCCGTCCCGGTCCGCCGCCCAGCGGTAGGCGTCGGCGGCCACGTCGTAGAGGGCCGACTCGCCCTCGGTGTCGCGGGCGCGGGTGAGGTCACCGGTGATCGTGCCGATGCGCTGGGCCGCGCGCTCGCCCAGCTTCGTCCGCCAGTAGGAGGCGATCCGGTCGGCCTCGGCGTCCCGCGGGACGTCCTGGGTGACGGCGTGGTTCACCGAGGTGGTGTCCTCCCGCAGCACCTCGCCGGTGCGCGGGTCCAGCTTCAGGTTGATCTCGCTGATCAGATGACCGTGGTTGCCGGCCTGGACGACCGGACGCGGGGTCCCCGTGGGGTCGGGCAGCATGCAGTTGACGGTGCCGTGCCAGTGCCCGGTGACGATCGCGTCGACGGCCGGGGAGATGGTGCGGTTGAACTCGACGACGGGGCCGAAGGGGTCGACGCAGTCGTTGTGGCCGTTGCCGGACTGCTGTGAGAAGCCCTCGTGGAGGACCGCGACGATCGCCCGGACGCCCTGGGCGCGCAGCCGCGCGACGGAGCGGTTGACCGCCGTCACCTCGTCGGCGTAGGTGTAGCCGCTGGGGGTGTACGACATCGCCTCGCCGCTGGTCAGAGCGGTCGTCGCGTGGACGAAGCCGACGGGGAGGGTGCCGCCGTTGCCGTCGTCGACCTGCTCGACGTGGTACGGCTGGAGAGCGGGGCGGCCCGTGGAGCGGTCCAGAAGGTTGGCCGAATAGTAGTCGTAGTCAGCGCCCGCGAACCGCTGGCCGGTCGAGTCCCGGAAGCACAGGTCCCGGTCGGGGCGGCCCTCGCACGTGCCCTTGCGCATGTGCCGCAGGAAGGCGAAGCCGCGGTCCATCTCGTGGTTGCCGACGGTGGAGAACTGCAGGCCGAGTGCGTTGAGGTACTCGATGGTCGGTTCGTTCCAGAACCACTCCGTCTCGTCCGGCCAGCCGGAGAAGTCGTCACCGGCCGAGAAGAGGATCGAGTTGTCGCGGCCCTCTCGCAGGCGCTTGACGTGGGTGGCCAGGTAGGAGCCTCCGCCGACCCGTACGGCCGGGTCGCCGCGGTGCGAGCCGACGATGGTCGCGCCGTACTCGCCGAGGTAGCCGTGGAAGTCGGTGAGGGAGACCAGCTGGACGTCGACGGGTTCTTCCCGCCCGTCCGCCGCCGCGGGGGTGACGGCTGCGACGCCGGCCATCACGACGCCCGCGATCAGTGCCAGAAGGCGCCGAAGTGCGCGGTGGGCGGGGCGTCTGTCGGACTCGAGGGACTGCATTGCATCCTCCTGCCGCCGGTTGGGGTCCGATCATGATCGGGCCCGCCGGCGAGCAGGCGACGCCGGACGAGTGAGCAGTCGGCGCTGGGAGGATGAACAACAGTGGGTTTCGGCCGTCAGGTCTGGGCGGTCGGGCGTCTGAGCAGGGCTCGGATCGGGTGCCACAGCTCCTGGGGCAGGTCCGCTCCGCCCGTGACGCCGGGCACCGGCGCCGTGCGCCATATCAGACCGTCCGGGTGGTGCAGGACGGCCGTGATCTCGTCCGGGGTCGGTGGGGCGGCGTTGCCCCGCAGGTAGACCGCGCGCAGGCCCAGGTTGCGCAGCCTGGTCAGGGCGCGCGCCCGGTTGTGGGCGTGGACGAGTACGCGCACGCTGCCGTCCGGGGCCGCGGGGCTGGGCAGGTTCAGTGCCACCACCACCGTGCCGTTCGGCAGCTTGCTGAAGCCTCCTGCGGCCATACGGTCACACCCCCGTGTCAATAAGAGAACCACAGGACGCACCTAAACACGGATCGGCGGCGACCCGCCAGGGGGTCGCCGCCGATCATGCTCTGACCTGGGCAGATGCTAATTACCTGCCCGCGGGGCCCACCTCGAGCTCGATCGTCGAGCCGTCCTTGGCCTCCTTGTTGATCTTGATCTTCGTGTTGGTGTCAGTGACCTTGACGCCGCCGGTCGGGTTCGCCGGGTCGTAGTAGTCGCTCGTGCGGTCGTTGAAGACCGAGACGCCCTTCGAGCCCGGGATGTACTTCGCGACGTCTGCCTTGTGCAGCGTCATGCCGTCCGTGCGGTAGCGGCTGAACGGCGAGTCGTACGCCTGGATGCGGTTGCGCATCAGCGTGCCGTCGCCCCACTTCAGCGCGGTCGGGTGCGAGTCGATCGGCAGGACCAGGCCGGTGCCGGGGTGCTGGCTGGTGTTGTTGTCCGCCTGGGAGGTGTCCCACTTCCAGATCAGCAGGCCGTTCTGGTACGCGTAGTGCTCCACCCAGTTCGGGCGCTCCGTGAAGCCGAAGTTGTACGGGCCGGTCTTCAGCGTCTTGTCGTACGACACGTACTGCCGGTTCTCGGCGATGTAGTACTGCGCGTAGTCCTTGGTGAAGGACGCGCCGACGCGGGAGAAGCCGGTGGCCGTCCAGGCGGCGTCCGCGCTCTCGGCGTTGTCGGTGAACAGCGCCGCGCCGTCCGCGGTGACCGTGATCGAGTCGGCCGTGAAGCCCTTCTGGGCCACGCCGCCGTCGGTCTGGTAGCGGAAGCGGACGTCGATCTTCTTGCCCGCGTAGGCGTCGAGGTTGTACGCGAACTTCGTGTACGCGTCGAGCGTGCCGTGCAGGGCCGGCTTGTCGGCGGCGTCGCGCGGGATCGGCTGACCGTTCACCGTGCCGTCGACGGCGGTCCAGTTGGCGCCGCCGTCGGTCGAGACCTCGGTGTAGAGGTAGTCGTAGTTGGCCTCGATGTCGTACCAGCCGTCGAAGGTCAGCTCGGCCTTCGACTTGCCGGTCAGGTCGACCGAACGGCTCAGCGTGTTCTTGAGGTTGTCACCGCTGCCGCTCCACCACTGGGTCTTGCCCTCGGCGGGGGTGACGATCTCGGTCGTGACCGCCTTCTTCGGCAGCTGGACGACCAGGGCCTGCTTGTGCTTGGTGTTGTACTCGGCGACGCCCAGCTTGTGCCAGGAGTTGACCCCGGCCTTGGCGGTGTCGTAGTTCAGCCAGCCGAGCTGGAGCTTGTCCCAGGCGGTCATGTCGCCGGGCAGGTCACCGATCTCGTTGCGGCCGGTGCCGAGCCAGGAACCGGAGGACATCAGCGTCCAGAAGCCGGTGGAGTTCTCGCCGCCGGCGGTGTCGTAGTGGTCCGGCAGACCGAGGTCGTGGCCGTACTCGTGGGCGAAGACGCCGAGTCCGCCGTTCTCCGGCTGGACGGTGTAGTCGCCGACCCAGACGCCGGTGGAGCCGATCTGCGCGCCGCCGAGCTTGTTCTGCTCGGGGCCGGTGGCGCCGGCGTCGGTGCCGAAGGCGTACCAGCGGTGGGCCCAGATCGCGTCGGTGCCCTGGACGCCGCCGCCCGCGGACTCGTCCTCACCGGCGTGCACGATCTGGAAGTGGTCGATGTAGCCGTCGGGCTCGTTGAAGTCGCCGTCGCCGTCGAAGTCGTAGCGGTCCCACTCGTCGAACCGGGCGACGTCCGCCTTGATCTGGGCGTCGGTGCGGCCGGCCGCCTGCTGCTGCTCGACCCAGGCGTTCAGGCCGTCGCTGACGACGTTCCAGACGCTGGGGCAGTTGGTGTCGCCGCAGGCGTTGTTGCCGTAACGCGCCTCGTTGTAGGGGACCTTGACCCAGTCGGAGACCTCGCCCTCGACCGAGTAGCGGCCGGAGGACTGCTTCTCGTAGTAGGTCTTGACCGAGTCGACGCCCTTGCCGGAGCCGAAGTACAGGTCCTGGAAGTGCTGCTGGTCGTAGTCGGCCTTCCAGGCCGTGGAGTTGTCCGTCTTGCGGTCGGGCTTGGCTATCTGGTTGTGCAGCGGGCCCGCGTCGCCGCCGTAACGGCTGTCGATCTTGTCGCCGAACTCGACCAGGATGGTGAAGATCTTGTCGGTCTTCTCCCGGCCCAGCTCGACGTACTTGCTGTCGCCCTTCTTGCTCTTGAGCTGGACGACCTTCGAGCCGTCCTTGCTCTTCACCGAGGCCTCGCCGGATATGACCTGGTTCAGAGCCTCCTCCCGCTGGGCGGCCTGAGTGTCGCTCAGGGGGCCCTTGAGGTCGTGGGAGTCATGGCCTTCGGCCGGGTGCGGGTCGTGGCGGTCCACGGCTTCCGGCCGGGCGGGCGAGTCCGCCTGCGCCACTCCGGCTGCGGAGAGCGTGGCGGTGGCCGCGGCCAGTGCGACGGTGGTCGCCGCCGTTCTGAACGTCCAGGATCTACTGGTCACTTGAGTTCCTCCCCCGCGTGCACGCGCGCGGAAGGGGGGACAAGGACAGAGCAGAGTCCGCGCACACGTGATCAACGCGTGTAGTCAAGTGACGACATTTGACTAGAGGTTCGACGGAAAAGACAGACCTTGACTTGAGCAGAACAAGTGCACTATGCGGAGCGGGCGTTCGCTTTACGGACGCCGGACCGTGAGCGAGGTGGCCGTCGTTGCGCTTGTGACTCCCTCAACGGGCGCGTGCGGCCGTCCACTTCCCGGACGCCATGAATCCGTGCGCCCCCCGTGCATCGGCCCTGTCGGTTAGGTCACGCTTACTGCTGGTTCCACTCGGGCACACAGCCCGTTAGAGTCGACTGGCGGAACGCCCGGAAACCGGCGGAATGCCAGGCCGGCAGCACGTCTCACCCCCAGATTGCCTTCCGAGGACACGATGGCCATGCCCCGTCCGACTGCCGCACAGTTCGCCTACGGTTCGTGCACCGTGATCTTGTCGACGCTCGCCATGCTGCTGCTGTCACGGACGAGTTCGGGTCCCGGAGTCGCTGTCGTCGCCGTCGCGGCGCTCGCCCTCGGGCTGCTGGTCGCCATGACGGCCCCGCAGCCCAGGACACGCACGGTGACCGCCGTGCCGGAGCGCACGCCCGCCCCGGCCCAGGAGCCGGTGCCGGCGGCCCGGGTCGCCGCGGGGTCGGGCGAGCCGGCACGCGGGCGCGCCGCCTGACGTCCAGGACGTCCGGCCTCTTCTGTCCGTCCGGTCGTCAACGGGTGCTGACCACCACCGTCTTGGCCGCCTTGTCGTGCAGACCCTGCTTGTAGGGCCGGTCGAAGAAGCTCCAGCCACCCGTGATGATCGTCCAGACGCAGGCGCAGCAGAACGCGAACGGGAGCCACAGCACCAGGGCGCGGATCAGCGAGGTCTGCACCGAGGGGGTGGCGCCGTTGTCCAGGTTGGCCACGCGCATGCCGAGCCACCTCTTGCCGAGGGTCTGGCCCCTGCTGGCGGTCATGTAGGTGTCGTAGGCGATGTAGAGCACGGCGGCGATCAGGGACTGCCCGAAGGACTTGCCCGCCTCGATCTGACCGCCGTCCACCTCGTACTCCTGGACGTTGAACGCCCAGCTGAGCAGCCAGACCACGATGCCCACGAGAATCATGTCGATGATCCGCGCGAGCGTGCGCCGGCCGCTGTCGGCGAGCGGGGGCATGCCGGCGAGCGGGTCGGTGGGGAAGGACCCGCCTCCGTACGGATCACCGCCGTAGGGGCCGCCCGCTCCGCCACCGGGGGGAGGGGGCTGGCTCCCGCCGTACGGAGGCTGCTGGCCGCCGTCCCCGGGCGGGGGTGGGCTGTCGTACGGCGAGCCCGCGCCGCCCGTGCCGGGGCCGGGGCCCTGGCCCGGTTCGGGGGACGAGGGGCGTTTCCTGAACGGGTCGTCTTCCGGCGGCTGCCCGCCGGAGCCGGGGGGCGGTTCGCTGCTCATGGCCCGAGTCGAACTCGGACTCTCTTCCCTCGCATCCGGCGAGCGGCCGTCCGGAGTACGAGGCCGCGCCTAAAAGGGGCGCGGGGCTGTGACATCAGCGGCTCCGCCGCGGGGCGCGACCAGCCCCCACGGACCCGCACCCGACCACCAGACGCGCGCGCCCCCGACCCCACCGGCGAAGCTAGCCCGCGACAAACGTGCCGGCGGCCTTGTCGTGCCAGCACTGGTGCCACGGTCGGTCGAACAGGCACCACGCGATGCCGACCACGCCGACGGCCAGGAGGCCGGGGACGCTGTAGACCAGCCAGCGGCGCAGGGACACCCCGAAGGCCGGGGGCTCGTGGGCCTCGATGTCCCGCACCTCCAGGCCCAGCAGCTTCTTGCCCAGGGTGCGGCCCCACTTGGCGGTGGGCAGCGCCTCGTACACGACGCCGAAGAGCAGCAGGACGGCCAGCACGATGCCCAGATACGTGCCCGTCGTGCCGTCGAGCAGCCAGACCGTGACCGTCTCGCCGGAGAGCTTGGCCTCGTCGATCTTGCCGTTGACGTGGTCGATCGCCTTGGTGCCGAGGGGTACGGCGGCCACGGCGGTGACGCCCGCGAGGACGACGGTGTCGATCAGCCGCGCGGCCAGCCGCTTGCCGAGCCCGGCGGGGCGGGCCGCCGCCTGGCGTCGGGCGGCGGCCTGGAACACGTCCTCGACCGGCGGCTTCCAGGGCGCGACGGGCTGCTCCTCCCCGCCGGCGTCGGCGAGCCGGTGCACCTGCTGGGCCCAGGAGGACTGGCCTCCGCCGGGCCCGGCCGCGACCGGGGCCGGGGCGGCGGGCTGCTGCGGCGAGGCGACGGGCTGCGGGGCCGCGGCCTGGTGGGGGACGCCCGGGCCGCTCGCCCCGCCCACCTGCTGCGGGCCGGAGAGGGCCGTCGGGGCGCCGGCCGCCGGGGGCTGCGCGGCGGCGCGGGCGGCGGCGGCCTTCCCGGCGCCGAAACCCGGGCGCGGGGAGACCGCGCGGAACGTGATCGTGCCCTCGTCCTCGGCGGTGGCGCCGTCCGGGCCCGAGGCTCCCGCGCCCTGGGCCGCCCCTGCCGTCGGGCGGCGGAACACGAAGGTGTTGCCCGACGCGGCCTCCGTCTCGCCGGACGCCGTCCCCGCCGCACCGTCCGCCCGCGCGGCCCGGGCGCCGTCGCCCTGCGCCGGCGCGGAACCGCCACCGGCGCCGGCCGTTCCCGCACCGGACGCCCCACCGGCGTCGGGCCCCGGCCGACCGGAACCGCCGGCGACCCCGGCGCGGGCACCACTCGGCGCCCCGGCACCGCCGGAACCGGAACCCGGATGACCGGAACCGCCACCGGCACCACCCACGCCGGCACCCCGCGCACCCCCGGCCCGCGGGTCGCCCGGAGTCCCCACGCCGGCCGTTCCGGCGCCGGAGCCCGCACCCGCACCCGCACCCGCACCGGCGTCCACCGCGCCGCCGTCGGCGGGAGCGGCCTCGTCCGCCGCCCCGCGCGCGTGCGGGACCCGCGGGTCCGTGCCCGCCGCAGCGCCCGGCCAGGCGACGCGGCGGTTCTGGTCGTCGCCGAAGCCGGACTGGTGGGCGCGGTCGGCGCCCCAGGCCGAGGCGGGCTCCGGGCGGCTGCCGTGCTGGGACTCGGCGGGCGGCGGCTCCTCGACCGGGTCCTCGTCGAAGAAGTGCGGGCCGGTCTCCTCCACGGAGGGCCGCGCGCCGGGCGGCGGCGCGAGCGGCTCGCCGTCCTTGGGTGCGGGCCGGCTCGTGCCCGGCACCCAGGAGGCGCCGTTCCAGTACCGGACATATCCAGGAATGGACGGGTCCGGGTAATACCCTTCGCGGGGCCTGTCGTCGCCGGGGGCCGGGGTTGGGGCGCTCATGTCCGTCGTCCCGTATCTGCTCGGGGATTGATAAGGGGGCCTCAACATCTATCAGACGGGCGCAATCCGCACCGCCGGTCCCACGGGACCCGCCCCTTTCCGGGCAACCTCGTGCCCGTGCCTTCACACCTCCGACGGACTCGGGAGAAAACTTCCGCGAACCCGCGTAATGCCCGCGGCCCCCGCCGCTCTCCCTCGTGCGGGCCCGCACCAGGCGGGCCACGTCCCTGCGAGAGAGGACACCTGCCGTGGAGCACCACCCCACCGTCGTGGAGCGCGAGCTGGAGCTGAGGCTCGTCCTGTCCCCCGAGCACGCCGTCCCGGTGCCGGCCCGGCTCGGCTACCACGCCGACGACCCCTACGCCGTCCACATCACCTTCCACATCGACTCCGGCCACCCGGTGCACTGGACGTTCGCCCGCGACCTGCTGGTGGAGGGCGTGTTCCGGCCGTGCGGGCACGGGGACGTGCGGGTGTGGCCGTCGCGGGCGGACGGCCGCAGCGTCGTACTGATGGCGCTGAGCAGCCCCGACGGGGACGCCCTCCTGGAGGCGCCCACCCCTCAGGTGTCGGCCTGGCTGGAGCGGACCCTGCGGGCGGTGCCGCCGGGGACCGAGGCCGGGCAGCTCGGCATCGACGACGGGCTGGCCGAGCTGCTCGCCCGGTGACGAGGGCGCCGGGTCAGAAGAGCTTGCCCGGGTTGAGGATGCCCAGCGGGTCGAAGACCTGTTTGACGGCCCGCTGCATCTCCAGGCCCACCGGGCCGATCTCGCGCGCCAGCCACTCCTTCTTCAGCACACCCACGCCGTGCTCGCCGGTGATCGTGCCGCCGAGTTCCAGGCCGAGGGCCATGATCTCGTCGAAGGACTCGCGGGCGCGCCGGGACTCGTCGGGGTCCGCCGCGTCGAAGCAGACGGTGGGGTGGGTGTTGCCGTCGCCCGCGTGGGCGCAGACCCCGATGGTGAGGTCGTACTTCGCGGCGACGCGCTCGATGCCCTCCAGCATGTCGCCGAGCCGGGACCGGGGCACGCACACGTCGTCGATCATCGTGGTGCCCTTGACCGCCTCCAGCGCCGTGAGCGACAGCCGGCGTGCCTGCAGCAGGAGCTCCGACTCGGCCGCGTCGTCGGCGGGGACCACCTGCGTGGCGCCCGCGGCCTCGCACAGCGCGCCCACGGCGGCGAGGTCGGCGGCCGGGTCGGCCGTGTCGAAGGCGGCGAGCAGCAGGGCCTCCGTGGTCTCCGGCAGGCCCATGTGGGCGAGGTCGTTGACCGCCTTGACCGTCGTACGGTCCATCAGTTCGAGGAGGGACGGCACGTGCCCGCCCTCCATGATCGTGCAGATCGCGTCGCAGGCGGCGGACGCGGAGGCGAACTCGGCGGCCAGCACCAGCTGCTCGGGCGGCTTGGGGCGCAGGGCGAGGACGGCCCGTACGACGATGCCGAGGGAGCCCTCGGAGCCGACGAAGAGCCGGGTGAGGTCGTACCCGGCGACGCCCTTCGCGGTGCGGCGGCCGGTGGACATCAGGCGGCCGTCGGCGAGGACGACGTCGAGGCCGAGGACGTACTCGGCGGTCACCCCGTACTTGACGCAGCACAGGCCGCCGGAGGCGGTGCCGATGTTGCCGCCGATGGTGCACGTCTCCCAGCTGGAGGGGTCGGGAGGGTAGTACAGGCCGTGTTCGTTCACCGCGCGGGAGAGCGTGGCGTTGACGACGCCCGGTTCGACGACGGCGATCCGGTCGACCGGGTTGATCTCCAGGATGCGGTCCATCTTGGTGAGGGAGAGGACCACACAGCCGTCGGTGGCGTTGGCGCCGCCGGACAGGCCGGTGCGGGCGCCCTGCGGGACGACCGGGACGCGCAGCTCGGTGGCGGTGCGCATGACGTGCTGGACGTCCTCCACGGTGCGCGGCAGGACGACCACCGCGGGGGCGCCGGCCGGGCAGAAGCTCGCCATGTCGTTGGCGTAGGAGGCGGTGATGTCGGGGTCGGTGAGGACGGACTCGGCGGGCAGTCCGGCGAGCAGCCGGTCGACGAGGGGGCTGTGGACCGCCGGGGCCGCGCCGGCTTCGCGGGCTGCGTCGTCTTCGTCGCGAGGCGCTTCGATACGGCTCATGATCACAGGTTCGCACCCGGGGCCATCGGTGTGAACCCCGTCGACGGCACCCGGCGCAAGACCCGGTGTGCTCGTCATATGGGCGCACAGTAGGCGCCATGGAGGTCATGAAGAGGGAGAGCGGACACGGGCGGCGTGCCCGCCGCGTGCGCCGGGTGCTGATCGCCTCCGTGGCCGGGGCCGCCGTACTCGGCGGGGCCCTGGTGCTGCTGCCCCGCGAGGCCCGCGAGGCTCCCCCGCCCGCGCCGGGACCGGCGACGCCGCCGCGTGGCGCGGTCATCGCGGGCGTGCCGGCCGCGCTGCCCGACCTGGCCGTCCTGATCGGCGACCGGGAGGCCCATCTGCGGGCGCATCCGCTGGACGGGGCGGCGTGGGCGGTGCTGGGATCGGCCTACGTCGAGCGGGGGCGCCGGACGGCCGACGTCGCGAACTGGCCGAAGGCCGAGAAGGCACTGCACACCTCCCTGAAGGTCGGGGCGAAGCGCAATCCGCAGGCGCTGGAGGGGCTGGCGGCGCTGGCGGTCGCGCGGCGGGACTTCCCGGAGGCGAAGAAGTGGGGCGAGCAGGCGGCCGAGGCGGCGCCGAAGCGGTGGACGGCGCACGCGGTGCTGATCGACGCGTACACGGGACTCGGTGACGACGAGGGCGTGGGGCGGGCCCTGGAGAAGGTGATGAAGCTGCGTCCGGGCTCGCCGGCGGCGGGGGCGCGGGCCGCGGCCGTCTACCGGAACCGGGGCTGGCGGGAGGACGCGGCGGCCCGGATCTCCGACGCGGCGGCGGCCGCCGAGGCGCCGGCCGAGCGGGCGGCGTACCTGGAGCAGGCCGGACGGCTGGCGTTCGAGCGCGGGGAGCGCCAGGAGGCGCTGCGGTTCTTCGAGGAGGCGCTGCGCCTCGACCCCGACCAGCGGGCCGCGCAGGCCGGGCAGGGGCGGGTACTGGCGGCGCTGGACCGGACGACGGACGCGCTGTCCGCGTACCAGGAGGCGCTGGCCGAGCGGCCGAGCCCGGAGTACCGGCTGGAGCTCGGCGAGCTGTACGAGTCGCTGGGGCTCGAGCAGGCCGCGCGGGTGGAGTACGGCCTGCTACGGGAGCGGGTGCGGGACGCGGAGGCGGCCGGGGCGGACGAGACGCTGGTGCTCGGCCGGTTCGAGGCGGACCACGGGGACGCGGAGGCGGCGGTGCGGGGGCTGCGGGACGAGTGGGGGCGGCAGCCGGCGATCGCGGTGGCCGACGCGCTGGGCTGGGCGCTGCACCGGACCGGTGAGCACGAGGAGGCGCTGGAGTTGGCGACGATCGCCACGGACGCCGACAAGGGCGGCGGGGTGCGCAGCGCGCTGCACGTGTTCCACCGGGGCATGGTCGAGAAGGAGCTGGGGCGGTACGGGCCCGCGCGGCGGCATCTTCGGGAGGCGCTGATGATCAACCCGTACTTCTCCCCGCTGTGGGCACCGCAGGCGCGGCGCGCGCTGACGGAGCTGGGCGAGCCCCCCGTGGAGGGCCCGCCCGGCTAGGCTGCCGTGGCCGTCAGAGGTTGCCGCGCTTGGCCTGCTCGCGCTCGATCGCCTCGAAGAGGGCCTTGAAGTTGCCCTTGCCGAAGCCCATGGAGCCGTGCCGTTCGATGAGCTCGAAGAAGACGGTCGGGCGGTCCTGGACCGGCTTGGTGAAGATCTGCAACAGGTAGCCGTCCTCGTCGCGGTCGACGAGGATCTTCAGCTCGCGCAGCGTCTCCACGGGGACGCGCGTCTCGCCCGCCCACTCGCCGAGCGTGTCGTAGTACGAGTCGGGCGTGTCCAGGAACTGCACGCCCGCCGCCTTCATCGTGCGCACGGTCTGCACGATGTCGTTGGTGTTCAGCGCGATGTGCTGGACGCCGGCGCCGCCGTAGAACTCCAGGTACTCGTCGATCTGGGACTTCTTCTTGGCGACCGCGGGCTCGTTGATCGGGAACTTGACCTTGAGGGTGCCGTCGGCGACGACCTTGGACATCAGCGCGCTGTACTCGGTGGCGATGTCGTCGCCCACGAACTCCTTCATGTTCGTGAAGCCCATGACCTTGTTGTAGAAGCCGACCCACTCGTTCATGCGGCCGAGTTCGACGTTGCCGACGCAGTGGTCGACCGCCTGGAAGGTGCGGTGCGCGGGCGGCTCGACGATCGGGTCGGCGGCGGCGAAGCCGGGCAGGTAGGGGCCGTCGTAGCCGGTGCGCTCGACCAGGGTGTGGCGGGTCTCGCCGTAGGTGGCGATGGCGGCTAGGACGACGGTGCCGTGCTCGTCCTTGACCTCGTACGGCTCGGTGATCGAGCGGGCGCCGTGCTGGACGGCGTAGGCGTGGGCGGCGCGCGCGTCCGGGACCTCGATGGCGAGGTCGACGACGCCGTCGCCGTGCTCGGCCACGTGCTGGGCGAGGAAGCGGCCCCCTTCGGTGGCGGGCTTGATCACGGAGGTGAACACGAACCGGGCGGAGCCGTTCTCCAGGACGTAGCTCGCGGTCTCGCGGCTGCCGTTCTCCGGTCCGGAGTAGGCGACCAGCTTCATGCCGAATGCGGTGGAGTAGTAGTGCGCCGCCTGCTTGGCGTTGCCCACGGCGAAGACGACCGCGTCCATTCCCTTGACCGGGAAGGGATCGGCCTGCCGGGCGGTGTCGGGAGTGTGGTGTGTGGTCTGCGTCATAGCCGCAGAATCTCCCGCGTCTGCAAGGTGCGCAATAGTTCGTGCATCCACTGGGCAACCTGACCAGTGATACGCCGGTGGAGCCGGGCGATGTGTACAGGATGACCAGCCGGGAGGGTGCGGGTATGGCGGGTACGGGCATCGATCGACTGGACGGGCGGATCATCGGCCTGCTGGCCCGGGAGCCGCGGATCGGGGTGCTGGAGATGTCCCGCCGGCTGGGGGTGGCGCGCGGCACCGTGCAGGCGCGGCTGGACCGGCTTCAGTCGAACGGAGTCATCCGCGGATTCGGTCCGGAGGTGGACCCGGCGGCGCTCGGATATCCGGTGACCGCGTTCGCGACGCTGGAGATCCGGCAGGGCCAAGGGGCCGACGTACGGGCCCACTTGGCGACCGTGCCGGAGGTGCTGGAGCTGCACACCACGACCGGCACCGGGGACATGCTGTGCCGGCTGGTGGCCCGCTCGAACGCCGATCTTCAACGGGTGATCGACCGGGTTGTCGGTTTTGATGGCATCGTCCGGGCCGCCACGGCGATCGTCATGGAGAACCCCGTTCCACTGCGGATCATCCCGTTGGTGGAGCAGGCGGCCCGGGACAAGGACAGCAGCGACTGAGACCGGTCCCCCGGCCGGCCCGATCCCGGAGGTGAGCGGCGGTGAACTTCTGGGAGTTCCTGGTCAGCCGCCACCAGCAACTGCTCACCGACGCCTACCAGCACGCCAGCGCCGTCTTCCAGTGCATGGTCGTGGCGACCCTGCTGGGGGTCCTGATCGGTGTGCTCACCTACCGCAGCGAGTGGGCGGGGAACCTGGCGACCCTGACCACGTCGACCATCCTGACCATCCCGTCACTGGCCATGATCGGTCTGCTCATCCCGATCGTCGGCCTGGGCGTCCCGCCGACCGTGACCGCGCTGACCCTGTACGGGCTGCTGCCGATCGTGCGCAACGCGATCGTCGGTCTGCGCGGCGTGGACCCGTCGCTGGTGGACGCGGCCACGGGCATCGGCATGTCGCGCCCGGCCCGGCTGCTGCGGGTGGAGCTGCCACTGGCCTGGCCGCCGATCCTCACCGGGATCCGGGTCTCGACGCAGATGCTGATGGGCATCGCCGCGATCGCCGCCTACGCCTCCGGCCCGGGCCTCGGCAACGAGATCTTCCGCGGGATCGCCTCGCTGGGCAGCAAGAACGCGCTCAACCAGGTGCTCTCGGGCACGCTCGGGATCATCGTCCTGGCGCTGCTGTTCGACGCCGCGTACGTCCTGCTCGGGCGGCTGACCATTCCGAGGGGGATCCGTGTCTGAGAGTGATCACAACGGCGCCACCGGGGCGACCATCGAGCTGGAGTCCCTCACCAAGCGCTACCCCGGCAATCCGCAGCCGGCCGTCGACAACGTGTCGATGGAGATCAAGGCCGGTGAGACGGTGATCTTCGTCGGCCCCTCGGGCTGCGGCAAGTCCACCACCCTGAAGATGATCAACCGGTTGATCGAGCCCAGCAGCGGACGCATCCGCATCAACGGCGAGGACGTCACCGACATCGACCCGGTGAAGCTGCGCCGCAAGGTCGGCTACGCGATCCAGGCCTCCGGCCTCTTCCCGCACATGACCGTCGCCCAGAACATCGCGCTGGTACCGAGGATGATCGGCTGGTCCAAGTCCCGGATCCGGTCCCGGGTGGAGGAGATGCTCGACCTGGTCGGCCTGGACGCCGCGGAGTTCCACGGCCGCTATCCGCGCCAGCTCTCCGGCGGCCAGCAGCAGCGGGTGGGCGTGGCGCGGGCGCTCGCGGCCGATCCGCCCGTGCTGCTGATGGACGAGCCGTTCGGCGCGGTGGACCCGATCACCCGGGACCACCTCCAGGACGAGCTGATCCGGCTCCAGCGCGAACTGCACAAGACGATCGTCTTCGTCACCCACGACTTCGACGAGGCGATCAAGCTGGGCGACCGGATCGCCGTACTCCGCGAACGCTCCCACATCGCGCAGTTCGACACCCCGGAGGCCATCCTCACCAACCCCGCGGACGACTTCGTCTCCGGCTTCGTGGGCGCCGGGGCGGCCCTGAAGCGGCTGAACCTGACCCGCGTACGGGACGTGGAGATCACCGACTATCCGACGGTGACCGTGGAGGACCCGCTCCAGCACATCTTCAACCGGCTGCGGGCGGCCGGCACCAACGAGATCCTGCTCCTCGACCGGCGCGGCCGGCCGTACAAGTGGCTGCGGCGCGGCGACCTGATGCGGGCCAAGGGTTCGCTGGCGCGGGCCGGGACGCTGGTCCACGACACGGTGACCCGGGACGCGACGCTGCGGGACGCGCTGGAGGCGGTGCTGACCGACAACACGGGGCGGGTCGCGGTCACCGGGCGGCGCGGGGAGTACGAGGGCGTCGTCGACATGGAGACGCTGCTGAACTCCGTGCACGAACTGCTGGAGGCCGACCGGCTCGACGCGCTGGAGCACCAGCACGACCTGGAGGAGGCCCGGGCCGAGCAGACGCACTCCGAGCAGGAGGGCGGCGGCTTCGGAGGGGAGGCGAGGGCGTGAGCACCGCTTCCGGCCGGCGGCCCGACGGCGACCACGGGGCCGGGCTCGCCCCCGACGACGAGGACGAGGCGGAGCAGGAGCTCGCCCCGCCCTCCCCGGCCGCGACCGGGCGGCGGGTCACCTGGCAGAAGCTGACCGTCCTGCCCGCGGTCCTGGTCGTCGTACTGCTGGCCACCTGGCTCTGGTTCGAGCAGGCCGAACTGGACGCGCTGAGCCAGAACGCCCTGTCCGACGGCCAGGTCACGAAGGCCCTGTGGCAGCACATCCAGCTGACGGTGATCTCCACCTTCTTCGTGCTGATCATCGCCATCCCGCTGGGCATCCTGCTCACCCGCCGGACGTTCCGGAAGGCCACGCCGGTGGCGATGGCGTTCGCCAACATGGGTCAGGCGACCCCGGCGATCGGTCTGCTGGCGCTGCTGGTGATCTGGCTGGGCATCGGCCGCCGGTCCGCGCTGATCGGCATCATCATCTACGCCATCCTGCCGGTGCTCTCCAACACCATCGCGGGCCTGAGGGCGAACGACCCGACGCTGCTGGAGGCGGCCCGCGGCATCGGCATGTCCCCGATGGGCGTCCTCACGCGCGTGGAGCTGCCGCTGGCCGTCCCGCTGATCCTGGCCGGCGTGCGCACGGCCCTGGTGCTGAACGTCGGTACGGCGACCCTGGCGACCTTCGGCGGGGGCGGCGGCCTGGGCGTACTGATCACCACCGGCATCACCAGCCAGCGCATGCCGGTGCTGGTGCTGGGCTCGATCCTCACCGTCGCCCTCGCGCTGCTGGTGGACTGGCTGGCCTCGCTCGCCGAGCTGCTGCTGCGCCCGCGCGGACTGGAGGCGGGGACATGAGACGGCGTACGCGTGTGCTGCTGGCCGCCTCCCTCCTGCTGGCCTCGGCCGGCTGCGGCCTCACCAGCGGCTCCCCCATGGTCGACGACGTCGAACCCGGCTCGATCGGGAAGGGCCGGCCGCTGGAGGGTGCCGATCTCACGGTCACCTCCAAGGAGTTCACCGAGCAGCTGGTCCTCGGCGCGATCATGGGCATCGCCTTCCAGGCGGCCGGCGCCGAGGTGCTCGACCGCACCGGCATCCAGGGCTCCGTCGGCACCCGCGCGGCGGTCGAGAACGGCGACGCGGACGCCACGTACGAGTACACGGGCACCGCCTGGATCACGTACCTGGGCAACAGCCGGCCGATTCCCGACCCGCAGCAGCAATGGGCGGCGGTGAAGGCGGCCGACGCGAAGAAGGGGCTGACCTGGCTGCCGCCGGCGCCGATGAACAACACGTACGCGCTGGCGATGAACCAGGCCAACTTCAAGAAGTACCGCACGAAGACGCTGTCGGAGGTCGCCGCGCTGTCGAAGTCGGATCCGGGCGCGGTGACGCTGTGCGTGGAGGGCGAGTTCGCCAACCGCGCGGACGGGCTGCCGGGGCTGGAGAAGGCGTACGGGATGGACATCCCCGCCCGGAACGTCACGCAGATGGACACCGGGATCATCTACACCCAGGCCGCGAAGGGCGCCTGCACGTACGGCGAGGTGTTCACCACCGACGGGCGGATCAAGTCGATGAACCTGGTGGTGATGGAGGACGACCGGGCGTTCTTCCCGAACTACAACGCGGCGCCCATGGTCAGGACCGCCACCCTCAAGGAGTGGCCGGCGATCGCGTCCGTCCTCGACCCGGTCACCAAGGCGCTGACCAACGACGTCGCACGGACGCTGAACGCCAAGGTCGACGTGGACGGGGAGGACCCGCACCAGGTGGCGCTGGACTGGATGGTGGAGAAGGGCTTCGTGAAGGAGAACTGAGCGCTGTGCGTGTGCTCAGCAGGCGGGGACGTCGCCCTTCCCGCTCTCCAACGCCTCGAGCGAGTCGACCGCGCCCTTGAGCGTGGTGACCGGGATCAGCCGGAGCCCCTTCGGCAGCTCGGCCTGCGCGTCCGAGCACTCCGCCTTCGGCACCAGGAAGACGGTGGCCCCGTCCCGCCGGGCGGCCTGCGTCTTCAGCGGCACACCGCCGACCGCGCCGACCTTGCCACCGGGGGTGATCGTGCCGGTCCCGGCGATGACCTTGCCGCCGGTGAGGTCGCCGGCGCCGAGCTTGTCGATGATGCCGAGGGAGAACAGCAGCCCGGCGCTGGGGCCGCCGACGTCCTCCAGCCGGAGCTGGACGTCGACGTCCTTCGCGTCGAGCCGCAGGTGGTTCAGGGCCGCCGCGGTCGCCGCGTCCTGGGACTCCTTCATCTGCTCCTCGTTGTACTCCTCGATCTCGCTCACGTCGTCGCCGCTCGGGTAGACGGCGTCGCGCGGCATCACGGCCCGGTCGGTGTCGAACCAGTTGCCGAGCACGTCACCGAGGTGGACGCTCGCCTCCGGGCCGGTCGCCTCGATCGTGGTCATCCGCAGCTGCCCGCTCGTGTCGTGCGTCGGTGCCCCCTCGATCGTGATCACCTGGGCGCCCTGCTTCTCCCCGAGCACGTCGGCCGTCAGACCGGGCCGCGCCACGGAGAACGGCAGCGGCGCGAACACGGCGGTGGCGAGCAGGCCCACGACGGGCAGGCCGCAGACGGCGAGGAACTGGGGACGCGTGAGACGAGAGAGCACGGAGCCAATCTAACGCGCGGTGGCGCTGGGCAGCATGATCCAGCGGGAGACCACGAAGGTCACCGGGATCGCCGCCGCGGAGGCGAGCAGGGGCGCGAACCGGCTCCCGGCCTGCAGCACGTCGACGATCACATACACACCGACCGTGGTGATCACGAAATTGGCGGCGTTCGTCAACGGGAACAGCAGGAATTTCCGCAGGGTCGGCCGGGTCCGGTAGGTGAAGCGCGCATTCAGGAAGAAGGACCCGACCATACTGAGCAGGAAGGCGAGAACATGCGCGAGAAGATAGGGCAGACGCATGAGGAACAACAGGTAAAGGCCGTAATACATGCCGGTGTTGACGACGCCGACCACGGCGAAGGTCGCCATCTGTCTCGTCATCGGACGGGTCATCGCGTCAAGCATCAGGGAATGAGATCTTTCGTCCGTTCCACGTTGGTCGCCTTCACCAGGAAGTGCGGGCGCCCCTTGACCTCGTAGTAGATCCGGCCGGTGTACTCCCCGATGACGCCCAGCATCACCATCTGCACCCCCGCGAGCGCGGTGACGACGGTGATGATGGTGACATACCCGGGTGTCTCCACGCCGTTGACGAGGGCGGCGCCCACGATCCACGCCGTGTAGAGCCCGGCACACGCCAGCAGGGCCACGCCGAGGTGGAGGGCGGCGCGCAGCGGCCTGTTGTTGAACGACAGCAGCCCGTCGAGCCCGTAGTTGAGCAGGGACTTCAGGGACCAGGAGCTGCTGCCGTGCTCGCGCACGGCGTTCTCGTACTCGAAGGTGGTGCTGGGGAAGCCGACCCAGGCGAACAGGCCCTTGGAGAAGCGGTTGTACTCGGTCAGGCCCAGCACCGCGTCCACCACGCGCCGCGACAGCAGCCGGAAGTCACCGACGCCGTCGACGAGTTCGACGTCGACGAGCCGGTTGACCAGCCGGTAGTACAGGCGGGCGGTGAGGGTGCGGGTGAACCGGTCGCCGCGCCGGCTGCGCCGGGCGAGGACCTGGTCGTATCCCTCGCCGCGCAGCTCGACCATGCGCGCGATCAGCTCCGGCGGGTGCTGGAGGTCGGCGTCCATGACCACCACCGAGTCGCCGGTGGCGTGGCGCAGACCGGCGAGGAGGGCGGCCTCCTTGCCGAAGTTGCGGCTGAAGGAGACGTAGCGGACGCGCGGGTCGCGCTCGGCGAGCTGTTCCAGGAGGGTGAGCGTCCGGTCGCGGCTGCCGTCGTCGACGTAGACGAACTCCATGTCGTGGCCGAGCGGCAGCAGGTCGTCGGCGACCTTCTGCACGGCGGCGTGGAAGCGTTCGATGACGTCTTCCTCGTTGTAGCAGGGGGCGACGATCGAGATGAGCATGGTTCCTCTCCGGGGTGCGGTCAGAGGGCGCTGGTGGCGCGCTCGCGCGGTCGTGTGGCGGTGCGGAGCGCGGGGCGGGGTGCGGCCCGCCGTCGGCGGACGGCGGTGAGGGTGCCGAGCAGGACGAGGGTCAGGAGCGAGCCGCCCCCGACGGCCGCGCCGAGGCGCAGGCCGGGCGGGTGAAATGTGCAGGTGACGGTGGTCGCGGAGCCGTCCAGGGGCACGGCGATCAGCCCGTAGTACGTCTCGGCGGGCTGGGCCTCGCCTCCGCCCGCGGCGCACCTCCAACCGGCGATCCGGGGGGCGGCGAGCACGGCGGTGCCCTTGCTGCCGGCCGGGAGCTCGGCCCGGACGGTGCCGTCGGAGACGGTCACCTCGGTGGCGCCGGTGGCCTTGAGCCCCTGGACGGCGGTGTGCAGACGGGCGGTGTCCAGACAGCCGACCGCGCCGTCCGGGACGGTGCCGGCCCGGGTGGGCGACAGCTCGATCCGGACCCGGCCGGACTGCGGGGCCGTGCCGAGCCGCTGCATCGCGGCGATCTTGGCGGCGTCGGAGGTGAACCGGCCGGTCAGCGGCTTGGCCGGGGTGTCGGTGAGGCGGGCGGTGCCCGAGTAGTGCGGGGCCCAGAGGTAGACCTCGCTGCCGGCCGGGCACTGGGCCGCGAGCGTCGGGCGTGCCTGGGTGGCCTTCGTGCGGGGGGCCTTCTTGCGGGGGACCTCGATCACCGCGCCCGCTCGGTCGCCGGACGCCCGGTCGGGCTCCCCGCCGTCGGCGGTGCGCACGGTCAGCGGGGGCACGGTGTAGACCCGGGAGCCCAGCAGCAGTTCCTGGTTGCGGTAGGGCGACGGCCCGAAGGCGGAGACGCCGGTGCGGTCGGTGGACGCGACGGACGGCCGGACGGTGACCAGGGACGGTACGTCCTGCCGGGACACGGTCACCGGGCTGCGGTCGCGGGGGTTCCACCTCTGGTGCTGGTCCGGCGGGGAGTGCACCCGGGCGCCCACGGAGAAGATCGCGTCGGTGACGGCGTTGTCCAGGCTCTGCACGTTCCGGCCGCGCGAGGTCCAGCCGTCGCCGAGGGCCGTGAGGGTACGGCTGAGGACGTCCGCGGTGAGGCTGCTGTAGTACTGGGCGCCCTGGCCGCCCACCATCATCGGGTCGTTGCCCACGGTCTGCTCCCGGCCGGGGTCGGTGCGGTACGCGGGCCAGCCGTCGGCCTCGGACACGGCCTCCGCCTGACGCTCCTGCCGGCTCCCCCAGGACGCGTAGTCGTCCAGGTGGTTCAGCCGCAGCCGGGTGGCCACGGCGGAGGTGGCGGCGGCCTCGCCGAGCTGGGCGCCGACCAGGAGAGCGGCGGCGAGCCCGACGAGCGCGGTACGGCGGCGCGCGCCCGCACCGCCGGGTGCGGCGCCCGCCTCGGCGGCGGTGGCACCTTCCCCTGCACCTTCCCCTGCGACGGTGCCGCTCTCGGCGTCGGCGGCCGGGGGCGCGGCGGGCCGGACGGCTTCCGCGCGGCGCAGCAGGAGCAGTCCCCCGAGCGCTACGGCGACGGCCGGGAGCAGCACCGGCCAGGCGTAGGAGTGCACCAGGCCGCTCCGGCTCGCGACGGCGGCGATGAGCGCGAGCAGCGCGGTGGCCGCGCCCAGCGCGCGCCGGGCGGGCACGCCGTAGGACAGCGTGTGCCAGGCCGCGATCACCAGCAGCGCGCACAGCACGAACGTCTGGCGGTACGGGCTGCCGTTGGGGGTGGCGAAGGCGTGCCAGGCCAGATGGGTGGGCGTCCACTGCATCGACAGCGTGACGGCGGCCACCAGCAGGCTCCACCCGGCGCGCACCCGTACGGGGGCCGCCCGGTGGAAGGGCAGGGCGAGCGCCAGCAGCAGCGCGGTGGTGCCGACGAAGAGCGCCGGGCTGCCGAATCCGTAGGTCGTCGGCAGCAGCCGGGCCAGCAGGTCCTCGGTGGCGACCGGGGAGAAGTGCATGACCCGCCCCGGGTAGGCGTGCGTGGTGCCGAAGTAGATGACCGTGACCAGCGGTGCGGCCAGGCCGACGCCCAGGGCGACGGTGACCGTGGCGCGGCCGGCCGCCGCCAGGGCCCGGCGGCGCGGGAGACCGGAGAGCCACAGCCGGAGCAGCAGGACGAGGCCGGCGCCGATGGTGGCCATGTACGCGGTGTAGAAGTTGGCGATCCAGGCGAGCGCCACGATCAGCACGCCGAGCAGCCGATGCCGTCCGGTGAGCGCCCATTCGCCGACCAGGCACAGCAGGGGCAGGGCGATGAGGCCGTCGACCCACATCGGGTTGTACGAGGCGTCGGCGAGCGACCAGCCGCACAGCGCGTAGGCGGCACCGAGCAGCCCCGCCGCCCACCAGCGGCCGGGGCGCAGTCTGAGCAGCAGCCATGCCATGGCGGCGGCGGCGCACGCCGTCTTCAGGACGGTCACCACATAGACGGCGAGGTCGATCTCGTCCCTCGGGAACAGGGCCACGAGCAGAGCGAACGGGCTGCTCAGATACGTCCCGAGGTCGGGCAGGAAGCTGGAGCCGAACCCGGACTGCCAGTTGACGAACAGGCCGCCGTCGGACCGGCCGTGCAGCAGGTCCCACAAGTGGGCGTGGAACGGCACGTACTGGTTGCCCAGGTCGTTGACCGCTCGGGTGCGCGGGCCGAAGGGATAGCTGCGGGCGACGGCGTCGGCCGCGCAGAACGCGGTGACGGTGATGGCCGCGGCGAGCAGCGCGGCAGCCTGCCGCGGTCTGCCGCGCAGGGTTGAGCGATCCATTCTCGGTCGGCCCCCAGCACATTCGTTGCGTCCAGCGCCTCTTGCGGGGGCGTCAGTCACTCCCAGCGCGCTTGTTCGATCGATTAGACCGGGGCTAATTCACCATGGTTGTGTCATGGCCGGTGAACGGTGAACGAATGGCGAGTGAAGAAATGCAATCGATGCACGCAGAAACAATTCGAGAAGCACTCCGCCGACCGAAAGGAAAACGGAATGCGTCCCCGGAATGATGCGGCGGTTAAATTTCGATCTTCCGTGCCGGCCCGCGCGCCCCCGAGATCACCGACGAACCGACGCGCCGCAGGGTGCAGCAGTGCGCGGTCCCGAGACGCGCCGAGGAGGCCAAACGGCCGCCCGGCAGGTCCAGTTCAGCACGGATCGTCCTGCCGGGCAGGGCGACGCCCTGCGAGACGCGGTCGATCACGTCCCAGCGGTCGGCGAGCACGTCGACCAGGAGCAGGCCCCGGCCGGTCTCGCCCAGCGGTGCCGGGCCCGGCGCTTCTCCGCGTGCGGGAGGCCCCAGGCGTGCAGCTGGGCGGCGGAGAGATGCCGGGCGAGACGGGCGCCGAGCGGAGTGGAACTGAACCGCTGCGTGAACACACGTACGGTGACCGACAATTGACAGGCCCAGGGTGGGGTCGTGGGGCCACGGTGGCGCCGGGCGGGGGTACTTCACCAGGTCAGCCACTCGCACGCACAGCCGGCGTACGAGTACGGAAAGTGGACAGCGTCCGTGGCTGACTCTAACCCTGGGTGAATTGGGGCTGCCCGTTGAGTCGTCGCTCAGTGCCCTCGCGTACGTAGCGTCCCAAGCTTCGCCCCATTACACCTGGAAGATGGGGATAAAACCGGGGGACCGCCCAAAGACCCGAGGAGCCGAGCCCTTGTACGCATACAGAGATCGCGACGCCAACGGCGCCCGAGCGCCGTTAGCACGTCCGCCCCGGACCACAGCCAGAGCCACCGCCGGCCCGTTCCTCTCCCTGTCGGACATGCAGAGTCAGGCGGGCAACGCCGCGACGGTGGCCTTCCTGTCCGGTGCTGCACCCGTACAGCGCGCGCACCTTCCCGTGCAGCGCGTCGACAGCGGCAGGAAGCGGGGCCGGTCGGACCTGACGGAGGACGAGCTGCACGAGCTGGCGCTTGCAAGGGAAGCCAGGGCGCACGCGCGAGCCAGGGCACGCCGGGAGCGGGAGGACCATGAGGACCTGCCCTTCGGTCCGATGGACGATCCGTTCGGCGGGCACACTCTCAAGAAGGGCTACAGGGGCGACAAGGGTCCGCTCGCCGTGACGAACAAAGACCAGCACCCCGGCAGCGACAAATTTGGCGACAGGTACTGGGAAGATCGCCCTGGCAAGCCCGCAGGCTTTATGTCCCACCTGACCAACGACGATCTCGGGGTCGCTCTGGACGTCCTGGAGAACAACCCGCCGGACCAGGACGCCATTGACAGCATGGGCCCCACCCGGCGCCGCGCCAGCTCCACACTCTACGGCGCCTCGTACTCGGAGGATAAGCGCCGCGAGGGTTCGAACAAGGCGTTGCGTTCCGCGCTGAGGCGCCAAAAAAGCGGCAAAACCCTCCGTAAGGATTTCAAGGATGATTTCCCCATGGCCGGGTCTGTCAAGCACGATGGGCCCCGCTACGGCGCGCAGGCCTACCCCAAGGCACAGTCCGGCAAGGTGAAGCTCTCCACGGGGGCACGGGACACCCTGCTGGAGATGTCGGAGTCCTCCGACGACGACCGGGGACGGCCCCCCTTGCGCGAGCCGGAGA
Source organism: Streptomyces sp. NPDC053750 (assembly GCF_044544295.1). NCBI lineage: Bacteria > Bacillati > Actinomycetota > Actinomycetes > Kitasatosporales > Streptomycetaceae > Streptomyces > Streptomyces sp. NPDC053750. The sequence goes on along the minus strand of NZ_JBITXB010000001.1, from coordinate 106,776 downwards.
TCGTGGACGTCAGACCGCCGCGCCGCTCGACGTCGGTCGGACCCCGCTCGTACTCGGGTCGCGAGGAGCCGGCAGACCACGGTTCACGGCGCTACCCGCCGCTGTCGAACCAGGGGTACTACCCACCGCCGTCCTCGCGCTCGGGGCAGATTCCGGGCGGGTCGTCGCAGCCGTTCATCGTGGACGCCGAGCCACCGCGTGAGCCGCGCCGTTCGTCGTCCCGGCACCGTCGGTCCCGCTCGTCGTCGCGCCCGCCGGAGCGGCAGTCGCTTCCGCTGCGTCCGGCGCCCGTGCCGTACCCGCCCTCGTACGGAGGCGGCCCACCGGCGCCCATGCCATACCCACCCTCGTACGGAGGCCGCCCACCGGCGCCCATGCCGTACCCACCCTCGTACGGAGGCCGCCCACCGGCGCCCATGCCGTACCCACCCTCGTACGGAGGCGGCCCGCCGGCACCCATGCCGTACCCACCCTCATACGGAGGCGGCCCACCGGCGCCCATGCCGTACCCGCCCTCGCACCGCGAGGTCGAGCCGCCGCGTTCGGAGACCGTGTACATGGTCGACGGCCTACGCTGCGTCCGCCGCAACGGCCAGTACATCCCGATCGAGTGAAGCGCTCCCTCAGCAGCGCGCCTGACACCGCATCACGCCCGTAGCCTGCCGGGCGGCCCCGCACGGGACCGCCCGGCACAGCCCCACCAGCGCGGCCACGACCGAGCGTGGGGTCCTCGTACGCACAGTCGGACGGTCCCATGCAGTTGCTGGAGACGCCCGAGACTCGGTGGTTCGGCTACAACGAGGGGCAGCGTGGCGGCCTGTTCCCGTACAGCAGCGGCGGAGACGGTGACTGCGTCGAGGTTGCCGCGTGCCCCACCACGGTCCCCGTGCGGGATTCCAAGGACAAGCGCGGCCCGCAGCTCGCCCTCTCCCCCGGAGCGTGGCACGACTTCGTCTCGTACGCCGCGACGCCCCGCACCGCTTGAACGAACTCGGTGCGGGGCCTCCAGGTTCACCCGCGGAGCGTCACCGCAGCGCCTCCGCCACCTCCCGGGCCGCGTCCATCACCCGCTCCCCCACCCGCTCCGGCACCACGTCGGACAGCATCACCACACCGACGCTGCCCTCCACCCCCGTCACCCCGAGCAGCGGCGCGGCCGCCCCGCAGGCGCCGGCTTCCAGCTCGCCGTGGGTCAGGGTGTAGCCGGGGTCGTCCGCGGCCCTGCCATGGGGCCGGCCCTGCTGCGGCAACTGGCGGGCGGACAGGATCGCCTTGCCCGCGGCGCCCCGCTCCAGCGGGTGCCGGAATCCGGCCCGATAGGCCACGTGATAGTCCGTCCAGGTCGGCTCGACGACGGCCACGGCCAGGGCTTCCGCCCCGTCCACCAGCGTCAGGTGGGCCGTCGCCCCGATGTCCTCGGCCAGGGACCGCAGCGCGGGCATCGCCGCCTCGCGCACCAGGGGGTGCACCTGGCGGCCCAGTCCCAGCACCCCGAGTCCGACCCGGGCGCGTCCGCCCAGGTCACGGCGTACGAGTGCGTGCTGCTCCAGCGTGGCGAGCAACCGGTAGACGACAGTCCGGTTGACGCCCAGTTTGTGGGACAGCTCGGTGACGGTCAGCCCGTGGTCCGTATCGGCCAGCAGCTTGAGGACCCGCAGTCCCCGGTCGAGCGTCTGAGAGGTCTCCGCGGTCACGACGCCCACTCCTTAGTGGTGAGGTCGGCGGCCCCCTCGCGGCGGATGCGTCACCGAGTCCCGTCAGTGACGCGCTTCAGAGGCCGCCGATCGGCTGACGGCCCGGCCTTGTGCCCGGGGCCAGTCGCTTCACGGCTGCGCTCCGCGGCGGCGCTGCCACGGGGCGTGTGCGTAGCGGGACAGTAGCGACCAGGTTCGCTCAGCGGAAGGCTCCGTCCAGAATCCGGGCGGTGAGCGGTAAGGGCTATCTGTGTTTGTCCGGATACGTACAGCGCTCGCGCGGTGACCTCACGCCCCGCCGGTCACTTCATCCGCGTCGCCCACTCCTGCACCTTGGCGATGCGCTGGCGCAGTTGTCCACCGGTGGCCTCGGCGCTCGGCGGGCCGCCGCAGACCCGGCGCAGCTCGGTGTGGATCACGCCGTGCGGCTTGCCGCTCTGGTGGACGTAGGCGCCGACCATGGTGTTGAGCTGCTTGCGCAGCTCCATCAGCTCCTTGTGGGAGACGACCGGGCGGCGCTCGGCGGGGAGTTCGAGCAGGTCTGCCTCTTCGTCGGGCTTCTTGCGGCTGTGCGCGATCTGCCGGGCCTGCCGCTTCTGGAGCAGCAGCTGCACCTGGTCGGGCTCCAGCAGCCCCGGGATGCCGAGGTAGTCCTGCTCCTCCTCGCTGCCCGGGTGGGCCTGCATGCCGAACTCGGCGCCGTTGTACATGACCCGGTCGAAGACGGCGTCGGACTCCAGCGCCTCGAAGGGCAGCATGTCCTGCTCGCCGGTGTCCTCGTCCTGCTCCCGGTTCGCCTCGTCCATCTCCTTCTCGGACTCGGCGTACGGGTCCTCCTCGCCCTCCTTCTTGGGCTTGTCGAGGACGTGGTCGCGCTCGCGCTCCATCTCGTTGGCGAAGGTGAGCAGGTCGGGCACGGTGGGGAGGAAGACGGAGGCGGTCTCGCCCCGGCGCCGGGACCGTACGAAGCGGCCGACGGCCTGCGCGAAGAAGAGGGGGGTGGAGATGGTGGTCGCGTAGACGCCGACCGCGAGGCGGGGGACGTCGACGCCCTCGGACACCATGCGGACGGCGACCATCCACCGGTCGGTGCCTTGACTGAACGTGTCGATGTTCTTGGAGGCGCCGGTGTCGTCGGAGAGCACGACGGTGGCCTTGCTGCCGGTGATCTCGCGGATCAGCTTGGCGTAGGCGCGGGCGGAGTCCTGGTCGGCGGCGATGACGAGGGCGCCGGCGTCCGGGATGGCCTTGCGGACCTCGGTGAGCCGCTGGTCGGCGGCGCGCAGCACGGCCGGCATCCACTCGCCGCGCGGGTCGAGCGCGGTGCGCCAGGCCTGGCTGACGGCGTCCTTGGTCATGGGCTCGCCGAGCCGGGCCGCGATCTCGTCGCCCGCCTTCGTCCGCCAGCGCATGTTGCCGCTGTAGCTCATGAAGATGACGGGGCGGACGACGCCGTCGGCGAGCGCGGAGCCGTATCCGTACGTGTAGTCGGCGGCGGAGCGGCGGATGCCGTCGTTGCCCTCCTCGTACGTGACGAAGGGGATCGGGTTGGTGTCCGAGCGGAACGGCGTGCCGGTGAGCGCGAGGCGCCGCGTGGCCGGCTCGAAGGCCTCCAGGCAGGCCTCGCCCCAGGACTTGGAGTCACCGGCGTGGTGGATCTCGTCGAGGATGACGAGGGTCTTGCGCTGCTCGACGCGGTTGCGGTGCAGCATGGGGCGCACGCCGACACCGGCGTAGGTGATGGCGATGCCCTGGTACTCGCGGCTGAGCGGCCCGGCGCTGTACTCGGGGTCCAGCTTGATCCCTATCCGGGCCGCGGCCTCGGCCCACTGCTTCTTCAGGTGCTCGGTCGGCGCGACGACGGTCACCTGCTGGACGACGTGGTGGTGCAGCAACCAGGACGCCAGCGTCAGCGCGAAGGTGGTCTTTCCGGCGCCGGGGGTGGCGACCGCGAGGAAGTCCCGGGGCTGCTCCTGGAGGTACTTCTCCATGGCCCCCTGCTGCCAGGCCCGCAGCTTGCTGGCGGTGCCCCAGGGGGCGCGGCCGGGGAAGGCCGGGGAGAGATGGTGCGAGGTGCTGGAGCTGGCGGTGGTAGTCACGGTCTCCGAAGGGGGTAGAACGGCTCGGCCACGTATGACAACCGGGCCACCCTACCGGCGGGCCGGCACGATCAGCGCGCGCACGGGGGCGGGTCACCCCCGGGTGGGACGGACGTCACAGCCGCCCCGCCCGTCGCCCCGGCCGCCTCCCGGCTCACCGCTCCCGCACCCGCGTCGCCACCCACGCGCCCACCAGCGCCACCCCCGCCATCGGCAGGAACACCGCCGCGAAGGCGGCCGGGTGGGAACCGGTGGCTTCCGTGGCCGCGTGGCTGACCGTGCCGCCGCCGAGGGCGGCGAAGGCGGCTCCGCCGATCGACAGCAGGATGACATTGGAGAGGCCGTCGGAGATCTGGAGGGCGGCGGAGTTGGTGCCGGCCTCCGCGGGGGCGGAGAGCTTGAGCAGGAGGACGCTGGTGGAGGAGATCACCAGGCCCATGCCGAAGCAGCCGAAGCCCCAGGCGACGGCCACCGTCCAGGCGGGGACGGCGTCGATCAGCACGCTGGGTGCCGTGGCGATGGCCGCCGCCACCAGGGCCATCCCGAGGGTCATCAGGCGCTCGCGGTGGGGTTCCAGGCGCGGCCGGGACTGGATCCAGGAGCCCGCCGCCCAGGTCGCGCCGCCCGCCGCCAGCGAGAGACCGGCCAGCGTGGGGCTCAGCCCCCGCTGCGTGACCAGCATCAGCGGGACGAAGGACTCGGCGGCGATGAAGGACCCGGCGGCGACGCCGCGCAGCAGGACCACGGAGGGCAGGCCGCGCACCGCCCGGTAGGTGCCGCGCGGCAGCAGCCCGAGGACGGCCGGGACGAGCAGCGCCACGCCCACCGCGCCGGGCAGCAGGGAGGGCCAGCGCAGGTCCTGCGCGGCGTACTGGAGCAGTCCGGCGCCGAGCGAGATGGCGAGGGCGAGACGGATGCGGCGGCGGTCGAAGGAGCCCGGGGCGTCCGCACCGCCGCCCACGGGGCCGGAGGCGCGGCTGCGTATCTGCGGCAGCGCGAGCGCCAGCGGGAGGACGACCAGCACCGGGATGCCGACGAACACCCAGCGCCAGCCCAGGTGCTCGGTCACCGCGCCGGACGCGAGCGGCCCGACGATCGACGGGACGACCCAGCCCGCCGCGAACGCCGCCATGATCGCGGGCCGCAGCCGCTCCGGATAGGCCCGCCCCACGACGACGTACAGCGCGACGATCACCAGTCCGCCGCCGAGCCCTTGCACGGCCCGCCCGAGGATGAACAGCCACATCGCACCGGCCGTCCCGGACAGCACCAGCCCGGCCGCGAAGGCGGAGATACCGGTGGTCAGCGGCGCCAGCGGGCCCCGCCGGTCCGACCACTGCCCCGAGAGCACCATCCCGAACAGGCTCGTCGTGAAGTACCCCGAGAACGCGAACGCGTACAGCGACACCCCGTCCAGCTCCCGCGCCGCCACCGGCATCGCGGTCCCGACCGCCGTCGCCTCGAAGGCGATCAGTACGACGACGGAGACGATGCCGATGCTCAGCGCACGGTAGGTGCGGCTCAGCACGGTGTCGTCGGGAGGGGTGGGACCTGCGGCGGTCACGTCGGGGACGGCGACTTCGGTGTCGCGGGGCTCAGGGACGGTCATGCTCGCCAGCGTAAGGGCCGAAGCCCGCGTTGACCCCTGTCGGGAGGCGGGACGGAACCGGGACCTTGGTCGTACGACCGCCGCCCCCGCGCCCGTTCATGAACGGCGCATGGCAGTCGTGTTGCGGCCTCCCCGGATTCCTTGAGCCCCTCTCCCGCCCGCTCTACCGTCGAGTCACCGAGTCACAGACCCGGCCGTGTGCCCGAGTGGCCCAGGGGCTCGCCTGCAAAGCGAGTTACACGGGTTCGAATCCCGTCACGGCCTCCAGCGCGGCTGCGCGACGCAGCAGCCACAGTGTGAAGACGAGCGTCGAGACGTCCGGGGTGAGCGGGCGCAGGCTCGCACCGGACGGGTGCCAGGTCAGGACCGTGCCGGTCGGGCCGTCCACGACCACGTCGCTGCCGTCGGGCAGCCGGCCCAGCCGGACGAGGTGGCCGGCCGCCTCGCCGAGGACCCCGTCGCCGTAGTACTCCGCCAGGGTCGGCAGCGGTATCCCGTCGTCGTCCGTGCGGAGCGGGAACGCGTTCTCCGGCAGGCCCGTCTCGCTCAGGAAGCGGCGGGTGGGCTCGTGGGTGAGGGCCGGCGGGAAGTCGATGTCCTCGTAGCGGGCCACTCGGCCCCGGCCGAACTCGCCGACCAGCAGGCGGTAGGACAGGTCCAGGGCGAGACCGGACACCGTACGGCGGCCCGCGGACATGAACAGGCAGCCGATCAGCGCCGCCGACGTCCAGAACGGCGGCACCCGCACCGGTGTTCGCGTCGCCGCGTCCGTCGTGACTCCGTGCATCGTCTCCCCCGGGTGTGCGTGCGCGCGCTCCGTACGGGGGCGCCGGCCGTCCCCCACTGCTTCGCAGCCTAGGGGGCACCACTGACAATGCCCCGGCCCACCGGCCGCGTCCGTCCCTTGTACAGACGCGCCGCGCACCCCGCCCGTTGCCTCACGCGCGCGGGCGGCTCAGTTGCCGGTCGCCACCGCGGCCTGCGGGCGGATCGGGAGGCGGTTCACCGGGCGTCCCGTGGCCGCGCGTACGGCCGAGGCGACGGCCGCCGGGGAGGCCACCACCGGCACCGCGCTGACCGCCTTCGCGCCGAAGGGGGCGACCACGTCGCGTTCCTCGACGAGCTTGACGATCCGGATGTCGGGGGCGTCGAGGGCCGTCGGGAGGGCGTAGCCGGTCAGGTCCGGGTGGCGGACCAGGCCGCGCGGGGTGCGGAGGTTCTCCGTCAGCGCGATGCCCACGCCCTGGGTGACGCCCGCCTCGATCCGGGCGGCGAGCTGCGCCGGGTTCAGTACGCGGCCCACGTCCTGGGCGACGGCCAGCTCCACGACCCGTACCGAGCCGATCTCGATGTCGACGTCCACCACCGCGCGGATCGCGCAGAAGGCCATGCCGACGAACGCGTCGCCCTGCCCCGCCTCGTCCAGCGGCTCGGTCGGGTGCGGACGGCACTGGGCGGTGGCCCACAGTTCCTTGCCGTCCAGGGCCTCGGTGACCGTGGTCGACAGCACGCCGTCGTACGAGGTGATCTTGCCGTCGGCGATCTGGAGCAGCTCGGTCGACATCCCGAACTGGTGCGCCAAGGGCTGGAGGAGCTGGGTGCGGACCATCTTGGCGGCCCGTTCCACCGCGCCGCCCGACACCCAGGTGTGGCGGCCCCGGCAGCCCGCGCCGGCCGGCGGCTGGTCGGTGTCGACGGGCGCCACGTGGACCTCGTCGACGCCGAGCGTCTCCTGCACGATCTGCCGGGCGAGGGTGGTGAAGCCCTGGCCGGTCTCGACGGCCGCGCACAGCACCGTCGCCACGCCGTCCTGGACCTTCACGGTGGCCGTGGAGACCTCGTCCGCGCCCTCGGCGCCGAGCATGTGCACCATGCCGATGCCGTAGCCGACGCCCCGGCGCACCGCGCCCGGTTCGCCCGCGCCCTCGGGGCCGCCGGGCAGCAGCCACTCGTCCTCGGGCGTGTCCTTGGGCAGCGTGGGCAGCGGGAAGTCGCGCACCGCCTCGAGGAGTTCGGCGACCGGTGCCGGGCACGTGACCGTCTGGCCGGTGGGGAGCACGTCGCCGGTGGCCATCACGTTGCGCAGCCGCACCTCGGCCGGGTCCAGGCCGAGCTTCTTGGCGACCTTGTCCATCTGCGCCTCGTACGCGGCGCACACCTGCATGGCGCCCTCGCCGCGCACATGGCCGGAGGGCGGGTTGTTGGTGCGCACGGCCCAGCCCTCGATGAAGGCGTTGGGGACGACGTACGGGCCGCAGGCGAACGCCACCGCGGCGGCCAGGGCCTCGGAGGAGGTGTCGGCGTAGGCGCCCGCGTCGAGCAGGATCTGCGCCTCGACCTTCACCACCCGGCCCTCGGTGTCCGCGTGGTGGCGGTAGCGCAGCAGGGTGGGGTGGCGGTGGACGTGGCCGAGGAAGGACTCCTCGCGCGTGGCGGTCAGTTTCACCGGGCAGCCGGTCTTCAGCGCCAGCAGGCCGAGTGGCAGCTGGAAGCCCTGGTCCTCGCGGTCGGCGGTGGCGCCGGGCACCCCGGTGACGACGATCTTCACCTGTTCGGGTGGCAGGCCGTAGCAGGACGCGGCCGTGTCGCGGTCGCCGTGCGGGTCGGTGGAGGCCAGGTACAGCTCCACGCCGCCGTCCGGACGCGGTACGGCCAGGCCCGCCTCGGCCCCTATGGGCGCCGGGTCCTGGCGGCCGATGCGGTACAGGCCCTCGACGACGACCTCGCCGACCGCCTCCGGGTCGCCGTGCCGCAGCGGGATGTGCCGGATCAGGTTGCCGTCGGGGTGCAGCGGCTCGGCCTCGAAGGCCTGCTCGGGGTCGGTCACCGGGTCGAGCACCTCGTACTCGACGATGACGGCGGCGGCGGCCATCCGCGCGGTGTCCGGATGGTCGGCGGCGACGGCGGCGATGGGCTCGCCGTGGTGGCGTACGACCTCGGAGGCGAAGACGGGACGGTCGGCCCGGCCGCGTCCGTGCAGGGGCGCGCCGGGTACGTCCTCGTGGGTGACGACCGCGTGGACGCCGGGCATCCCACGCGCGTGGGTGGTGTCGATGGACACGATGCGCGCGTGCGGGTGCGGTGAGCGCAGGACGGCCGCCCACAGCAGGCCCTCGGCCCACAGGTCGGCGGCGTACGGGAAGGTGCCCTCCGTCTTGGCGCGGGCGTCGGCGGGCGGCAGGGACGCGCCGAGGCCGTGCGGGACCGGCTCGGGAACCGGGGGCGCCTCGACGGTGCCCGCGGCCTCCGCAGTCGCGGCGTCGTTGCTCACGCGTGGCCTCCGTCCTGGCCGTGGGGCTGGTCGCCGTGTGGCTGGTCACCATAGGGCCGGTCGGGCGGCCCCGGGGACTCGAAGGGGGTCTCGAACGCCGACGGGTTGACGCCGCCCGCGCCCGGGCCCGCCTGGTGCGGGATACGGAGCTCGTCGGCGTCCGCCTCGGGCGTGTCGGTGGCGGCGTGCGCCTCGCGCTCGGCGACGACCTCCTGGACCGCCTCCAGGACGCCCCGGTAGCCGGAGCAGCGGCAGAGGTTGCCGCACAGGGCCTGCCGCGCCTCCAGCTCGGTCGGCGCCGGGTTGCCCTCCAGCAGGTTGTGCACGGTCATCGCCATGCCGGGGACGCAGAAGCCGCACTGGACCGCGCCGCGCCGGGCGAGCGCCCGCTGCACGTCCGACGGCTGCCCGTCGGCGGCCAGGCCCTCGACCGTACGCACCTCGCTGCCGGCACTGGTCACGGCCGGGACCAGGCAGGAGGCAACCAGGCGTCCGTCGACCTGCACGTTGCAGGCGCCGCACTCGCCCTGCGAGCAGCCGTCCTTGGCGCCCGCGAGGCCGAGCCGTTCGCGCAGCACGTAGAGCAGCGACTCGCCGATCCAGGCGTCGGTGACGGGCCGGTCGGTGCCGTTGACGCGCAGCACGTACGAGGCGAGGGGGTGCTCCTCGTGGGGGCCGGCGGGGGGTTGCTCCTGCGCGTCGGCGGCCGGGGCGGCGGCGTCGGTCTCGGGGGCTGTCCCGGGGGCCGCCTCGGGAACTGCTTCGAGGTCGGTCCGGGGCTCGGCGTCCGGCTCCGGGTCCTGCGGTCCGGGCTCCTCCTCGACGACCGGTGCGGGGCCCGCCAGGGGCTCCTCCGGGGCCTGGGGGGCGGCTTCCGCCTCCACGTCCTCGGCGGCGTCCGCCGGAGCCTCTGCGGGGCCCTCAGGGGCCTCCTCGGCCCCCTGGAGCTCGCCGGTCACCGCGCCCTCGGCCGTCGGCGCGGCGGACCCGGCCTCCACGGCGGGTTCGGCGGGTTCCGCGGGCGCCTCCGGGTACGGACCGGCGTCCGGTACGGCATTCGGTCCGACGCCCGGGACGGACTCCGCCTCGCGGTCGCCCCACGGCTGTCCGGCCGACTGGGTCGCCCAGGGGGCGGGGGCGCCGCCCGGCAGGGTGGCCGGTGCGGTACCGCCCCACTGCTCGGCCAGCGACGACGTGGTGAACTCGCCCGACTCGTCGGGCAGATCACCGTCGGCGACGGGGATGGACCACTGCCCGGTGACGTCCTGGCCGGGCGCGCGGCCCGCGTCCTCCGCGCCTGCGGCTGCCTCGGAGAAGTCCCACTGTCCAGTGGCGCCGGGCCGGTAGGTGAACCGGTCGTCCTGCGCGGGATCGCCCTGGCCGGCGTGCGCGTCGTACGGCGCCGCCCCGCCGAAGGTGTCCTGCTGCGGGTACGCGGCGTACCCCTGGTGGGCGGCCTGCTCCTGGCCCGTCTCCGGAACGTGCCACTGGGTTCCGTCGACGGGTGCGGACGGCATCGCCCAGGTGCCGGTGGCCGCCGGGTCGGTGCCGGTGGCGGGCGCGACGGTGATCTGCGGCGGCACGTAGCCGTGTCCGGGCGCGGCGAGCGGGCTGTCCGCGGAGGCGAACAGCGCGTCCACTCCGCCCTCGGGCAGCTTGACGAAGGCGGTGGCGCCGTCGTCGTAGTCGCCCTGGGGCAACGGGTCCCAGCGGCCGCCGCTCGGGGGCGTGCCCTCTCCTTGCTGGTCGCCGTGCTGGTCGTCGGTCACGACAGCGCCCTCCCCAGTGCTCGTCGGGCCAGCGCGGCGACGGTGCGCCGCAGGTGCAGTACGGCCGGCGGGAGTTGCGGTACGGAACCGTCCTCGGCCGGGGCCTCCTCGGGGATGCAGGCGGCGGCGACGTACTCGCCGAAGGCGTGCAGGGCCTCCGGGACGATCGCGCGGCCGTTGTCCCAGTCGATGAGCCGGGCGACCCACTCCTCGGCCTCCAGGGGCCGCAGCGGCATCGGCGCGATGGCACCGACGGCGCACCGCACACCGCGCCGGGCGGGGTCGAGGACCAGCGCCACGGAGGCCGTCGCGCGGCCGGGGCCGGTCCGGCCGGTCGCTTTCAGGAAGACCTGGGGCGCGTGGAGCAGCGGCACGCGCACGTAGCCGATGAGCTCGCCCGCGCGGAGCATCTCCATGCCGGCCAGCAGGTGCGAGACCGGCACCTCCCGGCGGGCCCCGTCCGGGCCCGCGATGATCAGCGTCGCCTCCAGGGCGGCCAGCACCGGCAGCGCGTCCCCGGTGGGGGCGGCCGAGGCGATGTTGCCGCCCAGGGTGCCCGCGTTGCGGATCTGCGGCGGCCCGGCGGCACGCGCGGCGGCGGCGAGCGCCGGGATGAGGGCGGCGAAGTCGGGGCGGCCCATGCGGGCGTGTGTGAGTCCGGCGCCGAGCAGCGCGTGGCCGTCCTGGTACTGCCAGCCGCGGATCTCGCTGATCCGGCCGAGACCGACCAGCGCGGCCGGCCTGAGCTGCCCGGAGTTGACGGCGGCCATCAGGTCGGTGCCGCCCGCGACCGGCACGGCGGCGGGCATGGCGGCGAGTGCCGCCACCGCCTCGTCCAGTGTCGTGGGCAGCGTGACGGCCTGCCCCGCCTGCGGTGCGTGCGTGGTCAACCCGACTGCCCCTTCCCGCTGTCCCACCTGGTCCCGCCCGTGTGGCCGTACCGTACGGCCTGACAGGGCGGACGTGGCAACTCTGGCACATCTTCGCAGCACCCGAACGCGGGGGTCCGCTAGGAGGCATTCACCCACCTCACCGGTGACATGGGCCGTTTTCGCACGGGATATCCGATGACCGGTGGTAGGCGTGATGCACGCGAGTTGCCACGCTTCAGTGGCGTTTCGGGGCGTACTCCTTACTCGTTCGAAGGCGTTCCTTGCCCGGTACTTGTTCGGCGGCGTTACTTGTTCGGCGGCGGGCCGTCGATCGGCCGGCCGAGCACGCCGGGCCGTTGCTGCCAGGGCAGGGGGCCGCCGGGCGGGCGGTAGGCGACGCCCAGGGCGTCGAGCCGCCGGTAGTGGGCGGCCATCCGCCGCTCGAAACCGGCGAAGTCCCGCTCGGCCGGGGCGGGCAGGGCGCTCCAGGCGACCTCGGCGAAGGCGGCGAGCCTCGGGAACGTCTGGTAGTCCACGCGCGCCTGGTTCTCCATCACCTCGGTCCACACGTTCGCCTGGGTGCCGAGCACGTGTGCGGACTCCTCCGGCGTCAACTCCGCCGGAACCGGCTCGAACCGGTAGACGTCCTCCAGGGTGCGCACGAAGCCGATCGGCACGGGTTCGTCCTCGCCCCCGTGCTGCCGGTGGTCCAGGTACACCTGCTGCTCGGGGCACATGACGACGTCGTGTCCCGCGCGCGCGGCGGCGACCCCGCCCGCGTACCCGCGCCAGGAGGACACGGCCGCACCCTTGGCCAGTCCGCCCTCCAGGATCTCGTCCCAGCCGATGAGCCGGCGCCCGCGTGCGGCGAGCCAGGTGTCGAAGTGCTGGACGAACCAGGACTGGAGTTCGTCCTCGTCGGCGAGTGCGAGTTCCTTGATGCGCGCCTGCACGGTGGCCGAGCGCCGCCACTGCTCCTTGGGGCATTCGTCGCCGCCGATGTGGATGAACTCCGAGGGGAAAAGCCCGAGCAGTTCCTCGAACACGCCCTCGTAGAAGCGCAGGGTGTTGTCGGTCGGGGCGAGTACGTTCTCGGAGACGCCCCAGGTGTCCCAGACGGTGAGGGAGGCGGTGTCGACGACGTCGGTGTTGCCGAGTTCCGGATACGCGGCGATCGCGGCCTGCGAGTGTCCGGGTACGTCGATTTCGGGGACGACGGTGATGTGCCGCTCGGCGGCGTAGGCGACGATCTCCCGGATGTCGTCCTGGGTGTAGTAACCGCCGTGGGGTTTGTCCTCCCAGAGCGGCGAGGCACGGTGGCCGTATTTGGTGCGGGCCCGCCAGGAGCCTGTCTCGGTGAGCTTCGGATGCCGTTTGATCTCGACGCGCCAGCCCTGGTCGTCAGTCAGATGGAAGTGCAGGACGTTGAGTTTGTGGGCCGCCATCAGGTCCAGGTAGCGCAGGACGCCTTCCTTGGGCATGAAGTGCCGGGCGACGTCCAGCATCAGACCGCGCCAGCGGAAGCGGGGCGCGTCCTGCACCCGGCCGAGCGGCAGCCGCCACCGGGTACCGGGCAGCGGCGCGCGCCGGAAGGCCTCCGGCCCGAGCAGTTGCCGCAGCGTCTGAGCGCCCCAGAACAGACCGGCCGGACCGCCGCCCGCGAGGTGCACTCCGGTCGGGGTGACGTCGAGGCGGTAGCCCTCCGCGCCCAGTGCACCGTCGAGGGACAGACGGATGACGTCGTCGCCCCCCGCCCCGGGCGCGAGGGCGAGGCCGGTCGCCGCGCCCAGCGTGGCGCGCAGCCAGCGTTCGGTGCCCTCCGTGCCCGCGCCCGCCACCACCTTGGTGTCCGGGCCCAGCTCGAGGAAACCGTCCTCGTGGGCCGTCGCCCGCTGCGGCTGAGGAATCACATCGGTCACGTCCGTCATGTCAGTCCTTCACCGCTCCGCCGAGGCCGGAGACGAGTCGTCGTTGCACGAGTACGAAGAAGACCAGCACCGGAATCGTCATCACCGTGGACGCGGCCATCACGCCGCCCCAGTCGGGATCGTCCGGTTTGTAGAAGACCAGCAGCGCCATGGGCAGCGTCGACTGGGAAGTGTCGCTGATGATGAACGACTTGGCGAAGAGGAAGTCGTTCCAGGTCGAGATGAAGGAGAAGACGCTGGTGGCCACCAGCCCCGGGAAGACCAGCGGGAAAAGGATCTGCCACAGAAAGCGCGCCCGGCTCGCCCCGTCGATGTAGGCGGCCTCCTCCAGGGCCTCCGGCACGGCTTTCACAAAGCCCCGCAGCATCCAGATCGCGAACGGCAGCGAGAAGGCGATGTGGGGCAGGATCAGCGAGCCCAGCGTGTTCAGCTGGCCGAAGTCCCGCATGAGGAAGAACAGCGGGATCGTGAGCGCCTCCACGGGCACCATCTGGGCCACCAGGAACATGATCAGCAGGGTGGTCCGGAATCGGAACCGGAATCGCGTCACCGCGGTCGCCGCGAGGAACGCGATCAGCGCCGAGGCGATCACGACGGTGCCCGCCACGACCAGGCTGTTGACGAAATACCGGCCGAATTCCTGCTGCCCGAAGACCCGCCGGAACGAGTCCAGCGAGGGCGCCAGGGTCCAGGGTCGCGGCTCGGTCGACTCGATCTCCCCGGCCGGTTTGAAGGCGCTCAGCACCATCCAGTACAGCGGGAAGGCCACCACGACCGCGATCACCAGCGCCGAGGCCTCGGCCGCGAGCCGCCACGGACGGCGCACCCGCGCGCGCGGAAGACGCAGCGGAAGATTCACAGTTCCTCCCCCTGGCGGCGCAGCAGCCGCAGGTAGACCAGCGTCACGGCGAGCAGGATCAGCAGCATCACGACGCCGATCGCGGAGCCGAGGCTGTACTGCGAGGACGCAAACGCCTTCTGGTAGGCGTAGACGTTGAGGACGAGGTTCTGGCCGGCGATGCCGCCGCCGCCCGTCATGACGTAGATCTGGGTGAAGACCTTGAAGTCCCAGATGACCGACTGGATGGTGACGACGACCAGGATGGGCCGCAGCATGGGCGCCAGCACCGACCGCCAGATCCGCCACTGCGAGGCGCCGTCGAGCGCGGCGGCCTCCAGCACCTCGCCCGGCACGGCGCGGATACCGGCGTAGACGGTCACCATGACGAACGGGAAGGAGCACCAGACCACTTCGAGCAGGACGAGGGCGAACGCGCTGTACCGCCCGTACGTCCAGGAGTGGTCGCCGAGGCCCAGCATCCGGTTGACCGGCCCGAAGTCCGGGTCGAACAGCAGCAGCCAGACCGTCGACCCGGTGACCGCAGGGGTGGCCCAGGCACCGAGCGCGGCCAGCATCAACGCAAGCCGCGGCACGGCCCGCACCCGGGTGAGCAACACGGCGAGCGCACACCCGACGGCCAACGTGGACACGACACAGGCGGCAGCGAACACGACAGTGGCGAACAGCACCCGCCAGAACTCACTGTCCCCGAAGAGCTCGGCATAGTTCCCGAACCCCTGGAAGGTGGTCGGTTCGCCACCACTGACTTGCGCCTGCGTGTACTCCAGAAAGGAGATCAGCCCGAGCTGGTACACGGGGTAGACGAGCAGCCCACCGAGGACAACGAGAGCAGGCGCGAGATAGATCCAGGGGGTGCCGGCAACGCCCCGATAGGGGCGCGGGGAACTGCGCGACAAGCCACGACTCACCGTCACCCGCCCACGCACCGCACCCCCCGAGCTGGAAGGCGACACACTCATCCGGCGGAGCCAAACGCCTCGTCCATCTTCCGAGCCGCATCCCCAGCGGCAGCACTGACGCCCTTCTTGCCGCTCACCACCTCCTGGAACATCGTCGGCAGCACCAGCGACGAGTCGATCGTCGCCCACGCCGGCGAGGCCGGCACGAACTTCGTCCCCGCGGCGAGCGTGTCGACGAACGGCTTCACGAACGGCTCCTTCGCGGCGACCTGCTGCCGCACGTCCGTGAAGGTCGGCAGGAAGCCCATCGCGTCGAACAGCTCGCCCTGCGCCTCCTTCGACGCCAGCCGCTTCATCAGGTCGACGGCGAGCGTGCGGTGCGACGTGCTCTTCAGCACGCCGATGTTGTTGCCGCCCGCGAAGGCCGGTGCTGTCGAGCCGGGTTCCACGCCCGGCAGCGGCACGACCGCGTACTTGCCCTTCACCTGGCCGGCCTCCACGGCCTGGTGGCTGAAGTCGCCGCCGATCGCCATGGCCGCCTTGCCCGAGGCGAAGGCGGTGACGGTGTCGTTGCCGCCCATGCCCGCGCACTTGGCGGCGGGGCAGTTGTCGTCGCCGAAGAGGGACGTGTACGCCTTGATGCCCTTCTGCGCGGCGGCGCTGTCGATCGCCGAGGCGTACGAACCGCCCTTGCCGGTGGCGAGTTCGCCGCCGGCCGCCCAGATGAACGGCATGGCGCCGTAGGTGTAGGCGCCGCCGACGGCGATGCCGTAGAGGTCGGGCTTCGCGGCCCGGACCTGCTTCGCGGTGGCCGCCAGCTCGTCCATCGACTTGGGTGCCTTCAGGCCCAGTTCCTCGAAGACGTCGGTCCGGTAGTACAGGGCGCGGACGCCGACGAAGTAGGGCGCGCCGTAGACCTTGCCGTCCACGGTGACCGACTGCCGGGCGGTGGAGTCGGTGTCCTTGGCCTCGTCCCAGGCCCCGAAGTCCTGGGTGACGTCCTCGAGTCCGCCGTCCTTCACGTAGCCGGCGGTGTCGGTGTTGCCGTACTCGATGACGTCGGGGGCGCTCTTCGGGTCGTTGAAGGCGGCCTTGATGCGCTGGGCGCGGGTCTCGACGGGTATGTACTCGACGCTGACCTCCGTGCCCTCGTGCGCCTTCTCGAAGTCGGCGAGGACCGCGTCGACGACCCGTTCCTTCGGCTTGTTGTTGACCTCCTGGAAGAGCCAGACCCGCAGGGTGCCGCTCTTCTCGTCCTTGCCGGAGGAGGAGTTGTCGGACGTCTGGGGGGCACAGGCGGCGGTGGCGAGGGTGAGGACGGCCAGGGAGACGGCCAGTCGGGGGGAGAGCTTCATGGAGAGATCCTCCGGACGTGCGTTGCAACATATGCAATGACGGTTTCGCTCTGCACAACACCCAGGAGGTTATGGAGTACATGAACATGTCCACAAGAGGTCTCAACCACTTCGTGACAACACGAAGGCCCCCGGAGTGCGCGCGGGCACACTCCGGGGGCCTTCGGGAGGTCTGAGCGGGCGGGGCGGCTACTTCTTGCCGCCGTCCTTGCCCTCGTCCCCGCCGCCGCTCATGGACTCGTAGATCTCCTTGCACATGGGGCAGACCGGGTACTTCTTCGGGTCACGGCCCGGTACCCAGACCTTGCCGCACAGCGCCACGACGGGGGTGCCGTCGAGGGCGCTCGCCATGATCTTGTCCTTCTGGACGTAATGGGCGAAGCGCTCGTGGTCGCCGTCGCCGTGGGACACCTGTGGCGTCGGCTCTACGAGGGTCCCCGTACCAGTCCCGCGCTCGGGCTCGAGAGTGCTCATAACCGCCAAGGGTACTGAAGCTCACCCGCTTCAGTTGAGCGACGGGTCGTCCGGGTACGTCGCCACCATCGCCAGCTCGTTGCGCTGGCGGCGCAGGACCTCGCGCCACAGTCTCTCCGGGAACGGCGAGGACACGTCGCCGGGCTCCGACTCGACCACGTACCAGGCGCCCTCCGTCAGCTCGTCCTCCAGCTGGCCCGGGCCCCATCCGGCGTATCCGGCGAAGATCCGCAGGGCGCCCACCGCGGGGGCCAGCAGCTCCGGCGGCGCCTCCAGGTCCACCAGGCCGATCGCGCCGTGCACCCGGCGCCAGCCCAGCGGAGCCCGCTCACCGGCCGCCCCGCCGGGGACGACGGCGACGCCCAGGGCCGAGTCCAGCGACACGGGACCACCCTGGAAGACGACGCCGGGTTCGCCGGCCAGGTCCGCCCAGTCCTCCAGGATGTCGCCCACGTCGACCGGCGTGGGACGGTTGAGGACGACACCGAGGGAGCCCTCCTCGTCGTGGTCGAGAAGGAGCACCACCGCACGCTCGAAGTTCGGGTCCGCCAGGGCGGGCGTTGCCACGAGCAGCCGCCCTGTGAGCGAGGACACCTCGGTCATGCCAGACATGATCCCGCATGTTCCCCTCCCGTGGGGAGGCAATCGGGGGCACGAGGGTGAACACGCACCCCGCGCACGCCCCACCGCCGTGACCCCCCGTACGCGCCGGGGAACGCCTCGTGATGTGACGAATCCATGAGGTTGGCTCGATCGTGCACGGGCTTACGGAAGGGGGGTACAAGGCGACTACCCTTTCCCTCCTGGCCCCTGCCCAACCCCACGGAACGCGAGATTCATGACCGTCAACGGCGCTGATGACGTACTGCTTGTCCACGGCGGAACCCCGCTGGAGGGCGAGCTCCGGGTCCGCGGTGCGAAGAACCTCGTGCCGAAGGCCATGGTCGCGGCCCTGCTGGGCAGTGCTCCGAGCCGGCTGCGCAACGTGCCGGACATCCGCGACGTGCGCGTCGTACGCGGACTGCTGCAGCTGCACGGGGTGACGGTCCGTCCGGGCGAGGAGCCCGGCGAGCTGGTGCTCGACCCGACCCACGTGGAGAGCGCGAACGTCGCCGACATCGATGCCCACGCGGGCTCGTCGCGCATCCCCATCCTGTTCTGCGGTCCCCTGCTGCACCGCCTCGGGCACGCCTTCATCCCCGGCCTCGGCGGCTGCGACATCGGCGGCCGGCCGATCGACTTCCACTTCGACGTGCTGCGGCAGTTCGGCGCGAAGATCGAGAAGCGGGCGGACGGCCAGTACCTGGAGGCCCCGCAGCGGCTGCGCGGCACGAAGATCCGGCTGCCGTACCCGTCCGTCGGCGCGACCGAGCAGGTGCTGCTGACGGCCGTGCTCGCCGAGGGCGTCACGGAGCTGTCCAACGCGGCCGTGGAGCCGGAGATCGAGGACCTGATCTGCGTCCTGCAGAAAATGGGCGCGATCATCGCGATGGACACCGACCGCACCATCCGCATCACCGGCGTGGAGGAGCTCGGCGGCTACACCCACCGCGCCCTCTCGGACCGCCTGGAGGCCGCCTCCTGGGCGTCCGCGGCGCTGGCGACCGAGGGCAACGTCTACGTGCGCGGCGCCCAGCAGCGCTCGATGATGACGTTCCTGAACACCTTCCGGAAGGTGGGCGGCGCCTTCGAGATCGACGACGAGGGCATCCGCTTCTGGCACCCGGGCGGGCAGCTGAAGTCCATCGCCCTGGAGACGGACGTGCACCCCGGCTTCCAGACGGACTGGCAGCAGCCCCTGGTGGTCGCCCTGACGCAGGCCACGGGCCTGTCCATCGTCCACGAGACGGTCTACGAGTCCCGTCTCGGCTTCACCTCCGCGCTCAACCAGATGGGCGCCCACATACAGCTCTACCGCGAGTGCCTCGGCGGCTCGCACTGCCGCTTCGGCCAGCGCAACTTCCTGCACTCGGCCGTGGTCTCCGGCCCGACCAAGCTGGAGGGCGCCGACCTGGTCATCCCCGACCTGCGCGGCGGCTTCTCCTACCTCATCGCGGCCCTCGCCGCCCAGGGCACGTCCCGGGTCCACGGCATCGACCTGATCAACCGGGGCTACGAGAACTTCATGGAGAAGCTCGTGGAACTCGGCGCGAAGGTCGAACTGCCGGGCAAGGCGCTGGGCTAGCACCCCTCCACAGATACGCCGATGGGGCGGTCACCCGGACTCGGGTGACCGCCCCATCGGCGTGTGGAGAAGCGCCCCCCAAGGGGGCGCGGGGCTGTATCGACTTGCGGCTCCGCCGCGCGGGCGCGACCAGCCACAAGTGACCTGCAGGCCGCACGACGGCCCGCAGTCACCCGGCGCTCGAAGCGGAGCGCTTACTTGCCCTTGGCGGCTTCCTTGAGCTTGGAGCCCGCGGAGACCTTGACGCTGTAGCCGGCCGGGATCTGGATCGGCTCGCCGGTCTGCGGGTTGCGGGCGGTGCGAGCGGCACGGTGGGTGCGCTCGAAGGTCAGGAAGCCGGGGATGGTGACCTTCTCGTCGCCCTTGGAGACGATGTCGCCGACGACGTCGGCGAACGCGGCCAGCACGGCGTCGGCGTCCTTGCGGGTCACCTCGGCGCGGTCGGCCAGCGCGGCCACCAGCTCACTGCGGTTCATGTTGTTACTCCCGTGTTCTTCTTGCCGTTGAGGCGTGCCACGCGGCGGAGCCGCATGATGGGCACAGCGATGCCGATGCTGCCAGGGGCCTCGGACACTCCCCGGACCCGGGTCGGTCGTCAGACCCTCGCGCCCAGGGAGGCATCCTGCCTCCACCTGCGGCGGTAAAGCCAATCCGGCACCCCCAGGAGTCGTGAGAACACCCTTGGGAGTCACACGAAGGAGAGGGCCTGAGCCTTGCGCCACCCTAGAGGGCGATGCAAGGCCCGCCTTCCCGCGACGCGCCGGTACGGCGGCCCGCCGTGGCGATCCTCACAACCGCTCCACGGACCGCCACGGACGCCGTGTTCCGCCCCGGAGCCCGGGGCGGCCTGTCCTAGGACGCCGCCGCGGCGGACTTCGCCGCTTCCCGTACGGCGCCCGCGACGGCGCCGGCGACCTTGTCGTTGAAGACGCTGGGGATGATGTAGTTCGGGTTGATCTCGTCCTCGGTCACCACGTCCGCGAGGGCCTGCGCGGCGGCCAGCATCATCTCGGTGTTGACCGTGCGGGACTGCGCGTCCAGCAGACCGCGGAACACGCCCGGGAAGACCAGGACGTTGTTGATCTGGTTCGGGAAGTCGGAGCGGCCGGTGGCGACGACCGCCGCGGTCTCGCGGGCGACGGCCGGGTCCACCTCGGGGTCCGGGTTCGCGAGCGCGAACACGATCGCGCCGTCCGCCATGGCCGCCACGTCGTCCCCGTCCAGGACGTTGGGGGCCGAGACGCCGATGAAGACGTCCGCGCCGTGCACGGCCTCCTTGAGGGTGCCGGTGAGGCCCTCGGGGTTGGTGTTGTCGGCGATCCAGCGCAGCGCCGACTCGGGCGCGGCGTCGACCAGGTCGGCGCGGCCGGAGTGGACGACGCCGTGGATGTCGGCGACGACGGCGTTCTTCACGCCCGCGGCCAGCAGCAGCTTGAGGATGGCCGTACCGGCGGCGCCGGCCCCGGACATGACGACCCGTACGTTCTCGATCGGCTTGTCCACCACGCGCAGGGCGTTGGTCAGGGCGGCGAGGACGACGATGGCCGTGCCGTGCTGGTCGTCGTGGAAGACGGGGATGTCGAGGGCCTCGCGCAGCCGGGCCTCGATCTCGAAGCAGCGGGGCGCGGAGATGTCCTCGAGGTTGATGCCGGCGAAGCCCGGGGCGATGGCCTTGACGATCTCGACGATCGCGTCGGTGTCCTGGGTGTCCAGGCAGATCGGCCAGGCATCGATGCCGGCGAACCGCTTGAACAGGGCCGCCTTGCCCTCCATCACCGGCAGCGCGGCCTTCGGGCCGATGTTGCCGAGGCCCAGCACCGCGGAGCCGTCCGTCACGACCGCAACGGAATTGCGCTTGATGGTCAGGCGGCGGGCGTCCTCGGGGTTCTCGGCGATCGCCATGCAGACGCGGGCCACGCCGGGCGTGTAGACCATGGACAGGTCGTCACGGTTGCGGATGGGGTGCTTCGACGCCATCTCGATCTTGCCACCGAGGTGCATGAGGAAGGTTCGGTCGGAGACCTTGCCCAGGCTCACGCCCTCGATGCCGCGCAGCTTCTCGACGATCTCGTCGGCGTGCGAGGTCGAGCCGGCCGCGATGGTGACGTCGATCCGGAGCTTGTCGTGGCCGGAAGCCGTGACGTCGAGGCCCGTGACGGAGCCTCCGGCGGACTCCACCGCGGTGGTGAGCTGCGAGACGGCGGTTCCGCCCGCGGGCACCTCCAGTCGGACCGTCATCGAGTAGGAGACGCTGGGCGCCGTTGCCATGGCCGACTTCCTCTGCTTTCACCGTGTAGCTGTGTTGTGCCGTCCGATCGTCGCACCTACCACCGAGTACGTGGTAGCCGCCCCGGATTGCGAACCTTTTGTTCGCGTGCCGTCCAACCGAAGGAATGGCATTTTCGGAAAACGACTTCCACCATACGAGAAGTAGCGCGCCGACGGAAGGGGCGCGCCGGCCCGGAAACGAACCCCGGGTACGGGAATTGTCTTGCGGGAATCGTTTGTTACCGTGGACGTGGCACCGGCTCGATCCAAGCCCCCGGGCCCAACCATCGTCGCTACGAGCGACCACTTGCCGCGAGGCGAGCATGGCGGGTCGGTGCCACCTAAACGCATACGAGAGGCCCGCGCCGTCCCACGGCGCGGGCCTCTCGCACATGCGGGCGCCCCGGTCCGGCGCCTTTGGTGCCTCAGTCGCGGAGCAGGTCCGGCACCCCCGCGGCGTCCGGCTCGTCCCGCTCGCACGAGACGACCGTCAGCTGCTGGGTCGCCCGGGTCAGGGCGACGTACAGCACCCGCAGCCCGGCGGGCGACTCGTCGGCGATCTCGGCGGGCGAGACGACGACCGTGGCGTCGTACTCCAGACCCTTGGCCTCCAGGCTGCCGAGCGCCACCACCCGGTCACCGAGCCCGGTCAGCCAGCGCCGGGCCTCCTCGCGGCGGTTCATGGCGACGACGACGCCGACGGTGCCGTCGACCAGCTCCAGCAGCCGGGCCGCCTCCGCCCGGACCGTCTCGGCGAGGGAGTCCCGTAGCACCGCGAAGCGCGGCTCCACTCCCGTCGAGCGGACGGCCCTCGGGGAGGCGGAGCCCGGCATGGCGAGGGCGAGGACCTTGGCCGCCAGGTCGGCGATCTCGGCCGGGTTGCGGTAGTTCACGGTCAGCTCGAAACGGCGGCGCGGGCGGGTGCCCAGGGCCTCGTCGCGGGCCTCGGCCGCCTCGTCGGGGTCGGACCAGGAGGACTGGGCCGGGTCGCCGACGACGGTCCAGGTGGTGTGCCGGCCGCGGCGACCGACCATCCGCCACTGCATGGGGGTGAGGTCCTGGGCCTCGTCGACGATGACGTGGGCGTACTCGGTGCGCTCCTGGGCGAGGCGCTCGGCGCGCTCCCGCTGGGTCTCCTCGCGCTGCGGCATCAGCTCCTCGAGGCCGGTGAGCTGGTCCAGCGGGTCCAGCTCACGCCGCTTGCGGGGGCGGGCCGGGGTGCCGACGATCGCCTGGAGCTCGTCGAGCAGGGCGATGTCGTGCACGGAGTGCCCCTCGCGCCGCAGCGAACGGGCCACCTTGCGGACCTCGCCGGGGTTGAGGATGCGCCGGGCCCAGCGGCCCAGACGCCGCTCGTCCGCCATGGCCGCCAGCACGGCGCCCGGGGTGAGCTCCGGCCACCAGGCGTCGAGGAAGCCGGTGAAGGAGTCCTCGGAGCTGACGTCCTCGTCGAAGGAGGCCCGCAGCTCGGCGGCCAGCTCGGGGTCGGAGTGGCGGGTGCCGGCGCCGGACTTGGCCCACAGGGCGTCCAGGAGCAGCCTGCGGGCACGCGGGCGCAGCAGGTTCACCGGCGCCGTGCCTCCGAGGGCGTTGCGCCGGACGGCCGCCAGCTCCTGGCCCTCCAGTTCGAGGCGGCGGCCGAAGGCGACGACCCGCAGCAGCGTCGGCGAGTCCTGCGGCTCCAGGGCCCCGCGCGCGGCCTTGCGCAGCACCTTGAGCATGCGGGAGGAGCCCTTGGCGCGGGCGGTGGACGGGGAGTCGTACAGCGTGGCCTCGGCGCCGTCGACCAGCGAGCCGATGGCGCGGATGGCGACCTGGCCCTCCTCGCCGAGGGAGGGCAGCACGCCCTCGGTGTACGCCACCAGCAGCGGGGTCGGCGAGACGATGAGGATGCCGCCCGCGTACCGGCGCCGGTCCTGGTAGAGCAGGTACGCCGCCCGGTGGAGGGCGACCGCGGTCTTGCCGGTGCCGGGGCCGCCCTCGACGTACGTCACGGAGGCGGCGGGGGCGCGGATCACCAGGTCCTGCTCGGCCTGGATGGAGGCCACGATGTCCCGCATGGAGTGGGTACGGGCCTGGCCGAGGGCCGCCATCAGGGCGCCGTCGCCGACGACGGCCAGGTCGTCGCCGTTCAGCCGCGCCTTGATCTCGGGCCGCATGAGGTCGTCCTCGACGCCGAGGACGCGCCGCCCCTTGGAGCGGATCACCCGGCGCCGCACGACCCGGCCCGGGTCGACCGGCGTGGACCGGTAGAAGGGGGCCGCGGCGGGGGCCCGCCAGTCGATGACCAGCGGGGCGTAGTCCTCGTCCAGGACGCCGATGCGGCCGATGTGCAGGGTCTCGGCGATGTCGGCGGTGTGGTCGGGCCGCAGGGCGCCCTCGGCGGGCTCGACCGCCGTGTACGCGCCGTCCGGGCCCTTCTTGCCGTCCTTGCCGAGCAGCAGGTCGATCCGGCCGAAGAGGAAGTCCTCGAACTCGTTGTTCAGGCGGCTGAGGTGGATGCCGGCCCGGAAGACCTGCGCGTCGCGCTCGGCCAGGGCGCCGGGCGTGCCGACGTGGCCGCGCTGTGCGGCGTCGTGCATGAGGAACTCCGCCTCGTGGATCTTCTCCTCGAGGCGGCGGTACACCCGGTCCAGGTGTGCCTGTTCCACGCTGATCTCTCGGTCCCGTACGGAGTCCTCCCGTGCGGAGTCCTGCCGTACGGCGTCGTGCGCGTCCTGCGCCGAGTCGACCGCTGAATCCTGTTGCGCCTGTGCGGCCACCGGGCCCCCTTCTGACGTGCTGGGCAGCCGTCAAAGGTACGCGAAGGGGGCGCCGGAAGCTACGGCGCTCCTACGCGTCCACCTCCACCAGCCGCTCGCCGTCGAAGGTCATCACCTCGAAGTGATCGATCTGGTTGGGCTCGAAGGCGGCGCCGCCGAGCACGTAGAGCGGCTTCTTGGCCTTCTCGGTGGTGGCGTCCGGGATGCCGTACCCCCAGTCCGGGACCGTCCAGGAGCTGAGGGTCTCCCGCTCGCCGTTCTTGCCGACGGCGATCAGGGAGCACTTCTGGGGCCCCTTGACGTTCTTGAGCTCCAGGACCGCCTCGGTGCCCCAGGCCTTCTTCTCCAGGGCCACGGTCGCGCTGACCCGGGTGGCGGGGTCGGTCGCCGTGACCCGGTCGGGCATCCTGGCGAAGGCGGACTCCGCCGGGTTGGCGACCTGCTGGGACAAGTCGGTCTTCCGCCCGCCGCCGTCGTCGCCGCCGTCGCCGCTCGTGGTCGCCACGGCGGCGAACGGACCGCCGATGATCAGTGCGGCGGCGGTGCCCACCAGGTAGAAGTTGCGCCGGCGCTTGCTCGCGCGGCGCTCGGCGACCTCGTCGACGAGCTTCTCCGCCAGCCGCGGGCTCGGTTTGACGGTCAGCGACTCGGCGATCGCGGGCGTACCGGCACCGGGCAGGTCCGCGAGCGCGGCCATCATCGGTTCCATCCCGGCCAGCTCGTCGAGCTGTTGGGCGCACCACTCGCAGGTGGCGAGGTGCGCCTCGAAAGCGGTTGCTTCGGCGTCGTCGAGAATCCCGAGGGCGTAGGCGCCGACGGTCTCGTGCTCGTTCGGCGCCGGTGATCCCTGCATGGGGGCAGAACTACCCGAATCACCTGCGCCGAATCCCCCGCCGATCCCGCCGCCGACTCCCCCGCCGTATCCCTGAGATCCCCCGTACCCGCTCATCACGCCGTCACCCCCCGCTCCTCCAGTGCCAGCTTCATCGAACGCAGGGCGTAGAACACCCGGGAGCGAACGGTGCCGCTGGGTATGCCCAGTGTCTGCGCCGCCTCATTGACGGTACGCCCTTTGAAGTACGTCTCGACGAGGACCTCCCGGTGGGCCGGGGTCAGGTCGTCGAGCGCGTCCGACAGCGTCATCAGCCACAGCGCCTTGTCGATCTCGTCCTCCGCGGGGATGACCTCCAGCGGCGACGGATCGACCTCCTGCGGCCGGGCCTGCCGGCTGCGGTGGCCGTCGATGACGATGCGCCGGGCGACCGTCACCAGCCAGGGGCGTACCGATCCGGTCGCACGGTTGAGCTGACCGGCGTTCTTCCAGGCACGGATGAGCGTCTCCTGGACGACGTCCTCGGCGCGCTGCCGGTCCCCCGCGACCAGGCGCAGCACATAGGCCAGCAAGGGGCCGGCGTGCTCCCGGTACAGGGCGCGCATCAGCTCCTCGTCGGGTTCCGAGGACGACGGGGACATGCGATGTCGGGCCCTCGCACCACGTTCACCGGCCACGACGGAATCCTTGCGCACGCCCACCTCCGATGTCCGGGGGTCCCCCCAGTCGGTCGCTCGCCCATTCGGTACGGACGGGGAGGGCGGGGTGTTCAAAGGGAGGGGACAGTTTTCTCGCGGGGGCGTGACGAACGGGGGCACAGCCGGACCTACCGGGCGGCCGGACGTACCGGGCGGCCGGCTCTACCGGGCGAGCGCGGCGCGCCTGCGGTGCCGGGCGACGCGCTCGCGGTTGCCGCAGACCTCGCTGGAGCACCAGCGCCTGCGGTGCCCGCGGGAGGTGTCGACGTACACGATCGGGCAGTTGTCGCCCGCGCACTGGCGCAGGCTCGCCCGCGCGACCGGGTCGGTCAGCAGTTCCACGGCGTCCCGGGCGAGGGCGCCGAGCAGCGCCGCGCAGTCCGGGGGTCCGGTCAACTCCCGTACGAGCGTGCCGTCCTCGCCGTGCACCGCGCGCGGGGCCGGGGGCGCGGCACGCGCGAGGTCGTTGACGCGGGCGAGCGCGAGGTCGTACGGGCCGGTGCCGGGTGCGGGTCGGCCACGCACCAACCGCGCGGTCTCGCGGCGCAGTTCACGGAAGGCGGCCAGCCAGGAGGCGTCGGCGTGGGTCAGCGGGGTGCCGGGCGGGACGAGTCCGGCGCCGGTGATCCAGGCGCGCAGCACCTCGACGGAGCCGAGACGTTCCACGGGGTGGGTGGTGGCGATGAGGTCCAGACAGATCCGCCCGGTGTCGAACCGCAGCTCGTACGGGTCGGTGGCCGTACCCAATGCCATGTTCCTGTCACCGCCTAGGGATGGCCCGGTGGGGCGGGCTGAAAGGGGAGCAGGTGGACCGCTCCCTCTACAGTGCCTGCCCGCTCCCCCGCCCGGAACCCCTCGTGCCGCTGCCCCGTCCAGCAGCCCGTGACACGGCGCGGCGGTCACGCGCCGCCGATGGAGCACCGACCACGGCACCGCTCACCGCGGACCTGACCTCCGCGAGACACCAAACGCCCCGCCCCCTTCGGCCCACCACCGCCCCACGCCTCACGGCCCCTCCCCGTCACACGCGGCCCCACCCCGGACCGCACCACCGCCCTGCCCGCTCCACCGCCCTGCCCGGCTCCGGACCACGCCCCGTCCTCCCCGCGCGGCCACCGTGCCGTCAGGCGTCCGCGTACTTGGTGTCCGTGGCCGGGTCCAGGGCCAGGCGGTAGCCGCGTTTGACCACCGTCTGGATCAGCTTCGGGGCGCCCAGGGCCGTGCGGAGGCGGGCCATGGCCGTTTCGACGGCGTGTTCGTCGCGCCCGGCGCCCGGCAGGGCCCGCAGGAGGTCCGCGCGGGGCACGACCCAGCCGGGCCGCCGGGACAGCGCGCGCAGCAGGGCCATGCCCGCGGGCGGTACGGCCCTGAGCTCCCCGTCCACGAGCACCGCGTGCCCGCGGATCTCCAGCCGGTACCCGGCGACCGGCAGGGCACGGGCGCGGGCCGGGAGTTCCCGGCACAGGAGCTGGACGAGCGGTCCGAGCCGGAAGCGTTCGGGCTGGACCGTGTCGACGCCGTACGTTTGGAGCGGCACCGCCGTGACCGGGCCGACGCAGGCCGGCAGCACGTCGTGGCCGAGGGCGGCGAGCAGCTCGGGCAGCAGTCCGCGTTCCTCGGCGCGGGCGAGCAGCGACGCGGCGGCCGGCGCGCTGGTGAACGTCACCGCGTCCACGCCCCGGGAGACGGTGGCGTCCAGCAGCCGGTCGACGGGCCCGAGGTCCTCCGGCGGCAGCCACCGGTACACCGGCACGCCGACGACCTCGGCGCCGCCTTCCCGCAGCGCCTCCACGAACCCCGGCAGCGGCTCACCGTGCAGCTGTACGACGACCCGGCGGCCGTCGACGCCCTCCTCCAGGAGCCGGTCCAGCACCTCGGCCATGGACTCGGAGGCCGGCGACCACCGCTCCGTCAGCCCGGCGGCCCGGACCGCGCCCTTGACCTTGGGCCCGCGCGCGAGCAGCTCCACCTCGCGCAGCCGCGCCAGCAGGGCGTCGCCCAGCCCCCAGCCGTCGGCGGCCTCGACCCACCCTCGGAACCCGATGGCGGTGGTGGCCACGACGACGTCCGGCGCCTGGTCGATGAGCTGCTTGGTCGCGGCCAGCAGCTCGCTGTCGTCGGCGAGCGGCACGATCCGCAGCGCCGGGGCGTGCAGGACGGCGGCACCGCGCCGCTGGAGCAGCGCGCCCAGCTCGTCGGCCCGGCGGGCGGCGGTCACGCCCACGGTGAAACCGGCCAGGGGGCCGTGCTCAGGTCGCTGCAGTTCGTCGTCGTCCATGGCTCGCCGCGCTCCGATCGTTCACACCCACGTGTCTGGTCACGTGCCGACCGAGCCTGTCAACGCTGCGTGACAGGCTCGGTTCCGCTTCATGTCACCAGTGTTACGTCACACCTGGGCGTAGCTGAGCTGGGCCTTCGCCTCCGCCGGGCCCGCCGGACCACCGGGCGTGCGGACCGCGGGGCGGCGAAGGTATACCGCCCAGGTGACGGCGAAACAGACGGCGTAGTAGGCGAGGAAGGCGACGAAGGCGCCGGTGCCCGAGCCGACGGAGAGGAACGACTGCCGGAAGGCGAGGTTGATGGCGACACCGCCGAGCGCCCCCACCGCGCCGATGAGCCCCATGGAGGCGCCGGAGAGCCGCCGCCCGTACGCCACGGCGTCCTCCCCCGTCAGCCCCTTGCCCAGCGCCTTGTTCTGGAAGATGCCGGGGATCATCTTGAACGTCGACCCGTTGCCGAGCCCGCTGAGCACGAACAGCACCACGAACACGGCGACGAACAGCGCGAGCGACTTGGCCATGCTGGCCGCGACGAGGGCGGCGGTGGCGGCGGCCATGGCCACGAAGTTCCACAGCGTGATCTTCGCGCCGCCGTACCGGTCGGCGAGCCTGCCGCCCAGCGGCCGGATCAGCGAGCCGAGCAGCGGACCGATGAAGGTGAGGTACGCCGCCTGCAGCGGGGTCCGCCCGAACTGGGTCTGCAGCACCTGCCCGAAGGCGAAGCTGTAGCCGATGAACGACCCGAAGGTGCCGATGTACAGCACGGCCATGATCCAGGTGTGGGCGTCCCGGGCGGCGTCCTTGGCGGCGCCGGTGTCGTTCTTCACGGAGGCCAGGTTGTCCATGAAGCAGGCGGCGAGGACGGCGGCCACCAGGATCAGCGGGATGTAGATGCCGAGCAGCACCCGCGGCCCGCCGCTCGCCCCGATGATCGCGAGCGCGGCGAGCTGGATGACCGGCACGCCGATGTTCCCGCCCCCGGCGTTGAGGCCGAGCGCCCAGCCCTTCTTCCTGAGCGGGAAGAAGGCGTTGATGTTGGTCATGGAGGAGGCGAAGTTGCCACCACCGATGCCGGCCAGCATGCCGACCAGGAGGAAGGTCGAGAAGGACGTCCCCGGCTCCATGACCATGAAGGCCGCGACGGACGGGACGAGCAGCAGCCCGGCGGAGACGATGGTCCAGTTCCGCCCGCCGAAGATCGCGACCGCGAAGGTGTAGGGCACCCGCACGACGGCTCCGACGAGCGTGACAACGGACGTCAGCAGGAACTTGTCGGCCGGTGTCAGCCCGTACTCCGGCCCCATGAAGAGCACCAGCACGGACCACAGTGTCCAGATCGAGAACCCGATGTGCTCGGAGAGGACGGAGAAGTACAGGTTCCGCCGTGCGACCCTCTCCCCCGTCTCCTTCCAGAAGGTCTCGTCCTCGGGATCCCAGTGCTGGATCCAGCGGCCGCCAGGGACTGTCATGACGCCTCCACGATGCTCCACAGCTCGATCGCACCGAAGGTAGGCAGGACGCGTTTCGGCCCGGTGGGGCTGTGGATGACCGCGAGGGAACGTTGCTCTCACCCCACCGGAGGGCCGGGTGAGAGGTCGCTGTCAGCCCTGCGGGGGCCCGGGCTGCCAGTGGGGGTTCTGCTGCGGGTGCGCCTGGGGCGGGTACGACTGCCCGTACGCCTGCGGCTGGGGCTGCGGCTGTCCGTACGCCTGGGGCTGCCCGTACGGCTGCTGAGCCTGCGGCTGTCCGTACGCCTGGGGCTGCCCGTACGGCTGCTGAGCCTGCGGCTGTCCGTACGGCTGCTGGGGCTGGGGCTGCCCGTAGGCACCCTGGGCGGCGGCCGCGTAGGGCTGCGGCGGGGCGTACGGGCCGGGCGCGGGCTGTCCGTAACCCCCGGGCGCTGCGGGAGCACCCCCGAACGGGTTCCCGTGCCCGGGCAGTTGCGCCCCCGGCGCCAGGTACCGCACGCGCCCCGTCTCGTCGGTCACCGGCAGGAACCCGGCGGCCCGCAGCCGGGCCGCGAACTTGGCGTTGCGCTTGCGGGTGACGAGCAGGCCGACACCCAGGAGCGCCAGAACACCCACCCAGATGATCGCGGCCATGACGAAGTCGTCGGAGCTGCCGCCGGCCCGGAAGCCGAGGACCGCGCACGCGACGGTGACGCCGAGCGCGCCGTACCCCATCCGCTTCTCGGCGCTCTTGCCGGTGAGGTCGAAGTTGATGCGGGCCTTGAGCAGTTCGAAGGCGTCCGGCACGAGCGGCGGCACCGACACCCCGTCGCCGGCGTTCGGGTACTGCGCCCAGTTCTGCGCGGCCCGCGCCCGTGCCTGCGGGCTGGGATCGGGCACGATCAGCATCTTCAGCTGGCTGTTGTTCCCGCCGCCCTGTCGCACGTCGGCGTACTCGTACCCGAACTGCTGGGCGACGAAGGCGAGTCGGGCCAGCTTCTTCACGGACGCCATCGCACTGGTGAGCTCGACCGGCTCCCCGCTCGCCATCAGCCGCAGCATCTTCTGCATCTGCCGCTTGCTCATCCCACCTGTCCCCCTGCCCGGCTCACGCCACCCCGTTCACGTCCGCAACCGGGGCAGTCTCGCACGACCGTCCGACGCCCGTCAGCCCCGGTGGGCGGCCCTCGCCCCGGACCTCCGGCCGGCGGAGCGCTTCGTGCCGTTCGGCCACAGGCGGGGTTTCCGCTTCGCGGCCAGGTCCTCGACCCAGCCGACCGCCAGGACCATCAGGCCGATGAGGGGCCAGACCAGGGCGAACATCCAGATCGTGTACGCGCCGTCGAGGGCACCGACCGCGCGCTCGCTCTGCATGAACGGGAGCTTGTAGGCCAGGTCGACGATCGGGACCGTCGCCATGATCAGCAGGTTGTGCCACAGGTAGATGGTGACCGCGCGGTTGTTGGAGAGGGTGACCAGCTTGTCCCACTTGGCCAGTCGGCCCGGGAGTTCCTGCCAGGACGGGGAGTACTGGAGCAGGATCACGACGAAGCCGAACGACCAGGTGGCCTGGGCCAGCGGGATGTCGTTGAGGTCCCAGCCGTCCGGGCCCAGGTGGTTCGAGGCCCACCACAGGCCGAAGGCCATGATCAGGGACGCGGCGGAGACCGAGACGTACCGCGGGATCTTCTTCAGCAGCCCCTCGTGGTGGGCGAAGCCGAGGACCCAGCAGCCGCCGTAGACCGCGAAGTCGGTGACCGCGTTGCCCGTCTCGCCGGGGATCTTCACCAGGCCCGTGCCGACGATCGCCGTCAGGCCGAGCGGCGCGAGCAGCGTCGGCCAGGGGGCCTTGCGGAACAGCCACAGCAGCAGCGGGGAGGCGATGACGAACCACAGGTAGGCGCGCAGGTACCACAGGGGCCCCGCGGCCTGTACCGCCCAGGTGTCCTCCAGGAGGCCGGACTGGGAGCCGACGTGCCAGGGGTAGGGCGGGGCGCCGATCGGGACGATGTAGTTGAACAGCTCGATCAGGCCCCAGGTGCCGCCGCGGTCCGGGTCGTCGGCCGGGTTCCAGCCGTTCGCGAACATCATCGCGAGCACGACCACCGCGAACGCCCACATCGGCGGCAGGAGGCGTCGCACGCGCCCGCGGATCACGCTCAGCGCCGGACGCTTCAGCGAACGCGCCATCAGCGAGCCCGCCAGCGCGAACATCACGCCCATCGACGGGAACAGCACCGACAGCCAGGCCCAGCCGAAGAGGTGGTACACCACGACGCGGACCAGCGCGATGGAGCGCAGCAGGTCCAGATAGCGGTCGCGGCCCGGCTTCTTCGCGGCCGGGGCGGGGGGAACCGGAGCGGGATCGGGGTCCGTCGCACGCTGCTGCGGGACGGCGGCGTACGGCATTCCCGCGGCCCCGTTCGAACCCCCCGCGTACGGGGTGCCGTACGGGCCGGCCGGCTCCGGGCTCGTCCCCGTGCCGGTCGTGTATCCGTGGGTCATGCCACGGGCCTCCGATCATCGCTGCTCTGCGAGCGCTGGTGCGGCACGGAGCCGCCGGGCGCGCCGACGACACCGGTGCGCCGCAGCTTCTGCCAGCGCAGGCGGCCGCCGGTGAGCGCGGTGATCCAGGACTGGAGCAGCACGACGTACATGAGCTGGCGGTAGAGGATCTGCTGCAGCGGCAGCGAGATCAGATGGGTCATGCGTTCGCGGTCGAGGCGGAAGGCGTACGCCGCGCAGACGGCCTGGATGGCCAGGACGCCCAGCCACGCCACGATCGTCTTCTCGGTCGGGCCGAAGACGATGCCGTAGAGCAGGAAGACGTCGATCAGCGGGGCCAGCAGCGGGGCCAGGACCATGAACAGGGAGACGAAGGGCAGGCCCACGCGGCCGAAGCGGCCCGAGGGACCCTTCTCGATCACCGCGCGGCGGTGCTTCCAGATGGCCTGCATGGTGCCGTACGACCAGCGGTAGCGCTGGGACCACAGCTGCTGCACGGTCTCCGGCGCCTCGGTCCAGGCGCGGGCGTTCTCGGCGTAGACCACGCGCCAGCCGGCGCGGTGCAGCGCCATGGTGACGTCGGTGTCCTCGGCGAGGGTGTCGTCGCTCATGCCGCCGAAGGGTTCGAGGGCGGAGCGGCGGAAGGCACCCACGGCGCCGGGGATGGTCGGCATGCAGCGCAGCACGTCGTACATGCGGCGGTCCAGGTTGAAGCCCATCACGTACTCGATGTGCTGCCAGGCGCCGATGAGGCTGTCCTTGTTGCCGACCTTCGCGTTGCCGGCCACGGCGCCGACCTTCGGGTCGCCGAAGGGCTGGACGAGCTCGCGGACGGTGGACGGCTCGAAGACCGTGTCGCCGTCCATCATGACGACGATGTCGTGACTGGCGTTCGCCAGGCCCCGGTTGAGCGCCGCCGGCTTGCCCGCGTTGAGCTGGCGGATCACCCGGACGCCCGGCAGCCCCATCGCCTCGACGATGCGTGCCGTGCCGTCGCTGGAACCGTCGTCGATGACGATGACCTCGACCGGATGGTCACTGGCCATCAGGGACAGGACGGTGTTCTCGATGCACTTGGCCTCGTTGTACGCCGGGACCAGCACCGTGACCGGTTCGGTGACCGGCGGGCCCCAGCGGAAGTCCTTGCGCCGGACCCGGCGGGCGTGGATGCCGGACAGGAGCAGCATCAGCACGAACCGGCCGATGACCAGGGTGCCGATGACCGCCAGGCCGGCCACCAGGCCGTCGGTGATCTTCTCCGACGCCTGGACCAGGAAGACCCAGGCCTTGCCCTTCCAGAGTTCGGCACCGGTCACCGGGCTCATCGCGCTGGGCACGTCCAGGGCCTCGGTGAGGTTGTCGAACTCGTAGCCCTTCTTCTGCAGGTCGGGCAGGAACCTGTCCAGCGCCGCGACGGTCTGGCTGCGGTCGCCGCCGGAGTCGTGCATCAGGACGATGGCGCCCTTGCCGTCCTTGGGCGTGGCGCGGCGGATGATCTCGTCGACGCCGGGCCGCTGCCAGTCCTCACTGTCGGTGTTGTTGACGACGGTGATGTAGCCGCGGCTGCCGATGTACTCGGTGACGGGCCAGGACTTGTTGTCCATGGCGTCGGCGAAGGAGGAGTACGGCGGACGGAAGAGCGACGTGCGGATGCCGGCCGCACCGGTGATCGCCAGCTGGTTCTGCGACAGCTCCCAGTCGATGCGCTTCTTGGACTGGAAGGAGAGGTCGGGGTGGTTGAAGGTGTGCAGGCCGACCTCGTGGCCCTCGTCGACCATGCGCTTGACGAGGTCGGGGTAGCGGGAGGCCATGGTGCCGGTGACGAAGAAGACCCCGTGCGCGTTGTGCTTCTTCAGCACGTCCAGCACCCTCGGCGTCCAGGTCGGGTCCGGGCCGTCGTCGAAGGTGAGGACCAGGCGGTGGTCGGGCACGCTCAGGCTCTCGGTGCGGCCGCCGCGGACGTCGATGACCGGGCCGCCCTCGAGGATCTTCTCCGGCACCTGGTCGGTGGCGGCGGGCGGCTGGACGCGGTGGTCGGCGAGGATCTCGCTGTGCACGTATCCGCGCAGCATGAGCATCGCCGCCAGGGCGACCAGGACGAGCAGGGGAAGCAGCAGGCGCAAGGGCAGGCGGCGGCGGGAGCCCTCACGGGCGGTGCGCGCGCCCCCGGGACGGCGGGTGCGGGATGCCATCAGAGGGTGTTCTCCGGGGACAGGGAAGGGGACGTGAGGGTGGTGTCCGGGCCGGCGGCGACCACGGTTCCGTCGGCAGGTCCGTCGGCGGTTCCGGCGACCGGGGTGAGCGCGCCCGCGCCGTTGGCCGTCGTGTCGCCGCCGCCCGGGTCGGTGCCTGAGGTGGGGTCGACGGTGGGCTCGGTCGGGTCGACCGTGGGTTCACCGCCGCCCGCCGGGGTCGACGGTTCGGTGGTGACCGGCGGCGGCGCCTGCGTCGACGTCGTCGGGTCCGGGGCGGTCGCGCCGCCGTCGCCCGGTTTCGGGTCGGTCCCGGTGGTCCCGGACGGGTCGGGGTCGGCGCTCGTACCGGGCTGCCGCGCGCTGCCGGACGTGCCGGGTGCGGGGGCGTCGGTGCCCGGAGCCGTGGTCACGCCGGTGCCGGCCGAGGGGCTGGTCTGCGGGACGGCACTGCCGGTGCCGGACGGCTGTGCCGACTCGGAGGGCACCGGGGTGGTGTCGACCTGGCCGGCCGGCTTGCCCTCCTGCTGACCCGGTACGGGCAGCCAGGGCGCGTTGGAGTTGCCGGACAGCAGCGTGGAGACGATGACGACGGCGTAGACCGCGCAGGCGAGGCCGACCGCGATGCCGAGGCGGCGGTAGAGGCGGCTGCGGCGCCCGGAGGCGTCGACGAAGACGGGCCCGTCGGAGCCGTCGGGGGCGCCCTTGCCCGGCCCCGCGTCGACCCGGCGCAGCACGCCGTCGCCGAGCTGCACGGCGTCGAGCTGGACCGTCACCTCGTGCGGGTCGTGGGCGTGGTCCGCCGCACCGGCGTCCGGGGCCTCCTGCCAGGGGTCGCGGAGGACGGCCGTGGCGGGGTCGGGCGCGGACACGGGGAGGGCGCGGGTCGGGTCGGCCGAGTTCGGCGGGGTGGCCGAGGGGGTCGGAGGGAGGACGTCCGTCTTGTCGAGGTCCCGGTCGCGGTCGAGGCCCCGGTCGAGGCCTCGGTCGGCGCCGCCCCGGCCTGTTCCGGACGGGTTCGCCCCGGAGGGTGTCGCCCCGGTCCAGGTTATTCGTTGCTGACCGAACGGGTCCCGTCCACCATCGCGGTCCGTGCGGTCTCCGCCCATCGGGTTCCCGCCTGTTCGATCCCGGTCCCGGTCCCTTCCGGAACCGGCCGTCTCCGTCCCGTCGGCGCCGTGGCCCGCGTGCGCTTCGGGAGACCGGGGCTCGACCGCGTCCGGCGACGTCCGGTCGGCGTTCCCCCCGGCCCGTCCGTCGCGGCGCGAGACCTCGTCGGCGGTCCCGAACCACCCTGCGCCCGGCCCCGCGGACCCGCCGGGCCCGGTGGACCCCGCTCCGGTCATCGGGGACTCCTCGACGCCGGAGAAGCCCCGGGTCGCCGGGAACGCCTGCGTGGCGTCGCCATCCTGTTTCGCCTCCGGGAGGTCACGCGTCCCGGACGCGGCCTCGGGCCACGCCCGTCGGGCGTCTTTCTGCCATTTGTTCACGCGCACGCACTTCCCCCCGAGGGACGGATCCGGGTGCGCACACGACTCCGAGCACCCGTCGGCCGAACCGGCCCCCACCAGGTTCGAGCGCCCCCTGTATCACACCGTGCTCAGGCCAAGAATGTAGCGCACGCGGAGGATGCGTGGTTGCCCTGTGTCAGTTACCGGCGGACATCACGGCGGCGTCGGCAGCCGGAATCCACGCTCCGCTCGGGACACGCAGCCAGTCCTTCTCGGCCGCGATCTGGGCAACCGCCCGGCGGAGCGCGTCGAACGCCGGGTGCACCAGTGCTTTTCGCCACACCAGGGACACCGGCGACAGCGGCACGGGATCGACCAGCGGGCGCACCACGGTCGATCCGATGGCTGGAAAGGTCACCACGGCGAGGACCGGGGTGCCCGACTTGTCCATGAGCCGCTGGAACTCCTCGTTCCCGACGGCGAGCGGAGCGGGTGGCGCCACGTCGATGCCGCGTCCCTCGAACAGGCGGTGCGCGAGATCGGTCCACTCGGGCGTGCGCGGATTGCCGGCCCCGGCGTACACCGTCTCGCCGGCCAGCGCGGCCAGCGGCACCTCCGCCAGCCGGGCCAGCGGGTGGTCCCCGGGGAGCACCACGGCCATGGGCTCGTAGCGCACCGGCTGGTGCCCGAGACCCGCCCGCAGTGCGGGGGCGAGGCCGGCGAACCGGCCGAAAGAGGCGTCGAGGCGGCCGGCGAGCAGTTCGGTGACGGCACCCGTCAGCCCGCTCTCGTAGCGCGCCATCAGCTCGTGCTCCGGCGCCAGCGCGCGGGCTCGCTCCAGCACCAGGCGTCCGGTGAGCTGTCCCGGGGAGTTGACGTCCACCAGGAGCGGGCGGGCCTGTCCGAAGGCGGCCAGCAGCTCGTCCTGGGCCGCGAGGACACGCCGGGCGTACCGCAGCAGCCGCTCACCGTCGGCCGTCAGCGTCACCTGCCGGGTGGTCCGGACGAACAGCTCGGCACCCAACTCCCGCTCCAGGCGGCGTACGTCCCGGCTGAGGGCCTGCTGGGCGACGTACAGTCGAGCGGCGGCGCGGGTGAAGTGCAGCTCCTCGGCGACGGTGACGAAGGCCCGCAGGAGGCGCGGGTCCACAGAGGCGGGTGCGGGCATCCCGCGAATTTACAACAGGGCTGCGTGAATGGGCGCCGAGAAGGTGTTGGACCCCTTGATCGGCCCCGGGGGACCGTGAGGGCATGCCGCAACCGACCTTCGCACGCCCGTCCCGCCCGGCCGCCTTCCCGACCGTCACCGCCGACGCCCTGGTCGTCGCCGACTTCCACCCGCGCGCCCGGCGCCGGCCACCCGGCCCGTACCGGCGCCTTCTCTCCACACCCGGGGCCCGAGCGTTCACGATCGGGAACCTCCTGGCCCGGCTGCCCATGGGCATGTTCAGCGTGAGCGCGGTCGTGATGATCGCCGGCACCCGCGGCTCCTACGCCCTCGCCGGCGCCGTCACCGCGACCGGGCTGGCGGCGACGGCTCTGGTCGCCCCGTGGACCGCACGGCTCGTGGACCGGCACGGCCAGGCCGGAGTGGCCCTGCCCGCCACCCTGGTCGCCGCCCTCGGCTCGCTCGCGCTGGTGCTGTGCGTGCGCCACGACGCCCCCGACTGGACCCTGTTCGCCGCCTACGCCGCCACCGCCACGACCCCCAACACCGGCGGCATGGCCCGCGCCCGCTGGGCCCACCTGCTGAAGGGCGACGCCGACGCCCTGCACACCGCCAACTCCTTCGAACAGGCCGCGGACGAACTCTGCTTCATGCTCGGGCCGGTCCTCGCGGCGTCCCTGTGCACGGCACTGTTCCCGGAGGCGGGCACGCTCGTCGGCGTGGTGCTGCTGGTCGTGGGCATGCTGCTCTTCACCGCCCAGCGCTCGACCGAACCGCCGGCCCGGCCGCTCCCCCGCACCAAGGCTCCCATCCGTGCACCGGGCATACCTCCGCTGCTGGCGGTCTGCCTGGCGATGGGCGGGATCTTCGGCGCCATGGAGGTCGTCACGATCGCGTTCGCGGACGCACAGGGGCACCGTACGGCGGCCGGTGTGGTCCTCGCGCTGCAGGCGACCGGTTCCTGCGCGGCGGGCCTGCTGTACGGCGCACTGAGGCCCGCGGGGCCGGCCGAGGAGCGCCTGCCGTGGTGCGTGGCCGCCATGACGGCGCTGCTCACGCTGCCCCTGCTCGCGGCGTCCCTCACCGGCTCCCTGCCGCTGCTCGCCGTCACGCTGCTGATCGCCGGGATGGCGACCGCGCCGACGATGGTCACCACCATGACCCTGGTCCAGCACCGCACCCCCGAGGGCCGTCTCAACGAGGGCATGACCCTCGCGGTGACCGGCCTGCTCGGCGGCATCGCCTGCGGCAGCGCGGTGGGTGGCTGGATGGTGGAGCACACGTCCCCCACGGCCGCCTACGGCGTCCCGGTGACGGCCGCGGCGGCGGCCCTGCTCCTCACGCTGCTCCTCCTGCCCGGCCGGGCCCGCGGTCGAGCATGACGCCCGCGTCCGCGCATGACAAAGGCCCCGTCGCGCTGGAGCGACGGGGCCTCGGCCCACATGGGAATTGTGGAGATGGCGGGAATCGAACCCGCGTCCAACGGTGCGGAACCAGGGCTTCTCCGTGTGCAGTCCGCTGCGATTTTCTCAGCCCCGGAGATCACGCGGACAAGTCTCCGACGGGCTCAGTCACTGTTTGGTTTCCCTCTTCACCCCGTGACCGGGATCAAGGTTTAGTCCCCTAGCTGATGCCAGGATCCGGGTCGGGAACAGCCCCGGGCTGACACTCCCGTAGTAGGAGGCTCGCTCTGCTACCTGAGATCAGGCAGCGAGGGCGAAGGCCTGCTGGGAGGAATCGCGCTTGGTGTTGGCGATTATTTTTTTCGGCCTGTGGTTTACGAGATCATGGCCGCTTCCTCGACACGCTTCCCCTGCTTCGACAGCCGCTGTCGAAACCGATCATCCCCATGTTGATTTTTCAAAACACGCACCGTCGAGCGGTGCTGCTTGCCATCGTACGTGACCAACGCGCGAGGGTGCCAGCCTATTCCCCGGCTCAGGCCCGCTGCTTGCGCCGGATCGCCGAGATCGTGCGCTCCGCCTCCCGACGGTCCTGCTTCTCCCGCAGGGTCTGCCGCTTGTCGTACTCCTTCTTGCCGCGGGCCAGCGCGATCTCGACCTTGGCCCGGCCGTCCTTGAAGTACAGCGCCAGGGGCACGATCGTGTGACCGGTCTCCTGGGACTTGGCCTCCAGCTTGTCGATCTCCACGCGGTGCAGCAGCAGCTTCCGCTTGCGACGGGCGCTGTGGTTGGTCCAGGTGCCCTGGCTGTACTCCGGCACGTGCACGTTGTGCAGCCACGCCTCGTGCCCGTCCAGCTGCACGAAGCCGTCGACCAGCGACGCCCGCCCCTGACGCAGCGACTTCACCTCGGTCCCGGACAGGACCATTCCGGCCTCGTAGGTGTCGAGGATCTGGTAGTCGTGCCGCGCCTTCTTGTTCTGCGCGATCAGCTTGCGCCCTTTTTCCTTAGCCATAGTGCAGCCCATTTTGGCACTACGGAGGGGGCCCGCGGAAAGCGGATTACTACCGTCCCAGTCCGCTCAGCACCGTCCGCGCCCGCTCCAGGGCGGCCGGGTCGTCCGTCGGGTCGACCTCCAGGTCGGGCGTGATGCCCGTGCCGTCG
Source organism: Streptomyces sp. NPDC053750 (assembly GCF_044544295.1). Classification (NCBI taxonomy): domain Bacteria; kingdom Bacillati; phylum Actinomycetota; class Actinomycetes; order Kitasatosporales; family Streptomycetaceae; genus Streptomyces; species Streptomyces sp. NPDC053750. The sequence goes on along the minus strand of NZ_JBITXB010000001.1, from coordinate 67,589 downwards.
ACGCCGCGGCCCAAGGGGGTGCGGTAGTGCCCGACGGTGAGCTCGGCCACCGAGCCGCCGGGCAGCCGGCTCGGCATCTGCACCGAGCCCTTGCCGAAGGTGCGGGACCCCAGGACGACCGCGCGTCCGCGGTCCTGGAGGGCTCCGGTGAGGAGCTCGGCCGCGCTCATCGTGCCGCCGTCGACCAGCGCGACCAGGGGTCTGGTGGGGTCGCCGCCGGGTTCGGCGTGCAGGGCCCGCTGGTCGCCGTCGACGTCGTACGTGGCGACGAGACCGCCGTCGAGGAAGGCGGAGGCGGCGGTGACGGCCTCGGCGACCAGGCCGCCGGAGTTGCCGCGCAGGTCGAGGACGACGCCGGTGCCGGCCGGGACCCGCGCCACGGCGTCGCGCACCTGGTCACCGACGCCCTTGGTGAAGGTGACGACCTTGACCACGGTGACGCCGTCGGCGAGCGTGCGCACGGTCACGGGGTCCGTGGACAGCTCGGCCCGGCGCAGGGTCTCGGTCCACGCGCGCGTGCCGCGTTCCAGGCCGAGCCGGACGGCGGTGCCGGCGGGCTCCTCCTCGGCGTCGCCGCGCAGTATGGAGACGACCTCGGTGACGGGACGCCCGTCGACCCTCTGACCGTCGACGCTGCGCAGCCGGTCGCCCTCGCGGATCCCGGCGTCGGCGGCGGGCGAGCCGGAGCGCACCCTGGTCACCTCGATGCGCCCGTCGCGTTCGCGGCGCGCGGAGAGCCCGACGCCGGTGTACCGGCCGCCGAGGGACTCCTCCAACTCCTCGTACTCGCCCTGGGAGTAGACGGCGCCCCAGCGGTCCCCGCTGCGACTGACGGCGCGTTCGGCGGCCTCCACGGGGGACTTGCCGTCGGCCAGCGCCTCGGCCGCCGCCCGGGCCACTTCCTCGTGGCGTCCGGCGGGAGCGGACGAACGGGCCGTGTCGGACGGGGACTTCCGGTCGCCCTGGGGAAACGAGCCGGTGGCCGCGCCCGCGACGAGAACACTTGCGAACAGCAAGGTCAGGGCGGCCCCGTGGCGTGCGCGGCGGGGCTGACAGAACAGGTCACGACCTGACATGCCGGTGAGTCTAGGACAACGCAAGAGGGCCGAACGGTCGCTTCACCGTTCGACCCTCAGGGGATGTGTCACACCTTCAGGTACTTGCGCAGCGCGAAGAACGCGGCCAACGCGGGCATCAGCAGACTCGTGGCCAGGATGAGCGGCAGCTTGGCCAGCAGCGCGTCCCAGCCGATGAAGTCGATCAGGGCCAGCTTCTCGGACAGGGCGAGGCCGTGGTCGATGATGAAGTACCGCGCGGTGACCAGGAAGCCGCAGGCGACCGCGCCGCCGATGAGCCCGGCGACCGCCGCCTCCATGATGAACGGCGCCTGGATGTAGAAGCCCGAGGCGCCGACCAGCCGCATGATGCCGGTCTCGCGCCGCCGGCTGAACGCCGAGACGCGCACAGTGTTGACGATCAGCATCACCGCGACGACCAGCATGAGCGCCATCACCGCGCGCGCCGCCCAGTTCATGCCGTTGAGGAGCTCGAAGAGGTTGTCCAGGGTGGCGCGTTGGTCCGCCACCGACTGCACACCGTCCCGGCCGTCGAAGGCGGTCGCGATGACCTGGTACTTCTCCGGGTCCTTCAGCTTGATCCGGTACGACTCCTGCATCTGGTCCGGGGTGAGCGAGCTGGCCAGGGGCGAGTCGCCGAACTGGTCCTTGTAGTGCTTGTACGCCTCGTCCTGCGACTCGTACGTCACCTTCTCGACGACGTTCATCTCTTCGAGGTCGGCCAGGATCTGCTTCTTCTGGTCCTCGGTCACCGCGCCCTTGGCACAGGCGGGGTCGGACTTCGCGTCGCTCTTGTTGCAGAGGTAGACGGTGACGTTGACCTTGTCGTACCAGTAGCCCTTCATGGTGTTGACCTGGTCGCTCATCAGCAGCGAACCGCCGAACAGGGCCAGCGACAGGGCGACGGAGACGATGACCGCGAAGGTCATCGTCAGATTGCGGCGAAGACCGACACCGATCTCCGAGAGCACGAACTGGGCGCGCATGGCGTCTGGTTAAGCCTTTCCGTTCCTCGTCGTCAGTGCTGGTAGCCGTAGACGCCGCGTGCCTGGTCGCGGACGAGGCGGCCCTTCTCCAGCTCGATGACGCGCTTGCGCATCTGGTCCACGATGTTCTGGTCGTGGGTGGCCATGATCACGGTGGTGCCCGTCCGGTTGATGCGGTCGAGCAGCTTCATGATGCCGACGGAGGTCTGCGGGTCGAGGTTGCCCGTGGGCTCGTCGGCGATCAGCAGCTTGGGCCGGTTGACGAAGGCGCGGGCGATGGCGACGCGCTGCTGCTCACCGCCGGACAGCTCGCCGGGCCTGCGGTCCTCCTTGCCGCCGAGCCCGACGAGGTCGAGCACCTGCGGCACGGACTTGCGGATCTCGCCGCGGGACTTGCCGATGACCTCCTGGGCGAAGGCGACGTTCTCGCCGACCGTCTTGTTCGGCAGCAGGCGGAAGTCCTGGAACACCGTCCCCAGCTGGCGCCGCATCTGCGGCACCTTCCAGTTGGACAGGCGGGCGAGGTCCTTGCCCAGGACGTGCACCTGTCCGTGACTGCACCGCTCCTCGCGGAGGATCAGCCGCAGGAAGGTGGACTTTCCGGAGCCGGAGGACCCCACGAGGAAGACGAACTCGCCCTTCTCGACCTCGAGGGAGACGTCCCTGAGGGCTGGGTGGCTCTGTTTGGGGTAGACCTTGGAGACGTTGTCGAATCGGATCACGGATGCACCACGGGTCGCCGGGGGTAGATGAGCGTGACCATACGCGAAGCGGGGAGCGGCCCGCAGTCACCGGTCGCGGTTGCGTGACAGTTGTGTGTTTTGTCCCTACGGGGAAGGCGCGCGGCACCCCACGGAACCTGGCACAGTGGAAAGGGAACGTTCGCGTCGGTGCGGGCGTTGTTCCCAGGGAGCCGGTGGCAAGGAGGGCGAGCGCATGACGTACGACCGGTTGGTGTGCGCGAACTGCGCGGCGCCCGTGAGTGAGGGCCGGTGCCCGGTCTGCCGGGCGAACCGCGAGCGGCTGCAGCAGGGAAACTTCCTCGCGGGGCTGAATCCGACGACGCTGATCGCGCTGCTGGCGGTGCTGGTCGCGGCGGTGGCCCTGCTGGCCCACCAGACCGTCTGACGCCCGCAGAGGGCGCGTGGCGCCTCTTGGAGACGGACGCGGAAGGGGCCCGGAGCGATGTGCGCTCCGGGCCCCTTCGCATGCGTGCGCGGTGCGTACGCGGGTGGCTACCCTCAGGCAGCCGCGCCGCGGCCGTTCACCAGGCGCGGCAGCAGACGGAAGCCGATGCCACCGGCGATCATCGTGGCGGCGCCGACCAGCAGGAACGTGGTCTCCGCGGCGCCGGTCTCGGCGAGCTCGTCACCGCTGCCCTGGGCGGCGGTGTCGGAGGCCGGGGCCTCCTCGCCGGTGTCGGTCAGGGCCGAGGAACCCTGGTCCTGGGTGACGTTGTCGTTGCCACCGCCGTCGGGGGTGGTGCCACCGATGCTGTCGCCACCGCCGGTGGAGCCGCCGGTGCCACCGCCGTTGCCGGAGCCACCGTTGCCGCCGGTGCCGCCGCCGTTGCCGGAACCGCCATTGTTGCCGGAGCCACCGTTGTTACCGGAGCCACCGTTGTTACCGGAGCCACCGTTGTTACCGGAGCCACCGTTGTTACCGGAGCCACCGTTGTTACCGGAGCCACCGTTGTCGCCACCCTCGGACGTGCCCGTCGAGGTGCCCTCGGAGGTGCCCTCCGACGTGCCGGTCGACGTGCCCTCGGAGGTACCCGTGGAGGTCCCCTCGGACGTGCCCTCCGACGTACCGGTCGACGTGCCCTCCGACGTGCCGGTGGAGGTGCCCTCGGACGTACCGGTCGACGTGCCCGCAGAGGTGCCCTGCGAGGTGCCCTCGGTCACACCCACCGAGGCGCCCTCGGTCGTGCCCTCAGTGCCTCCCTCGGTACCGCCGGTGGTGTCGTCGTCGCCCGCGTTGACGTTCAGGCCGATGCCGACACCGTCACCGCCGACCTCGGCACTCACACCGAGGTCGAGCGCCGAGGCGGCGCCCGCGGCGGTCAGCGAGGCACCGGCGGCGATCACCGCGCCGGCTGCTATCCGCGCGACACGAATCCGCGTCTTCTTCGTCATGTAGTTGCTACCCCCAGTAGCCGAATAGTCAATGAGGCCGCACTCGGGGGCCGTGATCGACGGAGGTGGTAGCTGCGCTGAAGTCCCCCGGTTCACATGCGCCCCAGAAATACGCATGCCGCGCCTCACCCTTACGAATGTTCAAAGCAACGTCAAGGTCATTGCGTACGCGATGTCCAGGTACGGGACGTATGCCGGACACAAAGGGTGTGAGTGTGATGTAAAACCCAGACATCACCGGCAGACACCGGCCAGAAGAAGGGCAACCGCCGCCTCGGGGGCGGCAGTTGCCTTGTCGACAAAGCGGCGTCACCGCTTCGTGTTACTTCTCCTGCTGCTTGCGCCAGCGAATGCCGGCCTCCAGGAACCCGTCGATCTCGCCGTTGAACACAGCCTCGGGGTTGCCCACTTCGTGCTCGGTGCGCAGGTCCTTGACCATCTGGTAGGGGTGCAGCACGTACGAACGCATCTGGTTGCCCCAGGAGTTGCCCCCGTCGCCCTTGAGGGCGTCCATCTTGGCCTGCTCCTCCTGGCGGCGCCGCTCCAGGAGCTTGGCCTGGAGGACGTTCATCGCGGTGGCCTTGTTCTGGATCTGGGAGCGCTCGTTCTGGCAGGAGACCACGATGCCGGTGGGCAGGTGGGTGAGCCGCACCGCGGAGTCGGTGGTGTTCACGCCCTGGCCGCCGGGGCCGGACGAGCGGTACACGTCCACCCGCAGTTCGGACTCGTCGATCTCGATGTGGTCGGTCTGCTCGACCACGGGGAGGATCTCGACGCCCGCGAAGGAGGTCTGGCGGCGCCCCTGGTTGTCGAAGGGCGAGATGCGCACCAAGCGGTGCGTGCCCTGCTCGACGGAGAGGGTGCCGTACGCGTACGGCGACTGCACGGCGAAGGTGGTCGACTTGATGCCGGCCTCCTCCGCGTACGACGTCTCGTAGACCTCGGTCTTGTAGCCGTGCTGCTCGGCCCAGCGCAGGTACATGCGCTGGAGCTTCTCGGCGAAGTCGGCGGCGTCCACGCCACCCGCCTCGGCGCGGATGTTGACCAGCGCCTCACGGGAGTCGTACTCGCCCGAGAGGAGGGTGCGGACCTCCATCTCGTCCAACGCCTTCCGCACGGCCGTGAGCTCGGACTCGGCCTCGGCGCGGGTGTCCGGGTCGTCCTCCTCCTCGGCCATCTCGAAGAGCACGCCGAGATCGTCGATCCGGCCGCGCAGGGCCTCGGCCTTCCGCACCTCGGCCTGGAGGTGGGAGAGCTTGCTGGTGATTTTCTGCGCCGCCTCCGGGTCGTCCCACAGGGAGGGCGCTGCCGCCTGCTCCTCGAGCACGGCGATGTCTGCCCTCAGCCTGTCGAGGTCCAGGACGGCCTCGATCGACTCCATGGTCGAGGAGAGGGACTTCAGCTCTTCGGATACATCGACGACTGCCACGCATCCAGCGTAACGGCTCCGTCCACCGGTCTTCGCCGGGTCGTCACCGGCGGCGACGGCCGAGGCGGCGGCTGCGGCGCACCCGACCTCATGGAGAGGCCGGTGCCGAGTTCCGCGTGTCCTGGGGTCCGGCGTCGCCCTCGTCACCGCCCGTGGCGAGCCAGGTACCGACGCCGATCGCCGCCACCAGGGCGACCGCGCCCGCGCCCAGGGCGAGCCGGCGGCGCCGCGCGGTGGCACGGTTGCGGGCCGAGCCGGGGCGCGGGGCACCGGACGCGCGAGGCGCACGGGCGGTGCCGCGGGCGCCGCCGGCCAGCTCGTCGGGGGCGGGTACGCGCATGGAGGTGTGCGTGTCGCGGTTGGAGTCGGCCGGTTTCGCCCCCGGCACCAGCGGCACCGCTCCCCGGCGCCGTACGGGCTCCCCGGTGGACTCGGCGGACCCCGGGAGCGTCGCGGGCTCCTCGGGCGCGTCGTCGTCCTCCTCGGCGTCGGGCTCGTCGACGTCCAGCGGGCCCATCCCGGCCAGCAGCGGCAGCAGCTCGCGGAGCCGGGCACCCAGCTCGGAGGCGCGCAGCCGGGAGGCCGGTGCCTTGGCCAGGCACTGCACGAGCAGCTGCCACAGCTCGTCCGGGATGCCGGGGAGGGGGACGACCGTCTCGGTCACATGGCGGCGCAGCACGGCTCCGGGGTGGCCGCCGCCGAACGGCGTGAAGCCCGCGAGCAGCTCGTACAGGACCGTGGCCAGGGCGTAGATGTCCACCGACGCGCGCGGGGGCAGGCCCTCGACGATCTCCGGGGCCAGGTAGTCCGGCGTGCCGATGATCTTCGTGGCGCGGGTGCGCCGGGGGGTGTCGATGAGCTTGGCCACCCCGAAGTCCGTCAGCAGGGCCGGGTGCGAGCCGCCGGGTCCGAGCGGGCCCTGCATGTCCAGCAGCACGTTCTCGGGCTTGACGTCGCGGTGCACGACCCCGGCGGCATGCGCGGCGGCCAGGCCGTCGGCGACGTCGGCGACGATCGCCACCGCGGCCTCGGGCGCCAGACGTCGCTCCCGGTCGAGGCGGGTGCGCAGGTCCGTGCCGCGGACCAGGTCCATGACCAGCGCGAGGTCGTTGCCGTCGACGACGAGGTCGCGCACGGAGACGACGTGTGGGTGCTCCAGGCCGAGCAGGGCGGTGCGCTCCTGCACGAAGCGTGAGACGAGCTCCTGGTCGGACGCCAGGTCCTCGCGCAGCAGCTTGATCGCGACGGGTCCCTCGGGCCCCTCGCCCAGCCACACCGTGCCGGCGCTGCCCCGCCCGAGGATCTGGTGGGCGGTGTACCGGCTGCCGATCTTCCGTGCCAAGACTGCTCCTACCGACGCGTGTTGCGCCTAAAAGTACGCGTTGGAGGAGCCGACCTTCACCGGGGAGGCGGAAATCACCCGCCGGTTGTCGACAAATCCCCAGAGTCGGGGTCTCGGGGCGGGACGGGCGGCGGGCGCGCGGCTCAGTTGCCGCTCGAGCTCCCGCCGCCGGAACCGCCGTCGCCGCCGCCCAGGTCCCCGATCCATCCGGTCACGGTGCCGAACCAGTCGCTGAGCTGGTCCCAGTAGCCCTTGCCGGTGCCGATCCACTCCTGCAGCGGGCTCAGCTCCCAGATCAGCCAGCCGGCCACGAACAGGATGACGAGCGTGAACAGGCAGCCCTTGAGGCAGCCGAGCCCGGGGATCCTCATCGGGTTGGCGCTGCGCTGCCGCGGCGGACGGGGCTCGCGCCGGGGCGGCTGGGGCTCGGGCGCCGGCGGCGGGGCGTACCGCTGCGGCTGGGGCCGGGGCGGCTGCTGGGGCTGCGGAGTGGCGTAGCGCTGCGGCTGGGGCTGCTGCGGGTAGCCGTAGCCGGGCTGCTGGGGCGGCGGCCCCTGCGGGGCCTGTCGGGGCTGCTGCTGCTGTGGGCGGGCGACCTGCCGCTGGGGGCGGCGGCGCAGCGGGTCCTGGTTCGGGTCGAGGTACTGGACCTGCGTCTGCTCGTTGCGGTCGCGGGCCGCGCGCAGCTGGTTCTGCCAGGGGTGCGGGTCCTCGGGTCCGCCCTGTCCCGGTCCGCCCGGCTGCCCCGGCGGGACCGGCGGCATGACGGCGGTCGGGTCGGCCGCGCCGCGGTTCGGGAGGACGGCGGTGGGGTCGGCGGCGCCGGAGGGGTTGCCGGTGTGCGGCAGGACGCTGGTCGCGCCGTTCGGGTCGTAGGCGCCATTCGGGTTCTGCGGCAGGACCTGCGTCGGGTCGGCGGCGCCGGGGGTGCCCGGTACCTGGGCGGGCGCCGGGTCGGGGGCGAGGAGTGCGCCCACGTTCTCGGCGGCGCCGATCTGCGCGCTGTTGGCGTGCACACCGATGCCATCGGCGACGACGCGCAGGCCGCGGGCGAGGTTCTCGGCGCTGGGACGGTCGTCGGGGTTCTTGCGCAGGCAGCGTTCTATGACCGTCCACAGGGGGTCGGGGACGGTGGAGGGGCGGCGCGGCTCGGCGCTCAGGTGCTGGTGCAGCACCTCCAGGGCGGAGCCCCCGCCGAACGGCGGCCTGCCGGTGACCAGCTCGTACAGCAGGATGCCGGCGCCGTAGACGTCGACGGCGGAGGTCTGCGGGCGGCCCTCGGCGGACTCCGGCGCGACGTACGCGGGCGTGCCGACGAATTCGTGGGTGCGGGTGAGGCCGGGTGAGTCGGCGAGGCGGGCGATGCCGAAGTCGGTGAGCATCGGGTGCATCTCGCCGCCGTCCTGCTTCAGCAGGACGTTGGCCGGCTTGAGGTCGCGGTGGACGACGCCGTCGGCGTGGCTGGCGGCGAGCGCGTCGGCGATCTGGGCGGTGAGCAGGGCGGCGGCGACGGGGGTGAAGGGCCCGTTCTCCCGCAGGTAGCGGTGCAGGTCGGGGCCGTCGACGAGGTCCATGACCAGGGCCAGCAGCTCGCCCTCGACGACCAGGTCGCGGACCCGGACGATGTTGGGGTGGGTGAGCCGCAGCAGGACGGAGCGCTCCCGCAGGAAGCGCATCACGATGTCGGGGTCGCTCGCGAGCTCCTCCTTGAGGACCTTGATCGCGACGGTCTCGCCGGGCTGTCCCGCCACGGCCGCCTCGGCGCCCGCGGTCTCGCGCTGGCGGGCCCGCCAGACGGTGCCCGTGGCGCCGCGACCGAGGGGCTCCTCGAGGAGGTACTTGCTGCCTACCGGCCGCACGTCATGCGCTCCCTGTTGCTTGCTGGCTGTTCCGACCCACTGTAGTGCCGCAGTATGCGGCACCGGGCTGTCGTCGTTCTGTGGGTTCCGATTGGACGCGTTCTGGTTTCCGGGCCGGCTTCGAAAGAAAGACGCTCGACCCGGTCCCTTGGTTGCCGGGGCCGGACGTGACCGATCTCAAGCGGACGTCATTCGATCATCGGGACGGCACGTGTCAGGCACTTTTGCGGGCAGAGCCGACCATTCAAGATCATTTGGCGGTGGGGGGCGGGCGCGTTGTCAGTGGCAGGTGCGAGGATGCGTGCAGTACTGGCCGACGTGCTCGTGTGGCGGTGGGGGAAGTCCGCGGTGGGGGGACCGTGGTGAACGGCTTCTGTCCCGGCGCGCGGGCGCCCGCGCGAAGGGACCGCTGACGGCGATGCAGATCCGGCTGACCGTCGTAGACCCGCTGGGCCCGCATGCTCCGGTGGGCGGCCGAGACGCGTCGGTGGGGGGCCGCGCCGCGAGCTGCGACGTCCTGGTCACCGCTCCGGCCGGCACGGCCCTGGCCGCGGTCGCCTCCGCGCTGGCCGCGGCGCTCCCCGGCGGCGAGGGCCCGGGCTCCGGCCAGGTGGTGCTCTACGCCGGTGCGCAGCGGCTCGACACCCAGCGCAGCACCCTGGGCGAGCCGCCGCTGATCGACGGTGCCGTGCTCTGCCTGGGCGCCCCGGGCGAGCCCGACCCGCACACCGAGCCGGCCGAGGCCCCCGCCCAGCTCCACGTCGTCGCCGGTCCCGACGCGGGCGGCGTCCACCTGCTGCACGGCGGGCAGATCCGGCTCGGCCGCTCCGCCGACGCCGACGTCGCGCTCGACGACCCGGACGTCTCCCGGATGCACTGCGCCGTGACCGTCGCCGCCGACGGCCGCGTCTCCGTCGCCGACCTCGGCTCCACCAACGGCACCGTCCTGGACGGCACCCGGGTCGGCGACCGCCCGGTCCGCTTCGCGCCGGGCGCGCTGCTGAGGATCGGCGAGTCGGCCCTGCGGCTCCTGCCGGTGCCTCCCGCGGCGGAGGCGCGGGTGGCGACGACGCCGGACGGGGAGGGGTTCGTGCGGCTGTCCGCCGCGCAGACGCCCCCGCCGGGCGGCGGGCCCGAGGTGACTCACGCGCGCGTGGCGGACGGCGCGGCCGGCGGGGCGACGACGGTGTACGGCACGGGTACGACGCACGGCCCGGCACGGGCGGTAGCAGCCGCGCGTGAGTCCGGAACCGGGAGAGGGCCCGGCCCCGCCGGGGGGACGCACCACGCCTACGGCACGGGGGAGTACGACACCGGCGCAGCCCGCGCCGTACCGCTCCAGGTGCCCGACCAGGGCGGCGCACCCCACGTGGAGAGCCACGGCACCGCCCCCACGGCGGGCCTGCCCCGCCGGGCCCCTGCCGGGGGCGAGACGCATGGGGGCGCGCACGGGGTCGACGGGGCGGGCGCGCGCGGGTACGGCGCCGGTGGCTCGGACGCCTACGACACCGGCGGGCCGGGCGCAGGCGCGCCCGGAGCCGACGGACACCGGGCGTACCCCGCGGGCGCACACGGGGCCGACGGGGCGAACACGGACGGGTACGGCACCGGGGGGCCCGGGGCCTACGACACCGGCGGGCCGGGTACAGACGCGTCCGGAGGGGACCGGCGCGGCGCGTACCCCGCGGGCGCGTATGAGACCGGTGCCCGCGGTGCGGGCAGGTCCGGCGGCGGCGTGGGGGGCTCTTCCGGGGGCGGTCTCCTGGGCGGGGCGGGTGGTTCCGGGCAAGGGGCCGAGCGTTCCGACCGTGGTACCGGGCGCAAAGGGACACCGCTGCGCGGGACCGACGTGCCGCAGGGTGTGCGCCGGCGTGGTGGGCTCGGTGCTTGGGCGCGGCGGCTGGCCGGGGGGCGCGGGGGCGCGCAGGAGGCCGCCGGGGCCGGCACGTACGCGTACGACGAGGAAAACGCGGGACCGGCACCCACGGCCGCCCCGGGCGGCACCTCAGGCACCCCGGAGACCTGGCCGGACCCCGCCTCGCTGCTGCTGGCCGCGCTCGGCCCGGGGCCCCGGCTGTGGGAGCGCGGACCGGGCCACCCGGAGGCGCTCACCGTGCGGCTCGGTACGGCCGACCGGGTGGCGCCCGGCGGCGACGCGCCGTTGCCCGCGGTCCCGGTGACCGCCGGGCTGCGCGAGGTCGGGGCGCTCGGCCTGGCGGGCCCGCGCGCGCGGCTCGCCGGGCTGGCCCGCGCGGTGCTGGCCCAGCTCGCCGCGCTGCACTCCGCCGACGTCCTGGAGATGGTCCTGATCAGCGCGGACCGTTCCCGTCCACTGGCGGAGCGGACCGCCGAGTGGTCCTGGCTGGGCTGGCTGCCACAGCTGCGCCCGGGACACGGCCAGGACTGCCGTCTGCTGCTCGCCTACGACCGCGAGCAGGCCACGGCCCGCGCCCAGGAGCTCCTCCGCCGCCTGGAGGACCACCTGGCGGACACCCGGACGGGAGCACGCCCGCCGGCTCCCGTCGGCACGATCCCGGCCCAGCCGACGACCCCCGCACAGGACGCAGCGCAGGCCACCGCCCGGCAACAGCCCTCCTGGGCGCAGCCCGACGACGGGACCGCCCCGGTCGGCGGCTTCGCGGGGCCGTACACCGTGGTCGTCGTGGACGGCGACCCCGGGGGCGCCGACGTGCGCGAGACGGTGGCGCGGCTGGCCCAGGAGGGACCGCGGGCCGGCATCCACATCGTGTGCCTCGCCGAGACGGCCGCCGCCTCCCCCACGTCCCCGGTGACGGAGACGTACGAGGCGGCCTGCGCCGTGTCGCCGGTGTTCCGGGAGTGCGGTGCCGTGGCCCTGCTCAGCGGCGACGTGGCGACGGCGCTGCGGCTGCTGCGCATCGCCCGCGCGGGCGCCGTCCCGGGCGCCGCGGCCGCCCCCGCCGGCCCGGTCGGGCACGGCACCCTCGGCACGGCCGACGCCGTCTCCCTCGCCTGGGCCGAGCGGTTCGCGCGCGCCCTGGCGCCGCTGCGCACCGACGCTCCCGTCGGCGGCGAACGGCACGCGCGCGTGTCCGCGCCGCTGCCCCAAGCGGCCCGGCTCCTCGACGAGCTGGGCCTCGCCCGGGCGACCCCGGCCTCCCTGATGGCCCGGTGGGCGGACGCGGCCGACGACACGGACGCCCTCGGCGGACGCGCACACGCCGTGCTGGGCGCCGGACCGCGCGGCCCGGTCACGGCCGACCTCACGGCCGAGGGACCCCACCTGCTGATCGAGGGCCCGCCCGGCAGCGGCCGTACGGAACTGCTGCGGGCGCTCGTCGCCTCGCTCGCCTCCGCCGAGCGCCCCGACCGCCTCTGCATCGTCCTGATGGACGGCCGCGACAGCGTGGGCGCGGGCGGCGGGCACGGCGAGGGACTGCGCGTCTGTACGGACGTACCGCACGTCACGACCCACCTCACCGCCAACGACCCGGTCCGGATGCGGGAGTTCGCCCAGTCCCTGGGCGCCGAGCTGAAGCGGCGCGCCGAGCTGCTCGGCCGGTCGGACTTCGCCGAGTGGCACACCGGGCGCGAGGTGTCCGGCCGGCTGGTCGCCCAGCGCACGCCGGCGGGCGGCGGGCCCGGTGCGATACCGGACGCCGGGGACGTCGAGTCCCCGCCCAGCTCCACGCTGCGGCTGCGTCCGGGCGCCGCCCGACGCAGAGCGGCGGCCGTGCCGCCCCTGCCCCGCCTCGTCGTCGTCGTGGACGACCTCGACGCGCTCGTCACTCCTCCGCTGGGCTCGCCCGGGCGGCCCGCGGCGGGGTCGGTGATGCGGGCGCTGGAGGCGGTCGCGCGGGACGGCGAGCGGCTCGGCGTGCACCTGGTGGCCGCCACCGCGCCCGGGGGGCGTACGGCGCAGACGGAGCCGGCCCTCCGCGCCACCCTGCGGGTCACCCTGGACGCGCCCGCGCCGGGGCCGGACGAACCGATGCCGGGGCGCGGGCGGTTGGCGTACGCGGACGGGCGGGCCGTGGTGTTCCAGGGCGGCCGGGTCACGGGACGCATCCCGCGGACGGCGACCCTGCGGCCCACGGTGGTGCCGCTGGAGTGGCACCGCATGGGCGACCCGCCCACCCGGCGTCCCGTGCGGGAGTTGGGCAACGGTCCGACGGATCTGGCGTTGCTGGCCAGCGCGTTGGAGCGGGCGGCGCGGGAGGTGGCGGCGGCGGAGGTGCCGTCGCTGCTGTGACGCCGGGGAAATTCAGCCCGTCCTGGGGGTCCCCCCTCTGGGGGAGTTTGAGGACAAGGCCGTTCAGGCCGAAGCGGGGGTCCGGGGGCGGCGGTCCCCGACCGCGCCCGCACCAGCGCCGGGTGCCTGGTCACGACGCGGTCACGATCCCCCCGTTGACAGCGGAGGCGCTCTTGCCGCCCTCACCCCCCTGGCGTACACCAGAGCGCACGGGACAGCGCCGGACGTTCGACGAGGAACGAAGAACGGGGCAGTGATGCGCACGAGCAGCACCATGCGGATTCGCAGAACTCGCAAAAGCGGTACTCGCAGGACCCTCAAGACGACCACCCGGGCCGCCGCCGCCCTCGCCGCGGGAGCGCTCGCCCTCTCGCTCACCGCGTGCGGCGGTGACGACGACAACGGCAGCGGCGACAACGGCGGCAGGACGGGCGGGAACGAGGAGCCGGCCTCCACCGTCACCCTGCCGAAGCTGGACGGCGAGAGCCTGGAGGTCGCCGCCGTCTGGACCGGTACCGAGCAGAAGAATTTCAAGAAGGTCCTCGCCGAGTTCGAGAAGCTCACCGGCGCGAAGGTGACCTTCGTGCCCGCCCAGGACCCGATCATCAACTTCCTCGGTTCGAAGATCGCGGGCGGCGCCCCGCCGGACGTGGCCCTGCTCCCGCAGCCCGGCGCCATCAAGCAGGCCGTCGACAAGGGCTGGGCCAAGCCGCTGGGCGCCGAGGCCACCAAGGAGCTCGGCGAGAACTACTCGCAGGGCTGGCAGGACATCGGCAAGGTCGACGGCAAGCAGTACGGCGTCTACTACAAGGCCGCCAACAAGTCCCTGATCTGGTACAACACGCAGGTCTTCGAGAACGCGGGCGCGACCGAGCCCAAGACCTGGGACGAGCTCCTCACCACCGCCCAGACGGTCTACGACTCCGGCGTCACGCCGTTCTCCGTCGGCGGCGCGGAAGGCTGGACCCTCACCGACTGGTTCGAGAACGTCTACCTCTCCCAGGCCGGCCCGGAGAAGTACGACCAGCTCGCCCAGCACGAGATCAAGTGGACGGACCCGTCCGTGAAGGAGGCCCTGACCACCCTCGCCGAGATCTGGGGCAAGAAGGACTACCTGGCGGGTGGCCCGACCGGCGCGCTGCAGACCGAGTTCCCGGCCTCGGTGACGCAGACCTTCACCGGCGGCGACCAGCCGAAGGCCGGCATGGTCTACGAGGGCGACTTCGTGCAGGTCAACATCGGTGAGACGGAGGCGAAGGTCGGCACGGACGCGAAGGTGTTCCCGTTCCCGGCCGTCGGCGACACCGCGCCGGTGGTCTCCGGCGGCGACGCGGCCGTGATCCTCGAGGACTCGAAGGCGGCGCAGGCGCTGGCCACCTTCCTGGCCTCCCCGGACGCGGCGGCGATCCACGCGAAGCTGGGCGGTTTCCTCTCACCGAACAAGAGCATCGACACGTCGGTCTACCCGAACGAGGTGCAGAAGAAGATCGCCGAGGCCCTGGTCGCGGCCGGCGACGACTTCCGCTTCGACATGTCGGACCAGGCCCCGCAGGCCTTCGGCGGCACGCCCGGCAAGGGCGAGTGGAAGATACTGCAGGACTTCCTGAAGAACCCGAAGGACGTCGCCGGCGCCCAGGCGAAGCTGGAGGCGGCCGCGGCCGCCGCCTACGGAGGCTGACGCGATGGCGTCGGCCACGGCGGCGGGGGCCTCACCGGGCCCCGCCGCCCCCAAGTCGCGCAAGAGCGTGACCGGCACCCGCAGGACTGTGGCGGCGCTGTTCCTGCTGCCCGCCCTGGTGCTGCTCGGCGCGCTCGTGGTCTACCCGATCGGGTACTCGCTGATCCGCAGCTTCTACGACCAGTCCGGCGGCTCCTTCGCCGGATTCGACAACTACCAGGCGCTGTTCACCGACGACGGCATCCGCACCGCGCTGAAGAACAACGTCATCTGGGTGGTGTTCGCGCCGACGGTCGCCACCGCACTCGGCCTGATCTTCGCGGTGCTGACCGAACGGGTGCGCTGGGGCACGGCGTTCAAGCTGGTCGTCTTCATGCCGATGGCGATCTCGATGCTCGCGGCGGGCATCATCTTCCGCCTGGTGTACGACCAGGACCCGGAGAAGGGCGTCGCGAACGCGGTGTGGGTCGGGGTGCACGACACGTTCGCCGAGTCGTCGGCGTTCCCGAAGGCGCACCCGGGCCGCGAGTCGCCGCTGGAGCCGGCCGGCGGGGGTGCGTTCATCACCAAGCAGCCGGTGAGCGCGGGCGAGATCGTCGTCCTCCCCCTCGTCGGTGTCGCCCCCGACCTGATGCCGGACGACGCGAAGAAGGCCGTGCCCGCCGAGCCCGAGGACGGGAAGGTCACCGGCACCACCTGGCAGGACTTCACCCGCGGCAAGGGCGTCGGGAAGCTGGGCGGCGTCGACGCGGCCGAACTGGGCTACGCCGGCATGAAGATCGAGGCCGTCAAGGACGGCAAGGTCGTCGCGTCGACGAAGGCCGCCGGCGACGGCACCTTCACGCTGCCCGCCGCCGCCGACGGGGCGCAGCTCAGACTGCCCGCCGACAACTTCAAGGAGCCCTACAACGGCCTGAACTGGCTCGGCCCCTCGCTCGTCACCCCGGCCATCATCGGGTCGTACGTGTGGATGTGGGCGGGCTTCGCGATGGTGCTGATCGCGGCGGGACTGGCCGGGGTCCCCCGGGAGCTGCTCGAAGCGGCCCGGGTGGACGGCGCCAACGAGTGGCAGGTCTTCAGGCGGGTCACCGTGCCGCTCCTGGCTCCGGTTCTCGCTGTCGTGGTCGTCACCCTGATGATCAACGTGCTGAAGGTCTTCGACCTGGTGTTCATCATCGCGCCCGGCTCCTCCCAGGACGACGCGAACGTGCTCGCCCTGGAGCTGTACCGCAAGGGCTTCGCCTCCGACCAGCCGGGCATCGCCAGCGCCATCGCGGTGTTCCTGCTGCTCCTGGTCATCCCGGTGATGTGGTTCAACGTACGGCGACTGCGGCGGGAGGTGCGGCGATGAGGCGGCGTCCGCTGCGGGATGGCTGGGGGTCCGGGGGTTACCCCCCGGAAAGGCGCAGTAACGTACGGCGACTGCGGCGGGAGGTGCGGCGATGACGGCGAAGCGGTCGCTGGGGACGGCGAAGCGGTCGCTGGGGGCACGGCTGGCCGAGGGCGTCAGCGGCGGGCTGGTCCAGGTGTTCCTGATCGTCGTCGGCCTGTTCTGGCTGGTGCCCACGATCGGCCTGCTGCTGTCCTCGCTGCGCACCCCGCGGGACATGGCGGCGAGCGGCTGGTGGGAGGTCTTCACCGAGCCGTCCCAGCTGACCTTCCAGAGCTACGAGGAGCTGCTGAAGAACGGCGACATCACCTCGTCCCTCCTCAACACCGCACTGATCACGGTCCCGGCGACGGTGCTGGTCGTGGTCATCGGGGCCCTGGCCGGATACGCGTTCGCGTGGATGGAGTTCCCGGGCCGGGACTGGTGGTTCCTGGCCGTGGTCGGGCTGCTGGTCGTGCCCGTCCAGGTGGCGCTGATCCCGATCGCCGAACTCTTCGGCAAGATCGGTATCTTCGGCTCGATCGTCGGCGTGATCCTCTTCCACGTCGCCTTCGGCCTGCCCTTCGCGGTGTTCCTGCTGCGGAACTTCTTCGCGGAGATCCCGAGGGAGCTCCTGGAGGCGGCCCGGCTCGACGGCGCCGGCGAACTCCGGCTGTTCGCACGGGTCGTGATGCCGCTCGGCGGGCCCGCGATCGCGAGCCTCGGCATCTTCCAGTTCCTGTGGGTGTGGAACGACATGCTGGTCGCGCTGATCTTCTCGGACTCCGGGAGCCAGCCGATCACGGTCGCCCTGCAGACGCAGGTGCGGCAGTTCGGCAACAACATCGACGTACTGGCGCCGGGCGCCTTCATCTCGATGGTGATCCCGCTGGCCGTGTTCTTCGCGTTCCAGCGGCAGTTCGTCTCCGGCGTGATGGCGGGCGCCGTCAAGTAGCCGTCAGCGACACCACCCTTGGGGGGCGGGCCGGTCACCGGCCCGCCCCTCGTCCGTGTGTGCGCCGGTTCCCCCGAATGCCGCAGGGACCGTAACCAAGTCACTCCATTGGCCGTTCCCGGGCCGAACGCCCGCGCCGACCCCGCCGACCCATGGATGTCCCCGTGCCCAGGTTCAGTGTCATCGTCCCCGCGTACCAGGTGCAGGCGTATCTGCACGCGTGCCTGGAATCGGTGCTGTCCCAGTCGTATCCGGACCTCGAACTGATCGTGGTCGACGACTGCTCGCCGGACGCCTGCGGCGCGATCGCCGACGAGTTCGCGGCCCGCGATCCGCGCGTACGTCCCGTGCACCTGCCCCGGAACGAGGGCCTGGGCCCCGCCCGCAACGCGGGGATGGAGCGGGCGGGCGGCGACTACCTGGTCTTCCTGGACGGCGACGACACCCTCGCCCCGCACGCGCTGCGGGCCGTCGCCGACCGGATCAAGGAGACCGGGGAGCCGGACGTCCTGGTCTACGACTACGCGCGCACGTACGGGACCGGCGAGGCGGTCCGCAACCGGGCCGCCGCCCACCTGACCGAGCACGGCCCGGCGCCGTTCCGGCTGGCAGACCGGCCGGGGCTGCTGAAGCTGCTGATGGTGGCCTGGAACAAGACGGTCCGGCGGGAGTTCGCCGAACGCGAGGGCTTCGCGTTCCCGACCGGCTACTACGAGGACACGCCGTGGACCTACCCGGTCCTGATGGCGGCGGAGTCCATCGCCACCCTGGACCGGGTCTGCGTCCACTACCGGCAGGGCAGGCGGGGCAGCATCCTGGGCACGCCGAGCGAGCGGCACCTGGACGTCTTCACGCAGTACGACCGGGTCTTCGCGCATCTCGAGTCGCACCCGGAGCAGGCCCGCTGGCGGCCGGTGCTGTACCGCCGCATGGCCGACCACCTGACGACGGTGTTCACCCGCCCCGACCGCCTCCCGCGCTCCCTTCGCGCCGAGTTCCTGCGCCGGGCCCGCGTCCACTGCCGCCGCTACCGGGTCCCCGGCGCCCCCGCCCCGCTGCCCGTGCGGCTGCGCCACGGCCTGCTCCGGCTGGGCCTGCGCCGCACCTACGAGGCGCTGCGGCTGGCGTCGGCCGTGCGCCGCCGGACGCTGAAGGGCGCCGCCAAGCTGCTGCGCACCGCCCGGACCGTCGCTCTCCGCCTGCACTACCGCGTCCAGCGCCGCCTCCCCCTGCGCGCCGACCGGGCCGTCTTCGCCGCCGACGGGGACCGGGGCCACGGCTGCAACCCGGGCGCGCTGGAGGAGGCGTTCCGTACCTTCGCCCCGCATGTACGCACGGCGTGGGCCGCCGCCCCCGCGCACCAGCACACGGTGCCGCCCGGTACGCGCCGCCTGACGCCCGGCACGGCCGCGTACTGGACGGCGCTGGCCCGCTCCCGGTACCTGGTGCACAACGCCGCCTTCGACACCGGCCTGGTCAGGCGGCGGGGGCAGATCCTGGTCCAGACGCAGGCCGGAACCCCGCTGGCGCACACGGGCCTGGACCTGCAGGAGCGCCCGGCCGCCGCCCGCGGCACGGACTTCGCCCGGCTGCTGCGCGACGCCGGCACCTGGGACTACGTGGTCTCCGCCAACCGCCACTCCACCCTGGTCTGCGAACGCGTCCACCCCGGCGGCTACACCACCCTGGAGTACGGCCGGCCCCGCACCGACGTCTTCCAGCGGGCGACGGCCGCGGACGTGGCCCGGCTGCGCGAGAGCCTCGGCATCCCCGAGGGCACGGTCGCGCTTCTGTACGCGCCCGCGCACCGCGCCTACCGCCGTACCCAGCGGGTCGCGCTGGACCTGGAGCGCGTCGTCACCCGCCTCGGCCCGCGGTTCATGGTGCTGTTCCGCCCCGACCACCGGCACGACCACCGGCACGACGACCCGCTCCCCGCGTCCGGGGGCCGGATCGTCGACGTCCGCGACCACCCGAGCGTGCCGTCGCTGTGCCTGGCCTCGGACGCCCTTGTCACCGACTACTCGGAACTGATGTTCGACTACGCGGGCCTGGACCGCCCGATCGTGCTCCACGCGGACGAGCCGGAGGCGTACGAGGCGGTCCACGGCACCTACGTCGACCTGCGCGCCTTCCCGCCGGGCGCCGTCGCGCGGGACGAGGACGAGCTGATCGACATCTTCGCCGGGGGCCACTGGCGCGGCTCGCGGTCCACCCAGCTCAGGGCGGCTTTCCGGGAGCGGTTCTGCCCGTACGACGACGGTCGCGCCGCCGAGCGCGTCGTACGCCGGGTGGTGCTGGGCGAGACGGACCTGCCGCCCGTCGTGCCGCTCGCCGGGCGCCGCCCCGCGCCCTCGGCCGCCGCGGCCCTCGCCCGCACCCCGCTGGCCACCGTGCCGCAACCCGCCGGGCCGCGCACCGTCACCGACAGCCTCTGACCGCCGTTTGCCCACTGGGAGTTCGCATGCCCCGCAGCTCGTCGCGGCCCACTCCGACCCGGCCGCCCACCTGGCGGCCGACGGGACGGCCGGGCCGCCGGACGGCCGGAGCGACGGAGGGCTCCCGTCGGACCAGGAGAACGAGAGAAAGAGCAGTATGCCCCGCTTCAGCATCATCGTCCCGTCCCATGGGGTCGCGGGGCGGCTGTCACAGGCGCTGGACTCGGTCCTCGCCCAGTCCTTCGGCGACTTCGAGCTGATCCCGGTCCGCGACGCCCCGGACCGCACCGCGGCGGAGGTCGTCGAGACCCGCGCCGAGCGGGACTCCCGGGTGGCGCCCGTCGACGCGCCGCCGTCGGCCGGGCTGGCCGGCGCGCGCAACGCGGGAATGCGGGCGGCGACCGGCGCGTACCTGCTCTTCCTCGACGGCGACGACGTCCTGGCCCCCGGCGCGCTGGCGGCGCTGGACGCGCGGCTGACGGACACCGGCGGCGGCCCCTGCGGCCCCTGCGTCGATGTCCTGTACTTCGAGCACGAGCGCGTCCCCTGGTGGGAGGGCGACCCGGCCAACCCGGCCGCCCCGCTGCTGGCGAAGGCCCCGGACGGCGCCTTCACCCCCGACCGGGCCCCGCACCTCACCGGCGTGACCCTGCCCGCGTGGAGCGCGGTCCACCGCCGTACGTTCCTCACCGAACGGAAACTGGCCTTCCCCGACGGGCACTTCACGGACGTCGGCTTCGGCGCGATGGTCGCGGCGCGCGCCGAGCGGGTGGCGGTACTGCGCTCCGTCGTCGTACGGCATCTGGTGCGGCGGCAGGGCAACCGGCTGAACCTGCCCGGCGAGCACCACGCGGACCTCCTCGACCAGGCCGAACTGGCGCTGGCGTACGCCGCCGAGCACGGATTGCCGGCCGAGCGGCTCGGGCCGCTGTTCGAGCAGCTCTTCGCCGCGATCCTGAAGACGGCCACCCACCCCCGGCGGCTGGCGCCCCGGGAGCGCCGCGCCTTCTTCCGCCGGGCGAGCCGCCTCTACCGGCGCCACCGCCCCGCGGGTTTCCGGCCCCCGGGCGGCCGGCTCGGCGTGCAGCACCGGATGCTGGCCTCCGGCTCGTACGCGGGCTTCCGTGCCCTGCGCGCCGCCAACCGCACCGCGACCGCGCTGCTGCGGCGCCTGCCGCGCCCGCACGGCCTGCGCACCCGCCTGCTGTACCGTCGCCACCTGCGCCGCCCGCTCGACCCCCACCTCGTCGTGTACTGCGCGTACTGGGGCCGCGGCTACGCCTGCAACCCGGCCGCGATCCACGCCAAGGCCCGGGAACTCGCCCCACACCTGCGGTCGGTGTTCCTGGTCGAGCCGGACCAGGCGCACACCGTGCCGGGGGACGTCGACCACGCCGTCATCGGCAGCCGGCGCTACTGGGAGGTGCTGGCCCGCGCCAAGTACCTGGTGAACAACGCCAACTTCGCCGAGGGCGTCGTCAAACGCCCCGGCAGCGTGCACCTCCAGACGCAGCACGGCACACCGCTGAAGACGATGGGCGTCGACCAGTCGACGTACCCGGTGGTGGCGGCGGTGAGCGGCAGCTTCACCAAGCTGCTGGGCCGCGTGGACCGCTGGGACTACAACCTCTCCGCCAACCGTCACTCCACCCAGATGTGGGAGCGCGCCTTCCCGGGCTCCTACGAGCACCTGGAGTACGGCTATCCGCGCAACGACGTCTACTGCACGGCGACCGCCGACGACGTCGCCCGCGTCCGGCGCGAACTCGGCGTCCCCGAAGGAAGGACGGCCGTACTGTACGCGCCCACGCACCGGGACTGGGCGACCGGTTTCGACGCGGGCGGCCTGGACCTGGAGGCGTTCTGCGAGGCGGCCGGCGAGGACGTGGTGGTGCTGCTGCGCGCCCACTACTTCTACGACCGGGGCGGCCGACGGGCGGGCAGCGGCCGGATCATCGACGTCACCGCGCACCGCTCCTCCGAGGACGTGTGCCTGGCGGCCGACGCGCTGGTCACCGACTACTCGTCGATCATGTTCGACTACGCCAACCTCGACCGGCCGATCGTCGTGTACGCCGACGACTGGGACGTCTACCGGGAGACCCGGGGCGTCTACTTCGACCTGATGGCGGCGCCGCCCGGCCCGGTGACGCGGACGCCTCAGGAGCTGGCCGGTGTCTTCCGCGACGGTTCGTGGGCGGGGGACGAGTCGGCGGCGCTGCGGGCCGTCTTCCGGAAGCGGTTCTGCACGTTCGACGACGGACGGGCCGCCGAGCGCGTGGTGCGCCGGGTGCTGCTCGGCGAGCCGCCCGAGTCCCTGCCGCCCGTGATCCCGCTCGCGGAGCGTGTCCCGGCCCCCGCCGCCCCCCTCGTAAGGAGCTGAACCCGCCGTGCCCCGCTTCAGCGTCATCGTCCCCTGCTTCAAGGTGCAGGGTTACCTGCGCGAGTGCCTCGACTCGGTGCTGGACCAGTCCTACCGGGACATCGAGGTCATCGCCGTCGACGACTGCTCCCCGGACGGCTGCGGCGCGATCCTCGACGAGTACGCCGCCCGCGACGAGCGGGTGCGGGTGCTGCACCTGGAGGAGAACGTCGGCCTCGGCCGGGCCCGCAACGCCGGACTGCCGCACGCCACCGGCGACTACCTCTTCTTCCTCGACAGCGACGACACCCTGACCCCGGGCGCGCTGCGCGCGACGGCCGACCGGCTCGCGGAGACGGACGACCCGGACGTCCTGGTGTTCGACTACGCGCGCACCTACTGGTGGGGCGGCACCCGCCGCAACGTCCTGGCCCACGTCCTCGCGGAGGCCGGCGACGGCACCTTCACGGCCGCCGAACGCCCCGAGATCCTCGACCTGCTGATGGTGGTGTGGAACAAGGTCTACCGGCGCGACTTCGTCGAGCGGGAGGGCTTCACCTTCCCGCCGGGCTACTACGAGGACACGCCCTGGACGTTCCCGGTCATGTTCAGTGCCGGGCGGATCGCCGCGCTGGACCGCATCTGCCTGAACTACCGGCAGCGCCGCCAGGGCAACATCCTGTCCACCACCAGCCGCAAGCACTTCGACGTCCACGCGCAGTACGAGCGGGTCTTCGCGTTCCTCGACGCGCGCCCGCAGCTCGCGCGGTGGCGTCCGTTCCTGCACGCCAAGATGGGCGAGCACTGTCTGGACATCCTGTCCAAGCCGGACCGGCTGCCGCCGTCCGACAGGGCCGAGTTCTTCCGCCGTACCGTCGAGATGTTCCGCGCGCACCGGCCCGCGGGCGCCGAGGTCCCGGCCGAGCTGCGGGTGCTGGAGGGCGGGGCGCTCGGCTATGCGGCCTACCGGCTGCGGCGGCAGTCCGGGCGGGCGGGCCGGGAGCTGGAACGGCGGGCGCGGCAGGCACGGGGGGCGGTCGGCGGGCGCCTGGGGCGGGTGCGGACCGCGGTGAACGCCCGGCGTCCGCTGGACCCCGGCCTGGTCGTGTACTCGGCGTTCTCCCACCGCGGTGTGCTCGGCGACCCGGCGGCGATCCATCGCAAGGCCCGTGAGATCGCCCCGCAGCTGCGGGGGGTGTGGGTGGTGCGCGACGAGGAGGGCGCCGCCGCGCTGCCGCCGGACACGGAGCACGTGGTCCTCGGCAGCGCGGCCTACCGCCGGGTGACCGAGCGGGCCGCGTTCCTCGTCAACAACGTCAACTGGCCCGGCGCCGTGGCCAAGCGTCCCGGCAGCGTCCACATCCACACCCATCAGGGCACCCCGCTGAAGTACATGGGCGTCGATCTGCTGGGCAAGCCCGGGGCCCGGCACGGTCTCGACGTACCGCAGATGCTGCGGCGGGCGGACCGCTGGGACTACAGCCTGGTCGCCAACCGGCACTCTGAGCGGGTGTGGGAGCGGGCGTACCCCTGCCACTTCACGTCCGTTCCCACCGGCAGCCCGCGCAACGACGTGCTGGTGGGCGCGGGTCCCGAGGACGGCCGCCGGGTCCGCGAGCGGCTCGGCGTCCCCGACGGCCACACCGTCGTGCTGTACGCGCCGACCCGCCGCGACTACCGGCGCGGCGGGCACGTCGACCGCATCGACCTGGCCCGGCTCGCCGCCGACCTCGGCGAGGACCGCACCCTGGTGGTCCGCCTGCACCCGTCGCTCGCCACCGGGCCGGCGCGCGGCATGGGTCTGTCGGAGCTGCACCGGCGGGGCGTGCTGATCGACGCGACGGACGAACCGCACGTCGAGGACGTGCTGCTCGCCTCCGACGTGCTGATCACCGACTACTCGGCCCTGATGTTCGACTACGCGCTCCTGGACCGGCCGATCCTGATCCACGCCGACGACTGGGGCGCCTTCGCGGCGAGCCGGGGCGCCTACTTCGACATCACCGCCGAGGCACCGGGCCACGTGTCGCGCTCCTACCGGGAACTGGCATGGCTGCTGGCCTCCGGGGCGTGGCGGGACGAGGAGGCGGCGCGGCTGCGCGCGGCGTTCCGGGCGCGGTTCTGCGAGTACGACGACGGGCGGGCCGCCGAGCGGGTGGTGCGGACGCTGATGCTGGGCGAGACGATGCCCGACCCGGAGCCCGTGGCCGTGCCCGGTGCCCGTCCCGTCCCGGCCGGCGACGACGTGCTGACCTCGTCGTGAGGCCGCGCTCCTGGGTGCTGGTCCTGGCCGTGGTGTTCGCGGCGCTCCAGCTCGCGAACATCACCGGCCGGGTCACTCCCGACACCAAGAACTACCTGTCGTACGCGCTGAGTCTCAGCGGCGGGAGCGAGCGCGAGGTGGCGGCCGCCACCATCGACCACGCGTGCGCCAGTGAGGCGGCGGTGGCCCGGCGCGAGCAGGGCGTGCACGTGGTCCGCTTCCACCGCGTCGACCCCACGGACCGGGTCATGGCCGAGTGCCGGGAGCGCGAGTGGCGAGCGGTGGAGCCGCGGCTGGCGGCCGGGCAGAGCGGCGGGCACACCACGCCGTTCATGCCGGAGCGCTTCATGCGGATCTTCGAGGCACGGCCCGGCTATCCGGTGTTCCTGGTGCCGTTCCTCCTGGCCTTCGGGGTGACGTGGGGGCTGTGGGCGGCGAGCGTCGTCATCGCCTGCGCGGGCGGCGTCCTCGCCTTCCTGATCCTGCGCACCCTGTCCCTGCCGGTGCCGCTCGCGCTGACCGGGCAGGCGCTGTACTACGTGCTGCCGTGCGGGGCGACCGCGATGCGCCCGATGACCGAGGGGCTGCTGATGGCGCTGACCCTGGCGGCGGTCTGGGGCTGTGCGCTGGTGCTGCGGGCGGGGCGGGAGCGGGCCGGGCTCGCCCTGGTCGCCGGGGCGCTGCTCGCGCTGTTCGCCGTCAAGCACTCCCAGGCGCTGTTCCTGGGGCTGTGCCTGGCGGCGGCGGGCGCGCTGATCGCCCTGCGGCGCCGGCGGCGGGGCCGGTCGCCGGGCCGGGGCGTGCTGTCGCTGGCGGCGGTGGGCCTGACCGGTGCCGTCGGCACGGTGGTCCTGGCGTGGCTGCTGGACCACCCGTCCATGACCGACAGCGCGCAGGACCTGCTCACCGACCACTTCGCCCGGCCCGACCGGGAGGATCCGTGGGGGGAGTTCTGGCAGTTGCAGGGCAACTTCTGGGTGGAGTGGCTGCGCCGGCAGGCGTGGGAGCCGCTGTTCGTCGCGGCCCTGGGCGCGGGGGCGTGGGGCGCGCTGCGGCGTGGGGGTGCGACCGGCGGCTTCCTGGTCGCGGCGGCGTTCACCGGGCTCCTCACCCAGGCCGGGCATCCGGACATCAACATCTGGGGCGAGCGGCTGATCGTGCTGGCGTGGCTGCTGCCGGTGGTGGGGGTGCCGCTGCTGCTGGAGCCGGTGCTGCGGGAGCAGGTGGCACTCCCGGCACAGGGGCAGGCGGACCGGGCCCGCGCGGCCAACTGACCGTCACCCGATGAGGTGACGTGAGGTCATGTCATCGACCTCGCCGGGAACATACGGCAAATGCCCAGAATGTCCCATCCATCGCCTCTTCCGTGAGCGCCGGCGCCGTCGTCCGGCGGACCGTGCGCGGTGCGACGGCGCTGCGCGGCGGCCGCACCTGGCGTCCCACTCCGTACCAGGCCGTCGGCTTCCTGTTCCTCCTGCTGGTGTCGCTGGCGTACTGGGCGGTGCCGCTGTGCTGTGACGCCGGCCAGCACGCGGCCGTCGTCGAGCGCCTGAAGACCGGCCTCCTCCGTCCCCGCCATCCGATGGCCGACCTGCCGGGCGCGGGCAGCGCCTACTACTCGCCGTACGCGGTGGCGCAGGGCCTGTTCGCCCGGCTGACGGGGCTGGGCGGCTGGGAGGTGGTGCGGCTCACCGGGCCGGTGAACCTGCTGGTGCTGCTGACGGGCCTGGGCCGTTTCGTGCGGGTGCTGACCCCGCGGCCGTGGGCGCCGGTGCTGGCACTGGGCGCGATGACG
This sequence comes from Streptomyces sp. NPDC053750, assembly GCF_044544295.1. NCBI lineage: Bacteria > Bacillati > Actinomycetota > Actinomycetes > Kitasatosporales > Streptomycetaceae > Streptomyces > Streptomyces sp. NPDC053750. Next base: position 41,671 of record NZ_JBITXB010000001.1, on the reverse strand, counting down.
CTGCTGTGGGGGACCGAGCGGGCCTGGTGGAGCGGCTACCTCGGGCTGATGTCGATGACGGGCAACCTCGGCTACCCGTCGGCGTTCGCGGTCGGGCTCACCTTCTGGGCGTGGGCGCTGACCGGGGCGCGGGCGCGGGACGCGCGCCGGGTGCGGTACGTGGGGCCGGGCGGGCTGCGCGGCCTGCCCGGGTACGTGGTACTGGGCGCCCTGTACGGCCTGGTCCTGCTGGTCCACCCGATCACGTCGGTGGCGGCCGCGCTGGGCGCGGTGGCGCTGGTGGCCGGGTGGCAGCGCGGGTGGCGCGGGGCGGTCGTCGCGCGGTGGACGCTGACGGGTGCCGCGGCGGCGGGGTCGGCGGCGGTGTGGCCGTACTTCGACGTGTTCGCGCTGGCCGGGGACGACAGCGTGGACGGGATGCACCGCGTCCTGTACCTGAACCTGCCCGGGGAGTTCTGGCTGGCGCTGCTCGGACTGCCCGCGCTGTGGCTGCGCGGACGCCGCTCGGCGCGGGATCCGCTGGTGCTGATGTTCGCGCTGGACTGCTCGGTGGTGGCGTACGGCTGGTTCAGCGGCCACTACACCTACGGCCGCATCCTCGGGCTCACTCTGGTGCCGCTGCAGTTCGCCCTGGCGGTGGAGCTGGCGGCGCCCCGGCCGTGGGGCCGGTGGCGGCGGGCGCTGGGCCGGGTGACGGCCGCGGGTGCCCTGCTCGGCTTCCTCACGGTGCACGCCGGGGCGGTGGTGCCGCGCCCGCTGGACCCGGTCGGCTTCGAGCAGCCGCCCGACTGGCCCGCGTACGACTGGGCGGCCCGGCACATCGGCCCCGGCGAGGTCGTGATCACCGACGGCTACTACGCCGTGCACGCCATCGCCGGGTACGGGCCGAACCTCGCGGCGCCCGCCTGGCCGGACCCGTCGCTGGACGAGCGGGAGCGCAGGCGCCGGGTGGCCGACGTCGAGGCGTACCTCGCCCCCGGTTCGACGCGCGCGGAGCGCGCCACCGTCGTCCGCCGCTACCACGTCCGCTGGCTGCTGCTGACCCGCTGGCAGCCGGTGCCCGAGGAGGCGGTGGTGGTGACGTGGAGCGAACGGACGGGGGAGGTGCTGGCGCGGGTGGGGTGAGTATCCGCGGGGCCCCCGGGCCGCCTACTCGACGACGAGCTCGACCGGGATGTTGCCGCGGGTGGCGTTGGAGTACGGGCAGACCTGGTGGGCCTGCTCGACCAGCTTGCGGCCGGTCTCCTCGTCCACGCCCTCGGGCAGCTCGACCCGGAGGGTGACGGCGAGCCCGAAGCCCTCGCCCTGCTTGCCGATGCCGACCTCGGCGGTCACGGCGGCGTCGCTGACGTCGACCTTCGCCTGCCGGCCGACGAGACCGAGGGCGCTGCCGAAGCAGGCGGCGTACCCGGCGGCGAAGAGCTGCTCGGGGTTGGTGCCCTGCCCGTTGCCGCCCAGCTCGACGGGGGTGCCGAGCGCGAGGTCCAGCGTGCCGTCGGAGCTGACGGCACGGCCGTCGCGGCCGTGGGTGGCGGTGGCGGCGGCGGTGTAGAGCGCGTCCATGGGAACCGTCCTCTGGAGAGATCTGAAGGGGGCGTGCCGGCGTCTGCTGCACCGACCACTCAAGAAAAGCACACAACTGAGTTGTGCACAACTAAATGACGGGCAAGGGCTGCCCGGCTACCCTGAGGGCATGACCACGCCCGCAACGGACTGGCTCCGCCTCGACCAGCAGATCTGCTTCTCGCTCAACGCCGCCTCGCGCGCCTTCGGCGGTGTCTACCGCGTGATCCTCAAGGACCTCGGTCTCACCTACCCGCAGTACCTGGTGATGCTGGTGCTGTGGGAGCACGGCGCACTGCCGGTCAAGAAGCTCGGCGAGCACCTGCGCCTCGACTCCGGCACGCTGTCGCCCCTGCTCAAGCGGCTGGAGGCGGCCGGTCTGGTCCGGCGGGAGCGCAGCGCGCGCGACGAGCGGTCGGTGGAGGTGCGGCTGACCGAGCAGGGCGCGGCGCTGCGCGGGCGGGCCGTCGAGGTGCCGCGCCGGATCGCCGCGGCGACCGGCTTCGACCTCGCGGAGATCGAGGACCTGCGCACCCGCCTGGACCGGCTCACGTCCGCCCTGGACGCGTACGACCCGGAGGCCGCTTCCGCCCCCTCCTGAGGCCCCGCCGGCCGGGAGAAGTGGTCCCGGAGGAACCCAAGGGCGGATCATGACCGTTGAGTCCATCGAGGGACCGCAACGCATACCGAGGTCCACTGACAAGGGGACGACCGCACATGACCTGGCTGATCACCGGCGGCGCCGGATACATCGGGGCGCACGTCGTACGGGCGATGACCGAGGCGGGCGAGAAGGCGGTGGTCTACGACGACCTGTCCACCGGCATCGCCGACCGCGTGCCCGACGGCGTGCCCCTGGTGGTGGGCTCGGTCCTGGACGGCGAGCGGGTCGCGCGCGCCCTGGCCGACCACTCCGTCACCGGCGTCGTCCACCTGGCCGCCAAGAAGCAGGTCGGCGAGTCGGTGGACCTGCCGCTGCACTACTACCGGGAGAACGTCGAGGGACTGCGCGTCCTGCTGGAGGCGGTCACCGCCGCCGACGTCCCGTCCTTCGTCTTCTCCTCCTCCGCGGCCGTGTACGGCATGCCCGACGTCGAGCTGGTGACGGAGGAGACGCCGTGCCTGCCGATGTCGCCGTACGGCGAGACCAAGCTGGCCGGCGAGTGGCTGGTCCGGGCGACCGGCCGGGCCACGGGCCTGTCCACGGCCTCCCTGCGCTACTTCAACGTGGCGGGCGCGGCAAGCCCGGAGCTGGCCGACACCGGCGTCTACAACCTCGTCCCGATGGTCTTCGAGAAGCTCACGGAGGACGCCGCCCCGCGCGTCTTCGGCGACGACTACGCGACGCCGGACGGCACCTGCGTCCGGGACTACATCCACGTCGTCGACCTGGCCGAGGCCCACGTCGCCGCGGCCCGCGCCCTCCAGGCCTCCCCCGGCAGCGCCCTCACCCTCAACATCGGCCGGGGCGAGGGCGTCTCCGTCCGCGAGATGATCGACCACATCAACGCCCTCACCGGCTACGACCACCCCCCGACGGTCACTCCCCGCCGCCCCGGCGACCCGGCCCGCGTGGTCGCCTCGGCCGAACGCGCCGCGGTCGAACTGGGCTGGAGGGCCAAGTACGGCGTCGAGGACATGATCACGTCGGCATGGGCGGGCTGGGTACGCCTGCACCCGGGGGCGGCGCGGGACTAGACCCGCCTCGTCACCACCGCCCGCGACCGCTGCCCGCATTCCCTCAACGGAAGAGCCGCCTCAGACATGGCCGTCATTCACCACACCACGCTCAAGCCGACCAAGCTGGAACTGCTCACCTCCTGGCTCCCGACCCGCCCGTGGTACCGCGGCGGGGCGGGCGAGGTGGAGTTGGACAAGGCCGGTGGCTTCCGGCTGGACGACCCGGAAGGCGAGGTGGGCATCGAGTTCATCGTCGTCACCGACACGTCCGGCCCGCATCCGACCGCCTACCTGACGCCGCTCACCTATCGCGGTGCCCCGCTCGACGGGGCGGAGCACGCCCTGGTCGGCACCATGGAGCACGGGGTGCTGGGGCGCCGCTGGGTCTACGACGGCTGCCACGACCCGGTGCTGGCCGCCCAGCTGCTCGCCCTGGTCGAGGGACGGGTCCAGGCCCAGGACCAGAGCGTCAGCGACACCCCCGACCGGGACGTCACCCGCTCCTGCACGGGCGAAGACCCGACCTCCGCGGCGTTCACGCCCACGGCCACGGACGACCACGAGGGCACCGCACTGACCACCCCGCACGGCACGACCCTCCGCCTGCACCGGGCCCTGCGTCCCGCCCACGACGACGCCCCGCTCCTCCCGCAGGGAGCGACCGGCCACGTCGCCGGTTCCTGGCGCATGCCGGACGGCACCCGTGCCCGAGGACTGTTCGCCGTCCTGCACCGCGCATGAGCCACCCGTCCCGCACCGAACGCGCCCTGGGCGCCGTCGTCGGGTCGGCCGTCGGGGACGCCCTGGGGGCGCCGTTCGAGTTCGGCCCGGAGGGCGCCTTCTCCGACCGCTTCCCCGACCCCGGGAAGGGCGGCGAGATGTGCGGAGGCGGTGGCTGGGACCCGGGCGAGGCCACGGACGACACCCAGACGGCGGTGCTGGTCGCCGAGTCCCTGCTGGACCGCGGCGGGCTCGACCTGCCGGACGTCTTCCGGCGCTTCCAGCGCTGGGCCGCCGCCGACCCGAAGGACATCGGCCTCCAGACCGAGGCCGTACTGAGCTCCGGCGACCCCTGGGACACGGCCGCCGCCCTCCACTTCCGGGCCGGCGGGCGGGCCGCGGGCAACGGCGCGCTGATGCGGGCCACCCCGTCCGCCGTCCATTTCGCGCCCCGGGGCCGGGACGCCACCATGGACGCCGCCCGCCACCTCGCCGCGCTCACCCACGGTGACCGTGCGGCGTGGGAGGGCACGGCGGTCTTCCACGCGTTGATACGGGTCGCCCTGACCGGGGGCGACCCGCTCGCCGCCCTGCCGGCGACCCTGGACGCGGTCCACCCCGACCACCGCGCGCGCTACGCCACCGTCCTCGCCCCGGGCTGGCACCCCGACCTGGCGACCGAGTTCAACGGCGCCGTCTGGCCCTGCCTCGGCTCCGCGGTCTGGGCGCTGCGGACGACCTCGTCGTACGAGGACGCCGTGCGCGCCGCGATCGACCTCGGCGGCGACACCGACACCGTGGCCGCCGTCACCGGCGGGCTGGCCGGGGCGGTGTACGGCATCGCGGCCGTGCCGTCCCGCTGGACCGAGCCGCTGCACGTACCACTGCCGGGATTCGGCGGGCGGGTGCTGCGCACGGCGGAACTGGCCGACCTCACCCGGCGGTTGTGCGGCTGAGCGTCCGCAGCCGGGACCGGCACCGCCCCGGTGCCCGCCTCACAGTGACTTCAGGCCCTCCGCCGTGGCCCGCGCCAGGGCCGCCAGGTACCCCTTCGGCAGCTTCGGGCTGCGGATCACCACCGAGCGCCAGTACAGCGGCCCCGAGATCAGGTCGAGGGCAAGGTCGGGGTCGAGGCCGGGGCCGAGCTCGCCGCGTTCCGTCGCCGCCGCGAGGATCTTGCTGGCGACGCCGTCCTGGCCCTCCCGCAGGGTCTTCTGCAGGGCCTCGGCGATGTCGGGATTGCGGGCCGCCTCCGCCTGGAGGTCGGGGATGACCTGCGAGGCCACCGGGTGGCGCAGGGCGCGGGACGTCACCTCGTAGAGCAGCCGCAGGTCGCTCTCCAGGGAGCCGGTGTCGGGCGCGGGCAGGCCCTGGACGGCGAGCGCGGAGACGATGTCGAGCACCAGGTGCAGCTTGGAGCGCCAGCGCCGGTAGACGGCGGTCTTGCCGACGCCCGCGCGGCGCGCGATGCCCTCGATGGACATCCGCGCGTAGCCGACCGCCGCGAGCTCCTCGAAGACGGCCGCCCGGATCGCCTCCGTCACGTCCTCGCGGAGCACGGCCGCCCCGGCGGGGGCCCGGCGGCGGCGCGGGTGCGGCTGCGGCTCGTCGGCGGCGTTGGTCGTCATGCGAGCCAAGCATAGGGCGTGACGACGAAACGGTTGCGTTCCGACGCTCACTCGGCCTACTCTCACGTCACGACGATACGGTCCCGTCCCGACGTAAATGAACGCGCTGCGGCTCTCAGGTGAACGCCCGGCGCCGCCACCCCCTCCCCCCGAGCGAAAGCAGCGGATGTGAGCCAGGTCCTCCACACACCGCCTCCGACACCGGCCCCGGCCGCTCCCGCCGACGACCACGACCTCGCGGCCCTCGCCGCCCGCCACGGCCTGTCGGTCAGCGGCGCCCGCCCCTCCCTGCCGGAGTACGTCCGTCAGCTGTGGGCGCGGCGGCACTTCATCGGCGCCTTCGCCACCGCCAAGCTCACGGCCCAGTACAGCCAGGCCAAGCTGGGCCAGGTCTGGCAGGTGATGACGCCCCTGCTCAACGCGGCGGTGTACTACTTCATCTTCGGCATGCTGATGAACACCAGCCGCGGCGTGGACGACTTCGTCCCGTTCCTGGTCACCGGCGTGTTCGTGTGGACGTTCACACAAAGCTCGATCATGGCGGGCACCCGCGCCATCTCCGGCAACCTCGGCCTCGTCCGGGCCCTGCACTTCCCGCGGGCCGCGCTGCCGGTCTCGTTCTGCCTCCAGCAGCTCCAGCAGCTGCTGTTCTCGATGGCCGCCCTGGTCGTCATCCTGCTCGCCTTCGGCGTGCCGCCCGCCCCGTCCTGGGTGCTGGCCGTCCCGGCGCTGGTGCTGCAGTTCCTGTTCAACGCGGGCGTGGCGATGGTCATGGCCCGGGTGGGCTCGAAGATCCCCGACATGGCCCAGCTGATGCCGTTCCTGCTGCGCACCTGGATGTACGCCTCCGGCGTCATGTTCAGCATCGAGCACATGACCGGCCCGGACAGCGGCCTGCCGTCCTGGGTGGGCACCGTGCTCCAGCTCAACCCCGCCGTCGTCTACATCGACCTGATGCGCTTCGCCCTGATCGACACCTTCCACGCGAGCCACCTGCCGCCCCACGTGTGGGCGCTGGCGCTGGGCTGGGCGCTGGTCGCCGGCATCGGCGGTTTCATCTACTTCTGGAAGGCCGAGGAGACGTACGGTCGTGGCTGACACCCCCGCTGACAACACCCCCGCCGAGCGCGTCCCCACCGTCGTCGCCGACGGCGTCGACATCGTCTACCGGGTCAACGGCACCGGCGCCGGCCGGGGCTCGGCGACCGCCGCCCTCAACCGCATCGTGCGCCGCAAGAAGGCCGAGAAGGCGGCGGGCGTACGCCGGGTGCACGCCGTGAAGAACGTGTCCTTCGTGGCGTACCGGGGCGAGGCCATCGGCCTGATCGGCACCAACGGCTCCGGCAAGTCGACCCTGCTCAAGGCGGTCGCCGGCCTGCTCCCGGTGGAGAACGGCCGGATCTACACGGACGGGCAGCCCTCCCTGCTCGGTGTCAACGCCGCCCTGATGAACGACCTCACCGGCGAGCGCAACGTGCACCTCGGCGGCCTGGCGATGGGCATGTCCCGCGCGCAGATCAAGGAGCGGTACCAGGAGATCGTCGACTTCTCGGGGATCAACGACAAGGGCGACTTCATCACCCTGCCGATGCGCACGTACTCCTCCGGCATGGCGGCCCGGCTGCGCTTCTCCATCGCCGCCGCCAAGGACCACGACGTCCTCCTCGTCGACGAGGCGCTGGCCACCGGCGACCGCTCCTTCCAGAAGCGCTCCGAGGAACGCATCCGGGAGCTGCGCAAGCACGCCGGCACGGTGTTCCTGGTCAGCCACAGCAACAAGTCCATCCGCGACACCTGCGACCGGGTGCTGTGGCTGGAGCGCGGCGAGCTGCGCATGGACGGGCCGACGGAGGAGGTCCTGAAGGAGTACGAGAAGTTCACCGGCGGGCCGGACCGGGCGACCAAGCCCGCCCCGAAGGCGAAGACGGCCGCCTGACCTCTTCCTTGAGCGCGCCCCTCCCCCGGGAGGCGTACGCACGGTTAACCCTTTTGCCCGATTAGTGCCACTATGGCCGAACGAACGAACAGGAGTGTGCCGGAAGCGACGACGGCGAAGCGACGACGGCGAAGGAGTCCCCGCGATGTCCGAGATACCGGAGATGTCCGAGCCCCCCGACCTCAGCGTCATCGTCCACGGTCCCAACCTCCAGGACCACCTCCCCGCCCTCCTCGACTCCCTGGCCGCCCACCCCCTCGCCGGCGTCGAGGTGATCGTCGCCGCCGTCGGGGACTGGGCGCGGGAGGCGGCCGAGCGGTACGTCCCGGCGTTCACCGTGCTGCCCCTGCCGGACGGGGCCCGCGACAGTGCCGCCCGCGCGGCGGGGGCGGCACGGGCGTCGGGCCGGTGGCTGCACTTCGTCCACGCCAAGGACGGACTGCCGCCCGGCGCCCCGCACACGATCGCCGAGCACGCCGTGGACCTCCCCGACACGGTGGACGTCCTGCTGTTCGACCACGTCCGCAGCACCTGGCGGGCCTCCGCCCTGCCCTCCCCGGACGGCCCCCGCCTCGCCCGCGCCGGCCAGGCCGGCCTCGCCCTCGACGACCACGCGGCGCTGCTCGGGCTGACCCCGCTGCTCGGCAACCGCGCCGTGCGCGCCGGCTTCTGGCACACGCACGCACGCCTCCTCACCACCGACGACGAGCCCTTCGCCGCGTACGCCGCCCTGCTCCTCGCCGACCAGGTCGCCTGCCTGCCCCACCCGGCGTACGAGGACCGCCGCCTGCGCCCCGAGAGCCTGCCGCCCCGCACGCCGGAGCAGCGCTACGCCCAGGTCGAGCGCTACGAGACCCTCCTCGACCTGGCCGCCGACCGCCCGGCCGCCCACGCCGCCCTGTACGACCTGATGGTCCGCGACTGCCTGCGCACCTTCGCCCTCGCCGGGATGCCGGACGACGTCGCGCGGGAGTTCTTCCGCCGCGCCTCCCTGGCCGCCCGGCGCCGCCGCCCCGAGGGCCACCGTCGCCCGGCCGGCCCGGGCGGCCTGCGCCGCGCGCTGCTGGAGGAGGACGCCCACACCCGGTACCGCGCCTTCCAGACCGCCAACCGCACACGCCGCCGGGTCCGCTCGGCGGTGCGCACCGGCAGGCACCGGGCCGGGAAGCACCTGCGCGCCCTCCAGTACCGCAGGGCGCTCGCGGCGCCGGTCGACCCGCACCTCGCCGTCTTCTCGGCGTACTGGGCCCGCGGCGTGGCCTGCAACCCGGCCGCGATCGCCGCCAAGCTCGCGGAACTCGCCCCGAGCGTCCACCCGGTGTGGGTGGTCACCGCGGCGAACGCGGCCCTGCTGCCGCCCGGCACCGACCACGTCGTCCCCGGCACCCGCCGCTACTGGGAGGTGCTGGCCCGCGCCAAGTACCTCGTCAACAACGTCAACTTCCCCGACGCGGTGGTCAAACGCCCCGGCACCGTCCACCTCCAGACCCACCACGGCACCCCGCTCAAGCGCATGGGCCTGGACCAGATGCCGTACCCCGCCGCCGCCCGCGGCCTGGACTTCCAGGCCCTGCTGGAGCGCGTCGACCGGTGGGACTACAGCGTCTCCGCGAACAGCCACTCCACCCGCATGTGGCAGCGGGCGTACCCCTCCCGCCACATCTCGCTCGACCACGGCTACCCGCGCAACGACGTCTACTACACCGCGGGCGCCGCCGACGTCCGCGCGGTCCGCGAGCGCCTCGGCATCCCGCCCGGCCGGCGGGCGATCCTCTACGCCCCCACCCACCGCGACTACGAGGCCGGCTGGACCCCGCGCCTGGACCTCGCCGCCCTCGCCGACCGGCTCGGCGAGGAAACGGTCCTGCTGGTGCGCGCCCACTACTTCTACGAGACGGCGGCCTCCCCCCACTCCTCCCCACTGACCGCCCTGCGCCGCACCGGTCGCATCATCGACGTCTCGTCCTACGACCCCGTCGAGGAGCTGTGCCTGGCCGCCGACGCCCTGGTCACGGACTACTCGTCGATCATGTTCGACTACGCCAACCTCGACCGGCCGATCGTGATCCACGCCGACGACTGGGAGACGTACCGCACCACCCGCGGCGTCTACTTCGACCTGATGGCCGAAGCCCCCGGCCCGGTCGCCCGCGACCAGGCGCAACTGACCGAGATCCTCACCACGGACGCCTGGCGCGACGAACGCGCGGCGAAGGCGCGGGCCGCCTTCCGGCGCCGGTTCTGCGAGTACGACGACGGCCGCGCCGCCGAACGCGTCGTACGCCGGGTCTTCCTCGGCGAGGACGAGCGGACCCTGCCGCCCGTGCTGCCGCTCGACGAACGCACCCCGGCCCCGAGCCCCGAGGAGGCGACCGCGTCATGAGCACCACTCGGGCGACGGACACTCCCGACGTCTCCGTCACGGTCATCGTCCACAACGACGCCGAACGCCTCCCCCGCGCGGTCGCGTCCGTGCTGCGCCAGACCCACGCGAACCTCGAGGTCGTCATCAGCGACGACCACTCCACGGACGCGACCGAGAAGGTGGCCCGCGAGCTGGCCGCCCGCGACCCCCGCGTCGTGTACCTCCGCCTGCCCGAGAACAGCGGCGGCTGCAGCGCCCCGCGCAACCGCGCCCTGGAGATCGCCCGGGCGCCGTACCTGATGTTCCTGGACAGCGACGACGAACTCCCCGAGCGCGCCGTCGAGGTCCTCCTCGCCGCCCACCGCGCACGCGACCTCGACTTCGCCATGGGCGCGGTGCACCGCATACGCGTGGACGGCGGACGCCGCACCACCTGGATGCCGCACCTGGTCGCCGAGCACCGCACCCTCGAGGGCATCGAGGCCGACCCGCGCCTGTTCTTCGAGCACCTGGCGACCAGCAAGATGTACGCCCGCGCCTTCCTCGACCGCCACGACCTGCGCTTCCCCGAGGGCATCCACTACGAGGACCAGCTCTTCTCCGCGCAGGCGTACTGCCTGGCCAACACGTTCACCGTCGTCCCCGAGCCGGTCTACCGCTGGTACGTCGCCCCGTACGCCGCCTCCGCGACGGCCTCCATCTCCAACCAGCGGCACCTGCTGACCAACGTCCGCGACCGCGTCCACGTCCAGCGCCTCATCGACACGTTCCTGGCCGAGAGCGGGCACGAGTCGCTGCGCGAGGACAAGGACTTCAAGTTCCTCAAGCACGACTTCCGGATGTACGCCGGGGACCTCCCGTACCGGGACGACGCGTGGCTCTCGTCCTTCGCGGACATCATGACCCCGTACCTCGACACACTGGCCCCGGGCGCCTACGCCCGCCTGCCCCGCGCCGAGCGGGTCGTACTCCAACTGGTCCGCGACCGCCGTCTGTCCGACGTACGCCTCGCGGCCCGGGGCCTCGGTCACGACGTGGCCCCGCGCCGGATCACCCCGGACGCGACGGACGGCCGTACCTACTGGGGCGAGGGCGTCCCCGACTCGGCACCGGCCCGCCGCGAACTGGACCTGACGGACCTGGGCCTGGACACCCGCCCGTTCTTCAGCGCCCGGCTCCGCCACGAGATCACGGAGATCACGCGCGGCCCCGGCGCCTCGATCGACCTCACCCTCCGCACCTACGACCCCGCCCTGCGCCTCCCGGTCGGCCCCCAGCGCGCCAGCCTCCTCCTCTCCCCCGGCCGGCGCCGCCTCACGGTCGCCTTCCGCCTCTGCCCCGTCCGCCCCGGCGTCTTCGAGGGCCACGTCCGCCTGGACCTGGCGGCGGCCCGCCTCCCTCTCCACGGCTTCGAGGGCGTCCGCCACCCCGTACTCCGCCTCCGCCACCAGGCCCAGACCCACACCGGCCTCCTGCTGGCCCCCCTGTCCTTCCCACCCCTCACCGCCCGCGTCCCCTACCGCGCCGGCACGACCCCCCACCGGGTCAGGGTGGAACCGGAGGGCCACAACCCGGGCCGCCTCCAAATCCGCTGGCACCCCGTGGGCACCACAGCAGCAGTCCTCCGCCCAGCAGCCCACCACCTGGCCACCCCCCGCATAAAACGAGCAGCCCACCTGGCCGCAGCCATCCTCCGCGCATAGCCGCGCACAGCACAGCCGGGCGCACCGGCACAGCACCGCCCAGCAGCGGACGCGCGCATAGCCGCGGGCAGTCGCGCCGCGCAGCCGCGGGCAATCATGCCGCCCCAGCTGCCGGCAGTCGCGCCGCGTAGCTGCGGGCAGTCGTGCCGCTGGGGCGGCACGGGTGGGCGCAGCGGCACCCCGCCAGCGCCGGGCAGCGCGCCCCACCCCCGCCCGACCCCCACGCCGCGCACCGGCACACCCCGGCCCACCGGAACAGCACCCCGCGCGGCAACCCCCCGCTCACACCACCGCATACAACACCTCCCCACCCGGCCCCCAAGCCACCACCCTCAACCCCTCCACCCCCCACAGCCCCACCCCCCGATCCACCACCCACCGCACCCCGTACTCCCGCACGATCCCACCCCGCTCACCCCCACCCACCCCCGCCGAGAAATACCTCCGCACCGCCGCCGCCCGATCCCCCTCGTCCCGCAGAAAGAAGTCGGGATACCCAGGAGCCACCGTGTACGCCCCATACGCCGGAATCTGCCGTGAGGCAACCTCCCTCGCCATGACCACGTCCCCGTACCCCACCCACGGCGTGATCCACCGGTACCCCTCCCAAGGCTCCCGGTACTTCTCCTCGACCACCCTCGGCAACACCCCCCGCCCCACCACGTAACCGAGCACCCCCACCTGCCCCCAAGCCCCCACCACCAACGCCGCCCCCAACACGCACCCCCACCCCACGGGCACCACCCGCCGCCCCACCTCAGCCCCAGTCCCAGCCACCTCCACCGCCACCGCCACCTGTGCCGGAATCAGCGCGGCAGGCAGCACCCGCCCCCACGACCAGTGCCCGCTCACCCCACCCGCCACGAACACCACCGCCCCCAGCACGAAGAACAGGACCAGCACATCCCGCCGGTCGCGCCACCACCGCACCCCCAGCGCCGCTACCCCCACCAGCACCAGCCAGTACCGCCCGACCAGGTCCCGGTACAACGACCGGTGCACCGCGTCCATCCCGTCCCCGGACCAGAGCAGCGCGAAGAAGTCGTAGTACGGCCAGACCCACAGCACCACCACCCCCACCGCGCCCCCGACCCCCAGCCACCCCCACACCCCCCACCCGGCCCGCGCCGCGAGCACGACGGCGAGCACGCCCAACGACGCGACGACCCCGGAGAACTGATGGACGAGCAGAATCACCGCCCACAACACCCCGCACCCGATCCAGACACCCCACCGGTTCCAGACCCCCCACCCGCCATCCCCGCGCACCACCCGCGCCAGCCACGCCCACAGATGAAACGCGAGCCCGAGCGCGAACACGCTCGGATACGCCACCGTCAGCGCAAGCGAGTGCAGCCCGAGAAAGCCGCTCCAGCTGAACTCCGCCGTCCCCCACAACAGCACCAGGCACAGCAACGCCAGCGCAGCCGCCGCCGGACGCGCACTCAGCAGCCGCACATACCGCCACACGCCCGTCACCAGCACACCGAGCGCCACCAGCCCCCCGATCCGCAGCACGACGAAGACGGAGGCCCCGGTCACCTTGGCCAGGCACCCGAGCAGCACCGTCCACGGCGAGTAGTACGGGCTCGGAGTGTCCGCGTCGACGAGCGGATTGCCTGGGTCGGTGAGGCTGTGCCGCAGGCGTTCGACAGTGGCCGCGTGCATGCCGAGGTCACCGACCCAGGGCAGCCGGACAAGCACCAGGAGCAGCAGAAGCAGAACGAGCAGCAGGAGCAGAACGAGCACCGCGGCCGTGCGCGGCAGCGCGGTGCGCATCACGACGGAACGCCCGGTCACCCGGCCACCCTATCCACACATAACGCCTCAGCCAGACATAAAGGGCGCCCCGGGTCAGCCGACCCGGGGCGCCTCACACGGCTGCGCCGTTACGCATCCGCCGTCACGCATGCACCGTCACGCATGCGTACGCAACAGCGTCCTCATCGTCCGCATCGCCACCGACAGGTTGGACAGGTCGAAGGAGTCCGAACCGTGGATCTCCTCCAGCGTGGTGCGGGCCCGCCCGAGGATCGCCGCGTTCTTCTGCTCCCACGCCTTGAACCGCTGCTCCGGCGTCGACGTGCCGTTGCCCACCGCCAGCACGTCGGCGGTGAGCGACGCGTGCGCCGCGTACAGGTCCTCGCGGATCGCGGCGCGGGCCATGGACTGCCAGCGGTCGGTGCGGGGCAGGTCGCTGATCCGGTCCATCAGCTGGGTGACGCTGAGCCGGTCGGCGAGGTCGTAGTACACCTCGGCGACGTCCAGCGGCTCCTTGCCCATGCGGTCGGCCACCGACACGATGTCCAGCGTCGGGAAGGCCGAGGAGAATCCGGCGACCCTCGTGGCCGGCTCGTCCGGGACGCCGGCGGCGGTCAGCTCGTCGTAGATGTGCTGGTACCACTCCGCGTCCGCACCGCGCAGCAGCTTCGGCAGCTGCGACCAGACCTGCTCGACGCGCTCGGCGAAGAAGTCGACCGTCTCGGCGAGCTCCAGGGGCTGCGGCCGGTTGTTCAGCAGCCAGCGCGTGCCGCGCTCGACCAGGCGCCGCGAGTGCAGCCTGATGCGGGTCTGCACGGCGGCGTCGACCTTGTTGTCCAGGGCCTCCACCGCGTCCCACACCGGGGAGGCGCGGAAGATCGCCCGCGCCGCGGTCTGCGCCCGCACGATCTCCTCCAGCGACGCGCCGGTCTCCTCGCGCATCCGGTGGAGATACGTCGTACCGCCCGTGTTGACCGTGTCGTTGACCAGGACGGTCGTCGTGATCTCGCGGCGCAGCGGGTGGTTGTCGACCTGCTCCAGGAACTGCTCGCGCAACGCCGTCGGGAAGTAGGCGTGCAGCAGGCCCTTGAGGTACGGGTCGTCGGGCAGCGAGGTGTGCAGCAGCTCCTCGGCGACCGTGATCTTCGTGTACGCCAGCAGCACGGCCGTCTCCGGACCGGTCAGACCGTGTCCGGCGCTGAGCCGTTCGCGGATCTGGCGGTCGGTCGGCAGGAACTCCAGGGCCCGGTTGAGGTGACCCTCCCTGACCAGGTGGCGCATGAAGCGCTGCTGGGCGTGGAGCATGTCCTTGGACTGGGCCAGCGCGTTGGCGATCGCCGTGTTCTGCGCGTAGTTGTTGCGCAGGACCAGCGCGCCGACCTCGTCGGTCATTTCGGCGAGCAGCTTGTTGCGCTGCTTGACGGTCATGTCGCCGTCCTTGACGAGACCGTTGAGCAGGATCTTGATGTTCACCTCGTGGTCGGAGGTGTCCACGCCCGCGCTGTTGTCGATGGCGTCCGTGTTGATCTTGCCGCCGTTGCGGGCGAACTCGATCCGGCCCAGCTGGGTCAGGCCCAGGTTGCCGCCCTCGCCGACGACCTGGACCCGCAGGTCCTTGCCGTCGACGCGGATCGCGTCGTTGGCCTTGTCGCCGACGTCGCCGTTGGACTCGGTGGACGCCTTGACGTACGTACCGATGCCGCCGTTCCACAGCAGGTCCACCGGCGCCGAGAGGATCGCCTTCATCAGGTCGGCCGGGGTCATCTTGGTGACCCGGCCCTCGATGCCGAGCGCCTCGCGGATGTGCGCGTTGACCGGGATCGACTTGGCCGTACGCGGGAACACGCCGCCGCCCGCCGAGAGCAGCTCGGTGTTGTAGTCGGCCCACGAGGAGCGCGGCAGCTCGAACAGCCGGCGGCGCTCGGCGTACGAGGTGGCCGCGTCCGGCGTCGGGTCGATGACGATGTGCCGGTGGTCGAAGGCGGCGACCAGGCGGATGTGCTCGCTGAGCAGCATGCCGTTGCCGAACACGTCACCGGACATGTCGCCGATGCCGACGACGGTGAAGTCCTGGGTCTGGGTGTCCACGCCCAGCTCCCGGAAGTGCCGCTTGACGGACTCCCAGGCGCCGCGGGCGGTGATGCCCATGCCCTTGTGGTCGTAGCCCGCCGAGCCGCCGGAGGCGAAGGCGTCACCGAGCCAGAAGTTGTAGGACTCGGCGACCTCGTTGGCGATGTCCGAGAACTTCGCGGTGCCCTTGTCGGCGGCGACGACGAGGTAGGTGTCGTCCTCGTCGTGCCGGACGACGTCGTACGGCGGCACGACCTCGCCCGCGACCATGTTGTCGGTGATGTCGAGCAGCGCCGAGATGAACGTCCGGTAGCTGGCGATGCCCTCGGCCATCCAGGCGTCACGGTCGACGTTCGGGTCGGGGAGCTGCTTGGCGACGAAGCCGCCCTTGGCGCCGACCGGCACGATGACGGTGTTCTTCACCATCTGCGCCTTGACCAGGCCGAGGATCTCGGTGCGGAAGTCCTCCCGGCGGTCCGACCAGCGCAGACCACCGCGCGCGACCTTTCCGAAGCGCAGGTGCACGCCCTCGACGCGCGGCGAGTACACCCAGATCTCGAACGCCGGGCGCGGCGCGGGCAGGTCGGGGATGGCCTGAGGGTCGAACTTCATCGAGACGTAGTCGTGCGGCTTGCCGCCGCTCGCCTCCTGGAAGAAGTTCGTCCGCAGCGTCGCCTTGATGACGGTGAGGAAGGAACGCAGGATCCGGTCCTCGTCGAGGCTCGCGACCTGGTCGAGGGCGAGGTCGAGCTCCTCGAGGAGGGCGTCGACGATCTCGCGCCCGGCACGCTGCCGCTCGGGGTCCATGCGCGCCTCGAACAGGGAGATGAGCAGGCGCGTGGTGTGGACGTTGTTGCGGAGGGTGTCCTCCATGTAGTCCTGGCTGAACGTCGAGCCCGCCTGACGCAGGTACTTGGCGTACGCGCGCAGCACCATCGCCTGCCGCCAGGTCAGCCCGGCGCTCAGCACGAGGGCGTTGAAGCCGTCGTTCTCCGCCTGACCGTTCCAGGTGGCGGCGAAGGCGTCCTGGAAGCGCTCGCGGGCGTCGTCGCCGAGGTACTCGGCGCCACCGGCCACCGACGAAGGCATGCGCAGGCCGAAGTCGTAGATCCAGGCCGTCGTACGGTCCGCGCAGCGCAGGTCGTACGGCCGCTCGTCGGTGACCTCCACGCCGAGCCGGCTGAGCACCGGGAGTACGGCGGACAGGGAGACGGAGCCGCCCTTCTGGTAGATCTTGAAGCGGCGCTCCCCGGGCGCGGCGCCCACCGGCTCGTACAGGCTCAGCTCGAAGGTCTGCTTGTCGTCGAGCCGCTCGAGGTGGCCGAGGTCGGCCACCGCGGAGCGCGGGCCGTGGTCGGCCTTGTAGCCCTCCGGGAAGGCGCTTCCGTAGCGGCGCAGCAACTCGGCGGAGCGCTCCTCGCCGAACTCGGCGTTCAGCGCCTCGGCGAACCCGTCGGCCCAGGAGCGGGCGGCCTCGACGAGCCGCGCCTCGATGCGCTCCTTGTCGGCGTCGGACAGCTGCGGCAGCTCGGTGCCCTGCGGGACGCGGACCACGAAGTGCAGCCGGGACAGGATCGACTCGGTGTTCCAGGCCGTGAAGTCGACGCTGGTGCCGCCGAGCTCCTCCTTGAGGATGTCGATGATCCGCAGCCGGACACCGGTGGTGTAGCGGTCGCGGGGGAGGTAGACGAGGGCCGAGTAGTAGCGCCCGTACTCGTCCTGACGCAGGTAGAGCCGCAGGCGGCGCCGCTCCTGGAGGTAGAGCACGGAGGTGACGATCGGCTCCAGCTCCTCGACCGGCATCTGGAACATCTCGTCGCGCGGGTAGGTCTCCAGGATCTGGAGCAGGTCCCGGCCGTCGTGGCTGTTGGGCGAGAAGCCGGCCCGGTCCAGCACCTCCTCCACCTTGCGCCGGATCACCGGCACCCGGCGGACGGACTCGGTGTAGGCGGCGGAGGAGAACAGACCGAGGAAGCGCCGCTCACCGACGACGTTGCCGTTCCCGTCGAACTTCTTGACGCCGATGTAGTCCAGGTACGACGGCCGGTGCACGGTGGCGCGGCTGTTGGCCTTGGTCAGCACCAGCAGCCGGTGCTCGCGGGCCTTGGCCCGGGCGTCGGCGGGCAACCGCTCGAAGGAGGGGCTGACGGGGTGGCTCTCGTCGGTCGCGTGGTGCGGGTCGGAGCGCAGGATGCCCAGGCCGGTGCCGGCGACGGCGGCCAGGGAGTCGTCGCCGCGCAACTCGTACTCGCGGTAGCCGAGGAAGGTGAAGTGGTCGTCGGCCAGCCAGCGCAGCAGCTCGCGGGCCTCCTCCAGCTCCCGCGGGGGCAGGTCGTCGGGGGTGGGCTCGTCCGGCAGCTGCTCCGCGATGCGGACGGCCGCGTCCCGCATCTTGCCCCAGTCCTCGACGGACTCGCGGACGTCGTTGAGGACGCGCAGCAGGTCGGCCGTGATCTGCTTCAGGTCGCCGCGGTCGGTCTCGCGGTCGATCTCGACGTGGATCCAGGACTCGATGTGCGCGTCGTGCGGCAGGTCGCCGGAGGGTCCGCCGGGGAGCACCTCGACGAGCTTGCCGGTGACATCGCGCCGCACCACGATCAGCGGGTGGACGACGACGTGGATGCCGCGGCCCTGCCGGGTCAGTTCGTTGGTGACGGAGTCGACGAGGAAGGGCATGTCGTCCGTGACCACCTCGACGACGGAGTGGCTGCACGTCCAGCCGTTCTCCTCGACCGTCGGGGTGTGCACCCGCACGTTCGCCGTGCCCTGGGGCCGGTTCTCGGCCAGCCGGTAGTGCGAGACGGCGGCTCCGAAGACGTCGACCGGGTCGCGGTCGGCCAGGTCCTCCGGGGCGGTGTGCCGGTAGTAGCGCCGGAGGAACGCGAACACGGATGCCTGGTCGAGGGCACCCGGGGACCCCTCGCCCGTCGTCCCGGTCGGTAGGCGCCCCCCGACCGGGCTGTTCTCAGCTACCCGCGCAGCCCTTTCGAGCAGCTCGGCCTTGGCTTCGTCCAGCTTGGTCTGCATTGTCCTCTGGCTCCTGTCGCGCGCCGTTGCGTGACGTAGAAGGAAGTACGGTCTCCTGCCTTCCGGCATGACGTCGGGACACGGGGTGTCCGGTCTGATCCGACGCTATGCCGCAAGGTGAGAGGAGCGGGGGCATATCGGCCAATGTCACCGCGCCCGCCGGGTGTGACGTCGCTCTCGCTGTCACCGTCCGGGGGATGCGCGGCGGCGTACCGGGGGCCTGCGGCGCCCCGTCCCGCCCGCGAAGACCAGCGACCGCCGCCCGGACACGGATGTCGTCCGTGCGTACCGGGCGCAGGGCAGGGGCGCCAATGCCCCCGCGAGCTATCGCGCTGATCACGCCACAAGGCTATCGCCCCCCGAGGACCCCCCGTCACGAGCCGCATGTGTACAAAACCCAGCCCAGAACTTGGACACTCTGCACAGAACCAGAGCCCACGCACCTGCCTGCCGTAGCACCGCGCAGCTGCCGGCCGTAGCACCGCGCAGCCGCGGGCAGTCGTGCCGCCCGAGCTGCGGGCAGTCGTGCCGCTGGGGCGGCACGGGTGGGCGCAGCGGCACCCCGCCGGCGCCGGGCAGCGCGCCCCACCCCCGCCCAACCCCCACGCCGCGCACCACACACAGCCGACCTCACACAACCGACGTCACCTACCGGCTCACGCCGCCAACCGCTCCGCCTCCGCCACGGCTTCCCCCAACGTGTCCACCACCGGCACCCCAACCCCCTCAAGACTCCCCCGACTGTGCGACCCCCCGGTGTAGAGCACCGCCCGCGCCCCCACGTACCGCGCAGCCACCGCATCGTCGGCGGCATCCCCGATCACCACCGTGCGAGCCGGCTCCACACCGGCCAGCGCCAGCTCCCCCAGGTGCCGCACCATGTGCTCGGTCTTGCTGCCCCCGGAGGGCCCGGTCCGCCCGTCGACGCGTATGAAGTGCGCCTCGATCCCGAAGCCCTTCACCAGCGGGACCAGCTCGTCGTGGTGGTACATGCTGAGAATCGACTGGCTGCGCCCCGCCGACCGCCAGCCCGCGAGCAGCTCGGTCACGCCCTCGGTGAGCCCGCACCGCACCCGGTGCTCGGCGTAGTGGCGGTGGAAGGCCCCGTCCATGGCCTCCCACTCGACATCCGTGGGCAGCCGCCCCAGCAGCCGCTCGTAGAACTTCGGCACCGGCACGCAGTACAGCGCCCGGTACTGCTCCAGCGTGATCGGCGTGAGTCCCAGCTCGGCGAAGGCCGCGTTGGTCGCCTCGATGATCGCGTCGTTGTCGTGGAACAGCGTCCCGTTCCAGTCCCAGACGATGTGCGCCCCGGTGTGCATCCCCATGCCAGAAAACGTACCCGCCGCCACTGACAGTCAAGACCGGGCCCGCGTCGGCGGGACGTCAGGCACCGGCCCCCACCAGGTTCGGGATCTCCTGCGTCGCGTACCAGAGCAGCTCGTGGTCCTCCGCCCCGTCCACGACGAACCGGGCGTCGTCGTCCCCACCGTCCGCCGCGGCGAGCGCCTCGGCCGCTGCGGCCACGTCCTTCTCGGCGTCCGCGGAGTCGACGTGCACTGCCGCCGTCTTGGCCAGGGGCAGTGGTCCGGCGACCCGCACCTCGCCCGGCGCCACCGGCTCCGCCCCCCGGTCCGGGTCGGCCTGGACGGTGCCGTCAGGGACGTCGGCGGCGACCACGACCCGGCGCCGCGGCGCGCCGTCATCGGCCGCCAGCAGCCGCAGCGAGGCCAGCGCGGCCCGGTTCAGGGCGGCGTACTCCAGCTCCTCGATGTCGTCCGAGACGTACCACTCGCGCAGCGCCGGCGTCACGGCGTAGGCGGCGAGCGGTCCGGTCCCCAGCGTGCCCGTCCTGTGTGCCTCGGCGAGGCCGGAAAGGGTCAGGGGGACGTAGACGCGCATGAGACTGCCGCTTTCGTGGTCGGGGACTCCGGGGAGTCTGAAGGGCCTTCAGGATACGTGCGGTGTCCCCTTTCGGGTCCCCACCCACGGTGCCGAACACGTCCACCCACGGCCCCGGAATTCACCCGGGTCACCCGCTCCGCGCCGGGCTTTTCGACCACCCCGGCCACTCTGATAGGTGAACCTCCACGCCCTCCCGACCCGGCCGCCCTCCTCCTTGCCCTCCCGGCCCACCGCCCCGTACAAGATCCCCGACCATGAAGTTACTGCCCGGTATCACCCGGGCCGCCGAACGGGGACCCCTCCATGCGCAAGGTCATGACCCGGACCCAGCTCCGCCCGATCCCCCACACCCCAGCCACCCCCGCCGCACTCACCCCGACGGACGCCACGTCACACCCGGGCGGCACACCCCTGCACACCTCCGCCGGCGTCCACCGCAAGGACCGTACGGACGGACCGGCACCGCTCGCCACGGCACCGCCCGCCGGCACCGGCTCCCCCACGTCCCGCCCGCCGGGCCTCACCGCGCTGCGCACCCCCGCCGACGGCCCGTCCCGCACCCCCGGCGGCGTGCCGCCACGCAGGCCCGGGGGAAGCGGCGTCGCGCGAGCCGGTGCGCCCGGTGGCCGTCCGCCGGGCTCGCCGGGACGGTCCCCGCGGACCCGTACGAGGCCGGCGGACACTCGCCCGCCCACGGCCGGTCCGGGCCGCGCCACCGCGACGGGCTCGCGTCGCGCGGCACCCGGCGCCTCCGCGGCGGGCCCGGACACACCGGCTGCCGTGACGGGTTTCCGCGCGGCGGCAGACGTCCGCGTCCCGGCCCCGAACGCACCGGCCACCCACCGGCGGTCCGTCCCGGCCCCCGCAGCGCCTCTCGTCCCCACCCAGGCCCCCCGCCGCCCCGTTCCGCAACTGCGCCCCACCGACCGTTTCGCCGAGCTCCTCCTCGGCGTGCTCAGCGGCCGGCGCCCCGTCCACTCGATGCTCCGGCACACCGCCGGCCGGGCCTACGACGAGCTGGCCCACCTCGCCGAACGCGGCCCCCTGCGTACCCGCGGCACCCACCCCGTCGTCCGCGACATCGGCTACTTCGAGCCCCGCCCGGGCGCGCTGGAGGTATTCGCCCGCATCGGCGCGGGTGACCAGCTGCGCGCCATGGCCTTCCGCCTGGAGCAGGGCCGGGACCTGCGCTGGCGCTGCACGGCGGTGGAACTGGGCGGGCCCCGCAGGCCGCACACCGCCGACGACTGAGACAGACGGAAGGGCCGGTCGCCCCCTGGGGCGACCGGCCCTTCCCACCACTGCGGCGCCCGCAGGCACCGCACCGTCACTACTTCTTGCGGCGTCGACCGCCCTTGGCCTGCTTGCGGCGCTCCGCGCGGGTGAGCCCGTCGGACTGGGCCTGTGCGGGCTCCCCGTCGGTGGTGAAGTCGCCCTCGACGACACCGCCCTCACCGTCCACGGTCGGCGCGGAGAAGTGCAGGTCCCGGCGCTGCGGGGCGTCGAGTCCCTTGGCCCGGATCTCCGGGCGGGCGGCACTCGCCTGGGCCGGCACCGCGTCCTGGGGGCCCTTCTCCAGCGACGGCGCGGCGGCCTCGACCGGCACCTCCTCGACCTGCTGCTCGACCTGGACCTCCAGGTTGAACAGATAGCCGACGGACTCCTCCTTGATGCCCTCCATCATGGCCTGGAACATGTCGAAGCCCTCGCGCTGGTACTCCACCAGGGGGTCCTTCTGCGCCATCGCGCGCAGGCCGATGCCCTCCTGGAGGTAGTCCATCTCGTACAGGTGCTCGCGCCACTTGCGGTCCAGGACCGAGAGCACGACCCGGCGCTCCAGCTCACGCATGATCTCGGAGCCGAGCTGCGTCTCACGCGCCTCGTACTGCTCCTGGATGTCGTCCTTGATGGACTCACCGATGTACTCGGCGGTCAGCCCGGCCCGGTCGCCGGCCGCCTCCTCCAGCTCCTCGACGGTGACCTTCACCGGGTAGAGCTGCTTGAAGGCGCCCCACAGACGGTCGAGGTCCCAGTCCTCCGGGAAGCCCTCGGCGGTCTCTGCCTGCACGTACGCGTCGATCGTGTCGTTCATGAAGTGCTGGATCTGCTCCTGCAGGTCCTCGCCCTCCAGAACGCGGCGACGCTCGCCGTAGATGACCTCGCGCTGCCGGTTGAGGACCTCGTCGTACTTCAGGACGTTCTTACGGGTCTCGAAGTTCTGCGTCTCGACCTGCGACTGGGCGGACGCGATCGCGCGCGTGACCATCTTGTTCTCGATCGGCACGTCGTCGGGGACGTTCGCCATCGACATCACGCGCTCGACCATCTGGGCCTTGAACAACCGCATCAGGTCGTCGCCCAGGGAGAGGTAGAAACGGGACTCACCGGGGTCGCCCTGGCGACCGGAACGACCGCGCAGCTGGTTGTCGATCCGGCGCGACTCGTGCCGCTCGGTGCCCAGCACGTAGAGGCCGCCGAGCTTCTCGACCTCTTCCTTCTCGGCCTTGACCGCCTGCTCGGCCCGTTCCAGCGCGGCGGGCAGGGCCGCGGCCCACTCCTCGATGTGCTCCTCCGGGTCGAGGCCGCGCTGGCGCAGCTCCGCCTCGGCGAGGTCCTCGGGGTTTCCGCCGAGCTTGATGTCCGTACCACGGCCGGCCATGTTGGTGGCCACCGTGACCGAGCCCTTGCGGCCGGCCTGGGCGACGATCGTCGCCTCCCGGTCGTGCTGCTTCGCGTTGAGCACCTCGTGCTGGACGCCGCGCTTGCTGAGCTGCTGCGAGAGGTACTCGGACTTCTCGACCGAGGTGGTGCCGACGAGGATCGGCTGCCCCTTGCCGTGCTTCTCCTCGATGTCGTCGACGACCGCCTCGAACTTCGCGACCTCGGTGCGGTAGATCAGGTCCGACTGGTCCTTGCGGATCATCGGCCGGTTGGTCGGGATGGGCACCACGCCGAGCTTGTAGATCTGGTGGAACTCGGCGGCCTCGGTCATCGCCGTACCGGTCATGCCGGACAGTCCGGGCTGTTCCTTGCCGCTGTGGTCGTGGCGCTTGTAGAGGCGGAAGAAGTTCTGCAGGGTGATCGTGGCGAGCGTCTGGTTCTCGTCCTTGATGTCCACCCCTTCCTTCGCCTCGATCGCCTGGTGCATGCCCTCGTTGTAGCGGCGGCCGGCGAGGATACGGCCGGTGTGTTCGTCGACGATCATGACTTCGCCGTCGATGACGACGTAGTCCTTGTCCTTCTTGAAGAGTTCCTTGGCCTTGATGGCGTTGTTCAGGTAGCCGACCAGCGGGGTGTTCACCGACTCGTAGAGGTTGTCGATGCCCAGCCAGTCCTCGACCTTGGCGACGCCGGACTCGTGGATGGCGACGGTGCGCTTCTTCTCGTCGACCTCGTAGTCGCCGGTCTCCTCGATGCCCTTGAGGGTGTTGCCCGCCTCGCCCTTCTTCAGGCGGGTGACCAGCTTGGCGAAGTCGCCGTACCACTTGGTGGCCTGGTCGGCCGGGCCGGAGATGATCAGCGGCGTACGGGCCTCGTCGACCAGGATGGAGTCGACCTCGTCGACGATGGCGAAGTTGTGGCCGCGCTGGACGAGCTCGTCCTTGGACCAGGCCATGTTGTCGCGCAGGTAGTCGAAGCCGAACTCGTTGTTCGTGCCGTAGGTGATGTCGCAGCCGTACATCTCTCGGCGCTGGGCCGGCGTCTGGTTGGCCAGGATGCAACCGACGGTCAGACCGAGGAACTTGTGGACGCGGCCCATCATCTCGGAGTCGCGCTCGGCCAGGTAGTCGTTGACCGTGAC
Source organism: Streptomyces sp. NPDC053750 (assembly GCF_044544295.1). Taxonomy (NCBI): domain Bacteria; kingdom Bacillati; phylum Actinomycetota; class Actinomycetes; order Kitasatosporales; family Streptomycetaceae; genus Streptomyces; species Streptomyces sp. NPDC053750. Next base: position 17,511 of record NZ_JBITXB010000001.1, on the reverse strand, counting down.
GATGTGCACGCCCTCGCCGGACAGGGCGTTGAGGTAGGCGGGAAGGGTGCCGACGAGGGTCTTGCCCTCACCGGTCTTCATCTCGGCGACGTAGCCCATGTGCAGGGCCGCGCCGCCCATGATCTGCACGTCGTAGTGCCGCTGGCCCAGGACGCGCTTGGCGGCCTCGCGGACCGTGGCGAAGGCTTCGGGCAGCAGGTCGTCCAGGCTCTCACCGTCGGCGTACCGCTGCTTGTACTCATCGGTGAGGGCCCTCAGCTCGGCGTCGGAGAGGTCGACGAAGTCCTCTTCGATGGAGTTGACCTGGTCCGCGATGCGGTGCAGCTTGCGCAGGATCTTGCCTTCGCCTGCACGCATGATCTTCGAGAGGACGGACACGGGGGTTGGTCTCCTTGCCGGTCGGGCCTGGGACGGTCGGTTTCCTGTGACTGACTGAGCAACGGCCATCGTATGCGAGGACCCCGCCGCCCCGGGAGGCCTGCCGTACGGGGACCGTGTGCGCCGTCATCCTGCTTTTGTTCTGCTGTCATCCGGTTCAACGTCCGGGCGCGGCGGATGGTGCCGCCCCTGCCGAAGAATTGCGCGAAAAGTGACCGCCCGTTCACGCACTGCTCCGGCGCGGCACCCCGCACGGCAAAAGAATGGCGGCCGCCTCGGACCGCCGCGCAGAATCGGCCGATGGAACCCATCACGCTGACCACCGACCGCCTCGTCCTGCGCCCGGTCGGCGCCCAGGACACCGAGGCCGTGTACGCCGCCGCGCAGGATCCCGACATCCAGCGCTGGACGACGATCCCCTCGCCCTACCTGCCGGAGCACGCGCGGAGCTTCACGGAGCAGATGGTTCCCGACGGCTGGGCGAACGACTCGACGTTCAACTTCGGCATCTTCCTTCCCACCGGAGAACTGGCAGGCATGCTCGGCGTCACGATGATCTCGCCGGGCGTCGGCGAGATCGGCTTCTGGGGCACCAAGGAGCACCGCGGCCACGGCTACGTCACCGAGGCCGCCGTCGCCGTCTCCCACTGGGCCTTCACCCATCGGGCGGTCGACCGCATGGAGTGGCGTGCCGAGGTCGGCAACACGGCCTCCCGCGCGGTGGCCCAACGCGCCGGCTTCACCATGGAGGGCACCTTGCGCTCCGCGATCAACAACAAGGGCACACGCCGCGACTGCTGGATCGCCTCCCTCCTCCCCTCAGACCTCTCCCTCCCCCCGACGTCCCCATACCTGCCGGCCCCTTGACGACGGGCAGTCGCGCCGCCCGAGCTGCGGGCAGTCGTGCCGCGTAGCTGCGGGCAGTCGTGCCGCGTAGCTGCGGGCAGTCGTGCCGCTGGGGCGGCACGGGTGGGCGCAGCGGCACCCCGCCGGCGCCGGGCAGCGCGCCCCGCCCCCGCCCAACCCCCACGCCGCGCACCGGCACACCCCGGCCCACCGGCCCTACCCCGCACCCGCACCCGCACCCGCTGTCAGACCCACCCCCTATCGTGCAAACGCATGACGACCCTCCCGCCCCCCTCCACGGACCTGTCCGCAGACGAGGCCCGCCGCCTCACCCTCCGCGCCCAGGGCTTCCTCGGCGCCCCCGACCGCCGCGCAGGCGTCCGCGGCGTCCTCCGTCACCTGGGCGCGGTGCAGCTCGACACCATCTCCGTCCTCGCCCGCTCCCACGAACTCATCCCGTACGCCCGCCTGGGCGCGGTGGGCCGAAAGACGGTCGAGAACGCCTACTGGCAGGACACGCACGCCTTCGAGTACTGGTCCCACGCCGCCTGCATCCTCCCCATCGAGGAGTGGCCCCACTTCGCCTTCCGCCGCCGCGCCTACCGCAACCGCCCGCACTGGAACCACCACCTCCCCGACGGCACCTACGACCAGGTCGTCAAGCAGCTCCGCACCGAGGGCCCCCTCACCGCCACCGACCTCGGCGGCGCGAAGAGGACCAGCGAGTGGTGGGACTGGTCGGGCACGAAGGTCGCCGTCGAGCGGGCACTCATGTACGGCGAGGTGGTCTGCGTCGAGCGCCGCGGCTGGAAGCGGGTGTACGACCTGGCCGAGCGCGCGGTCCCGGCCGCGCTGCTGCACGACGAGCTGGACGACACCGAGTGCCTGCGCCGCCTGGTCCGCCTGGCGGGTCAGTCCCTGGGCGTCGGCACACGCGCGGACATCGCGGACTACCACCGCCTCAAGGGCGAGCAGGTCGACGCCGTGATCGCCGACTCGGGTCTGGTCCCGGTCACGGTGGAGGGCTGGGGCCGGCCGGCCTGGGCGGACCCCGCGGCCCTGGAGACACCCCCGCGCGGCCGTCACCGCACGACGCTGCTGTCGCCCTTCGACTCCCTGATCTGGGAGCGTGCGCGCACGGAACGGATCTTCGGCTTCACCCACCGCCTGGAGGCCTACGTGCCCAGACAGAAGCGGGTGCACGGCTACTTCGCGATGCCGGTCCTCGCCGGCGGCCGTCTCGTCGGCCGTGTGGACCCGGCCCGTGAGGGGCGCACCCTGGTCGCCAAACAGGTCACCCTGGACGGACCCAAGGCGGCCCCGGCGGTGGCCCAGGCCCTGGTCGAGGCGGCGGGCTGGGTGGACTGCACGGACGTGCGCGTCGAGCGGGTCGACGCACCGGACCTGCGCGAGCCCCTCACCAACGAGCTGGCCCGCCTGCTCGCCTGAACCGCGCCGACTGTCGCGCGTCCGCCGTCAGCGGATCTCGAGAATCTTCTCCCGCATCGCGTACACCACGGCCTCCATCCTGGAGTGCAGCTGCAGTTTCTCCAGGATGTTGCGCACGTGGTTCTTCACGGTGTTCTCGGAAATGAACAGTTCCTTGGCGATGTCCCGGTTGTTCATTCCCGTGGCAACGAGCTTGAGGACCTCCAGCTCGCGATCCGTCAGCCGCGGCGCGGGCACCAGGCGGCGTTCGTCGGTCCGCTGGATCATCGACTTGAACTCGGTGAGCAGTTTCGACGCCATCGACGGACTGATCTGCGACTGCCCGTCGGCCACCGCGCGAATGGCGGTGGCCACCTCGTCCGTCGAGATCTCCTTGAGGAGATAACCGGTCGCGCCCGCCTTGATCGCGTCGTAGAGGTCGGCCTCCTCGTCGCTGATCGTCAACATGATGATCTTCGCGCTGGGTGCCACCTCCTTGATGGAGGTGCAGGCCTCGATCCCGCCCCGCTTGGGCATCCGCACGTCCATCAGCACGATGTCCGGCAGCAGGTCTGCGGCCTTCTCCACGGCCTCGGCGCCGTCACCGGCCTCCCCGACGACCTGGATGTCCTCCTCGGCCGCGAGCACGATCTCCAGACCGCGGCGGAACAGGGCGTGATCATCCACGACCAGGACCCTGATCGGCTCCTCGCGTGCCGACCCGGCGTCCGGGCCCATGCCGGCGACACCGTCGTCGATCCCGTCGCCGACGTGTCCGCCCCGCATCGGTCCGAAACTGTCCGCCATCGTTCCTCCCCCTGAAGGCTGTGGCCCGAGGTCCTGAGCCATCGCCAACCCAGAGCAACGACCCACCGGTTGGGCCGTTGCGGCCATGATTCCATGCCCGGCCGACACCGGGGTGACCAGCGGGCCACGAAGGGGTCGCACACCCTCGCGCACCGTCGCACGCCGGTGCCCCTGGGGGCGCACACGCGCTCCAGGGGCACCGGTTCCGCTGTCACCCGGCTCGGTCAGCCGCCGAGCGCATCGCCCGCCTCGGGAGCGTGCGCCTGGGTGACCATCGTGTCCGTGGTGAGGTGGATCACGCCGTAGTCGTAGGCGTGCCGCCGGTAGACGACGCTGGGCTCCTTGGTCTCGGAGTCGACGAACAGATAGAAGTCGTGCCCGACCAGCTCCATCTCGTAGAGCGCCTGGTCGAGGGACATGGGTGCGGCCACGTGGGTCTTCTCCCGGACGACGAGCGGGCCGTCGCCCTGGACCTCCAGCGAGCCGATCTTCTTGGTGGGTACGCCGTCCTGCTTCTCCTGCGGGACGACCTCGCCGTTCCCGTTGAGCGTCGCCGCGCCGGGGACGTGGTCGGCGACCTCGGCGGCCGTGATCCGGCGCGCACCACGGCGCGAGAAGCGCTTGTCGTGCTGCTTGCGCAGCCGGGCACCGAGCTTCTCCGCTGCCAGGTCGAGCGCCGCATACGGGTCGCTCGCCGCCGCCTCCGCCCGGATCACCGGACCGCGGGAGCGGAGCGTGATCTCCACTCGGTCACAGCGGTCGGCCTGCCGGGGGTTCGGCTCCTTGGACACCTCGACGTCGAGGCTGATCACCTTGCCATCGAGCTTCTGGATCTTCTCCAGCTTCAGCTTCTCGGCCACGTGCTTCCGGAACCGCTCGGGCACCTCGGTCTTGCGGCCCTTGACGACGATGTCCACGCAGAACTCCGTTCCCGGATCGCTCCGCTTCGTCGGCGGAGCATCTCCCTTTGCACCAGGTTCCGGTCTCTCCCGGAACCGCGGACTCGGTGACTTCCACCTCCTCCCCCGCGAACGAGATCTCCACTCCACCAGTGCGGGTGATGACGGTGAAACCCGCAGCACAGCATTCGGATTAGAGAGGTGTGGCCTGCGGCTTTGCCTCACAACCGAACATATCTCGCCCGGACGGATGTCGTCACCCTCTACCGCCGCGTACCTCCGTTCCGGTGAATTGACTCTCTCATTACCTGCAACGATGCGCGTTCTCAGTCAGTTCCGGTTTATTTCGAAGGAATCCGGTGTGGACGCCACCACCGCCGCGCAGATCACTTCACGGATCACGTCACCGCCTCCGCTCGGGCCCGCCATTCGGGGCCCGGCCCTCCGTTCCTCTCTGCCTTCCCCCGACGCCGACGGATACACAGCCGATTTCGCCGTCCCATACGTGGCCGCTCCCGCCCACCGCTCATCCGCGCCGGCCCGAACCGCACGCGCGGCCTCTGTCAGCGAAGCCCCCGTCGTCATGAGGTCGTCGACGAGGACGACCGGCCCACCACGGCACAGCAGCCGCCCACCACCGGGGACCACCGTCAGGGCGCCGTCGAGATTGTCCAGCCGCTCCCGGGCGCCCAGCCCCGACTGGTCGGCCACGGTGTGCCGCTGCCGCAGCACGGCCAGCACCCGGGCGGGCGTCCCGGTCCGCCGCAGCTCACCCGCGGCCGCGAGGGCGATCCGCCGTGCCGGGTCGTGCCCCCGCATGCGCACCGCCCTGCGCGCGGAGGGCACGGGCACGAGCAGCACCGGGCCCCGCACCCGCACGGCCCCCGCGTCACCGGTGCCCGTGCGCACCCCCCGCAGCCCTGTCCGCACCGCCCCCGCCAGCGCCACGCCGAGCGGTGCCGTGAGGGCCAGTACGCCCCGCTCCTTGTGGGCCAGCAGTACGGCCCGCACCTCGTCCGCGTACCGGGCGGCCGCGTGCACCACCGGCAGCCCGGACGGCTCCGGCACCGGCCGCACCCGGCCCGGCGCCGCCCCGCTCAGCGCCGTACGGCACCGAGGGCACAGCACCGTGCGTGCCCTGCCGCAGCCTCCGCACTCGCCCGGCATCACCAGGTCGCTCAGGTCCCGCCACCATCCCCGCATGGCCACCACTGTGCCGACCCCGGCCCGGCTCGACCAGCCCTGTGGAAAACCTTGGGAACAGCTCCGTCGGCTCCCTGTGGAAAACGCCGAGAAACGAACACCGCGCATCCCCCACACGAGTGAACGCCCCGTACGGGAACAGCCGCACGCACCGGAGTTCGGACATGCCGGGCCGGCCGCCTCACCCCGGATAGACCGGCGCCGTCCCCTCCGTCACCTTCTGCCACTGCAGCCCGGACGGCAGCCGGACGATCAGGTTCTCCGAGTACGCCACCAGCGGCAGCCGCTCGTCCTCGGTCGCGGCGATCTCCTTCACCCCGGTCAGGGCAGCGGGCACCGACGCCTCCGGCGTGGAGCCGTCGACCTGGACGTACCCGATCTGCTGGACGCCCCCGCGCTCGCGCCCGACCACCACGAGCCGGCTGTCACCGGCCCAGGACATGGCCGTGACCTCCTCCAGCTCGGGGGTCGCGGAACGCAACTCGAGGACGGTGACGGCGGGGGTCTCGCCGGCCCGGTCGGCCCGGTCGACCCTCTGGATCCGTCCGATGAGCAGCGAGCGTTTGCCGTCCTTCTCCACGATGAGCGCGATCCGCACCCCGTCGGCGGCCACCCGCACGGCCTGGACCCGCCCGTCCAGCCCCGGGGTCCGCACCTCCACCGGCTCTCCCGCGCCCCCCTTCAGCAGCAGCAACCGGGGATCGTCCGGGTCACGGTCGGCGATCCACAGGTCGCCCTGCGCGTCCCAGCTGGGCGCTGTCAGCCGGTTGGCCTCCGTCTTGCCCTTGCTCACCAGCACGGGGTCGCCCAGCGACCCGCCCGAGACCAGCGAACCGACGTACAGCGACTTGCTGTCGAGACCGATCCCGGCCGCGCTGTGCTCGTCCCGCGACACCGCCACCGACCGCAGGGCCGTCGCGCCCTCACCGAGCGCTCCGGGGACCGGCTCCGGCCGGGTGCCGTTGCTGCCCGACGCGATCCGCACCACGCGGTGCCTGTCGTCGACGAAGTACAGGTAGTCGGGCCGCTGAGCCGAGCCGCGCGTCGCCACCGTATCGGCCCGGTCCTCGGTGAGCGAGCACAGTCGCTCACCGCCCGAGCGCAGCTCGACCTCCTCCACCGCCTGCGTGAGGTTCTGCAGCGTGAACAGAAGCTGCGCCGCCATCTCGTCGCACTGGTCCTCGCCGGCCCCGGCCGCCTTGTCGTTCAACGGCACGGTCAGCTTGTTGTGGTCGTCGGGCGTCAGCGCGCCGGCGTTCTTCGCCAGCGCCGTACCGGCCGGGAAGCTCGACGTCACCACGGGACGGAGCAGGCTCGTCGGCCCGCTGATCAGGGAACGCACCACCTGGGTCATGGGATCCACGCGCCGGCGCACGTACACCGGATCGGCGACGGCCGCAGGCTGCGGGCTCGTGCCGGCCTCGGCCTGCACCGCGGCGTCCGAGGCGAAGTAGTACCGGTTGACCGACATGTAGTTGCGCTGGAAGTCCGACTTGCCCATCACGACACCCTGCGGCAGCACGTCGATGCGCCACTGTCCGCTCTTGTCGTCGCGGGTGAGGTGCACCGACTCGCGGTACGGACCGTCGGCGGGCGAGTAGGACTGCTGCGCGTCCACCGTGGCCACTTTCGTACCGGTCAGGGTGACCGAGTAGTCGTTGGCCTCCTCGCGGCTTCCGGAGTGGTCGGTCTCGGTTCCCGCCCCGCCCGCGAGCACCGTCGTGGACTCCCCCGGCCGCCAGTTCTTCGCGGCCTCACCGGTCAGATACTTGCGCGCCGTCTCGTAGTGGGGCTCGTCGCTGGTCAGCGCCTCGAGAAAGCCCTGCACGATGTCGGTGGGCGGGTCGTCCTCCTGCGGCGGCATCGCGAACACCCGCACCTGCGGGTCCTGCCGCGGCGTGGATTCCACACCCCGCAGGTCCCCGCTGTCAGGCATGGACGCACACCCCGCCAGCAGTACGACGCCGCAGACGGCGTACGCCCCCACGCGTGCCGGCCCGCGCCGACCGCTCCCCTCGCGGTCAGCGCCCACGAGATGCCTCCCCTTGCCTGCTCGAGTCGTCCGGCCCGGCGTCCGGGCGGCTCGCCGCCTCCGACGCGGGGCTGCCGTCCTGTCTCCGGGCGCCCGACACCGGACGCGGCACCACGCGAGCGCCGTTGCCGGGCAGTGCCGTCGGGTCGGCCGTGGGAGCCACATGGGCCGACCGCGGGGGTATCGGACCACGGCCGGACGCCGGGGGCGCCTGACCGACCGTCGCCTGCGCCGGGACGGTGACGGCCTTGCCCGCACCGTGTGGCACACCGGCGTCGTTGCTGCCCGCCTCGGTCCTGCCCGGGTCGCCGAGACCCGCGTCGCCCAGCCCGCGGTTGCGCCGCGAGTCCGCCGGCTCCAGCGGTATCGGCGAGCCCCGCAGCGGCTCGTCCGCGGTCCTGGGCAGGGTCAGCCGGAACTGCGAGCCGCCTCCCGGCTCACCCCAGGCCTGCAGCCAGCCCCCGTGCAGCCGCGCGTCCTCCAGGGCGATCGACAGCCCCAGCCCCGTACCACCGGTGGTACGCGCGCGTGCCGGGTCGGCCCGCCAGAAGCGGCTGAAGACCCGGGTCGCCTCACCCGGCTTCAGCCCCACACCGTAGTCGCGCACCGCGACGGCGACCGCGCCGCCGGCCGCGGCGAGCTTGACGACCACGTCCCGGCCCTCGCCGTGCTCGACGGCGTTGACGACGAGGTTGCGCAGCACCCGCTCCACGCGCCGGGTGTCCGCCTCGGCGACGACGGGCTGCTGGTCGCCCGTGACACGAATCTGCGTGCCCTTGCGCTCGGCGAGCGGCTCGGCCCCGCTGACGACCCGCCGTACGACCTCCCTGAGGTCTATCGGCTCCGCCTCCAGCGCCGCGGCGCCCGCGTCGAAGCGGCTGATCTCCAGCAGGTCCGCGAGCAGCGTCTCGAACCGGTCCAGCTGGTCGGCGAGCAGCTCGGCCGACCGCGCGGTCACGGGATCGAACTCCACGCGCGCGTCATGGATGACGTCGGCGGCCATCCGCACGGTCGTCAGCGGCGTCCGCAGTTCGTGCGACACGTCGGAGACGAACCGCCGCTGCATCCGCGACAGGTCCTCCAACTGGCTGATCTTCAGCTGGAGGTTCTGCGCCATCTTGTTGAAGGCCTCGCCGAGCCGCGCGATGTCGTCCTCCCCGGTGACCTTCATGCGCTCCTGCAGCCGTCCGGCGGACAGCCGCTCCGCGATGCTCGCCGCCATCCGCACCGGTGTGACGACCTGGCGCACCACGAGCCACGCGATGGCCCCGAGAAGGACGACGACGAAGAGCCCGGCCGTCGCCAGCGTGCCCCTGACCAGGCTGAGGGACTTCTCCTCCTGCGTGAGCGGGAAGAGGTAGTACAGCTGGTACGGCTCGCCGTTCGGGTCGTTGACCTGCTTGCCGATCACCAGCCCGGGCTGGGAGGCCTGATCGGAGTTGTAGACGATGCGGGTGTAGCTCTGGGCCGCGGCCGTGTCGCCGTCGATGCGCTCACGCAGGTTCTCGGGGACGCTGACCGACCAGTCGACCAGGCCGGAGGCGCGCGGGCCACGCCCACTGCCGCTGTCCCCGCCCATGGGGAGCGTGACCACGTCGAAGGCGCCCTGGCCGCCGCTGGAGAGCGACTTGACCAGTTCACTCATCCACTGGATGACGTTCTGCGAGGTACGGCCGTCCGCCGGAGTGCTGTCGTCACCGGCGGCGCTCGCCGCCTCCTCGGCCTTCTGCTTGGCCGCCGCGAACCCGCCGGTGGCCTGACTCTGCGACGCCTTCACCTTGGCGTCCAGCAGCCCGTTGCGAACCTGCCCGATCACCACGAAGCCGAGCAGCAGGACCACGCCCAGCGACATCAGCAGCGTGGTGACGACGACCTTGAGCTGGATGTTGCGCCGCCACAGCCGCATCACCGGCAGCAGCGGACGACGCACCCAGCGCATGAACAGACGGAGCACCGGGCTGCCCTGCACACCGCCGTGCAGCAGCCCGCCCTCCAGCAGGCGACTGAAACGCGAACCCGCGGGCGTGTGGCCGACAGGCCGTCCGGCGCGGGCCCCGGACCGGCCGGGCGCCGAAGCGGCACTGTCCCTGCTCATGTCAGCTCGGCCCGGCCTTGTAACCGACGCCGCGGACGGTCACCACGATCTCCGGCTTCTCCGGGTCCTTCTCCACCTTGGAACGCAGCCGCTGCACATGCACGTTGACCAGCCGGGTGTCGGCCGCGTGCCGGTAGCCCCAGACCTGCTCCAGGAGCACCTCACGCGTGAACACCTGCCACGGCTTGCGGGCCAGCGCCACCAGCAGGTCGAACTCCAGCGGCGTCAGTGCGATCGACTGCCCCTCCCGCTTCACGGAGTGACCGGCCACGTCGATGACCAGGTCGCCTATGGCGAGCTGCTCCGGCGCCGGCTCCTCCGACCTCCGGAGCCGCGCCCGGATGCGGGCCACCAGCTCCTTCGGCTTGAACGGCTTCACGATGTAGTCGTCGGCACCCGACTCCAGACCGACCACGACGTCGACGGTGTCACTCTTCGCCGTCAGCATCACGATCGGCACACCCGACTCCGCCCTGATCAGGCGGCACACCTCGATGCCGTCCCGGCCGGGCAGCATCAGGTCGAGCAGTACAAGATCGGGCTTGGTCTCCCGGAAGGCGGCCAGCGCCTTGTCGCCGTCGGCTACGAAAGATGGCTCAAAACCCTCACCACGCAGCACAATGCCGAGCATCTCGGCCAGTGCGGTGTCGTCGTCGACGACAAGGACTCGTCCCTTCATAAACGACATCATCCCATTAGCTAATCGTTACCTGGCGTGACCTGGCACACAGCTCCGCGAGAGCCTCGGCGGTCACGGGCGAAACCGCGCCCTCCTCGGTGACGATCGCCGTCACCAGCTCGGGCGGGGTCACGTCGAACGCCGGGTTGTACGCCTGGGTCCCCAGGGGTGCCACCGGAATCCCGCCTCCCGCTCCCGTCACCGGCACCTGAGGTGCTGTGACCTCGGTCACTTCATATCCGGGGCGCTGTTCGATCTCGATGGACTCCCCGTCCGGCGTGTCCGGATCCAGCGTCGAAACCGGCGCCACCACGATGAACGGCACATGGTGGTACCGCGCGAGCACCGCGAGCGGATAGCTCCCCACCTTGTTCGCCACCGAACCGTCGGCCGCGATGCGGTCCGCCCCGATCAGCACCGCGTCCACCTCACCCGCCGCGAACAGCGAACCGGCCGCGTTGTCGGTGAGCAGGGTGTACGCCATGTCGTTACGGGCCGCCTCGTATGCCGTCAGGCGAGCACCTTGCAGCAAAGGACGCGTTTCGTCCACCCACAGGCGGCGCAGCCGACCCTCCCGGTGCGCCGCGAGCGCCACTGCAAAGGCGGTGCCCTCACCGCCCGACACCAGCGAACCGGTGTTGCAGTGCGTGAGCACGCGGTGCCCGCCGCCGGGCAGCAGCTCGTCCAGCAGCGCCAGCCCGTGCGCCGCCATCCGGGCGCTGGCCTCGGCGTCCTCCCGGTGCAGCGCCCGCGCCGCGGCCAGCGCGGCCGCGGCGGCCTGCCGGGTGTCGCCGGTCCTGGCGAGCGCCTCCTGGTGAGCGGCCTGCGCCCGGCGCACCCCGACGGCGAGGTTCACCGCGGTGGGGCGGGCGCCCGCCAGCGCGGCCGCGGCCTCCGCCACCTCGAAGCCCCGGACGGCGGCGAGCGCGACGCCGTAGGCGCCCGCGATGCCGAGCAGAGGCGCCCCGCGCACGGCGAGCGAACGGATCGCCTCCACGAGCACGGACGCGTCCGTGCAGACCAGCTCGACCTCCTCGGCCGGCAGCCGGGTCTGATCCAGCAGGACCAGCACCGGACCCTCCGGCGGTTCCTCCCAGCGAAGGGCCGGGATCTCGGTCGGCCGCTTGTCCTCGCCGCTTTGCGCGTACTGATCAGCCATGCGGTCAGTCTGCCCCCTGCCCGACGGACAATTGAAGGTGCACAGCCCATACCGCGCCCGGTCCGCACCCGACCACCCCATGGCACGATGGCTGCCAACCTGCCGCCGCGACCGCGGACGGGCACCGTGAAGGAGCGACGATGAACGACACTCCGGGCTGGGCCTCGCCCGGATCCGCCCCGTCCGACGGGCGGGAGCCCGGCGCGTCCGGCCCCGCCGAGCCCGCCGACCGCCCCGGCCCCGACCAGCCCGCGGACCAGCCGGGCGCGGAACCGACGAGCCCCGGCACGAAGTGGTCCAAGGAGCAGCCGCCCCCCGGCCAGTGGTCCGCCCCCACCGGCCCCGGCCAGGCCCCGCCTCCCCCACCGCCCCACCAGGGCTGGGGCACCCCGCCCCCCGGCCACCCCGGCGGCGGCTACGGCGGTCCCGGCGGCCCGGGTGGCTACGGCGGCCAGGGCGGAGGCCCCGGCGGCTACGGCGCCCCCGGTGGCCCCAGCGGCTGGGGAGGCGGCTGGGGAGGCCCGCCGCCCGCGGCCAAGCCCGGCGTGATCCCGCTCCGCCCGCTCGGCGTCGGCGAGATCCTCGACGGCGCGGTCTCCACCATGCGCACCTACTGGCGCACGGTCCTCAGCATCTGCCTCACCGTCGCGATCGTCACGGAGATCGTCGTCGTACTGCTCCAGGGCCTGGTCCTGGACAACACCAGCACCGAGGCCCTCGACGACCCCGACGCCACCCTCAGCGAACTCGGCGACGCCCTGACCGACACCACGATCAACTCGGGCGTCATCTTCCTGATCTCCCTGATCGGCACCGTCCTGGCCACCGCCCTGCTGACGACCGTCACCAGCCGCGCCGTCCTCGGCAGGCCGGTGACCACCGGCGAGGCCTGGCGCGACGCCCGCCCTCAGGTGGCGAAGCTGTTCGGCCTGATCGTCCTGCTGCTGCTCATCGTCACCGGCATCCTCCTGGCCGGCATGGTGCCCGGTCTCCTCGTCACGGCCACAGCGGGCGGCGAGGCGGGCGTCGCCCTGACCGTCCTCGGCTTCATGGCGGCCGCCGTCGTCGCGATCTGGCTCATGGTCCGCTTCTCGCTGGCGTCCCCCGCTCTGATGCTGGAGAAGCAGGGCATCAAGAAGGCGATGGGCCGCTCCATCAAGCTGGTCCGCGGTTCCTGGTGGCGGGTCTTCGGCATCCAGCTGCTCGCGGCGGTCATCGCGAACGTCGTGGCGTCGATCATCGTCCTCCCCTTCGCCTTCCTCGCCGCGGCCCTCGACGGCAACGGCGTCAGCGGCCTCCTCGAGGGCGGCGACCTCGGCTGGACGTTCCTCGTGATCAGCGGCATCGGTTCGGTGATCGGCTCCATGATCACCTTCCCGATCACGGCCGGCGTCACCGTGCTCCTGTACATCGACCGGCGCATCCGCCGCGAGGCCCTCGACCTCGAACTGGCCCGTGCCGCCGGCCTCCACGACTCCGGCGCCCCCGGCACCACCCCGGGGAGCTGATGCGGTGAGCCCGGCGGGGGGAGTTCTCACGGAGGCGCTGTCACGCACCGCATCACGCGCCGGCGACACCTCCGTACTGGCGCTGTCGCGCTCCGGCGACGAACCACCGGTGACGATCCCACGCGACCCCGCGCGGGAGGCCGCGCGGCGCGAGCTGTCCAAGCGCATGTACCACGAGAACGACCCCAGCTGGTTCCAGCAAGCCCTGAACGCCTTCTGGGACTGGGTCGAGGACCTCTTCAGCACCGCGTCCACCGTGACCCCGGGAGGGACGCTGGGCCTGATCGTCGTCATCGTGGCCGTCCTGGCCGCACTGGGCGCCCTCTGGTGGCGCCTGGGCACCCCGCGCCGCCAGGCGGTCTCGGCCCCCGCCCTGTTCGACGACCGCCCCCGCAGCGCCGCCGACCACCGTGCCGCCGCCCAGGCACACGCCGCCCAAGGCCACTGGAACCAGGCCGTCCAGGAACGCATGCGAGCCGTCGTCCGCGCCCTGGAGGAACGCGCCCTCCTCGACATCCGCCCCGGCCGCACCGCCGACGAGGCGGCAGCCGAAGCCGGCCGCGCCCTGCCCGCCCACGGTGACCGCCTGCGCGCCGCGGCCCGGGACTTCGACGACGTCACGTACGGCGGCCGCCCCGGCACCGAGCAGTCGTACCGCCGCCTCACCGAACTCGACCACGACCTGGAACGCAGCAAACCGCAACTGGCGGCCGGCACCGCCGCCGGCGGGGACCGGAACATCGACCGGGGAGCCACCGGATGACCACCGAGGCCACGCTCCCCACCACCTCGGTCTCGCCCACCGCCCGCCAGGTGTGGACACGCACACGGGGCATCACGCTCGCGCTCGTCCTGCTGCTCGTCGGCGCCGTCGCGATCGCCGTCGTACGCTCCGACGCCCGCCACGGCGAACTCGACCCGCGCTCCGCCGACCCCTACGGCAGCCGGGCCGTCGCCGAACTCCTCGCCGACCGGGGCGTGTCCACCCGCGTGGTCACCACCCTGGACGAAGCACGCGCCGCGACCGGTCCGGACACCACCCTGCTGGTCGCCGTCCCCGACCGACTGACCGAACGCCAACAGACACAACTGCGCTCCGCGACCACCGGCTCCGGTGGCCGCACGGTCCTCGTGGCACCCGGCGGCCCCGCGGTCGAACGACTCGTACCCGGCGTCACCGCGGACCCCGCACTCAGCTTCGACTCGACACTGGCCCCGGAATGCGACCTGCCCGCCGCCCGACGCGCCGGCACCGCAGACACCGGCGGCATCCGCTACAGCAGCGGCCACACCGAAGCCGACGCCTGCTACCCCAGTCAGCGCCTGGCCACCCTGCTGCGCGTCCCGGAACCGCCCGGGGACACGACCCAGGAGACCGCCCCCGGAGACACCGTCGTCCTCGGCGCGCCCGACATCCTCTACAACAACCACCTCGCCGAGCACGGCAACGCCTCGCTCGCCCTGCAACTCCTCGGCTCCCGCACCCATCTCGTCTGGTACCTCCCCTCCCTGTCCGACACCACCGCCCCGGACGACGAACGCAGCTTCTTCGACCTGCTCCCCTCCGGCTGGCTCTGGGGCACCCTGCAGCTCTTCGTCGCCGCAGCCCTCGCAGCCCTGTGGCGGGCACGCCGACTCGGCCCCCTGGTACACGAAAGACTCCCCGTGGCGATCCGCGCCTCCGAAACCGTCGAAGGCCGCGCCCGCCTCTACCGAAAGGCGAACGCCCGCGACCGCGCGGCCACCGCTCTTCGCTCCGCCACCCGCACCCGCCTCGCCCCCCTCGTAGGCATCCCCGTCACCCGGGCACACACGCCCGAGTCCCTGCTCCCCGCCCTGTCCGCCCACCTCCACGGCGCACACGGCGTCGGACAGTCCCTGCACCCCCTCCTCTACGGCCCGCCACCCAGCGACGACGCGGCACTCATCGCCCTCGCCGACCAACTCGACGCCCTCGAAAGAGAGGTACGCCGTCCATGATGGACCCGACCACTGACAACGCCGGGCGGACCGGGGCCCCGGGCAACGCCCGCGCCGCCCTGGAGGCCCTGCGCGCCGAGATCGCCAAGGCCGTGGTCGGCCAGGACGCCGCCGTGACCGGTCTCGTCGTAGCACTCCTCTGCCGCGGCCACGTCCTCCTCGAAGGCGTCCCCGGAGTCGCCAAGACCCTCCTCGTCCGCGCCCTCGCCGCCGCCACGGAGCTCGACACCAAGCGCGTCCAGTTCACCCCCGACCTGATGCCGAGCGACGTCACCGGCTCCTTGGTCTACGACGCCCGCACCGCCGAGTTCTCCTTCCAGCCCGGCCCGGCCTTCACCAACCTGCTGCTCGCCGACGAGATCAACCGCACGCCCCCGAAGACCCAGTCGTCCCTCCTCGAAGCCATGGAGGAACGCCAGGTCACGGTCGACGGCACCCCCCGACCGCTCCCCGAGCCCTTCCTGGTCGCAGCCACCCAGAACCCGGTCGAGTACGAGGGCACCTACCCCCTCCCGGAAGCCCAGCTGGACCGCTTCCTCCTCAAACTCACCGTCCCCCTCCCCACCCGCAAGGACGAGATCGACGTCCTCACCCGCCACGCCGCCGGCTTCAATCCGCGCGACCTGCGCGCCGCCGGCGTACGCCCCGTGGCGAACGCCGCCGACCTGGAGGCGGCCCGCGCCGAAGTGGCCAAGACGACCATCTCCCCCGAAATCACCGCCTACGTCGTCGACATCTGCCGGGCGACCCGCGAGTCGCCGTCCCTCACCCTCGGCGTCTCCCCACGCGGAGCCACGGCACTGCTCTCGGCCTCTCGCGCATGGGCCTGGCTCACGGGCCGCGACTACGTCACCCCCGACGACGTGAAGGCCCTGGCCCTCCCCACCCTGCGCCACCGTGTCCAGCTCCGCCCGGAGGCCGAGATGGAGGGCGTCACCACGGACTCAGTGATCAACGCGGTCCTCGCCCACGTCCCCGTCCCCCGCTGATGGCCTTCACCGGACGCGCCGCACTCCTCGCGGCCCTGGGATCGGTACCCATCGGCATCTGGGACCCCAGCTGGACAGGCATCCTCGCGGTCAACGCCCCGTTGGCCGCCGCCTGCGCCTGCGACTTCGCCCTGGCCGCCCCGGTACGACGTCTGCGCCTGACCCGCTCCGGCGACACCTCCACACGCCTGGGCGACGCCGCCGACGTCACGCTGACGATCAGCAACCCGTCGAATCGCCCGCTCCGCGCCCAACTCCGCGACGCCTGGACGCCCAGCAGCTGGCAGCCCGGAACCGAGACGGCGGCCTCCCGCCACCGCACGACCGTGCCCGCCGGCGAACGCCGACGCGTGACCACCCGCCTACGGCCCACCCGCCGGGGCGACCGCCAGGCGGACCGCGTCACGATCCGCTCGTACGGCCCCCTGGGCCTCTTCACCCGCCAGGGCTCCCACAAGGTTCCCTGGACGGTACGCGTCCTGCCCCCGTTCACCAGCCGCAAGCACCTGCCCTCCAAGCTGTCCCGCCTCCGCGAACTCGACGGCCGCACCAGCGTCCTCACCCGCGGGGAGGGTACGGAGTTCGACAGCCTGCGGGAGTACGTGCCCGGCGACGACACCCGGTCCATCGACTGGCGCGCGACAGCCCGCCAGTCCACCGTCGCCGTACGCACCTGGCGTCCCGAACGCGACCGGCACCTCCTGCTCGTCCTGGACACGGGCCGCACCTCGGCCGGCCGCGTGGGAGACGCCCCTCGCCTCGACGCCTCCATGGACGCCGCCCTGCTCCTGGCGGCGCTGGCTTCCCGCGCCGGCGACCGCGTCGACCTTCTCGCCTACGACCGCCGGGTGCGCGCCCTGGTACAGGGCCGCACGGCCGGCGACGTGCTCCCGTCCCTGGTCAACGCGATGGCCACCCTGGAACCGGAACTCGTGGAGACCGACGCACGCGGCCTCACCGCCACCACCCTGCGGTCGGCCCCTCGCCGCTCCCTGCTCGTGCTGTTCACGACACTCGACGCGGCCCCCATCGAGGAAGGCCTGCTTCCCGTACTGCCACAGCTGACTCAGCGCCACACGGTTCTGCTGGCATCCGTGGCCGACCCGCACGTTGCCCGGATGGCCAAGGCCCGCGGTAACACCGAGAGCGTCTACAAGGCCGCATCCGCCGCACAGGCCCAGACGGAGCGCCAACGCACCGCGGACCAACTCCGTCGGCATGGCGTGACGATCGTCGACGCAACCCCTGACGAACTGGCCCCGGCGCTGGCCGACGCATACCTCGAGCTGAAGGCGGCAGGGCGCCTGTAAAAAGGAAGCGGACCGGGTCAGTAACGACCCCGCCCTCACGGAAGACCCCCGACAACGCAGAAAACCCCGCACCGTGACGGTGCGGGGTTTTCTCGCAATATTTGTTCGGCGGCGTCCTACTCTCCCACAGGGTCCCCCCTGCAGTACCATCGGCGCTGAAAGGCTTAGCTTCCGGGTTCGGAATGTAACCGGGCGTTT